>NZ_PQNY01000001.1 GCF_002917885.1 Flavobacterium croceum DSM 17960
GAACAACTACTATCCTTTTGGTATGAAACACGAAAAGTATAATGTAGAAGAATCTGTTTTTATTTCTGGTAATAGAGGAAGTTTTGGTTACTATATAGGGGCAGGGAAAAGTTCTTCTTCAGTAACGTACAAGTATAAATATAACGGCAAAGAACTTCAAGATGAACTCTCTTTAAATGTTTACGACTATGGCGCAAGAAACTATGACCCTGCAATTGGTAGGTGGATGAATATTGACCCACTAGCGGAGAAAAGCAGAAGATTTAATCCTTATACATATGCTCTTGACAATCCTGTTTTCTTTGTTGACCCTGATGGGATGTTAGCAGGCACACCTCCATCATATCCAAATGATAATAGAACATTGAGTCAAATTGGACAAGTTACTTATATGAAAATGTCTTCAAGTTTTTTTGGCGGAAAAAGCGAAAGAATTTTAACACAAACAGGAAATATCTCAGGTACATTAATAATTGGTAGTTCAACATCTAATAATAGACCTTTGGGAGATTTTCTTAGTTACATGGCAAAAACAGTTGATCCTGGAGACATTAGTAACTCAGCTTCAGTTGTAACAACTAATATTTCAGGTACATTTTATAATTCGAAAGGAGAAAAAGTTTCTTCAGCAGCTAATGCATCGAGTTATGTTTACAATAAAAGTGAGAAGACAGAAACAGTTACTATAACAGATGAAGGAAGAGTTTCTAATATTGTATCAGTAACAACTGTTGACTCTTCCACCACATATAAAGTTTCTAAAAATGAAGACGGTGACTTTGTCATTAGTCATCCTAACACTTTAATCAGTAAAAATTCAAGTAAAACAACGCTTTCTGAATCATCAAAAGAAATGCAGGATTATGCTTTTGAGAGATCAAAAACAAATATTGAAACGTATAAAGAAATTTGGGATAGATTAAAAAAAGCATTAGACAAACCATTAGGGGAAGACCCGAAAAAATAATGTAAATATGAAAAACAATATAAAATTAATACTTAATTCAATTTTTGGCTTTTTAAGCTTAAGCTTAATAAAATTATTAATTATACTATTTTTTTTATTGACAGATGATAGTTTTTATTATTTATCGAAACAGAAAAATATAGATTATGGGGAATTAGCAATGAAACTTTTTTACATAAACATTATACCTGTGTTTTTACATTTATTTATAGGAACATACATGTTTTACAAAAACACAAATAGTTTCATTAAGACTTTAGTTATATTGTGTATATCTCTTTTGCTTTATTATTTTTTTAATTTCATAGATTTACTTTTTTTTATTGAAAATCATAGAGCTAAGGTCTATTCTTCAATTATTTTAATAATTATTTTAATGATTGGAATGTCTTTTTTTATTAGGAATAAAGAAAACCGAAATCAGTAATAGACAATGTCCCCCGCTAGCGCGAGCATCTTGCTCGTGCCCACAATTTGTTAGAAAAAAATTAAACTATAATTTATTGTGTTACCGTTTAATTTTTTATTTTTATAAAAAGAAACCGTGAGTAGAAAATATAAATTTGGAGAAAAGGAAGGAGCATATTTTATTTCATTTGCAACCGTTTATTGGATTGATGTTTTTACACGAGTTGATTATTTTGATACAATTATAGAATCTTTAAACTTTTGCAGAAAAAATAAAGGAATGGAAATTTATGGATATTGTATAATGCCAAGTCATATTCATTTAATTTTTCGTTCAACATATGGTGATCCATCAGGGTTAATTAGAGATTTTAAAGGATTTACCTCAAGAAAAATGTTGAAAATGATTCAAGAAAATCCTCAAGAAAGCAGGAAAGAATGGCTGCTTTGGATGTTTGATAAAGCTGGCAAAAAAAATAGCAATGTAAAACACCGACAATTTTGGCAACAAAATAACAATCCTATCGAAATTTGGTCATTGAAAGTATTTGAACAAAAGTTGAATTACATTCATAATAATCCATTAGAATCTGGCTTTGTAACAGATTCTATTGACTGGAAATATTGTAGCGCAAGAAACTATGGCAATGATGATCAAACTGTTTTAGAAATTGATTTGAATTAGATACTAGGCTCGAGCAAGATGCTCGCGCTAGCTGGAGGAATATTAAATTCTCCTCCAGAACCTCTGATTTCAAGTGAAATTGATTCTATTATACAAAACTCATATAAAGGTAATTGATAAGTGGAAAAACTCATATATATTTTAATAGCTTTATTGTTTTTTAATGCAAATTCTCAAAATAGATATCTTTTAATAACTAAAGAATCAGAATTTAATAGAGAAATTGAAAACAAAAAATTAGAGGTTTATATAGTTGAATTAGACTCTTTAAATAACCCAATCGATGCAGAATATCCAATACTATATGATGCTATTTCAGAATATCAAGTAATTACTTGTAAAAACGAATCAAAAGTGTTTTTAAATACTGGAAACACTTTTGATAATGATTCTATAATAAAGTATAGAAAATCCGTTTTGAAAGAAGCCTTACAAAAGAAGCGACGACTTGCAACGATTAAATTAAATATAGCTAATAAGCGCAAGAGCAAAGGAAAAATAAAGATTTATTACACTCAATTATATGGCGATCTATGTAAAGGCGAACTTACATCGAGGGATAGTGAGTTATTAAATAACTATAAAAAAGTTTATCTATTTTATAATAAAGGCTTAATTGTTATTGATAAAGAATTGCCCGAAAATAAATTATATAGAATTTTAAATATAATTAAAATACCTTCTTATTAGCCCTCGATACCCCCGCTCCCTCGCGAATCCCCCCCGCTAGCGCGAGCATCTTGCTCGTGCCCACAAAGAAAATAATACCAAAAACCACACCGTTAAGATGTGGTTTTTTTATGATTTGGAAATTTTAAAATTTCCTACTCTAGCACAATCTTTTAGCATAGCAATTGTAAACGAAAAGCAATTCATTAAGTTACTTGAAATTATAAGAATGGATGTTTAGAAAAATGATATAGTTTTATAAGTAGAAATCAAACGTAAGAATTCTTTCGAAAGCAGTGAGTTTTGAAAAGCAGATATATGCACTAACTTTTGCAACACATTACTGCGACACAAATTAAAAGTTTATACAATATTATAATCTCTAAATATATTTTTCTTACAAAAATATAAAGTGTTTTACAAAGTTTGATATAAAGTCCTAGTTTATCTATTTTTGTTATTTATTTGTTTTTTTACTACATATTTTACTACCATGACAATGCAACCTTTTACTCACGAATACTTTATGAAAAAAGCTTTACTAGAAGCCGAGACAGCTTTTAGTAAAGATGAAATACCCGTAGGGGCAATTGTTGTAGTAAATAACCAAATAATTGCACGAAGTCATAATCTTACAGAATTATTACACGATGTAACAGCGCATGCTGAAATGCAAAGCATTACAGCCGCTGCTAATTATTTAGGCGGAAAATATCTAAAAGACTGTACGCTTTATGTCACCTTAGAGCCTTGTCAAATGTGTGCAGGAGCTTTGTATTGGAGTCAAATATCCAAAATAATTATCGGTGCTCAAGACCATCATAGAGGCTACCGTGTAATGGGTACTCAATTACACCCAAAAACAGAAGTGATTTTTGGAGTTATGGAAGAAGAATGTAGCCAACTAATAAAAAGTTTTTTTACAAAAAAGCGTTGATACTATTATGTACAACGCTTTTTTAAAATGTGAGAAATTAGTTTACCAAATTTTTACTCGTTTTTCTGGAGCAACATACATACCATCACCTGGTTTAATTTGAAATGCTTCATGAAACGTATCTAAATTAATCAACGGAACATAAGCTCTATATTGTGCTGGTGAGTGTGGATCTGTTTTAACTTGATTTTTTAAAGCTTCGTCTCTAATTTTACCTCTCCAAATTGTAGCCCATGATATAAACAAGCGTTGTTCTGGAGTATAACCATCTATAAGACCTGGGTTTCCTTTTTCTTTTAAAAACAATTGTAAACCATCATAAGCAGCATTAATACCTCCTAAATCACCTATGTTTTCTCCTAGTGTAAATTCGCCGTCTACATGCACCCCTGGTAGTGGTTCTAAAGCGCTATATTGACTAGCTAAGGCTTTACCCAACGCTGTAAATTGTTTTAAATCTTCTTCTGTCCACCAATCGACCAAGTTTCCTTGAGCATCGTATCTAGCCCCTGCATCGTCAAAACCGTGAGAAATTTCATGACCTATTACAGCACCTATTCCTCCATAGTTTACGGCTTCATCTGCTTGATAATCGTAAAAAGGCGCTTGCAGTATAGCTGCAGGAAATACAATTTCGTTGTACGATGGATTGTAATAGGCATTTACCGTTTGCGGAGACATTCCCCATTGGGTTTTATCAACAGGTTTGTTAATATCGGCTACATTTTTCTCAAATCCCCATTTATTTAAACGCTCCATATTATCAAAGTAATTCCCTCCTTCTTCTGGGCTCAATATAGTTAATGCTGAATAATCTTTCCATTTATCTGGATAACCTATTTTTATGGTAATTTTATTCAATTTTTCAACCGCTTTAATTTTGGTTTCGTTAGACATCCATGTTAAATTCTGGATTCTATTTTGATACGCTTTAATGATGTTTTTTATCATCATTTCTGCTTTTAATTTTGCTTCTGCAGGAAATTTTTTCTCTACATACAATTTACCCAAAGCTTCGCCTACTGATCCATTTACTGTTTGTAGTGCGCGCTCTTCTATAGGACGTTGTTTAATAGCTCCTGTGAGCGTCTTGCCATAAAAAGCAAAGTTGGCTTCGCCTATTTGTGTAGACAATCTGCCCGCAGAATTTCTTAAAGCAGTCCAAAGCATGTAGGCTTTCCAGTCTGAAACATTACCTTTTTCTAAAATAGTATTTAGTGCTGTAAAATATTTTGGTTGTGTAACTACAATGCTTTTAATTTCTCCAAGCCCAATTGCTTGTAAATAATTTTTCCAGTTTAGTTGAGGCATTAGTTTTTGTAGTTCTTCTATAGACATTGGATTGTATTGCAATCTATCGTCGCGAAGTTCTACACGAGTAAATCTAGGTGTTGAAAGTTGGGTTTCAAAAGCCAATATGTTTTGTGCCATTTGTGTAGCTTTTTCTCCTTTTATATCTAAATATTGAAGCATTTTGGCTACATGAGCTACATATTTTTCTCTTTTTTCTTTAGAATCTTTATCTTCAGAAACATAGTAGTCTCTATCGGGTAAACCTAAGCCTCCTGGGTATAAATAGGCTACATTTTTGTTACTGTCTTTTTGATCTGCACTTACGCCTATACCCAAAAAGCCGACTCCTGTACTACTCTCTGCTTTAATAAGAAGTTTTTGTAAATCTGAAACATTTTTAATGGCATTGATTTGTTTCACCAACGGTTTTAAAGGTGTAACCCCGAGTTTGTTTCGGGTAATAGTATCCATAAATGTTTTGTAAACATTTATCGCTTTTCCTTGATCTGTATTGGATTTGTAATTTGGGTTTTGGCTCGCTTCTTTTAATATTGCCAAAGCATCTTTATCTGTTTTTAATCGAAGTTCATCAAAACTTCCCCAACGTGTTTTATCTGCAGGAATTGGTGTATTTTTAAGCCAAGTTCCATTTACAAATCTAAAAAAATCGTCATTTGGTCTTACCGATTTATCCATAAGGTCTAAGTTGATACCGCGCGAATTATTTTGAGCAGAAACAACACTAGAACCTACTAAAAGCGCAAGTAACGCTATTGATTTTATAGTTTTTGGTTTATTCATAAAATATTTTTTTTAGTTAATACAAACCTACATATTTTTTTGGTTTCTAATAAATTACCATCAAAATTGTTTGCTTATCTGTATAGGTCTCCATAATATGATTTTCGTTACATATTTTGAAAACATAAAAGTTTTGTACTTTTGATAAAATTATTTTGTATGTCTTCTCTTTTTAAAAGAAACCGTAAACTTTTGGTGTTTTTTGGTGTTTTTTCTATCATCACACTGAGTGCTTTTTATATGGTTTTAAAACCAAGAAAATCTTTGCCTGTTTACAATCCAAGTGATATAAATCCAGAATTGGTAGATACAACCATTCAGCATATTGCTTTAAACCATACTATTGCCGATTTTGCCTTTAAAAATCAAAACGGAAAAATAATTACTCAAAAAGAGTATGAAGATAAAATTTATGTAGCCGATTTCTTTTTTACAACTTGCAAAACAATATGTCCAAGAATGACCAATAATATGGTATGGTTGCAAAACAAAATCAAAAATAATCCTCATGTAAAATTGGTTTCATTTTCTGTAACCCCAGATATTGATAGTGTATCTGTATTAAAGAAATATGCTGTACAAAAAGGCGTTATAGATAGCAAATGGAACTTGCTTACTGGCAACAAAAAAGATATTTATTATTTAGCTCGAACTTCTTTTTTGGTGGTAAAAACAGGCAAGCCTGAAGAATTATACGACATGGTGCATACCGAAAATTTTGTGTTAGTAGATCGTAAAAAACGCATACGCGGCTATTATGACGGCACAAACTTAAACGGCCCTACAGAAGAAGGTGTTAAAAACATAAGCCAACTTCTAGAAGATATTGAGTTTTTATGTACAGAAAAAGACTAGCTTGATGCTTTCAAGCTAGTCTTTTTTTCTACTGAATATTTCATTATTTAACCAACCAACTACTTGGATTTGTATAGGTTGTATTTTGAGAAATCATAAATTTTAATACGGCTTTTCCATCGCTATTGCTTCGTACTTTACCTATAGTTTGTTTTGTAGTTACTTTGTCGCCTACACTTACAGACACACTACTTAAATTCATGTATACTGTAAAATAATCTCCGTGCTGTATACATACGGCTTTGTTTAATGGTGATGTTTGAAAAACTTTGGTTACTTCTCCATTAAAAACAGCTCTAGCGTTTGAGCCAGACTCTGTGGCAATATCTACACCGCTATTATGTACTACCAAATTGCTATATACTGGATGTGGCTGATCGCCATAGCCTAAAGTAATTGTCCCTTTTTCTACAGGCCAAGGTAAACGTCCTTTGTTTGCTTTAAACTTATCTGAAACCAATTGTGCCTCTGGGGTTAATACAATTTTGGTTGATTCTGTAATTTTTTTGGTTTCGGCTGTAGTTGTTTTTGGGTTGGCTTTGGCCTTGGCTGCAGCAGCTTTTTTGTTGGCTGCAGCAATAGCTTCTTTAATTAATTTATTAATTTGAGCATCAATTTTTTTAGATTCTTGTTGTTTTTTCTTGATTTCTGCTTCTACAGTTTTTTTGTCTTTTTTAAGGCTATTGGCTATTTTTTCTTGTTCTTGTTTCTCTTTTTCTAAATCTTTCTTCTGTTTTTCTTGCTCATTAATAAGTTGTTGTTTTTGTTTTTTTTGTACTTCTAATTTGCTGTTATATTGTATGAGTTTGGTAGACTTATCTTTTATTTCATCTGCTTGCATTTTTCTATATGAAGAGTATTGTTTCATATATTGCAGTCGTTTGTAAGCTTGAGTAAAACTTTCTGATGACAACAAGAACATGGCTCTACTTTGTGTAGAACGGCTTTTGTACGATTTTACAATCATCTCTGCATAATCTTTTTTCAAATCGGTTAAATCGCTGTTCAGGTGATTTATTTGAACTTGATTGGTATACATGTCGTTTTTTAAAACTTTCGACTGCTTTTCACTCATTTGTATGAGTTTTTCTTTTAAAGCTATTTTTTCTTTTTGAAGCTGTAATACTTTGGTAACCGATAGTTCTTTTGACTTTATGTCTTGAAGCATACGTTCTTTTTCTTGTATTTCGGCTTGCAATTTTGCTTTGCGTTGTTCTAATTCTTCTTGAGATTGTTGAGCATAAGAAAAACTAAAAACACCTATAAATAGTAATAAGTATATATATCGAGTCATAAAATTATTATTTTAAATAAATTCTTTCAAAACCTTCTGGAACATTGTAAGGAAAAGTTAAATCTTCGTTTACCGTTACATTTTTATAAGTTAAATCTATTGTAACGGTATTTTTACTTTTTGCTACCACACCTATTGTAGACGGTAGTATTACTCCGTTTTCCTTGCGGTAATCGGAGTATTGTATTTGTACGTTTCTATTTGCTAATGGTTGTGCGATTTGTTCTTGTTTTAATAAATAATTTTCTCCTTCAAAATAATATTCTTCTTCAATCGTATTATTGCCTTTCGATTTTAATTGATATAGATTATTAACAACTGTTGCTACAAATGTACTCGCATTAAGCGAATTGAGTGGTTTTCCTAAAAATAGGTTTTGTACTTTGTTGTAATCCAATGGCGTTCCTAACCATTGACTGAGCAATGCATAATCGCCTTCAAAGTAAGTATTGTTTATTTTTTCATAATAATATACAGTGCTTGGTGTAATAAGTGCTTTTGCCATAGTTATTCCAAGTATTCTTACACTTATCAGTATTTTTTCGTCTTTTTTTATTTTAATCTCTGCATTTACATTTTGGCTTTGCTTTTCGTCTTCATATTTAGCATTGGCTTTGATATAAAGGGTAGTAAAGCTAACATCATTTTGATAATGCTTTTCTATGATTTCTGCCGCAGAATTTTTGGTGTCTTCTGTTTTTATAACGCCTGTTTCTGCTATAATTTGCTTAGGCTTACAACTGAATAGAGCTATACTTGATATAAATAGTATTATGTTTTTTTTCATGTCATTTTTTTTGCGTTTTTTGAGCTTCTAATTGCTTGTTGGTATAGTATTCTTTCTTTTTAGCATCGCCCAATCCAGAATAACATTCTATCAATTGATTATAAAAAGCCGCTTCCAATTTTGTGTTGTCTACAATAAAATCGAGCCCTGTTTCTAATGATTCTTTGGCTTTTTTAAAATTTTTCAGCTTATTATAGGCATACCCTAAATAATAATACATATCGGGTTGCGATGGAAACAATTGTGACTGTTCTTCGGAAAATTTTGCCAATGCTTCGTATTCTTGTGCTTCTTTATAACATTCTGCCAAAAGATTAATTGTTTCGTAGTCATCTGAAACCGTGTTTAGATGCATTTTATAATACTTTGCGGCTTTATCCCAAGTTTTTTTACTGTGGTAAAACTTACCTATTTCTTTGGCTACTTTTACTTCTTTATCGTTATCAAAATAAGTAATAGCCTTGTCTAAGTCTTTTTCAAAAAGGGGCTTATCTTTGGCAAATAGTAAATATTCGTTGAGTATTCTATGCTTTATTTTAGAATCTATTTTAGTGCTTGAGAGTGCAATGTGCATGGCTTTGGTTGCTTTTTCTCCATCTTGATTGTTTATATGGAATTTAAAAAGTGATACCTGAGCCCAATCGGAAGTAGGGATTTCTTTTTCGAGTTGTTTTGCTACTTCGAGTGCCTTTTCTTCTTGATTGCTTTGCGAATACAAGTAAATAAGTTGAATATAATTACTCTCTTCTTTAGGATTTTTTTTAATTTGAGCTATTAGATTTTCTTTTTCGGAGCCTTGGTATTTTACGTCTTTTAAAATTTGTGCTTTATATAGTTCATGTTTGTCGGTTACGCCAAATCGTTCATTTAATTCGTTAATTAAAGTAAGTGCTTTGTCGTATTGTTGGGTTGTCATATACAACGATAACAAATCTTCTTTATAATCTTCTTTAAATTCAATGAGTTTTGCAACGATTGTTATTGCTTTGTTATAATCTTTAGTATCGTAACATATATCGTACAATCCTTGCCATGCCCAACGATTTTTGGGATCTGCTTGTGTAACTTTCTCAAAATAATTATAGCTGTCTACATATTTTTTTTGAAAATAATAATTCTTTGCCAACTCAAACCAAACCAAAGGATTGTTGGGTTCTAAGTTTTGACATTTTTCTAATTCTTGTATGGCTTTGTCGTAATTTTCAATGCCTTTTTGTTTGAAAGACTCATACAAATGATCTTCAAACTCTTTTGTATCTAAAGCCACTTGCTCTGGTTCTTGTTGTTGAGCAACAGAAGCTGTAGGGAATACAAAAGTCCCAAATAGAAAAGTATATAGAATTATTTTTCTCATATTTTTATTCTAATACAGAGTAATCTCCAATGCTAATTGCCGTAAAGTTTCCGTCGAATGATGCATGGTTTCCTATCATGGCATTGTTTAAACTTGCATTTTTTATGTGCGCATGTGTTTGTACCAAACTGTTTTTTATTTTACTATCTATAACATGACAACCTTTCCCTAAAGATACATTTGGACCCACTGTAGCATTAATTAAAACTACATCTTCCCCTATGTAACAGGGTGGAATAATGGTGGAATTTTCTAATTTCACATCTGTTGAAACTAAGTTTTCTCCATCGTTTTGCAAAAATCCAAGCATTCTAGTATTGGTATCAACGGTTACATCTTTATTGCCGCAATCCATCCATTCGTCTACTTTTCCGGGTACAAATTTCATGCCTTTTGCCATCATTTGTTTAATGCCATCGTTAATTTGATATTCGCCACCATGTATAATATTATTATCTAGAACAGCTTGCAATTCATTTTTTAAAACGGCAACATCTTTAAAATAGTATATTCCTATAACTGCTAAATCAGAAACAAATTCTTTTGGTTTTTCTACCAATTCTACTATTTCATTTTCTTTGTTGAGATTAATTACACCAAATGCCTCTGGCTTATCTACTTGTTTTACCCAAATAACACTATCGGCATTTTTGTCCAAATCAAAGTCTGCACGTATTAAGGTATCGGCATAAGCGATTACTGCTGGTCCCGAAAGAGAGTCTTTGGCACACATAATAGCATGACCTGTTCCCAAAGGTTCGTTTTGATAGTAAATTGTTCCTTTTGCGCCTAGTTTTTGCGCAATTGCAACCAAATCTTCTTCTACTTTTTGACCAAAACTTTCGTGTATAACAAATGCTATTTCTTCTATTGGCTGATTTAATACTTTGGCTATATCTTCTACCAACCTATGCACTATGGGTTTACCAGCTATAGGTATTAAGGGTTTTGGAACGGTTAATGTATGTGGACGCAGTCTTGAACCTCGACCTGCCATAGGGACTATTATTTTCATTTTATATTATTTTTTAAACTTCAACATTCGTTTTTCATCATTGAATGTTCAACACTTGTGAACTTGGAATATTCAACTTTGAATTTTGAACTTTGAACTATTTGACTACTTATTTTTATTTCTAGATGTTTCAATACTTTTTACAAAAATCGATATTAATTCGTCATTTTCTTTTATTATTAGTATTAAATCTTGTTCGTTTTTCAAATATAAATTTGCTTTATGAATAATTTTCAAACAAGAATGTGTTTCTCTTAATTCTTTTAATACAACAGACATTTTATGAATAAAATCATTTCTTGATTCAGCACTTTGTGCTTCGCTATAATTTAACGAAGGTGATGTTCCAGATCTTACTATTTGTCCTGATAAATGATTTCCTGCTTTTGTTGCTTTTAAATTATCTGTAATGGTTATAATTTCTACTGCAAAATCAATTAGTCTTTCGTGCAAATCAAATTTTTTCATGGCTTTTATAGAATTATTTTGGTTTGTGTTTTATCTGTAAACTTAAACATTCGTTTTTCAAAATTGAATATTCAAAATTTGTAAACTTAGAACATTCAACAACGAATTTTGAATTTTGAAGTGTTTTATCCCTACTTAAACTTAAACATTCGTTTTTCAAAATTGAA
This sequence comes from Flavobacterium croceum DSM 17960, assembly GCF_002917885.1. Taxonomy (GTDB): domain Bacteria; phylum Bacteroidota; class Bacteroidia; order Flavobacteriales; family Flavobacteriaceae; genus Flavobacterium; species Flavobacterium croceum. Next base: position 11,701 of record NZ_PQNY01000001.1, read on the forward strand.
CATTCAATATTTTTAAACTATTTCATTATTTCACTCCTGTGCTACCAAATCCTCCTTCGCCACGAGATGTTTCAGACAGTTCTTGTACTTCTATCCACTCGGCTCTTTCATGTTTTGCGATGATTATTTGAGCGATTCGTTCTCCATTTTCGATGATAAAAACTTCATTGGATAAATTTACTAAAATTACGCCTATTTCACCACGATAATCAGCATCTATAGTTCCCGGTGTATTAAGTACGGTAATTCCTTTTTTTAACGCTAAACCGCTACGTGGGCGTACTTGTGCTTCGTAACCTATAGGTAGCTCTATAAATAAACCTGTTTTTACCAATACTCTTTCTAGCGGTTTTAAGCTTATAGATTCGTTTAAATTGGCACGCAAATCCATTCCAGCTGAAGCTATGGTTTCGTAATTTGGCAGTTCGTGTTGCGACTTATTTATTATTTTTACAATCATTTTATTGCTTTTCTTTTTATAATTTTTAAAAGTGTTTCTTTCTCATTTCTATAAATGAAATATAAAAATAAAGAAAGTAAAACGATTTTTACTAGATAGTTTTCTCTTAAATAAGGAATATAAAACGATATTGCCGAAAACACAATGCTTAATCCTAAATAAGCAAATATTCGCTTCATATCATAAGGGATTGGATAATTTTTTTGTCCCATTTTATAAGATATTATCATCATTGTTCCATAGGCTGCTAAAGTTGCAATTGCAGAACCATAATAACTGAATTCCTTTATTAATAAATAATTTAGTACTAAAGTTACAACTGCCCCAACTATAGATATATAAGCACCAATTTTTGTTTTATCAATTAACTTATACCAAACCGATAGATTGGTGTATATACCAAGAAAAAAATTGGCTAAAACAATCAATGGAACAACTTTTATGGCATCCCAATATTGTTTATTTGGAACCAAAGGTTGCTTTAATAAATCGATAAAAACAATTACAAAAAGACTAATAAATGAACCAAATATTACAAAATACTTAGTAATGGTTGCATAGGTTTGTTGTGCATTTTCGTTCGTTGCATGACTAAAAAAGAAAGGTTCAATACCAAGTGTATATGCTGTTCTAAATAAAACCATAAACATTCCTATTTTATAGCAAGCTGAGTAAGCACCAATATCTGCTTTTGAAACATCCATCCAATCCAACAGAATTTTATCAAAATGTTCATTGATAGCAAAAGCTAAACCTGCTATTAAAATTGGATAACCATATTGTATCATTTGTTTCCAAAGATTGTAATCGAATTTCCAATTAATTTTGAAATAATTAGGCGAGAGAATTACAAACGTTAGCAAACTTGCAATTAAACCTGAAACAAATATGTAACCTACCTTAAAATTTTCAAAGTAAATAGTATTAAAAAAACTTTGAGGATTTGATTGAGCTAATTTGGGTAAAACTATTAAGAAAAATAGATTAAAAAGCATATTTATAGTTACATTACCAATTTTGATAATGGCATATTGCATAGGTCTTTTTGTTGCTCTTAATTTTGAAAAAGGAATGATTACAAGTGCATCGAGAACCAAAATCCAAATAGTATATGTAATATATTCTACTTTTAATTCTGTCCAATGTGCTAATGTATTTCTAAATAGTAATGCTACGCATAAGAATGTAATTGATGACCAAAAAATAGAAATTGTTGCTGTTGATATTACCTTTTTCTTATCTTCTTCTTTATTATAAAATCGAAAGAAAGCAGTTTCCATTCCGTAGGATAAAATTACATTGAAAAAAACCAACCATGCAAAAACAATAGAAACATCTGCAAACTCTTGTTTTGGTAATTTCTTAACATACAAAGGATTAAGCAAAAAGCTTATCATTCGAGGCAAAACGGTTGCCAATCCGTAAATTAGTGTTTGCTTAAATAGGTTTTTATATAAACTCAAAGTAAGATTATTTTAAAAAAACAAAAATAACTATAATAATGATGCAATAAAAAAAGAGCCAACAAATGTGACTCTTTTTATAAATAGATTTTAAAATTTTTATCCTTTTAAGGCTTCTGCACCTCCAACAATTTCCAAAATTTCTCCTGTAATAGCTGCTTGACGTGCCTTGTTGTAAGTCAATTTTAATTGATTTCTTAACTCGGTAGCATTATCGGTAGCTTTGTGCATAGCCGTCATACGAGCTCCGTGTTCGGCTGCAAAAGAGTCTCTTAAAGCTTTATACAACTGCGTCTTTAATGACTTTGGTATAAGCGTTAAAACAATTTCTTCTTTTTTAGGTTCAAATATATAATCGGAAGATACTTTTAAGTCTGAACTACTTATTGGGGCTAAAGGCAAAAACTGTTCTGTTTTAATAATTTGAGTAGCAGCGTTTTTAAATTGATTATATACCAATTCTATTTTGTCGTATGATCCAGAAACAAATTTCTGTGTTAATGCATCAGCAATTTTTGCAGCATTATCAAAATTTAAATCATCAAAAAGAGCGGTATTTACTTCAACAACTGTATTGGTTTTTTTCAATACATCATTTCCTTTTTTCCCAATGGCAAAAACTTCGGCTTCAATATTCTTGCCTTTATACTCTTCTGTTAAATTTCTTACTTGTTTAACAACGTTTGAGTTAAATGCACCAGCCAAACCTCTATTGGATGTAATAGCTACAATCAAGACTTTTTTTACTTCTCTTTGTGTTGTAAATGCTCCTCCTACATCGCCTTCTAAACTAGAACTTACATTTTGTAACAATTCTGTTAGTTTTTCCGCATAAGGTCGCATAGCCGTAATGGCGTCTTGAGCTTTTTTAAGTTTGGCAGCAGAAACCATCTTCATTGCAGAAGTAATCTGCATTGTAGATTGAACTGAAGTAATTCTATTACGTATTTCTTTTAAGTTTGCCATTTTGTTAATTTATCAATGTTCCAATATACCATTGTGTCAATTAATTGCATAATTGACACATGGGATAATTAGCTAATTAATTATATTTTGCAGAAACTTCTTTTGCAGCTTTTTCTAAAACATCGGTAATAGCATCATCAAATTTACCTGCTTTTAAAGCGTTTAAAGTGTCTCTATGAGAATTATTTAAGTATTCTAAATAATCTCTTTCAAATTCTTTTACTTTGTTTACAGGAACATTTCTTAATAAGTTTTTAGAACCTGCATAGATAATAGCAACTTGATCTTCAACCGTAAATGGTGTATTTACAGATTGTTTTAATATTTCTACGTTACGTTTACCTTTTTCAATTACATTCATTGTAACAGCATCCAAATCAGAACCAAATTTTGCAAATGCTTCCAATTCACGGAATTGCGCTTGGTCTAATTTTAAGGTACCTGCTACTTTTTTCATCGATTTAATTTGTGCATTACCTCCAACACGAGATACCGAAATACCTACGTTAATTGCAGGACGAACACCTGAATTAAATAAATCTGACTCCAAGAAAATTTGCCCATCTGTAATCGAAATTACGTTGGTTGGGATATATGCAGAAACGTCACCTGCTTGTGTTTCAATAATTGGTAAAGCGGTTAATGAACCTCCGCCTTTTACAATAGGTCTTAACGATTCTGGAAGATCGTTCATGTTTTTTGCAATATCATCATCAGCAATCACTTTTGCTGCTCTTTCTAATAATCTTGAGTGAAGGTAGAAAACGTCTCCAGGATATGCTTCGCGTCCTGGTGGTCTTCTTAACAACAAAGAAACTTCACGGTAAGCAACGGCTTGTTTAGACAAATCATCATAAACAATCAATGCAGGACGACCTGTATCGCGGAAATATTCTCCAATAGCAGCACCTGCAAATGGAGCATATACTTGCATTGGAGCAGGATCTGAAGCATTGGCAGCCACGATAACTGTATACGCCATAGCACCTTTATCTTCTAATGTTTTAGCAATTCCAGCCACAGTAGATGCTTTTTGACCTACAGCAACATAAATACAAAACACAGGTTGTCCAGCATCGTAAAACTCTTTTTGATTTAGAATAGTATCGATACAAACTGTTGTTTTACCTGTTTGACGGTCACCAATAACAAGCTCTCTTTGACCTCTACCTACAGGAATCATAGCATCTACAGATTTAATACCTGTTTGCAATGGTTCGTTTACAGGCTGACGGAAAATAACACCTGGTGCTTTGCGCTCAAGTGGCATTTCATACAAATCGCCACCTATAGGGCCTTTACCATCTATTGGGTTACCTAGGGTGTCTACAACACGACCTACCATTTGTTCACCAACTTTTAATGAAGCAATTCTACCTGTCCTTTTTACTGTAGAACCTTCTTTTATAGCTTTTGAAGTACCAAGTACAACAACACCTACATTATCTTCTTCAAGGTTAAGAACAATAGCTTCAATTCCGTTATCAAATTGAACTAATTCTCCGTACTGCGCATTTGATAAACCATATACGCGAGCAATACCGTCTCCTACTTGAAGTACTGTTCCTACTTCTTCTAATGAAACACCAGATTCAAAACCTGATAATTGTTGCTTTAATATTGCTGAAATCTCAGCAGCTTTAATTTCTGCCATTTTTTATATATTTAATGGTATTAATTTATTATAAATTCTCTTTTCAATTCTGCCAAACGACTTGATACGGACGCATTGTACTGCTTGTCTGCTACTCTTAATATAAAACCACCTATTATAGAAGGGTCTACAAGATTTTCTATTGTGATTTTTTTAGAAGTAAACTCTGATGCTTTTGCAATTACTTTGCTTTCCAATTCTGGAGTAATAGCAACTGCTGTAGTAACATAGGCTTTTTCAATTCCTATGCTATCGTTGTACAAGTTATGGTATTGTATTGCTATATCATCTAGCAATTCAAAACGTGCATTGGAAGCCAACAATTGGAATAAAGATTTTGTTTCATCATTAACCGCCGAAAAAATCTGAGATAAAGCCGATCTTTTCATTTCTTGCTTTACCACAGGGCTGTTAATAAAGGTTTTTAACTCTTTATTGCCTTGTATTGTTTCCAATATAAGTTTCATATCATTATTTACTACCTCTGCATTACCTTTTACTGAAGCATTGTCTAGTATTGCTTTGGCGTATCTAATCGCTGCTCTTGACATATCGATTAATTTAATTTAGCCTCACCCAAAAGTTTATCTACTAATTTGGTTTGAGCTTCTTTGTTTGACAATTCTTCTTTTAGCACTTTTTCTGCAATTTCTATAGAAAGTGTAGAAACTTGATTTTTTAAATCGGCAAGTGCTGCATTTTTTTCGCCCTCTATAGTTGCTTTTGCTTGTGCAATAAGTTTTTCGCCTTGAGCTTGTGCTTCTACTTTAGCATCGTTAATCATTTTTTCTTTGATTTCACGAGCTTCTTTCATCAAAGCATCTCTTTCTGCACGAGCTTCTGCCAACAATTTTTCATTATCAGCTTTAAGGTTTTGCATTTCTTTTTTGGCATTTTCTGCAGAAAGTAATGCGTTTTTTATTCCCTCTTCTCTAGTGTTTACTGCATCTAGTATAGGTTTCCATGCAAACTTTTTAAGCAAGAAAATTAAACCAACAAAGATTACTATTTGTAAAATAAATAATCCAAGTGAAAAAGTTCCTAATAATTGTTCCATTTATATATTATATATTTTTATTGTAATTAAATTAATTGTAAAAACAATTGTTACAACCAACCGTTATAACAATTGTTTAAAAGAATTATTTGCCCATAAAGAATGCAGCAAATCCAATACCTTCAATAAGCGCAGCTGCAATAAGCATCGCTGTTTGTATTTTACCAGAAGCTTCTGGCTGACGAGCGATAGCGTCCATTGCTGAACCACCAATTTTACCGATACCTAAACCAGCACCGATAACGATTAAACCTGCTCCTACTAGATTTGGAATAGTTCCCATAATGTATATATATTAAAAATTAAACATTCAATTAAATTAATGATGTGCCTCCTCATGATGGTGTTCTTCACAAGCAGAACCAAAGTACAGTGCCGTTAACATTGTAAATATATACGCCTGTAACCCTGCTACTAATATTTCTAAAATAGAAAGCACAAATGCTAACACAAAAGAAAATCCGCTACCAGCAACATTATTAAACGTATACATCATTGCTATAATACTCATCAACACTATATGACCTGCAACCATATTTGCATAGAGACGAATAGTAAGCGAGAATGGTTTTATTATAGTTCCTAACAACTCTATAGGCGCTAATACTATTCTCATAATTGGAGGAACACCTGGCATCCAAAATATGTGCCCCCAATAATTTTTATTAGCAGAAATATTTGTAATTAAATAAGTAATAATAGCTAATGCCGCTGTAATGGCAATATTACCTGTAACATTTACGCCAAGCGGGGTTAAACCAAACATATTTAAAAACCAAATAAAGAAAAACACAGATAATAAATGACTCATGTATTTTTTGTAATGTTTTTCACCAATATTTGGGATAGCAATTTCATCTCTAACAAATATTACTATTGGCTCAAAAAACCTTCCTACACCCTTTGCTATTCCATTGTTTTTCTTGTATGATTTTGCCAAACCTCCAAACAACAAGAACATCAATAATCCAACCACTAAAATCATAAATACATTTTTTGTGATAGAAAAATCTAGTGGTCTTTTCAAAGGATTTGTATGGGCTTGATGATCTACAACACCATTTTTATCACAAGAGTATACTATACCATGCTCTATCTTAAAATACTTACCTTTAGATTCAACTATAGCTGTATCATGTTTAAACTCAGATGATGAAAAAATATGTAATCCTTCATCCCATAAAATAACAGGTAAAGGAAAACCTACATGATGCTCATTTTCTTTTTCACCATAAGAAAAAAGAGTGAATCCATGAGAGTCTAAAAGATGATGTTGAATAAATTCTGCTCGTTCTTCTACTTTTTTCTGTTCCTCTGAAACATTTTCTTTTGCTGTTTGCTCTGTAGTTGTTGCTACTGAATCTACTGTGGGATTTGCATTTGCTATAATCGGCATTACCGAAAATAGTGCAGCAATTATAAATTGGAGTGGTTTTTTGTAAATCACCATGAGTATTTAACTAAATTTTTAGGTTTCTAAAATTTGGTGCAAAAGTACAATTTTTATTAAAACTTATACATAAGTGCTTATATTTTTTTTGACAAATTAATATAGTTATTTGGGTTGTTGGGTGTTTTGTTTAATAAATAAATGGTTAAAAGTGTTTCTATCAATAAAAATAACACGAAAACGATGTAGAAATTAAATCGGTCTGTATTGTATTTTTCTGAAGCGTAAATAATGTTTTTGCCGTACCAAAATGCAATTCCTGCCTTTATTGTTGTAATGAGTAGAAAACTTACTCCAACTATATCTAAATTTTTTCTTTTTACTACCACAAGTATAAGCATGGTAATAATTGAAGCTAGAGTAAAAAACAAATACGTTTGCGGAATATTGATTAATTGAGCAGGTAAAAAATAATGATTAATAAGGAAAGTACTTGTCGAAAAAACAAGTATAGCCACAACAACTAGTACTATCTCTTTATTCATCTTTATTAATTTGATTTACTTGCCTTATTACATTGTATAATGATAAAAAAACTCCGATAATTGTACACGTTTTTGTGTACCAATTACCCGAGTTTGTATATTTTTCATCGAGCCATTGCCCAAGATATGCAAATAAAAAAATAACAATTCCCATTTGGGTAGGAATACTTATGAGTGCCAACCATTTATTAAGCTGTTTTTTCGGTTGTTTTTGCATGTGTTTTTAAATTCTTTACATCTGATTTCATGACACAAGTAGCGTTGAATTCGGCTCCAGGTTCTACAGATAGTTTTGCACAAGTTACTTCACCGTTTACTATTGCGCTCGATTTTAAATTGAGGGTTTCTGAAATAGTAAGGTTTCCTTGAAAATAGCCTTCTATATCACAATTTGTACAAATAATATTGCCAATAAATTTACCTGCTGGACCAATTACTAGTTTTCCTTCTGAAGTAAAATCGCCTTCTAGTGTGCCGTCAATACGAGTGTCTGCAGCACAAGAAAAATTTCCTTTTATTGTTGTTCCTTCTACTATTCTATTGGTTTGTCCGAGTTGGTCTGTGCCTGTTTTTGTAGTTTTTCTTTCAAACATATTATGGTTTTTTTGGGGTTACAGAGGGTGGCATAGTCATGTTTCCTGGTTGTCTATCATTATTTCCATTGGGTTTTCCTGTGTTCATTTCTCTTTCAAACCCAGGGTTCATAGGTAGACTTTCTTGATTTTTTGAGAGTTCATTTTTATCTTTCAATGCCGGAATTACCATTTTAGTATTCGCTTTATTGCCTTGTTGTTCTGGAGTTGGTATATAAACTTTCTTTGGCATTGGTTTTATTTCTTTTGTAATCCAATCACCTGTTATGTAATCGTTTATATTTTTTTTGGCTTGAACAACTTTGTAGTTTTCACTAGATATTATAATCGCTTTGTTAGATAATTTATATTCTTTGTAATCTTTTAGTATTTGGGCTGTTTCCAAAGCATTTTCTTTGGTTGTCAATCCGTGAAGCACTATAAAATCTTGATCAAGGGTATACACATCGGTTGAAATGTAGAGTTTATCTGTAGCTCTATCTTTTAAAAACTTATTAAGTTTAGCCAACAAAGGTTTGTTTTTTAATGAATCTAAACTTGCTTCAAACACCAACTTCCAACTTGTGGGGTTTTCTGTATTAAACTCTAATGCTTCTAGTTGAGGCAATCTAGTGGCGATGAATTTCTCTGTTTCTTTGCCCTCTTCACTATTTGGATAGTTTAATGCCACAAAGTTCAATGCCTTTTTCATATCGGAAAGCCCTTGTAGTCTTCCTGTTAAGTAAGCTTTTAATAATTCGAATTTAGATAAAACTTCTTCGCCATTATATTGCTCTACAGCAACATTAACTTTGTTGAATGTTTCACGCAAAAGCCCTTTTTCATAATCGTTGTACAATGTAGTGTAAACTTGTTCTGGGCTACCAAAATTTGACAATAACGTTTGATTGTTAATAATTTGAGCGTAGCGTGAATCGGGATACTTTGTTGTGATTTTCATTTTTAGAGCGGCGGCTTTTTCTGCGTCGATTATTTCATATATTTTATATAAATTATATAACGTTGGTAAAATCAACCGATCTTCGGGGTTACTATCTAATAATGTTTCTAGTTTTTGAGCGGCTCTAGGGTATTCTTTAAACTTCTCTTTATATATTACACCCAATTGATAGTAAGCAAAGTTGCGTTCTTTTGCCAAACTATCTAAAACTTTTTTACTTGTAGGTATTTGTTTTGTGTAAAAATTTGTTGTGTACTTTGGATCTGCAACAGCATTGTTTGGTGTTTCTGTAGCTGTATTGTTTTGATTATCAGCAACAGTATTATCTGTAGATTGTTTAATATCTTTAGACCAACGCCAATTTTCTACATAAGGTCGATCGCCCCATTTTTTCTTAAACTCTATTTTACCTTTGGCAACAGTTGGCGCATTGTAAAAATAAAATGAACTTGTGCTTGACGTTATCATTTCTGGAGCTACCGAAGTTGGTTTTGAAGTACTTTCTAAAGCTTTTTTTGCTTCTTGTTCTTTCTTTTTATTGTCTTCAATTTTTAGTTTTTCTATGTACTGTGTAATATATTTGTCGCGCTCTGTAGGATTCATGTAAGCCAAATTAAGAATGCTATCGTTTTTTTGAGCTATTCCTTCAAATTTTATAACATCGTCTAAGTTTTCTCGTTTTTTGGCAATTTGTTTGTACTCTCTTGTTTTATCATTTAAAACCGCCAAAGTACTATCGTAATATTTTCCAGCGGTAAGATATTTGGCGTTGTTGAAATGTATTTCGGCTAAATTTCTATAATTTGAAGCTACTAAATATTTATCTTGAGAACCTTTTTTTAACGATTTATTGTAGTGTGTTATGGCTTGTTGAGATTTCTTTTGCTTGTCGTAAAAAACACCCAATTGATGTTCTAAAACATCTATGTAAGGTCTATTTTCTCTATCTTTTAAAAGTTCTTGGTATTTTTTTAAAAACAAAGTGGTGTCTTGCGTTTTGTAATCAAAATAATTAGCTTGTTTGGCATGAGCTCGTATTACATATTGTTTTGAAGCACTGCGTTTCATATCAATTACATTTTGATAAGCTACCAAAGCGCTGTCTTTTTGTTTTAAATCGTCAAAAAGTTGTCCAATTATAAAGTTATAACGAGCTTTTTCTTCGTCTAATTTTGTGAATTTTGATGCTATTCTAAGTTTTGCTACCGCACTATCATTTTGCTTTGTATTAATAAATGCTTGAGCCAAAGTAGCATTGGCATCGGCAAAAATTTGATCTTTTACTTTAATTTCCTTTAGTAAAGAATTTAAATTTTTTATAGCCAATTCATCATTCTCTAGACGCATATTTGTTTTTTCGCGCCAAATTTTCACTTCATTAATTTTATCGCTGGTTGGGTATTTGTACAAAACATAATTAAAAGCTTCGAGTGCTGGTATAAAACGCTGGTCGTAGTAGCGCGTTTTTCCGAGTAGCAGATGGGCTTCGTCCATTTGTGGGTTTTTTTCGGAGCCATCAATATTCATCGAATGTTTTTGAATGGCTTTTACTGCTTTTTCTTCAGAACGTTCAAAATTTTGGTTCTTTTGTTTTTCATCGTTCAAGTTTTCTTCTTTAACCAGCATGCGTTCTACTGGAAGAATTTCCCAAAAATTGTCTTTGTATTCGCTCTTTAAGTCTGTAATTCCTTTGTCTAGAGCCAATCCGCCATTGTACAAAATATTATATTTGGTACTTAGTGCATGTGAATTTCTAGACAAAAAAGTATTCTTTTTAGTAGAACAACTGATAATGAGCGTAACTACCAAACTGACTGCTATGTATTTTATGGTATCTTTTTTCAATTTTTTTTATTTTCTATAACTCTAAAAAACTAGTTTTAGTATAACTAACTGGTAAAAGTAACTATTTTTTGAAACAAAGAAAAAATTAATGCCTTTAAAACAAAAAAATCTGCTTAAAGCAGATTTTTTTGTTGAATTGACGTTTTTTAAAATGCTATACTGCGAAAAAACTTTCTAACTCTTGCAATGTTTCACTAGTAGATTGTATGTCTTTTACAACTTGACCCAAATGAAGTGCAACAATACGCTCACAAACCTCAACGGTGTGCATTAAATCGTGCGATGAAATAAGCACTGTAGTGTTTTTACTTTGGGTAAGTTCTTTGATTATTTTTTTTAACCTACTTACAGTTGTAGGATCCAAATTAGCAAATGGTTCGTCGAGTATTACTACTTCTGGATTGCCTATAAGTGTTGCAATTATGCCCACTTTTTTTTGATTTCCTTTGGATAAATCTCTTAAATATTTCTTTTTATTTAAAATTTCTCCGTTAAAAAATTCTTCATGCTTTTGCAACAACGCATCAACATCGGCTTTGTTTTGTTTGCGCAAATCGCCTATAAAATAAAAATATTCTTCGGCGGTGAGATAGCCTATTAAAAAACTTTCGTCTATAAAAGCAGAAGTAAAAGGTTTCCAAGATTCACTTGTATTGACTTGTATACCATTGTTTAGTATTTTACCTGTTGAAGGTTGAATCAAATCGAGTAATAAACTAAAAAATGTAGTTTTACCAGCACCGTTGTTTCCTACCAAACCAAAACTTTGTCCTTTTGGTATTTCTAAATTTTCTATATTAAGAACTTGTACTCCGTTGTTGTATGTTTTTGATAAATTGTTTACTTGTATCATAGGGTGTGATGTTTTTAGATTTTTAAAATTAATTTTTTTGTTTGTAAGAAGCTATGGTACTGTATTTTTCGGTTTTGTAAATGCTTTCTATTTTAGTGAAAACATAATCTTTAAATGCAAATCCTAATACTCCAGCCAAAGCCACAAAAAGTAATCCAATATTGGGTGAAAACAAATAATATCCCAAAGCATATAAAGCCATAGGTAGCACTAATTTTGGTAATGAAATAAGTAATGTTTTGAGATTAAATGCTTGTTTATCGCCAAAGGCTTGCTTGCTAGATGACAAATCGATTGGAGTTTTTACAAACGCACCTCCAAGCATAACCAAATGAGAATTTACACCTATGTTAAATATAGCTCCTACTACAATAAGCAAATATGTTTCTAGACCAAAGTAAAGATAAAACGATGCCAAAATAGTAGACAATACTGTACCTATTACCATAAGCCACCACTTGGATGCCAAATAGTCTTTGTATTGAATATTTTGACTCATCATAAGTTGGTAATAAGCACTATCCCAACTAGGCACAAATTGTCCGAAAGTAAATAAAAATCCTCCTGAAACAAAAATTCCAGCAAAAGCTCTCATAGCGGGGTTATTGTAAGCCTCTATAGAATTTGTGTAAAATAATAAACCGTAAAAAACAAATAAAACACTCATTATAAGCGTTGTGCGAGATCGCTTGTTTCTTTTAAGCATTCGGATATCATTCTTTAAAAATGTTCCTAATGTGCCAAATTGATCTAAAAAAGTAAAATCTTCTGTTTTTGCTATTTCAGATTTTGAGGCTAATCCTTCATCTAAGTTTAAATTACTTGCAAAATATTGGTACGCAAAATAATATAACAAGGCTATCAAAAGTAAAGGAAAAAGTACCATATAAGGCTTGTGATAAAAAGACTCAAAAAACGGCGCTGTATACAATGTTACATCAAACCATTGGTAATATTGCGCCACACCCAACAAACCTACTGTAGCTACAACCGAATAAAAAACAACATCTTTATTATTGATGAGTACATTGATAAAATTGTTGATGTATACAATAAAAAACATACCTATCATCCATGTAAACACTTCCAAAGTGTTGAAATTATTTTTGATAAGCATAATACTAAAAGGAACAAAGAAAAAAATATGCACCCAATTGAAAAAAGAAACTGCTGTTTTCCCTAAACAATAATTAACTATTTTGCTTCGCGAAATAGGTAGTACCAATAAAGGTTTAATATTGAGTACGGGCATTTTTTGTAAAAAATAACGAACAACCAAATCCAAAACAAAAAAGTAAATAAGGTATTTATTTACAGTAGGAAATGGTGGCAAACCCGAATCTTGAAGCAATGGATATGAAGCAAAACCAAGCAATAGAAAAATTGCCATAAAATACAATGCTCCCAAAACCATAAAAATTTTCATGACTACATTGCTTCCAAAAGATGCCGAACGCAGAAATGATTTCCATTCTAGTTTAATAAAGTTTTTAATCATGTTTTTGTTTTTAGTTACGGTATTAGAATAGGAATTTTATAATTTGTTACACTTTAAATCGTTTCGAAATTGTATTCGGGATACGTTTGCTCTAAATAACTTTGTGCTTTGGCAGGAATTTCAAAGTAAATAATATAAAAAAGCAATATTTGACAGGTAAATAATAATGCGAAAAAAAGTATTTGGTAATGATGGTAAATAAATTCTTTTCGTGTTAAAAAATTTGTAAACTGAACCATTGGAGATGTAAAATTAATTACAGCTACCCCATTTGCATATTGAAATATTTGTTGCTCAAACAGCCATTTTTTATGTGTTTCTTTTTCTTTGTTTTTTATATACTTATTAAACTTTGTTTGTTTATATAAGACTAGGGTAATAATTATCAAACATATAAATAGTGCAATTTCTTGAGTGTAAGTACAAACATAAAAAACAAAATAAAGTAACAAGAAAATTAAACCTGTAATTATTATTTTTGGAATTGTAAAAAATGCTTTCAAATGCCGTAAAAGTATACTGTTGTACTTTTTGCTTAACGCTTTTTGGCGTTGTTCAACAACCGTCATAAAACCAAAAACACCAAATTTTTTAAACTCTAGCTCCAAAGCATTTTCAAAGGTAATATTTGGATTTTCTTGCCGTTTTTGCTCGATTGCATTCGCTAAATGGTCTACAAGTTCTGTTTGCAAATCATACCATTCTACATAACGTTGGCGTGTAAATTGGTATAAATATTGAATTTGTGTTGGTGTGATTTTCATATTCAATGTAATATTATTTTGGTCTTTTTAAAATCAATAATCTTAGAATAAAAATATAAAACATACCCTACAAAAAAGTAAGTAATAATTGATAACGTTAGTGCCGATGACTTTTTATTCTCATAAGCAGGAACAAAAAACAATTGAAAATAATATAAAATTCCCAAAATTGACCCAATTTTTTCAATAGTAAAATACCTTCTTTTTAGTAACACATGAAAATAAATAATTTGAAACAAAGCCAATGAAACAATAAATACAAAAAATAACTCATTGATAGTGAATTGTTCCGAGAAAAAAGAATGTACATTAACAAAACTGTAAAAGGCATAAATTGCAATAGCCAACACAAGCATTAAAGGTTTAATAAGAAACACCAAAAAAGGATTTAAGGTTTGCCATGAAATACCAACGCTTTCTTTGTTAAGTTTCATCAAACTAGATTTGTTTTCAACCATATAGTTTTTAAAAGCATTGTAAAAATCTAGGTTATCGGAATTCATTTTAGTTTCTACGGCTGTCGCTATATGATCTACTAATTCTAAACGAATATCATAATAAAACACCCCACTATTTTGCAAATAGGTGTCTATAAATTTTAGGTTTTCTGCGGATAGTTGCATCATATCAATAACTCAATTTAGGGTTCACAATAGTTTGCATGTTTTTGATAAATTCTTCAAGTTCGGCAAGTTTATTAACGGTTTCCGCACTGCCTTTTTCGGTAAGTTTGTAATATTTACGCAACCTATTATCCACTTGTACCACTTCTACTTCTAGCACACCCTCTGCCTCTAGTTTATGCAGTGCAGGATACAATGCACCCTCGGTAATCTTTAGTTCACCTTTGGTTATTTCTTTAACTTTTTGGGTTATTTCGTAGCCATACATTTTGCCGTTTTCTTCTAGCAACTTCATTAGTATTGTGTTTAGGCTTCCTTTATATAATTGAGAGTTTTTCATTTAGAAAGTTTTGAAACAAATATACATAATATTCTTATGTATTGTTTTGATTTATTAAAATTGATCTAGAATTTCACAAAAAAACCTCTTAAAAATATTTAAAAGAGGTTATGGTATAAGGTTAATCAAATTTTATATTAAACTTTCGCCGTGTTGCGAAACGTCCAACCCTAATTCTTCAGAATCTTCGTCTACTCGAATAGG
Organism: Flavobacterium croceum DSM 17960; assembly: GCF_002917885.1. GTDB lineage: Bacteria > Bacteroidota > Bacteroidia > Flavobacteriales > Flavobacteriaceae > Flavobacterium > Flavobacterium croceum. Next base: position 26,896 of record NZ_PQNY01000001.1, read on the forward strand.
TATTACAAAATTGGTAAACTTAAACAACAAATAAGCTCCACCAAAAGTAAATGCCGAAACTAATAGTAAAGCGGTCATGTGGTGCATAAAAACTGTAATACCGCCATGAAGTAAACTAGCATTGTTACCTTGTGCAAATATTGCTGTAAGTATCATCCCCATTATTCCTCCTACGCCATGACAAGCAAAAACATCTAGTGTATCATCTATTTGTTTTAGTTTGTTCCAATACACCATTTTATTAGAAACGATAGCGCCTATAAACCCAAAGAAAATACTTTGCGGAATCGTAACAAATCCTGCCGAAGGTGTAATTACTACAAGCCCAACTACTGCTCCAATACAAGCACCAAGTGCCGAAACTTTTCTGCCTTGTATTCTATCAAAAAACACCCAAGTCATCATTGCCGAAGCACTTGCAACGGTCGTGGTGGCAAATGCCATAGCCGCAGTAGCATTGGCAGCCAATGCCGACCCTGCATTAAACCCAAACCATCCAAACCAAAGCATTCCTGTTCCTAATAATACAAACGGAATATTGGTAGGTATGTGTTTGCTTTTTTTGCGTTTGCCCAAAACTAATACTCCAGCTAGCGCAGCAAAACCAGCACTCATGTGTACAACTGTTCCTCCTGCAAAATCTTTTACACCAAAATAGGCACCTAATAATCCTTGTGGATGCCATATCATGTGACATAATGGTGTGTAAATAAGTAAAGTAAATAAACTAATAAACAAAAGAAACGAAATAAATCGAATACGTTCTGCCAAAGCTCCTGTGATAATTGCGGGTGTAATTACGGCAAATTTCATTTGAAAAAGAGCAAATAAAACAAACGGAATAGAACTTCCTAATAGTTTGTGTGGTAGTACCTCTACTTTATCAAAAAACATAAAATCTAACGGATTTCCTATTATACCATAATAATTACCATCTATTTGAAAACCTATTGGTGATCCAAAAGAAAGACTAAACCCCACAATTACCCATAATAGTCCTACAACTCCAAGACTTATAAAACTTTTAAGCATAGTAGATATAACATTTTTTTTGCCAACCATTCCTCCATAAAAGTATGATAAACCAGGTGTCATGAGTAAAACCAAACACGATGCAGTAAGTAACCACGCTACATCGGCAAAATTTATTTGGCTACTTGCAATAAAGGTTTCATTTTCTTTAGCAGGCGTATGCGTCCAAAATAAGCTTATAATTGCAAGCATAGTAATAAGTAGAAAGGCAACTACCCAACGTTTTTCTGTTTTCATTTAAAAATATTTTATAGGGTAAAAATATTAATTTATTCTTTTTTAAACAAACAACCCTAAAAAACAGTATGCTTATTTAATTTTTTTTAACAATTAAAAACAACTAAGGCTATTTTTTATAGGGTGTCTAAAAAATATGAATTTTTAATGTTTTCAATAAAATACAATATTTTTTTGTTTATTTGCCATACTAATCAATTTAGGCAAAATGGCATCATCAAAAAAAACACCTGCTATTGGATTTATTTTTATAACCATGCTGATTGATATCACAGGATGGGGCATTATTATACCCGTAATACCCAAACTTATAGAAACTTTAATACATGGTGATGTGAGTGAAGCTTCAAAAATAGGTGGCTGGTTAGGGTTCTCGTATGCAATTACTCAATTTGTTTTTTCACCCATTGTAGGTAGCCTGAGCGATAAATTTGGCAGAAGACCTATTATATTATTGTCGTTGTTTGCTTTTTCTTTAGACTATTTGCTGCTCGCATTTGCTCCAACTATTGGTTGGTTATTTCTAGGACGTATTATAGCAGGGCTTACAGGAGCAAGTATTACAACGGCTTCTGCTTATATTGCCGATGTGAGTAATGCCGAAAATCGTGCCAAAAACTTCGGAATGATTGGAGCAGCGTTTGGTTTAGGATTTATAATTGGCCCTGTTATTGGAGGTTTGTTGGGGCAATTTGGAGCTCGAGTTCCTTTTTATGCTGCAGCAGTTTTGTGTTTTTTAAATTTTATTTACGGTTTATTTATTTTGCCCGAATCGTTACCTTTTGAAAACAGAAGAAACTTTAGCTTAAAAAGAGCAAATCCAATAGGTGCGTTTTTAAATCTTAAAAAATATCCAAACCTAATACCTTTAGTAATTTCAATCTTTTTATTGAATGTTGCTGGACATGCTGTACATAGCAATTGGAGTTTCTTCACCAAATATCAATTTCATTGGGATGAACGTATGATAGGCATTTCGCTTGGTGTAATAGGCTTACTTGTTGGCTTGGTTCAAGGCGGACTTATTAGATGGGTAAACCCAAAACTAGGCAATGAAAAAAGCATCTACATAGGAATGGCTTTGTATACCATAGGAATGGCTTTGTTTGCAACAGCTACCCAAAGCTGGATGTTGTTTGTATTTTTAGTACCGTATTGCTTAGGTGGAATAGCTGGGCCAGCCATGCAAAGTGTCATATCTGGAAGTGTTCCTGCCAATGCACAAGGAGAAATGCAAGGTTTAGTATCGAGTTTAATGAGTGCTTCGGCTATTGTTGGCCCGCCACTTATGTCAAACACGTTTTACTATTTTACACACAACAATGCGCCGTTTAAATTTGCAGGAGCGCCATTTGTTCTTGGTGCAGTTTTAATGTTGGTAAGCACATTTATATCTTTTGTAAGCTTCAGAAAAAAATAATTATTTTAAATACAATTTTTTAAACGCATAATCTATAATGGCTTCGCCAGCCATTAAAACATCTGCTCCTATTATTCCGTCTACTTCTTTTACTTTATATGTACTCAAAGCCTGATTTACATGGTGTAAATCAAACAATACGATAGAGAATTCTTCTTTTTTCCACGAACCAATTTTAAGGCTGTTTTTTACCGAAAGTAGTGTTTCCATATTTACCGCACCTGCACCAGCAGCAGTAGTTGTAGAAGGTTGAGTTTGTACCAAAAACTTGTCTTTTACATCTCTATTTAAACAACTATGACTCGCTCCTGTGTCTAATATAAATCGACCTTTTACACCATTTATATCTGCTTTTAAAAGTAAATGTTGTGTTTTTAAAAACTGAAAAGGGATTTTTTTGTATTTTTTAGATTTCAAAAGTTCTTCGAGTGCTTTCATACTTCAAAAATAGCTTATTTTAATGTTAGTTTGTAGCTTTGCGCCGTTTATAAAACTATTTTTTGTGGAATTACTATTTACAGACACTCATACTCATTTATATTCTAAAGAATTTGAAAACGATAGCCACCAAATGCTTCAAAGAGCCTTTGATAATGGCGTGAAACGATTGTTCGTTCCTAGTATAGACTCAAGTTATACGAGTAGCATGAAAGCTTTACAACAACTATATCCTGAACATATTTTTTTAATGATGGGGCTACATCCTTGTTATGTAAAACCAGAAAGTTATGAAAAAGAATTAGAATGGGTTGCACAAGAATTAAAAAGTAACACCTATTATGCTGTAGGCGAAATAGGTATTGATTTATATTGGGATAAAAGCACGTTAGACATTCAAAAAGAGGCTTTTAAAAAACAAATTCAATGGGCAAAACAACACAAACTAGGCATAAACATTCATTGTAGAGAAGCTTTTGATGAAGTTTTTGAGGTATTAGAATCTGAAAAATCAGACGATTTGTTTGGTATATTTCATTGCTTTTCTGGAAACTTAGAACAAGCAAATCAAGCTATTCGTTTAGGTATGAAATTAGGTATTGGCGGTGTCGTTACATTTAAAAATGGCAAAATAGATCAATTTTTACATCAAATATCTCTAAAAGATATTGTACTAGAAACCGATGCACCCTATTTAGCACCTGTACCTTACAGAGGTAAAAGAAATGAAAGCAGCTATATACCAATAATTGCTCAAAAACTGGCAGAAATACATCAGGTTTCAATTGCAGAAATTGCAGAAATAACTACAAATAATGCTAAAGAAATATTCTCAATTTAATCAACTCTGAAAGAAATTCACACTCGTTTTTGATGTTTTGTTTAGATAAATGATAGAGATTTAATGTATTGATTGAAAAAAAATTAATAAATATGTTGATTTTCTTCTGATAAAAATTATCTTTGCACACGTAAAAAAACCAGGTGTTTTTTTAGTACTAATACGCTATTAAATAAATACATAAGTAATGTCAAAAGCAATAGGAAAAGTATCGCAAATTATTGGGCCTGTAGTAGATGTAGTGTTTGACACTGAGGGTGTTGAGCTTCCAAAAATCTACGATTCATTGGAAATTAACAGACCTGACGGAACAAAATTAGTTCTTGAAGTTCAATCACACATTGGGCAAGACGGAGTAAGAACCATCTCGATGGACTCTACAGACGGTTTAAGTAGAGGTACAGAAGTTGTAGCTACAGGAAACCCTATACAAATGCCTGTGGGTCAAGATATCTACGGTAGATTGTTTAACGTAGTTGGTGATGCTATCGATGGATTGGGCGATTTGCCAAAAGAAGGTTCAAATGGAATGCCAATTCATAAAGATGCACCAAGATTTGAAGATTTATCAACTTCTACAGAGGTATTGTTTACAGGTATCAAAGTAATTGACCTTATTGAGCCTTATGCAAAAGGTGGTAAAATTGGTCTTTTTGGTGGTGCTGGTGTAGGAAAAACAGTACTTATTCAAGAATTGATTAACAATATTGCAAAAGGTCACGGAGGTTTATCAGTATTTGCTGGTGTAGGAGAAAGAACTCGTGAAGGAAATGACCTTTTAAGAGAGATGCTAGAATCTGGTATTATTAAATATGGTGATGATTTTATGCACTCTATGGAAAATGGAGGTTGGGATTTAACCAAAGTTGATAAATCTGGAATGAGAGAGTCTAAAGCTACTTTCGTTTTCGGGCAAATGAATGAACCACCAGGAGCACGTGCTCGTGTGGCTCTATCTGGATTATCTATTGCAGAATATTTCCGTGATGGTGCTGGTTCAGACCAAGGAAAAGATGTACTTTTCTTCGTAGATAACATCTTCCGTTTTACACAAGCAGGTTCTGAAGTATCTGCCTTGTTAGGTCGTATGCCATCTGCGGTGGGTTATCAACCAACATTAGCAACAGAAATGGGTGCTATGCAAGAGCGTATTACATCAACCAAAAAAGGTTCAATTACTTCTGTTCAAGCAGTATATGTACCTGCGGATGACTTAACTGACCCTGCTCCTGCAACAACATTTGCGCACTTAGATGCAACAACAGTATTGTCTCGTAAAATTGCAGAGTTAGGTATTTATCCTGCGGTAGACCCTCTAGACTCTACCTCTCGTATTCTTACTCCCGAAATTTTAGGTGCAGATCATTACAATTGTGCACAAAGAGTAAAAGAAATTTTACAACGCTACAAACAACTTCAAGATATTATTGCCATTCTTGGTATGGAAGAACTTTCTGAAGATGATAAACTAGCCGTAGCACGTGCTCGTAAAGTACAACGTTTCTTATCACAACCATTCCACGTAGCAGAACAGTTTACAGGTATACCAGGTGTATTGGTTGATATTAAAGAAACTATAAAAGGCTTTAACATGATTATGGATGGTGAATTGGATCATTTACCAGAAGCTGCTTTCAACCTTAAAGGTACTATAGAAGAAGCTATAGAGGCAGGACAAAAAATGTTGGCAGAAGCGTAAATCAAACAAAATTGATAAGCTTCAAAAATAAAATCACAAATCTCTAACAAGAATTTGGAATTTTAAAATTTGGAATTTTAAATAAAAATTATGATTTTAGAAATTGTATCGCCAGAAGCAAAATTATTTTCAGGAGAAATAACATCAATTACTTTACCAGGTGTAGATGGCTCGTTTCAAATTTTAAATAACCACGCTCCTATAGTTTCTATACTAGAAAAAGGTGTGCTTAAAATAGTTACTTCTTCTACAAACGAAAACTTGACTAAGTTTAACAAAGTAGATGGACAAACCTATACTTTAAACATCAATTCTGGAACAATAGAAATGAAAGATAATAAAGTAATTGTATTGGTAGACTAATACAATATCAAATAAAACTTAAAAATGCCGAGTAATTGCTCGGCATTTTTTATTTTTGAAACTATGAATACGCTACCAAAACCTCTTATCGAAAAATTAAATTTGCGTGAAGACCAACATTCTAAACGTATGTTACCCAATGAGAATGTTTTAATCGATTTCAGTTCAAATGACTATTTAGGGTATGCAAAAAATGAATTGATATTCCAAAAAACACATCAATATTTAGTAGAAAACAATATAAAGACCAACGGAGCCACTGGATCTAGATTGCTTACAGGAAATTACAATCTACATACAGAAACAGAAGCTTATATTGCTCGATTTCACGGCACAGAGGCGGCTTTGATTTTCAATTCGGGCTACGATGCCAATTTAGGTGTTTTGAGCGCTATACCTCAGCGTAATGATATTATTTTTTACGACGAATTATGTCATTCTTCCATTAGAGATGGAATTCAGTTAAGCAAGGCAAAATCATATAAGTTTAAACATAACGATTTAGAAAATTTAGAAAAATTACTCACAAAATTTAAAATTCATAACACAACATCTGTTACATACATTATTACCGAAAGTGTATTTTCTATGGATGGTGATTCTCCAAATCTAGAAAAGCTCTCTGTATTGTGTGAAAAACATCAATGTTATTTAATTGTAGATGAAGCACACGCATTGGGTGTGTTTGGACTGCAAGGTTCGGGACTTGTGCAACAGTTAAACTTGCAAGACAAAGTATTTGCACGAATTATAACCTTTGGAAAAGCATTGGGTTGTCATGGAGCTGTAGTTGTGGGTTCAGAGTTATTGAAAAGCTATTTGATAAACTATGCTCGAAGTTTTATATACACCACCGCACTTTCTCCGCATAGCACCGCCACTATATACATTGCCTACAAACATCTAAACTCCGAAAAAGAACAAATTGAAAAGCTAAACAAGAATATTATATTTTTTAATGAAGAGATAAACGCAATAGGGCTAAAACATCTCTTTATAGCAAGCAATTCACCCATACAATGTGCCGTAATACCTAGTAACGAAAAAGCAAAAAAAGTATCACAATATTTACAGAGTAAAGGCTTTGATGTAAAACCTATACTGTCTCCTACTGTACCTAAAGGAAAAGAAAGACTTCGATTTTGCTTGCATTCATACAATAGTAAAAAACATATTACAGATGTTTTAGTATTCTTGTATAACTTTGTAAAGTAAAGTCTTAATATTGGAAAACACGAAATTTAAAATAATTGGCGTTTATAACTATTCTGCCGAAGCATTCATTTTTAAATCAAAATTGGAAGCTAATGGCATTGCTGTTTTTATAAAAGATAATTTTACAATAGATGCAGATCCTTTATACAGTCAAGCAATTGGTGGAGTAAAGATTTATGTACACGAGAATGAATTTGATAAAGCGAAAAAAATTTTATCTGAGATTAATCCATTTTCTGTAGATGATAACTTTAAAAATATTACTTGTCCAAAATGTGGAGAGGCAAAAGTGGAATTAGTCACTACAATAAAAGATTATAAATCATTCTTAAGTTTCCTCATCTCTTCTCTTTTTTCTTTACTTCCTTTTTATGTTAAAGAAAAATATAAATGTAGCATTTGTGGATTTGAATTTGACAAAAAATGAAACTATTCATCACCGGAATTGGAACAGATGTTGGCAAAACTATAGCATCTGCTATTATTACCCAGGCTCTCGAAGCCGACTATTGGAAACCCATACAAGCAGGAGATTTAGACAATTCAGATAGTGCAAAAGTTAAACGCTATATTTCAAACCACAAAACGGTTATTCACAACAACAGCTATGCCCTAAACACTCCTACAAGCCCACATTTTGCTGCTCAATTGGATAATATTTCTATAGAAATTCAAAAAATAGTAGAACCAAAAACCAAAAATCATTTGGTTATTGAAGCGGCAGGTGGAATTTTGGTACCACTAAACAATACGCATACTGTAATAGATTTAATAAAACCCGATTATAAAGTAATTGTAGTTTCTCGACACTATCTAGGAAGTATAAACCACACATTACTTACTATTGAGGCACTTAACAATAGAGGTATTAACATAGCAGGCATACTTTTTTCGGGCGATAAAAATGAAAGCACAGAAAGTATTATTTTAGAAAAAACTAAGATAAAAATGCTAGGCAGAATAGAAAATGAGCCTTATTTTGATTGTAATGTAATAAACTATTATGCAGAAAAATTCAAAGAAACAATCGTAAATCTTTAATTATATAGAGCAAACTATGACGCTTTCCGAAAAAGATTCTTTATACAACTGGCATCCGTATACACAACATAAAACATCAACGCCACACCCCGTAATTGTAAAAGGAAAAGATGCTTTGCTTTGGGATGAAAACAACAAACAATACATAGATGCCATTGCCTCGTGGTGGGTAAATCCATTTGGACATTCCAATGCGTTTATAGCCGATGCAATATACAAGCAACTCAACACGCTAGAACACGTGCTTTTTGGCGGTTTTACACACAATAAAGCCATAGAGTTGTCCGAAAAAGTATTACAACTATTACCAAATAACCAAAAAAAAATATTTTATTCTGATAATGGTTCTACAGCTGTTGAAGTAGCTATTAAAGCGGCTTTACAATATTTTTATAACAAAAAAGAATCGCGTACCAAAATTATTGCGTTTGAAAATGCTTTTCATGGTGACACATTTGGCGCAATGGCAGCTAGTGGAATTTCGTTTTTTACAGAAGCTTTTAAAGGCTCTCTTTTAGAAGTTGTTCGTATACCTGTGCCAACAGCGGGCAATGAAGAAACAACAATAACAGCGCTAGAAAAATTGGTCAATACCAACAATTTTGCTGCTTTTATTTTTGAGCCTTTAGTACTTGGTGCTGCAGGAATGGTAATGTATGATGCCGAAATATTAAATAAACTCATAGCTATTTCTAAACAAAAACAAGTATTTACTATAGCCGATGAAGTCATGACGGGTTTTGGAAAAACAGGTAAAACTTTCGCTATTGATTACCTAACTCAAAAACCCGATATGGTATGTCTTTCTAAGGCATTAACCGGCGGTACAATTCCAATGGCTATTACGAGTTTTACTCAAGAAGTATTTGACGGTTTTTATAGCGATGATGTAAATAAAGCCTTGTTTCATGGGCATACATTTACAGCCAACCCAACAGGATGTGCAGCGGCTTTGGCAAGTATTAGTTTATTGGAAACCGATGAAATGCAAAAAAACATAAACAGAATAAACCATAAACATAGCCTATTTGCAAACCACATTAAGCAACATAAAAGGGTAGCAAACACAAGAGTACTAGGTGTTATTTTTGCGTTGGATATCAAAGTGCAAAATGCAGAAAGTTACTATGGAAGTTTAAGAAATAAACTGTATTCTTTTTTTATAGAACACGGAATCATTTTAAGACCAGTAGGGAATACCATTTACATATTACCTCCTTATATCATTACAGATAACCAACTTGATATTGTGTATAAAACTATAGAAAAAGCTTTGAATGAAGTAGAATGAAATAAATTATATACGCTGCAAAAAGTATAAGTTTAGTATCTTTGCAAAAAAAAAATTCAGCATGTCGTCATTTTATAAATTAGTTATAAAAGAAGTAAAAAAAGAAACCCCTCAAGCTGTTTCTATAGCATTCTCAATACCGCAAGAATTACAACCTGCATATACATTTGTAGCTGGACAATACGTTAATATCAAACTCACCTTAGACGGAAAAGAAATTCGTCGAGCTTATTCTATATGTTCTGCGCCTAACACTAACGAGCTTAGAATTGCTGTAAAAGCGATACCCAATGGTTTGTTTTCAAATTTTGCCACAACTAGTTTAAAAACGGGCGATATTTTGGAAGTAGGCACTCCCGAAGGAAAATTTACTTTTGAGCCGCAAGAAACCAACAAAAACAACTATGCTGCCTTTGTAGCAGGAAGTGGAATAACACCTATTCTTTCAATTATAAAATCGGTTTTAAATAGTGAACCACAAAGTAGTTTTGTATTGGTTTATGGAAATAAATCTATAGAAGACACTTTGTTTTACAACGAAATCGTTGCGCTTCAGCAAAATTACTCCAACCGTTTATCGGTACATTTTGTGTTTAGTAAAACAAACGAAAGCGAGTTATTTGGCAGAATAGACAAAGCGATTATTAATAATATTTTACGTTATAAACACACTAACAAAAGTTTTGAAAAATTTTATTTGTGTGGCCCAGAAAAGATGATTAATGTAGTAGCCTCTACATTAAAAGAAAATAATATAGCCGAAACAGCAATTAAATACGAACTCTTTACCTCATCAAATACAAATTCAAACGCCTCTACATCTGAAGGAACAACGGTAATTACAGTGTTACTCGACGATGAAACCACAACGTTTGAAATGAACCAAAAACAAACGCTACTAGAAGCTTCTATAAAAAAAGGCTTAGATGCTCCTTATTCTTGTCAGGGTGGTGTTTGTAGCAGTTGTTTGGCACGTATAACACAAGGCAGTGCTACCATGGTAAAAAATGTGGTATTGAGTGACGATGATATTGCAGAAGGATTGGTATTAACCTGTCAGGCTCATCCTACCTCTAGCACAATCGCTATAGATTTTGACGATGTGTAATAAAACAATTTTACAACTGTTTTAAAACTGTTTCTACTATCTTTTCGGGCAAAATAGTTCGCATAACTTGCTCATAACCTTCTACTTGTTTGTTTCCGTAAACAGAAGTAGGTAATAGTGGGTATACTAATCGATCTGCAACCAAGCAATTCTCTAAAGGTTGTGCATAAGGAGCAAAACCTGCAAAAGGATGCGTTGCACCCCAAAGTGTAATTGTTTTCACTCCAAATAAAGCTGCCAAATGGGCGTTACCACTGTCCATAGACAACATCACATCTAAATTTGAAATTAACTCCAATTCGTGTTCCAGCGAAATAGCTCCTGCAACACTCTTTACATTAGTATACTTTTCGGAAATATCCTTTAACACTTCACATTCTTTTTTTCCTCCTCCAAATAAAAACAGGGTAACATTTTGTTGCTGAGACAGATTACTCAAAACTTGTTCCATTAAATCTAGAGGATATATCTTACCTTGATGTTGAGCAAAAGGTGCAATACCTATCCATGTTGTAGTTTTTATACCCGATACTTCTAAAGTTCTATCAGACAATTCAAGTTTAGGTAAAAAATAAGGTTGAGAAAATTCTAGAGGAAATCCCAACTTGGCAAAAGTTTCCAAATGCCGCTCTGTCATTGGTTTTAAAGGCTTAAAAACTTTATTTTTAGCTCTCGTGAGTGCTTTTTTTTCGGCCCTGCCTTTGTCTGTAACCGCTATTTTTACATTAGAAAACAAAAAAAACAAACGAATAATTTTTGTTCTCAAAACATGATGTAAATCGGCAATATGGGTTACTTTTTTGCGTTTAAGCGTTTGTGCTAATTTTACTATTCCAAATAACCCCTTGTGTTGATGGTGTGTGTGTACAGAAACGAAATTTACGTTGGGAATAAGCTTAAAAATAGACTTAAAAAAAGATTTTGAAACAACCGTAATAACCACATGCGGATATTGTTTTGCAAATGCAAGTATTACAGGCACTATCATGGCTACATCTCCCATAGCAGACAGCCTAATAATAGCAATATGTGGTTGTTTTTTTACCATGTGATACAAAAAGAAAACCTAACATAGAACTACATTAGGTTTCAAATTATTATAAAATAATATTATTTTTTATTTTGATACAATACTGGATTCAAATCATCGTCGTTATACATCTTCATTTGTTTATAAACCTTCATAAATTTATCTCCATGCTCTATGTCGGTAAGCAAATCGTCTATAGCAGTAGACAAATCTGTGCGTTGTTCTAAAAGCACATTAAGTTTTTCTTGACACTTATCGCGGTGCTCTTGGCTTGCGTCTACTCGAGTGGCTTCTTCATGCATATGATAAATTTTTAATGCCAAAATAGAAAGCCTATCTATAGCCCATGCTGGACTTTCAGAATTTATTTTTGCCGTAGGCTTTGCTGCAACATCTTTATATTTTTGAAGAAAATAACTATCAATATACTCTACCATATCTGTACGCTCTTGGTTAGAAGCATCGATTCTTCTTTTCAATACCAAAGCAGCCTCAGGGTTTATGTTTGGGTCTCTAATAATGTCTTCAAAATGCCATTGTACGGTATCAATCCAATTTTTAAAATATAATAAATGTTCTATTTGATCTTTAGAATAAGGATTGTTAATAGGTTGATCAACATTATCATAAAGATGATAATCACGAATACTTTGTTCGAATATAGAATAAGCAAATTTTGAAAACATAATAGATAACTTTTTTGCAAAGATAGTTTTTTATATCTTTAAACATTAATTTTCAATTTTGAAACTTTACCTTTTCGTATGCAAATTCACTACATTTCAGAACAAAATAGCATTTTAAACCATTTTCTTACGCAACTTCGCGATATTCATATTCAAAAAGACAGTATGCGTTTTAGAAAAAACATCGAACGCATTGGCGAAATCATGGCTTATGAACTAAGTAAAACCTTAGAATATAAAGCCATAGATGTACGAACGCCGTTAGGTATAAAACACACCACTACTATTGCAGAACCTGTTGTGTTGTGCTCTATTTTAAGGGCTGGATTGGCGCTTCATCAAGGCTTTATGAATTTTTTTGACGATGCAGAAAACGGTTTTGTTTCGGCGTATAGATACCATTTTAATCATGATGACTCTTTTGAAATAAGAGTAGAATATCAAGCTGCACCTTCGTTTGAAAATAAAAATTTGATACTTATCGATCCTATGTTGGCTACAGGTCAATCGATTGTAGCGGTATTGCAAAAACTTCATTTAGAACAAAAACCCAAAGAAATACACATCGCTGTAGTAATAGCAGCTCCAGAAGGCATTGAATATTTAGAAAAAAATCTTCCCGAAAATTGTCATTTATGGGTAGCAGCACTCGACGACAAACTCAATGAAAAAAATTATATTTTACCAGGTTTAGGAGATGCTGGAGATTTAGCCTACGGAAGTAAGTTATAACTGTGTGATAAAGCAGAATAATGACAATAATAAAAAGAGTGTTATTGTTAATTCTTGATTTATTTTATTTTGCGAATACTCTATAAAATTGGTTGCCATAATCGCCAATGGGAAAAAAGTAAACACTAATAAATTGTTTGATTTATTGGCAGATAACACAAAAATAGCAATCGAAATAAGAAATGAAAGAATAAGTTTTTTGTGCGATGTTTGTAAATTTATTGGTTTTGATGTTACCGAAAAAAACGAAGATAGAAAAAACACAAAAACAAGAACTGCATATATTGAAAAGGCAATATTTTGGTAATCATTTTCAAAATAATCTATAGAATAACATACTGTAGCACGACTTACATATTCATTTATCCAATTTTGATGTAAAACCAAATTGGCAAACAAAAACAAATTACCAAAAGCAATAGCAGCAAATACGGGCACGAGCCAATTTCGGTAATCTCTAGAAACATGAAATATTATAGAGATAAACACCAATAAAATAAAAAGGATAGTCCAAAAATGAAACAAACTTGCTACCAATATCCAAAATGTAGCATCAAATATTTTTTGTTTTGTTCCGTGAAGCGATTGCAAAGAAATAAGGCGTCGTATAGCAAGCAAAATAAAAAAATTGGACAAAAGTATTTGAATATCAAGCAAAATTTTTGGAAACAAAAGATGCAATAAGAAATAAAACAATATAGCATAAGCGCTATCTTTGGTAAGCATATTTCTTTTTGCGATAAAATTCACCACAAATGTGCTTGCAAAAAGTAATAAAAACGCAATTGCATCTTGCGCAATAGGATTTAGTATGAAAATAGTTTTTTCTGAAAAAACCACGCTAACAGTAAAGCAAACTAGTAAAAATAATGCTACTAAAGAATAACTAAAAGGAGTAGTTTTTTTAAAAATACTTGTAAACATCAGGATATTTTATACATTTGTGGTGTAAATATAACATTTGTTTAAAAATGAAAACACTTTTTGAAGCAATACAAGCATTTTTTGTTGACTTTTTATTTCTTCCACTTGATGGTTTAAGATGGTTAGAGCTTAAATCTTGGTGGGGTGCAAACATTATAAACTGGGTATTCGTAATAATTTGTGCTTATTGGGTTGTATATTGGATTAAACAAATAAAATTATTCAATTCTACAGGAGAAGACAATCAAGATACTACGGCTCATTCTTTTTTAAAGTAAATCTAGCCCAATATCTTTTCTATAATACATCTTATCAAAATGTAGCTTTTCTATATTTTGATAAGATTTTTTTGTAGCTTCTTCAATCGAATTTCCATACGAAGTTACTGCCAAAACTCTACCTCCATTGGTAAAAATTTCTTGATTACTTGCTTTGGTTCCTGCATGAAAAACAATAGAGTTTTCTATGCTTTCTAGTCCTGTAATCAACATATTATTTTGGTATTCATTTGGATAACCTCCAGAAACCACCATGACAGTTGCAGCCAACTTAGTTTCTATTTCGAGAGTTATACTGTCTAAATTTTGATGAGCAACCGCCGTAAAAAGATCTAGTAAATCTGTTTTTATTCTTGGTATAACCACCTCTGTTTCTGGATCCCCCATACGTACATTGTATTCTATTACGTAGGGTTCATTACCAACTTTTATTAATCCTATAAAAATAAAACCTTTGTATTCTATATTGGCTTCTCTAAGTCCATTAACAGTAGGAATTACTATGTTTTTTTCTACTTTGTTCATAAATACCTCATCTGCAAATGGCACAGGCGATATGGCTCCCATTCCGCCAGTATTTAGTCCGGTATCGCCTTCACCTATTCTTTTATAATCTTTGGCAGTGGGTAATATTTTATAATTTTTGCCGTCGGTTAGCACAAAACAACTTAATTCTATACCACTTAAAAATTCTTCAATAACAACTTTTGAACTTGCTTGTCCAAACTTTGATTCCAAAAGCATTTTTTCAAGTTCTATTTTAGCTTCGTCTAGGTTATCTAGTATTAAAACACCTTTTCCTGCCGCCAAACCATCTGCTTTTAATACATAAGGCGGATTAAGGGTTTCCAAATAGGCTTTACCTTGTAAAAATGTTTCTTTTGTAAAACTTGAATAACGTGCCGTTGGTATATTATTTTCTATGAGAAATTTTTTAGCAAATTCTTTACTGCCTTCTAGTTGAGCTCCTAATTTTGAAGGGCCAAGTACAGGAATAGTACAAAGTTCTTTATCTTCTTTAAAAAAATCATATATACCTAGCACCAATGGGTCTTCTGGGCCAACCACCACCATATCAATACAAGCTTTTAAACAAAATTCTTTAATGGATACAAAATCGGTTGTAGAAATCAATACGTTTTCGGCAATAAGTGCTGTTCCTGCATTTCCTGGTGCTACAAAAAGTTTAGATATATTTTTAGATTGACTAAGTTTCCAAGCCAAAGCATGCTCTCGTCCTCCAGAGCCTAATAGTAGAATATTCATGTGTTTGTTGTGTTGTTGTTTTGAATTGCAAAGTAACTATTTTTTGAAACACCATAATACATTAAGAAAATAAAATTAAAGAATGTTATGTGTAATATTTTCTTTTATTTAATTCGTTTATATGAATATTTTCAATTATATTTGTTGTGTAAATTACAAAATCAAGATTATGGATGCTATTACAACTAAACGTATAGAGAAACTACATCCCTCTGTACGAAATGAAATGAAAAAAATAATTGAAAATTGCAATGCTTCACTTACAGGAAAAGCACAAGTGAGAATAACACAAAGCTTACGAACCTTTGAAGAACAAGATGTTTTGTATCAACAAGGAAGAACAAAACTAGGTAAAAAAATCACCAACGCAAAAGCTGGACAATCTATACATAATTATGGCTTTGCAGTAGATATATGCTTGATTATTGGTGGAAATACGGCTTCTTGGGATACCGCAAAAGATTGGGACAACGACCAAATTGCCGATTGGTATGAATGTGTGAAAATTTTCGCAATACACGGTTGGGAATGGGGCGGCAATTGGAAAACTTTTAAAGACCTTCCTCATTTTGAAAAAAGAGGATACAATAGTTGGCAAAAGCTTTCAAAACTTAAAAGAGATGAAAACAATTATGTAATTTTATAATAACGCCCAATGAAAACCAAAATAAGAATACTTAGCCTAGATGGAGGTGGAATAAGAGGTATAATTACCTGTGTCATTCTAAAATACATTGAAGAGCAATTGCAAAAAATAGATCATCCAAACGCAAAAATAGGCGATTATTTTGATATGATTTCTGGTAGCAGTACAGGTGGGCTGATTGCTTCTTTAATACTTTTTCCAAATCAAGACGGGAAAGCAAAATTTTCTGTACAAGAAGCCTTAGACCTATATGCCAATAAAGGCGAAGATATTTTCACTGTTTCTATGTGGGAAAAAATAATAAATCCTTTTGGTTTATTTAATGAAAAAATATCGCAACGTAATTTGGAAAAACAATTACAAGAAGTGTTTGGAAATTTAGAACTATCACAATTTATAAAACCTAGTTTAATTACCTCTTATGACATATTTAATAGAAAGGCGAAATTTTTTACAAGCCATGATGCTGTTGAAACATTGCAAAACTTTTATGTTAAAGATGTATGTCGAGCTACATCTGCGGCACCTACTTATTTTGAACCAGCACAAATTAAATCAACCTATGGGCAAGAATTTACGCTTATAGATGGGGGCGTCTATGCTAACAATCCGGCGTTGTGCGCCTATTCGGAAGCTCAAAAATTAAAATTCTCCAAATTATTACAAAATTCCAACAAACCCGACTATCCAAAAATAAAAGACATTCTTATGGTTTCTGTAGGAACAGGCATGGTACTTCAGCCCTATTCGTTTAAAAATTTTGAAAATGCAGGAAAAATCAAATGGGTTTCTCCACTTATAGATATTCTACTTTCTTCTAATGTAGAAACGGTCGATTATCATCTGCAAAAAATGTATGAAACACTAGGCGCTAGAAATTCTAAAAACTATTACAGGCTTATGCCTTCGCTATACAATGCCTCAGCAGATATGGATAACACTTCTGCCAAAAATATCTACAACCTTATTCAAGCTGGATTTCAGTATATAGAAAAAAATCAAAATATGCTTACAACAATAGCTAAAAAATTAATTGCTAATAAATAAATATAGCGCAGATACAGCACTCTTTTAAAATTTAATGTGTTGATTTTGTAACATCTTGCTCCTTTTTAGCACAAATAATACAAAACCATTGTTTTATGGAAAAAGTTTTAATTGTAAAAAACCTTACCAAAAAATTCAAAAGAGTCGCTGTAAATCAAATTTCTTTTGAAGTACAAAAAGGAAACGTATATGGATTATTAGGCCCTAACGGAAGTGGAAAATCTACAACTTTTGGAATGCTTTTATCTACTATAAATCCAACTTCTGGCGAATGGTACTGGTTTGGCGAAAAAGGAACTACACCCAAAACCTTAAAAAAAATAGGCGCTATAATTGAGCAACCCAATTTCTACCCTTATTTGAGTGCTGAGAAAAACTTGAAAATTGTAGCCAAAATAAAAGGAATTCCGTATTCTAGAATAGATGAAGTATTAACTCTTGTAGGTTTGCTAGAAAGAAAAAAAGATGCTTTTAAAACCTATTCTCTTGGAATGAAACAGCGCTTGGCAATAGCCTCGGCAATGATAAATAACCCCCAAGTACTTATTTTGGACGAACCCACAAATGGTTTAGACCCCGAAGGTATTATTCAAATACGAGAACTTATAGCACAAATTGCTCAAAAAGGCACTACAATTATTGTGGCAAGCCATTTGCTCGACGAAATTGAAAAAGTATGTAGCCATGTTATTGTGCTTAAAAACGGTAATGCTTTATATTGTGGCAGTGTAGAGGGAATGACAAGTAGTATGGGTTATTTTGAATTAAAATGCGAAAACAATGATGCTTTGATAAACGCATTACAAACCATGAATTTGTTCAAAAAAATACACATCCAAAACGAAGTAGTTATTGCTACTATCGAAAATGATATTGCGGCCGCAGAACTCAACAAAAAACTTGCACAAAGTGGCATTTATTTGTCTATGTTGCAAAAGAAAAAAGAAAGTTTAGAATCTCAATTTTTAGAACTTGTTAAAAAACAATAGCTATGATACGTTTATTACAATTGGAATGGCTTAAAAACCTTAGTTATAAACCATTTAAAATATTTAGTGTAATTTATTTTACCGTTTTGATTGCTTTGCTTTTTATAGGTTTGGTAGATTTTTCTATTGGTAATTTTACTATAAATTTAAAAGAACAAGGCATTTATAATTTTCCGCAAATATGGAATTTTACAACGTGGATTGTAGGACTATTTAAAATATTTTTAGGGTGTATTATTATATTTTCTATTTGTCAAGAATTTACAAATAGAATGTTTAAACAAAACACTATTGATGGTCTAAGCAGAAAAGAATTTATATTTTCAAAACTACTTACTATTCTAATTTTCACTACTTTTTCTACACTATTTGTATTGTTTGTTTCTTTGTATTTAGGATACAATTATTCTGAAAAAACATCTTTTAACTTAGTAACTCAAGAAATTTATTTTATTCCGAATTATTTTATAAAACTCTTTACATTTTTTACATTATTGATGTTTTTGTCAATAGTGTTACGAAAATCGATGTTTGTTTTTTTAGGGATTTTTGCACTTTGGTTCTTAGAACAAGTATTTAATGTTTTGGAAATGAAAGTTTTTTACTCTAATTATCCAAATATATCAAACCAAGAACTTGTTGAAAAAGTACAAAACGAATTTATGTGGAGCAAATTTTTACCACTAGAATCTACCTCAGGACTTATTCCAAACCCTATGATGCGCTTGCAAATTGCAGAAATGCTAGGCGGTAAATTTAGTTTTCAATACCCTACTTTTAACCTAGTAGCCTCATTGCTTTGGACTACATTATTTATACTAGCTAGCTATTGGATACTTAAAAAAAGAGATTGGTAGTGCTTTTAAATAGCTTCTCCAAAAGTAAGCAAGTTATAATCTGGATCTAATATTGAAAATTCTTTTTGTTTCCAAGGTTTTATTTCTAAACTACCATTAGGGTGAATTGAAACACCATTTTTAATCAATAAATCGTAATATACTTCAATTGCGCTAGTTCTAATATAAACCTGACCGTAATTAGTTAAAATATCTAATGTTTTGTGTTCAAAAAAATGAATTTCAACAGCATCTTTACAAAGCATTAAATATCCTTCATAATCAGCACCCTCAATTTGTTTAAAACCTAGTTTGTTTATATAAAAATCTTTAGTAATTAGCTTATTACGCATAGGTAGTTTAGGATGAATATTGGTAAGCATATTTATTATTGATTTTATGATTGATGGTTACAAAAGGTAAAAAACAAATGTAGCATAAACAAACGAGGCTACAAATATGGTGTAAAATGAATAATTTGGAATAGAATTTGTAGTTTTACACTCTGTAATTCAACATTTGTGGCAAACAAAAAAGCCTTTGTTTGGACACAAAACGTAATACTAAACATCAATAAATAAAACATCTAGCCTATGAAACTTTGGTTAAACTTACATTTAATTTTAAGTTGTTTTTTACTTTCCTTTTCAGTAAATGCGCAAGTATATCACTTTAAAACAAGTAGTTTGAGTGTTATGGACAAAGACGAAAAAGGAAAATGGAATACTTGGACAGAGTTTAAAAAAGCCGAGATTATTATTACTTTAGATGGTAAAAAAGATCGTTTTATTGTAAATTCTAAAGATTTACAGCTTTTTAAAATAAACAAATATTTAGAAAAAGTTACCACAGAAAATGATGAAACTATCGGTTTTGAATGTGAAGATAACACGGGCGAATTATGCTATATAATGATTATTACACGTAAAAAAGAAAACAACCGCAAGCAATTTTACATTATTTATAATGATTTAAAAATGGTGTATAACATTACCGATTATATATAATGCCTTTTACTTACCCAAAATCGGAAAAATTAAAAAGCACAAAAACAATTGGCTCTCTTTTTACAGAAGGAAAGTCGGTTTCAAAATATCCTTTGCGATTGGTTTATATAAAAGAAACTCATAGCGAAAGCGGGTTAAAGTTTGGTGTATCTGTTTCAAAAAAATACTTTAAAAAAGCGGTAGACAGAAACTATTATAAACGCGTATTACGCGAATGTTACAGGCTCAATCAAGATTTGCTAAAGCAAAATATAAAAGCGCCATATTCTATGATGTTTTTTTACCAAACAAAAGAGCGACTTACGTATCAAGAAATTTTTGAAAAAACACAACTTTTGTTTGCAAAATTCATTGAATCTGAATTGAAAATTGAAGAAAAAAAGGAATCTGTATAGTTTGCAAACTAAATATTTATTTTGATACTTTAATCTTTTTTTACTGATTCAATAGCATATTGTTTTTTGTATACTACAGATAATCATTTTACTAGCAAAACATAAAAACCAAAATCTATTGACTACTTTTTTTAAAAATAAAACCCTTTAATATTAGTATTACATCAAGTCCCAATATGTTTGGTTTATTATTTTCTTAGAAAAAATCAATCATACGAAATAAATATCACACAATTATTTCTCAATAATATTGTTTTTACAAGTGAAAAAAACATTCGTATACAAGTGATAGATAATTAAAAAACGTGCTACTTTCATTACTTCTTAATAGTTTTAGCTTAGATTTTTTTCATATTTTTGCATAAATAACGATTAATATGGTATCTGAAAGAGTAGGAGAATATATCGAAAAGAAGAAAATAAGCTATTATGCTTTTGAAAATAGTTTAAATGTAAGTCGTGGTAGTATTTCCAAAGCCGTAAAAGACAAAAAAAGCATTGGTAGTAACGTACTCGAAACGATTATGAATGTTTATACAGACATTAACCCTCAATGGCTTTTAACAGGAAATGGAGAAATGCTTAGTACCAATAATGATTTCTTGCTCAATAGAAGTATTGAAACTTATCGCCTTAAAACAGATGTTGCCGTAGAAAGTCAGCAAATTCCATTGTATGATATAGAAGCTGTGGCTGGGCTTGTTCCACTATTAAGCGGAGGGAAGCAATCTCCTATAGATTTTATTTCTATACCTAGACTTCCAAAGTGCGATGGGGCCGTTTATGTAACTGGTGATAGTATGTATCCGCTTTTAAAAAGTGGTGATATTGTATTGTATAAAGAAGTGCACGATGTGCTTAATGAGATTTTTTGGGGAGAAATGTATTTGCTAAGCCTTGATGTAAGTGGTGAAGAATATGTTACCGTAAAATACATTCAAAAATCAGAACATAAATCTTGTGTGCGTTTGGTAAGCCAAAATAAACACCACCAAGACAAAGATGTCGAACTCGATAAAATAAGGGCTCTTGCTCTTGTAAAAGCGAGTATAAGAGTCAATTCGATGTAATAAAAAAAGGAGACGAACTCCCTTTTTTTATTTTAAACTTAAAATCCAATCGCTTATAGTTTGTAAAACATTGGGGGAGATAGTTTCTTCTAGTTCTGCATATTCTTCTACAGAACAAACTTTACAAGTTTGTAATAAATGATTTAAATCTTCAAATGTTTTTATGGTAACCTTTTTGTTTTGCGCTTTATCTAACGATTTTTTTATTCCGTCTAAGTTTTCTTTTGCCAGCACCTGAATATCTTTATCACCGTTTATAGCCAATACAGGAATTTTTATTTTAGACCAATTTGTGTCTGGATTGTATTTTAAAAAATACACGAACCAAGGATATGTAATTTGAAATACTTGGCTGTTTATTTGTTCTTCTATTTCAGAATCTATTTTTTTATCTGGATTTGCGTTGGTAAACTCCTTAATTAAAAACTGCTTCGTATCATTTTCTAAGTTTGCTCCTTTATAGTTTTTTACAAACGAATAAAGTTTACGATTGTTTTCAGATGTTCTTTGTACTTCTTCCTCTGTAGCGCCTTGCGATTTTAACACCGCTTGGGTTTGCAATACCATCAACTCATCTATAGGTATCCCTGGGCCGGCCATAGAAATCAAAAACTTAACCTTTTGGTTCATTAAAGCTGTAATTGGCGCTATCATTCCTCCTTCGCTATGACCTGCTAACCCAATATTTTTATATCCTTTTTGAAATAAAAAATCTACTGCCGTACTTATGTCTGTAGCAAAATTTTCTGATGTATCGTGCATTGAACCTTTGCTAGAACTGCCTGTGCCTCTATCGTCCAAACGCAATACTCCTATGCCTTTTTTTGCAAAATCATCGGCAATAACCCAAAAAGCTTTATGACCAAATAGTTCACTATCTCGATTTTGAGCGCCCGAGCCTGTGATAAGCACTACTACTGGAAAATCTTTTTTGTTTTTCGGGTAAGTAAAAGTACCGGCCAAAGTGTTTTTATCTTTTGGATTTACAAACGACACGTCTTCTATCATATAATCAAAAGGAGCCTTAGGTTGTTGTGGACGATTCATTTTTACGGCACCAGTACCTGCTTGTAAGTTTAGAGGCAAACTCATTCCTCCCTGAGTAAATGTTCCTTGTATAGCATTGTTTTCTAAAACTCCTTTGTACTCCATCATCATTTTTGAGGCAACAATTGTAAGCTGGTTGTTGCTAAAATCTGTTTGATCTGTAGGGATATCTTTAACGCCTTGCATAGGGCTATCTATAGTGGTAGTAAACCCTTTATCTGTTTTAGAAATACGAAAAACAAGAGGAAGCTTTGTTCCTTGTATATCGAGTTCTCCAGACCATTCACCAACAATGTTTTGAGCATTTAGCTGACAAAAAATTGCCAGAAAAAACATTAAAATTAAATTTCTTTTCATATATATAAAATTTGAGTTAGTAGTATTTAAAAAAATTAAACCATTGTATTTATGATAAACTTTGTTAGTATTTCTAAAAGTAAAATAAGAACTGTAAACCAAACAAAATGTTTTGCTTTTTTGATGTTTGTTGCTGTTTTAAAGCCATTTATAAGTAGTACAAACGCATAAACTAAAGCCAACAAAAACACAAATGTTACAAACAACAACAATACAATTGTAAACGTGTCAAATTGTATGTTTTGAATGTTTTTCGAATTTTTTAATTGGTGTTCAATCTCTGCAAATACAGGCAAAGTTGTTAGCGTTGCAGAAACATAAAAGGGTATTCTAAACCATAACACTGCGGTTAGTACATCTATAAATCGTGTTTTTGTGTTGATGTATTTCCCAAAAATGTATAAAACAAGGCTCATACATACAACAATAATAACATTGGAAAACAAAAGCACCAAAGAAGATGCGTTTTCAAAAAGATGAATATCCAAAACACCGTCATAAACCACACCAAAATAATAGGCATAAATACCAGCCAATAAAGCAAACAAAACACCTGTCTGCATTAATTTTCTTTCAGAAATTTGTTCAAACGGATTAAAAATTAATTTCCAGTTCATACCTTATACGTTTTTAAGTTGATTAATTTTTTCAATTAAATCGTCCATTTTGTTGCGCATAGTAGGATAAGAATTTCCTGCCTGCTTAGCCATTTCTTTAATGCTACCGCTTGAAAGAAAAAAATCGAGAATAAAGTCTTGCTCTTCTCTATTTAATTTAAAAAATAAGGGTAAATTGTAATTACCATTAATCTCTGTTTGGCAATCGTTGCATTTCATCTGACTTACTTGCAACGTGTTTTCGCAACTTGGACAAACAATAGGAAGTTTCATTTTGAATAAAATTAAAATAATTTTTAACAAAATTAAAAAATATTTTAATTAAACAAAATTTTAAAGTATTTAATATAGATAAATTGAAAAAGGTATTTAATAAATTAAGATAAGAGGGTACAAAAAAAGAGTAATGTAAAATTACTCTTTTGTTTCGTTGTTTTTGTTGGAATTTTCTTCTTCTCCTTTTGAAGCTTTTTTAAATTCATTGATGCCGCTACCTAAGCCTTTCATCAATTCTGGAATTTTTTTTCCTCCAAAAAGTAATAATACTACAATTATTATTAGAATCCATTCTGAACCACCAAGTCTTCCCATGATATATAATTTAAGCTTTCGCTGTTAATGGTTTAACGAAGCAAAGGTATAAATAAAAAGATTTCACAACTAAAATTTTATCATAAAACTATCATATATTTGTAGTATGAAGTGGCAAAAAATTAAAGAGTTTTTTAAAAAAGATTTACTTAAAAGGCATTTATTTACCAAAAACCGATTGGTAATTGTAAATGATGATACTTTTGAAGAAGTTTTCTCGTTAAAACTTACATTGATGAATGTTTTTGTTTTTGCTACTTTAGGCGCAATTTTAATCATATTTGTTACTACATTTATCATTGCTTTTACTCCGCTTAGGGAATACATTCCTGGTTATACTTCTACAAAATTAAAACGAGAGGCTACAGAATTAGCATTAAAATCGGATTCTTTAAAATTTGCGATTAAAAAAAACGAACTATACCTAGAGTCTATAAAAAAAGTGCTCAATGGCAAACTAGAATATGCCAAAGTAAACAAAGATTCTATCATGGCAATACGAGTAGATACATTACCTGAGTTACAACTTGATGCCACAAAAGCCGAGCTAGAATTACGAAAAGAAGTAGAGATCGTAGAAAAAACCAAAAAGAAATAAATATGCTTCCTTTTTTTGAAATTTCATTAGTAGTAGGTATATGTTTTTTAATTGCTGCTTTAATCTCCTATCTTTTTCCACCAAAAAAAATAAATGATCTCTACGGATACCGAACAGCAAAGTCTAAAAAAAACATAGAAAACTGGAATTTTTCTCAAAAATATTCCACTATAAAAATGCTTGAGGTTAGTATAATGCTCATTTTACTGAGTTTTTTGGGTTACTTTTTTAAAAGTGAAATCATTCATTTACTATTGGGACTAACGCTTGTTTTTGGAGCAGTAGGCTATATTTTTATAACTACCGAAAAAGCACTTTCAAAATTTGAACAAACAAAATCATGTCAGTAAAATCATTTATAGCCAAACTTTTTGCTAAGTCTATTTATAATGAAACTCAAAAATGGACACAAAAGCCTGTTGAAACCCAACAAAAAGTTTTTCAAGATTTAATTCGTCAAGCAAAAGAAACGCAGTTTGGAAAAGATCATCAATTTAACAAAATAAAAACCTATTCCGATTTTGCAAAGCAAGTCCCTATTCGAGATTATGAAGACTTAAAACCTTATATAGAAGAAGTTACAAAAGGAAAAGAAAACATTTTATGGCCTGGTAAACCCATTTATTTTGCAAAAACTTCGGGTACAACTTCTGGGGCAAAATATATTCCGCTTACCAAACAATCGATGCCTTTTCATATCAAAGCTGCTCGAAACGCTATTTTGAGTTACATACACGAAACGGGCAACGCCGATTTTGTTGATGGAAAAATGATTTTTTTACAAGGAAGTCCAAAGCTAGAAGAAAAAAATGGCATTAAACTAGGGCGTTTATCTGGAATTGTAGCGCATTATGTGCCTAAATATCTGCAAAAAAATCGTTTGCCAAGTTGGGAAACCAACTCTATTGATGATTGGGAAACCAAAGTTGATGCCATTGTTGAAGAAACTTTCTCTGAAAACATGACTGTAATTTCGGGTATACCCTCGTGGGTGCAAATGTATTTTGAAAAACTACATCAAAAAGGAAATAAACCTATAGGCGAAATCTTCAAAAATTTTAATCTTTTTATATATGGCGGTGTAAACTACGAGCCTTATCGTGCAAAATTTGAAAATCTTATGGGAAGAAAAGTAGATGCAATAGAGCTTTTTCCTGCATCTGAAGGTTTTTTTGCCTACCAAGATTCTCAAAAAGAAAAAGGAATGTTATTGTTATTAAATTCAGGTATTTTTTATGAATTTGTAAAAGCAGATGAATTTTATACTCAAAACCCTAAAAGATACACTATTGGCGAAGTAGAATTGGGGGTAAACTATGCCTTGATTATCTCTACCAATGCCGGACTTTGGGCATACAATATTGGCGATACTGTTGAGTTTACTAGTTTACAACCTTACCGCGTAATTGTTTCGGGTAGATTAAAACACTACATTTCTGCATTTGGAGAGCATGTTATTGGCAAAGAAGTAGAAGAAGCTATAAAGCAAGCTATTACGGGAACCAATATCAGTATAAACGAATTTACAGTAGCTCCGCAAATTAACCCAAAAAACGGTTTGCCTTATCATGAATGGTTTATAGAATTTGAAAATGAACCAGCCGATTTACAAGAATTTGCGTTACAGATAGATCAAGCTATGCGTAAACAAAATGTATATTACGATGATTTAATTTCGGGGAATGTTTTACGAACATTAATTATTACAAAGGTTTCAAAAAATGGATTTCAAAAATATATGCAATCTATAGGCAAACTTGGCGGACAAAACAAATTACCAAGACTAAGCAACGATAGAAAAATTGCAGACAAACTGTTGTAAAAAAATTATTTAAAAAAAGTTGAGTTTTTTACTGCAACTTTTTTTACTAATTGCATCTTAGGTTCAAACCAAAATAGTTTTGGTTATTTAATCAAATCTTATTTATTATGAAAAAATTATTTTTACTATCACTTACCTTTCTTGCATTTGTAAGTTGTGAAACCTCAGATGTAGAAAATCAACTAAACAATCCTTCAACAGCACATATATATGCAGTAGGTGCAAATGGTAATTCAGAAGGATTTATCAATAAAGATGGTGCATACACAAGTCTTGGCACAAATTATCTGCCTTTTGATGTGTTTGTTTCTGGAAATGATGTTTATACTTGTGGAAATAAAGATAATATAGCAGCTTATTCAAAAAACGGAATGTTTACTCTCTTATCCAGTACATCTGGCGACCATGCGTATAAAATGTTTGTAAAAGACAACGATGTTTATATTGTAGGGCAAAAAGACAATCATCCTGCTTATTGGAAAAATGGTATTTTAACCTATTTAAACAATGATCCCAATTATACAGGTGTAGCATATGATATTGAAATTAAAAATAACGATGTATATATTGCTGGTTGTAATTATCCTACAGGAAGTTCTAATTATACCATTGCTTATTGGAAAAACGGAAATATAACAACTATAAACTCTAATCATACCTATTCTTGTGGATATGTTGGCGAAGTAAGTATTGCTGTAAATAACAACGATGTTTACTTATCTGTGAATGAAAGAGATGGTTCATCATCTATTTTTAATAGTAATGCTTATTTAATAAAAAATGGGGTAATAGAAACCTTAATAGCTAGTAATGCTGAAGTGCATGATATTTATATATCAAACGGTGATATCTATTTATGTGGTGACAAAATTGATGCTCAAGGAGTACCAAATAAATCGGTTGTTTGGAAAAACGGAAATAGTGTAACGGAAAAAAATGTTGAACATGGGGCTTTTACCTCTATGTATGTGAGTAACAATAATATTTTTGCTGTAGGTATAGAATCGAACTTGGTATCACCAAACCCGTTACCTTTTGGTACCCGAGAAAATCATGGTACTACATTGATAAACAATGTATTTAGTATTAACCCAGATTTTGGCGCAGCGGGAATAGGCTATGGTTTTACTTCTATGTTTGTTACAGAATAAATAGATTATAAATGAATAATAAATTAAATGTTTGGAAGTATAAATTGGACTGAAATTTATAATAAACATTCAAAAAAAATGTTATGGGTTTGCAAGCGGTATGTTGATGACATGTCGCTTGCTGAAGACCTAATGCATGAGGGTTTTATTACTGCAATGCAAAAACAGCATACTTTTTCTGGATTTGGCTCTTTTGAAGGCTGGCTCAAAACCATTATGATTAACACCTCTTTAATTTATTTAAGAAAAAATAAAAAAGGTGTTTTTATTTCAGAAATTGAAATTCCAGATACTATTCCAGAAACTATAGATATGAATTTGGTTACCAATAGTAAGAGTAAGATAATAAACACAGATTTTACCCAAGAAGAACTTCTTGAGGTAGTGGCATCTATTCCTGAACATCATAGAATAGTTTTTAATATGTATGTTGTTGATAATTTCTCTCACAGCAAAATAAGTAAAACACTTAATATTACTACCAATACATCCAAATCACATCTATTGAGAGCAAGAAAAAAAATACAAGAACTATTATTCCTAAAAGCATCTGAAAAAGAGCAGAAAAAAGATAGAAAAAAACTATTTTTCTGGTTTTTCTTTATTAGCCTTTATGTAGATTCTCTATATGCTGCTAGTTTTTCATCATTTCAAACAAAACCTGTAAAACCATTTGATATAGCCGAAATAATTAGAATAAATAATTTGCCTGTAAAAGCTACAAAAGGCTTTATTTTTAGAGTAACTTTACAAAACTTTATACTTTCTTTGTTTTCTATAATTCTTATTTTTTTAGGAATTTTATACTTTTTTACTTCAAAAAACAATGTTACTATAGAGATTGATTTAAGTAAGGCTCAAAAAGAAAAAAACAAAATAAATTCTATTGAAAAAGGCACTCTAAAAAACACTTTTTTAATCACAGAAAACGATTCTCTTAACCAATCTAATTTAGAAAAAAAATCAAAACCAGAATCTAATATAAAACTAGAAACCAGCATATTAAATGAATCAGCAAAGAGTAAAAAACGGAAAAGAAATAATGTTGTAGTTAAAAAAATTGTTGATACAGTGTATGTTTATGAATAAATTACTACTAACCTTATTACTAATTTCTTTTTTCTCTTTTTCACAAACAAAAAAAAAGGTTGACACCATTTATGTTCGTGAAAAAGTTGTTGTTTACAAAAAAAGACCAAAAAACGACACTACTCTTACAAAGAGCTCTATTTTAGACAGCATTATCGTCAAAAACAATTCTTTACCAATAAAACAAGCGGCAATGCTACCTATTGCAGATACTACTCTTGTTTTAAAAAATCTTTTAAAACCGCTCAAAAAAACACCAAAAAAAAACCATTATTTTCAAATAGATAAATTTGGAGTTTCTGTACAATATTTATTTTCAAAACAATCAGAAATTCAAAGTATAGGTGGCGGAATTGGCATTTTTACTAGAAAAAATATTTATAACAATAAACTTTTTATACATTTAGAATTATCGTTTTCAAAAGTATTTAGCTCAAGTGAGTCAAAATCTTTTGATGGCTACTTTATTACTCCAAACGAAGTTATGTATTACATACCTCAAGACATAAAAACTCAACAAATATGTCTACCAATAAATTTCTATTATAAACTAGGTAAAATAAAACCGTTACTAGGTTTTTCTTACACTAAAAAACAAACAGAATTTAATTTCTTTTCTTATCCAAACAATACAGAATTAACAACAATTCAAGAAAAAAAGTATGATTTAAAACAAGATTATCTCGACTTTAATTATGGTTTAGAATATGATTTGTCAAAAAGAATTTGTATAGCCTTAAAGTCAAAAATAACGCTTTCTAGATTTAATGGAGATAACCCAACAAATGGTCTAAAGTCTGTAGAATATTTACAATTTTTTTCCAACCAACTAACTCTTGGATTCTATTACAATTTTATAACGCATTAGTTAGAAAAATAACGAATTTTTTACATATATTTCTTTAATGAAATTATCTTTGATAAAATCATGGGGATATCCTTATAAATAAACAATAATCTTTAAAAAAGATGAAAAACATTCTACTTCTATTTATATCTGTAATGTCGTTTGCTCAAGTTAAAGGCGTGGTAAAAGATAGTGTTTCGGGCAAACCTATACCGTATGTAACCATTTCTTTAGAAAATCAAGCCAAAGGAACAACTTCAGACGAAGAGGGTAAATTCAGCATAAACACCCAAACGGGAAACTTGGTATTTTCGGCAGTAGGATACCATAAAAAAAAGGTCTCCATTACCAAAGAAATGAATGTATTTATGCAGCCAAAAAATCACACATTGCAAGATGTTGTTATTTTAAACAAACTTCAAACAAAAACAATAGAAATTGGCGATTATAAAAACAGTATTCGTCAGGCATTTGATAATGGTCCAAAAATAGACGCCAAATTTTTTCCATACTTAACAAAGTATAAAAAAACGAGGTTTATTAAAAAAATTACTGTGTATACCGATAGTCAAATAGACTCTGCAATTGTAAAAATGAGATTGTATAGTGTAGACGAAAACGGACTTCCTGCTTCAGATTTATTACAAAAAGACATTATAGTAAAACCCAAAAAAGGAATTTATAGAAACGTTATTGATGTATCAGACTATAATTTAATATTTCCTAAAAAAGGTCTTTTTGTAGCTTTTGAAAAATTATTTATTGATAAAAACAAAGTTGAAAAAACCATAATCGACCAAAATACAAACACGGTAAAAATTCAAAAAATATACTACCCGTTCATGTTGTACAACAGAATAGAACTAAGTGGCATATTTACCTATTATGGTGGGGCTTGGCAAAAAATAGAAGAAAAAAACAACGAAAACAAAATGGTTGTAAAACCCTATTTTGAACCCGCTATAACCATTTTTTTAAGCAATTAAACGCTATAAATTTTAATTTCAAAACAAATAAAATAACTCTTTACTAAGCAATAAATGGCATATTCATTAGTTTACAGTATTTATTGAGCTTAAAATCATTATTTTTGCACGTTAGAAAAAATAATTTAATGAAAGAAATTAAAAACATTTCGCGCTCAAGAGCGCAAGAATCGTCGGCAGCTATCGAACGATTGTACATTACTATGCGTCATTTATTTAACCGTGGTTTTTATAAGCCTATGGGAGTATCTGGCGAAACACTAAGAGAAGCCTTGCTAGAACTTAGACCCGAAATTTATGGCAGTATTGCCGATGAAAAAGTAGAACTAAACGGATTACTTTATGTTATTGAGCGTTTGCCAATAGGTATAGAAGAATGTAGATTTATAAATCTTACTTCAGATGAAGGCTATTCTAGATCTCATTTTACACCTATAATTCCGCCTAAAAGAAAAAGAAATTGTTACCGTATCGATGAAGAGCAAATGAATGTAGAAATTACTCGAGGTCGATCTGATATTTATGACATTCTTACGCATCTTACTTTTATTTTTATTGAATCGCACAAAATAAAAGATAAAGTTCTTCTTGACGATTCTATGAGTGAGTTATCTAGAGATTGGCTAAAATTGGAGCAGGTCGTTTTGCAAAATAATAAGCTTACGCAAATAGAAAAAGAAAAAGCTATTTCGCACTGTGCTAATATTTTAGGAAGAAGTTTCTCAGAAATATTAGATATTTATGATGGCTTTGGCACTAAAGAAAAGCCCGATCGTTTTTTACATGTAATTTATTGGTTAGGCAAATTAGCCATTGAAGAAGTTGTAGACAACAATAAACGAACCATTACTTTTAGCCCAATACTTAGAGAGCGTTTAGGGCATCATATACATGGTGAAATTTGGGCAAATAATATTAAAGAGGTGCTTAAAAACAACAACTTATTACAAAGACCCTTACATATTATTAGTGCCAATATGCACAGCGTAATGAATTCTATTTATGCCAATGGTGTTTTAGGCGCAAAATACAAAGACAAATCGGAATATGTTATTTATGAAGATTTAAGTGCTTCTGGCAGTAGTGATTTAAGACAAAAAGTAGAACAATTTGCACTTAAAAGTGGTATGATTTCGCTTCCAGACACATCGGGAACAAACATTGATGTGCAACTATTTGATACGTCAAAAATAGATTGGAAAAAATCCAATTTTCCAAATGCCAACATACAAGGTGAAGCACCAGTAATAATTGTTATGGACTATGCTTTTGGAGAACAAGCTTTTGAAACTATAGATGAATTGTTAAAACCTTATAAAGTAGAAAAAGAAAAAATATTCTTAAATGTAGAATCTGTTTCTATAATGGGAAAAGCTGGTATTCTTGAAGGAGGAAAAGGAGATATTATGATTCCTAATGCTCATGTTAATGAAGGCACCGCAGACAACTACCCTTTTGAAAACGAATTAACAAAAGAAATGTTTGAAGGTCATGGTATTCCTGTGTTTTCTGGCCCTATGATTACAGTATTAGGCACCTCGTTACAAAATAAAGACTTATTAAAATTCTTTCACGAATCTACCTGGGGCGCTATTGGTCTAGAAATGGAAGGAGCATATTACCAAAAAGCAATTCAATCTGCCTCTAGAATTAGAAAAAGCACCAATCCAAATGTAAAAGTTCGTTATGCCTACTATGCTTCAGATAATCCTTTGGAAACAGGTAGCACATTAGCTTCGGGTGGTTTAGGAACAACGGGGGTAAAACCAACATATTTGATCACTATAAAAATATTAGAACAAATATTTAACATTAATCAATAATGAATACAGAAAATAATTTACCACAAAATGATCAAGAAATTGATTTGGGTGTGCTTTTTAAAAAAGTATCAATCATAATTAACACATTCATTATTAAAGTTTTTTCGTTTTTTAAAAGCAATGGGAAGACTTTACTATTTATATTTTTAATTGGAACAGTTATAGGTTTTTTGTTAGATGCGAAATTAAAAAGTTATGTTTCTGAAATTATTGTAAATACTAACCATACTGGTAATGAATATTTATATTCAAAAGTGAAGCAATTAAACTCTCAAATCCAGCTTAAAGAAAATAGCTTTGAAAATAAAATAAACTATGACAATTTCTCTAAAATTGAGATAGAGCCAATTATTGATATTTATAATTTTGTAAATAATCAAGCTTTAGCGAACAATGCACAGAATTCGCAAAATTTTGAAATGATAAAATTACTTTCTGAAAATTCAGATATTAATAAGGTTATTAAAGATGAAATAACTAGCAAAAATTTCTATTTTCAAAAAATCAACATTTATTCTGCAAAAAAGATTTCTTATAAAGAAACTAAAAGTATTCTTAATTTTCTTAATAAAGATGTGTATTTTGATAGCATAAAAAATTTAAAGTTAGAAAACATTAACCGAAGAATTATAGAAAATGATTCTATAATAAAACAGATTGATTTGCTGATTACTAGTTACAAAAATAGTTTGGAAAGAAACTCAAATCCTTTAATAAAAAGTGAGAATTCTGAAATTGGTCAATTAATATCTCAAAAAAGAGATCTGTTAAATCAAATTGCTCAAGATAGATTAGATTTAATATCTCAAACAAAATTAATAAAAGACAATACTATTGTACTTAATTCTATAAACAATAAAGGCTTGGCTAATAAAAGTAAACTCATAGTTCCTATCTTTCTTTTATTTATATTTTTTATTTATAAAATAATGTTGAATTTGAATAATAGATTAAAATCAATTTCAAAATAATGAAAGGTATCATCCTTGCAGGAGGCTCTGGCACTCGACTACATCCGCTCACTTTGGCAGTAAGCAAACAACTTATGCCTATATATGACAAACCGATGATATACTACCCACTTTCAACATTAATGTGGGCTGGAATACATGAAATATTAATAATATCTACACCACATGATTTGCCATTATTTCAACAATTGCTTGGTGATGGTAAAAAATTTGGGTGTCGTTTTGAATATGCTGTACAAGAAGCTCCAAACGGGCTTGCTGAAGCTTTTATTATAGGAAAAGAATTTGTAGGCAATGATAAAGTAGCATTAATTCTTGGAGACAATATTTTTTACGGCACAGGTTTAGCAGAATTACTTCAAGCAAACAACAATCCAGATGGCGGTATTATATATGCGTATCATGTGCACGACCCTGAACGATATGGTGTAGTAGATTTTGACAAAGAAGGTAAAGTTCTTTCTATTGAAGAAAAACCAACAGAACCAAAATCAAATTTTGCAGTACCAGGCATCTATTTTTATGATAATTCTGTACTTGAAATTGCTGCAAATATTAAACCTAGTCCTCGAGGAGAACTCGAAATTACAGATGTAAACAAAGAATATTTAAAGCAAGGTAAACTTAAAGTAAGCATATTAGACAGAGGTACAGCTTGGTTAGACACGGGAACTTTCCAATCATTAATGCAAGCAGGACAATTTGTACAAGTAATTGAAGAACGCCAAGGTCTAAAAATAGGCGCTATTGAAGAAGCTGCATACAAAATGGGCTTTATAAACGCAAACCAACTCAAAGAGCTGGCAAACCCTTTACTAAAAAGTGGTTATGGAACTCATTTAATGTCATTATTAGAAGAATAAAAGCAATTTTATGCGTTTTATAGAAACAAAATTAGAAGGGTGTTTTGTAATAGAACCTACCGTTTTCAAAGACGACAGAGGCTATTTTATGGAAAGTTTCAACGAAAACACCTTTGAAAAAGGTATTGGTAAAAAAATTCATTTTGTACAAGACAACCAATCTTACTCGAGTAAAGGTGTATTAAGAGGTTTACATTACCAATGTGGTGAGCACGCACAAGCAAAATTAGTACGTGTTTTAGAAGGCGAAGTTCTCGATGTAGCTGTAGATTTACGTCCAAATTCTAAAACATTTGGGTACTATGAATCTATTATTCTTACGGCCGAAAATCAAAAACAATTTTTTGTTCCTAGAGGATTTGCTCATGGATTTTTGGTATTGAGCGATACGGCAACTTTTTTTTACAAATGCGATAATTTTTATAATAAAGAAAGTGAGGGCGGATTAATTTATAATGACCCAACACTAAACATTGATTGGCAAACCCCTTTGGACCATTTAATAATTTCTGATAAAGACAAGATATTACCCACATTACAAAACGCAAAAAAAATATGGTAGTACTCGTTACAGGCGGAAACGGACAGTTGGGGCAATCCATTCAATATATTGCGCCAAAATATGCTCAAATTGATTTTATTTTTGCAGATTCTGATACGCTAGATATTACTAATGAAAAAGAATGTTTTTCATTTTTTGAAAAGCATAAACCGCATTATTGTATCAATACGGCCGCTTATACAGCTGTTGATAAAGCCGAAAGCGAACCAGAAAAAGCGCACAATATTAATGTTTTAGGCGCAAAAAACTTAGCTCAAGCTTGTTTAAAACACAATAGCATATTGTTGCATATTTCTACCGATTTTGTTTTTGATGGCACTAAAAACAGTCCTTATCAAGAAACCGACACTCCAAATCCGTTGGGAGTATATGGAAAAACAAAATTAGATGGTGAAAAAGCAATTCAGGAAACATTTTCAAACTACTATATCATCAGAACTTCTTGGGTTTATTCGCAATTTGCGAACAATTTTATGAAAACCATGTTACGGTTGGCTCAAGAAAGAGATAGTTTATCTATAGTATCCGATCAAGTAGGTACGCCTACTCATGCATTAGATTTAGCCGAATGTTTAGTCAAAATAATACAAAACCACAACAACCAATTAGCACACACTAATTATGGATTGTATCATTTTTCTAATGAAGGCTATTGTAGTTGGTTTGATTTTGCAAAAAAAATATTTGAGGCTAATAATGTAACTATTGCTATTCAACCCATACCAAGTTCGGCATATCCTACACCTGCTAAACGACCTTTGTATAGTGTTTTGGATAAAACTAAAATAAAAAAAACTTTTAATCTTGATATTCCAAACTGGGAACAAAGTTTAAAACCATTGTAAAATGACAACCAACCCCAAAATATCTATTGTAAGTCCCGTATATCGAGCAGAGAATATTGTAGAAAAATTAGTCGCCGAAATTCAAAAAGCGATGCAATTAATGCAAGTTTCTTACGAGATTATTTTGGTTGATGATAGAAGTCCGGATAATTCTTGGGAAAAGATGAAAGAAATTTCGAAACAAAACTTAAACGTAAAATCAATCCGTTTAAGTAGAAATTTTGGACAACATCCCGCTATTATCGCCGGATTATCTAAAGCACAAGGAGAATGGGTTGTAGTAATGGATTGTGACTTACAAGATCAGCCCAAAGAAATCATTAAACTATACCAAAAAGCACAAGAAGGTTACCAAGTAGTTCTAGCCAAAAGAGTGCAACGCCATGATACGTTTTTAAAAAAATTATCTTCAAAAGTTTTTTCCAAAGCTTATTCTTTTTTTACCGATACTACCTACGATAACGAAGTGGCAAACTTTGGTATTTATAATAAAAAAGTGGTTCAATCGATACTTAATATAGGCGATACCATTAAATTTTTTCCTCTTTTTGTAAAATACGTCGGTTATCATAGTACCTCTATAGAAGTAGAGCATGCAAATCGAGAATCTGGAACAACTTCATACAGTTTTTCAAAGCTATTAAGTCTTGCTTTTAACACAATTATTTCATTTTCAAATAAGCCTTTAAAACTATTTGTAAAATTTGGCATGTTGGTCTCTTTTCTTTCTTTTTTAGTTGGATGCTATTATATTTATGAGGCTATAAATCATAAAATTGCTGTTTTAGGTTTTACATCAATCATTGTTTCAATTTGGTTTCTATCTGGAATTATCATTACAACTATAGGTATTACAGGAATTTATATAGGTAAAATATTCGATCAAACAAAAAACAGACCCGTTTTTATTATAGACGAAATACATGGTTAAAAAACTAACATGGGATTCGGATTTTTTCAAAAAAAATATTGGACAAATTGATGCTTCAGAATTTAAAAAAGCAAATTTGCTCGAATATGATTTGATTTATGTAACCTCTCAAACAGATTTTAACATCGTTATACAAGATTTTGAATGTACATTTGAAGAAGTAAAGGTAGTATTTGAAAAAAAGAATCTTACAACAGCAAATCTCGATTCTCATATATTTTCTGTTGCAGAAGTAAATGTAAACCTAGAAGACTTGTATGTTCTTGCTTACGAAAGTGGTAAATACAGCCGTTTTCTTTTGGATTATAATTTTTCTAAATTAGAGTTTGAAACTATGTATAAAATGTGGGTAGATAATTCTATATCCAAAAAAATAGCTACCGATGTTTTGGTTTATATAGAAAACCAAAAACTATTGGGCTTTGTTACCTATAAAATAGATAATAAAAACGCACATATTGGTTTAATAGCTGTACATCCAAACGCACAAGGCAAAGGAATTGGTAAAAAATTACTAGCCAGAGCAGAACATATGGCGCAGATACAGCACTGCCATATAATGCAAATACCTACTCAAAAACAAAATAAAGAAGCTTGTACTTTTTATTCGAAACAACAATACAATGTCTCTTCTGAAACATATATTAAACACTATTGGAGGAAATAAAATGACACAAAATACAGTAAAAAAATACTTTGGTAAAACCAATTTATGGCTTATCGTAATTTTATTATGTGCCACTTTTTTGCGCTTTTACCATTTAGATTTTCAAAGCATGTGGATGGACGAACTTTACACCATGGTTGTTTCCAATCCAGCGATGAGTTGGGCTGCTTTTCACAAAGAATTAATTGCTCGCGAGGGCTTTCCGCACTTGTATTTTATCATTTTAAAAATATTTTATTTCTTTTTTGGCTTTACTAGTTTTACTGCACGTTCAGTATCTGCTATTGCAGGTATTGCGTCGATTTATGCTTTATTTTTGGTTGGAAAAGCATTATATAATTCAAAAACCGGACTCGTTGCGGCATTGCTTATCACAGTAAGCAACTATCATATTTATATTTCGCAAGATGCTAGACCGTATACCTTGTATTTCCTATTTGTATGTTTGTCATTTTATAGACTCATACTTTTTATAAAAAATACCACATGGAAAAATGCGTTATATTATGCTGTTTTTACTGGTATTCTTTTAAATTTTAACTTCTTTGCGCTCATTAATGTTTTTTCACAAGTTGTTATATTAGCACTTATATTGGTGCTATTACCTCAACGAGATCGAATAGATTTTGTGAAAAAATCGGCCGTTTCGGGTGCTATTATTTTGGGAATGTTTGCTATAAATTATCAAAAATTTATAGTACTCATGAATTATCAAAAATTCTGGGTATATCCACCTCAACCCGATTCGTTTTCAAAAATATTTAAAACATTTTTTGGCGATTCAGAAATCGTTTTGTATCTTATTTTTCCTTTATTGCTTTATTATATTTTTATCATCTTTAAAAACAAAGAAGAAGAAATATTCAACTATAAAACCTTGCTCAACAACAAATTGTTTTTTGGCTTTATTATTTTATTTGTTTGGTTTTTTGTTATGTTTTCTTTTTTAATGATAAAATCCTATGGAAAAATATCTTATTTACTTACACGGTATTTTTTAAGTTTAATGCCTGTATTATTTATTATTATTGCAATATCTATAGTACATATTAAAGGGAAAATAAAGCAAGGTATTGTACTCTTTGTAGTTACTTTTTATATGTTTATTCATCTTGTGGTTGTTACAAAACAATATACAACTGTTAAGCATGCTCAATATAGAGAAGCAGCTGCCTTTGTGCTTAAAAACAATACAGAGAAAATACCAATATACAGTAATCAAGCCTATTGGTATCGTTTTTATTTTAAAGATAATGCTATTAAACCGAAAGAACTTTCTTTAAATAAACTGTATGAAAAGTACAAAAAAGATAGTATATTACCTCAAAAATTTTGGTACATAGATGCTTTTAAACGATTTGATTCGACAAACGTGGCTACCAAAACTTTTTTTAATAAAAAATACAACATTAAAAAGATTTTTAAAGGTCATAAGGCTTGGGCAGAATTGTATGAAGTTAGAAAATAAAAATTTCATATTCCTTATAAAAATCATTAAAACCGTCAAAACTATCACATAAAATTAGTTAATTTAGTAAAAAATTGAACATACATATCAAACATAAATATCTGTGGGACAAATACTTAAAAAAAATAAGATCTCAAAAATAAATAAGAAGTCTGCTTATAATTTTTTAAATATTGCGATA
The DNA here is from genome assembly GCF_002917885.1 of Flavobacterium croceum DSM 17960. Classification (GTDB taxonomy): domain Bacteria; phylum Bacteroidota; class Bacteroidia; order Flavobacteriales; family Flavobacteriaceae; genus Flavobacterium; species Flavobacterium croceum. The sequence goes on from NZ_PQNY01000001.1 coordinate 65,903, forward strand.
ATAAAACTTTTAAATATTTTTTCAAAGGTTTTTGTGGTAGGATATCTGATAAGAACATTAGGAGATTTAAATTATGGTGTTTTAACGTGGGTTGATTCTATCATTCAATACTTTATAATATTCATTAATTTTGGATTTGATTTATATGCGGCAAAGTATATTGTCGAGACTGAAAATAATCAATATAAAAAAAATCAAATTATTTCAAGCATTTATTATATTAAATCATTTATATTCTTTGTTTCATTTATTCTAATGTCTTTAATGACCTTTAACCAACAAATATATATTTACAAAGACCTTCTATTTTTAATGTTATTATTTGCAATAGGGGAAATTTTAAATCCTTTGTGGTATTTTCAAGGAGTAGAAAAAATGCATAAAATAACTGTTACAACCACAATAGGAAAGGTATTACTTCTATTAGCAACATTGTTTTTTATAAAGAAACAAAATGACACCATATATTACATATTGTTTCTAGTTTCAATAAACGCATTGACGGGATATGTGGGATACTATTTAATGAAAAAAGACTGTAATTTTAAATTTATAAGAGTACCTATTGGTAATTTAAAAAAGTATTTTAAAGAAAGTTATTTGTTTTTTTTAGGAAGAATGTCAATGTTTACATTCAATTTAGGAACCGTATTTTTAATAGGCTATAGTTTTCAAAAAGAATTAGTATCTATTTATGATATCTCGATAAAAATAATATTTATATTTATAATACCATATGAAGTGCTTCAACAAGCATTATTCCCAATCCTTGTTAAAGGAACATCAAATAAAGTAATTAAAAATTTAATTTTATTTACACTACTATCAAGTGTAATAATTACAATTTCAATATTATTATTTTCAAAACATTTACTTATTCTTTTTGCTGGAAATGAACTTTTAAACAATTTATATGTTTTGAAAATTTTGACATTTTTAATAATACCCGTAAGCTTATCTCTTATTTATGCTAATACTATTATGGTTGCAAAAGGATTTTTTAAGGAATTTAATAGCACATTAATAATTTCAAGTATTTTTTATATAGGTTCTTTAGCCGCGTTATATTTTACTAATAATTGGTCATTCGTAAATGTAATTGTTGCAAGAGTAGTTGCAGATATTTTTTTAATTGGAATTAGAATGTATATTTGCAGAAAAAAAATTTACAATGAAAAATATACATAAAATCTTTCTACTATCTATTTTTTTAATATTTATTTCTTGTGATAAAAGCTCGAAAGAACTTGAAATTAAACCAAATGCAAGTAATGGACAAGATGCGTTAATTAGTAGTTCTTTGCCTTTTCAAAACTTTAATGATGATGAGAACATTCATCTATATGTATCACAGCAAAAAGACTCTGTTTCTTTAAACAGAGTACTAATAGACTTCAAGGAAATACCTTCAAATGTTACTATTGACAGTGCGTTTTTATATTTTAAATTCAACAATAAATCTGCTTTTGGAAAAGAGAACTATGGTGAAAATGGATTTATATTAAGTAGAGTCATTTCTCCTTGGGACTCTAAAGACGTAAATTGGAAAAATCAACCAGTAACATCAAATATAAATCAGGTGTATACTTCAAAAACTAAACTTAGTAAAGACCCGAAGCGAATAAATGTAACTAGATTAGTGCAAGATATATCTTCCGATAAAGAAAACAGTTATGGATTTATGTTAAAAATGATAAATGAGAAAGAAAATGCCATATTGCTATTAGCATCAAGTAACTCAAATGATGAAAGTTTAAGACCTCGCCTTTCTATATTTTATTCAGAAAAAAAATAGTCAAATAAAAACCCATATTGATAATATTATCTAAAACATCTAATTTACCTTTAATATTAAAAGCATCTGCAATATTGGGTGTTACGGAAGTCTTATTTTCCATTCTATTTAGGTATTTGGGACTTGAAGATTTTCAAATGGTTCCATACCTAAGACTTGTAACGACTGTTTTTTTAATTGCTTATTTGTTTTATAAAAAACTGATAATTAAAGACTCCATAAAAAGAATTGTCTATTATAACAGTTTAAATAATAAATTAGTTTTTTATTGGATTTTAATTACATTAATTTGTTTGATTGTCGGGATTTTTAGACTAAACCCTATTTTATACATAATAACTGATTTTTTTTATATTTTTTTTGGTTTTCTTTTTTATAGAATAATTCAAACTAGTGTCAATATAAACTCTGAAATTCAAAAATTAGAAATAAATACTGTACATAATACATTTATTATTTTATTATTATTACTTTCAATTATATGCCTTTTTTCAAAAATTAATATCCCATCTTTTCTTTTAGTTTTATCTCTTAGTTTTTCTTTTTTCTTTTTTTTTAAAAAAAAATATTTATATACCTTTTTATATTTTATCCCTTTTATCATACAGTTTACAACAGCTAATAGAGCTATATTAATAGTATTCTTACTGTTCGCTACTTTATCTTTTTTTAATCGACCTATTTCTGAAAAAACATTATTTAAAGTTATTTCCTTAAGTGTCACAGCTATAATTGTAACTCCATATATTCTTAGTTTTTCTATAAAACAAATTCTTCCTTTAATTTCTGACGGTTCAGTATTAAAAGCTAGATTAGATCAAGTAAAAATGCTTATGGAAGGTAAATACAATTGGAATTCCCCAGAAATGCTATCGCTAAAACAAAGAATAGACGAAGTACTTATTGTTTTAAAATTTTGGACAGCTAATGTATTTAATTTTGTTTTTGGAGGAGGGCTAGGAGCTACAATTGAAGGACATAGCTTTAAAGATGTTGGTGTTGGATCATCAGCCATATTAGGTAAAGAAAAAATACACAATATACATATACTCCCTTTTTCATTAATATTTAGATATGGTTTGTTTGGATTGATTCTGTTTTACTTACTTTTGAAAAATCTTTTTTTAAATCTTTTTAAAGTTTTGACTACTAAAAATTCTATTTATAGTAGTTTAATTCTATTTCAAATCTCTTGGATAATTTATTCGTTACCTGCGGCATCTTTTTTATGGACAAGTCCAATATTTTGGTTTTTATTAGCGTTCGATTATGGAAAGAATAAATAACTTAAAATTTCTTGAATTATTATTTTTAAGCACTGCATTGTTTATTTTATTGCCTAATAAAATAAAAGAAATTCCTTTTTTATTGTTTTCAATTACACATCTAATGTGTTATGGGTATAAAAATATTAAAATGAAATACTTTAGTTTACTTATATTTTTCTTTCTTGTAAATCTTGTTAGTTTATTTTATTCTGATGATTTAAAATATGGATTGAGAAGAATAGAGGGTTTTTTACCATTTATTTATCTAGCAATACCTTATTCTACTCAAAACTTTAAGAATATTAACATTACTAAATGGAGTAAAATATTTAATATTTGTAACGCAATTTTTTTGTTGATTTTTGTTTTTTATTGTTTTATTAGTTCTGATCATTTGAGTTACAACATTATAAGAACTAGTTTTGAAAAATTACCACTTATAAACATCCACCCTATTTACCTTTCTATTATTGCTTTTATTGGATTTATCACATCATTGTTTTATTTAAAAAACACTATTTCAATATTGTCGATAATAAGTAATTTAATTATTATTATGTTAACAGGTGCTAAATCCACATTAATTTTTTTGATAATTATTATACCCTTTGTTTTTTTTAATAAAAAAATAGAAAAAATAAAGAAGATAATGTTTTTTTTATTAATAATATTTTTCGCTTCATTATTAATTTTTACAAAAAATGGACATAGAGAAAGATTTAGAGAAATGTTTTTAGCTGTATCCTATAACCAATTCAATACTAATAATTCAACTAGTGTAAGGAATGCTGTTTATAAATGCACACTAGATAGATTAGAAAAAACAAACTTATTTTTTGGTAATGGTATTGGTGATTCCCAATATTTTTTAGATCAATGTTTTAAAATTTCACACTCAGATTTGTTGGGTTATAACACTCATAATCAGTATTTAGGAATTGTCATCTCAACAGGTTTTTTTGGCTTATTTTCTTTTTTCTTACTAATTTTTTATGTTTTTTTACTAAATCAATATAAGGGTTTTACGCCTTTTTTAATAGTAATATCTTTTTTTCTTTATTTTTTTCTTTTTGAAAACGTCTTAGAAAGAAAAAACGGTATATTACTTTTTTTGTTTTCAATTTACTTTATATTCAATAAAAAAGTTTATCAATCATCAAAGTATTAAAACAAATGAGAATTTTAATTATAGGTCCTTTTCCAAATCCAATTACAGGTGTTAGTTTAGCAAACAAAGTGTTATATGATGGGCTTACTAAGCATGGTTTTATTATTAAAAAAATAGATACTGAGTTTAACTCAAATATTAACTCAAAGCATGGTTCATTTAAATTAAACAAAGTATACATATTTAAATCATATTTTCAAGCATATAAAGTTATTTCCTCAAATTTGGTGTACATTACTATTGGACAATCGTTTTTTGGGGTTTTAAAATATCTTCCTTTTTTAATTATATCTAAAGTCTTCAAAAAAAAAACAATAGTTCACTTACATGGTGGACACTTATACAATGAATATTATTTGCTTTCTAGGATAAAGAAAATAATTTTTAGAAAAACAATTGGTATGTTTGATTTTGGAATTGTTTTATCAGAAAGCCTTAAGATAAACTTAGAAAAGTTTCTAAAGCCTCAAAATGTGTTCTGCTTGAATAATTTTTATCTAGATGAATTAAAAACAAACTTTGAAACAATAAGATCAAAGGATTTTTCAAAAATAAAAATGGTTTTCTTAAGTAACCTTATAAAAGAAAAAGGAATTAATAATTTACTTGAGGCAAAAAAGAAATTAAAACAAAAAGGAATACATTTTAATTTAAAAGTTGCAGGAAGTGTTATTTCAACAAACAATTTAAATGAGTATTTCAAATTTGATAATGAAATATCCTATTTAGGAAACGTTACAGGGAAACGTAAATATGAACTACTTCTCTGGTCAAATATTTTTTGTTTACCAACATATTACAATATGGAGGGACAGCCTATAAGTATTATTGAAGCCATGGCAACTGGAAACATGATATTATCAACTAAGCATGCTGGGATTATAGATATTTGTTCTGAAAAAAACGCTTTGTTTTGTCAAAAAAACGACATAGATGATTTAGTAGAAAAAATAGAATTTGTATATTACAATTCAAAACTAATACAAGATATTTCTTATGAAAATTATAAATATGCTTCGGAAAAATTTACTGAAAAATCATTTATAGATAATGCAATAAAAATCTTTCAAAAATGTATGAACTAAACAATTTTAAAGTCCCAAAAGATTTTAGAGGAAAAAATATCATAACTGTTCAGCTTTGGGACTTTGTTAAGTTTTTTTTGTTTAAACCATCACCAAAAGCATTATACGGTTGGAGAAGGTTTTTATTGAGAGTTTTTGGAGCAAAAATAGGCAAAGGGGTAATTATTAGACCAAGTGCAGAAATTACCTATCCATGGAAATTGATTGTTGGTGATTATAGTTGGATTGGAGACAATGTTGTTTTGTATACTTTAGGAATAATAGAAATAGGAAGTCATACTGTAATTTCTCAAAAAAGTTATCTTTGTACAGGTTCGCATGATTATTCAAAAAGAGATTTTCCAATTTATGCTGTGCCTATAAAAGTTGGGAATTCATGTTGGATTGCCACAGATGTTTTTATTGCACCTGGTGTAAAAATCAACGATGAAGTAATTATAGGTGCTAGGTCTTCAATATATAAAAGCATATCTGCTAGAGGAATTTATAAAGGTAATCCAGTACAAAAAACATAATGCAAATAACAATTATTAGCAACAATTATTATCCTGAAGACAGCGGAATAGGATTATACTCTACAGGAATGGCAGAGTTTTTGGCAAAAACACACAATGTAAAAGTTATTTCCGCAATGCCCTATTATCCGCAATGGGAAATTTATTCTGAATATAAAAACAAACCAAAGTTTTACAGAGAAACCATTAACAATGTTGAGGTTTTACGCTTTAAACAATACACACCTAAAAATCCCACTTTTTTAAAAAGGATTTTTCAAATGTGCCATTTTTTTTTAGGTTCGATAGTAAATGTATTTAAAATTAAAAAAAATGATGTTGTAATAGTAGTTATGCCTTTTACAATTTCAATTATTTTAGGAAGATTGGTTAAGTTGTTTAAAGGAGGAAAGCTATTAGTTCATGTTCAAGATTTTGAATTTGACGCTGCTTTTGAAACAGGACTTTCAAAGAAATCGGGATTATTAGCGAAGATTATTTTTCACGTAGAACGGTTTTTGCTTAATCGTGCCGATTCTGTCAGTACAATAAGCTATGGAATGTTAAAGAAGTTGGAAACGAAAACCTCTTCTTCAACAAGTTATTTTCCTAATTGGATAGATTATTCAAAGATTAATCCCAAAACAGCAAAACCAAATAAACTCTTTGACCCTAATAAATTTAATATTTTATATTCAGGAAATATAGGAGCAAAGCAAGACTGGGAGTTTTTTATAGATTTTGTAAAAGCTTGTCAAGAAAATAATAAAATCCATATTTGTCTAATTGGTGAAGGAGCAAAAAGAATGGAAATAACTGAAAAAATTAAAAATTTCTCTAATTGTACTTATTTTCCTCCAGTACGTTATGAAGAATTAAACGACTTATTATGTAATGCTAATTTACATATTCTTTTTCAAAAAAGCACCGTAGTTGATACAGTAATGCCTTCAAAAATATTAGGAATGATGGCAAGCGCAAAACCATCAATTGTTACAGGGCACAAAGAGTCTGAGGTAAAATATAATTTTGAAATTTCGAATGGTGGATTTTATTTTTATGATGAAAACAAACTAAATCAAATAATGAAAAAAATCAATCATTTGATAGAATCTCCTCAAGAATCAAAAGAAATTGGAATTAATGCAAGAAAGTTTATTGTTGAAAAGTTCTCATCAGAGAAAATTTTATCTACCTTTATGAAAGAATTAAACTATATAACAAGAAAATAGCGATTATTTATGAGAAAAGCCTTGTGTTTTATAGCTGTTTTTTTTCTTATTGCTTGTTCAAATGATTCAAACACTAGTTATTTTGAATTATCACAATCAAGTTTTGCATTAAACAAACCACAACAAACTATTACGGTTCATATTTCTTGTAATTCAAGTTGGCAAGCAACTGATATTCCATCATGGATTACTTTGCAACAAACACAAGGAAATGGTGATGCCGACTTGCAGATTGTTGTTTCACAAAATAACGATCAAGATGGACAAACAAGAACGGGTATTATAAAGTTTATATCTGATAATAAAGTTTACTTACTAACAATTGTTCAAACAGCAGCAAATTCTTTTCCGATAACAATAGTTAATAATGAAGTACATCATTTGGATTACAATCAGCATGTTTTTACTATTCAAATTTCGAGTACACAACCTTGGTATATACAAAGTAAACCTGCATGGGTTCAAGTAAACCCATCAACAGGTAATGCAGGCATAACTTCTGTAGAAATAACAATACCAGAAAACAATACAATTTCAAATAGAGGCGGATCTACTATTTTTGCAACCGAAAATCCATTTAATGCAAATAATCCTACATACACAGTATTAGATATTGACCAAACAATTAGCCCAATATTACCTAATCCAAACTCACCAACATTATATGATTGGGACTTAATAAAAGGTGATGTTGATGTTTCATTGAATTACGCCCGAAGTTTGTCGAGTGATTTTAAAAATAACACATATTATTTAATGCATACAACACAATCTACGGGACATATAGATAAATTTAATGGCAGTTGGAGTAATTATGGAGATATTAATAGTTTCGATTATCCAAAAATGACAGTAGGAAATAATGGAATTCCTTATGCAATATACTATCAAAATGGGCCAAAGGTTTGTCAATTTAATCCAAGTATAAATAACATCCCTTTTCCCGCATCTACTTCTTGGAAAAGTAGTATGGATTTAGACAGTAACAATGACATATATTTAAGTAATAGTAGCATAAATTCAAGCTCAGGTAACATAGAAAATTTATCAATTTATAAATACAATTCAAGTTGGTTAAATATTGGTAACTTTAATGAATTTCTAATTATAAATCATATTATTAAAATTGACGCAAATAACATCCCATATATTGCCTATAATTATCGCGACCAAACAGGGAGTTATAATTTGGTAGTTAAGAGTTTTAATGGTTCATCATGGACTACTGTGGGAGGTAGTGTTGTAGATAATAGTAGTGGTGAAATTGATTTTCAGATAGGTACAGACAATTCATTATATTTAACTTATAATAAAAACAATACTTCTTATGTTAAAAAATTCAACAATGGTAGTTGGTCAACAATTGGTTTTTTTAATGGTTTTATATTTCGTGTTTTTTTAGATAATAATAATAATCCATATATATTTTGTAATGGTAAAATCAAAAAACTTGTCAATTCACAATGGGTTGAATTGGAACCATTTAAAATAATTTATAATAATCAAGTAATAGATTATTCTGGATATGAATTACAAGATATAACTATGTCTTTTGACCAAGAAAACAAATTAATTGTTGCTTTTATAATAGGTGGTAATTTATCCTTAAAAGTTTTAAGATATAGAAACTAACAATTTATTTTTCCAAATACCATCGATACATTTTTTCAATACCATCAGCCAATTCGATTTTATGTTTCCAACCTAAACTGTTTAATTTAGTACAATCAGTAAGTTTTTTAAGTGTTCCATCGGGCTTTTCAGTATTAAAAACAAAATCACCTTTGTAACCTACAATATCTTTTATTAGATAAGCTAAATCTTTTATAGAAATATCTTTTCCTGTCCCAATATTTATGTGTGTATTTTTAATGTTTCTTGGGTTAGTATAACAATCGGTGAAATCTCTATTTTCCATAATAAAAACACAAGCATCAGCCATATCTTCAGACCAAAGAAATTCTCTCATTGGCGCACCACTTCCCCAAATTTCTACCGAGTTTTTAGAAATCTTGTGTTTTTCCAAGATTATGTTTGCTTCTTCAATAGAATTTACTTTCAAATCCAAAAGCAATGCTTTAGTATTATTTTCAGAAAGTAATTTTGCCAAGTGTACTTTTCGTAATAAAGCAGGTAAAACATGTGATTTTTCTAAATCAAAATTATCATTTGGTCCATACAAATTGGTAGGCATCACCGAAATAAAATTGGTGTTATACTGTATGTTATAGCTTTCACACATTTTTATACCCGAAATTTTCGCAATAGCATAAGGCTCATTGGTATATTCCAATTCATCAGTTAATAGATATTCTTCTTTCATGGGTTGCGGACAATTTTTAGGATAAATACAGGTACTTCCTAAAAACAAAAGTTTCTTTACATCATGAACATAACTTTGATGAATAACATTGTTTTGAATCATCAAATTTTCATATATGAAATCGGCACGATAAACATTATTAGCAATTATACCGCCTACTTTGGCTGCTGCTAAAAAGATATATTCAGGTTTTTCTGTTTCAAAAAAATTATTTACATCTGTTGTATTTGTTAAATTAAGCTCGCCACGAGTTTTGGTGATAATATTAGTAAAACCTTTTTGATTTAAATTTTTAACAATAGCACTTCCTACTAACCCATTGTGACCTGCAACAAATATTTTAGACGATTTTTCCATACTATTTTTTAATAACATATTCTAAATCATGTTGAACCATAATTTTCACAAGTTCTTCAAACGATGTTCTTGTAGGATTCCACCCTAATTGATTTTTTGCTTTAGCAGGATTTCCTAAAAGAGTTTCAACTTCAGCTGGTCTATAATAGTTTTTATCAACTTCAATCAAAACTTTCCCAGTTTCTTTACAAATTCCTTTTTCGTTTTCATTGGTTCCTTCCCAAATAAGAGAAATACCAATTTCTCTAAATGCTAATTCACAAAATTCTCTAACAGAATGTTGTTCACCTGTTGCAATAACATAATCTTCGGGACGCTCTTGTTGAAGTATAAGCCACATACATTCTACATAATCTTTTGCATAACCCCAATCTCTCAAAGAGTTTAAATTTCCAAGATAAAGCTTCTCTTGTAAGCCATGTTTAATCCTTGCAACCGCTAAAGAAATTTTTCTGGTAACAAAAGTTTCTCCTCTTCTTTCAGACTCATGATTAAATAAAATTCCGTTTACTGCATAGATATTATAGGATTCTCTATAATTTTTAGTAATCCAGAATGCATAAATTTTTGCTACCCCATAAGGAGAACGAGGATAAAAAGGAGTTGTTTCGGTTTGAGGTATTTCTTGTACTCTACCATAAAGTTCTGATGTTGAAGCTTGGTAAATTCTAGTTTTTTTCTCTAATCCACATATTCTTATTGCTTCAAGTAATCGCAATGTTCCAACAGCATCAGTTTCCGCTGTATATTCAGGCAATTCAAATGATACTTTTACATGTGATTGTGCTGCAAGATTATAAATTTCATCTGGCTTTATTTGTTGTACAAGTCTTATTAAGTTAGTAGAGTCAGTCATATCACCATAATGCAATTGTATTTTACGTTTGTTGTGTAAATCTTGTATCAGAGAGTCTATATACAAGTGCTCAATACGATGCGTGTTAAATGAAGAACTTCGTCTTATTATACCGTGTACTTCATAATCTTTTTTTAATAAAAATTCTGCCAAATATGAACCGTCTTGTCCATTTATTCCTGTAATTAAAGCAATTTTCATTTCATGTAATGTTTTTCAAGTGATTAAGATTCTTAATACATAGATAAATATATTAAAATCTCTTTAAGATTTTGCAAATATAAGACTCTAAATCATTTTCCATGTTATAATTAGCTTCTTTAAAGTGGCGTGGTTTTATTCTGATAAAATTATCGTTACATTTGCAAAAAACAGAGGTATTTATTATAATCATTCATGAATATTTTGAATTTAAAAAAGAAAGATATATTACTAGTATTGTTCAATTCAATGCTGTTTACAATCCCCTTTCCTTTTATAATAAATAGTATTTCACTTATTTTATTTTCAATTTTCTATATATATTATTATAGAGATAATTTTATATTTTGTTTTAACTTCTATCTTTTTCTACCAATATCTTATTTTATTTTAGTATTGATTCTGTGTTTATTATTTCAAAATGAGAATCTTTTTTTTGGAATTAAAAAAAACATTCCTTTTTTAGTAATTCCTTTGTTTTTTTTAAATGCTTCTTTTGTTAAAGAGGTAGATATTAAAACTGTCTTGAAACACTATAGTTTTAGTTTTCTTTTAGTGGCACTATATTTTATTTTAAATGCCTTTTATTGCTTTTTACTTACAAAAGATAGAGAATTATTTTTTTTTCAAAAACTTGTTGGTATAGATCAAAATGCAATTTATGTCTCTGTTTATGCGTCTATAGCAATGTTTTATTTTTATTCAAAAAACAACAAAACTATTTTAGACAGAATATCTTTAGTTTTTTTATTATTTTTTATTTTTTTACTTTCTTCTAAAACGGTGATTTTTATTGATATATTATTATCAATTATATATTATTTTTTCTTCTCAAAGAAAAATAAATCCGTTCGTGTTTTAACTTTTGTATGTGGATTTCTATTTATACTTTTTTCTTGCTATTTTGTTCCACAAGTAAACAAAAGAGTTCTTGAAGAATACGAGACTGCTTTTGTTGATAACACAATAAATGATTTATACAGTAATACAAAACAAAAGACATATAATGTATCTTTAAAAGATGCGTATTATAATAAAAGTTTTAAAAAAAATCAATTTTTTCCAGGAACAGCATATAGAGTTTTCCATATTAGACTTTTCAAGGAAATAATGAATAAAAAAAAGGAGTGGTTTAGAGGACTTGGTATAAATAATACTGATCTTTTGTTGCATGAAAAATATTTGAAATATAATGTGTTTTTGAACCAAAATTATTTTAATTTTCATAATCAATATGTACAGTCTTTTGCAGAGTTAGGTTTAATAGGATTAATAATAGTTGTTTTAATGGTGTTTTTTAATGTTTATAATGCGATTCAAAAGCAATCTTTCCTACATCTAGCATTTGCATTTATGATGCTTGTATTTTTTCTTACAGAAGTATTTCTAATAAGACAAAGAGGAATAATGTTTTTTGTTTCATTTTATTGTATATTCAATGTTTATAAAAATAAAAATTTAAAAGAATAATGAAAAGAATTCTTATAACAGGTGCGGCTGGGTTTTTAGGCTCGCATCTTTGCGATCGATTTATTAATGAAGGTTACCATGTAATTGGAATGGATAATTTAATTACTGGTGACTTAAAAAACATAGAACATTTATTTAAATTGGAGCATTTTGAGTTTTATCATCATGATGTTACAAAATTTGTACATGTGCCTGGCAATATAGATTATATATTGCATTTTGCTTCGCCAGCAAGCCCAATAGATTATTTAAAAATCCCAATACAAACCTTAAAAGTTGGTTCTCTTGGCACGCACAATCTACTAGGATTGGCTCGAGTAAAAAAAGCAAGAATTCTTATTGCTTCAACATCAGAAATTTATGGAGATCCTTTGGTACACCCTCAAACAGAAGATTATTACGGCAATGTAAATACAATAGGACCACGTGGTGTTTACGATGAGGCTAAACGATTTCAAGAATCTATCACAATGGCATACCATACTTTTCATGGTTTGGAAACTAGAATTGTGCGTATATTTAATACTTACGGACCAAGAATGCGCCTTAACGATGGTCGAGTAATTCCTGCTTTTATAGGGCAAGCGTTACGCGGTGAAGATTTAACCATTTTTGGTGATGGAAGTCAAACCCGTTCTTTTTGCTATGTTTCCGATCAAGTAGAAGGAATATTTAGACTCTTACATTCCGATTATCATTTGCCTGTAAACATTGGAAATCCTGATGAAATAACAATTAAAGATTTTGCAGAAGAAATTATAAAACTAACGGGCACTCAGCAAAAAGTAGTGTATAAACCCCTACCAATAAACGATCCATTACAACGCCAACCAGATACCACAAAAGCAAAAGAAATACTTGGTTGGGAAGCCAAAGTTTCTAGAGCAGAAGGAATGAAACTTACCTATGAGTATTTCAAATCATTATCGTCTGAAGAATTACTAAAAGAAGAACACAAAGATTTTTCGAATTATATAAAATAACTTTATGTTAAATAAGAATTATTCTAAATTAATAATTCCAATATCTGTTTGTATAGATATTAGTATTTTAATTTTTCTTGTCAAAATAATCTTGCCGTTAGATTTTAGCATAAAATATTTCTATTTTTTTATAAGTATATCTTGGATTGTATTAAGTATAAATTTAAACTATTATAAAGTTTACAGATTTATAAAACCATTCGCTATTATAATTAAAAACATTAAACAATTTGTCTATTTTTCAATATTATGTTATGCTTTCTCAGGTTTTTATTTTGACAGTATAAAGTCTTTTAGAATAGCAAATTATGTTTTATATTGTTTTCTGATAATTTTAACGATTGATTTAGTTAAATTTTTTTTATTAAAATTTTATAGAAGTGTTTTTAAAAGAAATTATGTTAATGTTATTTTATTTGGAAATGGAGAAAATACAAATAACTTATATTCATTATTAAAAAAAAATCAACAATACGGTTATAATGTCGTTAAATATTATACAAACATTCACGAAATTAATACTGAAGGTATAATTGATGGAAATAATGAGGAAAATATTAAAGAATTTTATATATCTCTAAACAAAACTTCAAAAGAATTTATAAAATCGATTAAAAAAATAGCAGAAATTCATTTAATAGATATAAAATATGTTCCTGAAAACAAAGATTTATTATCATACGACTACAAAATAGAATATTACTCTTTTATTCCCATCTTTAGCCTACAAAAGTCATTTTTACAAGACCCAATAATTGCAGGATTTAAAAGGACCTTTGATTTAATATTTTCATTATTAGTCATTATACTACTCCTTTCTTGGTTTATACCTATTATGGCAATTTTGATAAAACTAGAATCTAAGGGTCCTGTCTTTTTCAAACAAAGTCGTCCTGGTTTTGACGAAAAAGAATTTTTTTGCTATAAATTTAGGTCTATGAAAATTAACCAAACTACAGAAAAAGAAGCATCTAGAAATGACCCTAGAGTAACCAAAATAGGAAAATTTATAAGAAAAACGAGTATTGATGAATTGCCTCAGTTTTTTAATGTTTTATTTGGAGATATGTCTATTGTAGGGCCTAGACCTCATCTATGGACACAAAATAAAGTATATGGTAAAAAAATAGACCGTTACATGATGCGTCATTATGTAAAACCTGGTATTACAGGTTTAGCACAAGTAAGAGGATATCGAGGCGAAATAGAAACCGATAATGATATGATTAACCGAATAAACTATGATGTTTATTATATAGAAAATTGGTCTTTTTTACTCGACATTAAAATTATTATTCAAACGGTTGTTAATATTTTTAAAGGAGAAGAAAAAGCGTATTAAAACACATCGCTTTCAATTAAGTTTTTTACTTGTGTTTGTAGATTAAAATTGTTTTTTGCTGTATCAAAAACATCTTTTTTTATTTGAGAAAATTCTTGCCTATCCAACAGAGAAATTTCTCTAAGTTGTACGTTGAACTGTACATAATTTTCTACAGGTACAACCCAACCCAATTTATGTTTGTTTACAATGTCTTCTCCTTCGCCTCCACCAAAATACAAAATTGGAAAGCCTAATGCCGCATATTCAAATATTTTGGAAGGAACAGAGCCATAAATACGTGTTTTTAATGGAACAAGGGCAATATCAAAGTCTTTTAACATATCGTGAAGTTTATGTCTCTCAATCATACCATGAAAAACAATTTTTGATGCAGTATTTGCTTCAATAAAAGCCAGTATTTCGTTTTTTTCGGCACCATCGCCAAATATATGCCATTCGACATTTAAGTGGCTTAAATCGATTTTTTTACATAATTCGGCTATGCCTTGCGCTATACCCAATAATCCTGCGTAGAATATTTTAATAGGTTTATCTGCTTCTTGAGTATTTGCGCTTGTTGTTTGTACTTGTGAATGACTATGCTCTGGAAAATTTCGATATAAATAACATGTTTTGTGAGAAACTATTGTTTTTACATGATTTACAATTTCGTGCGATTGTGCCAAAACAACCGTTGCCTTTTTGTAAATATACTTTTCAAAAAAAAGAGAAACTTTATGAGAAATAGAATTTTCTTTTAATGCTTTGAGTTCAATTGCGGCAAGTGGCCATAAATCAGAAATATTTAAAATAATCTTTTTCTTTTTGAAAGAAAGTACCAAAATAGATAGAAAAGATACTAATAATGGTGGCGATTGTATTACTACTTTTTGTGGTGTTTTTTTAAACAACAAATAAAAAAACAAACCCAATACAAACGACATAACAGATATTACTCTAATAAGAATGTTCTTGCTTACACTAGGATAAACCCACAAGCGTTTTACTGTAATTCCTCCCCTATTTTCTATTACAGAAATTTTGCCTTTGTATTCTTTAAACAATTCTCCTTTAGGATAATTTGCCAACGGGCATAAAACGGTTACTTCATACTTATTTTGATGCAATTTTAAAGCCAGTTGTTCTATTCTATTGGCAGCAGCTCCTTTTTCGGGTGGGTAATAATTAGAAACTATAAGTATTTTTTCCATTTTATATTGGCATTTTCATCAAAATATTAATAATTCTTTCTGATGTTTTTCCGTCCCAAAGTTCTGGTATACTGTGAGTTTTTAATCCGTTTGTAATAAAATTAGAATATGTTTTTTGTAACTCATGTATTGTGGTTCCTATTAAATAATTGGTTCCTATTGAAACTGTTTCTGGCCTTTCGGTACTTGTTCGCATAGTAAAACAAGGTATTCCTAAAACTGTTGTTTCTTCTGTAATTCCGCCAGAATCTGTAATTACAGCAAAACTATGCTGAATAAGAAACATGAAGTTTAAATAGCTTTGAGGTTCTACAAAAATAATATTTTTCAACCCTACTGTTTTTTCTCCCAAAATTGCCTTTGTACGTGGGTGAACAGGAAAAATTATTTTTTTATCACTAATTATGCTTTCTATTCCTTGTAATAAAGTAATTAATCCATTTTCTTCATCAACATTCGAAGGTCTATGCAGGGTAAGTACCACGTAATTTTGAGGTTGTAATGCTAATGTATCCCAAAATGTAGGTTTACTAAATTTGTTTTGATTTTGATAAAGCGTATCAATCATCACATTGCCTACAAAGTGTATTTGCGAGGGTAATGCGCCTTGTTTGAGTAAGTTTTCTCCTGCCCATAACGATGTAGTAAAATAATAATCGGATATACTATCGGTAACAATTCTATTTATTTCTTCTGGCATGGTAATATCTCCCGATCGTATTCCTGCTTCTACGTGAGCTACTTTTATATGGGCTTTTTTTGCGGTTATGGCACATGCCATAGTAGAGTTTACATCGCCTACCACCAAAACTAAATCTGTAGGGTTCTCTTGTAATTCTTTTTCAAAAGCAACCATAATCGCTGCTGTTTGTACTGCTTGCGAACCACTTTTTACTTCCAAATTGGCATCTGGTTTCGGAATATTTAATTCTTCAAAAAAAGTATCACTTAAGTTTTTATCGTAATGCTGACCCGTATGTATAAGTCTGTAATGAATATTTTCATTACACTGTTGTTGTTGTTGAATGGCTTTTATGATAGGTGCAATTTTAATAAAGTTTGGTCTAGCTCCTGCAACTATAGTGATTTTCATATCTTTATTGTTTAACTAATGATGTAAATTGTTTTAATTTTCCACTTGGGCTTCGGGTAAGTTTTTCTTTTCTATGAAAATATATTTTTAATCCTTTTTCCAAATAATTTGTCATAGCTTTTTCAATTTCAATAACTTGAGAAGCATTTAACTCACGTTCGCTTACATACTCGATTTCAAAATTATCTATTTTCGTTTGTTTTATTACAAACTCTTTTACATTTCCTGTGTCTTCAATAATGCTTTTGGTAATGTAGTAAAATGTGAGTCCTGCTGCTTTTTTTCCGCTTGGTAATACGGCTATATCATTGGTTCTACCTGTAAGCTTTTTCAAAAAAGTGTTTTTTGCGGTGCTCTTTTCGTCTAGTATGCCCATATCGCCAATATCATAACGAATAAATGGGTGGGCTTTGTTGTACAAAGAAGTAATTACAATTCTGCCTTCTTCTCCATTGGGCAATACATTTCCTTTTTCATCAACAATTTCTACAAAAAGTGTTTCGGTATTAACTTGCCATTCCCCATTTGGGTTTTGAAAAGCAATTAAGTCGAGTTCCGATGCGCCGTATTCGTTTATTACACAAACGCCAAATTGTGTTTCGAGTAGTATTTTGTCTTCTTCAAAAAGCATTTCAGAAGTAACAATACAACATTTTAGCGTAGGGCAGACATCTTTTAAAACAATGTTTTTTTTGTTTAAATATTTGGCAAATTGAACTATAGAAGAAGTATATCCGTTGATGTAATCAAACTTTTTTACACTAAATTTTTTTAATACTTTTTCTAAGTAAGCATCCGATAAATCAAAAACAGAAAAACGATAGCGATTGCTAAAAAAATCTTTAATTCGTTCTTTTAAATTCCCTTTAAAATCGAGTGGTATTCCATAAAATCGTGCTTGGAAAGATTTATTAAAATCTATACCATTAGCACCAAATTTATCTATAATATTTGCCCACGTTAAAGCATGACAAAACTTATCTTTGGCAAAAAAAAATGGATCACCACTTGAACCCGAAGTTTTGTTTATATACACATTGTTTTTAGAATATCCGTTGGATAGCCTTAAAGACAATGGCTTTTGGAAATCTTTTTTGGTCATTATAGGAATGTTGTTCCATTCCGAAATGTTTGTATTGCCTATAAAATGTTTATAATTCGCATTTTCTTTGCTATGATAGCGTACAATTTCGGCTTTCTTTTTTTCAAGAAAAGCTGCATAATTGTGCTCTTGAATTTGTTGTTGTTTGAGTAAAATGCTGGCTTGGTTTACAGGAAATCCTTTACGTTGTAAAATTTGAGTAAATAAAGAAATTTTCATGTAAAGCGTTTGTTGTGTAGATTTGTAAAAAAGCTCTACAAAGCTAGTAAAAAATAAACACTCCTAAATATTCAACTAGGTTTTGTGCTTTGTAAACCCTATTTTTTTAAAGTTTTTTTATATAAACCTCACATTATATTTACTACTTTAGTGCCCAAATGATTTTTTGGAATCAAAACCCAAAATCATAGATACCATATAATAGCATTAAAAAATAAATAGAAATATATGAAATTGATAAAAAAACGTTATTGGCTTACTGCTTTTGCGGCTGGGTTTATGTTTGTAGGCGTAAGTTTTAAAGATGATTTTTTTGAAATAGCCAAACAGATAGAAATCTTTACAACATTATTTAAAACGGTAAATCAAAACTATGTAGATGAAACCAATCCGTCAGAATTGATGGATAAGGCCATTAAAAGTATGCTTGCCGATTTAGACCCTTATACCAACTATTTTAATGAAGAAGATGTTATAAAATTTCGCATCAACAATACTGGTGAGTATACAGGTATTGGTGCTATGATTACCAGAAAAGAAGATAAACTCATTATCAAAGAGCCGTACAAAGGTTTTCCTGCAGACAAAGCAGGGCTTAAAGCTGGTGATGCCATTATACAAATTAATGATGTAAAATTGGCAGATTATAAAGAAGATGCTTCCGAACTATTAAAAGGTGCCAAAAACACCAAAGTAAATATTGTGTATGTAAGACAAGGTAAAACCTTAACCACGCAATTAATTTTAGATGAAGTAGATGTAAAAGCAGTTCCGTTCTTTTCAAAAATAGATGATAAAACAGGGTATATTGTTCTAGAAAAATTCAACAACAAAGCCTCTACAGAAACAAGAGATGCTTTAGAAAAATTAAAAAGTCAAGGAGCAGAAAAAATTATTTTAGACTTAAGAGGAAATCCTGGTGGGTTGCTACACGAAGCGGTAAATATTTGTAATTTATTTGTGCCAAAAGGAGAAGTTATTGTAACTACCAAATCTAAAAACGAAAAATACAATATTACCTACAAGACAATAAAAGAACCTATTGATACCGAAATTCCTCTTGTAGTTATTGTTGATGGAAAAAGTGCTTCAGCATCAGAAATTGTATCGGGAGCTTTACAAGATTTGGACAGAGCTGTTGTATTAGGAAGCCGAAGTTTTGGAAAAGGATTGGTACAACGTCCTTTTGATATGACTTACAACACTCAAGTAAAAGTTACCATTTCTCGATACTACACTCCTGCTGGCAGATGTATACAAGCCTACGATTATACCAAAAAAGATAAAGATGGTAAAGCCCAAAAAACCGATGCTGCTAAATACAATGCTTTTAAAACCAAAAACGGAAGAACAGTTTACGACGGTGGCGGTATACAACCTGATGTAGAATTGGAAGAAACAAAGTTGAGCCCTATAGCACAAGCTTTGCAAAAAAATGATGGTATTTTTAATTATGCTACCCAATATTATTTTAAAAACCCTAATGTAGGCGATAAAATTCCTACTGTTACAGACGCTGATTTTGCAGATTTTAAAAATTTTCTGAAAAAAGAAAATATTAATTTTGATACAGAAACAGAAGTGGCGCTTAAAGCAACTTTAGAAAAAGCTAAAAAAGAAAAAATAGACGAAACTATTAAGCTACAATACGATCAATTATTGGTGGCTTTACAAAAAAGTGAAGAAACTCTTTTAGACAAAAATCAAAAAGAAATCAAACGCTTATTGGTAGATGAACTCATTAAACGCTATCAGTATAAAGAAGGGTTGTATCAATACTACATTAAAAACAATGCCGAAATACTCAAAGCTACTACCCTACTTTCAAATGCTACAGAATACAACAAAATACTGAAAAAATAATGCCTCGATTTCTCCAAATACTAGCCTTACTTTTGTTCTTTAATGTGTTACATGCACAAGAAGAAATTGTACGTTCTGTTTACTTCGAATTTGATAAATTTAATGTAGATGACACGCAACAAAAAGATTTACTAAAATTTGTACAAGCTACCGATTCTACCCGTATAGAATCGGTGCAAATATTTGGATATACAGATGATATAGGTAAAGACGACTACAACTTTAAACTTTCGACAAAAAGAGCTAATACCATTAAAGACCATTTAATAAGCAACGGTATAAAAAGTAAAATTATTGTAACGATTGAAGGTAAGGGGCGTATTTTAATTGATGATGATATTGTAGAAAACTTACCCGAAAAACGCTCTAAAAACAGACGTGTAGACGTGGTTATTAATTTAAAACCACTACCCAAACTCATTATGCCTGGTGTATATAGCACTGTACAAAAAAATCATGTAATTGGCGATCGTATTTTACTAGAAGATGTTTTGTTTGAAAAAGGAAGTAGTAAACTTACCACCAAAGCAAAAAACGATTTAGATAAAATGGCATTGTTGTTTCAAAGGTATAAAAATTTAGAATTTGAAATTCAAGGTCATGTTTGCTGTACTCCATCATATTACAAAGAAGCTATAGATAAAGATACCAAAAAAAGACAACTCTCTACAAATAGAGCGCAGGCGGTATATAAATATTTATCTTTTAGACGTGTAGATAAAAAAAGAATGACTTTTAAAGGCTATGGCAACACACGTCCTTTGGGTAGAGAACCTGAATATGATAGACGAGTAGAAATTGTTATAACTAAAATTTAAGGATATTAGCCTTTCTGCATTTGTATATGCGGAATATCATCTTCCAGATACATGGCACTGGTTTGAACAAAACCATGTGTTTCGTAAAATTTCTTTAAATATTGTTGCGCCGATATTGTGATTTTGGTTTCGTGCAAAATATTCTCGCACAATAGTATAGCTTGTTGCATCAATTCGTGCCCAGTGTTTTTTCCTCTATAATTTGGGTGCACCACTACCCTACCTATTGAGGCTTCGTTAAAATAATCGCCCGCTTTAAACAATCTAGCATAAGCAATTATTTGATTGTTTTCTGTACAAAATAGATGAAAAGCTTTTTGATCTTTGTTGTCTATATCTTGATAAACACAATTTTGCTCTACTACAAACACCAAACTACGCAAAGCTAGTATTTGATATGTTTGGGTTGTAGAAAGCTCGTTAAATTGCTTAATTTGCCAATTTAGATTTTCCACTTTTGTTTGGTTTTAAAAATTGTATCGATTTGATTATTGCTTCCAACTCAAACATTAAGTCGCGTTTTTGTTTTGAAGGAGCATAGCAAAACCCTTCCAACACCAATATTCTTTGATTTTTATCATCAAAAATGCAATAATTTATAAAAGGGCCGTTCATGTAATCGTTTTGCATTTCCCAACTTCCTTTGGTTTCGTAAGTTTTTCTGCCGGCAATTTCTATTTTTGAAAAATAAGGCGAAAATGCCGATTCGGTTACCATTTTTGTGTTTGAAATTGCTCCACGTATAAACCTTCCGTTTATAGAGTCTCGTATTTTTACAATGCGTTTTATGGCATTATTATTTTGTTTAATTGATGTATATGGTAATTGATATACTATTAAACTTAAGTTTCCGCTGGTAATTTCTTTTTTAAACCAAAGAAAATTTTTGGTTTTTAAAACCAATTTATACTTAGCAGGTATATCTAGTAGTATTCGGTATTTGTTTTTTAATTTTTGGTTTTTTAAAAGTGTATCATTTTTTAATTCTTGTTGGTATTTTGATATTTCTAAGCTTTTTATTCTATCAATAATTAATGAGTCGTTGGCTTGTATAGAGTCTAAAAGTTCTTTTACGGTTTCTCCAGAAATATGAAATACAAGTTGTGGTTTGGCAAATTCGTTTTCTACTAAATCAAAACGGCTTTTGCTTTCTTTTTTTATAAGGATAATGTTTCGGTTATTACTCATAAATCCTTCGAGCAATTTTACTGGGTATTGGTTTATGGTAAACAAGGGTTCTTCTTGTGGTAACCCAAGTATAGGCCCAGCAAATTTATTGCGCAACGTATCTCCTATTTCTCCATTCCAAAGTTCATCATCAATTATTACGGCTATTTCGTTGTGTTTTGTGTATACAGTTCTGTTGTTTTTTTCTTTTTTGTTACAAGAAGAAAAGAATAAGATAAGGGTAAGAATAAAAAAAAATTGAGCTTTATTCATAGTGATAAATAAAGCTCAAATTTAAGTAAGATTTTTAGAAATTAACTGTTTATTTTCAGTTTCATTCCTGGTTTTATTTTTTCATTTTTGATTTTATTCCATTTTTTTATGTCGGCAATCGTTACACCTGGAAATTTTTTTGAAATACTAAGTAAAGTATCTCCTTTTCGTACTTGATAAATAGTTGGTTTATTATTATCTGCTAAATACTTATCTTTCTTAGTTTTTGTTTTGGTTACAGGTTCTTTTGAAACAACGAGAGTTTGGCCTAATTTGATTACGTTATCATCTAGATTGTTTAACTCTTTTAGTTTATCTATAGTGGTATTGTGTTTTTTGGCAATACTACTCAAATTATCTCCTTGCGCAACAGTATATTCTATTTCTTTAAAATCTGACTTAGCAGCAATTTCTTGTTCTTTTTTGGTGGTAGACTCTCCAGATATTACAAGTTGAGTTCCAGCTTTTACATCTGTGTTAAATAGATTATTCCATTCTTTTAAATCCTCAACGGTAACATGATGCTTTTTGGCTATCGAAAACAAATTTTCTCCTTTGGCAACAATATAATAGTTCTCAGAAACGGTATCGTTTTTAGTAGCTTTTTTAGACTTTTTATCAACATTTGCTATTGGTTGCTCGTCGTTATTATCTATACTAGGCACCAAAACCTCTTTTTTAATCGTTTTGGTTACTTGCTCTGTTTTTACAATTTTTAAACTTTTTCCAGCAATTAAATTATTGCCTTTTATTTTATTCCATTTTTTAATTTCTGAAACATCTACATCGTATTTTGATGCAATTTCCGAAAGATTGTCTCCTCGTTTTACTTTATGGTATTTTGTAACTTGTTTATTTGTAGTTACTTTTTCTAGCTTATATGTTTTAGCAACTTTGGAAGTTGGATTTTCTACAGAGGCTATATCTGTCGTTTCTGATTTTTCTTTTTTGTTTTGCTTATAGGCAATTCGTTCTGTAGTAACAATTTTTAATGTTTTTCCTCTCGATACCTTACTGCCCTTTAGGTTATTCCAATCTCTTATATTATTGGCTGTAACTCCATATTTTAAAGCGACATCATAGATGTTTTCTCCTCTTTTTACTTTATGAAACTTATATCGGGTAACAAATTCTTTATCTGTTTCTGGTTTTTCGAGCGTGTCTATCGATTTGTTTGATGTAGTTTTTGCAATAGCAAATGGCTTTTCGCGGTTTTTCTCTTCATAATCTACATACGCATATATTTTATCTTCATTAGAAGTGAAAACCGCAACTTTTGATTTTGGTAAACGAATAAAGTTTTGTTCTCCAGAAATATAAGGTACTTCTTGTCTTTTATACGATGGATTGTAAAATTTTAACTCATCTACTGATATGTCTAATAAATCTGATATTTGTTTAAAAGACATGTGGCGTTTTACCATAATAGTATCTGTAGCAAAATGATTGGCTATCGCTTTATTAGGCACAATTCCATGCTCTTTATGGTATTCAAAAATATACATTGTGGCTAAAAAAGCAGGAAGATATCCTTGTGTTTCTTTGGGTAAATGTTTTCTTATGTTCCAATAATTTTGGTAACCACCCGATCTACGAATAGCTTTTGAAACATTTCCAGGACCTGAGTTGTAAGAAGCTAAAACCAAATCCCAATCGCCAAATATTTTGAACATATTTTTCATATATTCTGAAGCAGCCGAACTGGCTTTAAGCGGATCACTGCGTTCGTCTACATAAGAGCTAATGTTAAGGCCGTATTGTTTGCCTGTTTGATACATAAATTGCCACAAACCCGTAGCTCCTACTCTTGAAACTGCTTTGGGGTTTAAGGCAGATTCTACCACTGCAAGGTATTTTATTTCTAGTGGTATGTTGTTTTTTGCTAATTCTTCTTCAAAAATTGGAAAATAAAATTGAGAAATTCCCATTAACCTTTCAAAGGTCTTTTTACGGTTTTTTAAAAATGATTTTATTACGTTTTCTAAACCTTCATTATACTCGATATTAAAAGGCGATTTCTCGTCTAATTTTTTAAGACGTTCTTTAAGTAATTCTGTAGGAAGTTCATAATCTACCTTTTGATCTACATTTACATTTTTAATATCGGTAATCATTTGGTCATAACTATCCAAAGATACCATTTCTTTTGCCCATAAACTGTCTACACACGAGGCCATTTCGTCGTTTACAAAAGTCTTTTTTATCGAATCTAGAAACGATATTTTAACTTCTGGTTTTACCAAAGAGTCTTTGTCTTTTACAATTTCTTGGGCATTCAAAAATGCAGTTGCCACAATGCAGATTGCAGTAAATTTATTTTTTAATGTCATAGTGAATTTATCAATATATTATCAATCAGTAGGTTAAGTATGTTACAAACATAATTTATATGTGGGAAAAATTATGTTTAATATTTGTTAAAACTAAAGTTATGCCAAAATAGCTGCTATTCCAGGTAGGGTTTTCCCTTCTAGCATTTCTAGCATAGCTCCTCCTCCGGTAGACACGTAACTCATTTTTGGTTCTAGTCCAAATTGTTTTACTGCGGCTACAGAATCTCCTCCTCCAACTAGCGAAAAAGCTCCATTTTTTGTTGCCTCTGCTATATATTCGCCCAATGTAATAGTACCGTGAGCAAAATTTTCCATTTCAAATACACCTACAGGTCCGTTCCACAATATAGTTCTAGACTGCATAATGATTTCTTTGAAGTTTTCTAGCGACTTCGGACCCGCATCAAGTCCTTGCCAGCCAGTTGGTATATGGCGTACATCTACTATTTGTGTTTGGGCATTGTTTGAAAATTCATTGGCAGCTACTACATCTACTGGTAAATGAATGTGTACATTTTTCTCTTTGGCTTTGTGAAGAATTTCTAATGCCAAGTCTAATTTGTCTAATTCGCAAATAGACTCACCTATTTCTCCGCCTAATGCTTTTATAAATGTAAAAGTCATTCCTCCACCAATAATCATGTGGTCTACTTTGTCTAGAATATTCTCAATTACCGTAATTTTTGATGATACTTTCGATCCTCCTAAAATAGCAGTTACAGGTTTTTCAGAATTTTTTAGTACTTTGTTTAGGCTCTCTATTTCTTTTGCCAATAGGTATCCAAAACATTTGTTTTCTGGGAAAAACTGCGCAATGATTGTTGTAGAAGCATGTGCTCTATGTGCTGTTCCAAACGCATCATTTACATAAATATTGCCCAATGAAGCTAATTCTTTAGAAAAATTAACATCGCCAGCCTCTTCTTCTGCATAAAATCTAAGGTTTTCCAAAAGTAATACTTGCCCAGGTTTAAGATTGTGGGCAGCGTTTTGAGCTACTTCTCCAATACAATCTTCTGCAAAAAGCACAGGTACTCCAAGTACTTCTGATGTTTTGTTTACTATATATTTTAAAGAATATTTTTGTTCTTTTCCTTTTGGTCTACCCAAATGCGACATTAAAATAACACTGCCTCCATCGGCTAAAATTTTGTCTATAGTAGGTTTTGCTGCTTCTATACGGTTGGCATCGGTTACATGAAAGTTTTCGTCCAAAGGAACGTTAAAATCTACTCGAATTAATGCTTTTTTATCTTTAAAATTAAATTGGTCTATTGTTTTCATTTTTAATAATATAGTAATACAAAGATATTACGTTTCTAAAATTGGTTTTAATGAGAAAAATCAGTTTTAAACTATTTTACAATAAGCAACCACAAATAATCGGAATACTTATTGTTAAACCCGCTCTTTTTAAGGGCTCGTATTTGTTCTTCGTTGGTAGAATAATTTAAGTAAACGTAGTGGTACTTTGTTTCTGGATTTACAACATATTTTGCGGGTATTCCTTTTTGTTTTAATGATTCTGCAAATTTTATAGCGTTTTCGGGCACCGCAAAAACATTGGCAACAAGATAAAACCCTTTTGGTATTGCGTTTGACACCAGTGTTCTATCTCTATCTGGAGCTGGAGTTGGTGGCGTTTTTACTTCAGTATTATCTGCGTTATCTGTTGTTTTGTTTTTTGTAATAGGCGTTGTATTTACTGCTACATTTGGCAATGTTGTTGAAGCATTTAGAGCTGCTTTTTTTGCAATAATCTCACTTTCTGTATAAATAATAGGTCGTGGCGGAGAAACTTCTACATTAAATGCGGTAAAAAACATAAAATATCTATCGCCGTTAGATTGTAATCTTAAAGTTAATTGCGATGTAGCATTATCAATCAAATTATTGTTGATATTTGGAATACTAAGTAAACACATGTCGTATCCTAAAGTATTTGTACTATTTGGTGTTCTTCCGTTTAAGAAATCGTCTTCTATAGTAATGGTTCCGTTGAAAAAGTTATCGCTCTCTCTTATTGCATTTTTTAAATTAAAAAATTGCTTGTTTTTACCTGCCATAAGAAGTTGATCGCCGACTAAGTTATTGTCTCCTTCAAGTGCTGAGGCAACAAGTTTTGCTTTTATTTCTCCTTCTATTACCGATTTAAATCCAGAAAATTTCACATCGGTATATCGCTCTGTAACTCCTACAAAACCATCGTAAGTTGATATAAATTTTTCTGTTAATTCTTCTTCTTCGTAAACCAAAAATAAAGTCCAACCACCTGCTACTCCGCCTGCTACTTTTCCTTGTGTTGCATAAATATTGGCTACTGTATAAACTCCTTCATAATTTGCAAAGTCTGTAAACAATGGAGTAATATCGGCATAACAAGTGTACGGTGCATATTCTTTTGTCATTGGATCTTTGTATCCATCAAATAGAACTTGTCCTGAAACAGGTACATATTTATCGGTATCGGGTAGTTTTATTTTAACTTTTGTATAGTCTTCTCTTTTTGAGTCGGTTAAAATATATTTATTGAATTTCAATTCTGATTCGTTTGACTTATAGGTAGCCGACCAATAAAGAGCAGCATAAATAATTCTCTTTGTGTTTTTATCATTAAATTTAACGGTGGCACTACTCGAAGAAAATGTAGAAGGATCACTATCTACATCTATATATCGCATATTATATTCATCATTATTATCTGCAGATTTTGACAAATCATTAAGTTCGGTATTTGCAGAATGACGTTTATCTTGCCTATTTACAATGGTATTGGCTATAACAACCATATCGCCTTGTACCAACTTTTGAAATCTTGGTTTAAAACTTTGATTGATTTGCGCAGACCCAAATAATCCTGTTAATAAAACAACGAAAGTTGCGATTTTTGAATAGTTATTTTTCATTTGTATTGAAAAATTATAGTTTATAACCTACAAAAATAATTATTTTATCGTACAAACTTGTTTTTTTTACATTTTTGTATCGAGCAAAATGGTAGCCGTTGTATTTTTACTTTATTTTTATAGTAAACATTGTATCTTTGCTTATGCTTTTTTCTGAAATTTTAGGGCAAGATCATTTAAAAAATCATCTTACAAAAAGTGCCGATGAAGGTAGAGTACCTCATGCACAACTTTTTGTAGGTCCAGAAGGTAGTGGCACTCTTGCTATGGCTATTGCATATGCTCAATATTTAATTTGTAACAATACATTGGGCGAAAATAATACCGAGAATAGTGCTTGTAATTTAAAGTTTCATCATTTACAACATCCCGATTTACATTTTGTATATCCTACTATTACTACCGAAGATGTTAAAAGTAAACCCAAAAGCCTTGATTTTCTTACCGATTGGCGTCTTTTTGTACAACAAAATCCTTATGGTGGTATATTTGATTGGTATAAGTTTTTGGGCGTACAAAACAAACAAGGCGAAATACGAGTAGAAGATGCTCAAGAAATAGTGAAGTCTTTATCATTAAAATCATTAGAAGGTAGTTACAAAATTATGATTATTTGGATGGCTGATAAAATGAATATCGCCGCATCAAATAAGCTACTTAAATTATTGGAAGAACCTACAGATAAAACTGTTTTTATTTTAATTACCGAAAATGTAGAAAATATTATTCAAACTATACTGTCTCGGTGTCAAGTATTACAATTTAATCCTTTACCAGAAAATATTATTGTTGAAGCACTTGTAAATCGTGAACAGATAGATAGGGTAGTGGCTCAAAAAATTGCGCGCCAAAGTCAGGGTAATTATAATAAAGCATTACAAATAGTAAAAGAAAATAATGATGAACTCCCTTTTGAAGAGTGGTTTGTATTTTGGGTTCGAAGTGCTTTTAAAGCCAAAGGAAATGCAAGTGCAATACACGATTTAATAATTTGGAGTGAGCAAATAGCTGCTTTGGGTAGAGAAACTCAAAAAAAGTTTTTGAGCTTTTGTACCGAAATGTTTAGACAAGCCTTACTTTTGAATTACAATGCGCCTTCGCTAGTATATATGGAGCCCAAAGTAGAAAAGTTTACCTTAGAAAATTTTGCTCCTTTTGTACACGGAAATAATATTCTTGAAATTTTTAAAGAAATATCCGATGCGTCTTATCATATAGAACGCAATGGTAATGCCAAAATTATTCTTACCGATTTATCCATAAAATTAACCCGATTAATTCATAAAAAATAACATTATGCACAATACTGCCTCTTTACTTGTTTTGGTGTTTTTGGCTGTCACTTTTATTCAAAGTGGTTACGACAAAATTTTTGCTTGGAACGATAATGTTTCTTGGCTAAAAAGTCATTTTGAAAAAACAATTTTAAAAAACCAAGTGCCTATGGCTTTGGGTATTATACTTTTACTAGAAGTGTTGGCAAGTGTAGCTTGCTTGGCAGGTTGTGTAGAATTGTTGGTAAACGGCGGACGCACTTTTGGTTTTTATGGTGCTGTAATTTCGTGTATTACCTTAATAATGTTGTTGTTAGGGCAACGTTTAGCCAAAGATTATGATGGCGCTCGAACTATTGCTATCTATTTTATTGTTGCTGTATTGGCAGCTAATTGGTTAGGGTAGCTTTGTAAAGTTTTAATTCGTCCCATGTTACATCATTGGATGCTTTTTCTTTAAGCTCTGTTAAAGACTCTCCGTTGTAATTTGTAAAAAGATTTTCTAATTCATCTATTCTATCTTGAGGTAAAACCTCTTGTATTGCTATTTTTGATTCGGCAATCAATTTGGCAATATGTGAGTAAATGGTTTGCACAGAATATTTTCTATGTTGAGCTATTTCTACAATAGATTTTTTTTGTTTCCAGAGTTCTAAGGTTTCTTCTAATGTAGATTTTTTGGGTTCTTTTGGCTTTTTAGTTTTATGATATCTTTCTGGAAATTCGTCAAAATCTACCAAAGTTTTATGAGTGTCTTTGTACCTTTCTTTGGCTTTTTGGTTTGCGTTTTCTTTTATGGCTATGAGCTCTTTGGCATGTAGACTTTTTTTGTTAAGCTCTTGATTTGTATGCAATAAATGCATCATTTTTTTTGCTCTAATAAGATATGACAATCTATTGCTTAGCTCGTATTCTAATTCTAAAAACATAGTAAACCAAGTTTTTGCTTTTTTGGTGTTTTGAAGTTCTACCAATTGGTAAACAATTTCTTCATACATTTTTAAAAAAATAGGGTAGAAGTAAAGGTAAGCCGCTTCTATTCTAGAATTTATATACTCTTGTTTTTCGTTTTTAAAAAATAAATTTTTGAGTTGTTTTTGAAAATTTTCTGAAGCCAACACGGTTTCTTTTATTGCATTTTCTTGATTTGTAACAAACTCATCTATTTTTTGTTTCAATTTTACAGAAGCCTCATCGCTCGCAAAACGAATATTTCTGTAGTGTTGTTCTAATTCTTTCCACGAGAAACATTCTAATAAAAAATCTAAAATATATGTGTTTGTTTGTTGTATTAATGTACTTTCAATACTTTGTGGTGGTATTTTTTGATTGGAAAAAGAAATGACATCATTATCTGTAGCAAAACCTTGTACTTGTAGGTTAGAAAGCAAAATAAGCCCTTCTAACGAACGAAGTCTAGAAAAAGCCACATAGAGTTGTCCTGGTTGAAAAACTTGCGATACATCGAGCGCAGCTTTATCAAATGTTAATCCTTGACTTTTGTGTACCGTAATCGCCCATGCCAATTTTAATGGATATTGTACAAACGTACCGAGTGTTTCTTCTTCTATCTCTTTGGTAGTTGGGTTGAGAGTGTATTTTATATTTTGCCATTCGTATTTTTCCACTTCTATTGTGGTTTGATCATCTTCAAAATAAACAAATATTTCGTTTTGACTGAGTTTGGCAACAACACCTATTTTTCCATTGTAATACCTTTTTTCAGCATTGGTATCGTTTTTTATAAACATGACTTGTGCTCCTTTTTTCAACACAATGTTCTCATCAACAGGGAAAATTTTATCTGGAAAATCTCCAACAATTTCAGCTTTATAGCTTTGTGGTTTTTCTTTTATTATTTCTAATGATTCTTGATTTATTTTATCGGCTTTATAATTATGCGTGGTAAGAATAATGTATCCAGCGTTTTTATCTATTGAAAATGAATGATTTACATACTTATTGAGGTAATCTATATCTTGCTGTACAATCGTGTTGTTACGAAACCGATTTAATAAGTCTATAAAAAACGCATCTTTTTGGCGAAATATTTTTTCTAATTCAATGTATATCAATTTATTATGAATAGATTGCGCATTAAAAAAGTATTTTCCTGCGTAGTATTTTTGTAGTACTTGCCATTCAGAATCTTTAATAACAGGTGGTAACTGCAACAAATCGCCAATAAAAAGCACTTGTACACCTCCAAAACTCTTTTTGTTTTTGCGTACACTTTGAAGCATAAACTCTATTGCATCGAGCAAATCGGGACGAAGCATACTCACTTCGTCTATAATAAGTAATTGAAGTTGCTGAATCACTGCTTTTTTGGTCGCATTCATTTTAAAATGCTTAGCCAAAGTAATTTTAGTTTCGAGCTTGGTATCTGTAGA
Organism: Flavobacterium croceum DSM 17960; assembly: GCF_002917885.1. Classification (GTDB taxonomy): domain Bacteria; phylum Bacteroidota; class Bacteroidia; order Flavobacteriales; family Flavobacteriaceae; genus Flavobacterium; species Flavobacterium croceum. Next base: position 97,111 of record NZ_PQNY01000001.1, read on the forward strand.
GTAGGGCGGCCACTCATGTATGGGTAAAAATGTACCAAAAGGCAACTGAAAAAACGAGTGTATCGTAACACCTTTGGCATGTAGTGCCGCAATGCCAGTAGGAGCAACTACAGCAAAGTTTTTGTGTGTAGAGGCAGTAATTTGATGTAACAATGTTGTTTTACCAGTACCTGCTTTACCTGTAAGAAAAACATGTTGTTGGGTTTGGTTTATAAATTTTAATACATATTCGGCTTCTACTGATAATGGTTCCACGTGGCGCAAATTATATTAACTTATTGATTTACAAAACAAAAGCCTGTATAAAACAGGCTTTTAAAATATTATTTTTTGTCTTTTGCAGCAGTTTTGTCTTCTTTTTTGGTTTCGTCTTTGGTTTCAGACTTCGCTTCAGATTTGTACTTATCGTTTACCAACTTTATTAAATCTTTAGTAATATCATAACTATCTTTTGCGTACAAAACAGTAGCTACATCACCTGTTCCAAAAATATAGTCGAAACCTTTTTCTTTACCGTAATCTTTAAACATTTTTTTGTAACGTTTTACTAAGCTATCCATTTCTTGGCCGCTTTCGGCTTGCAATTCTTGCATCAAAGCTTGACTAGCGTATTGTATTTCTTGATTGCGTTGTTGCAATTCGGCATATTTTTGTTGAGCCCAAACTTGCCCGTTTTTTTGAGCATTTGATTGGAAACTATTTTTTTCTGCTTCCAGGCGATCTGCAGCTTCTTTTATTCTGCTTCCCTTTTCTTCAGATTTAGATTTGTACTTCGCTTCAATATCTTTTGCTTCGGTACTTTCTTCCATTAATTTTGAAGTATCTACATAAGCTGTTTTAAATTCTTTTGTTTCTGGTGCATTGTTACAAGAAAATAGTGCAAGAACTATTGCAAAAATCGATAAGGTTTTTTTCATTTTAATTAATTTTTGTCAAAAATATAAATTTTAGGTTATTTAAAAAACTAAAATCAAAACATCTATAGACTATAGTTTGTTTTGATTATGGTATATTTTACTATAAATTTCAATTATTTTATTAAAAATAAGAAATTTTAAGTTTATTTTTTATTTTTTAAAACATAAATATGAGAAGAATACTCTAAATTTTGTTTTCCAAATCTATTTGAAATCCAACCTCTATAAATAGCGCTTATATAATTCATTCTTCCTGTTTTATATTTTTCAGAAAGTAAACTTACGTAATAGCTGTCCCATTTCATAGGTAATATTTCAGTAAGCTCCATATCTACACGAGCAAACAATTTTTTAATTGAATATTTTGAGAAATGCCACAAATGTCTAGGAACATCAAAAGCTGCCCAAAATTCTTTATAATGTTTGGCATCATACGAATTAAAATTTGGAACAGCTATAAAAACAATTCCGTTGGGTTTAAGTATTCGCTTTAATTCTATTAAATATTGATTTAAGTCGGGCACATGTTCTAGTACATGCCACATCGTAATTACATCTTGAGAGTGTGATGGAATGTCGGTTAAATTATCTATAAAATCTATTCCTTTTAAAATTGCATTATTTTTGGCCTTTTCATTAGGTTCTATACCTAGAGTAGTCCAACCGTTATTTTTTGCAACCAATAAAAAATCTCCTGTGCCTGCGCCAATATCTAGAAGACTTCCTTTTGATGCACGTGTATTTATAATTTTTAATTTATTTTTTAAAGCTACTTTTTTTACTGCATGATAGGCTTTTTCAAAAAGTCCTCTTTTATGATCGGTGTGTGAAATATAATCTTCACTTTCATAATAAGAGGGTAGTTTTTCCAATGAAGGTTGTGGGTGTGTAACCAACATATTTAAATCTTCGTTTAACAAAAGAGTAAACGATTCGTTTGATACTGAAAAATCTTTTAATTTTAAATATTCTTTTTTACTTGAATTCATTCTCGGATTTTTTTACAAGAAGTTAAATTGTTTCACGTGGAACATTTATCTTCCCATATAAATTAATAGTACGGAAATATCTGCAGGAGAAACCCCGCTTATTCTAGATGCTTGCGATATAGTAACAGGTTTAATTGCTGCCAATTTTTGACGAGCCTCAATAGACATTGATTTAATTTTTGAATAATCGAAATTATCGGGGATTTTAATATCTTCTAGCTTAATGAGTTTCTCGGCATTATTTTTCTCTTTTTCTATATAACCAGAATACTTTACTTGAATTTCTGCTTGTTCTAAAATTTCTTGATCTAAATTATTTTGTTGTAAATAATCTTGAACTTTTTCTAAACGAAGCATATCTTGTAAAACAATTTGAGGTCTCGAAAAAACTTTAAACATTTTGTCGGCTTGCGCCATAGGAGAAGAATCTTTTTCTATCAATATAGAATTGGCTTCTTGAGGTGAAACACTGGTTTCTTTAAAAAAGTCTACAAACTTATCACTTTCATTAAATTTGTATTCCATTCGACTTAATCGCTCTTGAGAGGCGAGGCCAATAGCGTGCGACTTTGGAGTAAGTCTAAAGTCGGCATTATCTTGTCTAAGCAACGTGCGGAATTCTGCTCGAGAGGTAAACATTCTATAAGGTTCTTCCGTTCCTTTGGTAATTAAATCATCAATAAGTACACCAATATAAGCTTCGTCTCTACGTAAAACAAAAGGGTCTTTGTCATGAACTTTTAAATGCGCATTAATTCCAGCCATTAAACCTTGTGAAGCCGCTTCTTCATAACCTGTAGTTCCATTAATTTGACCCGCAAAATATAGATTTTCTATAATTTTTGTTTCTAATGTATGCTTAAGTTGGGTAGGAGGGAAGTAATCATATTCGATAGCATAACCTGGTCTAAAAAATTTTACGTTTTCAAAACCAGCAACACTACGTAGGGCTTTGAACTGTACATCTTCTGGTAATGAAGTAGAAAAACCATTTATATAAAACTCAACTGTGTTCCATCCTTCGGGTTCTACAAAAAGCTGATGTCTTTCTTTATCGGCAAATCTATTAATTTTGTCTTCTATAGAAGGACAATAGCGAGGGCCTAAACTTTTTATTCTACCATTAAACATTGGAGATCTATCAAAACCTTCTCTTAAAATATCGTGTACTTCATTTGAAGTATATGTCATATAACAATCTCGTTGATGAGAAAGCGGTTGTGTTTGATTTGAATAAGAAAATTTTTGAGGGTTTACATCACCTGGTTCTACACGCATTTTAGAAAAATCTAACGAACGACCATCTACACGAGGTGGCGTTCCTGTTTTCATGCGTCCGGCTGTAAAACCTGCTTGAACCAAACATTCTGTAATTCCGTATGCAGCACTTTCGCCTGCACGCCCACCTCCAAATTGCTTTTCTCCAATATGAATTAAACCATTTAAAAAAGTACCATTTGTTAAAACAACCGATTTTGCTTTAATTGTAACGCCTAAAGCTGTTTTAACTCCTATTACTTTATTGTTTTCGAAAATTAAATCTGAAACCATTTCTTGGTAAAAATCTAAGTTTGGAGTGTTTTCTAACATTAACCTCCATTCTTCAGAAAAACGCATACGGTCACTTTGACAACGAGGAGACCACATTGCTGGGCCTTTTGATTGATTAAGCATTTTGAATTGAATGGCTGTTTTGTCGGAAACTATTCCAGAATAACCGCCTAGCGCATCAATCTCTCGAACAATTTGTCCTTTTGCAATACCACCCATGGCAGGGTTACAAGACATTTGTGCAATGTTTTGTAAACTCATGGTAACCAAAAGTGTTTTTGAACCTAAATTTGCTGCTGCTGCTGCTGCCTCACAACCTGCATGGCCAGCGCCAACCACAACTACATCATATATATCTACAAACATATGGTATCTATTTGTTCCACGTGGAACATAAAATATAAATTGGTTTATTAACTCTGTTCCACGTGGAACATTTTGATTTTTTCTTCTTCTTTATTTCTCATTAGTGTTTCATCGGTTTCTGTTTTATCTTTATATCCGCAGAAGTGTAAAACACCGTGAATGATAACGCGTTGTAATTCGTTTTCAAAAGAGACATTATAGGTTTTTGCGTTATCTAAAACCCTTTCTATAGAGATGAAAATATCTCCTGAAATTTCGTTGCCAATAGTATAATCAAAACTTATAACATCTGTGTAATAATCGTGTTCTAGATATTGCTTATTAACATTAAGCAAGTATTCATCGTCGCAAAATATATATGAGATTTCGCCTTCCTCTTTAACTTCAGATTTTAACACCGAAGTAATCCAATGAGAATATGCGTCTTCATTAGAAATTTTAAAATCACATTCGTAATTATAACTGATCATTACCTTTGAAATATTGTTGTACTTTTTGATTGAAATTTTCCTGCAAAGGTAAGGTTTGTCTGTTTAAAATTTCAATACTATTTAAATATTCTTGCAATCGGGCAGGAAGTGCATTTGCGTTGTTATTGTATTCTTTTTTATTGATTTCTGATTGGCGTTTTTTATCTTCTCCCTGTTGCTGAATAGCTTTGTCTAATTTTAATAATTCATATTTAAGGTTTAGTATTTTTTGAAGGGTTTCGTTGTTAAAACCTTTATTTAAAAGCTGCTTTTCTATTTGTTTCATTTTATCAAGCGTACTTTGCCCTTGGTTGGACAAACCGTTTTTATTAAGTTCTTTTTCCAAAGCATCACGTAACTGTTTTTGCTCTTTATAAATATCCATAATGGTTTTGGCATCGCCTTCGCCATCTTCTCCTTCGCTATCTTTTTTAGTGCCTTCTTTACCTGATTTAGAACCAGAACCTCCAGAACCCGATTGACCATTTTGATTGGGTTTATCGCCTTTGTTACCCTCTTTACCTTCGCCAGATTTGTCACTTGGTTTATCGCCTTTTTGCATACCATCTTTCATCTTATCAGCTAAACCTTCTTGCTTTTTAATAATATCTGGGAGCTGCATATCGCCTTTACCCCCAGAGCCTGGCATAGGCATACCGTTTTTGCCTTTTCCTTTTCCAGAAGCAGACATTTGCATCTGCATTTGCATATTATTCAAGGTAAATGAAAGCATTTCTGCTAATTTATTAGCCGAAGTAATTGCAAATTGTTGGTGCGAAACTCCTTTATAAACATTAGCTTCTGCCAATACTTCTAAGGCTTTGTCTACATTGTATTGAACATTACCAACTTCTGTAGTTACTTGTTCGGCAATTTTTGGATTACGCAATGAAAGTGCAAATAAACTATCATCAACATGCTTGAATTGAGCGCGCAAGTCTTGTTGGATTTTTAAGTTTTTTGCAAATGCTGGAGAGCCTCTTTTAAGTCCTTTAAAACCTTTCATCACATCTTCTTGAGAGAAAGAGTAAGCAAGAAGATTATCTATTATTTGACGTAACATAGAAGCATCTTCTTCCATTTGTTCCATTTCGCCACCTGCCATATCTTGCATCATCATCTCACTCATTTGTTGCATCTTTTTGGAGGCAGATTTTTGCTTAGATTTTGCTTTCTCTTTTTGTTGCTTTTGAAGTTGATCTGAAGCATTTTTCATATCTTCTTCTATACTTTTTTCTTTATCATCTGTATTAGGAAGATCTACAGGAGCTTTAAGCTCTTTATTTTCTTTATCAAGTTCGTTTAATTCCTTTTGAATATCATTGAATTCTTTATTGATTTCTTCTTGCTTTTTAGCCTCGTTTTCTTTATCAGACTCGGCAAGCTTGTCTTGTTTTTCGGCAAGTTTTTGGAGTTTTTCAGCCAATTGTTCAGCCTTTTTTTCTACATAATATTTTTTGGTAAGTTCTACCAATTGTTGCAAACTCTTTGTTTGATTTTTGCTTTGCTGTTTAAGCTTTTCCATTTTGTCAAAAAGCTCTTCTTTTTGAATCTTATCATTGAGTTCTTTAAGTTCATCTAGAAGTTTTTGATTTTTTTCTAAATCTTTTTCAACTTTTTCTAAACGATCTTTTAGCAACTCTTTATCCTCGTCTTTTTTGTCTGATTTTTGTTTATCGAGATTGTCTTTCATTTTCTCAGCAAACTCCTTCATCAATTCATCTTGCTTTTTCTGACGTTCTAAAAAGTCATTTACTTTTTGTTGTTCTTTAAAATCTAACGACTCTTTTTCTTTACCCATCTTTTGCAATTTATCCAATTCATTGAATTGCTTTTCTTGGGTTTTTAAAGACTTTTCAAGAGAGTTAATATTGCTGTTTTGTTGTTCTAGTAGTTGATCTTCTTTTTCTGTATCTGTAGCTTCTCTATGAGAAAATACACTAGACTTGGTAGATTTGTAATTGTGAGCTGCATCATTATCAAAAACTTCAAAATAATAATCGTAGCTAACTCCTTGTTCTACAGGTAAATTACTTGGAAACGAAAACACAAATCGATCAAAAATATCTTTTTTAACAGGAATTGTTCCACGTTTCACATTGTTGGGTTTGTCTTTTGGATAATAAATGATGGACAATCGAGACAAACCATAATCATCAGAAACTTGACCAATAACATAATCTTTTGAAACCTTTAAGCTATCTGGTGCTTGGGTAACAGAAATAGTAGGATATTGGTCTTTTACAACAGAAAGTTGGTAGTTTAATTTTTCAAAATCTTTTACTTTATTATTTGAATTAACTATTTGATATTCTGTATTTTGAGTAATATTTTTAGAAAGAATAAATGTATTTCCAGAGGGAGAAAATGCTACAAGAGAAGATGCGTCTTTCCAAATAACTTGTTGTGTAGCTAATGTATTCATTTTCCAAGTAATACGTGTTCCTTCGGGAACAATGGCGTTTCCTGTACCCTTAATCCACTCATTCTTTTTACCTAAATAAGAAGGAAACTGCAATAACATATCCAACTGAACTATAGAAGGAACGGTTACTACTTGAAGCTGATAGTCTTTTGAAACGACTTCGTTGGCTTGCAAATGAAAACTTAAATTCGATTTTGGTTTTGGTATAGTAAATTGAAATTCTCCTTGCTCATTCTTTTCCATAAAATAGCTTTCATCGCCAATAAATATCATGGCATTTTCTGGAATAACTTTACCTTCAGTTTTTACTTTAAGCAGAAAATCTTGATTTTGTTCCGTTTGTAAATTACTATTAAGTATTTGAAATTGAAATGGGGCAGGAGGTAAGTACTGCTTGTCGTAATTAACTACTCTGGTAAAACTTTGGCTTATAATATTTTGATTACCTGATATGTAAAAAAATAAGAAAAACAAAATAGGTATAGCGGCAAGCGGAATATATTTTTTATTCTTGGCATAATCTACCGCTTTTGTAAAGGGAATAGGGTGTAGGGCATTTGCTTTTTGTTCAATAGAAGCCAATAAAAGTTCTGATTTGTGTTTATCTTGAGCCAATTGCAAAAAATTGGTGAGCTTATCTCCAATTTCTGAAAAATGATTTCCAATAATTTTTGATGCTTCGGTATAATCTAATCCTTTTTGAAACTTAAATAATTTGAATACTGGAAAACAAATAAAACGCACCAAAAGAAATAATTCGACAAGTATAAAACACCAAAATAATAAAGTTCGAGCAACAGGTTTTAACCATAAAAAATACTCGATAAATAGTGTAAATAAAAAATACAGCAAGCCTAAACCTATAAAAAATAAAGTGCCTTTTATTAACTCATTGGAGTAATATTTTTTAATAAACTGTTCTAGTTTGGAGTAAATAACTGCTGTTTTATCCACAATGGTTGATAGTTTTGTTTATAACCGATAAATATAGCAATTATTACACAAGTAAAAGTTAAAAGATTTTTAAAAGAAAAAGAGAGTAGATATAGCACTATTATAGTAGAGATATAATACTAATAGTAAAAGAAATCAACTAATATTTTGATATTCCAATTGCTATAGAAGTTCTATATTTGTAAAAAAATACAACATCATGTCAAAACCAGTACGCGTTCGGTTTGCGCCAAGTCCAACCGGACCACTACACATAGGCGGGGTTCGCACTGCTTTATTCAACTATTTATTTGCAAAAAAAAATAACGGAACTTTTTACCTACGTATAGAAGATACAGACCAAAATAGGTTTGTACCTGGAGCCGAAAACTATATTTTTGAAGCTCTAGAATGGCTCGGTATTCCACCTAGTGAAACGGTAAATAAAAACGAAAAATTTGGACCTTATCGCCAAAGCGAACGCAAAGAAATATACAAACAATATGCCGATACGTTACTAGAAAAAGGTTGGGCATATTATGCCTTTGACAGTGCAGAATCGTTAGATAAACATAGAAAACAACACGAAGCCGAAGGGAAAACATTTATCTACAATTGGCATAATCGTGAAAAATTAGAAAATTCATTATCCCTTTCTCAAGAAGAAGTTCAAGAAAGAATTGCCAATGGTACCGATTATGTAGTACGCTTTAAAATACCTGTAAACGAAACCTTGCATTTACACGATATAATACGTGGCGATATAAAATTTGAAACTAATTTACTAGACGACAAAGTTTTATTTAAAAGCGATGGTATGCCAACGTACCATTTAGCCAATATAGTAGATGATCATTTAATGCAAACTACCCATGTAATACGTGGCGAAGAATGGCTACCTAGTTTACCATTACATTATTTATTATACAAAGCTTTTGATTGGGAAGCGCCACAATTTGCTCATTTACCTTTAATATTAAAACCTATTGGAAACGGAAAACTATCAAAACGCGATGGTGATAAAATGGGCTTTCCTGTATTTCCATTACAATGGACAACAGAAGAAGGAACATCTATGGGATATAGAGAACAAGGCTATTTTCCAGAAGCTGTAGTAAACTTTTTAGCACTTTTAGGTTGGAACGATGGCACAGAGCAAGAGCTTTTTACATTAGAACAACTATGTGAAAAATTTGATTTAACACGTGTACACAAAGCAGGAGCTAAGTTTGACCCTGAGAAAAACAAATGGTTTAACCATCAGTATTTACAAAAACAAACCGATGAAAGTCTAGCGGAAAGTTTTACAAAAATATTAGCAGAAAAAAATATTGCTACTACACTCGATGTAATAAAAATTACATCTTTAATAAAAGAACGAGCTAATTTTGTTTCAGAATTTTGGGATTTGGCAGATTACTTCTTTGTTGCTCCAACATCTTATGATGAAAAAGGACTTAAAAACTGGAAAGAAAACACGCCTGATGTAATGAATGCCTTACTTGTAGAATTGGAAAGCATCAATAATTTTTCTGCAACAGCATTGGAAGAAAAAATAAAACCTTGGCTTTTAGAAAATAAAGTAATGCCTGTTTTAAGATTATGCCTAGTTGGGGCTTTAAAAGGTGTAGACTTATTTCAGTTAATGGAAATTATTGGCAAGCAAGAAACTACAAACAGAATAAAAAAAGCAATAGAAAGTATATAAATAATAAGCCTCTGTAATAAGAGGCTTTTTTATTTTACTAAAATATTGTAACAATACGGTAATAGCAACGTATAATATATGTAACCTAAAAATCATTAGTATGCCATTTTTAATTATTTTACTTTTTATAGGATTTGTAATCCTTATGTCATCATTCTTTACTGTAAAGCAACAAACCGCTATAGTTATAGAACGATTTGGAAAATTTGAAAGCATTCGCAATTCGGGTTTGCAGCTTAAAATTCCTATTATAGATAGAGTAGCAGGCCGTGTAAATTTGCGTATTCAACAACTCGATGTTATTATAGAAACACAAACCAAAGACAATGTGTTTGTAAAAATGAAAGTATCTGTACAATTTAAAGTGATACAAGAAAAAGTTTACGAAGCATTTTACAAACTAGAATATCCGCACGACCAAATTACAGCGTATGTATTTGACGTAGTACGTGCCGAAGTACCAAAATTAATTCTTGACGACGTTTTTGTAAGAAAAGATGATATTGCTGTAGCCGTAAAACGCGAACTTAATGAAGCTATGATTGCCTACGGATATGATATAATAAACACATTGGTAACAGATATCGACCCAGATGCACAAGTTAAAAATGCTATGAATCGTATTAACGCAGCTGAAAGAGAAAAAACAGCAGCTATGTACGAATCTGAAGCACAACGTATTAGAATAGTTGCCAAAGCAAAAGCAGAAGCAGAAAGTAAAAAACTTCAAGGACAAGGTATTGCCGATCAACGTAGAGAAATTGCTCGCGGATTGGTAGAAAGTGTAGAAGTTCTTAATAATGTAGGCATCAATTCGCAAGAAGCCAGTGCTCTTATTGTAGTAACCCAACACTACGATACATTGCAAGCCGTAGGTGCAGATACCAATAGTAACCTTATTTTGTTGCCCAACTCACCACAAGCAGCCACCGATATGCTGAACAATATGGTAGCAAGTTTTGCAGCTAGTAATCAAATTGGTGAACAAATGAAAAAACAACCAAAAAGAAATAAACATTTAGAAGACAAAACATCATTAGATTATAATCCAAGAGATACAACCAATCCAGCCGAATAAAAAAATCATTACATAAATTATAAGAGTTCACTTTTTTGTGAGCTCTTTTTTTTGAAACATCACAAAAGGCAAAAAAATATCCCTATTCCTGTTGTTCGTTTTTATCTTTTATTTTTATTCAAAAAATAAAAGGATAACCACTTCCATCAGGGTTAAAAAATAAACTTTGAGGCATTTTTAAACACTTTTTTAATTCTAGACGTTTTAATAAACTATCTATAACTTAGATATAAAATCATATAGGATAAAAATAAAAATAGCTTAAATAAAAGATATGGAAGTCAATTTTAAAAGTATTTTATTATTAAAAATAATTTTTTAATAGATTTTATAAATAATAATATTTATTGATAAAAAATAAAAATAGAATAGTTTTTAAAAATAAAAACCTTTAAGTTACTCTTAAAGGTTTTTATTTTTAAAAAAGTGAAAAATTACTGTTCACTAATTTTTGCCCACGTATCTCGAAGTCCAACTGTTTTGTTAAAAACTAATTTTTCTACCGATGAATCTTTATCAACACAAAAATAACCCAAACGCTGAAATTGAAAATGGTCTAAATTTTTAGCAGTAGTCAAACTTGGCTCTACATAACCAGTAATTACTTTCAAAGAATTAGGATTAATATATTCTTTAAAATCAATTTCTTTATTTCCATCGGGCATTTCATGTGTAAATAAACGATCATAAATTCGCACTTCAGCCTCTAGAGCATGTTGCGTAGAAACCCAATGTATGGTTCCCTTTACCTTGCGTTTACTCGCTTCTGTACCGCTACCGCTTTTAGAATCAACATCATAGGTACAATGAATTTCGGTAATATTTCCATTGCTATCTTTTACTACAGATTCACCTTTTATAATGTAAGCATTTTTTAAACGTACTTCTGTACCTAGTGTTAATCTAAAAAATTTCTTATCAGCTTCTTCTTTAAAATCTTCACGTTCTATAAATAATTCTTTAGAAAACGGAACTTTTCTATAAGTTAATGTTTCTTCTTCAGGGTTATTTTCAGCATCAAGCCATTCTTCTTGCCCTTCTGGATAATTGGTAATTACCAATTTAACAGGATCTAAAACTGCCATAACACGAGGTGCTGTTTTGTTTAAATCTTCTCGAATACAAAATTCTAATAAAGAAACATCTATTAAATTTGTACGCTTGGCAATACCTATCGTTTTGGCAAAATTTCTTATAGAAGCTGGTGTATAACCGCGTCTTCTTAACCCAGAAATAGTACTCATACGAGGGTCATCCCAACCTGTAACATGTTTTTCTTCAACCAATTGTAATAATTTTCGTTTAGAAACTACTGTATGAGATAGATTTCTTCGGGCAAATTCTCGTTGTTTTGGTCTTACTAAATCTGTTTTGTAAATTTGATTTAAAAACCAATCGTATAACTCTCTATGTGGTAAAAACTCTAAGGTACACAACGAGTGAGATATTTGTTCTAAATAATCACTTTCGCCATGTGCCCAATCATACATAGGGTATATACACCAATTATTTCCAGTTCTATGATGATGTTCATGCATAATTCTGTACATTATTGGATCGCGCATAAGCATATTAGGCGAAGCCATATCTATTTTGGCACGCAATACATAAGAACCATTTGGAAATTCACCGTTTTTCATTCGGGTAAATAGCTCTAAATTTTCTTCTATACTGCGGTTTCTGTTTGGACTATCAATTCCTGGTTGTGTAGGTGTTCCTTTTTGTTTTGCCATCTCTTCAGACGACTGATTGTCTACATAGGCTTTGCCTTTTTTTATCAATTCTACAGCCCAATCATACAATTGCTGAAAATAATCGGAAGCATAACACTCTTTTTCCCATTGAAAACCAAGCCATTGTACATCTCTTTTTATAGCATCTACATATTCTTGCTCTTCTTTACTTGGGTTTGTATCATCAAAACGAAGATTTACGGGAGCATTATAATCTATACCTAAACCAAAATTTAAACATATCGCACTAGCATGACCTATATGTAAATAACCATTTGGTTCTGGTGGAAAACGAAAACGAAGTTTATTTTTTGATAAACCATTTTTTATATCTTCTTCTATGATTTGCTCTATAAAATTGAGTGATTTTTCTTCTGTAGACATAATATTTTTGTAATTTTAGCAAAGATATAAAAAGGTTTCAAGTTTAAGGTTTGATGTTTCAAGTTTATTGAATGAACCTGTAAGTTGAAACTTAAAAATAAAATAATGGGAACCATAAAACTTAAAAACATTCGCACTTTTTCATTTCATGGTTGTTTAGAAGAAGAAGCAAAAATAGGTAGTGATTACAGAGTAGATTTGGAAATAAAAACCGATTTAAGAAAATCTGCTATAAGTGATGCGCTTGAAGATACTGTAGATTATGTACATCTTAATAAAATAGTAGTCGAAGAAATGGCTATTCGTTCAAAATTATTAGAGCATGTAGCACAACGAATTATAAAAAGAATATTTACAGAACTGCCAGCAGTAGCCCGAATTGTATTGGAAGTTTCAAAACTAAATCCGCCTATAGGTGGTGATGTTGAAGCAGTTACTATTGTAATGGAAGAATATAGGAATTAATTATAAATTTTTAATTGTAAATTATTAATTGTTTTCTATATTTGCAATCCAATCAAGGCGTCGTGGCCGAGCGGCTAGGCACCGGTCTGCAAAACCGTCTACTCCGGTTCGAATCCGGACGATGCCTCAAAAAGAGATACAGAAATGTGTCTCTTTTTTTATTTTAAATTTTTAGAAAAAATTAATTAAAGTTGTGTTCGAATCTGGACGATGCTCTTCTTAAAAATCCTCTCGTCTGATAAGATTTTTTTGTTTACAATTTTTGAGAATCTAAACGATATCACAAAAAAAACTCTCAATATTGAGAGTTTTTTATAATTTATTTTTTTAAATCTTCAATTTGTTGTTTGATGATTTCTTTTTCGTTTGGAAAAAAGCCCTGAATAATTAAAAAACTTCCAAATATCATTAATATAATACTGATTATTCTTTTAATTTTATAAATATTAAAAGGTGTTAAGCGTGATTTTAATTGTTTGGCTACCAAAATTTTAAGTAAATCTACAGCAAAATAAGTAAGTATAATTACCGAAATAAATAGTATAATTCTATTGGTTTCCATATTGAGTTTTGGACCAAATACAATAATAATACCCATCCAAAATGCTAATACACCTATATTAATAAAATTGAGAAAAAAGCCTTTAAATATTAATCCTATATAATTGTTTTTTGGTATGTTATCTTCAATATCGTCTTGGTCGTTTTGTTGTTGTTTTACAAAATCTTTTTTGAGTTTTATAAATGATATAATTCCGTAAGAGAGCATTAACAAACCTCCAAATACAAAAAGTAGCGGGTTATCTTTTAATCGTTCTAAAATTTGATTGGTACTAAAATAAGCTATAAGTATAAAAACAATATCGCCAAGTACTACACCTAAATCAAACAACATTGCAGCTTTAAAACCTTTGGTAATACTGGTTTCTAGTAATACAAAAAATACCGGACCTATAGTAAAAGCTAATAATATTCCCCACGGAATGGCTGCAAGGATGTCGTTTATCATATATTAATTTTTGAATCTCTAAATATAAATATTTATTTTGCTTCTTCTATAATCCCTCCAGCAATTATTTTTTGATTGATTTGTTTTGGCTTACCATAAATGGTAATAACACCTCCTGCACGTACTTTTGCATCTACAAAATCTGTAGCATAAATATCGGCTTCTCCACCTGCATTTACAGTACTAGTAGTTTGATTGGTTTTTAGTTCTTGAGCGGTGTATATACCTCCAGAATTTACCAATACATCTTGGTTTGTAGCACTACCACTAATTTCTACAGTAGAACCATTTGCTACTCTTACATTGAGTTTTTCTACAGCAACATTTATATTTATTGTCGATCCTTCTTTGGCAATTACATCAAAACTTGTGTTTTGAAAACGATATTCGCTTCCTACTATAGAACCTTCATTTGCTTCTACAGCTTCTATATTTTTAAAATATACAGTAGCAGATACATTATCACCTTTTAATAGTTTGGTTAAAGGCATACGAATTTTTAACTCTCCGTTTTTATTTACCAATTGAACTTCATTAGCATAATTACCAGATAATACTACTTTGTTTTCTGTAGATTTTATTAAGGTTACATCTATTTGGTCGAATACAGTTACTTTGGTAAAGTCGCCAACGTTTTTTTCTGTTTGAGCCACCGAAGTTGAAAAAACTGAGTAGGTTAAAATAGTAAAAAATATTTTTTTCATAGGTTTATCAATTTTAATTTATAGTACTTATATAGTGCAGATATAGCACTATATTTATTATTTTCTTCTTATAAATGTATAATCTAATTGTTTTTTAATTAAATCGGCATTTTTTACTTTAACGTAAACTTCGTCTCCTAATTGTAATAAATCTTTAGAAACAGCTCCTACAAGTGCATATTGTTTTTCGTCAAATGTATAATAGTCTTCTTTTATATCACGTATGCGTATCATGCCTTCACATTTATTTTCTATTATTTCTACATAAATACCCCATTCGGTTACTCCAGAAATAACACCCAAAAACTCTTGATCTTTATGATCTTGCATATATTTTACTTGCATATATTTTACAGAATCTCGCTCGGCTTGAGCTGCTAGAGCTTCCATATTACTACTATGCTCGCATTTTTCTTCATAATTTTCTGCATCTACACTTTTACCTCCATCGAGATAATATTGCAATAAACGATGTGCCATAACATCGGGATAGCGACGAATAGGCGATGTAAAATGGCTGTAATAATCAAAAGCCAAACCATAATGACCAATATTTTCGGTAGAATATTTGGCTTTACTCATACTACGAATAGCAAGTGTATCAATTAAATTTTGTTCTTTTTTACCATTTACTTCTTCCATTAATTTGTTTAAAGAACTAGATATGTGTTTTTTATCTTTTAAATTTAATGAATAACCAAACTTAGAAATAACGCCTTGCATAGCAAAAAGTTTATCTTCGTTGGGTTCATCATGAATTCTATAAACAAAGGTTTTCTTTTGTTTTCCTATAAACTCGGCTACTTTTCGGTTTGCTAGAAGCATAAATTCTTCTATAAGATGGTTCGCATCTTTAGAAACTTTAAAAAATACACCTACAGGTTCATTATCTTCGTTTAGATTAAATTTTACTTCTACTTTGTCAAACGATATAGCTCCAGCTGCCATACGTTTTTGACGTAAAATTTTAGCCAATTCATCTAGTTTTAAAACCGCTTCTTTTATCGAGGTTGGTACTTTGTAATCTTTTCCTGTTAAAGAAATTTCTGCTGGAATTAAATCAGATTTTAACTCAATAATACTTTGTGCTTCTTCGTAGGCAAAACGCTGATCGCTGTAAATTACTGTTCTGCCAAACCATGAGTCGATAAGCTCGGCTTTGTTGTTAAGTTGAAATACTGCCGAGAATGTATATTTTTCTTCGTGCGGACGTAACGAACAAGCAAAGTTTGATAAAACTTCGGGCAACATAGGTACAACTCGATCTACCAAATACACCGATGTTGCTCTATTGTAGGCTTCATCGTCTAGAATAGTTCCTTCTTGTACATAATGAGAAACATCGGCAATATGAATACCTATTTCGTAATTTCCATTTTCTAAAACTTGAAAAGACAAAGCATCATCAAAATCTTTGGCATCTTTTGGGTCTATCGTAAACGTAAGTATATCGCGCATATCTCTACGTTTGGCAACTTCGTTTGGAGTTATTGATGTATCTATTTTATTGGCGTATGCTTCTACCTCTATTGGAAAATCGTAAGGTAAACCATACTCGGCAAGTATGGCATGAATTTCTGTATTGTGTTCACCTGGTTTACCAAGTACTTTAATTACAGTTCCAAAAGGTGAATCGGCTTTTTTTGGCCAATCTTCAATTTTTACCAAAACTACATCGCCATTTTGAGCATCGTTAATTTTATCTTTTGGAATAAAAATATCGGTATACATTTTAGCATTGGCAGTCGTAACAAAAGCAAAGTTTTTTTGTATATCGATTACGCCTACAAACTCTTCTTTGGCTCTATTTAAAATTTCTACAACTTCGGCTTCTGGCTTTCTAGATTTTCTTTTGTTGTAAACATATACTTTTACCGTATCATTATCTAAAGCATGGTTTAAATTACCAAAAGGTATAAAAACATCGTCTTCCAATTCATCGCAAACAAAATAGGCAGTTTTACGAGAAGTCATATCTATAACACCTTCGTAATATTCTTGACTACTTGCTTTAACTAAATATTTTCCGGGTTCTGTTTCTATAATTTGTTTCTTTGAAGCTAAAATTTTTAAATCTTTAATTATTTCATTACGACTTTTGGTATCTGAAAGTTCTAATACCGCACAAATTTGTTTGTAGTTAAAAGATTTATTGGCATTTTTTGATAGTATTTTCAGTATTTTATCTGAAAAATCTTTAGGCTTTTTTCCTAATTTATTGGGTTTCTTACTCATATTCTTTTCTAATATTTTTTAAAATTACAAACTATAAACCATAATCTTAGTAACTTGCATAAGATTTATATAAAATATAACTTTTACTACTTTTATATGAACAGTTTAATAACAGTGGCTGTATTCTATAATCCGCAAGAAATATTGGTTTTAAAATCTGTATTGGAGCACAAAGGAATAAATTACTTTTTTGAAAATGAAACTCTCGTTTCGATAGATCCTTTTGCTAGCATAGCATACGGTGGCATAAAACTTAAAGTCCACACAAACGATGTAGAGCAAGTAAAAGAAATTCTGAATAATTTAAACAACAATTTAAAAATAGTTTAATCATTATTTTTTTATTCTGTAAAAATCCAAAGTTTTCAACAACTATTAAAAACAAAAAAAAAGATTTTAAAATTTTAATTTATTTATGATGGTTATTATAGAATGTTAATATCGTAAAAAACTTTTTGATTCTTTATTTTGATATAATGTTATTGTTTTTTATCACGAATTATTAACACTAAAAAAGAATCTTAAAACCTTAATATTTAGTTTATTTTTAAACGTTATTAACAACCGTTGATAATTTAAAAATGGTTTAATTGTAAATATTTTTCAGTGGAATTATCTGTTGAAAAACTCAAAAAAAGTATGAATAACTTTTCTAAAAAAACTCAAAACTATGTTTGGTTTTTTAAATTCAATTTTTGATTACAAAAAAAAGTAACACCACAAAAAAATAGTTCTAAAAATATATTTAAAGTTATGAACAAGTTATGTTAATGTTAATTGCTTTGAAATACAGCGACTTATATTTTATAATTAACAAAGCCATTAATAAGTATAAATAACTGAAAATAAGTTTATTAAAAAACAATTAAATAAATAAAAACACATAGAGTTTTATTTAAGTAAGCTTAAGAAAACACAAAAACATAATTACGTATTTTTGTACTATATAAATCAGTAAAAATAGCAACATGAAAATTTCTATAGGCAACGACCATGCAGGCCCCGAATACAAAAAAGCAATTGTTTCATATTTAATAGAACAAGGACATGAAGTTTTTAATCACGGAACCGATAGTTTTGAAAGTGTAGATTACCCAGATTTTGGTCATCCAGTAGCTTATGATGTAGAAAGCCGTAAAGCCGATTTTGGTATTGTAATTTGTGGTAGTGGCAACGGAATTGCTATGACTGTAAACAAACACCAAGATGTACGTGCAGCTTTATGTTGGACCAAAGAAATTTCGGCATTGGCACGCCAACATAACGATGCTAATGTAGTGAGTATTCCAGCACGTTTTACCTCTATAGAACAAGCTATAGATATTGTAAAAACATTTTTGAATACTGCTTTTGAAGGCGGAAGACACGCCAATAGAGTAAAAAAAATAGCTTGTAAATAATGAGCCACGTTCACATACACAAGCACGAAGTAAAATCGGATAACTTAGTAATTTCGATTGTTTTAAATTTAGTGATAACTATCGCTCAATTGGTTGGCGGAATCATATCGGGTAGTTTAGCTTTAATTTCTGATGCGTTACACAATTTTTCCGATGTATTATCATTGGTATTTAGTTTAATTGCTCACAAACTTTCGCGTCGTAAAGCATCTATAGACCACACTTTTGGATACAAACGAGCCGAACTTATAGCAGCATTTGTAAATGCTTCTACACTTGTAATTGTAGCTTTTATACTTATATATGGTGCGGTTGAACGATTTATAACTCCAAAACCAATAGCTTCAGATTTGGTAATATGGTTGGCATTATTAGGTATTGTTGTTAATGGACTTTCGGTATTATTTTTAAAAAAAGATGCCGATCATAACTTAAATATGAAATCGGCCTACCTGCATTTACTTACCGATATGATGGCATCGGTAGCAGTACTTGTAGGCGGTTTGCTTATGAAATATTTGGGTTGGTTTTGGGTAGATAGCCTTATGACTATTTTTATTGCTGTTTATCTTATTTATGTAGGTTGGGATTTACTGATAAAATCAACAAAAATGTTAATGCTTTTTACTCCCGATGAAATAGATATTAAAGAAATAGTACGAGAAGTTCATAAAATAGAAGGCGCTGGAAAACTTCACCACATACACGTTTGGCATCTTAATGAAGAAGAATTACATCTAGAAGCACATCTAGATTGTCCAGAAAATTTTACTTTAACCCAATTTGATGAAATTTTACATAAAATAGAAACAGTACTATTTCAAAAATTTGGTATCAATCATATTACTATTCAGCCCGAATTTAAAAAAGAAGACCCAAAAGATTTTATAGTTCAAGATTAATAAAAAACAAAACTCGTAAATAATGCGAGATTTTAAGATAATCTCGCATTATTTACAACAATTATAACAATGACAAACATACAATATATACACAACCATACTCAAATTGCAGTAAAAAGTATAGAAAACACGGTACAATTACTTAACGAAGACTGTACCATTCCGTTTATAGCTCGTTATAGAAAAGACCAAACAGGAAACCTTGACGAAGTACAAATAGAGCAAATTGCAAAACTCAACAAGCAGTTTGATGAAATTGTAAAACGGAAAGAATCTATTTTAAAGTCTATAGAAGAACAAAATGCACTTTCGCCAGATCTAAAATCAAAAATTGAAAATAGTTTTGATTTACAGGAACTCGAAGACTTGTATTTACCTTACAAAAAGCGTAAAAAAACCCGTGCCGATGTTGCCCGAGAAAAAGGATTAGAACCTTTGGCAAAAATTATCATGGCTCAAAAAAACGACGATTTAGATTACTTAGCATCAAAATACTTAAATGACAACGTAGCCAATGAAGAAGAAGCTCTACAAGGCGCACGCGATATTATTGCAGAGTGGATTAATGAAAATATTTTTATTAGAAAAACACTACGCAGAACTTTTCAGAAAAAAGCTATTGTAGAAACCAAGGTAGTCAAAACCAAAAAAGAGGAAGAAGAAGCTCAAAAATTTTCTCAATATTTCGATTGGAACGAAAATCTTGCCAAAGCTCCATCACATAGATTGTTAGCCATGCTTCGTGCAGAAAACGAAGGAATTATCAAACTAAAAATCACCTTACTTGATGAAGATAAAGATGAACTATTACGGTTTATGGATAAAAACCTTATCAAAAACGAAGGCGATAGCGCTTACCATATAGAAAAAGCTATAGACGACAGTTATAAACGTTTGCTCGAACCCGCTATTTCCAACGAAGCTTTGCAAGAAGCCAAAACCAAAGCCGATATCAAAGCCATTGATGTTTTTTCGGAAAATTTACGCCAACTTTTACTAGCACCACCATTGGGCGAAAAACGAATTTTGGCGATAGACCCAGGCTATAGAACAGGTTGCAAAGTAGTGTGCTTGGACGAAAAAGGAGATTTGCTCTACAACGAAACCATTTATCCGCATGCGCCACAAAATGAAACGGCTATGGCGATGAAAAAAATAAAATCGATGGTAAATGCCTATAATATCGAAGCCATTTCTATAGGTAACGGAACAGCTAGCCGTGAAACCGAGTTTTTTATCAAAAAAATAGCTTTTGATAAGCCGGTTCAGGTTTTTGTAGTTTCCGAAGCGGGTGCTTCGGTGTACTCTGCCAGTAAAATTGCTCGAGAAGAATTTGGTAATTATGATGTTACTGTTCGTGGTGCGGTTTCTATAGGCAGAAGATTGAGCGATCCGTTGGCAGAATTGGTAAAAATAGATCCAAAATCAATAGGAGTGGGGCAATACCAACACGATGTAGATCAAAGTAAATTGAAAGAAGAATTAGACAACACGGTAATTCGTTGTGTAAATTCGGTGGGTATTAACATCAATACAGCGAGCAAATCGTTGTTGAGTTATGTTTCTGGAATAGGAGAAAAAATGGCCGAAAACATTGTAAATTTTAGAACAGAAAATGGTGCTTTTCAAGATAGAAATCAATTAAAAAAAGTGCCTCGTTTAGGTGAAAAAGCGTTCCAGCAAGCTGCCGCATTTATTAGAATAAAAGAAGGAAAAAATCCGTTGGATAATTCGGCAGTGCATCCAGAATCTTACAAAAAAGTAGAAAAAATGGCTAAAGATTTAGGTATTTCATTAACCGATTTGGTAGCCAATAAAGATCAAATAGCTAAAATTACTCCCGAAAAATATATAGACGAAACAATTGGAATTTTAGGAATAAAAGATATATTAAAAGAACTTGAAAAACCAGGTCTTGACCCACGCAAAGCAGCCAAAGTTTTTGAGTTTGACCCAAATGTGCGCACCATAAACGATGTGAGAGCGGGCACGATTTTACCTGGAATTGTTAATAATATTACTGCATTTGGCTGCTTTGTAGATATAGGCATCAAAGAAAGCGGCTTGGTACATATTTCACAACTCAAAGAAGGCTATGTTTCCGATGTAAATGAAGTAGTAAAAATGCACCAACACGTGCAAGTAAAAGTAGTTGAGGTAGATGAAGCTAGAAAACGCATTCAACTTACTATGGTAATCTAAATTATCTTTTCCTAAAGAATCTAAAAATTAAAAATAGTGCAAATAAAATAGAAACTACACTCAAAAAGTCTTGATTTCAAAATATAAAATATTTTGAAAAACAGAAAAATTTGATTTAATTGTTTCAAGCTAACCGTTTTCTTAAAATGATTTTCATTTCATAAAACAAAATATCAATCATTTATCATATTTACAATACTTTGAAAATTCCCCGTTTTTATTACAACATTTTTACTGTAATATAAGGTTTGTTGTTTAGTAGAAAATAGCTTGTTGCATTAACAATATGTTGATAATTTGTTAATTAAGAGTAAAATTTATATAATTGCATATTATTAACTAACTAAACTTTAACAACATGAAGAAAATTACTTTATTTTTTCTTTCTTTAATTGCTGTTCCTACGGTGTCTGAGGCACAGGTAGTGGCAAGTCAAAATTTTGACACAGCTTTGGGTTGGACTACTACAACAGTTACCAACGATTCTGGAGCAACTATTAATGCTTGGTCTAGAAGAACCACGGGTGGTGCTCCAGCCTGTTCACCTTTTGCGGGTGCTGGTATGGCTCGATTTAATTCTTACAATATACCATCTAATGGTGTAGGAACTCTTACTTCTCCAACTCTTACATTTTCTGGTGCTACTTACAGAGTAAAGCTAAAAATGTATCGCGATGATGGATATACAACAGATGCAGATAAAATAGATGTTTATTACAATACAACAGCAACAGCAGGAGGAACTTTACTTGGAACAGTAAATCGTTCTATAACATTAGCGCCAGCTGTATCAGGAAATGGTTGGTATTCGTATTCTTTTGATATTCCTGGTACATTAACAGGCACAGGTTATATAAACATAAAAGGAACCTCAAATTATGGTAACAATATTTTTATTGATGAGGTATCTGTAGAGCAAATTCCAAACCTAGATTTAGAGTTATCTACTTTCACTATTAATTCTATTATACCAAATGGCACAACAAGTGTACCTATTGAGGGATCTTTTCAAAATCAAGGATCTTCAACTATTACTTCCTTTAATTTGAATTGGCAAGAGGGCACAGGCGCAGTACATACGCAAACTATTACAGGGTTAAGTTTGGCGGCAGGGCAAACTTATGCCGTAACACATCAAGATGCTTGGAATTGTTCTCCAGGATTATATTCATTAAAGCTATGGGTTTCAAATATTAACGGCTCAGGCGCAGATGCAGTAGCTACAAATGATCAAATAATAAAATCGATATCTGTTGCGAGTAATTCTGTTGCAAGACTACCATTGTATGAAGAATTTTCAAGTTCTACTTGTGGCCCTTGTGCAACTTTCAATAATAATTATTATAATCCGTTTCATACAAACAACGGTTCAAATTTTGCCTCCATAGCCTACCGTGTAGATTGGCCAGGTACAGGAGATCCTTATAATACGGCAGAAGTAGATACTAGAGTTGGATATTATGGTATTACAGCAGCTCCAACGTTATTGGTTGATTCTGTAGAGGGAACAAATTTCAATACATCTTTGTTGCAACAAGATTTAACAAACGCTTTAGCAAAACCATCATATTTTACCATAAATGCAACAAAAGAATTATCGGGCAATATTATGAATGTTAGTATTAATACTATGCCTTATATATCAGGTACATATAGAGTTTTTGCTGCAGTTGTTGAAGGTACTACTTATAATAATACAGCTTCCAATGGTGAAACTTCATTTCATGAAGTATTTATGAAAATGTTACCAAGCGCAACAGGACAAACAGTAAATTTTGTTTACAATCAACCAACAACTACAACATTATCAGCTGATTTGACAGGTACATTTATTGAACAAATGACAGATTTGAAAGTTGTTGTTTTTATCCAAGATTATGCTACCAAAAATGTAATGCAAGCTAAATATGCTACACAAGCATTGGCTGTAAACAATACTGAATTTGCTAAAAACACAAGTTTATATCCAAATCCTTCTACAGGAATATTTTATTTGAAAGCAACAGATGCTTGTACAGTTCAAATTACAGATATCAGTGGTAAAGTTGTTTACACACAAAATTCGGTATTAGACGGTCAGTCAGTAAATCTTTCTCAATTTTCAAAAGGAATTTACTTAGCAACACTTTCTAATGGTGATTCACAATCTACACAAAAAATTATTATTAACTAAAAACCATACACTTTAGCGCTAAAAACGCTAAGGTGTTTTAATAAAACATGAAAAAAATATTCGCAATATTTGGATTCATAATACTTTCAACTTCTTTACAAGCTCAAATAAGTGTTTTAAAAGCTAATGGACAGCAAGTAACAGAAGGAGAAATTATTACTTATAACACTACTGCTTATCCGCAGGCATCTTTTGATTTTCATATTCATAATGCTGCATCAACCCCTACTTTGATAAAAATAAAATCTATGAGTATTACAAATTCTGATGGTAGTGCTCTAGAGTTATGTATAGGCCCTGTTTGTTTGAGTTCTATACATACAGGCAATTCTTACCCAAGCAATCCAGTTACAGTAGCTGCAAATTCTACTGAAACTAATGCTAATCATATTTATAATTTAGATACAGGAGACGGGGTTAATTATCCTATAGATTATGTTTTTAAAGTTTATCAATTGGACACTTCTGGAAATGAAGTGGGTAATTCGGTTACATTTACTTATAGATATACTACAACTTTATCTGTAAATACTGTTGAGTCTCTCGATACCTTGGGAGTTACTCTTACATCTACATTGGTTAATCAGACACTAGATTTTTCGAGTAGTTCAAACGGAACAGTAACGTTGTTTGATATGAATGGAAGAAGCTTAGTGCAAGAGGTTTATAAACAAGGAGCAAATACTATTACTTTAGATACTATTACTTCGGGCGTTTATGTATTGCAATTAAATTCGTCAGATAATAAATCGGCTAGCGTTAAAATTGTAAAAAAATAAGAATACCTACAAATATACATATTTTGTAATGTTAAAAGCCCGATTTTTTAAATCGGGCTTTTACATTTTTAATTACAGTCTGTTAAACTATTAATCCATTGTTCTATAAGATTTACACCTTCTGTATGAATAATGGTTTTTCCAACAAAAGGCATCATGTAATTTGGATTTAAAGTATTCATTTTATAATACAATATTGATTGATTTGCTACGCCAGGTATAATTATTTTATTAGCATTGTATCCTGGAACGAAATGGATAGCATCTTTACAAATACCTAAATTTGATGATGAGGTTGATTCGTTAAAAGAAAAACGAACATTAAACTCTTCTGCATAGCCACCATCTACATGACAATAACTACAATTTGCATCAAGATACGAGCGCACTCTTGTTTTAAGTGGATAATTAGTATTTGTATAATCTATTACAGAAACTATATTTTGAGGAATATTTTGAGAAGATAAATAACCTTCTTCTATAAGTTTAGTAATTTGATTCTTAGTTCCATCATTATAAGCTAAATTCCAATTTAAGTTTTGTGGTTTAGGCCCAATAGGCACCAATTGATTGTTCAATGTGTGGCAGTAGGCACATTCTGTATTGGTTGGGGTTTTGTAATTGATAGATATTTGTTCGCCATTAGATTTTTGAAACGAAATAGGAAAAACAACAGCATTAGCATTTAAATAAGCTTCATTTTGCTCGGCATTCCAGATGTAATTTGCAGTTATCCATCCTGTATTTTTTTTAATAAGTAGTCTTGTTTCTACTATTTTTTGGGTATGATTGGGTAAAACATCTTTATAATAAAACACTTTAATAAGTACAGTATTTTCGGGAAAGTTTAAAACCTCTCCGTCTGAAACATAATTTGCCATTGTACTTTTTGGCATCCAAATGTATCTTTTTTTATCGGCATAGTCTGTAAATAAACCACTTGCTGGTTCATAAGGCAAAACACCAGTGTTAGCAACCAAATCTTTTATATTGCCTGTAAAAAAATGATAATCGCTTAGTTTTTGATATGGGTTAGTACCTACCGAAACTGGAGTAGAAATTTCTTCATATTCTTCAGAATCAGATTTATTACATGAAGAAATAATACCCAAGATAAAAAAATAAACAATTATTTTTTTCATCAGAAAGAAGTGTTTATTGAAAACGAAAATCCAGAGCTAGCAGGTACATATCTACATACGCCACCAACACAAACCAAACCATCTCTTTGTCTACCATAACTTAAAGACACTCTTGTCGAACCCAATCGGTAAGCATTTCCTACTGTAAAGTAATGTTGTCTTAATTCTGGTTCATCGTTGCCATAGTTGTACATATCTGTAACATATACAGTATATTTACTGCTAAGGTTAAATTCTGTTAATAATGAAGCCCAATTTTTTTTGTCGGCGTCTGCCCATAAATGTTCTCCTTGCGCACGAATAGATTTATTCGTTCCAAATTTGTAAATGGCTTCTGCAGCCAAAATATTTGTGTTAATTACACCGTATTGCTCGGTTATAAACTTTTTGTTGTAATATTGATTTATATACGAAAAAACAGATTGCCATTTAGAATTCCATTTTTTAGTAATTTCTATGTTTATATCTGAGAAGTATTTTTGTCCGAAGCCAATGAATTTTGTTTGAAAATCTTGTGGATTGTAAATAAAATAATCTCCTGACAACCCATGGTATTGAGAAAAATTGACCGCCAATTTTGTACCGTATTTTCCGCCAAAATGGGTTCCTTTTTTAAAATTGTAATACAAATCTATTTGACCACCAATTTCCCCTGCTTTTACCATACTTGGGTCGTTTAATATTATGCCTGGTTGCGATTGGTACACATAAATATTTGCTAAATTATAATGATGTTGTTTTGTTAAACTAGGAACATAATTCATCAACATATCGTTGTAAGCATTTTTGTTTGCCAATCGTTCAGAATAGAACCCCATATTTTCGAGTCTTCGAAATGTACCATCAATACCAAACCCTTTTTTAGAGTAACCCATATTAAATAGTAGTGCGCTTCCCGATTTTATCAAATTATTATCAATTTGATTTTTAACCTGTACTACAGCATCTTTTGATTTAAAATTGTATTCTCCCGAAGCATAAAACGAGTTTCTCGAGTAATTAAATCGACCGCCAATACCGTATGTAAGATTCGTAAAATTTGGATTTACTAGAGTTGTTTTTTCATTTCTACCTACAAAGGTAAAACCTACTGAAAGCTCAGAGTTTTCTTTTTTCAAAGCTTCAAAAACATTAAAATCGGTATCAAAACCATATATTTTACCTTCAGATACTTCAAAACCTGTGCGTTGTTGCCCATAAAGTGTTTTGAAGGTAAGATACGAAGTAGGTTTGTAAACAAATCGAGCTCCTCTTAGAGCATTGTTAATACCAAGGGCTCTATCTTCCCAACTTCTTAAAAGTAAACCGCTACCAAATTGTTCGTAAAAATAACCTAATGTAGCTTCAATTTTTTCGTTTTTGTATTGAGCAAAATACGTTGCAATATTTGCTTTTTCAAATTTTGGATTCAAATTAAGCAATGCTTTATCGTAATATCCTTCTGTTTGAACACCAAAAGTAAAATTTTTAATCTTGTAGTTTACAAACAAATAACTATTGGAACGAAAGGGTTGCTCGGGGTGTTGTGTGGGTAAAAGATTTTCATCAAAAAGATTTTTATCATTAAGGTACCACTGACTGTTATTTTCAAAACCACCAGAAATATTTGATTTTTTTTCTTGCGCCATAACAGTTCCCAATGATAATAGTAGAGAACAAAATATTATTTTTTTCTTCATTTTTTATAATGCTTTTAGCTTAGCTAATAATTCGTTTTCGCTTCCTGGTACATAACCACTTTGTACCAATACTATTTTATTATTTTTTACAACTATAGTATGTGGTATATTTACAATACCTAAACTTCGTTTAAGATCTTGATTACTATCTAATAGCACGTTAAAACCCCATGCTTTGCCATTTACTAAAGGTTTTATTCTTTTTTGGGTTCTTGTATCATCGGTAGCTACAGCAACAACTTCTACATTAATTTCTTTTTTCCAGTCTTCAATTACATCATTCATTTCGTCAAGTTCATTTATACAAGGTGTACACCAAGTAGCCCAAAACGAAAATATATAAATTTTATCTTTTTCACTATAATCGGTTGTAATTGTGTGGTTTTTTCCTTCCAAATCTTTTAAAGAAATGTTGGGCATTTGTGTTTGACACCAATTGTAGGTTGTTACTAGGAGTAATGCAGTTAGAATTATTTTTTTCATTGTTTAGTTATTATTTGTACTACAAATAAATAAAATAAATATTTAATAATTATAATATTTTTCTTTAATTTGCTTATAATAAACCCACAACAACATGAACAAATCTTATTTTTTTGGCTTGTTTTTCATCTTTATGGCATTATTTTCTTGTAATGCCCCAAATGTTATAGAAAACATTCCTTCAGATTCTGAAACAGCACCACCTATTTCTGGATATTTTAAAAAACGTGTGCTAATTGAAGATTATACAGGTACATGGTGCGGTAATTGTACTCGTGTTGCCTATGCAATAGATCAAGTTTTTACTAAAACAGACAAAGCCGTTTCGGTGGCTATCCATAATGGAAACGACCCGTATCATTTCGCTGGAATTCAACCTTTAAAAGAATTGATATTACCAAATTCTGATTTAGAACTACCACAATCTAGATTAAATAGAACGATTGTTTGGACATCGCCAGAACCATCAAATGTGCAACAAGCGCTAGATTTAACAGGAAATAATTCAGGATTAGGACTTGCTTTAAATTCTACAGTAACCAACGGAAATATAAACTTAGATGTTACTATAAAATTTGCTCAAAACTATTCAAATTTAAAGTTGGTGGTTTATTTGCTTGAAGATCATCTTATTTATATGCAACGCAATTATACTTCGTATTATAATGGAGTAAACCCGATACCAAATTTTGAGCACAATCATGTATTACGCCAATCGGTTACGAATATTCTAGGCGATCCGCTTTTGGGCAGCTTTACTACAGGTACTTCTGTAACAAAATCATTTTCTTTTCCAGTTCCTGCCAATGTTTCTAACCCCGAAAATATAAGTTTTGCTGCATTTGTGGTAAATGAAAACAATGTAGTGGTTAATGTAAGAAACGCACACAAAGGAGAAAGTCAATCGTTTGAACAAAATCCGTAAGAAATAATTAAAAACATACGTTAAAGACTGCCTTTTTTAAGCAGTCTTTTTTTTGTAAA
The DNA here is from genome assembly GCF_002917885.1 of Flavobacterium croceum DSM 17960. GTDB lineage: Bacteria > Bacteroidota > Bacteroidia > Flavobacteriales > Flavobacteriaceae > Flavobacterium > Flavobacterium croceum. The sequence goes on from NZ_PQNY01000001.1 coordinate 125,822, forward strand.
TTTGTATTTAAATATATTTTGTAATGTCCAATTTAGGCACTATTTCTGTACAAAAAAATGATAAAGTTGCTACAATAACTTTTTTTCACCCTTCTGGAAATTCATTTCCTAGTGTGTTGTTGCAAAAACTTACAGATGCCATATCCCAATTATCCAACGACGCCTCGGTACATTGTATTGTACTGCAAAGCACCGGAAAAATATTTTGTTCAGGCGCTTCGTTTGATGAGTTACTGGCAATACAAGATTTTGATATGGGTAAAAAATTCTTTTCTGGATTTGCTCAAGTAATCAATGCCATGAGAACCTGCAACAAAATTATTATTGGTAAAGTACAAGGTAAAGCAGTAGGTGGCGGGGTAGGATTAGCGTCTGCTTGCGATTACACAATTGCACATATAGACTCGAGCATCAAACTATCGGAAATCGCAATCGGTATTGGTCCATTTGTAATAGAGCCCGCAGTATCTAGAAAAATAGGGCTTGCAGCAATGAGCACATTAACCCTTAATCCAAATCAATGGTATACAGCATCTTGGGCTTTTGAAAAAGGATTATTTACAAAGGTTTTTGACACACAAGAAGAATTGGATAACTACACAGATAATTTTGCTCAAGAATTTTCAAATTACAACCCAGAAGCCTTAACAGATATTAAAAGAGTTTTATGGGAAAACACGTCGCATTGGGATAAACTATTGTATGAAAGAGCTGCATTATCTGGAAAATTGGTTCTTTCCGATTTTACCAAAAACGCATTAAAACAATTTAAAAAACAGTAAAATGAATTTTATTTCATTATTATTTTTACAAGTAGATATTGATAAAAAAATAAAAGAAGCACCCAACGGGAATTATCAAACAGGTATATTAATAGGTTCTTTACTTCCTTATGTAATATTAGTAGGGTTGGCATATTTGATTTATTATTGGGCAAAGAAAAAAAACAAAGAATAGAAGTAGAATGCAACAAAAAATACGAATTACCAAAATATTTAATTTTGAAACAGGGCATGCCTTATATGGTTATGATGGAAAGTGTAAAAATGTGCACGGGCATAGCTATAAATTGTTTGTAACCGTTATAGGTGTACCTATTCATGACACATCTCATGTAAAATACGGAATGGTTATAGATTTTTCGGATTTAAAAAAGATAGTTAAAGAAGAAATTGTTGATGTTTTTGACCATGCTACTGTTTTTAACCAAAACACGCCTCATATAGAGCTAGCACACGAACTTAAACAAAGAGGACATCATGTTATTTTGGTAAATTACCAACCTACTTCGGAGAACATGGTTATAGATTTTGCAAAAAAAATACAAAGTAGATTACCGCAAGACATTGTATTATATTCATTAAAATTACAAGAAACAGAGAGTTCTTTTGCCGAGTGGTATGCAGAAGATAACACATTGTAATAAAAACAAAAACCTCTCAAATTGAGAGGTTTTTTTGTGGTCCCACCTGGGCTCGAACCAGGGACCACCTGATTATGAGTCAGGTGCTCTAACCAACTGAGCTATAGGACCCAATAAGCTATTGCTTATTTTGAGGTTGCAATATTACTGTATTTTTTTGTAATCTACAAATATTTTTAAGCAATTTCTTGACAAAGTTCTATTAAAACACCATTGGTACTTTTTGGGTGTAAAAAAGCAACAAGTTTATTATCGGCGCCTTTTTTGGGTACTTCATTCAATACAATAAAACCCTCATCTTTTAAACGTTTGATTTCTTGAATGATATCTTCTACATCAAAAGCAATATGGTGTATGCCTTCGCCTTTTTTTTCTATAAATTTTGCTATTGGGCTTTCGGCATTAGTGGCTTCTAGTAATTCTATTTTATTTGGACCATTCATAAAAAAAGAAGTTTTTACACCTTCGCTCGCCACTTCTTCTTCTTTGTAGGCGGGTGCTCCAAATAGTTTTTCAAAAATTTTATTGGAAACAGCTAAATCTTTTACTGCAATACCAATGTGTTCTATTTTTCTCATAAAAATGTACTTTATGCAAAGTTCGTTATTATTAAAAAAAAGCCTCAATCAAGAGGCGTTTTTTTAGTTTATAATGTCAAAACCTGTATATTTTCTTAAAACTTCGGGTACAACAATACCTTCGGGCGTTTGATAATTTTCTAAAATACCAGCTAAAACTCTTGGTAATGCTAATGAACTTCCATTTAAAGTATGTGCTAGTTGGGTTTTACCTTCTTTGTTTTTGTAGCGCAATTTAAGTCTATTGGCTTGGAAAGTCTCAAAGTTTGAAACAGACGAAATCTCCAACCAACGCTCTTGTGCTGTTGAATAGACTTCAAAATCGTAAGTAAGCGCCGATGCAAAACTCATATCGCCACCGCATAGTCTTAAAATTCTGTACGGTAACTTTAATTCACGCATAATGGTTTTTACATGTTCTACCATTCCGTCTAAAGCTTCATACGATTTTTCAGGATGTTCTATGCGTACTATTTCTACTTTGTCAAATTGATGCAAACGGTTTAAACCTCTTACATGAGCTCCGTATGATCCCGCTTCTCTACGAAAACAAGGTGTATAACCTGTGCAACATATAGGTAAATCATTTTCGTTTAAAATTACATCTCTAAATATATTGGTAACAGGCACTTCGGCTGTCGGAATTAAATACAAATTATCTGCTGTTACATGATACATTTGTCCTTCTTTATCGGGTAATTGCCCCGTTCCAAAACCAGAGGCTTCATTAACCATGTGAGGCACTTGAAATTCTTGATATCCTGCTTCTGTATTTTTGTCTAAAAAATAAGTGATAAGAGCTCGTTGTAATTTTGCTCCTTTTCCTTTGTAAACTGGAAATCCAGCACCTGTAATTTTTACACCCAATTCAAAGTCTATAATATCGTATTTTTTTGAAAGTTCCCAATGTGGCAAAGCACCTTCGTGTAGCTGAGGTATTTCTCCTTCTTGAAAAACATTGAGGTTTTCTTCGGGAGTTTTTCCTTCTGGAACTATTTCGGCAGGCAAATTGGGTAGTAAATACATTTTATCTTGCAAGTTGTTTGCAAATGCATCTAGTTTTTCAGAAAGTTCTTTACTTTTTTCTTTAAGTTGAGCTGTTTTTTCTTTGAGAATTTCAGCTTTTGCTTTTTCTCCATTCTTCATCATCTCACCAATGTCTTTGGATAGTTTATTGGATTCTGCAAGAATAGTATCTAGTTCAACTTGAGTAGCTCTGCGATTTTCGTCTAGTTGAACCACTTCTTCTACAATAGCTTTGGCGTTAAAATGTTTTTTTGCCAAGGCTGTAATCACTTTTTCTTGATTTTCTCTAATAAATGCTATCTGTAACATGGGTTATTATTTAAGGAAACAAAGGTAATAAAACCAATTTATTTTGAAGTTTTAGAAATTAAGTTTTTATAAAAAATACAAAAGGCTGCTTTTTTTGGAAGCAACCTTTGTAATAATTATTTTTTTAATAAATATTAATATCTGTAATATTCTGGTTTAAAAGGACCTTTTACCTCTACACCAATATATTGTGCTTGTTCTTGGTTTAATGTTTCCAATTCTACTCCTAATTTTGATAGGTGCAATTCAGCAACTTTTTCATCAAGATGTTTTGGCAACATATATACTTCGTTTTTATAAGCAGCAGTATTAGTCCATAATTCAATTTGAGCTAAAGTTTGGTTTGTAAATGAATTACTCATTACAAAACTTGGGTGTCCAGTAGCACAACCTAAGTTTACCAAACGACCTTCTGCCAAGATAATAATATCTTTACCCTCTACATTGTATTTATCTACTTGAGGTTTGATTTCAACTTTAGTAGCACCATAGTTTGCATTTAGCCAAGCCATGTCTATTTCGTTGTCAAAATGACCAATATTACATACAATGGTTTTGTCTTTCATGTTTTTAAAATGACGATCTACCACAATGTCTTTATTTCCTGTAGTTGTAATTACAATATCGGCATTGGCAATTACAGTGTCTAGTTTTTTCACTTCGAAACCGTCCATTGCAGCTTGTAGAGCACAAATAGGGTCAATTTCTGTAACAGTTACTATAGAACCTGCTCCACGGAAAGAGGCAGCAGTACCTTTACCAACATCTCCATATCCGCATACTATAACTCTTTTACCCGCCAACATTACATCGGTAGCTCTACGAATAGCATCTACAGCACTTTCTTTACAACCGTATTTGTTGTCAAATTTAGATTTGGTTACCGAGTCATTAACATTGATTGCAGGAATATGTAATGTTCCGTTTTTCATTCTTTCATATAAACGGTGTACTCCTGTAGTAGTTTCTTCAGACAATCCTTTAATTTCTGCTATAAGCTCTGGGTAACGATCGAAAACCATATTGGTAAGATCTCCACCATCGTCTAATATCATATTAAGAGGTTTGCGGTCTTCACCAAAGAACAAAGTTTGCTCAATACACCAGTCAAATTCTTGTTCATTCATTCCTTTCCAAGCGTACACAGGAATTCCAGCTGCTGCTATAGCCGCCGCCGCATGATCTTGAGTAGAAAAGATGTTACAAGAACTCCAAGTAACGTCTGCACCAAGAGCAACTAAAGTTTCTATTAATACAGCGGTTTGAATAGTCATGTGTAAGCATCCTGCTATTCGAGCTCCTTTAAGGGGTTGCGAAGCACCATATTCAGCTCTAAGTGCCATTAAACCTGGCATTTCTGCTTCTGCCAATTGAATTTCTTTTCTTCCCCATTCTGCTAGAGAAATATCTTTTACTTTGTAGGCCACATAGGGCATTGTGTTTGTACTCATCAATTTATTAGATTTATTTTTTATAAATACGGGTGCAAAATTACAAAATAAGTTTCTTATTCTATATAAAATAAGAACGATTTATATTTTGTTTAACCTGATAAAGTACTGATAAAGAAATAAATAATAATAACACTTTATTTTTTGTTCGATAAATACACACCAATAAGAATTACAAAAGCACCTATATATTGTATAAATGTTAAAGATTCACGATTAAAAAAGCCCCATACGCACGCTACAATAGGTATTAAATAAGTTACCGAAGAAGCAAATATTGGAGAAGATATTTGTATTAGTTTAAAATAAACAATATTGGCTATTCCGGTTCCTAAAACAGCAAGCAACAATACATATTGTAGAGAAGTTTGAGTGTTTTGTAACTGAATTTTTTCAAAAAAATCTGTAAACAACAATATTACAAAGGCAGGAATAGATAGAACAGTAAAATTTCCTGTGGTAATGCTTATGGGTTTTACATCGGAAAGGTATTTTTTTATCAAATTTATATTTACAGCGTAACATATAGAGGCAAGCACCACCAACAAAGAATAGTAAATGTTTTTTGAACTCCCAGCTTGATTACCTCCTAAAATTAATGTTAGAATGCCCAAAAGTCCAATAAGAATACCCAAAGATTGATTTCTTTTGAAAGTAAATCCAAAACCCAAAACCCCAATTAATAGTGTGTTTAAAGGAGTAAGCGAATTAAGTATAGAAGCGATGGAACTACTTACTTGAGTTTCGGCAATAGCAAATAAATAGGCAGGAAAAAAAGTACCCATAAAACCCGTTAATGCTATATATTTCCATTGATGTAACCGAATGGTATAGATACTTTTAAAGCCAATAATCCATAAAAAAAGAGCCGAAAATATAATCCGCATCGAGCCTAGTTCTATGGCAGACAAACCATGAAGCCCTTTAAAAATTAAGATAAAAGAACTTCCCCATACAAGTGCGAGTCCTATTAATAAAATCCATTTTAATTTATTTGTTGGCATACTAAATAATTACAAGTACAAATTTGATGCTTTTTGTGCAGATGCAAATATAATGTAGTAAATTTGTATAAAAATTAAACATTATGAAGTTAGCAACTATTTTAACAACAGTTCTTTTAAGTTCTATTCTATTTGTAGGTTGTAAAAACGAAGCAAAAAAACCAATTCCTCAAAATAAAGTAGCAGCCGAAAAAAAAGCCAAAACACCAGCTACTAAACCAGAAACCATAACGTTTCATATAGAGGGCATGACATGCGCTATTGGGTGTGCCAAAACAATAGAAGACAAATTAAACGAAACAGATGGAATTCAAGATGCAAAAGTAGATTTTGACAAACAAGAAGCCGTAGTTCATTTTGATTTGGATAAACTCTCTACAGATGATATTAAAAAATTGGTAGAATCTACCGCCGATGGTAAAAGCTATAAAGTATCAGATATTAAAACTGCAGAAAAAAAGTAAAACACCAGAACAATCAGTAAAAAAGCCCAAATTTATTTTGGGCTTTTTTATACATGAATGATTTCTTCATCTATTAATAAATCTTCTCTTCTAAAACGTAAGAATATCTGTGCCGTTGCTATTACATCTTTTTCACAATAGGTTACAATACGGTCAATATTTTTTTGAACATAATACACCTGTGCTACTTGACTACCATCTATATCATCTTTTGAGGTAGGTATACCCAATATTTTGGATAATAATTTTAGAGATGTATAATGTTTATAGTCTCCAAATTTCCATAATTCTAAAGTATCAAGATGTGGAACTTCCCACGGCTTTTTGCCAAACAAATTCATTTTTGCAGGAATAGCGATACCCTGTATTATCATACGTCGTGCAATAAAAGGAATGTCGAATTCTTTACTATTATGTCCGCACAATAGATGTTGAGCACCATTGAAGTGATTTTGTATTAAGTTTGAAAAATCTTTAAGAATTTTTGCTTCTTCTCCTATAAAAGAAGTTACCCTAAAGTTTCTAATATCGTTTTTATTGGTAAAATATCCTGCAGAAATACATATTATTTTACCAAATTCGGCCCATATTCCTGCACGTTCATAAAACTCTTCGGGCGAATAATCATCTTTTCTTTGGTATTGTGTTTTTTGTTCCCAAAGTTGTTGCATTTCTTGGTCTATTTGACTAAAATCTTCAGTCTCTGGCACAGTTTCAATATCTATAAAAAGAATATTGTTAAGGTTAATTTTTTCAATCATGATTTTGGTGTATAAAGTTGTTTTAGTGTATTTAAAATAGAGATTGTTGCTCAAAAGGACTTTCATGCTCTAAAAGCCACTTTTTTCTCCAAAGCCCTCCAGCATAACCTGTTAAAGATCCGTCTGTACCAATAACGCGGTGGCAAGGAACCACAATCCAAAGTGGGTTTTTACCGTTGGCAGAAGCTACGGCTCGAATCGCTTTTACATCGCCAAGTTTTTTTGACAATTCAAGATAAGACATTGTTTTACCAAAAGGAATTTTTAAAAGCTCTTGCCAAACTTTTTGTTGAAAATCAGTTCCTTTTGGGTGTAAAGCCAAGGTAAATTCTTTACGCAAACCTGCAAAGTACTCTTGGAGTTGTTCTACAGCTTCTTGTAAAACTAAAGGGATAGTGGAAGAAATTTTTGCATTTTCTTCAATCGTAATTTGAGAAATGCCATAGCTACTACCTATTATTTTTGTTATACCTAATGGTGTTTCTATGTGTGCTATTTCTTCCATATTTTTTATGGAAAATTACATAAAAAAATCACAAAGTCAAGAAAAAATCTCAGCTTTGTGATTTTCAAACGAAACATGAAAAATTATTATTCTACAGAATGAATGTATGCTTCTAAGGCTTTAAGTTCTTCATCTGTCATATTTTTGGTAATTGCAAAATTTGCTTTCATTACTTCATATTGTGTAGGATCTACAATTGGTTCCGCTTCTCCTTTTAAAAAGGTTACAATACTAGCTTTTTTATCAGTATAAATTTTAGAAATATCTTTTACGCTTGGCCCAACTAGTTTAGTGTCTGGTTTATGGCAAGTAGCACACGTACCTTTACCTTCAAAAATAGTTTTCCCCATTTCTGCTTCTGCCGATAATTTTTTTTCGGTATTGGAAGAAGATTCTGTTTTTTTACCAAAATCTTGTTCTTCTTTTTTTCCTCCGCAACTCATTAAAGAAACAACCAATACTAAAAGGAATGATTTTAAAAAAGTTTTCATCTAAATTTCATTTAAATACTGAGTAAAAGTAATTATGATTATCTGTAATAAATATGATTTATATCAGAAATCTTATTTAAGAGTACTATTTATTTAAAATAATTGCAGCTTCTTTGGCAAAATAGGTTGAAATTAAACTTGCGCCAGCTCTTTTTATGCACATTAATTGCTCCATCATAATTTTATCATGATCGAGCCAACCTCTTTCGGAAGCGGCTTTTATCATAGCATATTCGCCAGAAACATGGAAAACAGTTACAGGAACATTCACAGCATTTTTTACCTCACGAACGATATCGAGATAGGCAATACCTGGTTTTACCATAACCATATCGGCACCTTCTTCTACATCCCATAAAGCTTCTTTTACGGCTTCTATTCTATTGGCGTAATCCATTTGATAGGTTTTTTTATCTTTTGGAACTACGATATCGGCTTCTCTTGGTGCACTGTCTAGTGCATCACGAAATGGTCCGTAAAAGGCTGAAGCATATTTTGCCGAATAGCTCATAATACCAACATTATGAAAACCTGCTTCGTCTAAACCTTGGCGTAAACGCAATACACGTCCGTCCATCATGTCGCTTGGTGCTACAAAATCGGCTCCAGCTTGTGCGTGTGAAACTGCCATTTTTACCAAAGCATTATTGGTAGCATCGTTGGCAATATCACCATTTTCAATAATTCCGTCGTGCCCATAAATAGAATATGGGTCGAGCGCCACATCGGGCATTACAATCATTTCTGGACAAGCTTTTTTTATGGCTCGAATAGCGTTTTGCATTAATCCATTTTCATTCCAAGCCTCTTTTCCAGTATTGTCTTTTAAATTGTCGTTTACTTTTACATAAATATTAACAGCACGAATTCCTAAAGCATATAATTCTTTAACTTCTTCAACAGTTAAATCTAATGTGCGGCGAAAAATTCCTGGCATCGATGGAATTTCAACTTTTGCGTTTTCGCCTTCCATAATAAACATTGGAAACATAAAGTCGCTTGGGCTTAATGTAGTTTCGCGTACTAACGAACGTATGGATTCGTTCACTCTTAATCTTCTACCTCTTTGTAATGGGAACATATTGTTTTTATTTAGCTGTCAGCCTTCAGAAATCAGCTTTCAGGGTTATTTATTTTAAGTATTAATCCATGCAACATTTTTCTAATTTCTTGGATTTTTTCTAAAAAGTCTTCTCCTTTTGATTTTTCAAGAAATAGTAAATCAATGCTAAGTATAATTTGATATTCTAATTCATTTGTCGAACCATATGCTATTGATAAAAATCGGGCAAAATCTTTATTCGTATTTCTACCAACGCCTTCAGCTATATTAGTTGCAATGGAGCTCGAAGATCTTTTCATTTGGCTAGTTAATCCAAATATTTCTTCTTTTGGATAATTTTTTAGCTCTTTATATAATTCTAAAGTTAAATGATGAGATTTTTCCCAAACTTGCAATTTTTTATAATCTCTCATAAGCTTAATTTACTGACTACTGATAGCTGAAATCTAATCATTTAAATCCAATCTTTAGGATGCTGTAATACCTTGATTAATTTTTCTTCTTCACTTCCTTCTTCTGGCTTGTGGTCATACACCCATTGTACGTGTGGTGGTAAGCTCATCAAAATAGATTCGATTCTACCATTGGTTTTTAGCCCGAAAAGCGTGCCTTTGTCGTGAACTAAATTGAATTCTACATAACGTCCACGACGAATTTCTTGCCAAGTTCGTTGCGCTTCGGTATATGGTAAATCTTTTCGTCGCTCTACAATGGGAACATACGCTTCCAGAAAACTATTGCCAACTTCAGTTACAAAGTTATACCAATCTTCCATACTCATCTCATCATTTGCTTTGCAATAATCGAAAAATAATCCACCCAAACCACGAGCTTCATTTCGATGTGCGTTCCAAAAATAAGTGTCGCATTGTTTTTTATATTTTGGATAAAATTCTGAATTGTGTTTGTCGCAGGCCGTTTTACATGTTTGATGAAAATGTTTACCGTCTTCTTCAAATAAATAATAAGGTGTCAAATCTTGTCCGCCACCAAACCAACTGTTGATTACATTTCCGTTATCATCATACATTTCGAAATAGCGCCAATTGGCATGAACTGTTGGCACCATTGGATTTTTTGGATGAATAACCAAACTCAATCCGCAAGCAAAAAAATCGGCTTCACCTACGTTGAATAGTTTCTGCATCGTATCGGGTAATTTCCCGTGAACTGCCGAAATATTGACTCCTCCTTTTTCAAAAACAGCTCCGTTTTCAATAATGCGAGTTCTTCCGCCACCGCCTTCTGGTCGTTCCCAAATGTCTTCACGGAATTTTGCTACGCCATCGACTTTTTCTAGTTTGGAAGTGATTTGATTTTGGAGGTTTTGTATGTATTGGTAGAATTTATTTTTCATTATTTAATTATCTAAATAAATTTTAATGATTAATGGCAAACATAGCGATATTAGAAGAATCAAAAAACCAAAAAATGTATCTAAAAATTTTGTGTTCTTAGGTTTAAAATCCCATTTTGTTGTAATATAAATATTTCTTCCGTACAGCTTTAAAATTAAAAAATTAAAGAAATAAATTAAAACAATTGTAATCATGGGAGATATGTAAAATACATTTGCTTCGTATTGAATATTTAAAATACCTATTAGACTTAAAACAACTCCAAAAATGATATAATATCGAGCTTTTTTATTAAATAAATCATTATACCTGAATGTTTTTGGATTTAAACTTCTCCCTAAGGTTAAGAAAAAATTGAATCCAAAAGCTAATATAATTGGAAATAAAATTAGAATGTCTTTAATCATTTAGAAATTAAATCAATTAGTTGTATTAACGTCTAAAGTTAATAACTAAAAAACTATTGTTGATTACTTTCTATACTCCTTCACCGCCTCAATAAACGCTTTAGCGTGATCTACAGGGATATTGGGTAAAATTCCGTGACCAAGATTTACAATGTATTTGTCTTTTCCAAATTCGTCTATCATTTCATGAACCATTTTTTTGATAGTTGGAATAGGAGAAAGTAATCTGCTTGGATCAAAATTTCCTTGCAAAGTAATGTTTCCACCTGTTAAATAGCGAGCGTTTTGAGGCGAACAAGTCCAGTCTACACCAAGAGCCGAAGCTTTAGATTTTGACATTTCGTTGAGTGCAAACCAGCATCCTTTTCCAAATACAATAACTTTAGTCATATCTGCCAAAGCTTCTACAATTTGATTGATGTATTTCCAAGAAAACTCTTGATAATCTACAGGTGATAACATGCCACCCCAAGAGTCAAAAATTTGAATAGCATTGCAACCCGCTTTCACTTTTTCTTTTAAATATAAAATCGTTGTATCGGTAATTTTTTGCAATAAAGTGTGTGCTTCTATTGGGTTTGAGAAACAAAATCCTTTGGCAGTATCAAAGCTTTTCGAGCCTTTTCCTTCTACAACATAACAAAAAATTGTCCATGGTGAACCTGCAAAACCAATCAAGGGAACTTCATTGTTAAGCATTTCTTTTGTCAATTTTACAGCATCCATTACATAACCTAAAGTTTCTTCAATATTTGGAACTATAACTTGATTGATTTGTTCCATGCTACGAATTGGATTTGGAATTTGTGGTCCTAAATTGTCCTTTAATTCTACATGAATACCCATGGCGCGAGGCACTACCAATATATCTGAAAACAATATTGCAGCATCGGGTTTTACAATACGTATAGGTTGTACTGTAATTTCGGCAGCCAATTCGGGTGTTTCGCAACGCGTAAAGAAATCGTATTTATCGCGTAAAGCTCTAAATTCGGGTAAATATCTTCCAGCTTGACGCATCATCCATACAGGCGGACGTTCTACGGTTTCGTTGTTTAATGCTCTTAAAAAAAGGTCGTTTTTTATCATTGTTTTAGTTTTCAGCGTTTATAATTTTCTACAACTTCTGTAATCACATTTTCAACCGATGGTTTTGTTGCAATTATGATGTTTTTTATTTTGTTTTTATCTAATGCTTCTGCAGTGGTTGTTCCTATACAAAAGCACTTTTCGTTTTGTATTGTGTTTAATTTTAAATAACTCTCAACGCCCGATGGACTAAAAAATAATATGCCATCAACCTTTTCATTTATTTTTTTGGGCGTTAAATGTGTTTCATATACGTTTACCTCATTCAATATTATTTTGTTTTCTTTCAAGGTATTTGGCAACACATCTCGGCGCAAATTTCCACTAAAAAATGTGTAGCTTTCTTGGTTGTAAATCAAACTAATTATTTCGGCTAAATCTGCTGCATAACCTGTGTATGCAATAACATTGAATCCGTTTTTGGTTAATAATTCTTTGGTTTTTATTCCAACACAAAATGCATTCTTGTTTTTTAGTTCGTTACATTTTGGGTGGTCTAAAACACTTTGTACTGCATTTTGACTGGTAAAAATTAATGCCTCCCCCAACCCCTCCAAAGGAGGGGAGGTGTATTTAATAGAAATAAAATCTTCTTCTATCAGATTAATATTGGCATAGATTAAATCTTGCTTTTGATTTGATAATAGTTTTTTGGTAGATAATATGTTGATTGGTTTTGTCATGGTTGTTTGATTACAGATTTAAGAAATCAGAAAAACTTATTTCTTCAATTGTTTCTTTATGTTTGCCATTAACTCTGTTCCTCCATTATTTAAAATTTCTTGTGCTGTATTAAACCCTAGTTTTTTCCACTCTGAAACAGCTACCTTTTTTTCCACTTCTATTTTTTGTTTTCCATCAATAGACAATAAAACGCCTGTAAAAATTATAACATCTTCCTGCTCATTATAGCTTGCAATAGCTCCAATAGGTGCTGTACAACCGCCTTCTAAAGTACGTAGAAATTGACGTTCAATATGCGTGCATATTTCGGTTTCAATATGATTGAGTTGCGAAACAGTATCTACTATTTCTATATTGTCTACATGTGCTACAACAACCATAGCGCCTTGTGCAGGCGCAGGTATCATCCAATCTAGTTCAATATTGGTTTGTGGTTTTAAGTTCAATCGTTCTAATCCTGCTGCAGCAAATACAGCACCATTCCAATTGCTATCGTTTAGTTTTTGAAGGCGTGTATTTACATTTCCGCGCAAATCTACTACATTGTGTTGTGGGTATTTATGCAACCATTGTGCTTGTCTGCGTAAACTTCCTGTAGCAATGGTGCCTTCGTTGTTTAAAAAATCTAAACCTTCTTTATAAACGAGTATATCTTTTGTGTTCGCTCGTTCGAGTACTGCAACTTGTACAATATGATGAGGTAATGCTGTTGGCACATCTTTCATGGAATGTACAGCAATGTCTATTTCGTGCTGTAAGAGTGCTATATCTAATGTTTTTGTGAAAATGCCAGTAATGCCTAATTCGTAAAGAGGTTTATCTAAGATAATATCGCCTTGCGATTTTACGGCTACAATTTCGGTTTTACAACCTAAGTCGTTGAGTTGTTTTTCTACGGTTTTTGCCTGCCAAAGTGCTAATTCGCTATCGCGGGTTCCAATTCGTATGGTTTTTTGTTTCAAGTTTCAAGTTTGTTTAATTGTTCTCTAACTGAAATATTTTTTCAATCCAGTTAATGCTTTCGTCAATCATGGTGTTGTCATCTTTTAAATGATTAGCAAAATGATTGGTTATTTTTTGAATTATTCTAGCGCTAATAAGTTCGGCTTGTTCTTCATCAAAATTAGAAAGTTTTTTACGTTGGTAGTTTAGCTCACCTTCTTTTATGCTGTTTAATTTTGCTTTTAAGGCATGAATAGTAGGGGCAAATTTGCGTTGTTTTGTCCAGGCTAAAAACTCATCTTGTATTTCTTCAATAATAATTTCGGCAGCAGGAATATGTTGTTTTCTTTTTTCAAGAGTTTCATCGGTCATTTGTGAAAGCTGATCCATGTGTACTAGAGTTACTCCATCGATTTCTTCTACATTTGGATTTACATTTTTTGGAACAGATAAATCTAATATGACCAATGGTTTTTTTAGATTTAGTATTGTTCTATCTACCGTTGGGTTTTGTGCTCCTGTAGCGACTACCAATACATCTGCATTTTGTATTTCAAGTTGCAAATTGGCATAATCTTTTACAATAACGTTGAGTTTATTGGCTATTTTTTCGGCTTTGTCTTTTGTACGATTTATTAAGGTTATGTGGCTATGTTTTGTGTGTTTTACTAAATTTTCACAAGTATTTCTGCCTATTTTTCCTGTGCCAAAAAGCAAAATATTTTTATTGCTAATATTTTCTACATTTTCAAAAATGTAACGTACCGATGCAAATGAAACAGAAGTTGCCCCCGAAGAAATTTCGGTATCTGTTTTGATTTTTTTACTGGCTTGAATAACCGAGTTTACCAAGCGTTCTAAAAAAGCATTTACAAGATGATGATTTTTACTTTCTACAAAAGCATTTTTAAGTTGGCTAATAATTTCAAAATCACCAAGAATTTGACTATCTAAACCTGTTCCTACACGAAACATGTGGTTTACAGCATCTTTTCCTTTATATACATAGGCTACTTTTTGAAAATCTTCTACCGTGCCCAAGCTATTATCACATAATAATTTTATAAGCTGAAAAGGGTGTTGTGCAAACCCATAAATTTCAGTTCGATTACAAGTAGATGTAACAAGTAATGACGAAATACCTTCTTGCTTTGCTTGGTTTAGTAAATTATCTTTTGAGTTTGAGTCTAGGCTAAATTTACCACGCATTTCAGCATCGGCTTTTTTATAACTAAGCCCAATAGCATAAAATGATGCGTGTTTTACTATATTTCCGTTATCCATAAATTGCTTATTACCTAAAAGCAACACAAAAGTATTTTTTATTTATTTATAAAAATAACGCTAAAAGGTCTTTTTATGTCGCTCAATGTTTTTTTATTGCTTAGTAGAACTTTTTACGATATTTATACTATTTTTGTAAGTAATATAAGCCTTTCAAGATTTATTAAATAGAATTATTCTAAATAACAAAGTTCGATAGGGTTGTAAGTTATAATATAAAAAATACCGCTATGAGTTCTTTTGAAGAAATTAGTATAGAAAAAGATTTTATTTTATTTCGTTTTCAAAATAATGAAAATGAAAAAGTTACTTTTCAAAAAAAAATACCGCAAGGATTAATACAATTTCATTTTGGATTGAAAGGAAAAGGTAAATTCATCTTTAATCAAGGAGGCTACTCTATTGATTTAAACGAAGAAAAAAGTATGCTTTTTTACAATCCGCAAAAAGAATTACCGCTACATTTAGAGTTGCACCCCAATTCGTGGGTGATTTCTATAGTAATTTCTATTAAAAAATTTCACGGACTTTTTTCAAATCAAGCCGAACATATACCTTTTTTAAGCGAAGAAAACAAAGACCGAAAGTATTATAAAGAAACCAATATAAGCCCTTCAATGGCTATTGTATTAAATCAACTGTTTCATTACCACCTTAATCCGTCTATAAAAAATTTGTATTATAAGGGCAAAGCTTACGAATTGTTAAGTTTATACTTTAACCGATCTGAAGATGCCAATGTAGAACAGTGCCCATTTTTGATAGATGAAGAAAATGTGTTAAAAATACGAAAAGCCAAAGAAATCGTTCTAGAAAATATGGCCGAACCGCCTACTCTAGAGGTGCTTTCCGAACAAGTAGGGCTGAGTTTAAAAAAGCTTAAATTAGGATTCAAGCAAATTTATGGCGATACAGTTTATGGATTTTTGTTTGATTATAAAATGGAATATGCAAGACAATTGCTCGATAGCGGTTCATACAACGTAAACGAAGTTGGGCTAAAAATAGGCTACAGTACAGCCAGCCATTTTATTGCAGCTTTTAAGAAAAAATTTGGCATAACGCCAAAAAAATATTTATTGAATTTGAATGTAAATATGTGATGAGAAATATAGTTTTTATAATTATCTTTTCTGTGTTTTTTTTAAATTGTGCAACAATTAAAGATCCTTCGTTTAAAGAAATCTTAGATAATGCTCAGCATGATATCAAAGTTGATTCGATAAAAAGTTTTACTTCTGGATTGCCTTTTATTCCTCCTGTAAGGGTTAATAATCTAGATGACATAAAACGATACAATGAGTTTATAAATAAAAATGAAAAAGTAAACACTATTTTTTCTAAATATGGATTATACAAATATAATTTAGGTTGTGTAATTGATAATCAAACAAAAATATTGTCAAAAAAATACAACAAAGCAACTAAAGATTATCTTTTACAACGAAATGGTAAAAACTGGGAACAAAAAATGAAAAAACAAATAGATAGTATTATAAATAAATGAAAGGAGCATTACTTATAAACCTTGGTTCGCCCGATAGCCCAGAACCAAAAGATGTAAAAAAATATTTAGACCAATTTCTTATGGACGAACGTGTAATAGATTTACCCTATTTATTACGCGCTTTTTTGGTAAAAGGAATAATACTCAATACACGACCAAAAAAATCGGCCGCTGCCTACAAAAAAATATGGTGGCAAGATGGTTCTCCACTTATTGTTTTATCCAAAAAGTTACTAGAAAAAGTACAAAAACAGCTCGATATTCCAGTAGCGCTAGCTATGCGTTACGGAAACCCTTCTATAGAAAACGGGTTGCAAGAATTGCATAACAAAGGTGTTACCGAAGTGCTACTTATTCCTTTGTATCCTCAGTTTGCTATGGCAACAACCGAAACTATTTTGGTATTGGCAGAAAAAATTAGGAAAGAAAAATTTCCTGCCATGAAGTTTAGCACAATTCCTGCTTTTTACAACCGAGAAGAATACATAGAAAACCTAGCAAAATCTGTTGATGTAGAATTACAAAAACACACTTTTGACTATGTTTTATTTTCCTATCACGGTGTACCCGAACGCCACATAAAAAAATCAGACATAACCAAAAGTCATTGTAAAATAGACGGTCAATGTTGTGCGTCGTCATCTCCAGCACACGAATTTTGCTACCGACACCAATGTTACGAAACCACAAAACAAGTGGTTACTAAGCTAAATTTAAAAGAAGGAACTTACAGCACTTCGTTTCAATCGCGCTTGGGTAGAGATCCTTGGTTACAGCCTTATACCGATGCTACTATTGATGGTTTGGCACAAAAAGGCATAAAAAACTTGGCAGTTGTAACTCCTGCTTTTGTGAGCGATTGTTTAGAAACCTTAGAAGAAATTGGCATGGAAGCAGCGCACAGTTTTAAAGAAAACGGCGGAGCATATTTTAAAGCAATTCCGTGTTTGAATGATAATGATGATTGGGCAAAAACAGTTGCAAATTGGATTGAGAAATGGAAAAAAAATTAACAATATACTTCGATACACATCTTTTTATTATCAAAATACTCGTGCTTTTGCTATTATTAGGATTTGGAGTTTATTTTCTTTCTATACAATCATTTCTTTATGCAACACTTCTTTTTATTTTTAGTATACCAATACTATTATTTAAAGGCATTCAAATCGATTTATTAAACCAACAAATTCGTTTTTTTAGTTCCTTTTTAGGAATAAAATTTGGAAAATGGAAACCAATACCAAAATTAAAGTATATTTCCGTTTTCTCAATTTTAGAGAAAACACTTTGTGAAGAGAGTACAAATAGATACTTTTATGGTAAGGGATATCAGGTAAATTTGTTTGATGAAAACGAAATGCATTACACTATTTTTGAAAGTGATAATAGAATGAAAGCTATAAAATTTGCATATAAAATTAATAAAACCTTGAATCTAGAGATTCATGATAAAACCAAATAAATGGAACTTTACAACTACATAAAATCATTACATTTAATATTTGTGATTACTTGGTTTGCAGGTTTGTTTTATATTGTACGCTTGTTTGTATATCAAGCAGAAGCGTTTCAAAAAACAGAACCCGAAAAAACCATTCTGCTCAATCAATATAAAATAATGAGTTATCGTTTATGGTACATTATTGCATGGCCTAGCGCTGTTTTGGCAAGTTTTTTTGCTTTTTGGATGATTTTTTTTACCCCTATTGGCAACGCTTGGCTATCTATGACATGGATGCATGTAAAACTCGCTTTTGTTTTGGTATTGTATTTGTATCACTGGAAATGCCATCAACTATTTAAACAATTGCAAAACGACACGTGTAATCATTCTTCAAATTTTTTTCGACTTTGGAACGAAGTAGCGACCATTATACTTTTTGCTGTAGTATTTTTAGTAATTTTAAAAAATGCTATCAATTGGGTTTATGGCGTTGTTGATATCGTTTTGTTTTCAATACTTATTATGTTAGGTTTTAAATTTTATAAAAAAATAAGAGAGAAAAAGTAAAAAGGCAATAGTAAAAAGCAATGAGTTTCAACTAATGCCGAATACCTAAAAATGTTAAAAAACTTCAAAATATCAATGCTTTCGCTCCGTATCAGGATATTCCTGTCTATGGTAGTATTGATTCTTATTGCCTCTACATTGTTGGCTTATATGTCTGTTATTCAGTTCAAAAATGAAGCACGCAGTTACCAACAAGAGCGTATGGAGCGCAAAGAAGACGCAGTAAAAGAACATATAAACTACGTGCTTGCCAATACAACTTACCCACTTACAGAGCGAAATTTACCCTACATTTTTAAAGACAAAATACACGAGCTTGCCGATATTCATAATATAGAAATCAATATTTATTCATTAGAAGGAAAACTACTCAAATCGTCCAAAGCCTCTTTTTCTATAGACAGCATTTCGCCACCTATACCAAAATATGTTTTAAAATTGGTACAATCGAGCATTGAAAAAAGATACATTGACATTAAAAACGTAGAGGGTGTAAAAATTAGATCATCGTACACTCAAATAAAAGACGATAAATTTAAGCCGCTAGGCATACTTAATTTACCGTATGCCGAAGATGATAGTTTTTACCAAAACGAAATACAAGAGTTTCTTATTAGATTGTCTCAAGTATACCTATTAATGATTCTTATTTCTTTTGGACTTGCTTATTTTTTAGCGAGTTACATTACCAAAACCCTAAAAACTATTTCCGATAAAATTAATGAAACAAGCCTAAACCAAAAAAACGAAAAAATTGTTATTGAAGCCAACAGCCGTGAAATAAACTCGCTCATTAATGCCTACAACAAAATGGTAGATAAGCTTGAAGAAAGCGCCACGATGCTGGCACAAAGCGAGCGCGAACAAGCTTGGAGAGAAATGGCAAAACAAGTGGCACACGAAATTAAAAACCCGCTTACACCCATGCGCTTAACAGTGCAAAGTTTTGAAAGAAAGTTTGACGAAAACGATCCAAACCTGCGCCAAAAACTCAACGATTATACCAAAACTCTTATCCAGCAAATAGATACAATGACAGCCGTTGCATCTGCGTTTTCAAACTTTGCATCTATGCCTGCTCAGCAAAACGAAACGCTTAATGTAGTAGAAGTGGTAGAATTTTCATTGGATATTTTTAATGAAGACTACATACATTTTTACAGCGACGAGGAAGAAATTATTACCATAATGGATAGAACTCAACTCATAAGAATCATCACCAATTTAGTAAAAAACGCCATACAATCTATACCCGAAAACCAAAACGAAAAATCGATACATGTTACCGTAAAACAGCTTGAAAACCAAGTTCAAATAGCCGTTACCGATAACGGAATAGGCATACCACCTGAATTTCGAGACCGTATATTTGAACCAAAATTTACCACCAAAACAAGCGGTATGGGGTTGGGCTTAGGTATTATAAAAAACATTATAGAAAATTACAAAGGAACTATTACATTTGAAACCCAAGTAGCCAAAGGCACCACTTTTATAGTGAGTTTACCTATCTTAAAATAAATTTTATAATTTTATAAGCGAAAGGCATGGGCATTTTCAACCAACCATATTCCCGCTTTACGTTGCAATCTTTTGTTATTTCGTAACCTCAAAAACAAAAGGATTTCCACTACAATCGGGGCTAAAAAAGTAAACCATAAACCACAACAAACCAAATTAATATGACATTTGAAAACCTATTGGTAACCACCGAAAATCAAATTGCACAAATTACCATCAATCGTCCATCAAAACTCAATGCGCTTAACAAAGCTACTATTTTAGAACTTCACCAAGCATTTACATCATTAGAACAAAACCCAGATGTAAGAGCAATTATTATTACAGGTTCTGGCGAAAAAGCCTTTGTAGCTGGAGCCGATATTTCAGAATTTGCAAATTTTTCTGTAGAAGAAGGCGCACAACTAGCCGCACAAGGACAAGAACTATTGTTTGATTTTGTAGAAAAACTAAAAACGCCAGTGATAGCAGCCATCAATGGCTTTGCACTCGGTGGCGGCCTAGAACTCGCCATGGCGTGTCATTTTAGAACCGCTTCAGACAACGCCAAAATGGGACTGCCCGAAGTAACACTCGGAGTAATACCAGGCTACGGAGGCACACAGCGTTTACCACAACTTGTAGGTAAAGGTCGCGCTATGGAAATGATAATGACAGCCTCGATGATCGATGCAGAAACAGCCAAAGAATATGGCCTTGTAAATCATGTTTACAAACAAGAATTCTTAGTAGAAGAAACACTAAGTATTGCTCAAAAAATCGTAAAAAATTCTCCAGTAGCACTAAGCAAAGCTATAAAATCTATTAACGCAGGCTTTAAGCACGATGTAGACGGCTACGATGTAGAAATTAGAAATTTTGGAAAATGTTTTGGAACAGAAGATTTTAAAGAAGGAACAACTGCATTTTTAGAAAAGAGAAAAGCCGACTTTAAAGGAAACTAGTTTTTGTGGTTTATTAAAAACCATTTATAATAGTAGTTCATTATATTTTAGACTATTCTAACTTACTTATAAGATAGAATACTAATTTTCTCCATCCCATTCAGCATAAAATTGTGCTAAAAATCGTTCCATAAAAACATGACGGTTTTTAGCCAATTTTTTTCCAGTTTCAGTATTCATTTTATCTTTTAGCAACAACAATTTTTCGTAAAAATGATTGATTGTAGGCGCTTCACTTTTTTTATACTCTTCTTTGGTCATGTTTATTTTAGGGGCAATCTCTGGATTATAAATACTTCTATTTTTATAGCCTCCATAATTAAATGTGCGAGCAATACCAATGGCTCCTATAGCGTCGAGTCTGTCGGCATCTTGCACTATTTGCAACTCTATAGAATTAAATGGTTTTTCAAAATTGCCTCCTTTGAAGGATATGTTTTCGATAATTTGTACTACATGCTCAACATCTTCAGACGCAATACTTAATGAAGCTAAGAATTCTCTAGCTTTTTTTGGGCCGATAGTTTCGTCGCCATCATGAAATTTACTATCGGCAATATCGTGCAAAAGAGCAGCTAGTTTTACAACTGTAATATTGCATTTTTCTTCTCTAGCAATAAGTAATGCGTTTTTGTATACCCTTTCAATATGGTACCAATCATGCCCTCCTTCGGCATATTTCAACTCTTTTTTTACAAAACTTTTAGTTACTTCAAATATCATAGCGCAAAAATAGTATGATTTTAGAATTTGTGGATTGCTTTAAAAGTTTATTTATTAATCAATTACTTACAAAGAGCAGTATTAATCACCAAAAACTTATTAAATTTTTACCAAATATTATAGTTTAAAGCTTTTTTTATTAATGAAAAAACAATAATATAAAAATTTTAAGTAATTTTAACAAAAACCTTAAAGATATGAAACACTACAACTTACTACTATTTTTTTGGGTTCAAATTGCTTTTAGTCAAATAGGTATTGGAACAACAAGTCCAGATGCCTCAGCAATTTTAGACATTCAATCTTCTACCAACAATCAAGGAGTATTATTACCTCGATTAACAAAAGCACAAATAGAGGCAATAGTTAGTCCTGCTACAGGTTTGATGGTTTATTGTACTACAACAAATAAAATTGCTGTAAATGCAGGAACACCGAGTTCTCCATCTTGGAAACAACTTGTTTATGAAAACCTAGGTTCTTTAGGTTTTAAAAATGTTTATTCATATACTGGTTCCGACCAATCATTTACTGTACCTGCTGGAGTTACCTCTTTAAACGTTAAAATATGGGGAGCTGGTGGCGGAGGTTCATATGGTTCTGGAGGCTCTGGAGCTTTTATTTCAGGAACACTTACTGTAACACCTGGTCAAACTTTAATAATAGCTGTAGGAAAAGGAGGCGCATATAGTACAAGCGGCGTAGCAGGAGGTTATGGCGGAGGCGCATCAAGCGGTCCAGGAGGAGGTTCGGGAGGGGGTTATAGTGGCATATTTAATAATTCAGTATCGTTAACTAATACATTAGTAATTTGTGGCGGAGGTGGCGGAGGTGGCTATTTTGATTTTTCAACCTATGGTGGCGGAGGCGGTGCTACAACAGGAATATCGGCGGGCAATTATAGTGCTTCATACACCGGAGGAACTGGAGGTACCACTTCAACTGGTGGTGCGGGAGGAATTTATAATGGTAGCCCAACAAACCCAAGGAATGGTACTGCTGGTACTGCTTTACAAGGAGGTAGTGGAAATGCTGCATACAGCTATGGCGGTGGCGGTGGCGGTGGCGGTTATTATGGCGGTGGCGGTGGCTACGGAGGTAACTCTCCTTCTTTTTACTCTTCTGGCGGCGGTGGCGGAAGTTCGTATTATTCTGGGTCTTTTACTTTATCAAGTAATGTAGCAGGAAATATTGACACTTCAGGAAATATTGTCTATCCACCTTCAAATACAGATCCAGATTATATAACTGGAATAGCTATTGGCGGAGGGGTTCCAAGTGGAACTGAACCAGGTGGAAATGGTCTAGTTGTCATTTCGTATTAAGAGCTTTACTTATTTTAATAAATAAGCAAGCATCATACTATCTACTTTACCATCGGGCAATAAATTGTGTTTTAATTCAAATTGCCCGACTGCTTTTTGTGTAATATCTCTGTATAAACCGTCTACAGGAATTTTATATCCTTTTTGAACAAGCTTTTTTTGTAGCTCGTATACAAACGAATTGTAATCGCCAATTTTTAAACTATATTTTTCTGGATTGGTCCTATAGGTTTGTATTAAAAAGTTATTGGAAAGCCAGTCGTTATATTTTATTGTACTTCCTGTTTGTTCACAAACTTGTACGTCTTGATTATTAAACCCTTGTTTTTTAAGTTGTGCCGAAAAAGACAGCTTGTTTTCTAAGCGTTTTACTTCGGCTAATTTTTTATTGTATTCTAACAAAGCATCTTTGGTTTCTTGAGTGTCGTTTTGTGGCAAACGTACATCAATGCTATTTTCTGCCCATTGCATTCGAACATAACTATTTAATTCTTCTACTGCTCGGTAATAATTGGTTATTACAGATGTGTCATAATAGTTTAAATCGAGTGTTGCTTGGGTTTTATATTCGCTTTTTACACCATGAAATCTTTGATAGTTGGTATAAACATGAATGCCTATAAATAGGACTATGATAGACAGTAAAAGTATAATAAGTTGTTTCATTTAGAATAAAAAATTAAAATGCAAAAATAGAGATAATTACGGTTGAATGTCTTTTATTTTTAATTGCAAATTTACAACACCATTAAATTCGTTTTCTTCAATAGAAAATACAGCGTTAAACACTTGTTGATTTTGAACCAAATTTATTTTATCTCCCAATCCAAAACCAATAGCATCTATACCAACACTGTTAGGCTGTTTTATAAAAAGTTTTAAATGTTCATTGTTTTTTCCCATTTGTTTAGCAAAGCCCGTATCTTTTAAATTTTTGGCTACAAAAACAGGTGTCATGTTTTGCGGGCCAAAAGGTTCAAATTGTTTTAAAATCCTTAAAAATTTTGGGGTAATTTTATCGAAATCCAATTCCATATCGATACTCAATTCTGGGCTACGTAATTCTTCAGGAATTGTTTTTTTTACTTCTTGTTCAAAAGCGTGTTTAAAATTCAAAAAATTATCTTCTTGCAAAGTCATACCTGCCGCATACATGTGCCCGCCAAATTGTTCTAAATGTTGTGCACAATTTTCCAAGGCTTTGTAAACATCAAACCCTTTTACAGAGCGTGCCGAACCTGCCAATTTAGTATCACTTTTTGTAAATACAATAGTAGGTCTGTAATAATTTTCTATAAGTCTAGAGGCAACAATACCTATCACTCCTTTATGCCAATGTGGTTGGTATACTACTGTAGTGTAGTTTTCTTGCTCGTTGTTTAATTGTATAAGTTCTAATGCCTCTGTTGTGATTTGTTTGTCTATATCTTTTCTATCTGAATTATGTTGTTCTATTTCTGTGGCAAAAATTTCAGCTTGATTTATGTTAAACTCTGTAAGCAATGCCACAGCTTCATTGCCATGTTTTATTCTACCTGCTGCATTTATTCGTGGAGCAATAATAAAAACAACATCAGAAATGGTGAGGTATTGCTTTTTTAAGTTTTGAATGAGCGCTTTTATTCCTGGTCGAGGGTTGGAATTAATAACCTCTAATCCTAATTTTGCCAATACTCTATTTTCGCCCGTTATGGGTACAATATCTGCTGCTATGGCTGTGGCTACTAAGTCTAGGTAAGGCATTAAATCAATATCGCTTTGCTTTTTATTTTTTGCTAATGCCTGAATTAGTTTAAAACCGATGCCACAACCACAAAGTTCTTTGTAAGGATATGTACAATCTTGTCTTTTTGGGTCTAAAACAGCTATAGCAGAAGGCAATACATCTGCAGGAAGGTGATGATCGCAGATAATAAAATCTATATTTTTTTGAAGTGCATAGTGTACATGTTCTATAGATTTTATACCACAATCTAGTGCGATAATAAGAGAAAAATCATTATCGTGTGCAAAATCTATTCCTTGAAACGATACACCGTAACCTTCTGTATATCTATCGGGTATATAAGTCGCTATGTTTTTATAGTAATTTTTTAAATATGAACTAACCAAAGCAACGGCAGTTGTACCATCTACATCATAATCGCCAAAAATTAAGATATTTTCATTGTTGGCTATCGCTTTTTCTATTCTTGCTACAGCTTTATCCATGTCTTTCATAAGATATGGATTGTGCAAATCATGCCATGTTGGTCTAAAGAACTGCTTGGCTTGTTCGTAGGTTTCTATACCTCTATGCAATAATAATGTAGCAATAGTAGTATCTACCTGAAGCTCGTTTTGTAAGTGTTGTAATTTTTGAGTGTTTGGTGTTGATTGAATATTCCAGCGCATAGTTTATTTTTTACCTCCTACCACAGCAACTATTTCGCCTTTAGGAGGTTTGTTTTCAAAATGTTGTAGTACTTCTTGTGCCGAACCTCTTATGGTTTCTTCGTGCAGTTTTGATAACTCTCTAGAGATAGATACGGGGCGTTCGGCTCCAAAATATTGTATAAATTCGGTTAATGTTTTTATTAATTTATGTGGTGATACATAAAAAATCATCGTTCTAGATTCTTCGGCTAATTGTAAAAAACGGGTTTGGCGTCCTTTTTTTTCAGGTAAAAATCCTTCAAATAAAAACCGGTCATTGGGTAAACCGCTGTTTACTAAAGCAGGTACAAAAGCAGTAGCGCCAGGTAAGCAATCTACTATAATTTGATGTTCTACACAAGCTCGTGTTAGTAAAAATCCTGGATCTGAAATAGCAGGTGTGCCAGCATCTGAGATTAAAGCTACAGTTTTTCCAGATTGTATTTGTTGTACAATATGGTCTACTGTTTTATGTTCGTTGTGCATATGATGGCTGTACATTGGCGTTGAAATCTCGAAATGTTTGAGTAGTTTTCCGCTTGTACGGGTATCTTCGGCTAAAATTATGTCGGCTTCTTGGAGTACTTTTATAGCTCTAAAAGTCATATCGTCTAGATTGCCTATGGGTGTGGGTACTATGTATAACTTAGACATAATGTGGGTTTGTGTGAGCGATGGAACGATTGTTTGAGCTCTTTTTATTTGTTTTGAATAAAATAAATAAAAAAGCGAGTCGTGAGAGCGCGACCCAAAGGGGCACACCCAAATTATTAACTAAAATGTTTTTGGAGTACGTCTAGAAAACGGGCTTCGTATTCTTCTTTTCCTTCCCAATTGTTGTAATCTGGTTTAACGATATCGGCAATAAAATCGTAGGCTTCAAAAAAGCTTGTGAGTGTGTTAAGTTGCGAAATTACTCTGTTGTAATCTTCGTTATTACCGTTGAATAAATTGCTTACAAAGGCAATTTTATCGTTAAGCCCTATGCTAATTCCTAGTTTATTTACATCGGTAGCTTTGTATTCGTTTGGTTTTACAAACACAGGGTCTTTGTACTCTTGGCCTAATAGTTCTTCAAATGAAGCAGCTACAGACTTGGAGGTGTTTTTGTTTATAGGTGGTGTTGGCAAAGGTTGTTCGTCTATCTCTACAGGATTTTCTAGTACTGTTTTTTGTATTTCGAGCTCTTGAATAGGTTGTTCTTCGGGCTCTACAACAGGCGTAGTTGTAGGTTTTATCGATTCTGGTTCTAAGCTTACGGTTTGTGTAATGGTAGCTGGCGCAGATTTCATTTTGGCTTCCAATTGCTGAAAAATAGATTCTTCGGGAATATCTTGTGTATCGCTTTCATAGCTTTCGTAATAAAACTTTAATATGGATAACGATTCATAAAGTTTTTGAGATTCTGTATGAAGTTGATAAATTTCTGCATTATTTTTTAATTTCAATATACGGTGCGCAATACTAACCAGTTCTGCCTGAATCATTTTTTTCATAAAATCTGTTTTTTGTTAAGTATAAAGCTCTATTTGTTTGTTTTTTAGTCTTTTACCAAAAAAAAGTGTAAAAGTTTTTAGTTTTCTAAGCAATCTAGTACAGAATTTTGATACTTTTGTTTTGTACAAATGTAACAGAAAATACTTATTTTTTACTAAAAAGATACTACTAAATGTTTCTAGAAAATACCGTAAACCATAAAGAGCAATTTGGCTGGATAGAAGTAATATGCGGATCGATGTTTTCCGGTAAAACGGAAGAATTGATAAGAAGATTAAAACGAGCTCAATTTGCCAAGCAAAAAGTAGAAATATTTAAACCAGCCATAGATACTAGGTATGATGAAGAAATGGTGGTATCGCATAACAAAAACGAAATACGCTCTACACCTGTACCAGCAGCAGCCAACATTTCTATTTTAGCACAAGGTTGTGATGTTGTGGGTATAGACGAAGCCCAGTTTTTTGACGATGAGATTGTAAAAATATGCAACGATTTGGCCAATTCGGGTATACGAGTAATTGTTGCGGGGCTCGATATGGATTTTAAAGGTAATCCATTTGGTCCTATGCCTGCACTAATGGCTACAGCCGAGTATGTTACCAAAGTACATGCGGTGTGTACACGTACAGGTAATTTGGCACACTATAGTTTTAGAAAAGCTGATAGCGACAGTTTGGTATTACTTGGAGAAACAGAAGAATACGAACCTTTGAGTAGAGCTGCCTATTTTAAAGCGATGAGAGAAAATATAGATGTGAAAGATGCAGAAAATATTTCGGATAACTTAAAATAAACAGTTTTTGACAATCTCCATACAAAATATTATTCCGGTTATCCATGCAACAATACATGGACATACCAACGAAGGTGTTGTTAATCATGTTTCTATAGATAGTCGTTCTTTACTTAATGCAGAAGGAACGCTTTTTTTTGCTTTGAAAGGCTCTAGAAACAACGGTCATCATTATATACCGCAGTTGCTCGAACAAGGTGTTCGCTTTTTTGTGGTTTCTGAAATGCCTCAAGATACAAAAAACGCTACTTTTTTTGTAGTATCAGATACTTTGGAAGCTTTACAAAAATTGGCGGCTTATTATAGAACTTTATTTTCGTTTCCTGTTATTGGAATTACGGGTAGCAACGGGAAAACCATTATAAAAGAATGGCTTAATTTTTTGCTTAGTCCCGATTATAATATTGTGCGCTCGCCCAAGAGTTACAATTCGCAAGTTGGTGTTCCTTTGTCTATTTTAGGAATGAATGAAATGCACAATTTTGGCATTTTTGAAGCAGGTATCTCTACAGTAAACGAGATGGATAAACTAGAAGAGATTATTCGTCCTAGTATAGGTATTTTAAGCAACATAGGTTCGGCACACGACGAAGGTTTTGAAAACACCTCGCAAAAGGCACTTGAAAAATGGAAGCTTTTTAAACATTCAGAAGTTGTTATTTTCAAAAAAGATAAAACATTTGAAAATCTTTTAGCGCTTAATACACAAGAAAAGTTTACTTGGAGTTTTGAAAAAAATGACAATGCAAGTGTTTGGGTAACAACCCACGAGTCTTCTGTGGGTACTGAACTCACATTTTATCATCAAAACAGTAATCTTTCGGTTATAATTCCGTTTACAGACAAAGCTTCTATAGAAAACACTATTCATTGTGTTATGGTTCTTTTGTATTTTAAATATCCTGTAGATACTATACAAAAAAGAGTTGCGGCACTATATCCTGTAGAAATGCGACTAAAAGTAAAAAACGGGGTAAATAATACTAGCCTTATCGATGATAGTTATAGTTCTGACTATCAATCTTTAAAAATAGCTTTAGATTTTTTGGAGCATCAAAAATTACACACCAACAAAACCATTATTCTTTCAGATATTTACCAAAGCGGACTACCTGTAACCGATTTGTACCATAGAGTTTCTCAATTAATTATTGCTAATAAAATAAATCGTGTTTTTACGATAGGAGAAGTAATTTCGGGTTATAAACATTTGTTTCCAAACGCTATTGGTTTTAGCTCTACCAACGATTTTTTAAATCAAATGGAACATCTTCATTTTCAAAATGAAACCATACTTGTAAAAGGAGCGCGAGATTTTCAGTTTGAAAAAATAGTAACCGCTCTAGAAGAGAAAACCCACGAAACAGTATTAGAAATAAACCTCAATGCACTAAGCAATAATCTTAATTATTTTAAATCGAAATTAAAACCACAAACCAAAATGATGGTCATGGTAAAAGCTTTTGGTTATGGCAACGGCGGATTTGAAATAGCCAAACTTCTTGAACATCATAAAGTAGATTACTTAGGTGTAGCATTTGCAGATGAAGGAATTGAATTAAAAACATTGGGCATAGAACTTCCTATTATTGTAATGAATCCAGAGAGCACTGCTTTTGAAGCCATGATACAGAACAAACTAGAGCCCGAAATATATTCTATTAGAGGTTTACAATCTTTTATTAAAATACTTGAATCTAAGGAGATTTATCATTACCCAATACATATTAAATTTGATACAGGCATGCATCGATTGGGCTTTGAGCAAAACAATATGTTGGAGTTACTTGCTATTTTAAAAAACACTAGTTGTGTAAAAATTGCAAGTATTTTGTCGCATTTGGCTTGTAGCGACGATCGTAATGAAACCGAGTTTACGTTGCATCAAATTCAGCTTTTTGAAAACCTTTCAACACAACTTATAACTACTTTACAAATTAATCCTATTAGACATATATTAAACAGTTCTGGTATTTCCAATTTTCCAGAGGCGCAATATAACATGGTAAGACTTGGTGTAGGTTTGTATGGAATTTCTAGCAATGAAGAAGAACAAAAATATCTTGAAAATGTAGGAACATTAAAATCTATAATTTCTCAAATACGAACTATTGAAGCAGGCGAAAGCGTAGGTTATAATAGAAGATTTAAAGCTTCATCCAAAACAAAAATAGCTACAATACCCATAGGTTATGCCGATGGAATTTCAAGACATTGGGGTTATGAGCGAGGCTATGTTACTATAAATGGTAAAAAAGCACCTATAGTGGGTAGTATTTGTATGGATATGCTTATGGTAAATTGCACAAATATTGAGTGTAAAGAAGGACAAGAAGTGGTTATATTTGGAGAAAATCCAAGCATAAAGTACATGGCAAAAGAACTACAAACTATTTCTTATGAAATAATGACAAGTATCTCAAAACGAGTAAAACGAGTGTTTTATAGAGAGTAGTAATAGTTTTACAAAATCAAAAAATATTTGTTAAAATTTTAACTAACTTTGCGCAAACAATTTAATACTAAATAATTATGGGAATGCTTAAAGAATTTAAAGAATTTATTGCAAAAGGAAATGCAATGGATTTGGCTGTAGGAGTTATCATTGGTGCTGCTTTTGGAAAAATTGTTACATCGTTGGTAGAAGACGTAATTACTCCTGCATTACTTACACCTGCATTAAAAGCTGCAAACCTTCAAAAAATAGAAGAATTAAAAACAGATGGAGGTATATTGTATGGTAAATTTTTGGGAGCGGTAATTGGATTTATCGTTATTGCTTTTGTAATTTTTTTATTGGTAAAAGGAATTAACAGTTTAAAGAAAAAAGAAGTAGAAGCTCCAGCTGCGCCAGCAGGGCCATCGCAAGAAGAATTATTAGCAGAAATAAGAGATTTATTAAAAAAATAAATACCGCTACATACATATTCTAACTAAAGTCCCGATTTTTATCGGGATTTTTCTTTGTGTTGTAAAACAAATCATTTTTCTATATACTTTTGTATACATTTTAATTATTTTATTAATTTTTAATCCCTTTATATTTTATGAAAGTTGCTGTTGTTGGCGCAACCGGAATGGTTGGCGAAGTAATGCTTCAAGTTCTTGCTGAAAGAAATTTTCCTGTAACCGAATTGATTCCTGTGGCTTCAGAAAAGTCTGTTGGAAAAGAACTTCAATATAAGGGCAACACATATAAAGTAGTTGGAATGCAAGATGCTATAAACATGCGTCCAGATATCGCTTTGTTTTCGGCAGGTGGGCAAACCTCGCTAGATTGGGCTCCAAAATTTGCCGAAGTAGGCACTACTGTTATCGATAATTCTTCGGCATGGCGTATGGATCCTACAAAAAAACTTGTAGTACCCGAAATAAATGCATCAATACTTACTAAAGAAGACAAAATTATTGCCAACCCAAACTGTTCAACTATACAAATGGTTATGGTTTTAGCGCCATTGCACCAAAAATATAAAATTAAACGTGCCATAGTTTCTACCTACCAATCTATTACAGGAACAGGCGTGAAAGCGGTAAAACAATTGGAAAATGAATATGCTGGAATACAAGGCGAAATGGCGTATAAATACCCTATACATAGAAATGCTATTCCGCAATGTGATGTATTTGAAGAAAACGGATACACTAAAGAAGAAATGAAACTTGTGCGTGAAACACAAAAAATAATTGGAGATAAAACGATAGCCGTAACCGCTACCGCCATTAGAATACCTGTAGTTGGCGGGCATAGCGAAGCTGTAAACTTAGAATTTGAAAATGATTTTTCAATTTCAGAAGTTCGAGAAATACTTCACCATACTACAGGAGTAGTTGTGCAAGATAATACCGATACATACACCTATCCGATGCCTCTATATGCACAAGGTAAAGATGACGTGTTTGTAGGACGTATTCGTAGAGATGAAAGTCAAGCAAACTCTTTAAATATGTGGATTGTTGCCGATAATTTAAGAAAAGGAGCCGCTACAAACGCGATTCAAATAGCAGAATATTTAGTAGCTAATAATTTGGTTTAATAGAAAAAGAATCAAAATCAATTTTTGGTTCTGAACTAAAATCAAGTATAATAAATACTTAAAGGCTATAGAACAAAAGCATAAAGTATACCATAATAGGCTTATTCTTATTATGGTTTTTTTATAAAATTATTCCAATGAAACTCTTACGTGTTATTTTACTTTTGTTTATTGTTTTATCCTGTAAAAATGAGCCAAAGCCTGCTATATCATTTTATTATTGGAAAACACGATACGCACTTACCACTCAAGAAAGTAAATTGCTAACAGCCTTAAAAGTACAACACCTCTATATCCGTTATTTTGATGTAGGGCTCTCACCACAAACTGGATTACCAATTCCTGTAAGCCCAATTTTATTTGTAGAAAAACCTACGCTACAAATCACCCCTGTAGTATATATTCAAAACAAAGTGTTGCTTAATAAAAATGTTAATGTTTCTCTTTTGGCGCAACAAATACATAGTTTTATAAATCAAATTAATAAAAGAGCAGGAGTTTCTGTAAAATCAATACAGCTCGATTGCGATTGGACAGAAAACACCAAAGTTCACTTTTTTAAATTAATAGAACAATTACAACATTTTTCAAAAACTAAAATTACATCAACCGTAAGACTTCATCAAGTAAAGTATCCTGAAAAAATGGGTGTTCCACCTGTAGCAGAAGCCACGTTAATGTATTACAATATGGGTGTTTTAAGTATAAAAAACACAAATTCTATCTACGATAAAGACATAGCAAATAAGTATGTAAACCGATTACATAGTTATCCAAAAAACCTAAATGTTGCCTTACCCATTTACAGTTGGGTTATTCAATTTAGAAACGGAAAAATTATAAGTCTTACCAGTAAAATAAGTGAAAAAAAAATAGCGAATAATAAAAATTATTCCAAAAAAAAGGAACACTTTTACAGTGTTTTAAACAGCCATTATCTAGAAGGTGTGTTTTATAAAAAAGGCGATTTAATAAAAATTGAAACCATATCTGAAGAAAATTTATTAGAAATGGCAAAGATTTTGAGCAATCATTTACAAACCAAACCAAAAGAAGTAGTTTTTTACGATTTAGATGAACAAAATATTAATACTTATGAAAAAGAAGTTTTTACAAAAGTGGTACATCAGTTTTAGTATACTAATTGGGCTAGGTTAT
The DNA here is from genome assembly GCF_002917885.1 of Flavobacterium croceum DSM 17960. GTDB lineage: Bacteria > Bacteroidota > Bacteroidia > Flavobacteriales > Flavobacteriaceae > Flavobacterium > Flavobacterium croceum. The sequence continues at coordinate 158,598 of NZ_PQNY01000001.1, forward strand.
GGCCTTATTTATGCTTGTGCAGATGGTGGTGATTGGGGTATTTTTTACCAAAGCAACTACACTCCCGAAACTTTTGTAGACAATACTTATTCGCCTTTATTTTTATCGAGTGATATTTTTTACAATGAAGATCCTATAAACAATAACGAAACTGTTTTTAATGATGAAATAGTCTCCGATTGGACAAAATATTTGGGTTCTACCATGCCTGCAAAAGACATTTCATTTTTTTTATTGGACTCTAGCAGCACAGATGTTAGCAAAATACACACGTATTACACCTCCAAAAAAGCCAACCCATTTAGTATAAAATGGAGTAAAAAAATAAATTTAGAAGAAACTAAAACCAAAGCATTTTTGGAGTTTTTATATTTAGCACAACAAGTAGAAAAAGCGTCTGTTGCCAACTACGGAAGTTGGGTTTACGATAATTATGAAAGACCTTCTGTAAACAACGAAAAATTTTTAGCATTACTAGAAAATAAATACAACGCAACTACAGATACTTTTTTAAAAAACAGGTATTGGTTTCAAACGATGAAAGCCTACTTTTATAGTAACTACAGAACCAAAGCTTTAACTTTTTTTAAAAAAACCGAAAACCAAGTACCCAAAAACAATTTGTATTACAGAGCTCTAGCCTATACAGCAGGCATACAATACAAACAAAAGAATTTTGCGCTTTCCAATTACATTTATAGTATTGTTTTTGCTCAATGCAAACCCATGCAAATGATTGCTGCTCACAATTTTCATCCGCAAAACGAAACAGATTGGCAAGCCTCTTTAGCTATGGCAAAAAACAATGAAGAAAAAGCAGCGCTTTGGGGCATTCAAGGTTATTACGTCGATGAAGAGAAAGCCATTGAAAACATTTACGCACTGAATCCAAAAAGCGAATACATAGATTATTTACTTTCGAGAATTGTAAATAGTGCCGAACTAAAAATAGACAATTCTTTTAAAGATAAATCGCTTACCGGATATAGAAAAATGTGTAAAGATTCTATATCTAAAAGTGCCGTGGCACTCGTTCAAAAAATAGCCGACGAAAACAAAACCCATAAACCTTATATGTGGAATATGGCAAGCGGCTATATGCAAAGCTTAGCTTGCAACTACAATAAAGCCGAAACGTATTTTGATTTGGCCGAAAAAACAATGCCAAAAACCGACTTGTCAATCAAACAATTACGATTGCTAAGGTTTATAAATTACCTAAGTTCGTTGGATAAAATAGGTGCCGCAGAAGAAAAAAAATTACTACCCGACTTAAATTGGCTGTACTTTGAACTGCCACAAAAAGAAGACAATATATTTAGATATCAAAATGCCGTAAACTGGAGCAAAATGTATATAGCCACACTTTTTAGCGTGAATAATAATACGATTATGAATGAAATTTTTAATCGAAACGGCAATTATTACGACGATGCCTCAAGTTTGGAAGCTATGAAAACATTTTTGTCTAAACCAAATAAAACCGAATTTGAAACATTGGCAACCAAAATATACAGTGTTACCCTAGACGATATTTATGAATATCAAGCGGTATTGGCAACCTACAACAATAAAATAGACGATGCTATAAGCTACTTACAAAAAACCGAAAAAGCAAAAAACACACTATTCTACGGAAATCCATTCAATGGCAAAATACAAGATTGCCACGATTGTGATCATCTAGCCAAACAAAAACGAAAATACAGCTACTTAGATTTTGTTACGTTAATAAAAGAAATGCAAACCAAAGTAAAAAACAACGAAGACGCTTTTGCAAACAACATTTTACTCGGTAACGCTTTTTACAACATTACATACTATGGCAACGCTAGAATATTCTATCAAGGAAATATATTGCAAAAAAACGAGTTTAGCAATTACGACGATAGTAGCGATAAGCGTTTGTATCAACTCATGATAGATTGTAGCAAAGCAACCCAATATTACCAAGCGGCTTTTAATACCGCTACAGACGATGAGCAAAGAGCCAAAGCACAATATATGCTTGCCAAATGCCAGCGTAACGACTTTTATAGTAATAAATACGAAGATGTAAGCAATACATGGTATTTAGACGAAGAAAAAGTAAACTTTATAGCTTGGGACGGATTTAAAAATCTAAAAAATAAATACGCTCACACGGCGTTTTACAACGATGTTATTCGCGAATGCGGATATTTTAAAACCTATGTGAGCCATAAAAATTAGGTATACAGGTTTAAATAACATTATATTTGCCTTGTGAAAAAAAACAGCCACAAAATAACCAGTTTATTTTTTGCTTTAGTTGTATGGCTAGCCATTGTATTGCAGTCTATACACGCTATTGGGCATATAGGGCACGAAATTTCTCAAAAAAAATGCCACCATCATTACATACATGGTAAAGCCCAAATAACCCACGCACATCAAGGTTTTGAAAAATGTTTCAGTTGTGAGTTTGCATTTAGTTCTGCCGTAAAAAACACTTCCGAAAACACCTTTAAACATCAAGTTTGTTACTTCAACAAGCAACAAAAAGTTTACTACAACTTTGTTAAAAAAACACACAAAAGCACTTACTTTTCGTTACGTGCACCACCATTAGTATAAACTATTTAGAAGCAAGCACTTCAGTGCTATTTAGCAAGCCATATTCCCGCTTTCGCCTTTATCTTTTTGTACCAGTGCAAAACGCGTAGTTGTACAAAAAGGATACCGGCTCTATCGGGGCTATAAAACGGCTTTAGGTATACTAGTAATCTTTTCAATAAATCATGATGAACAAACATATATTCTCAATATTATTATTGGTTTGTACGCTATTTGTACAAGCCCAACAATCAGTACAAGGCACTATTACATCAAATAAACTGCCCATCGAAGCAGCCACGGTTGCTATACCCGATGCACATTTAGAAACAATATCTTCACAAAACGGAACCTATTTTTTCTCTTCTGTACCCAAAGGAAAACATAAACTTATTGTTTCGTGTGTGGGTTATCAAACACAAATTATAGACATAACCATTCCAATAGCACAACAAAGCGTAAACATAAACCTAGAAGAAAGTGTGCATCAAATGGATGAGTTAATTATCTCTACAGCGTTCAACAAAATACAATCGCAAAATGTAATGAAAGTAGAGCATCAAAGTTTAAAATCTATGCAACAAAAAGGAGTTACTTCGCTTGCAGAAGGTTTGGCAACCATTCCGGGTGTTTCACAAATTTCTACAGGAACTTCTATAGGAAAACCCGTAATACGTGGATTAAGCGGTAATAGAGTTTTGGTTTACAACCAAGGTGTACGATTGGAAAACCAACAATTTGGAGAAGAACACGGTTTAGGTCTTAACGATACAGGTATAGAAAGTGTTGAGGTAATAAAAGGTCCTGCTTCTTTACTTTATGGCTCCGATGCTTTGGGTGGTGTACTGTATTTTAACCCCGAAAAATTTGCACGCGTTAATTCCCAACAATTTAATTATCATTATAAATATTTTACCAACACACAAGGTACTTCACAAACATTAAGCTATAAACTATCGGGAGAATCATTAAAATTTTCAACAAGAATAGCACAAAATAACCACGCAGATTACACCATTCCAAACAAAAACCGCATTGTAAACACACGCTTTAAAGAACTCGACTTTAAAACGGCATTGGGGTATATCTCCAAATATTTTAATACCATTTTTAGTTACAATTTTAATAAAATCGATTTGGGTATTCCCGAAAAAGATCTCGAAATACCAGAGGGAGAGTCATCAAACAATAAAAATCCGCTTTACCCAAAACAAAAAGTACTAGGGCAAATAGCGAGTTGGAATAGTGTTTTCTTTTTTAAATATTCTAAACTAGAAACCGATTTAGGGTACATTGACAATCATAGAAATGAGTTTGAAAACAGTGAAATACCTATACTGAATATGAAACTAAAAACCTTCAACTATACGGCAAAATATTACCTACCCAAAGGCAAATATTTAGAATCTATAGTTGGGGTACAAGGTATGTATCAAAAAAATAGTAATTATGGAGAAGAGTTACTTATTCCAAATGCTTCTACACAAGATTTTGGCGTTTTTGCAACAGCAAATTATGAAAAAAACAAACACACTTTTCAAGCAGGCTTACGATACGATTACCGAAATATAAATACCATTACACATGGAATAGCCAACGAAGAAGGCTACTTTGCTGGAAATGATAAAAAATTCAAGAGCATTAATGGTTCTTTAGGATATAAAACCGAATGGAAGAAAAATACAATAGTACGACTAAATGTAGCTTCTGGTTTTAGAGCGCCCAATTTAGCAGAACTCACTTCAAACGGAGTTCACGAAGGCAGTAACAGGTATGAAAAAGGGAATAACGATTTAAAAAACGAACAAAATTTACAAACAGATATTAATATTGAATATAGAAATCCGCATTTTGAATTGTTTGTCAATGGTTTTTATAATCGAATAAACAATTATATCTATATTGCTCCAACTGCCGAAGAATTGGACGGTTATTTGGTTTATCAATATGAGCAAAACAATGCCTATTTATTTGGAGGAGAAGCAGGAGTGCATTTTCACCCACACCCGTTAGATTGGTTGCATATTATTACCACTTTTGAGTGTGTTACAGGCAAGAGAACTTCGGGCGAAAACTTACCGTTAATTCCTGCAAACAAATGGAATATGAACGTAAAAATTGATTTGAAAGAATATAAAAATTTATCCAATAGTTATTTTACTATAAATACTGATTATTTTTTAAAACAAAACAAAATCAGTTTATTTGAAACTCCAACACAAGATTATGTATTGGTAAATTTAGGCTTAGGCACTAAAATAACCTTAGGAAAATCAGTGTTTGACGTATACTGCAATGCCAACAACATATTCAATAAAAATTATATTGCCCATCTATCTCGATTAAAAATAGATGGCATGCCCAATATGGGCAGAAACTTTATGTTTGGTGTAAATTTCACATGGTAAATAATGCAAAACCCCTAACAAATTATTTTGTTAGGGGTTTATTATTTGATGTAAAAATATTAAAACCTATTATCGCCATCAAGCAAGTTTCCTAGTCCTCCCAACAAACTTCCTTCTTCTCTAGAACTTCCTCCATTTTTGGGTGCAGAAGCTATTATTCTATCGGCCAATCTGCTAAAAGGTAATGACTGTACATATACTATGCCTGGCCCACGCAAAGTAGCATAAAACATGCCTTCGCCACCAAAAATAGTGTTGCGAATTCCACCTATAAACTCAATATCATAGTCTACATCTTTGGTAAAACCTACAATACAGCCAGTATCTACTTTGAGTACTTCGCCTGCTGCCAATTCTTTACGAGCCAATGTGCCACCAGCATGTACAAAAGCCATACCGTCTCCTTCTAGTTTTTGCATAATAAAACCTTCACCGCCAAACAAACCTCTTCCTAATTTTCTAGAAAATTCTATTCCTACAGAAACACCTTTGGCAGCACACAAAAAAGCATTTTTTTGACAAATAAAACGCCCTCCATAATTTTTTAAATCTATAGGGACAATTTTTCCTGGATAAGGAGAAGCAAAAGAAACTTTACTTTTTTGAAAATTTTCGTTGGTATACGCCGTCATAAAAAGGCTTTCTCCTGTAAGTACTCGTTTTCCAGCAGATAATAGTTTTCCAAAAATACCACTTTGTTCTTGCCCAGAACCATCTCCAAAAATAGTATTCATTTTAATCCCGTTTTCCATCATCATAAAGCTTCCCGATTCGGCAATTACGATTTCTTGAGGATCAAGTTCTATTTCTACATATTGCATTTCTTCTCCAAAAATTTGGTAATCTATTTCGTGTGCATTCATAAAATTTTATTTTTTTATTGGTCGAACGAAAGATTTAAAAGTTACAGTTACTTTGTTTTATGCTCTGTAAATTTTACCTTAGGATAATGCTTCATATTTTTTATAATCTTTGTTTTTCTTCCGTTTACATACCTAGATGAATTACTTGCTTTGTATTTTCTGGGGTTTGGTAATATAGCGGCAATACCTGCAGCTTCTTGCAACGTAAGACTTTTACAATCTTTATGATACCAATAGTGTGTAGCGGCTTGTGCACCATATATGCCATCTCCCATTTCTATAGAATTTAGGTAGACTTCCATAATACGTTCTTTACCCCAAATTAGTTCTATTAAAAAGGTAAAATAGGCTTCAAATGCTTTGCGAACATAGCTTCTTCCTTGCCATAAAAATACATTTTTTGCCGTTTGTTGCGATATGGTGCTACCTCCTTTTAATCGCTTGCCTCTATTGTTGTTTTTAAAAGCCTTTTGCATGGCTTTAAAATCAAAGCCATTGTGGTGCATAAAATTACCATCTTCACTAGCTATAACTGCTTTTTGTAAGTTGGGAGAAATATCTTCGAGAGGAGTCCAGTTGTGTTTCCAAACGATTTCTTTACCTGCAGTTTTTTGTTCGTAGGCTCTCACAAACATAAGAGGAGTAAACGGTACAGGAATCCACTTAAAAATAACGACCAAAAAAATAGAAATTGCGAAAAACCACAACGTTAATTTCCAGATAAATCGTTTTATTTTTTGAAAAAAAGTACGCTTTTTAACCGCCGTATTTTTATTTATCTCTGCCATAATTTTATACTAAGTCTGCTAATTCTGAGCCTATTAAACTTCCTATTGCTACTCCCATACCGCCCATACGAACACCACAATATACATGATTACTTAACTGTTTTACAATAGGTTGTTTTGAGTTTCCAACACCCATTATGCCACTCCAACGATGCTCTATGGAGTAATTGTATTGCGGTAAAATCACTTCTTTTAACAATTGTTCTAGCTTATTTTGTATAAGTTCTGTTTGGTTTAAATTTGTGGTAGTTTCTCCTTCATAATCGAGATTTCTTCCGCCTCCCAATAGAATTCGGTTTTCATAATTTCTAAAATAATAATACCCTCGGTCTAGATGGAATGTACCACGAATATCCAAATTGGGAATAGGTTTGGTTATCAATACTTGTGCACGTGCGGGTTTTACTTCATTTTGAGTAATCTCACTTGCAAAACCATTGGTGGCAAATAGTAATTTATGGGCTGTAAACTCGTAGTTATTTATTATTATTTTTACGCCCGATTGTTGTTCTGTAAAAGATGAAACCGTTGCATGATTCAATATTAAAATATCGTTTTCATAAGCTTTTTTTAGTAAAGCTTGCATCATGTTTCCGGTGTCTATTTGTGCCTCATAAGGGTTAAATATTAGATGTTCATGACATGTACCAAACTCAAAACGATCGATTTCTTTTGAAAAAACCTCATTTTTAAAAATAGGTTTCAATAGCTCGTTTACAAAGGGTAATCGTTGTAAACATTGGTTGTAAAATGCCTCGTCATCTTTTAAAAAAAGTTCGTAGCCGCCATGAGGTTTAAAATCAATAGCTACATCGCCAAGGTTTTTTCGGAGTAATTGTAATCCTTGCCAACGCTTTTCTACCAAGGCGATTACTTGCTCTTCGGTATCGGTATTTAAATCGTCTAGTATTTCCGATAGACTTCCAAAGCAAGCAAACCCTGCGTTTTTTGTACTTGCTCCTTGAGGTAAAATACCTTTTTCCAATACCAAAATTTTGGCTTTTGGGTATTTTTCGCGTAAGCGCAAGGCACAATGCAACCCTACAATGCCACTACCTACAATAGCAAAATCAACTTGCGAAAACCAGTTTTTTATTTCCCAATAACTAAGGTGCATATCCATGATGTAAAAATACTGTTTTTTGTTTTGCTTTGTATAAATCTCTACAGATAGAAACATTGAAAATTTTGCACATTCATTTTTAGAATACCTAGTAAAAGAGTAATACTATAAAACATATAAGTTTAAATGCTTATAATATTTTTGTTTATATTTATACAATATCGTTTATAAACAACAGGCTTAACTTGAGTAAAGTTAAGCCTGTTGTTGCTCTTTTTTATCTTAAAAACCCCCAGATGTTTTTTAATCATTTAGTTTTAATACAGCCATAAATGCTTCTTGAGGAATTTCTACATTACCTACTTGGCGCATTCTCTTTTTCCCTTTTTTCTGTTTTTCTAAAAGTTTTCTTTTACGAGAAATATCACCACCATAACATTTTGCTGTTACATCTTTTCTAAGTGCTTTAATGGTTTCACGAGCAATAATTTTTGCACCAATAGCGGCTTGAATAGGAATATCAAATTGCTGTCTTGGTATTAATTCTCTTAACTTTTCGGTCATTTTTTTACCAATATTATACGCATTGTCTTCGTGAATTAACGCCGAAAGTGCATCTACTGTTTGAGCATTAAGCAATACATCAAGTTTTACAAGTTTAGAAACACGCATACCTATAGGGCTGTAGTCAAACGATGCGTAACCTTTGGAAACGGTTTTCAATCTATCATAAAAATCAAATACAATTTCTGCCAAAGGCATGTCAAAATTAAGTTCAACACGTTCGGTAGTTAAGTAAGTTTGATTGGTAATAATGCCTCGTTTTTCTATACATAAGCTCATTACATTGCCCACAAAATCCGACTTTGTAATAATGGTAGCTTTAATATATGGCTCTTCTACGCGGTCAAGCTTAGAGGGTTCTGGCAAATCTGAAGGGTTGTTTACCACGAGAGCCGTATCGGGATCTTTTTTGGTGTAGGCCAAATAAGATACGTTGGGTACGGTGGTAATTACAGTCATGTCAAACTCACGTTCCAAACGTTCTTGAATAATCTCCATGTGTAACATACCCAAAAATCCGCAACGAAAACCAAAACCTAAAGCGGCAGAACTTTCGGCAGTAAACACCAAACTAGCATCATTAAGTTGTAGTTTCTCCATAGAAGCTCTCAAGTCTTCAAAATCTTCGGTATCTACAGGATAAATTCCAGCGAACACCATGGGTTTTACATCTTCAAAACCTTGAATCATATTGGTGGTAGGTGTTTTGGCATCGGTAATTGTGTCACCTACTTTTACTTCTTTGGCTTCTTTTATACCCGAAATTAAATAACCCACATCACCTGTAGAAATTAACTCTTTTGGAACCTGATTAAGTTTTAGTGTTCCTATTTCATCGGCAAAATATTCGTTGCCGGTAGCCATAAATTTTATTTTTTGACCCTTGCGTATTTCGCCATTTTTTACTCTAAAAATTACTTCAATACCTCGAAAAGGGTTGTAAACAGAGTCAAAAATCAAAGCCTGCAAAGGTTCATCTTTAGAACCACTTGGAGCAGGTATACGTTCTATAACGGCTTCCAAAATTTTATCTACACCAAAACCTGTTTTTCCAGAGGCATGAATAATATCTTCAAGCTTACATCCAAGTAAATCTATTATATCGTCGCTCACTTCTTCTGGATTGGCACTTGGTAAATCTACTTTATTCAATACAGGAATAATTTCCAAATCATTTTCAAGAGCCAAATACAAATTCGAAATTGTTTGAGCCTGAATACTTTGTGCAGCGTCTACAATAAGTAATGCACCTTCGCAAGCTGCAATACTACGAGAAACCTCATAACTAAAGTCTACGTGACCTGGAGTGTCAATAAGATTTAAAATATATTTTTCGCCCTTGTATTCATACTCCATTTGTATAGCATGACTTTTTATAGTAATACCACGTTCACGCTCCAAATCCATATTATCAAGCAATTGCGCTTTTTCTTCACGTGCAGTAACGGTTTGAGTTGCAGCCAAAAGTCTATCGGCAAGCGTACTTTTTCCGTGGTCTATATGTGCAATAATGCAAAAATTACGTATGTTTTTCATCTATAAATAGTTATTGTAAACTAAGTTTTTGTATAGGTTTTAACTTCTGTTTTCATTTTTATGGCGTGCCCTGTTTGCTTCGTGCCTCGCAAGAACAGGTCGGGCTATACGCTTTATCTTTTGCTTCGCAAAAGGATGCCGCTTCTATCCCTCACGCACCTAATCTGCAAATATACAGTAAAAAATCAAGTTTGTAGTAACTTTTGTCTATTTCAAACCTCCTAGAAACATTAAACAAATCATAAATTTTCTAATACAAAATCAAAACGAAGTATTTTTTCATACATTTGCTAAGAAAATAATACACCATGAATTACGATAGAATAAAAGAAAAGCTAGAAATATTGGCAGACGCAGCCAAATATGATGTATCGTGTTCCTCTAGTGGTGGTACAAGAAAAAATACTAATAAAGGGTTGGGTAATTCTCATGCCTCAGGTATTTGTCATACCTTTACCGAAGATGGAAGGTGTGTTTCATTGCTAAAAATTTTACTCACCAATTATTGTATTTATGATTGTGCTTATTGTGTTTCTAGAAAAAGCAACGATATACAAAGAGCCGCTTTTACCGTAGAAGAAGTGGTAGATTTAACCATTAATTTTTACCGAAGAAATTACATAGAAGGCTTGTTTTTAAGTTCGGGTATTTTTAAAACCCCCGATTTTACCATGGAACGACTTGTTCGTATAGCCAAAAAACTTCGGTTAGAACACAATTTTAATGGGTATATACACCTTAAAACAATACCAGGTGCGAGCGATGAGCTTATGCAAGAAGCAGGGCTCTATGCCGATAGATTGAGTGTAAACCTTGAAATACCAACCCAATCGGGGCTTAAACTTCTTGCTCCAGAAAAAGATCATAAACAAATGATTAAACCTATGGGGTTTGTTAAAGATGCTCTTGTACAATACAAAGAAGAACGTCAAAAGTTTAAATCTACACCCAAGTTTGCTCCAGCAGGGCAAAGTACCCAAATGATTATTGGTGCTACACAAGAAACCGATTTGCAAATTATAAAAGTAGCCGACCATTTTTATAACAATTTCAATTTAAAACGAGTGTATTACTCGGGTTATGTACCTGTACTTTCAGATACTCGATTGCCAGCATTGGGTACCGAAGTTCCTATGGTACGTGAAAACAGGTTGTATCAAGCCGATTGGCTTATGCGTTTTTATGGCTTTAAAGCCGATGAGATTGTAGATAGACAAAACCCGTTTTTAGACCTAGAGGTTGATCCAAAAATTTCGTGGGCTTTACGCAATATAGATCAATTTCCTATAAACATTCAGCAAGCTCCGCTAGAAATGATTTTTCGTATTCCGGGTGTAGGTGTAAAATCGGCGTACAAAATTGTACACGCAAGACGTTTTCAAAGCCTTAGTTTAGAACACTTAAAAAAAATGGGCGTAGCAACCAATAGAGCCAAATATTTTATCGATTTTAAAATCCAAAATAATCATCTAAAACATTTAAGTACAATACATTTAAAACAAATTATTCTAGACGAATCAAAAACAAAATATCAAAAAACTTTTAGCAACCAGCTATCATTACTCAATGAACATTCTTTCCTACGATAATACACTCGAAGGTTTTTTTACAGCCGTTTTTGAAGTTTATGAATACAAATATCTAAATCCAAAAATTGTAAGACAATCTTTGGCTCAAAACGCACTTTTTTCAGAAGTTACGCCTATTATTACCCAACAAGATAAAGCCGATAGAGTAACCCAAAGACTTGAAAAACAAATAGGCAAAGAGGGTTTAAGGGAAATTCTTTTTGGGTTTTTATCTGAAAATGAAAACTTTGAAGATATTGTATTTGAAATAATTAAGTATGGTATAGAACATCCTAACCAAAATATTTTAAAAAATTATGCACACCCAGCGGTTTTACAACTTTCAAAATGGGTAAAAAGTGTGGGTAGAGAAGCACATCGTATGGAAGCATTTGTGCGATTTGAGCTTTTGCAAGATGGTATTTATTTTGCTCAAATAAAACCCGATTTTAATGTATTGCCTCTTACTATTTCTTATTTTAAAGAAAGATATCAAGATCAAAAATGGCTTGTTTATGATACAAAAAGAAATTTTGGTATTTACTATGACCTAAAAACAGTAGAATGGATTCAACTCGATTTAGAAATAAAAAATATTACCCAAAAGCACGATCAAACCGAGCGAAAATACCAACATCTTTGGGCAGAATATTTTGATCATACCAATATAAAAGAACGTAAAAACACCAAACTACACATACAACATGTGCCTAAACGGTATTGGAAATATTTAACAGAGAAAAGAACGTTTTAATTTTCTATTTTTGTCAAAATTTTTCAAATGCCCAAAATAGGTAATATTATACTGCCCGAATTTCCTTTATTGCTTGCTCCTATGGAAGATGTGAGCGACCCACCTTTTCGTAGATTATGCAAATTACATGGTGCAGACATGATGTATTCTGAGTTTATTTCGAGCGAAGGATTAATACGCGATGCTATAAAAAGCAGAATGAAACTCGATATTTTTGATTATGAAAAACCAATAGGAATTCAAATATTTGGTGGCGATGAAGAGGCTATGGCAATGTCTGCCAAAATTGTAGAAACCGTACAACCCGATTTGGTAGATATTAACTTTGGTTGTCCTGTAAAAAAAGTAGTGTGTAAAGGCGCAGGTGCAGGCGTTTTGAAAGATGTAGATTTAATGGTAAGGCTTACCAAAGCAGTAATAAAAAGCACACATTTGCCTGTTACAGTAAAAACCCGTTTGGGTTGGGATGAAAACTCAATAAATATAGATGAGGTTGCCGAACGATTGCAAGATATAGGTGTACAAGCTCTTACAATTCATGCCCGAACAAGAGCGCAAATGTATAAAGGGCATAGCGATTGGAGTCATATTGCTCGAGTAAAAAACAACCCTAGAATTTCTATGCCAATTTTTGGGAATGGCGATATCGATAGCCCCGAAAAAGCGTTAGAATACAAAAACAAATACGGCATAGACGGCATTATGATAGGGCGTGCAGCGATAGGATATCCGTGGATATTTAATGAAATAAAACACTATTTTGCTACAGGAGAATACTTGCCACAACCAAGTATAAAAGATCGAGTAATTGCAGCCAAAAATCATTTAATTTGGTCTATGGAATGGAAAGGCGAACGACTAGGCATTGTAGAAATGCGCAGACATTATACCAATTATTTTAAAGGAATTCCAAACTTTAAAGAGCATAGATTAAAACTAGTAACACTAGATGAGGCAAATGCTTTGTTTGATGCTTTTGATGAAATAGTAAGTGTTTACGAGAATAAATAGTTTTTTTATTTTAATAATTTTTTGCTTACCGTATTGCTAGAAATATAGCTGGCAATAAAACCTAAACTCACAATAGTAACCAAAACAATAACGATGTTTTGGATTGAAAAAACTACCGGATAGGGTAACGATTCTGTTATCATAATCCATTGGTATTTTTGTTGTGCATAAACAATTATGCCACCCAAAATAATGCCAACTATACCGCCAATAACACAAATACTTGTACCATAAATAAGAAAAATCTTTTTAATAGATTTTATTTCGGCACCTATAAAAAATAAGGTTTTTAAATTTTCTCTTTTATCTATAATAATCATAATTACAGAACCTACAAAAGCAAAAAGAATCATAATAAAAACCAATGTGAATATTAAATACAGCACAAAATTTTCGGTGTTGAGCATTCTGTAAAGCGTTTCGTTGAGTTGCGCTCTTGTTTTTACTTCGATAGTATTGCCAAAAATATTTTGTAGAGATGCTATGAAATTTTGTTCATTTTGAGCGTTTGATTTAATTTCGATAGCCGATATTTTATTATTTGAATACGAAAGAAGTTCTTGTGCTGTAGCCAAATCGCAGTACACATATTTAGAATCGAGTTCTTCGTTAATAGCATAAATACCAACAGGAAATAAATAACTTTTATTGAAAGCACCTTCAATATTATCGGCTATACTACCTTTGCCAGGTTTTGGTACAAACACTTCCAATGGGTTGTTGGTATCCATAATACCCAACGACATTTTGTATGCAATTCCGTAGCCCACTACAGCTTGCGAGGTTTGATTTTCCAACCATTGTCCGCTGTGAATTTTGCTTTGTATAGGATAACATAAGTTATATAAGCTATCTACCCCTTTTAAGTAAGCAACGTGCTCTTTTTCGTTGCAATAAAACAGCACACGTTCTTCTACTACTTTACTGTGATTTTTGTATCCTGCAATTGTTTTGAGTTGTTGTTCTTGCGCTACAGAGCACGATATAATTTTTCCTGTTTTTGGAACTATTTTATAATCGGGATCATAATCATTAGAAAAAGATAAAGAAAACTCTCGAAGACCACTAAAAACAGACAATACTACAAACAAAGCAGCGGCACCCACTACAATGCCTACCGATGCAATAAGCGTAATAATATTTATAGCATTATTGGAACTTTTGCTTTTTAAGTACCTTTTGGCTATGTAGTACGAGAAATTCAAACTAAGATTTTTTTCTTTTTTCTAAAAGGTCTCTGTTTTCTATTGGGTTTTCTTTATCACTTAAAGCACGATCTATTTTTTCGATATATTCTAATGAATCGTCTATATAAAACATCAAATTAGGCACCCTGCGCAATTGTTGTTTTACACGTTGCGCCAAATCGTGTTTTATAAGCGGTGTGTTTGTTTTAATGGCATTGAGTAGCTCTGGTGCTTTTTCGTTTGGAAAAATGCTTAGGTATACTTTTGCTATAGATAAATCTGTAGTAACATTTACTTTGGAAACAGAAATTATCAAATTGGTAATTCCGTTTTTACGAACTTCTCCTTGCAAAATATCTACCAAATCGTTTTGTAGCAAGCTACCTATTTTTTTCTGTCTATTTGTTTCCATGTTGCAAAAGTAACTAAAATTTAGTATATAGTAAACGCTACCTTACCCCCTAAAAAAACCGTTAGTTTTTAAGCTAACGGTTTTATTGTTCAAAATTATAAAGTTTCTTTTAACCATTTAAAAAATTCTCGTTGCCATACCAAAGCATTTTGGGGTTTAAGCACCCAGTGGTTTTCTTCTGGAAAATATAAAAACCTACTTTTTATACCCTTAAGTTGTGCTGCTTGAAAGGCTTCTTGCCCTTGCCCAATTGGTACACGATAGTCTTTTCCGCCTTGAATAATAAGTATAGGTGTATCCCAATTGTTTACAAAATTTATAGGATTAAATTGAGTGTAGGTTTTTTGCGCTACAGCGTTATCTTTTTCCCAATATGCTCCACCATGATCCCAATTGTTAAAGAAAACTTCTTCGGTAGTGCCATACATGCTTTGCAAATTGTAAACGCCACAATGAGAAATAAAAGTTTTAAAGCGTTTATTGTGTATACCTGCTAAATAAAACACAGAATATCCACCGTAGCTTGCTCCAATAGCTCCAAGCCTCGATTTATCTACATAATTCTCTTTACTCACATCGTCTATAGCGGCTAGGTAATCTTGCATTACTTGTCCTCCCCAATCTTTAGATATTTGCTCGTTCCATTCTTGCCCGTGCCCATACATACCTCTACGATTTGGAGCTACTATTATATAACCTTGTGATGCCATAAGCGAAAAATTCCAACGAAACGAATAGAATTGTGTTAGTGGACTTTGTGGGCCGCCTTGGCAGTATAAAAGAGTTGGGTATTTTTTATTTTTATCAAAATTTGGAGGCAATATTACCCAAACCAGCATTTTTTTACCATCGGTAGTGGTTACATAACGGCGCTCATATTTAGGTAATGCAATAGTAGTATAGAAATCGTCGTTGGTGTGCGAAAGTTGCAACCATGTTTTTTTCTTAGTATTAAAACTAAATATTTCTTGAGCATGGTTCATGTCGTTTCTCGTTAAAATAATAGTTTCTTTTGTAAACCCAACAATATCATTTACATCAAAATCGCCATTTGTAATTTGTTTTACAATAATGGCAATTTTTGTGAGTCCAGGAAAATTTACTTCAAAAAGTTGTTTTGTTCCATCAACAGCAGCCGTAAAATATATTTTTTTACCATCTGGACTCCACATAAAACTATCAACAGAATTGTCCCAATTGGCAGTCAAATTCATATCAATACCCTTAAACCGAACTATAATATCGTTTTTATCGGCCTCATAACCATCTCTTTTCATTTGCAACCATGTTAAATGGCCTTGTGGAGAAAATGCAGGGTTGGTATCGTAACCCAAATTGGATTCGGTTAAATTTTTGGTCGTTTTGGTTTCCAAATCATATTCATATAAATCGGTATTGGTAGAAACAGCATAAGCAGTACCCGATTTTTTTTTGCAAACATATATAATGCTTTTACCCGAAGGTGACCAAATGTAATCTTCTTCTCCGCCATGTGGTTTTTGTGGGCTATCATAAGGCTCACCTTGCATAATATCTATAGGTTGTGCCAAACGCACATTGTCTTTTGGTACTCCACCATAAAAAACATGGTTGTGTGTGCCATCATTCCAAGTATCCCAATGGCGGTAATCTAGTGCATCATAACGTTGCACATTAGATTTATCAAGTTCTGGATAATAGTCTTTACCCAACACTTTTTCTACTTTTACTTCTTGGCTAGAAAGCATCCATAAGCCATCTGGAGAGATATTTTTATCTTTTACTAAATCTTTTACGTCTGCAACTTCTGTGGCAACACCACCTGCAACAGGAACAGTATAAAATTTAGAGTTAGATTTATTTTCTTCTATAGAAGGTATAGAAACTTTATACACTACAGATTTTCCGTCTTTTGAAATACCCAGTGCGCTTACTCTGCCTAATTTCCAGAGTGTTTCGGGGGTTAAAACCTGTTGTGCAGATGCAGATATGCCCATACTACCAATAATTATAAATAAAAGTTTTTTCATTTTTAAAATATTTGCCATAAATGTACTAAATTTTTGAAAACAGTAAATCAATCAACAGAGCTATAGAGTTTGCTTTATAAATTATTAATTGATAAAAAATAATGAGGCATCACTACCTCATTATTTTTAAAAATTTATACGTGTTTTTATTATAGTGATTTTCTATTATCGTTAGAGTCGGTATCTATCAACTTGTTGTAGGGATCTACACCTACTTCGGTTGGTTTTTTATCGACCACTATTGTAAACGTATTTTGTATTTTGTTTACTTTTATCTTCTTTAAAAACAATGTTTTTTCTTTGGTAGGATCTTTTTTATCTTCATTGGCAAAAACTCCTAGCTCTATATAATCTTGCAAAGGCAACGACTCTATTTTGGTTTTTTTGTCGGTTTTATTTAGTACCAATGTTTTTCCTTGTTGGTTTTTAAAGATGCGTTTCCCTTGTTCATCGGCTTTATATTTAGACACATTAAATGTTATATCTACTTGATATTTTCCGTTGGCTAATTTTTTAGTTGTAGCGGTTTTTATCTTATTATCATACAAAGTTATGTTTTCAAACATGTCGGCAATGAGGTATTTTAAACTATCGGGAGTAGCCGTTTTTAGTTCTTGTACTAATTCTAAAGAACTGGTATACGGTGCATCTTGAAAAGCCATTTTGTTTATATAACTTTTTAAAGCGCTATTCATCGTTTTTTCGCTTATATAATCGCTTAGTGTATACAACACCAAAGAACCCTTGTTGTAATGAATATATTGCTGGTTTTCATTGTACATTAATGGTTTTTCTTTTTTTCCTTCAAAGGTTCTACCTTGTAAGTATTTATCTAAAGCATCTTTTAAAAACTTACGCATTTGATATTTACCGTATTGATGTTCTAATACTTTTAGCGAACTGTATTCTGATAAACTTTCAGACAACAAAGTAGCTCCTTGTACATTGGCTCCAATTACTTGATGAGCCCACCACTGATGTGCAGTTTCGTGCGAAGTTACCGAAAACGGATAATCAACCCCGTTTGAATCTGTATCATCTACTTGTGCTATAAAACCTATAGCTTCAGAAAACGGAATAGTATTGGCAAACGATTGTGCAAAAGTGCCCATATCTCTAGGAAATTCTACTATTCGTAATTGTTTAAATTGATATGGACTAAAGTTTGATGTATAATATTCAAGCGATTTTTTCATGCCTTTCATCATACGGTCTAAGTTATACTCGTGCCCTTTATGATAATAAATTTCTAGATTAATGCCTTTGTAAGTATCCTTTTTAACTTCATATCGTGCCGAATTAAAAGCATAGAAATTTAATATTTTTTTATCCATTTTATAATGGAAATAATTTCTATCGTTTTGCTGCCATTTTTTTTGCAAATACCCAGGCGCGATTGCCGTTTGGTCGCTCGATGTGCTTACAGTAGTTTCAAAGTTTATCCAATCGGAGTCGTTGCTTATATAAGTATTCATTCTAGCAATACTATCAGTAGCAAGAGGCATACGTTCTTTGGCTTTTAGCCCATATTTTTTACGGATATCGTCATCCATAATTTCTGACTGTGCATCATACCCAAAACTTGGAAAAATACTGTTGTTTAGAAACGTTCCGTTTTCTAATACTGGCGATTCGTTGTGAAACATTGAATTTGGTTTGTTGGAAACCTCAAAACGCATTTGTATAGAATCGCCTGGTTTTATTGGCTGTTCCAACTTGTAGATTTGAATTTTGTTGAGCGTGTCTTTAAGTACAAGTTTATTTTTTGTAGAAAATGAAAGCTTTGTTTTTAAACTATAACTTACAAACAATGTATCGATGTTTTTTTGCGTTTTATTTTTTAAAGTATATGTTCCTTCTGCTTTTAAGTTTCGTTGTTTTGGAAACAAATCTAGATTTACTTTTACATCTGTAATTCTTGGCTGAGGTGTTTTTTGGTATTTTTTGTAGGTTTTTTCCCAATTTACAGCCTCAAGCTCTAAATCTTTATCTGATTGGTATTTTTCTACCACATTATTTTGATAATATGCCGTAAAACCAAGCGCTAAAAACGCTATAAAACTTAACAATACAGGAAAAATAATTTTTTTATTCAATCTCGTTTTTGCCTCTGCAAAACGCTGTGGTAAAGATTTACCAACGCCTCGTACATAAAACAGTAAACTAATACCAAATAGTACAATGCCGAGTAAAAGCCAATACAATTTATAGAATAAATACAAGGTGAGGCTACTACCATAACCGTTCATGTCTGAATAATCGTATCCGGAATCTCTATTGAATTTTAAAAAAGTTTGTTCTACACCTATTGCCGAAAGGTATTTTATTCCTATAGATAATACCAATAGTATAAAAAAACCAAGCATGTAATTTTTAATAAGCGTATGTATAAATACAGCTAATAATGCCCAAATAATATAATGAATAAGTTTTAATGTAAGCAGTTCTTTTAGATACAAACCTATTTCAAAATGATAATATCCTTTTGAAATTTGGATAATTATTCCAGCCAACATAACAACCAATAAAAGCACGATTTGCATTTTTACAATAGCCAAAAAATGCGATAATTGAAAAACCCAATTGGGTGTAGGTGTGGTATCTACAATAGTACTCATGCGGGTTGTTCTACCTCTATGAATAAGCATTCCAGTAAATAAAAAAGTAAGAATGTTTATAAACAATCCAAACGTGTTTCCTGGTAATAAAAGCATTTGCCATGTTACAGGATAAGTAGAAGTGCCAAATATTTGACCTGTAGAGAGCGAAACTAAAAATATAAATAAAAACCCTACTAAAATTATACTTATAAAAACCCAATTTTTTACTATAAATTTAAAATCGTAGTTAGAAAGACCATTGGCGGTTTTCAGTTGATTTTTAAACGAATAATCAAAATTTACTTTAGGGAGATTTATTGTGGTAATTCCGCCAAAATTATTTTTAGTAACGCGTTGCTCATTTTTAGTTTTAAATAATGTAAGTGCAGTTTGGTTGAAAGAAAAGTATTTGTAGATTAATCCAAAAATTAGTAACGAAACACCCAACCAAATCAAACGATTGTATATAATAACCCCTTCAAAAGGAAGTAAATTTTCATTTTTTTCATAAACCGTCCAATATTTAGTAATATAGCTTAACGCATCACTACCAAACGGATCGAGCAAGGCTACTAAATATCTGTTATCTACATCATTGGTAAAACTACCAACAATACTTTGCACAAACAAAAGTATTAGTACGGTAATAAATCCAACTGAAATATTACGAGTAATAGTTACTACCGAAAATACAATTACGCCATAAAAAAATAAATTGGGCAGTATAAAAATTACATACGATTGCACATAAGCCATAAAACGTTGTGGCCCCAATAAATCTTCGTTTACAAAAGGCAAAAACGATGCTAGATAAGCACCAACGCCCATAAAAACAACAATAAGTGTTACTATAAAAAACGAACTAAAAAACTTGGCCAACAAATAGTTTGCTTTGGTAAAAGGATATGAAAACAATATAGTGTGCATATTGTATTTAAAATCTCTATATACAGAAGCGCCAATTATTGTAGGTAATAAAAAGTATAAAAACAAAGACAGTCCATTTAGCATATTATTTAATGCAATTGGTGAATTTGCATATTCATTGGAAGCAGTAGTAACTGTAAAACTATCAAAAACGCCTAGGCTACTTGCCATGATAAGCAATGAGAATAAAAAGAATATTCCCAAATAAATATAAAAACTCGGATTGGTTATCCAGCGTTTTACCTCAAACTTAAATATTGTAGCAAACATATTATTGATCAGATTTTAATGCTACAAAATATACATCTTCTAGTTGCGGGCTTGCCAATACAAAACTATCTTCTGGTTTTTCTGCACTGTGTACACGTATATTTAATGTATTGTCTTGGTTGTAATTTGAAGATATTACATTGTATTTTTGCTCGTATTCTTCTAGTTTTTCTCTTTCAACAATACGTGTCCAAATGGTTCCCTCTAGTTGTTGAGTTGCTTCTTTTGGAGTATTTCGAGCGAGTATTTTTCCGCCGTTTAATATAGCCATATCGTTACAGAGTTCTTTTACATCATCAACAATATGGGTAGAAAAAATTACAGTATGATTGGTTCCTATTTCTCTTAATACGTTTAAAAATCTGTGTCTTTCTGCTGGATCTAATCCTGCTGTAGGTTCATCAACAATAATGAGTTTTGGGTTATTGAGCAACAACTGTGCAATCCCAAATCTTTGCTTCATTCCTCCAGAATAGCCACTTACGTTTTTGTTGCGCACATCGTACAAATTGGTAATTTCAAGTACTTCTTTTACAATAGCGTTTCTATCATTTGCCGATGTAATTCCTTTTAATTTTGCAAAATAATGTAATAAATTTTGCGCCGACATATTTGGATAAACGCCAAATTCTTGCGGCAAATAACCAAGTAATTTACGAAGCTCCATTTGATTTTCGAGTACATTGATAGTATCAAAAAAAATTGTTCCCGAATCGGGTTGTTGAAGTGTGGCTATAGTGCGCATTAAAGAAGATTTTCCTGCGCCATTAGGGCCAAGAAGCCCAAACATTCCTGCGCCTATTTCAAGGTTTAGACTGTCTAATGCCTTTACACCATTGGAATACGTTTTACTTAATTGATTGATTATAAGTTTCATTAATCTTGGTTTTAGTTTCTAAATAAGTAGTTCATTTTAGCAATTAGTTACAAAAAAGCTCTAAAAATGAAACTGCCCCAAATAGTTTTTAAGTATTTGGGGCAGTTTGGGCAATTATAATTGCCTTTATAGCAGTATTATTATAAATCAAATTTTATACCTTGAGCCAAAGGTAAATTTGTAGTATAGTTAATGGTGTTTGTTTGACGACGCATGTATACTCTCCAAGCATCAGAGCCACTTTCTCTTCCGCCACCAGTTTCTTTTTCACCACCAAAAGCGCCACCTATTTCTGCCCCAGATGTACCAATGTTTACATTGGCAATACCACAATCTGACCCAGCGTGCGATAGAAACGCTTCTGCTTCTCGAAGATTATTGGTCATAATAGCCGAAGATAATCCTTGAGCAACACCATTTTGAATAGCTATAGCTTCATGCACATCGCCACTATATTTTAATAGATATAAAACAGGAGCAAAGGTTTCGTGTTGTACAATTTCAAAATGATTTTGAGCCTCTGCAATGGCAGGTTTTACATAACAACCACTTTCATACCCTTCGCCTTGAAGAACGCCTCCTTTTACAAGTATGTTGCCTCCTTCGGCTACTACTTTTTCGAGTGCTTTATTGTACATTTCAACAGCGTGAGTATCAATAAGAGGACCAACGTGGTTGTTTTGATCTAATGGATTTCCAATTCTAAGTTGCCCGTATGCAGATACTAGAGCTTCTTTTACTTTTTCATAAATACTTTCGTGAATGATTAATCTTCTGGTCGATGTACAACGTTGTCCAGCAGTACCAACAGCTCCAAATACTGCTCCTATTACGGTCATTTTTATATCGGCATCTGGCGTTACAATAATGGCGTTGTTTCCTCCCAATTCTAATAATGAATTTCCTAAACGTGCCGCACAAGCTTGAGCAACAATTTTACCCATTCTAGTAGAACCGGTAGCCGAAACTAGAGGAACTCTTTTATCATGAGTCATCATTTCGCCTACTTTGTAATCGCCATTTATTAAACATGAAATTCCTTCGGGTAAATTATTTTCTTTTAATACTTCGGCAATAATATTTTGACAAGCTACACCACAAAGAGGTGTTTTTTCGGATGGTTTCCAAACACAAACATCTCCACATATCCAAGCCAAAGCTGTATTCCAAGACCATACGGCTACTGGAAAGTTGAATGCTGAAATGATACCAACAATTCCGAGTGGATGGTATTGTTCATACATTCTGTGTCCTGGTCTTTCTGAATGCATGGTTAATCCATGAAGTTGTCTAGATAGGCCTACTGCAAAATCGCAAATGTCTATCATTTCTTGTACTTCGCCAAGACCTTCTTGGTATGATTTCCCCATTTCATACGAAACCAATTTTCCTAGCGGTTCTTTGTATTTGCGTAGTTTTTCGCCAAACTGACGTACAATTTCGCCTCGTTTTGGTGCAGGCATCAAGCGAAATGTTTTAAATGCTTCTGAGGCTGCTTGCATTACCTTTTCGTAATCTTGTGGTGTTGTGGTAGTAACCGATGCGACGAGCTTACCGTCTACGGGCGAAAAGCTATCTATTTTTTCGTTGCTTGAAAACCAGTTACTGCCTGTTGAGGTTCCTTGGTTTAAGGTTTTGATACCTAATATTTCTAAAGCTTCGGTCATGCCGAATTGTTGTGCAATTGATGACATTGTATTTTTTGGTTTGTTTTATTAATGATTTTACAAAAATAGTGGATTATTTTGAATTTTTGAACGTTTAGCCCAGATAGAAATGAAAAGCTTTTTGCTGTAGCTATTACTGTTTTTGTAGCGCATAAAAAGCGACCGCAAGGAAGCTCTTTTATTGGCTTACAAAAACTTATAGATATGCAAAAACTTGCAATGTATAGCTGGAAATTGCTTCTTAAAGAGGTTGTTATTTGGTATATTTTGGGTTTGTAGGCATTATTGTTCCACAGTGTTTACAGGTTCTGAGTTGTTCTGAATTGTAGAAGTGCTCAAAATGAGGTAGAAAATCTTTTTCTATATTGTGAAGTTCAAAATAGACTTCGTACAATTTGTGGTTACAGTGGTCGCAAAACCAAAGTAATCCATCTTTTAAGCCTAGATTTTCTCTTTTTCGTTCAATAACTAGCCCTATTGAATTTTCTGTTCGAGAGGGTGAGTGGGGTATTTTGGCGGGTAATAAAAACATATCGCCAGCTTTTAAGTGCATGGCTTTTTTTTGATGATTTTCTTGTATGTATACTGTAATTTCGCCTTGCAATTGATAAAACAATTCTTCGGTTTCGTTGTAATGATAGTCTTTACGAGCATTGGGTCCGCCAACAATCATAACGATGTAATCGCCAGAATGTATGTATAGGTTTTTATTGGCTACTGGTGGTTGAAGTAATTGTTTGTTTTCTTCAATCCATTGGGGTAAATTGAATGGTTTTGCTACAGACATAAACTTTGTTTTTTACGAAATTACATAAAAAAAGGCTAGCATTTGCTAACCTTAAATTGTTTTATTTTACTTCTTTTATGAGATAAATATATACAGGAAAGTGATCGCTAAAACCAGGTTCGGAAGGATTGTTTCTTAAAGGATATCCTTTGTATTGCCCTGTGGTTTGTATAAGATATGACTTGTTAAAAATACCAGCTTTCCAATATCTAAAAGAAGAATAATCTGCAAGAGTGAGTTGTTGGGATATCATAATTTGGTCAAAAATATCGCCTGCATCACGGTAAAATAATGTAGCATTACCATCTTTTGCCATTTGTTCAAATGGGTTGTAAATATCGCCTGCTTCTTTTAGTTCTGTTTTTTTGAGTTTAGCGCCAATGCCTTGTTTTACACTCTTATTGTAGCTACCATCATTAAGGTCGCCCATAGTAATAATTTTTGCATTTGGATTTATTTTTACCAAAGAATCTATTATTTTACGGTTTAAGGCTCCAGCAGCTTCTCTAAACGGAGAACTCTTTTTTTCTCCTCCAGAGCGAGAAGGCCAATGGTTTACAATAATATTTACTTCTTCGCCGTCTAAAAATCCTGTTACAAGAAGCTGATCACGTGTGTAAATTCTTCTAGAAGATTTGTCTTCTTCGGTTACATCGTCTGTGGCTTCACCTTTGTCTTTTTTATCTTCTTTTCCTTCTTGATCTTTGTATATTAATAAAGGAATATTGGTGTAACTTGTAGGTTTAAAGTGTTTTTTTTGATATAGTAACGCAACATCGATACCTCTTTTATCGGGCGAATCAAAATGAACAACACCATAATCACGAGCTAAAAGTTTTGGTTGTTTTATTAAATCTTCAAGTACTTTTCGGTTTTCAATCTCACAAGCACCAATAAGTGTAGGAGAGTTGTTTGGGTTTTCACCTGTACCAATTTCTGAAAGTACGCGCGAAAGGTTATCTAGTTTTTTTTGATATTTTTTTGATGTCCAATGCATATTTCCATTAGGAGTCCATTCTTCGTCGTTGGTAATAGGATCGTTTATAGTATCAAAAAGATTTTCAAAATTGTAAAAAGCAACGGTATGAATTTGGTATTTTTTGGTTTGTGCATTTGTATTCCAAATTAAGAATACTACAAAAAAAAGGGCAATTGATTTACTAATTTTCATAACAAGGGTATTATTTCTTTATTAAGTTTAAACAAACTTCACGCCAAAAGTAAATAATAATATTAAATATATGTACATTTGTAGGCTGATTTATTTTTAAAATAGATTGGTGTTTAAAAAATTAATATTAATATTTTTTTATGAAAAAACTAGTATTTTGTATTTTATTTACAATGACTTTGTTTTCAGGATTTTCACAATCGTATACTGGAATTTCTGGTACGGTAGTAGATTCTAAGACGCAAAAACCACTTAAAGATGTAGTGGCAACTATTCAAAACACGGTACTCACAGAAGTTACTAATGGTGAAGGTAAATTTTTATTCAAAGACGTTCCGGTAGGTTCGTATTTAGTAGCAATAAAAAGTGCTGGATACAAAGACCAACTTTTGGCTGTAGATGTTCAAAAACAAAAAGTTACAGACATTGGTAAAATTATTTTGGAAGAAGACATTACCCAAGAACAGCAACTAAGTTTGGTTACTATTACAGACAACGATTTGGGAGATGACAATAGTGGTTCTGAAAATACAGCTGGATTATTACAAGCATCAAGAGATGTTATTCAACAAGCTGCAGCATTCAATTGGGGACAAGCTCGTTTTAGACTAAGAGGTCTAAGTAATGAGTATGGAACTACTATGATAAATGGTGTTTCTATGAACAAAATTTATGATGGAAGACCACAATGGAGCAATTGGGGAGGGTTAAATGATGCTACTCGTAATCAAGAATTTACAATGGGTTCTTCACCTTCAGACTACACTTTTGGTGGTATATTGGGTACACAAGAAATAAATACAAGAGCTTCTATATATAGACCAGGTTCTAGAGTTTCTTTTTCAGGAACAAATACAAATTATAACTGGAGAGTTATGGGTACGCATGCTAGTGGAATGAGTAATGACGGATGGGCATTTGTAGTATCAGCATCTAGAAGATGGGCTCAAGAGGCTTATTTTGAAGGAACAAATTATAGTGCAAATTCACTTTTTGCAAGTGTAGAGAAAAAAATAAACGATAGACACTCTTTAAATTTTACTTCTATATATGCTGAAAATTTTAGAGGTAAAAGTTCTGCAAACACACAAGAAGTTACCGATTTAGCAGGAGTAGAGTACAACTCATATTGGGGTTGGCAAGATGGCAAAAAACGCAATTCAAGAATGAAAGATGTGGTAGAGCCTATATTAATGCTAAACCATTATTGGAAAATAAACGAAAAAACAAATCTTAATACAAGTATTACACATCAGTTTGGTAAAATAGGAAATAGCCGTTTAGACTATCAAAACGCAGATAATCCAGATCCTACTTATTACAGAAATTTACCAAGTTATTACACATCACTATATGACGGACTCGGTAATTACTTAGGAAATACACCAGAAAATTTAGCTTTAGCAAATTGGGCAAAACAAAACTTTTTAAACAATAAACAAATTGATTGGGAAGCTATGTATGCTGCTAATATGAATACAAGTGATGGACATAGTGCATATATATTGTATGAAGATCGTACTGATGATAAAACATGGACGGCTAATACTATTTTAAATTCACAATTATCAGATAATATTATACTTAATGCAGGAGCTAATTATAAACATTTAAGCTCACATAATTTCCAATATTTACAAGATTTACTTGGAGGTAAGTATTTTATGGATAAAGACACATTCCAATCTGGAAACGCACAAGAGTCTGACTTAAACAACCCGAATAGAGCTGTAGTTGTAGGCGATACTTTTGGATACAATTATAAACTATATGCAGATACATATAGCGCATTTACCCAATTTAAGTTTACCTATAAAAAGGCTGATTTTTATTTAGGACAAACCTTTAGTCGCTCTACATACCAAAGAGAAGGGCTTTACAAAAATGGACTTTACCCTACAAATTCTTTTGGAAAAAGCAGTAAGCTATCTTTTGAAAACTTTGGTTTTAAAGGAGGTTTAACTTACAAAATAACAGGTCGTCAATTCCTAAATTTTAATGGTGTATACATGACACAAGCACCTGCTCTAAGAAACGTATATCCATATGCAAGATTAAATAGTAATACCTTGTCAGAAATTGGTTCTGAAACAATTGCAAGTGCTGATGCAAGTTACATTATAAGAACTCCAAAATTCAAATCTAGAATAACAGGGTTCTATTCTAATGTAAAAAATGCAACCGAAACTTCATTCTTTTTTGGAGATGGTATTTTTGCAGATGAAGGAGGAGATGGAGGAGACGCTTTTGTAGCAGAAACAGTAACCAATATAGAAA
Source organism: Flavobacterium croceum DSM 17960 (assembly GCF_002917885.1). GTDB lineage: Bacteria > Bacteroidota > Bacteroidia > Flavobacteriales > Flavobacteriaceae > Flavobacterium > Flavobacterium croceum. The sequence continues at coordinate 185,911 of NZ_PQNY01000001.1, forward strand.
AAAGAAATATGGGTGTAGAAGCAGGTGTAGAATATCAACTTACCTCTACCATTAAACTTTCTGGAAGCGCATCTTTTGGAGAATATATATACAACAACAATCCGCTAGTATTTTTAAATAATGATAATTTAGCTTCTGCAACAAATACAGCACCTGTAACCAATATGGGTACAGCAAAATTAAAAGGCTATCGTCAAAGTGGAACTCCTCAAGAAGCATACTCAGTAGGAATAGAATATAGAGACCCTCATTTTTGGTGGATTGGTGCAAACGCAAATTATCTAGCAAGTAATTATATGGATGTTTCTGCTTTACTTAGAACAGATAGATTTTTTACAAATCCAACAGACCCTTGGGGTTTACCTTTTGCTGAAGCTACAAGCGAAAGAGCATCTCAATTATTAGCACAAGAAAAGTTCGCCAACTTTTATTTAGTAAACCTTTCTGGAGGAAAATCTTGGAAAGTTAAAAATACTACTTTCGGATTTTTTGCTTCGATAAACAATGTATTAGATCAAGTATATAAAACTTCTGGATTTGAACAAGCTCGAAACTCAAACTTTAGAGAACTTAATCAAGATGTTTCTAGCGGTACTCCAGCATTTGGGCCTAAATATTTCTATGGTTATGGTAGAACTTATTTTGTAAACTTATACATCAACTTCTAAGAAATAAATATGAAAAAAATTAAATTAATTATTGCAATGAGCGGTTTAACCTTATTAGGATTTACGTCTTGCTCACCAGAAGAGGATATTAAAAATCCAGATTTTAACCCATTAATTTTTGGTGAAGATTTCTCAAAAAGCACAGAAGATGGTACAGCGCTTATAGCTCCAGGATGGATAAACTATAGTGAAGCAGGAACTTTACTTTGGAAACAAGGTTATCACAAAGTAACTCCTTCAAATATATACCAAGGATATGCAGTTTTTAATTCATATCAAAGCGGACAGGCATCAAACATAGGATGGTTAATTTCTCCAAAAATAGATTTAGATGCACAAGAAGGAGAAGTTTTACGATTTGAATGTGCTCAAGCCTACGTTAGTAGTGCTGCCAACTCTATAGAAGTCTTAATTTCTAATAATTTTGATGGTACAAACGTATTAGGAGCTACATGGACACCACTAGATTGTACATTGCCTACTACAAGTAGTGCATATTTCTACTTTACAGACTCAGGAGAAATTAATTTGTCTTCATATACTGGAAAAGTAAATATTGCTTTTAGAGTAAAAGGTTCTGGTACAAATACTAGTTTAGATGGCACATATCAAGTAGACAATATTAGAGTTTATAAAAAATAAAAACATGAAAAAATCAATATTTAAATTAGTTGCACTAGTACTTTTTTCAACTACACTTGGTAGTTGTGTTGATGAGAAATTCGGTACACCCGAAAATCCACTCAAAACGTACGAGCTAACAACAACAAAAACAGTTCTAGATATCACTTCTGCTGCAATTACTGTTCCTACAGAATACACACAAGATGATATTATTGAAGCTTATGTTACTTCTAGCGATGAAGGAGGTAATTTTTATAAATCAATTTCTTTCCAAACTTTGGCCGTAAGCCCAAATACACCTATTGGATTTAGTGTTCCTGTAAATGAAACGTCTTTATTTGCAAAAGGATTTACTCCAGGTAGAAAAATATACATTAAATTAAAAGGATTATATATTGCTAAAGTATATGGTTCTACACAAATTGGTGCATTATATGAAGGAACTATAGGCAGAATATCTGAAGATAAATGGCAAGAACATTTATTTCCATCATCTACAGTTGTTTCTGAAAGCAGTTTAGTAAGAACGTTATCATTTACAGCAGCTTTTGCAGATGCTAACCAAAATACATTAATAGATTTAGAGCCTGTTCAATTTGATGATAGTTCTTTAAATAGAACTTTATATGATGTTGATTCAGGAGGAGGAGCTACAAATCATACTGTTGTATCAACATCTGGAGGTACAGGTAAAATAGTAAGAATAAGTAGTTTTGCTCCATTCTCTGGAAATCAAGTTCCAAGTGGAAGCGGAACAATAAGAGGAGTACTTACTAAGTATAATGCTGATTTTCAGTATATGGTACGTTACATGAGCGATTTTCGTTTATCAAATGCTAGAATAGACGTGTTTCCTGCAATAGGCGGAACAGCTATCCAGTATTTAAACACCTTTACAGAAACGTTTGAAACTTATTCAGTAACATCTTCTGGAGCAGTATTTCCAAAATATATAAATGATGCATACGTAGGTTCTAGATATTGGGACATAAAAACATTCTCTTCCAATAAATATGCTCAAATGACAGCTTTTGGTGCTACAGGAGCTATAAAAACATATTTAATTGTACCAGCAGTTTTTACACCAGGATATAAATTTTCTTTTAAAACAAAAGATGGTTATAATAATGGAAATTGCTTAAAAGTTTACTACTCTACTTCTTATACACCAGGTTCTGACATTGGTACAACAAGTAAAGTAAATATTACCAATAATTTTGCAATTGCTTCTGGAACAACTTCAGGATATGCTACAAACTTTACAAATAGTGGAGATTTTGTAATTCCGAGTTCAGTAACAGGTAATGGATTCTTTATTTTTGAATACACAGGCAATGGAGCAGGAGGAGTAACTACTACCATTCAAATAGATGATGTAAAACTTATTCCATAACATATAATAGAGTATAGATTAAAAAGGATGTCTTTAAAAGAGACATCCTTTTTAATTTAAAATATTATTTTTATAAAAAAAACATTTTGCCTTTAGTAGAATTATATAATGTAAAAGAAAACACCATTGTATATTTTTGGAAAATTTCCGAAGATTACCATAGTCTTTTTCACGCAGTAGACCTAAAAAACGCATCGCTAGAGCGATTACAACACATGAAGTCTCAAGAGCATCAAAAAGGATTCTTAGCCGTGCGAATGATTTTACAACACATAGGTTATACAGACCATGATTTGTATTACGACAATCATGGAAAACCACATCTTTTAAATGGTAAGCATATTAGTATTTCGCATTCACATGAGTTTTCAGCTATAGCAATAAGCGATATAGCAATAGGATTAGATTTAGAAAAAATCAAAGAAAAAACACTCAAAATTGCACCAAGGTTTATGGATACAAGCCATCTTGCAAACCTTTCAATTGCAAACCAACTCATAAAAGCCACTGTAGTTTGGGGCATTAAAGAAACCGTTTTTAAAATTAAAAATGAAAAAGGAATAAGTTTTCCAAATCATATTGCAGAAGAACGTTTTACTATTGAAGACAAACATACTTTTGCGTATTTAAATTTTAAGAATACAACAGAAAAATTTGAAGTGTACTTTAATCAAATAGAAGACTATATCTTTGTATGCACATTTTTAGCATAAATAAAGTAAAAAGATACTATGGGTTCTATTTATCAAGAAATAATTCAAGCCAAAAACAACAACCAAAAACTTTTGGGAATACTACTAGATCCCGAAAAAATTAATACTCACAACATACAAGATTTAGTAAATACCATTCATACTTCGCCAGCAACTCATATTCTTGTAGGAGGTAGCACAATTCAAGATATTTCTTATCATGTAGAAAATATAGTTAGTATACTTAAAGCAAACACAAATTTGCCTATTTTGCTTTTTCCTGCCAATGTATTTCAGGTTTGTGTACAAGCCGATGCACTATTATATTTAATGTTATTATCGGGTAGAAACCCCGAGTATTTAATAGAACAACAAATAAAAGCAGTGCCCATTATTCAACAATCAAAAATAGAAGTTATTTCTACAGGTTATATTTTGGTAGATGGCGGTACAGAAACATCTACGATGAAAGTAACCCAAACCAAACCAATAAGCCAACAAGATTTAACAAGTATTGTACAAACAGCAGTAGCAGGTGAGTATATTGGCAACAAAATTATTTACTTGGAAGCGGGTAGTGGTGCCAAATTTAGGGTTTCAAATACTATTATCGAACATGTTGCGAGCCACGTGTCAATCCCGATACTTGTAGGCGGAGGCATTAAAACAAGTCAAGATATTGATGCAGCTTACAAGGCTGGTGCAGATATGGTTATTATTGGGACAGCTTTTGAAAACAACACATCTTTTTTTCACAACTTGGAGGTATGATAGAATTTTTATTTTCTCAATATAAAAACTATCCAAATTATCAAATAGCATTAGAAATTATCGCCATACTATTTGGATTGTTAAGTGTTTGGTTTGCAAAAAAAAATAATATTTTGGTTTATCCTACGGGTATAGTAAACACAGCAATTTATGTTTATTTATTGTATCAATGGAGCTTACTAGGCGACATGATGATTAATTTTTATTATGTAGTTATGAGTATTTATGGATGGTACAATTGGACAAAGAAAAATAATGATGAAGGAGCTACTTTTCCTATAGCTACCATGACCAAACAAGAATATAAAAACGCGATTATAGTTTTTGTTGCCACCATACTTTTTGTGTTGGCGGTTTATTGGTTTTTTGATAAATTTACACATTACACAGCCTACATAGACACATTTGTTACCGGAATTTTCTTGGTAGGTATGTGGCTTATGGCAAAACGAAAAATAGAAAACTGGATATTTTGGATTATTGGAGACCTAATTTCAATACCTATGTATTATGTAAAAGGGTATACCTTTACAAGTATTCAATATATAGTTTTTACAATAATTGCATTTGCAGCCTATAAAGAATGGAAGAAAAATTTAGTGAACTAGACATAAAATATATTCTACAAAGAGGGAACTCTTTAGAAAAAATAGAAAAACAGATTTTATTTTTTAAGCAAGGTGTTTCGAAAATAAATTTAGTAAAATCTGCTACAAAAAACGATGGAATTTGGGTTTTTGACCAAAAGGAAACTCAAAAATTGATAGATTATTTTGATAAACATAAACATAAGTATACCATAGAAAAGTTTGTTCCTGCTTCTGGAGCAGCTAGTAGAATGTTTAAGTTTTTATCAGAATTTATAACAACATATAATCCAGAAACAGAAACAATAAATGCTTACATAAATAAAACGAAGTCTAAAGATCTTTCGGTTTTTTTGGTAGGGCTAAAAAACTTTCCTTTTTATGAAGCACTAAAAGAAAAAACAAAACAAATATACCCCAATTACCTACAGGTAGACAAAGATGTAAAAGATTATCTACTCATCAAAACACTGTTAGATAAAAACTATTTTGACTATGCTTCAAAACCAAAAGCTATTTTGCCCTTTCATGTGCAAAACACCAAGGTAGTAACACCGATAGAAGAACAATTGGCAGAAACAGCCTATTATAAAGTTGCATCAAGAAAAACAAAACTTCATTTTACTATTTCTCCAGAGCATTTAGAATCTTTTCAAAGTATTACATCACAATACTCAGAATACGATATAAATTTTTCGTTTCAAGATCATGCAACAGACACGTTGGCAGTAAACTTAAACAATACACCGTTTCGTTTAGAAAACAACCAATTGCTTTTTAGACCAGGAGGACATGGTGCACTCATAGAAAACCTCAATACACTTCAGTCAGATATTATTTTTATAAAAAACATAGACAATGTATCGTTCAATCATTTTGATGATATTGTTAAGTACAAAAAATTATTAGGAGGCGTGCTGTTGCGTATGCAGTATTTGGTTTTTAACTATTTAAAAGTATTAGAAACCAATAATTTTTCTAAAGTTTCTATCGCCGAAATCATCACGTTTGTTCGTGAAAAACTCCAATTACCACTTCAAGAAGATTTTGAAATGTTTCAAACAGAGTTTCAAATAACCTCATTGTACAATCAACTTAACAAGCCAATTAGGGTGTGTGGTATGGTAAAAAACGAAGGAGAACCTGGTGGAGGCCCTTTTTGGGTAAAAGATGATAAAGGTAAAATATCGTTACAAATAGTTGAAACATCTCAAATCGATTTAAAAAACGAAAACCAAATAGAAATTGTAAAAAACGCAACCCATTTTAATCCAGTAGATTTGGTATGCGGTATTAAAGATTATAAAGGCAACAAATTTAATTTATCTCTTTTTATAGACGAAAATACAGGTTTTATTGTTGAAAAAAACAAGAACGGAAAGCCATTAAAAGCCTATGAACTACCTGGTTTATGGAATGGAGCTATGGCAAAATGGATTACCATTTTTGTTGAAGTTCCGCTTACAACATTCAACCCAGTAAAAACGGTAAACGATTTACTCAAACCTGCCCATCAACCTATTTTAAACGAATAAAAATGGACAAAGAATTGTTGCTTAACGAAATACAATACAAAGCTGTAAGAAGTAGTGGTGCAGGCGGACAAAATGTAAATAAAGTTGCATCAAAAGTCATTGCAAGTATTAATGTGTTTGAATCTAAAGCTTTTACAGATGAAGAAAAAGCTCATGTACTTCAAAAATTAAAAACTAAAATTTCACAAGAAGGTATTTTAGCTTTAAATGCAGAAACAGACAGAAGTCAGTTAAAAAACAAAGAAATTGTTACCCAAAAACTTATAGAACTCATACAAAAAGCCTTAATAATTCCCAAAAAGAGAAAACCAACAAACATTCCTACAGCCATAAACGAAAAACGAATTAAAGAGAAGAAAGCCAACGCAGAAACAAAACAAAATAGAAAGAAGCCAAATTTTTAAAAAATAATTATCTTTGCGTGTCTCATAGGGGTGCTTTGATAGTCAAGGCTGAGATTATACCCATAGAACCTAGAACAGGTAATGCTGTTTAGGGATTTTGTTTGCAAATGAGTTGCTTGCAAACTACAAAATTTATTTTTTAACCCAAAGAATAATTTACCCCCAGTTATTCGTAAAAACAATTTACGAATGGAACTTTTATTCAAAAAAACAAAAATGGTAGCTTTGGTAAGCACAATTACCTTTGCCGTATTTGCACAACAAACCAAAACACAAGACACGTTAAAACCAAAACAGCTTGAAGAAGTTATAATATCTTCTATACGAGTGAGTAAAAAAACGCCTGTAACTTTTTCAGACTTGAACCAAAAGGAAATCGCACCTCGAAATTTAGGTCAAGATATTCCTATTCTCATGAATTTTATGCCTTCTGTTGTTACCACTTCAGATGCCGGAAATGGTTTTGGATATACGGGCATACGCGTTCGTGGTAGCGATGCAACTAGAGTAAATGTTACCATAAACGGTATTGCGTACAATGATAGCGAAAGTAGCGGTACTTTTTTTGTAGATATGCCCGATTTTGCATCGTCACTACAAAGTTTACAATTACAGCGTGGAGTAGGAACTTCTACAAACGGATCGGGAGCATTTGGAGCAAGTTTAAATTTACTTACAGAAAGTTATAGTACTAAGGCTTATGGAGAAATAGCCAATTCTTTTGGTAGTTTCAATTCTCATAAACACACAGCAAAATTCAGCACAGGATTATTTTCAAAAAAGTTTGAAATTTCTGGTCGGTTATCTTGGTTAAAATCTGATGGATATATTCAAAGAGCGATCTCTAATTTAAAATCCTATTTTTTTCAATCTAATTATATAGGCGAAACAACCTTGCTAAAACTCTTAGTTTTTGGAGGAGCAGAACGAACCTATCAAGCATGGAACGGTATAGATGCCGATAAATTGCAAGAAGATAGAACCTATAATTACTCTGGATTGTATTTTGACGAAAATGGAAATCCACAGTTTTATAAAAACGAGGTAGACGACTATACACAACATCATATACAACTGCATTGGAACGAAAGACTAACAGACAATTGGCATACAAATTTTGCGTTACATTACACAAAAGGCAAAGGGTATTATGAAAATTTTAAAGAAGATGCTTCATACAACGGTTACAATCTTACGCCTCAAAATGGTAGTACTACAACAGATTTAGCAAGACAAAAATGGCTCAACAACGATTTTTATGGTCTAACGTTTTCCATTAATTATAAAAAAGAAGCTCTAGATTTTAGCGTTGGAGGCGCATACAATCAGTACAAAGGCAAACATTATGGGTTGGTAAATTGGGGCGTAGCTATTTTACCATCGGAAATTGGAAAACATTATTACGATTATTTTGGCAATAAAAATGATGGAAATATATATACAAAAACATATTATGCTATTTCAAAAAATTGGGGTGCATTTGTAGATTTACAATATAGAAACGTTACCTATAATGCCAATGGAATTGCAGCAACAGATGTACAAGATCAATTTCATTTCTTCAACCCAAAAGCAGGGATTAACTATTTGCTGGACAAGCAAAACACGTTTTATTTTTCTTATGCAAAAGCACATAGAGAACCCAATAGAAACGATTATGAAAACGGAACGGTAAAACCTGAAAAACTAAACGATTTTGAATTAGGTTGGCGTTGCACAAAAAACACTTTTTCTATAAATTGGAATTTGTATTATATGCTTTACAAAGACCAAATTTTGCTTACCGGTACAATAGACGATATTGGAAATCCTATTCGATTTAACACCGATAAAAGTTATAGATTTGGAACAGAAATAGATGCCAAAATTACCATTTCAAAACACATACAATGGTTGGCAAATACTACAATAAGTGCAAATAAAATACAATCTACTCAAAATAATTCAAGTTCAGACATTAGTTTTTCTCCCAATCTAATTGTAGGAAACCAACTTATTGTAAAACCTTTTTCAGCCTTTAAGTTAATGATGCTTAACAAATTTGTGGGTAACCAATACCTAAATAATGTAGAATCGCCACAAGCTAAATTAAACGACTATACTACTACAGACTTTAATGCCATATATACTTTTACACCAAAAATTTGGTTCGACACCATTACTATTTCGGGTTTGGTAAACAATGTTTTTGCAAAACAATATAGTTCCAATGGATATATGTGGGATATTTACCCGTACTATTACCCACAAGCAAAACGCAACTATTTACTAGGATTAACCTTGCGTTTTTAATTATAAACTCGAACTACCGTACCGATTACTTCGGTGCGGTATTCTTTAAGCGGATATTCTTTGCCTGGAGCAACACCTGTATACATATTGTAACTTGCATTATCACAAGGGCAAACAGCATTAGTGCTATTGTAAGTTAATGCAGAACAAGTCGTTATTTCTTGATTGGGGCACGAGCCATCGTAAGCTTTATAGCCACTACCTGTATTAAAGATAATAACACCTTTTACGGGCCCATTTACAGGATATACTTTTACAGCATTTCCAGGGTTTTGTAAACCAGAATATAAGGGTAAATTTTTATCAACATCCATACTAAAGCTATAGTTTGGAAGAAACGGATTGTTATTGTTGTATTTATCTTTATTACAAGAAACCAACACAACCAAAAAAGCAAGTATACAAACAATTTTTTTCATAGCACAAAATTTAAAATAAGTTGATTGTTTTCAATTAGAAAAAATCGATATTATTTTCAATTCAAAATTTATTTAATTAACTTTGACGTGTTAAAAGTAACAAAATTAAGTATTAAATAAATCCAAATGGAAAGAAATCCCGTACTAATGGGATTTTTTCTGTTTTTATATAAACGATGATATTATGAGTAAAGTATCTTATTACACAGCAGAGGGTTTAAAAAAATTAAAAGACGAGTTAGAACATTTAAAGTCTGTAGAAAGACCAAAAGCATCAGAAGCTATTGCAGAAGCTAGAGATAAAGGCGATTTATCTGAAAATGCAGAATACGATGCAGCCAAAGAAGCACAGGGTTTGTTGGAAATGAAAATTGCCAAAATGGAAGAGCTTTATGCCAACGCTCGATTAATAGATGAGTCTCAACTCGATGTTTCAAAAGTATTGGTTTTATCGCATGTAAAAATAAAAAATCAAGCCAATGGTATGGAAATGAAGTACACACTAGTGGCAGAAAGCGAAGCCGATTTAAAAACTGGAAAAATTTCTGTAACATCGCCTATTGGCAAAGGATTGCTTGGAAAATCAGTAGGAGAAATGGCAGAGATTACAGTACCAAACGGCACTCTTAAATTTGAGATTTTAGAAATTTCTAGAGATTAAATTATGGCTAGTATTTTTACAAAAATTATAAACGGAGAAATCCCTTGTTATAAAGTTGCCGAAGATGAAAACTTTTTTGCATTTTTAGATATAAACCCAAATGCAAAAGGGCATACGTTGTGTATTCCTAAAAGAGAAGTAAATAAAATTTTTGATCTCGAAGAAGAAGAGTACCTAGGCTTAATGGCTTTTTCAAGAAAAATAGCAAAAGCCTTAGAAAAATCGGTTTCTTGTAAACGTATAGGCATGGCAGTGGTTGGTTTGGAAGTACCTCATGTACACGTACATCTTATACCTTTGCAAGATATGGATGATATGCGTTTTCAACGAAAAACAACACTCACACCAGAAGAGTTTACTACGCTAGCCGAGCAAATTAAAGCAAACTTAGAATAATAATTCATATGAAAACACCCCAAAATAAGAACTTCTCTGAATTCTTATTTTGGGGTGTTTTCTATTCGTAAATCTTGATTATTGTTATACTATAGCAGGTTGTACCCATTTGAATTTTTCGGTTTCTTCGGGCAACACTAATCTTTCAGAAATTTTTGCCATTCTATCGGGTAATTTCATCAGAAAATCACGAGCTCTTTCAGCTTCATCGGTTAAACCCGATAACTTATTAATATCCCAAATCACATTTAACTTTTTCAAAATATCTACATAGTCTAAAGCTGTGTACACGCCCATTTTTTGTGCCGAATTTGAAAATGCATCAAACGCAGAACTTATTTTTTGTCCAGACTCTCGTAAAAAATGTGCAGGCATCGTTATTTTTAGCTTCATCATGTATTGAAAAGCCAACATCATTTCACTTGGATCTACTTTAAAAATTTGATTTACAAATTCACTATACGCCAAGTGGTGACGCATTTCATCGCCAGCTACCAAATTGCAAAGTTTAGAAAGTTTTTTATCGCCGTATTGCTTTGCAATTTTTGAAACTCTGCTGTGCGATATAAAAGTAGCTAGTTCTTGAAAACTTGTATAAACAAAGTTTTTATACGGATCTTTGCCTGTTCCTATATCAAACCCATCATTAATAAGATGGTGTGTAGTTTGCTCTACCTCTCGCATATTAACTCTTCCAGAAAGGTATAAATACTTGTTAAGCACATCGCCGTGTCGGTTTTCTTCGCCAGTCCATTGGCGTATCCATTTGCTCCACGAATTTCTTTCCAAATTTTTTACACCTTCTACCTCCATAAGCCAAGACTCGTAAGTTGGAAGTGCTTCTTCGGTAATGGTGTCGCCTACCATAACCACCCAAAAATCATAAGGTAAATCTTTAGCAATTTCTCGTAATTCTTTTACCTCTTCCAAAAAGTTTTCACTTTCAGAATTTGGAAGTAAATCAGAAGGTTGCCATATTTTTTCTACAGGAATTAAAAACTCATCGATAAATGAGTCTATTTTGTTTTCTAGAAATTGCATTACTTCTAGACGAATGTTTTTTATAGACATGTTACTTATTTTTAATATCGTTTACAATTACTTGTTCTGTTTTTTCAAACAAAGTTTCAAATTTATATTCAGAAACTGCCATAGCGTTGTGAATAGTATAGGTTATATGATTGCCCAATCCCATAGGAAATGAACCAAATTTTACCATTTTCCAAGAATTATTTATAGTGATTGGCACTACATAGGCAGATGGAGCATATTTGCACAAAATTTTAAGTCCGTTTTCTGAAAAACGCTTTGGTACACCCGTTTTGCTTCGAGTACCTTCCGGAAAAATAACTGCGGAACGCTTGTTTTTTTCTATATATTCGCCCAACCCCTTTATAGCAGGTAGTGCTTGTTTGGGGTCTTTTCTATCAATAAGAATAGAACCGCCATGATTTAAATTGAAAGAAACGCTAGGAATGCCTTTTCCAAGTTCTTTTTTACTTACAAATTTTGGATGAAAACGTCTCAAATACCATATAATTCCAACAATATCATACAAACTTTGATGATTGGCTACAAAAATAATTGGTACATTTTTTGGAATACTATCGATGTTTTTAAAGGTATATCTTGTGCCTAAAACATTCGTAGATTTTGTTAAACAAAAATTGAGATAATCTACGCTTTTTTTATGGGCCTGATAGCCAAAAACATAAAAACAAACCCACTGTATTGGATGAAAAATGAGCAATGATAATCCAAAAAAGATATAAAACAATACAGATAAGGGGTAAGAAATGATTTTTTCCATTAAAAATTTAAATAAACACAAAAGTAAGGTTTATTTTTTTATAAAATCAATAACAAAAAAGTGAACCAATAATTTGTTATTTTTACAAAAAATTAAAAGCACAAAATTAAAGAGAAATGAGTTCAGAAAAAGAAGCAAAATTAAAAGCATTACAGCTCACTCTAGATAAACTAGATAAAACATATGGCAAAGGAACCGTAATGAAAATGGGCGATAAAGCCGTTGAAGAGGTTGAAGTAATCCCTTCGGGTTCTTTGGGTATAGACCTTGCCTTGGGCGTAAATGGATATCCAAAAGGAAGAATAATCGAAATATACGGCCCAGAATCTTCGGGTAAAACAACCATTACATTACACGCGATAGCCGAAGCACAAAAGCAAGGAGGTATTGCCGCTTTTATAGATGCAGAGCATGCTTTTGATCGTTTTTATGCAGAAAAACTAGGTATAGATATTGATAATTTAATTATCTCGCAACCAGATAATGGAGAGCAAGCCTTGGAAATTGCCGAAAACCTTATCCGTTCGGGGGCTATAGACATTGTAGTAATAGATTCGGTTGCTGCGCTTACACCTAAGAGCGAATTGGAAGGAGAAATGGGCGATTCTAAAATGGGATTGCACGCTCGTTTAATGTCTCAAGCGTTAAGAAAACTCACAGGAACCATTAGCAAAACACATTGTACCGTATTTTTTATCAACCAATTACGTGATAAAATAGGTGTAATGTTTGGTAGCCCAGAAACTACAACTGGAGGTAATGCCCTTAAATTTTATGCTTCTGTAAGATTAGATATTAGAAAATCTACACAAATAAAAGACGGTGATAATGTGCTAGGAAACCGTACAAAAGTAAAAATTGTAAAAAACAAAGTAGCACCTCCTTTTAAAACTGCCGAATTTGATATTATGTATGGAGAAGGCGTTTCTAAAACAGGAGAAATTTTAGATTTGGCGGTTGAGTTTGAAATAATAAAAAAATCGGGTTCATGGTTTAGTTATGGAGATACAAAACTTGGGCAAGGTAGAGATGCTGTAAAAGCACTTATTAAAGATAACCCAGAACTAGCAGACGAATTAGAACACAAAATAAAAGATTATATAAAGCAAAACAATCAATAGCTAGATAATGCGAAAACATATTACACTTTCAATTGTTTTTACAGTAGCATTATTCTGTATTGGTACATTTACTTTTATAAAAGTAAATAATGACCATAAGAAGTGTCGAAATGTTACTAAATATTCTGTAGGAAGTAACGGCGAAAAAATTACAACTACAAAACATTTGTGTAAAGAAAAATACAATTTTTAGCTTAAAGCAACTTACAAAAAACCTGATTTTTTAATAAAAATCAGGTTTTTTTTGTTTTTTTGACGCAACCTTTTTAAATCGTCTGCATCTATAAAATAAATAATGATTAAAAAATGAAAAAACAGTTATTATCATTAGCCTGTGTTGGTTTGTTTATATCGTGCAACCCAAACGATGATACTGATAATTTTGTAACCAATGTGTATCCTGTAAATACTGTAGAAATGCCCAATAAATTTGCAGTAGACAGCATTACACAAATTCCTTTGACGTTTAATAGACCTTCTAGCTGTCATTTTCTAGATGGTTTTTATTATGAAAAAAGTGACTTTACGCGTACTGTTGCAGTTTTACTCACGGCAAACAGAGATCAAGCCTGTCAAACTGTAGTAACACCTACACAAACAGTACTCAAATTTAAGCCACAAGTACAAGGAACGTATCATTTTAAATTTTGGAAAGGAGAAAACCCACAAGGAATAGATGATTTTTTTGAATATGATGTGGTAGTAGATCATTAATTAACCAACAAAATTTGAGTCTAGAACAGCTCATAAATGATTGTAAAAAAAATAACATAAAAGCGCAAGAACAGTTATACAAGCACTATGCTCCAAAACTGTTTAGTGTTTGCTTGAAATATGCTCATGACTATAACGAAGCCCAAGACTATCTGCAAGAAAGTTTTATTACGATTTTTCAAAAAATAGATCAATTTGAGTTTAAGGGCTCTTTTGATGGCTGGGCAAAAAAGATTGTTGTCAATCATATTTTGCAGCAATTTAGAAAAAACAATAAATGGGTTCTCATTGATGAGAATCTAGTTGAAGACTATGAAGAAATAGAGCTAGAAATAGAAGAGAATATCTCGATGGATTTTTTAATGAAAATAATTCAAGAATTACCAGAAAGATATCGAATGGTTTTCAATTTGTATGTTTTTGAAAATTATAGCCACAATGAAATTGCAAGTGCACTTGGGATAACTTCAGGGACTTCAAAGTCAAATTTGGCAAGAGCGAGAATGATATTAAAAGAAAAAATAGAAAATAACAAGGGTAATTTTAGATTATCTTCAGTAAAATAAATGAACAACAAGAACCTAGATCAATTTTTTAGAGATAAGTTTGACTCACACAATGTAAATCCACCTCAAATAGTGTGGAATAACATTAAAAAAGAGTTGCACCCCGAAGAAAAAAGAAGAATTTTACCTTTTTGGTGGAATTATCTAGGTATTGCGTCGATATTTTTAGTGGGTATGGGCTTGAGTTGGCATTATTTTTTTAACCAAACCGATTCTTTAACCAAAAAATCAGCTCCTGTAGAAGGTTTACAAAAGCAGGCTACAGAAACTGGTTCAACAGCTACAAGAACCAACTTAGGTAATAATGCCACTCAAGTTCAAACTAAAATTCAAACGCAAAACAATGATTTAGATGAATCTAGTGTTACACTTTTACCATCTAAACCAAACAATAGTTCTAGTTTTATTTTTGCGAATGCTACAAAACAAAGCACTAAAAAGGAAGCTATACAAAAAGAGGTTTTTGGTGTGAATGAGTTACAAAATAAGACTGGATCTACTACAAATTTTGATGAAAAGGTTGGTGCTAAAAGTCAAGATAGTAAAGAATTACCATTAGAAAATAAAGAAAAAAGATTTACAACCCATACCGCTAAAAAGCCTATATCGCAAGATCCTTTCAATCCAACCAAAGAAAACACAATTGTAGAGTTGCAAAATATAGATCCTAAACCTACAAATCCTAACGTAATTGCTCAAGATAAAGCCAAACCTACAGATTTGGTAAAAAAATGGTACATTCAACCGCAAGTTGCCCCAGTGTTTTTAGGTTCTTTTGCTCAAGGTTCTTCTTTGGATAATAGTTTGGCAAACAACACAAAAAAATACAATACAACATTTGGTTTTGGTATGTATTTAGGATATTGCATTGCTCCAAAATGGAGTGTACGCACAGGTGTATATACACAAGAGTTTAATATAGATACACATCAAGTAAGTTATTACAAATCTGTTTCGGCTAGTTATTTACAAAATGTAGAGCCTAGTATAGAAGGCCTAGGGTATCAAATATTGACAGCTAAAAACCAAAATCAGGTATCCAATTCTATGAATAAAATAGCAGATAAAGGTACAGAAGGATATCTAAAACAAAAGTTATCTTATGTTGAAATTCCAATGGAAGTTACTTATGCTTTACAAGATAAAAAATTTGGGTTGCAGGCAATAGCGGGATTCAGTACATTGTTTTGTACAAAAAACGAAGTCCATTTACTATCAGACAACTTTGATGTATTGATAGGGAAGGCTAAAAATATAAGCACTACACATTTTTCTGCTAATGTTGGTTTTGGAGCAAGTTACGCTCTTTCAGATTATTTAAAAATTCAAGTTGAACCCATGTTCAAATACCATATAAATACTTTTTCGGAAAATTCTGGAAACGTTAAGCCCTACGTTTTTGGAATATATTCAGGAATAAGATTTTCATTTTAAAAAGTTAGTTAGGTTTAAAATTAGTTAAGTTATGTTGGTGCGAGAGTATCAACAAAAAGAGTGTCCTGCCAGACACTCTTTTTTTTATAAATACAAAGCCTTAATTTTATCGACTATAGTTTGTGCAAGTTTTTCATTGCTTTCGTAAGTCCAACCCGCAATATGTGGGGTAAGCAATACATTTGGAGCCGTGGTTAGGTATTTTAATGCTTCTGGAATTTCATTTTCTAGAAATAAATTTTCAAACGATAATTTTTCGTATTCCAAAACATCTAAGCCTGCGCCAAGTACTTTTCCAGATTGTAAAGCCAAAACTAAATCGGAAGTAACTACATTTTTACCTCTAGCCGTATTGATAAACCAAAAAGGTTTTGAAAAACTATAAATAAATTCGGTATTTATCATTTTGTCTGTAACCGAAGTCCAAGGAGTATGCAAGCTCAACACATCTGTTTCTCGTTGCAGTTCTTCAAGGCTTACTTGTTGTGCATATTCATCGCCAACATTAGGTAAAATATCATAGCAAAGTACAGTGCAATCAAAACCGCTTAACTTTTTAGCAAAAGATTTACCCATGTTTCCATAGCCTATTATACCTACTGTTTTTCCTTCAAGTTCATAGCCTCTATTTCCTTCGCGAACCCAATGTCCATTTCGAACCATTTTATCAGCTTGATTGAGTTTGTTAAATAAGCTTAAAATAAGTGCTACGCTATGCTCACCAACGGCATTTCTATTGCCTTCTGGAGCTGCAATTAAATGTATTTTTTTTTCTGAAGCATAGTCACAATCAATACTTTCCAAACCTGCTCCAACTCGAGCAATAAATTTTAAATTTGTGGCTTTATCTATAAAATTGTTGTCAATTTTAATTCTACTACGAATCACAATGCCTTGATAATCAGCTATTTTTTCTTCTATTTCTTCTTTGGTAGAGCTATAGTCTTCATGATTAATAAAACCAAGTTGGTGAAGTTGTTGCATTATTAGTGGATGATTTGTATCCAAATGCAGTATTTTAATATTTTCCATAAGTAGGTTGGTGATTTGTAATAGATTGGGTTTTTTAAAAAGGGGTTATTGGGGCAATTTTTAAAAATTAGTATCCTAAAATCATTCGGGCAATTCCAAAATAAATCATAATTCCAAAAACGTCGTTGGTTGTTGTAATAAAAGGGCCTGTAGCAATAGCTGGATCTATTTTGTTTTTATGTAAAAATAAAGGAACCAAAGTGCCTAATGTAGCAGCAAAGAGTATAACAACCACCATAGATGTTGAAATGGCCAAGCCTACAAGGTATTGTTTATACATTATTGAATGATACAGAAATAAAAAACTTGATATTATGGTTCCAGAAATCATGGCAACCATAAGTTCTTTACTAAAATAGTTTTTACTAAACTGTTTTAAAGACCCGTTAGCCAACCCTTGTACCACAATAGCAGATGCTTGTACGCCAATATTACCTGCTGTAGCAGAAAGTAGGGGAACAAATATCATTAATGTAGAGTATTGTTGTACAGATGTTTGGTTGTCTTGAAGTACTAATGAAGCTATTAGTTCTATTACCATACCAATTAAAAGCCAAGGTAGCCTACCTTTTATCATTTCCAAAACGCTGTCGCCTGCTTCTACATCTTGTGTAATACCCGCAGCCATTTGGTAATCTTTATCGGCTTCTTCTTTTATAACATCTACAACATCATCAATAGTAACCCTACCTACCAATCTGTTCATTTCATCTACTACTGGTATTGCTTCCAAATCGTATTTTTGCATAATGCGTGCTACTTCTACGTTTGGGGTATTTACTTTTACATAATCTACTTTTTTTATATACACCTCGCTTATAGGTGTTTTTGTAGATGTTGTAAGTAAATCTTTAAGCGATAATCTTCCTTTAAGGCGGTTGTCGTCGTCTACTACATATATAGAATGTACTCTGGTAACATGTTCTGCTTGAGAACGCATTTCTTTAACACAAGTAAGCACGTTCCAATTTTCATTCACTTTTACAAGTTCTTTTCCCATCAAACCTCCAGCCGTGTCTTCATCGTAGCGAAGTAAATCTACGATATCTTTAGCGTGTTCTACATCTTCTAGTTCAGAGATTACTTGTTCTTTTTTACTTTCGGGAAGTTCTGCTATAATGTCTGCAGCATCATCGGTATCTAGTTCGTCTATTTCTTCTGCAATTTCTTTGGCAGAGAGCTGTTTTAATATATTAACCCTTACTTCATCATCAAGTTCTAGTAAAATATCGGCTGTTTTTTCACTATCTAAAGTGTTAAAAACATATCGAGCTCCATCTTCATCAAGCTCTTCCATGATTTCTGCAATATCGGCATAGTGCAACTCATGCAGTAAATCGTGCAATTCTTTTTCGTTGTTTTCAAGAATAAGACTATTTATTTGCTCGAGCAGCTCTTTGCTGATTTTAAATTGCATAGGCTTCTATTTTTTGAGTAAGTTCTATAAATTGTTCTACCGATAATTGTTCGGGACGCAAATTTAAAAGCGTATCTTCTTTTAAATCTTGATGCAAATTTAACGATTTTAAACTGTTTCTAAGTGTTTTTCTTCGCTGATTAAAACCTGTTTTTACAACATTAAAAAACAATTTTTCATTGCAAGGCAATTGATAATTTTCTTTTCTAATGAGCCTTAACACACCCGATTTTACTTTGGGTGGCGGATTAAAAACGTTTTCATGTACTGTAAAGAGGTATTCGGCATCATAAAAAGCTTGAACCAATACCGAAAGAATGCCGTAGGTTTTGCTTCCTTTTTTTTCGCAAATGCGTTCGGCAACTTCTTTTTGAAACATACCCGAAAATTCTGGTATTTGGTTTCGCAGTGCTAATGTTTTAAATACTATTTGAGATGAAATATTGTAAGGAAAATTTCCAACAATGGCTAGAGGTTTGTTTTTAAATACATCGTTTAGGTTGTATTTTAAAAAATCTTCTGAAATGATTTTTCCATGTAATTTAAAATAATGGGCTTCTAAATATTCTACCGACTCGGTATCTATTTCGATAACATAAGTATCTATATTTTTTTGCAACAAATACTTGGTTAGTACACCCATTCCAGGACCTATTTCCAACACGGTATCATAGCCATTTAATGTAAGTGTATTGGCTATTTTTTGGGCAATATTTTCATCGGTAAGAAAGTGTTGTCCTAAATGTTTTTTTGCTTTTACTGAAGCCATATTTATAAATTAATGAATATAATTTGGAATAAGAATGCGTATTCAAATTATTGAAAAAAATCGGAAATTACTTCTAGTTCTGTTCTAAAAGCGAGCATTTTATCGCCAAACAATTTTAAGCCTTCTTCTCTTAATCTTGGGGCATCTTCGGTATAATATTTTTGTAAGGTTTCTTTACTATCTGTAGTATATTGAACAGAATAAGTAGTGCCACCCATTTCTTCATCTACTAACACTTTTATAAGTCTTGCCGAAGAGAATTTGCCGGTAGCCAAAACGTCTTGTATGTGTTTTTCTTGCATCCATTGTAACCATTGTTGGTGTACCGATTCGTCTATATTTATAGTAACATTGTAAAGTATCATGAATATAATTTTTGTTAAATATCTTTATCTCCTCTTAGTTTTCTGTATTTTTTTTGCGATTCTACATAATAAATACTGTCTTCGTGTTGCATAATTACTTGTTCATACATAGATTTTGCTTGTTCTATATCGGGAACTTGCATGTAAATTTCGCCCGAAAAATAGAGCGCTTCATCAATATAAATACAGTCTTTATGATGGTCTAAAATTTCTTTGTATGCCGCAAGGGCTTGGGTAGCATCGCCTAGTTTTTCATACAATTTACCTATTCTAAGTAAAGTAACCGCTTCTATTGTTTCTCCTTTATGCTCTTTGAGTATTTGTTTAAAAGCTTCTAGCGCTTCTATTTTTTTATCTTTATATACTAAAAAATCTGCTTTGGAAAACTTTTTTAAGGCTACCTGAGTAGAGTCTTCCACAGTATTGTCAGAAATTAATAAAAATAAATCGAGAGCATCGTTTGCTATAAGCTGTGTAGAAGCCGATTTTAAAACCGATAATTGTTGGTTTGCCCAAACAAAATCTGATTGGTAGTAACTCGTTTTTGCTATTTTTAAACTTGCCTCTTGCGCCGTAGGATTGTTGCCTCCGTCGGCTTCTATTTGAGAATAGTATAAAAGCGCTTGGTTAAATTTTTCTTCCAACAGTAAAATATCTGCGAGTTCCATTTTGGCATCTGCTTGCTGGTCTCTATTTAATGTAAATTCTAATGCTTTTTTTAAAGAATCTTTTGCTTCTTCGGGTCTTTTAAGAGTAAAAGCCGTAAAATGCGCTTTTAAAATTACCAAAGGCAAAGTGCCTGGTGAAACCCCATATTGTTTTAATAAGTTTTCTAATTCTAAAGAAACTGCTTCATAATCTTTTGCTTGCGCATGATCAACTCTCATTTGCATCAAATAGGTATGCGCTTTTATTTGTAAATCAATATCTGTAGTGTTAGTGAGAACAAATTGTAGAATTTCAACAGCAGATTCATCATTTTTATCGTCTATAGCCAATTGAGCTAAGTTTACTATGTTTGAAAACGATTCGGGATTACGTTTATAAATAGCTTTTTCTTGTACAAATGCTTTGCTGTATTCTTTGTTTTGCACAAAAAACCAACTTAAATATTGATTCCAAAATACATCTTGAGATTTTTGAGAACGAATTAGTAACGATTTTTTTAAAAGCTCATAAAAACTCATACTAGCATCTTCCATCATAAACCGAGAAAGTTGGTTTTGAATCATGGGTGTATTTTGAGGGTTATTGAACGATTCTGTCAAAAATTTATCAATCATCATTTCGGTATCGCCTTTTTGTCCATAAAGCAATGCCAATTGGTAATTAAAATTAAATTTTGGTTCTAATGCTAATGCTGTTTCGTAGGCATTTATAGCATAATTAATAATCACTCTTCGTTCAAAAGCTCCAGCTACACCATATACCTCGGCGGGCGTTTTTTTTACCTTATCTAGAGCTTGATTGTAGTATTTTTCGGCAGTAGCCATATCTTTTCGCAATTGGTAGTTATAACCCAATTCTATAAGTAGACTACTTTGATTGTATTTTTTGAGTCGATCTTCAATAAGATTTTGTGCTTTGTCAAATTGTTGTAATTGCTGTAAGCATTCTATGGTTTTTACAAAATAATTATAATTGTTTGGCATAGATTTTAACAGTTCTTCGTAGCTAACCAATGCTTTTTCAAATTCTCCTCTGTCGAAATAATTTTGTGCCAATTGCTCGTTTTGAGCTACACACAAAGAGGATAATAAAAAAAATAGTAGAACAAAAATTGTACGCATATTTTTCGTTTGAAATAATTTACTAAAGTAGTGTTTTTTCTCACTAAAAAACAGAACTTATCATAACATTAACGATTTAATTTTTAAACAATCAATGTGCTTTTGTACAGCGTTGTAAATCTTTTATATATAGAGTATTGGTGTTAAAAAAGGTATAAATGCTTCGGCAAAAGTTTGTATATTCGCACAGCACAGAAAATAGTAATGTTATTTCAATAATAGATGAAAAGAGTTAGAATATTCGTTGTACTGTTTTTGTATTGCATATCTTATGCACAGATATGTAAACATGATGTTGGCACTATTGCATCATCAGAAAAACAAGCTACACTAAAAACTTTGGCATTGGTTGCCAACCCGAACACCCAAAACTACAATGTTACTTATCATAAACTAGAGTTTACTGTAAATCCATCTGTAAACAGTATTTCAGGAAAAGTAACCACGACTTTTACGGCACTTGCAAATATGAGTACAGTAACTTTCGATTTATCTAATGTGCTTACTGTATCGAGTGTAAAACAAGGAACTACCAATTTGTCTTTTGTTCAAAACGCCAATAATGAGCTCGTTATTACGCTTCCTTCGATAGTTAATACAGGTGCTAGTAGCACTGTAGAAATAACATATTCGGGTACACCTACGGGCGGAGGCTTTGGTTCTTTTGTAAAATCTACTCACAATGGGACTCCGATAATTTGGACTCTATCTGAACCTTTTGGTGCTCGAGATTGGTGGCCATGCAAACAAGATCTTAATGATAAAATAGAATCTATAGATGTTTACATTACAGCTCCTTCTCAATATGTAGCCGTTTCCAACGGTATCGAGACAACAACACCCGTTATTAACGGAAGTAATAAAACCACATATTTTCATCATGGTTTTCCTATACCCGCTTATTTAGTTGCTATTGCAGTAACCAATTATACCGTGTACAATCAAACCGCAGGTAATGCACCCAATACATATCCAATCATCAATTATATATACCCTGAAAGTTTTAATACAAGTTTACAAAATCAATTATCTGTAACACCAAGTTTACTCAATTTATTTTCTACACTTTTTGAAATTTATCCGTTTCACACCGAAAAGTATGGTCATGCCCAATTTGGTTGGGGTGGAGGCATGGAGCATACTACGGTGTCATTTATGGTAGGATTTGATAGGCAACTTATAGCACACGAACTTGCACACCAATGGTTTGGAGACAAAATTACTTGTGCAACATGGAATGACATTTGGCTAAACGAAGGTTTTGCTACTTATTGTGCTTCTTTGGTGTATGAAAATTTAGATGACTTATCAACCTTTATTAACGATAAGCAAAGCATGGTAAATAACATTACATCGGTAGCAGGTGGAGCGGTGTATCTTACAAATACAGAAGCGCAAAATGTAAATCGTATTTTTGATGACCGCCTTTCTTACAATAAAGGTGCTATGGTTTTAGAAATGTTACGTTTTAAAATGGGTGATACTGTTTTTTTTCAAGGAATTAAAAACTATTTAGCCGATACTAATTTAGCTTTTAATTATGCAACTACAACACAATTTAAAACACACATGGAGGCTGTGTATGGTAGCAGTCTTACAGAGTTTTTTAACGATTGGGTGTACAATCAAGGTTATCCAAGTTATCAAATATCGGCTACAAACACAGGGACTAATCAGGTAACATTTTTAATTTCTCAAACACAGTCGCATAGTTCGGTAAGTTTTTTTGAAATGCCTTTGCCTATTCGTGTGTATGGAAACAATGGCGAAGTGCAAGATTTGGTTTTGCAAAATACTATGAATAACCAATCGATTACTGTTGCTGTAAATTTTCCTATAGTAGCTTTCGATTTTGATCCAGAAATACATTTAATAACCAAAAATAATACAACAACGTTATCTTCGCAAAACCTTATATCAAACAGTTCTGTTTCTATAGTACCAAACCCTGCAAGTACTTATATTTCTATAGTATTACCACAGTCGGTTAATTTATTAAAATCAACGCTATACACTATGCAAGGGCAAAAAGTTCTTGAAGAGAATACAACAACACTATCAATAAATCAGCTTTCGGCAGGAGCTTATATTTTGGAAATAGATACAGATTGTGGCACAATTCACAAAAAAGTATTAAAAAATTAGTCTCGGCAAGATTATTGCTAAAATAAGTACTAGGAATATATTACTTTTGCCCGTTAAACAAAAAATCTATAATGATACAATTAGCACAAATATTATTTATACTATCAGTATTGGTCATTCTTCATGAATTTGGACATTATATTGCTGCGAAAGCTTTTAAAGTTCGCATAGAGAAATTCTATTTATTTATTGATGCAGGTTTTTCAATAGTAAAAAAGAAAATAGGAGAAACAGAATGGGGTATAGGTTGGCTACCATTGGGCGGATATGTAAAATTGTCGGGTATGATAGACGAAAGTATGGATACTGCTCAAATGAATGGAGAAGCACAACCTTGGGAGTTTAGATCTAAACCCGCTTGGCAACGCTTAATTATTATGCTGGGCGGAATTATTGTAAATATAATATTAGCTTGGGCTATTTATACCACCATGTTTGCCACAGTAGGGCAAAAGTATATTGCTACAGATGAAATACAAAAAAATGGTTTGGCTTTTGGAGCAGTAGGAGAAAAAGTAGGTTTTAAAAACGGAGATAAAATAGTAAGCGTAGATGGTGAGCCTTTGCAACAAAAGTTCAATTGGCTTATTATTGATATGTTGCTAGGCAATACTATCACAATAGACAGACAAGGAAAGCAACTAAACATAGAACTTTCAGACGAGCAAAAAGGATTAATACTAGGAACAGAAGGGAAAGATTTTGTTAAACCTAGACTTGGTAATCCTATTGTTAATGAAGTAGATACTAAAATGAGCGCCTATAAGGCTGGACTAAAAAAGGGAGATGTTATTACAAAAATAGATACTAAAAACATTGCTTTTTTTGATGAGTTTGGTGATTATTTAAAAAATAAAAAGAACGACTCTGTTACTTTATTTGTTAATAGAAATGGAGAAGATATTAGCATAAAAACTAAAGTAAGTTCAAGCGGTAAAATTGGCTTTACCCCAAAGATTAAAGACAAATTAGACTTTGAAATCATAAAACATCATACACTTTCAACAGCTATTCCTGCTGCTGTAAAAGAGTCTTGGCAATTATTTGTGTACAATATTAAACAGTTTAAACTAATTTTAAAACCAAAAACTGGAGCTTATAAACAAATAAAAAGCCCTGTAGGTATAGCGCGCCAATTGCCCGAAACTTGGGATTGGGAGTTTGTATGGAATTTTACAGCATTATTTTCTATTGGTTTAGCATTTATGAATTTATTACCTATACCAGGTTTAGACGGTGGTCATGCTCTTTTTACTATAGCAGAAATGGTTACAGGCAAAAAATTATCAGACAAAGCTATGGGATATGTACAAACAGCTGGTATGATTATCTTATTGACATTGATGGCTTTTACCTTTGGAAAAGACATTTATCAATGGGTTATGGATGTAATAACTAAAAAATAAATAGAAAAAACAGCAAAATATTTTTTGACAAAATAAAAAATCAATTATATTTGCACTCGCTAAAAAGAAAAACACCTTCCTCCTTAGCTCAGTTGGTTAGAGCATCTGACTGTTAATCAGAGGGTCCTTGGTTCGAGCCCAAGAGGGGGAGCAACTTTTTAGTAAACATATTGGTAATTCCTCCTTAGCTCAGTTGGTTAGAGCATCTGACTGTTAATCAGAGGGTCCTTGGTTCGAGCCCAAGAGGGGGAGCTCTACTGACAAAGCCGCTAATTTAGCGGCTTTTTCTTTTGTATCTATTTGATAATCAAAAACATATCCGCTTACAAACGGGTTCGAGAAGTATAAAATAAAATTATGGGATTTTTGAGTGATTTCTCGAACCGCTTTAATATTAATACTCCCAAACCACACTTATTATGGCTCCCTCTATTGACCTAGATAAGAAATAGAGTTTTTATATTATACGTAAGTGATTATTAGAAAGGAAATTAAAAAAGGCACATAGAATACAAGTTATTCTATATCAATACATTCGAAAATTCGAATTCTACCTTGTAGAAAAATTATGTTTCTACAAGGTTTAAAAAAATAACTAAACAAGTGATTTTATTTTGATTAAAATTTGAATTATAAAGAAAATACGTTCATTGATTTATTGTAGAGATTTAAAAAAGAAGTGAAAAGAATCCTTTTCTAGATAGTTCATTCTGTTTTTCTTGATTTTTGTTTACGCGGATAACTTGCAACAATAATTGCGATTATCTTCCAATCGTTGTTGATTGGATTTGTCTAGTACGATTTTGATATTGGCAAGTTCGGGATTTTGATGAACTTCGTTTGGAGTATAGATTTTATGTTTATTGCACGGTCGGTTGTTGTTATAATCTTCAATAAAGAATTTGAGTTCTTCATAGATTGTTGTAGATAGAATTTCTTTAGTCCGAAAATAATAGCTTTTCATAATTTTGTACGGACCTTCCACAATGGAATTAGAAAACGTTACATCTTTTAGAGCTATTTTTTTGTTGATAGTAACTTCACAATTTTTAATAAATTCATGGATAGTTTTATTATTGTTTTCTGTTCCACCATCCGCAATAAGGTCTAAGGATTGATTGCCTATTGTTATATCAAATTCATTTTTGATAGCTCGTTTGACAGTATCGGTTCTAATTTTAGAACACTTTTTTGTTGAAATATCCCAAGCTATAATTTTTCTTGAGAAATTATCAACCACGGTGTAAATGTAAAAGGTAACATTATCCAAGGTTTTGTATTGTGAAATATCTTGTGCCACGTTTCATTTGGACGTGAGGCATTAAGTAAGCTTTTCTTGCGTTTTTTCTCTGGTTTTCTACTCTCAGAATATCCTAGTTTTTTAGCATACTCATACCAAATAGATTCCGCCATAGAAATAGTGCCATCACGAATTGCCTTTCCCAAAATAGAGCGAATAAACCAAGTTTAAAACTTGATTTATTCGCTCTATTTTTTAAAACAGTGATTTCTTTGTTTGAAATTTGTTTAGGTCTTCGTTTGAAACATTGCCCAATTAATGATTTGGAACAAGCGAACTTTCTGTCTGATAACCAAAAAGCATATTGTTTGATTTGAGTGTTTTTATCCAAACTCTTCAAGATTTGATATCTTAATAAATACTTTTTTGCAATTGTAAAAAGTAACCTATTTATGATTGTAGTCATAAAATTTAACCCGATTCTATTTAGACCTTTGGAGTAATATTTTAAATTAAATGAATATGAAAAAACTAGTAGTAGTATTTACCATAGCAGTAATGTTATTTTCTTGTGGTAAAAAAGAAAAAACAGGTGATGATTTCTCACAGCCAACTAAAGAAGAAAAAGCAACAACCAATCCGTCATCTTACGACCCAAAAAGAGGAGAAGGAAAATTTGACAATGTTGAACTAGGAGCCTTAGACCAAGCCATGGCAACCAAAGGTGAAGAAGTCGCGGGAGTAAAATGTATATCATGTCACAAAACTACAGAAGAAAAATTAGTTGGGCCAGGTTGGAAAGGCGTAACTGAAAGAAGAAAGCCTGAATGGATTATGAACTTTATTACCAATCCAGACCCAATGATTGACAAAGACCCCCAAGTTCAAGCTCAATTAGAAATATGTCTTGTTCGTATGCCTAATCAAGGATTATCTGACGATGACGCAAGAAATATACTTGAATATATGCGAAAAATTGATAGCGAAAAATAAAAAACAACTAACCTCTTATTAAAAGAAAGCAATAAGAAGGTTTTTTAATTTCAATAAGATGAAAAATAAATTTGTAAAAACAATTGTAGTTGTCCTTTTAGGAGGTGCATTATCCATTTCTTGTAAACCCAAAAACTCTAGTGAAGCAACTGCTGGAGATGCCGAAAAAGCATATGTAGCTCCTGGAAAATACGATGAGTTCTACAACTTCGTGTCTGGTGGTTTTAGTGGTCAGTTAAGTGTTTATGGTCTTCCAAGCGGAAGATTATTTAGAGTTATCCCTGTGTTTTCTGTCGATCCTGAAAAAGGTTGGGGTTACAGCGAAGAAACAAAACCCATGTTAAATACCTCTCATGGTTTTGTGCCTTGGGACGATTTACATCACACCGAAATGTCGCAAACTAATGGTGAAGTTGATGGACGTTGGGTTTTTGGTAATGCCAACAACACACCTCGTATTGCTCGTATTGACCTAAAAACATTCAAAACAGCAGAAATAATCGAATTGCCAAATAGTGGTGGGAATCACTCTTCTCCATTTATTACTGAAAATACAGAATATGTTGTAGCAGGAACTCGCTTTAGTGTACCAAGTGATTATGCTAATGGAGATGTGGCAATCAATACTTATAAAGAAAATTTCAAAGGTCATATTAGTTTTGTAAAAGTGGGTAAAGAAGGCGAAATGGATTTAGCATTTCAAATTGTAACACCTGGTGTAAACTTTGACCTTTCGCATGCAGGAAAAGGAAAATCTCACGGATGGTTTTTCTTCTCTTGTTATAATACTGAGCAGGCAAATACTCTTTTAGAAGTAAATGCTTCTCAAAAAGATAAAGATTTTATCATGGCTGTAAATTGGAAAAAAGCTGAAGAATACCTAAAATCAGGAAAAGCTAAAAAACAGTCAGTAAAATATGCTCACAACAAATGGAATGAAAAAACGCATACTGCAACTTCTGAAATTAAAAATGAAGTAATGGTTCTTGATGCAGCTGAGTTAAAAGACATTTGTTATATGATTCCTTGTCCAAAATCGCCTCATGGTTGTGATGTTGATCCAACAGGAGAATATATTGTAGGTTCAGGAAAATTAGCAGCATTAATTCCAGTATTTAGTTTTGATAAATTAATGGGGGCTATTAAAGACAAAAAATTTGATGGAAATTATGGTGGAATCAATGTTGTAAAATATGAAGCAGCTCTTCATGGTGAAGTTCAAAAACCAGGTTTAGGACCTTTGCACACCGAATTTGATGGAAAAGGAAATGCTTACACAACATTCTTCGTATCTTCTGAAGTTGTAAAATGGGATATTAAATCATTGAAAGTTTTAGACAGAGTTCCAACTTATTATTCTGTTGGTCACTTATGTATTCCTGGTGGAGATTCTAAAAAACCTTTCGGAAAATATCTTGTAGCTTATAACAAAATTACTAAAGATAGATATTTGCCAACAGGACCAGAATTGGCACAATCTGCTCAAATATTTGACATTAGTGGTGACAAAATGAAACTTATTTTAGATTTTCCAACCATTGGAGAACCACACTATGCTCAAGCAGCTCCAGCCGATTTAATTAGAAATAACGGTCAGTTGAAATTCTACAAAATTGGAGAAAACAATCACCCATTTGTAGCAAAAGGAGAAAAAGACGCAAAAGTAGTTCGTCAAGGAAACCAAGTTCATGTTTACATGACTTCTATACGTTCACACTTTGCTCCAGATAATATTGAAGGTATCAAACTTGGCGATGAAGTTTATTTTCACGTAACAAACCTAGAGCAAGATTGGGATGTTCCTCACGGATTTGCTGTAAAAGGCGCAGATAATGGAGAGTTATTAATCATGCCGGGTGAAACAGCAACGCTTAAATGGAAACCAAATAGAGTAGGTATTTTCCCTATGTATTGTACCGATTTCTGTAGTGCATTACACCAAGAAATGCAAGGATACATAAGGGTTTCTCCTGCAGGAAGTTCTGTTCCGCTTACATGGAGTGTGGGAACTAATTTACCAAAAACAAAATAATTTTTACCAAAAGGGACAAAAGTTACTTTGTCCCTTTTAAAATTCTAATAATATGAAATCTTCAAAAATTTCAATGGTATCAAAAATGATGCTTTTTATAGTCTCAATACTATTTTTAGGATCACTATTTGTTCCAATGTGGCAAATCGAATTAGAAGCTCCACAATATCCTGAAGGTTTGGTTTTGCGGCTTCATGCAAATAAAATTGGTGGCGATGTGGAAATCATCAACGGATTAAATCATTACATCGGAATGGCAACTTTGCATACCGAAAACTTTTTTGAATTTACAGTTTTACCCTATATTTTTGGTGGTTTAGCAGCAATTTCTCTGTTGCTTGTTTTTATAGCCAATAAAAAAGCGGTTTTAGTTTTCTTTATTTCATACATACTTTTTGTGGCTTTAGCAGCAATCGATTTCTATAGATGGAATTATGAATACGGACATAATCTTGATCCAAATGCAGCAATAAAAGTACCTGGAATGGCTTATCAACCGCCGTTAATTGGTTACAAACAGTTGTTGAACTTTGGTGCCTATTCTATTCCAGATATTGGTGGATGGTTTTTAACAGCTTGTGGTTTACTGTTATTTTTTATCGTTGTTAAAGAATATAAATTATTTACCAAAAAGAAAACTAGTTCGTTATGAAATCATTCTTAATACTACTAATAACATTTTTTGTTATTTCTTGTAATTCAAATCGACCTAAACCAATAAAATTGAATTCGGAAAATTGTGAGTTCTGCAAAATGACAATTGCTAACGGAAAATTTGGTGCAGAATTAATCACGCAAAAAGGAAGATATTACAAGTTTGATGATGTTGCTTGCATGTTGCAATATACTAAATCAAATCAAGTTCTGGTTAAGATGTTTTTTGTTAATGATTATTTAAAAGAAAATGAATTAGTTACAGCCGAAAAATGTTTTTTTCTAAAAGGCGGAACAATCAATTCTCCAATGCGAGGAAATATTGCTGCATTTTCATCTGATAAAGAACAAAAAGAATTTCAAACCAAATTAAATGCTGAACCTATGACTTGGCAACAAGTTTATGATTCTTATAAATGAAGAAATTAATCTGCATATTATTTTTACTATTATTTTCTATTTCAAATGCTAAAACCATTGAAGTAGGAAGCAAATTTCCTGTCAAAAAAATCAAGCAAGCTCTTCAATTAGCTGTTGATGGCGACACAATTATAGTAAATGGTGGAGTTTATAAAGAAGGTAATATCCTAATCAATAAAAAAATCATTTTTCTTGGTAAAAATTTTCCAATTATTGATGGTCAACGCAAGTTTGAAGTCATTTCTGTTAATGCCGATAATGTTGTCATCAAAGGATTTAAAATCATCAATTCAGGCTATGCTTCTCTTGATGATCCATGCGGAATTAAGGTTTATGATAAATCTTTTGTAAAAATTGAAAACAACATTCTCGACAATAATTTCTTCGGAATTTATCTTCAAAATTCTAGAAATTGTTTAATCAAAAACAATAAAATTTTAGCTTACGGAAAACAAGAACAATTAATTGGAAACGGAATTCACTGTTGGAAAAGCGATAATCTTCAAATAATTGCCAATAAAATTTCGGGACATCGTGACGGAATTTATTTTGAATTTGTAACACAATCTATCATTTGGAGAAATATTTCCAATAAAAACATTCGTTATGGTTTGCATTTTATGTTTTCTAACGACGATGCTTATATAACGAATGTTTTTAAAAATAATGGAGCTGGTGTTGCTGTTATGTTTACCAAAAATGTAAAAATGTATAACAATTATTTTGAAGAAAACTGGGGCGATTCAGCTTATGGTTTATTGCTTAAAGAAATTGCCGATAGCTATATTTTCAACAATAAATTTGCTCGAAATACATCAGGGATTTACATGGAAGGAACATCCAGAATCAAGGTCGAAAAAAACGTTTTTGAATCAAATGGTTGGGGAATGAAAATTCAAGCAAGTTGTATGGATAACGAAATTGTAAACAATAATTACTTAAAAAACACTTTTGATATTAGTACCAATGGAAGTTTGGTTTTAAATACTTTCAATTCTAACTATTGGGATAAATATGAAGGATATGATTTAGACAAAAATGGAGTAGGCGATGTGCCATATCATCCATTGAGTTTGTTTGCTGTTTTAACCGAAAAAACACCTTCTGCCATGTTGCTATACAGAAGTTTTATGATAACACTTTTAGATAAGTCTGAGAAGGTTTTGCCAAGTATTACACCTGATAATTTTATAGATAAAACGCCTTTAATGAAATCGTTGCCATTATGATTGAAATTAAAAACATAAACAAAAAATTTGGAAAATTAGAAGTGCTGAAAAACGTTAATCTTTCTTGTAAAAGTGGCGAATGTATTGCGTTAATTGGACCAAATGGTTGTGGAAAAACAACATTGATAAAATCAATTCTCGGAATGGTTCTGCCAGATAAAGGTTCTATTGAATTTAATGGAAAATCCGTTTTAGGAGAATATATCTATCGCGAAAACATTGGTTATATGCCACAAATTGGGCGTTATCCGGATAATATGACGATTGGACAGATTATTGAAATGATTAAAAAAATTAGAAATTCCAATCAAGAATTAGATGAAGGTTTGCTAAAAGCGTTTGAATTAGAAAAAATGTTTGATAAGCAAATGCGAACACTTTCGGGTGGAACAACTCAAAAAGTGAGTGCGGTTTTAGCTTTTTTATTCAACCCAGAAGTGTTGATTTTAGACGAACCAACAGCTGGTTTAGATCCATTGGCTTCTGAGATTTTGAAAGAAAAAATCATCAAGGAAAAAGAAAAAGGAAAACTCATTTTCATAACATCACATTTACTAAGTGAATTAGACGATTTGATTACCGAAATTATTTTTATGCAAGACGGAGAAGTTCATTTTCATAAAAAAGTAGAAGTTTTAAAAACTGAAACCAATGAAACTAAAATTTCAAAAGCTATCGCAAGTATTTTGAAACAAAAGCAACCTGAAATTCATAACCCAAAACTAGCAAAAGTGTCATGAATAGAATTATAAAAATCATATTACTCGATATTTTAAAAAGCAAAATAGTTTTGGCCTACACCTTTATTTTAGCCATTTTATCATGGAGTTCATTTGCTTTGGAAGACAATTCAGCCAAAGGTCTTTTAACCATTTTGAATGTGATTTTATTTACTGTTCCATTGGTTTCCATACTTTTTGCAACGATTTATTTGTACAATAGCTCTGAATTTATTGAGCTTTTACTAAGCCAACCTATCAAAAGAAGAAAAATTTGGATAAGTTTATTTCTTGGACTTTCATTTTCTATGATTTTGGCCTTTTTTGTCGGCGCAGGAATACCATTATTACTCAATTCGCCCGATAGTATTGGCGTTATGATGTTGCTAAATGGTTGTTTAATAACCGTAATTTTTACTGCATTAGCTTTTTTAAGCTCTATTTTAACAAGAGATAAAGCCAAAGGAATTGGAATTGCCATTATGACTTGGTTGTTTTTCGCTTTACTTTTCGATGGATTGGTTTTGTTTTTATTATTCCAATTTCAAGATTATCCAATTGAAAATGCAATGGTTGGAATTACTGCTTTTAGCCCAATTGATTTGGCACGAATTCAAATTCTTTTGCATCTTGATGTTTCAGCAATGATGGGTTATACAGGCGCTATTTTCAAGGACTTTTTTGGAACATCAACTGGATTAATTGTTTCGTTTTTATTGTTGAGTTTATGGGGGATTATTCCGTTTTTTATTTCGTTGAAAAAATTTAATAAAAAAGATTTGTAACCAATGAAAACCGATATAAGAAATAAAAGAGACATCGAAAAGCTTGTAAATGCTTTCTACGAAAAAGTCAAAACCGACGAAGTGATTGGTTATTTGTTTACTGATGTTGCCAAAGTTAATTGGGAAACTCATTTGCCAAAAATGTATAATTTTTGGGAAAATATATCGTTCTACACAGCCAATTATAGCGGAAGCCCAATGGCTGTTCACAAAGAATTGCACCAAAAAAGTACTATGACACAAGAACATTTTCAGCATTGGAATATGCTTTTTAATGAAACGGTTGACAAACTTTTTGAAGGGGCAAAAGCAGATGAAATTAAAAACCGAGCATCAAATATAGCTCAAGTAATGATGTATAAAACACTTGCATAAATGCTACATCAACTAATATTAATAATTCATCTACTAGCTGCAACGATTTGGGTTGGTGGTCATTTGATTCTATTGCTTCGTTATGTTCCTAAAGCTATAAAAACTAAATCACTTGAAGAGTTATCTGCATTTAGGAAAAATTTTGAACCTGTAGGAATGCCATCACTTTTCATTCTAATTGTCACAGGAATAATAATGGCTTATAATTATAATGTGACTATTGAAAAATGGTTTTTATTTGAAAATGCTATAGAAAAAATAGTAAGTATCAAGTTGATTTTACTTTTTGTAAGTTTGACTTTGGCTTTTATTACCATCAAATTTGTTTTGCCATCAATAGATAAATTATCACCTTTTCTTCTTTATTTTATAATCTTTTTGGTCACAACTATTGCTGTTATGATGCTTATTTTAGGAAGTTTAGTACGTGTAGGTGGTTTATGATTATAGTCATGTTTTAGGTTTTTTTCAAGTTATACATTTGATTAAAATTATTAAACATGAATACTACAAAAAAAATGACAGTTGGAGAATATGTTGCCACAGACTTTAGGACAGCAGCTCTTTTCTCAAAATATAAAATAGATTTTTGTTGCAAAGGCAACAAAACTCTTGATGAAGTTTGCCAAGCAAAAGGTTTAGGTATTAATCAAATTGAAAGTGAAATCAACACAGTTTTAAACACCAATTCTTCTTCAGAAATGGATTTTAAATCGTTTTCACCAAATTTATTGATTGATTATATTATTGAAAAACATCATGAATATATTCAAGAAAAAACACCTGTTTTATTGATGTATTTGGATAAATTATGTAAAGTTCATGGTGAAAGACATCCTGAATTATTTGAAATCAATTATTTATTCAAAATTGCATCAAGTGAATTACTAAATCATTTGCAAAAAGAAGAAGTTGTTTTGTTTCCATTCATTAAAACCATGACAAATGCAATAAAAAAGAACGAAACTATTCAACAACCAGGATTCGGAACTGTTGAAAATCCTATTGCAATGCTAAAACATGATCACGAAACCGAAGGCGATTTGTTTGTTAAAATTTCAGAATTAACCAACGAGTACAATCCACCAATTGACGCATGTGAAACATATAAAGTAACTTTTGCAATGCTAAAAGAATATGAAGAAGATTTGCATAAACATATCCATCTAGAAAACAATATTCTGTTTCAAAAAGCAGTTGAATTAGAAGAAATGTTCAATATTTTAGATTAAAGTTTTAAGGAAAATTGAGAAAGCGTGAAATATTTTCACGCTTTTTTTATGCCTTTTAGAAACTCAAAAACAATAATGTACAATCCAACTAAAATTCCCAATCCGAAAAGTACAAATACTACATAAAACCAATGCAATGAATCTTGAAATTGGCTAAAAGAAACTGATTGCTTAAAAAATGTCCAATGTGCTTTTTTCATTCCCATAATAAGCATGCTTATCCAGAAAAAAAGGAATGATAGGTTGAAAATTTTTATTCCATTTCTAATTCTTTTTTCGGAAATAAAAGTAAATTTATTTTCATTTTCCAAAATGTAAGCAATTGATGACAAGAGAATTAAAGTGTTTATTCCAATAGTCGTTCCCATTGAATGAGCGACAGTAATATGAGTTCCGTGTGTAAATAAATTTATCGATGGAATAGAAAGTAATAATGCCAAAAACAGATTTAAAAACACCCAAATATCAGCTAAAATCATCAATTTATATGCTAGTGAATAGTCGATTTTATTTTGTTCAGATAAACTTTTTTTCCAGTCATAAATTATCGAAATAAGAACAATCCATTCGGTCATGCTGATTGCATAAGCAAAATATCTAATCCAAGGTGCAGTTGGGATTATGTAAATATGATGCGCCCAGCCAAACATTAAGTTGGTCAAACCAAGCAAGTAAAAGAAAAAGGCTTTTTTAGATTTAGCATAACTTTCATTATTGCTAATTTTTGACATTACAAATAACGAAGTTCCATAAACAAGCATATTCCATGAGCCAACATACGAGCCACCAGCTTTCCATTGCATGGTAATATTTTGAATATAATTGCTTCTAAAATAAGGAAGTATCCACAAATGTGCTTCGGTAAAATGATAAATCATAAAAACGATTCCAGTTGCCCACATCCAATAGTAAACTGGCCAATCTTTAAAGTTTGGAAGCATTGTTTTGAAATAGTTTACACCAAAAATTATCCAACCTAAAGCAATTGGGAAATAGAAATAACTTGGAAATTCTAAGTATTCTTTTCCTTCAAAATTTTTAGATAAATATGAAATACTGATGCCAATTCCAGTTATGATAAAGAGCCCAAAATGCCATTTAACTAGCTTTTGATTTGCATTTTCAATATAGTAATAAATGCCTCCAATTGCACCAAGCAATATCCAGGAAACTACAAATAATGTATGAAGCGGTCGCAAAACAGTAAAAGGCAAAATTTCTTTTATAAAGTCAGGAATTATATATTGAAAACCAGCTAATAATCCGCAAAGAAGTCCTAATAATAAGGCAATTAATCCGACAGATATAAAAAAGAAAGAATACTTATTTGTTTTCATAATTCTGATTTTTGTATTTAATAGAAACCCAACCATTTGGTTTTATATTAGCATCAATATTTGGGTAATAACCTGTTTGATCTGCTTCTTTTAAAAATTGAACTAAATCGTCTTTTTCTTTTTCAGATAAATCGAACTTTGGCATAGCCTTAACACCGCTTTCTATAAAAGCTTTTATATAGACTTCGCCTTTTCCTTTTGTAGAATAAATATTGGTTAAATCAGGTCCTAGATAGCCACCAAGTCCATAAAGTTGATGACAAGAGTTGCAGTTGTTTTTTAGCCAAATGTTTTCGCCATTTATAGCTTTTTTAGAAAGGTGAATGGTTCCATAATCAGATTTGGAAGTATAAATTGTAAAATTATAGATTGAAAAAACAGAAACTAATAAAGTTAAAAGCAGAAGGTATTTTTTAGAATTTTCCATAATTAAATTAGGCAAATGTTCTGCAAATTGAATAAAACTTGAGGATTATAAATATGATTTAAATCACAAAAAAGCGTGAATTACGACAATTCACGCTTTTTCAGTTTAAAGAAAAACAAAAATCAAATTGAATTAATAATTATGTTATTTTGGTAAAAGTACATCGCCTATTACATGTATTATTCCATTACCAGTTTCTATAGATGTGGTTATTTCAGAACCGTTTACAAAGGTTTTTTCGCCTTTTTTAGTTATCTTTATTTTTCCACCAAATACCATGTCAAACTCTTGTCCATCTTGCATATATTCTGTTTTTAGAGTTCCTACATAAGTATGATAACCTAAAATATTTTCTAAATCCCCTTTTTTCTCGGGTTTTAATAAATCGTCAACGGTTCCTGCAGGCAATTTTTCAAAAGCGGCATTTGTTGGAGCAAAAACAGTAAATGGTCCAGCATTACTCAAAGAAGTTACCAATCCTGCTGCTTTCACAGCCGTAACTAAAGTAGTGTGGTCTTTGCTTCCAATAGCGGTTTGCACTATGTTTGGCACCGAAGTTTCATCAACAACATTCTCTTGACCACCAGATTGAACTTCTGTTGATTGAGCTGTCGACTCTGTTGCTGTTTGTTCGTTTTGTTTACAACCTATGGCAATAAATAAACTTGCCAATAACAATGTTTTAATTGATTTTTTCATAATAGATACTTTTTTATATACTTTCAAAGTATACATACAAAGTACCTAATTATGAAACTGTTATTTTATGAGTGCAATCATAATAATGGAATATTTTTAACTTTTTTTATAGAATAAAAAGCAATAATCCCAATTCCAGAAACTAGAATAATTGCAGCTACAAAAAGCATCTCGTTCACATACGGTATTGGTGTGTAACTAAACGATGCAATACCTTGAACAGCAAGAATTATTTCGTTTAAGAAAACACCAATTGAGAAAATAATTATGCCAATTTTTATTGGTTCGTTAAAGTGAATTAAATGATTAGCATAAATGTAAAAAAGTAAAAATAAACTAATAATGGCTAACAAAACCAAATGTAAATAAGCAATTACTATCGGTCTAAACCCAAAGGCAAGTTGACTAATAACAGGAATTGTTGAACACAATTGAAGCAAAAATTTTATACTTAAGGCAAAACCAACAAAAAGTAAAATATAACGCAAAACGAAATGAGAATTTTCAAGAAATTTTCGTTTCGTTTTTATTATAATTAGTAAAAATCTAAACCAAGTATAAACTTGAATAAAAGCGGAAATTACAGTTAAAATATAAATGATAATTGGCAAATCTAACCAAAGTGTGGAAAGAAAATAAGCTGGAATGCAAGCTGCAAAAAATAGTTTGAAAATATTCTTAAAAAACGGATTTTCTTCTGATTTTAATTGTAAAAAAGAAAACAGCAACCCCATACATACAAAGAAAAACCATCCGTTGTATTGAAAGTGTAAATAATAGTAAATTGAAGCCAAATATTCTTCTTGATGAATGTTTTTGGTTACCATCATATAAGCCAAAGCAAAAGTTCCTATTGATGAAAAAATATTGAAAAAAAGTGCTGCCTTGAACCAATTTTTGGGCAAATCATTATCAGAAATCAACTTCAAATTTTTTATGAAATAATAAGCAAAAATACAAGTAACTACAATAGAAGAAGTTGAAAAAATAATCGAAAACAACCCATAACCTTGAATGATGAAAAAGACCAACATTCCGTATGCACAAATTAAATTGACAAATAAAACTTTATTGTATTTCTCAATAAATTTATTTTCTATATTCTTTATTTTTTTCTCTAAATAAATAATCATCAATACTATTAAAGTATGACTAATCCAACCAGAAAAAGCAAAATGGGAGTGTGAATGTTGTAGATGTTTTTGGTCAAAAAATGGAAATTTAAAACCAATTTTATAGCGCATTAAAAGACCTAAGCAAGCTACTATTAATAGGTTTACTAATGAAACTTTTAACCAAAATTTATTGTTCAATTGCATTAATAATATATTTTGTGATTGATAATATCAATTTTATTGCAGGTCTTCATTTTTGCAAAAGCACGAATTACAGTTTCAACTCTTAACCCTGTAAAATTGGCAATTTCTTGTCTTGTAAATGGAACTAATTCTTTTGTTTTGCAATCAGTACCTTTTTTGTGAGCATTCAAAAATGCTAAGATTCTAAACTCAGGCTTTTGATTGATGATGTCTTTTGATGTTTTAGCTTTAGAGTGAATGCGTTTGGCCATCAAGATCATGAATTGTTTTTGAATTGATGGATATTCGTCTAAAATTTTTAAAAATTTATCTTTAGATAGTTTAATAATTTTACTGTCTTGAAAAGCTACCGCTGTTGCTGGGTATTTTTCATCAATAAACAAAGGAGGCTCTCCAAAACATTGACCAATGGAAAAATAACCTTGCGTAAATTCCTTACCATCATAGTTAGAATTAAACATTCGAATGTTACCTTCTATAATTTGATAGTAGAAATTGGCAATTTCATCTTCGTCAAAAATCACTTCATTTTTCTTATATTCTTTTGCTATAGCTCCATAAGAAAATAATAAATCTAAATCAATTTGCATGATTGATAATATATTTTTTAAATTGAAAAAACCGTTGCCAGATAGCTTTTTCGACTTATGATTACAAAGTTAATTTTATAAAAATACTAAAATTATGACCATAGTCATATAAAAAGTGACTCCCTATAATAGATACAAAGAATAAAAATGATGAGAAAGAACGGCTGTAATTTAGAAAGTCTTTTATAATAAAGGTGTTAGAATGTAAGTTGTTTATCATTAGGCAGTACGAATATTAGGCAATAGGTTTGAGAAACAAAAGATGATTTCAGATTAGGTAAAAAAGATAAAAACATCAAAAAATCCATTTTATAGTCAACTAAAATTAAAAAATCTACCTGCCCAATTTTCGGCAGTTAATCATAAAAATAAAAATGTTTCGAGCCCAGCAGGGATGGGCTATATCTCGGAAAGTCCCGAAAATAAAGAAATTTGGTTCGAGATTTTGTCAGTAGGGGGAGCTAACAATAGAA
The DNA here is from genome assembly GCF_002917885.1 of Flavobacterium croceum DSM 17960. Classification (GTDB taxonomy): domain Bacteria; phylum Bacteroidota; class Bacteroidia; order Flavobacteriales; family Flavobacteriaceae; genus Flavobacterium; species Flavobacterium croceum. The sequence continues at coordinate 225,446 of NZ_PQNY01000001.1, forward strand.
GCCGCTATTTAGTGGCTTTTTTTATTTTATACTATTTGTTTTTGCGTTGTGCAAAACAAAACCATAGTAAGTCACGTTAAAAATATTTTATGCACCTAGAATCCAATATATTGTTGTGTATTTACTTAAAAAATGCCAGAAAAAGCGAAAGAATATGACTCAAATCATATAAAATTCCTAGTATCTGTTGTACATTTGCCTTATGAATAAAATCATAATTGTACTTGTTTTAGCACTATTTCTAAAGCCAATTTTGCCGGTTATAGATTATGTAGTCAATTATGATTATATCTCTAAAGTTCTTTGTGAGAACAAATCAAAACCCCAACTTAAATGTAATGGGAAATGTCATTTAATGAAAGAACTAGCAAAGGCGTCAAATGATGATAAACCGCTTAATTCTGATAAAAAAAATACATTTTCCCAAGAAACAGAACTTTTATTTTGCAATGAAATAACCGATATTTTTGTTGCACAAATTTATTTTTATTCCAAAAAACCTACACAGTGTACATATTCAAACTTATATTCTCATTTGATGAGTAATTCTGTGTTTCACCCACCAACATCATTTTTTTCTATTAGTTAAAATACGTAAAACGTAGTATTACCCAAATTAAAATTGAATCACTATACATTGTCGATTTGTCTAATCAAGTTGATACAGGATTTTTATATCCTAAAATTAAATAATATAAAAAAATGAAACTATTTATAAAAAATCTATTTGCTATTTTAATTGTAGCAATACTATTTACATCATGTTCAAAAGATAATGAAACAGAAACTCCCGTTGTTAATGAACTTGATGGATTAATAAAATTTAAAGAATTGAGTAATTCAACACACGTTGTAGAGTTATACTCTACTACAGGTGCAACAGTTCAAGGATACAATGAAATAAGCTTGCGAATAAAAGACAAAGCCAACAATCAATACATTACAAATGCTACTGTAACTTGGTTACCTATTATGCACATGACAATGATGAGCCATTCATGCCCAAAATCTGAAGTAAAAAAAGTATCTCCTAGCGGTACGCTTTACAATGGTTACATTATGTTTCAAATGCCACAAAACGCTACAGAATATTGGGACTTAAAAATAGATTATACTATTGATGGTACTTCGTATAGTGTTACATCGGTTATTGATGTTCCTGCTTCTCCAAAAAGAACAGTAAACACATTTACAGGTTCTGATGGTGTAAAATATTTGGTAGCCTATGTTAGTCCGCGTAATCCAAAAGTAGCAATTAATGACTTGGTAGTAGGCGTTTGGAAAATGCAAGACATGATGAATTTTCCTGTGGTTGATGGATACACTCTAAAAATAGATCCAAGAATGCCTAGTATGGGCAATCACAGTTCTCCAAACAATGTACACGCAACACAAAGCGCTGTAGGAAATTTGTATACAGGTAAATTGTCATTGACTATGACAGGCTATTGGAAAATAAACCTTCAATTGGCAAAACCTGATGGTACTATAGTTAAAGGAGAAGAAATTACCGATGTAGTTACGTCTAGTAGTATTTATTTTGAAGTAGAATTTTAATTTTTTTAAAAGACCAAAGCAATACGTGGCTTTGGTCTTTTTATTTTTTTGATATGAAAAATCTACTTACTATCGGTTTTTTAATCTATTGCTACACATTCAACTTTGCTCAAAACAACATCAAAACCGATACTTTGTTGCCTATTAAAATGCAAGAAGTTATTATAATTGGTAAAAAAGCGCAACTTTTTGAAAAACAAACAAAAGTACTTACCACACTCGATGATTATTTGCAAAAATCGGCTAAAGTTGGAATGATAAAGCGAGGAGCTTATGCTTGGGAACCAACGCTTAATTCGATGTCTACAGAACGCACTTTGATTACTATAGACGGTATGCGCATTTTTGGTGCATGTACAGATAAAATGGATCCAATAACATCGTATGTTGAAGTGTCCAACTTATCTGAAGCAACAGTTTGTTCTGGTCAAGAAGGGTCGTGTTTTGGTAATACAATTGGGGGTTCAATCGATTTGAAAAGAAATAATACGGTTTTTGGAGCTAAAAACTGGAATTTTAATATTAACTCTGGTTTTGAAACAAATAATAAGCAAAAAATTATAGGTTCGTCTATACAGTATCAGGATAGTTTGTTTTATTTTGATACAGATTTTATGTTACGTGATGCCGAAAATTACAAAGCTGGAAAGCATCAAGAAATTTTATTTTCGCAGTTTAAAAAAGTAAATTTCTCATCTACATCAGGTTTTAAAATCGATAAAAACAAACACATTGAGGCTTCATTAATTTACGACAAAGCAACCAATGTTGGGTATCCTGCTTTGCCTATGGACGTTTCTATTGCCGAAGCAATTATCACTTCTTTAAAATATGAGTATTCCCCATTGAACAAAAAGATAAACCATTGGGAAACAAAATTGTATTACAATACAATTATGCACAAAATGGACGATACAAAACGCCCTTTTGTTCCCATACATATGGATATGCCAGGGTGGAGTAAAACATTTGGATTTTACTCTAAACTAAATTTTAAACAAAACCAACATCATTTTTTGCTCAATATCAATTCGTTTTACAACACATCTTTGGCCGAAATGACTATGTATCCTGCAAATCCAAACGAAAATCCAATGTTTATGCTTACTTGGCCAGATGTTCTTACGGCTTATCATGGTGCTTTTCTAGAAGATAGTTATTTTTTAAATTGTCATTCAAATGTAAAATTTTCCGCCTCATTGGGTAACCATGCAAATACGGTACAAAGCACTTTTGGGTTGAATAGTTTGCAAATTTTTTATCCAAATATGACAGCAAAAAGCAATAGGGTTTTAAAAAGTTTTGCCGGAAATTATAATTATTTCAAGAATCATATCCAATTTGGATTTGGTGTTGCCTACGGCGAAAGAGCTCCTTCGGTTACAGAAGCCTATGGATTTTACTTGTTTAATAGTTTTGAAAATTATGATAATATTGGAAATCCAAATTTAAAAAACGAGTCGTCTTTTGAAGGGAATTTCTTTTTTGAATTTAAGAAAGAAAAAATAGCGTTACAATTAAATTCATCATATTTTCATATTGCAAATTATATTGTAGGAAAACCAAACCCAGCTTTAGTTCCAATGACTATAGGAGCAACAGGCGTAAAAATATATTCTGCATTAGACTATGCCACAATTTTTAATGTGAGTTTGCAAACCGAATATAAATTTTCTAAGTATGTAAAAAGTAACATACAATTGGTATATAGTAGGGGTAAAGATTTTATGAATATTAATTTACCATTTATAAGTCCTATTCGATATTCAACATCTATTTTGTATACTAAAAATAGATTTTTATCAGAATTATCAATTCAAGGAAACACAAAACAAGTACATTTTGGTGCTATTTATGGAGAAGATAAAACACCAGATTACGCTTTACTCCATGCAAACGTAGGCTACAAATTTACGATGCCTCAAGCGAAAGTAATTTTAAAACTTGGGGTTGAAAACCTGCTCGATGCCTATTACTCAACGTATTCAGATTGGAATAATGTTCCAAGACAAGGGAGAAATTGCTATATTAATACTGTATTTAGTTTTTAATAAACAAGCCTCAATAGTATTTGTGTAAGCTAGTGTTTAAAAAATTAATTTATAAAAATAGAGTATAAAAAACACGCTTTATTAGGCGTGTTTTTTATACTTTGAAATTCTAATTTAAGGTTTAAACACATTGTTGTTTAATTTTACATCAGCCATTAAACCAGATGGATCTATAGAAATTGATTGTATTGAAGATTTTGGTTTCGAAATAGTAAAAGTATAAGTAGGCATTGCCCAAGCCCAATCGCCCAAAATAGTTCTAGAAATTTCAGGAGTAGGATTTTCTTTTTGGTAATGCATCATTTTTAGCGGAATGTAAAAACTTTCTTTGCTACCGTCTGTATATTCTACATATATATCTATAGGCATAGGCATTCTACCTATTCGTTCGAGCGTAATATTGGTAGTATTTGAGTTTGTTGAATTTGCTTCAACATTTTTAATGCCATAATCTATGGTGTTTGTTGTTTGTGTCCAATCTACCAAATACCAATCTAAATGTGCGTTGGTAATACGCTCTGCGGTGCGTTTAATATCGTTGGGTGTTGGGTGTTTAAATTTGAATTCATCAAAGTATTTTTGAAGTGTTTTAATAACGTTTTCTTTTCCTACTAAATATTCAAGTTGCGTTAAAAACAATTCTCCTTTGCTATATGAGGCTATACTGTACGCAAAATTCACATCATATCGGTCGGCATGAGTTGATAGTGGTTGTTCTTTACCAGATTCTACCAATTTTCTATATGAATTGTATGAGCCTACAACTGGGCGTTCTCCTTTATTTTCGGCTAAATAGTGCATGCCTAAGTCTTCTATATAAGTTGTAAAACCTTCGTCCATCCAAGGGTGTTTACTTTCGTTGGTAGCCAAAATATGTTGAAACCAAGAGTGTCCCATTTCATGGGCAATAAGACCTACGAGTCCTTCAAGTTTACCTTCGCCTAGTATTAAAGTACACATGGCATATTCCATACCTCCATCACCGCCTTGTATTACAGAATATTGCTCGTAAGGGTATTTGCCTACAATGGTATTATAATACTGCATTAGCTTTACTGTTTCTGGCTGTGCTTTTTTCCAATTGTCTATAATGTCAGGATTGTTTTTATATAAAAAATGAAGCGTGGTACCAAAATCTGTTTTTACTACATCATGAATATATTCTTTGTCGGCAGCCCAAGTAAAATCGTGAACCATTGGCGCTTTAAAATGCCAAGTTAGTGTTTTTTGTTTTTTTGGTATTGTAACTACAACGCCTTTATCTTGATAATTATAACCTATTTCGTTGCCGTTTTGTAAGTATCCTGTAGCTCCAATTATATAATCTTTGTCTAAAGTGATTTTCACATCAAAATTGCCCCAAACACCATGAAACTCTCTTGCAATATAAGGGTCTGCGTGCCAGCCTTCAAAATCAAATTCGGCTATTTTTGGGTACCATTGCGCCATAGAAAGTGCCACGCCTTCTTTGTTGTTTCTTCCAGAACGGCGTATTTGTACAGGTACTTGACCATTAAAATCTAACGTAAATACAGTAGAACTTTTTGGGAGTATTGGTTTGGGTAAAATTACTTCAAGTACGGTTTCTTTATCTATAAGTGTAGCAGGCTTTCCATCTTGTAAAAAATAAGAAACGTTTAAATAGCCAATCTCATCGGGTTTTAGTTTTGAAATACGACTTTGAGTAACTTCTTTATTATCTACTTTTATTTTTTCTACCATTCTACCATCGGGATCTTTTATGTTTTGCAAGCGAATATCCATTTCGCTACCTGGTTTGAAGGCATTATTAAATAAATGAAAATATACTTTTGTTAAAGTATCAGAAGAATTGTTTGTATATACCAATTCTTGTTTACCTGTATAACGGTAGTTTTTTACATCAACATTTACATCAATTTTATAATCTACATGTTGTTGCCAATAGTTTGTACTTTGAGAAAAGCATATATTGAGCGATAGAATAAAGAATAAAGAAGAGAGTACTTTGGTCATAAATAATAGATAAATAACCACATTTTCTGACTGTGTAAATTTCAGAAAATGTGGTTGTTAATAAAATAAAAAATTATTTTTTAGACATTTGTTCTGCCATAAGCAGTGCATTGTAAGCATTTATTATTTTTCCAGATACGCAAGTTTCGGCAAACGGTTTAGATTGTGCTTGTTCACCTACGGCTACTGTTGTTAAAATAGGTGTACCAGAATCCATAAGGATATGTTTTACTTGACTAGCGGTTAAGTTTGGATAGTATGAACGAATTAATGCTGCAACACCAGCAGCATTTGGTGCAGCCATAGATGTTCCTTGTAAAAATTTGTATTTATTGTTTGGAACAGTAGCATATATTTTAACGCCAGGCGCAAAAACATCTACATTTTTTTGTCCGTAGTTCGAAAAATTAGCAACAATTTTAGAGCCGTATTCTGGGTTTAATGCGCCAATAGTAAGTACATTGTCTGCTATTTCTGTTCCAGAAACTTCATCTGTAGGAAAGTTTGGTTCTGCATCAACATCTTTACCATCGTTTCCGGCAGCATGTACAAAAAGAACATCTTTGCTAGCAGCATATTTTATAGCATCAAAAACCCATTGTTTGTTGGGCGAATAGTCTTTACCAAAACTACCATTAATTACTTTAGCGCCATTATCTACAGCATAACGTATAGCAAGAGCGATATCTTTATCGTATTCATCACCGTTTGGAACAGCACGAACAGCCATTATTTCAACATTATTGGCTACCACACCATCGCCACCTTTTTTGTTTCCTCTCAATTGAGCAACAATTCCAGCTACATGTGTACCGTGTTCGGTATCTTCTACATTAGGACCTTTTACATTTCCGTTTCCATATTTTTTATCGTTTATATCATAAGGGTTATCGCCTACAACTTTACGACCATCAAAATTTACATTTAAGTTGTAGTTGAGTTGTCCGTATACATATTCTATTTGCCCTTTTAATTCTTCTTGAAAATTAGGACCAACTTGTGTAGCGACACTCATCATTATCATTTTGCTTTGATTTAATGAGGTGTCTGTAGTTGTGATTTTTTTCAAATCGTCTAGTGTATAGGTGTCTTTTTTCAAATGTGCTTTGATAGCTTTGTCGGCTTTGTCTATCATATCCATTTGTGGTTTATATTGGTTCATTTCGGCCAATTTAGTATCAAGTTCTGCTTTGGCTTTTTTATAAGTTTCCGAACCATCATCGCCTTTTTTTACAATACGAGTAAGCTCTAAATTTTCGTTTGTAGCTTCTCCAAGAAAATTCCATCCGTATACATCATCTATGTATCCATTTCCGTCATCATCTTTTTTGTTACCAGCAATTTCTTTGGTGTTTTTCCAAATATGTCCTTTTAAATCTTCATGGTCAATATCAACACCAGAATCTATAATCCCTACAATTATTTTTGTACTTTTTTTCCCTTTTACTAATTCTTTGTAGGCTTTATCTACACTCATTCCAGGGATAGTATCTTTGGCAAGGTCTAAATGACTCCATCTTTTTAAATCTTCCTCTTTTATTGGGGTTGTTTTTGTTGGATTTTTATCAATATTAGCCGGATTTGTACTCAAAATGGGTGCTACAGCACTCTTACAACTTACAAGTGCCAAGGCTGCAATAGCCGTAATGGTTATAGGTTTTATTAATTTCATTCGTTTACTTTTAATTTTTAATAATGTAGTTAGTATATTTTTGTGCCAAAAAGTTACAAGATTTTATAAAATATCTTGGCACGAAAAAACCTCTTTCAACCGCACACCTTTTTCGGTGTTTTCAACAGTAATAATTTGATTATGAGCATCGTGTTCAAGCCACAAATAATAATTATTGGTTGCAGCTGCGTTCATAAATTTTGCTTTTTCATCCATCGTTAATAATGGACGAGTATCATAACCCATTACATACGGAATAGGAATATGCCCAGCAGTTGCCAATAAATCTGCACAAAAAACAATGGTTTTGTTTTGGTATTTTATGTGAGGCAACATTTGTTTTTCGGTATGTCCGTCTACATACAAAATATCAAAACCTAATTCATTTGAAAAACCAAAATCGGTATTAGGTCTATCAATAAATTTTAATTGACCACTTTCTTGCATAGGTATGATGTTTTCATGCAAAAAAGAAGCTTTTTCTCTCGAATTGGGCTCGGTTGCCCAACGCCAATGATTTTCGTTTGTCCAGAATGTTGCATTTTTAAAACCAACTTCAAAACCTGTTTTGTCTTTATTCCAAATTACACTTCCGCCGCAATGATCAAAATGTAAATGCGTCATAAATACATCGGTAACATCATCTCTATGAAAGCCATGTTTTGCCAACGATTTTTCTAGCGAATGATCGCCCCACAAAGAGTAATAACTATAAAATTTTTCCGACTGTTTATTGCCCATTCCTGTATCAATCAAAATAAGGCGATTGCCATGTTCTATAAGCATACAGCGTGCAGCAATATCTATTAAATTGTTAGCATCTGCAGGGTTTGTTTTGTTCCAAATGGCTTTGGGCACTACGCCAAACATAGCTCCACCGTCAAGCTTAAAATTGCCTGCTTCAATAGGATATATTTTCATAAAAATACTTGTTTTCTGTTTGCGCCAAATTACAAAAAATAGCATAAACAAAAACTATATCTCAATAAGTTATAAAAATCAATTCATTTTTAGTAAAAAAGCATAAATGTACTATCTTTGCCATTAATTTAGACAAAATCAAAATAAGCATGATTAAAGTTTCGGAATCTGCAAGCAAAAAAATCATCGAAATGATGAAAGAAGAAGGTTTTGATGCCACACAAGATTACGTTCGTGTAGGTGTAAAAAGCGGTGGTTGTTCGGGATTATCGTATGAACTTAAGTTTGATAAAGAGCTTACTGAAAACGATAAAGTTTTTGAAGATAACGAGGTAAAAATAGCTGTTGAAAAAAAATCGTTTTTGTACTTAGCGGGAACTATTTTGGAATATTCTGGCGGATTGAACGGAAAAGGATTTGTGTTTAACAACCCCAATGCACAGCGTACCTGCGGGTGTGGAGAATCATTTTCGTTATAATCATTTAAAGATTGAAAAATTTAAAGATTATGACTAAAACGTTTGAAGAATTTGAGGTTTATAAAAAGTCTATTTTTTTAACAAAGAAGGTCTTCAAATTATTAAGCGATAAAAATTTTGACAAAGAATTTGGATTTAAAGACCAAATGAAAAGAGCAGTAATATCGATTACAAATAATATTGCTGAAGGTTCGGAATATAACAATAATAAGCAGTTTATTAGATAATTGCAATATTCAAAAGGAAGTTGTGCAGAAGTTAGAAATATGTTGATATTATCAAAAGAGTTAGGTTTGTGTGAAGAAGAAAATATTTAAATCTGTTACAACATGAGTATTGAAATTTCGCAAAATATTTTCAATTTTATTAAATACTTGAATTGAAAATTGGAAACAAAATAAATATTTTAAGAGTTAAGGAATTATTTAATCTTTAAATTTTTCAATCTTTAAATTAAATAAATGGCAAAATATACAGAAGACGATCTAAAAGTCGAACTTGAAAATAAAGAATATGAATACGGTTTTTATACCGATATAGAATCGGAAACATTTCCGGCGGGTTTAAATGAAGATATTGTACGTGCCATTTCGCAAAAGAAAAATGAGCCCCATTGGATGACCGAATGGCGACTTGAAGCTTTTCGTATTTGGCAAAATATGGAAGAACCAGAATGGGCCAATGTTCATTACGAGAAACCCGATTTTCAAGCAGTATCCTATTATTCTGCACCCAAAAAGAAAGACAAATATGCAAGTTTAGATGAGGTAGATCCAGAATTGCTGGAAACCTTTAAAAAACTCGGAATTTCTCTCGATGAACAAAAAAAACTAGCAGGTGTAGCCATGGATATCGTTGTAGATTCAGTATCTGTAGCCACTACATTCAAAAAAACATTAGCAGAAAAGGGAATTATTTTTATGAGTATTTCTGAAGCTATAAAAGAATATCCCGAATTAGTTCAGAAATATTTGGGTACGGTAGTACCTAGAACCGATAATTTTTATGCGGCCTTAAATTCGGCTGTATTTTCAGATGGTAGTTTTTGTTATATTCCAAAAGGTGTAAAATGCCCAATGGAATTATCTACTTATTTTCGTATTAATCAAGGTGGAACAGGGCAATTTGAAAGAACCTTGGTTATTGCAGACCAAGGCAGTTACGTGTCTTACCTAGAAGGTTGTACTGCTCCAAGTCGCGATGAAAACCAATTACACGCTGCCGTTGTAGAGTTAATCGCTCTAGACGATGCAGAAATTAAATATTCTACTGTTCAAAACTGGTATCCCGGAAACAAAGAAGGTAAAGGTGGTGTTTTTAACTTCGTAACCAAAAGAGGTTTGTGCGAAAAGAATGCTAAAATTTCTTGGACACAAGTAGAGACTGGCTCAGCCGTAACCTGGAAATACCCTTCGTGTGTATTAAAAGGAGATAATTCAATAGGTGAATTTTATTCGATTGCCGTTACCAATAATTTCCAGCAAGCCGATACCGGAACGAAAATGATTCACTTGGGAAAAAACACCAAATCGACTATTATTTCAAAAGGAATTTCGGCAGGGAAATCGCAAAATAGCTATCGTGGTTTGGTACAAATAGGAGCAAGAGCTGAAAATGCACGTAATTTTTCGCAATGCGATTCTTTATTAATGGGTAATAATTGTGGTGCTCATACCTTTCCATATATAGAAAGTAAAAATACTAGTGCAAAAATTGAACACGAAGCAACGACTTCAAAAATAGGAGAAGACCAAGTGTTTTATTGCAATCAAAGAGGAATTCCAACGGAGAAAGCTATTGCATTAATTGTAAACGGTTTTAGTAAAGAAGTTTTGAATAAATTACCAATGGAATTTGCTGTTGAAGCACAAAAACTGTTGGAAATTTCATTGGAAGGTTCTGTTGGTTAATTTGTTTAAAGTTTCAGGTTTCAAGGTATGCCTGAACAAAAAAACATAATCGAATATAAAATAAATTTAATAGAAATGTTTCAAGAATACTTTTTATCAACTTGAAACTTGAAATAAAATAAAAACATGTTATCAATAAAAAACCTACACGCTTCAGTTGAAGACAAAGAAATATTAAAAGGAATTAATCTTGAGATAAAAGAAGGAGAAGTTCATGCTATAATGGGACCAAATGGCGCCGGAAAATCAACACTTTCTTCCATAATTGCTGGAAATGAAAACTACGAAGTTTCGGAAGGTGAAATTATTTTAGACGGCGAAGATTTGTCTGAACTAGCACCCGAAGAAAGAGCACACAAAGGCGTTTTTCTATCGTTTCAATATCCAGTAGAAATACCAGGTGTTTCGGTAACCAATTTCATCAAAACAGCTATTAACGAAAAGCGTAAAGCTAACGGACAAGACGAAATGCCTGCGAATGAAATGCTAAAATTAATTCGTGAAAAATCAGAGTTATTGGAAATGGATCGTAAGTTTTTATCTCGTTCATTAAACGAAGGTTTTTCGGGTGGAGAAAAAAAACGTAACGAAATTTTTCAAATGGCGATGCTCGAACCCAAAATAGCAATACTAGATGAAACCGATTCTGGCTTGGATATCGATGCGTTACGAATTGTTGCCAATGGTGTAAATAAACTGAAAAACGAAAACAATGCAGTACTTGTAATCACGCACTACCAACGTTTGTTAGATTACATTATTCCCGATTTTGTACACGTTTTAATGGACGGTAAAATTGTAAAATCGGGCACAAAAGAATTGGCTTTAGAGCTTGAAGAAAAAGGATACGATTGGATTAAAAGTGAAGTAGTCGAAAGTCAAAAGTCTTAAAGGCGAAAGATGGGAAAGTTCAGTACGTTTGAAGAAATTAATTCTTGGCAAAAATCAAGAGTATTTAATAAACAAATTTATCAAATTACTGAAAATTCAAATTTTAAAAAAGACTATGATTTTGTTAAGCAAATTAGACGAGCTTCACTTTCAATTTCATCAAATATTGCAGAAGGATTCGAAAGAAACACAGATAAAGAATTTATTTATTTTCTTTATGTAGCAAAAGCATCTGCCGGTGAAGTTAGGTCTCAATTATATTTAGCTTTTGATTTAGAATATATTACAAGAGAAGAATTTGAACAACTTTTAGAATCTGTTACAGAAATTTCAAGATTGTTAAGTGGTTTTATTAAATACTTGAGTCTAAAGTCATAAAGCCTAAAGTCATAAAGGGATTATTCTCGATACGATAAGGCTTTTAATTTAAAGACTCATAAATAACATTTAGTTGACAATCTGAGGTCTTTCGACTTTAGACATTCGACTTTAAGACAATAAAAAATGGATTTAAAAGAAAAATTAGTATCGTCTTTCATGGCTTTTGAAGAACAAATCGATGTAACATCACAGTTGCACGATGTTCGAACATTAGCCATTAGAAACTTTGAAAATAAAGGCTTTCCAACCAAAAAAGAAGAAGCGTGGAAGTACACGTCGTTGAACGCTATTTTAAAAAACGATTTTACGGTATTCCCAAAAAACGAAAATGCAGTAGAATTTAAAGATGTAAAAAAATACTTTTTACACGAAATAGACACTTATAAAGTAGTTTTTATTGATGGTATTTTCAGTTCGTTTTTATCGTCTACAACACACGAGGGTTTAGACGTTTGCCTTATGTCTTCGGCACTTACAAAGCCAAAGTATAAAATGGTTATTGACGAATATTATAATAAAATAGCCAGCAAAGAAGAAACATTAACCACACTCAATACTGCTTTTGCAACAGAAGGAGCGTATATTAATATTCCAAAAAGTAAAATTGTAGAAAAACCTATAGAGATTATCTATTTTTCTACCGGAATAGAAAACGCACTAATGTTGCAACCTAGAAATCTTATTATTGTTGGTGAAAATGCACATGTTCAAATTATTGAAAGACATCAAGGGTTGCACGAAAATGCAGTTTTAACCAATGCTGTAACTGAGGTTTTTGCCAAAAAAAGAGCCATTGTAGATTATTACAAAATTCAAAATGATTTACCGTCGGCAAATTTAATAGACAACACGTATATTTCTCAAAAACAAGAAAGTAGAGTATCGGTTCACACGTTTTCTTTTGGTGGAAATATGACGCGAAACAATTTGAATTTTTACCATTTTGGCGAAAGAATAGACTCTACATTAAAAGGAATTACAATAATTGGAGATAAACAACACGTAGATCATTACACACTTGTGCATCATGCTACACCTAATTGTGAAAGCCATCAAAATTACAAATGTATTGTAAACGATAATGCTACAGGAGTTTTTAATGGTAAAATATATGTAGATAAAGAAGCTCAAAAAACCAACGCATTCCAGCAAAACAACAATATACTTTTAAGCGATAAAGCCACTGTAAATGCGAAACCCCAACTAGAAATTTTTGCCGACGATGTAAAATGTTCACACGGTTGTACCATAGGACAATTAGACGAAAGCGCAATGTTTTATATGCAACAGCGTGGTATTCCAAAACAAGAAGCCAAAGCATTATTAATGTTTGCATTTTGTAACGAAGCCATAGAAAGCATTAAAATAGCCGAATTAAAACAACGCATTACCAAAATTATAGCCAATAAATTGGGTGTTAATTTAGGGTTTGATTTGTAGAAACAAACTATATTTTTTAAATCTTTTTTTAATTTCTATATTTGAAATAAAATTAGTCATTTCTTGAAAACAAAAATATATTTTGCTTCCGATCAACATCTTGGGGCACCTACTCACGAGGCAAGTTTTCCTAGAGAACAACTATTTGTGTCTTGGCTCGATACCATAAAGCACGATGCAGAAGCTATATTTTTGCTTGGTGATTTATTTGATTTTTGGTTTGAATACCAAACCGTTGTTCCAAAAGGTTTTGTGCGTGTTTTGGGTAAACTAGCCGAGATAAGAGATAGCGGTATACCTATTTATTTTTTTGTAGGTAATCATGATTTATGGATGAATGATTATTTTGAAAAAGAATTAAATATTCCTGTTTACAGAGATAACAAAGAATTTACATTTTACAACAAAACTTTTTTGATAGGGCATGGCGACGGAAAAGGGCCAGGAGATTTGGGCTATAAACGTATGAAAAAAGTATTTGTTCACCCGTTTTCAAAATGGTTATACCGCTGGTTACATCCCGATATAGGCGTAAAACTAGCTCAATACTTATCGGTAAAAAACAAATTAATTTCGGGTGAAGCCGATGTAAAATACTTAGGAGAAGATAAAGAGTGGTTGGTACACTATTGCAAGCGAAAACTACAAACCAAGCATTATGATTACTTTGTTTTTGGACACAGGCATTTACCTATGAGTTTAGCAGTAGGTACAAACGCAACTTATATTAATTTAGGAGATTGGGTAAGTTATTTTACGTATGGTGTTTTTGATGGAGAAAAATTTGATTTAGAAACTTTTAAAAAATAATTTTATTCCAATTTTTTATAACAAATTTGCATAATCGTGCCCTTATCAACTTCAGAATGGAGTACTTTTACGGTGCCTTTATGGTAAGACTCTACAATTCTTTTTGTTAAAGATAACCCTAAGCCCCAACCTCTTTTTTTTGTAGTAAAACCTGGTTCAAAAACGCGTTTAAATTGATTTTTTGGAATACCTTTTCCAGTGTCTGAAACATTAATTTTTACTGTATGATGGTCTTCGATAATTTTTACCGATAATTTACCAGCACCTTTCATGGCATCAATAGCATTTTTTATAAGATTTTCTATTGTCCAGCTTTGTAATTCCGGATTTATAAGTGCATATACAGCGTGTTTTGGACTCTCAAAATCAAATTCAATTTGACTTGAAAATCGAGATTTTAAATAATCAAAAGATTGTTTTGTTTCTGCAATTATATCATATTTTTCAAGCAAAGGTTCCGAACCAATTTTTGAAAATCTGTTGGCAATCGTTTGCAATCGTTGTATATCTTTTTCTATTTCGGTAATGATGCCAGCGTCTATTTCTTCGGCTTTCATAATTTCGAGCCATCCAATTAGAGATGATAAAGGGGTTCCTATTTGATGTGCCGTTTCTTTTGCCATTCCTGCCCACAATTTGTTTTGTGTTGCCATTTTATTGCTTGTATAAAAATTATAAACAACAGCGGCAAATAGTATAATGATGAGCAATAGCGCAATAGGGTAGTATTTTAGTTTGTTTAATAAATCGGAATCGCCGTAATACAACAAATAATTTTGATTGTCGCCAGCATGCATTACAATAGGATCGTTTTGACTTTTTAAATGCTCCAACATTACCTTGAGTTTCGCAGGATTTTTCTGTACAGCCTCTTCTACATTTAAGGTATTTATTACCGAGTCTTTATCGGTAACGATAATGGGTATATTGGCCGATTGAATAATTTCTAGAGGTAATGTAATATCGCTATCCAAATCGGCTTTATCTATTGTTTTTGTTGCCGTTGCCCAATGTTGCATTTTAATGCGCTCATCGGTTTTAAATATTTTGAAAAAAGCATAGGTGTTCCATACTATTAAAACCACTATAAAAAAAGAAGTCAAAATAATAATCCATCTAATGATATTTCTTTTTTCGTACAATTGCATTAGTAAAATTTTTCTAATAAAAGTGCAACGGTAACACCCATAACAAACGATGACAATGTTAGTGTAAAATCGCGTTTGTTAAACTTAAACAAGGTTTGCATAATAAAAGCCAAAATAAGCACTGTAACAACAACTACTATTTGTGCAGCTTCTATACCCAAAGCAAATTCTAGCAATTTTGGTAATTTATCGATAGCTTCTCCAGAGAGTATTCCTTTAAAATAGGTAGAAAATCCAAAACCATGAATGAGCCCAAAAAACAAAGTGCTTATCCATATAAATATATCTTGTTTGTTTTTGGTGTTTTTTCCTTGATTTATTAAGTTGAATAATCCAGTAAGCAAAATAGTAGCCAAGATGAGAACTTCAATAATACTGCTTTTTATAATAAGTAAATCAAATACAGCTAAAAGCAACGAAAGGGTATGTCCAAGTGTAAAGAGGCTTACTAGAGTAAGGAGTTTTTTCCAATGTTGAGCCGTATACGGTGCTGTTAAAACAATTAAAAACAAAACATGGTCGTATCCGTGTAAATCCAATACATGATATAATCCTATTTGAAAGAAAACCCAAAATTCACTCATTTTTATTTGGTTTTAAAAGGTAAAAGTATACTAAAAGTGGTGCCTTGATTTAGTTGTGTTACATAATGTATGTCACCCTGCATCAAAGTTATTAAATTGGAAACAATAGACAAGCCTAGTCCAGAACCTTCAATGTTTTTTTGGTTGTGTAGTTTGGTAAAACTATTATAAATATCGTTTTTATTGGTAATTTTCATTCCTATACCAGTATCTTCTACTTCAAATAAAAGTTGTGCGGTGTCTTTTTGTTTTTCTATATTTTTTACCGAAAGTTTCACATAACCTTTACGTGTAAATTTTATACTATTGTCTAATAAATTGATAAGTATTTGTTGAAGCCTTACTTTATCTGTATAAATAAATTGAGGAAGCTGATTTTGTTCAAATTCAACAGTAAATTGCAAACCATTTTGGTTGGATTTTGGTGTAATAATACTTTGAATATGCTTGATAATATCTGATAAATTTTCCCAATTTTCATCTAGAGATATTTTCCCTAATTCTAATTTAGACAAGTCGAGTATATCGTCTATTAAGCCTTTTATTAAAGTATTTGTTTCTTTAAGCAACAATACGGCTTCTCTTTGACTGTTTGTTAATTCTGTTTTTTCCAACATATTTATAAACCAAAGTGAAGCTCCTAGCGGTGTTTTTAAATCATGACCAACATTGGCCATAAATTTATTCTTAAACTCTTTTTCGGCTTGTAGCAGTTTGGTTTTTAATTCTTCTAAATGAAAGTTTAATACCGTTTCGTTTTTTTCTTGAGCTATATGCTGAAAATTTGTGTAATGCTCGGTAAAATCGTAAAGAATAAGTATAGGATTTTCACTTTCGGTATTGGTAAAAAACACATCAACACTTTTTTGAACATTTAAGTGTTCTATATGAATACAATAGAAAATTTGCTCACAATTTTTGAGGCTCAATAAAGATTCTATAGAATAAAAAAACGGATGAAAATCGTAGATTTGACCAACTCCCGAAAGATTAAAAATTCTATTATCAGAATTTAAAATGTTGCCCAGAGTATCAATTTCTATAATTTGGGTTTTATTGAGCAGGTATTTTTCTCTAATTTTTTCAAACATTATCAAGCAATTGTTGGGCTAAATTTTCAAAAACAGAAGATACTTCGTCGCCCGATTTAGCACTAGCAAAATAATCAATTTTTATTTGTAATGAATCAAACAAACGTTTTATTTCTTCGGGCTCAATTAAATCGCTTTTATTGGCTACCGTTAGATATTTTGCTTTTGGATATTGCGTTGTAATAAAGTTAATTTCGCTAGTAATATGTTCATACGTTTGTGGGCGTGTGGGATCTACTACATATATAAACCCAGAAGTGCCAATAAGATAAGAGGCTCTCACTTTTTTTATGTCGTCTTTACCTTCTATATCCCAAATAATAAGAGTAATAGATTTTTGATTAAGTTGGATCTCTTTTTTTACTATATGAACCCCAATGGTAACCATGTAATTATCTGTAAACGTGTTTTGTACATAGCGTCTTACCAAAGAAGATTTGCCTACTCCGAAATGTCCTATTAGAACAATTTTTTTGGAATTATTCATTTGCCAATAATGTCTTTAATTGTAAAGATAATTCTTCTTTAGTTGTGGTTTCTGATATTGGATTTTTTTGAGCAAAATCAAACAATTTGTTTTCTAGTTCATTTTTTACACTAGTATTCAATTCGCCCGAAATAACAACCGCTATATAATACGATGTAAAATTTTGAATATAAATTTCCGAGAGTTCATACTGTATGGACTCAAGGCTTTGTTGCCCGTTTATAAAGGCATCTTCAACAAAACTTTTAATCGCTGTAAGCATACCTGCAATCATGTCTTCATCTATACTTTCGCTATTGGAAGCGCTTGCAATAAGTAGTCCAGATCCTTTTTCTATAACAAATATTTGTTCTAGTTTGGCTTTGTTTATTTCGCTTAAAATAATTTCTTGTTCAGAAACACCACTAAAGAAAGCTTTTATTTTACGTTGCCATTTTTGTATCGAAAAAGTGTCTTGTACTTGACTATTAATTTTTTCTGTAAGCTGATTTATTTCTTGTTGAATATATTTTTTAATCATCTTACCAATAATAGGAAAAAGAGCCTCTACCACTTTATCTTGCGATTTGGTAAGCGCATCGGCTATAGTAGGCCCGAGTTTTGTTGGAATTTCTTCTACAAAAACATCTAGCTTTTTGTCTATAATTGGGTTTACTTTTTCTGAAAGTTTTTCGGGAGTTTGTATCGTTTGATCTAGCGATTCTAATTTATGCAAAATTTTTTGCGCAAAATCTCTGTCCTCATCAAGAAGAAGTTCTTTGAGCCTTTGCAATTTTTCAGAATCATTCATGTAGAATTAGTCTTTCATGATTTTTTCGCCAAGTGAAACCAAAAGTGTTCCCAACAAATTTCGGTCTACTTTTTTATGGTCAAGTTCGGCTGTTTTTTCATTAAATGCCTGTTCTACATCTGTAATACGAATATTCAAATCGGTAGATAGATTATCTATAGTTGTAAGAAGTTCTTTGCGTGTGGCTTCAATAAAATTTTCTAGTTCTTCTTTGCGCTGTTCAACATGTTTTTTTAATGTATCAAACTCGTTATCAATTTGTTGGATATTTTCTCCAAAAATTAAGTTCTTGATAGCCTCAAGGCGTTGAGCCGATTCTAAACTTGTTACCGAAGAAACTTCTTTATCGTTTTGTTGATTTTTAGACATTTTTTAGAAATTTGATAACTACAAAGATACAAAATAACATTTGCAGACACAAAAATCTTCGCAATCTGCACATTTTATTGTTTAGCTTCTTGCATAAATTCTTCGGCTTTGGTAACCATATTGTAACTTCCGCAAAAAAACGGAACTCTTTGATGCAGTTCTGTGGGTTGTATTTCCATAATACGCATATAGCCATCAGAAGCTTTTCCGCCTGCTTGTTCTGCAATAAATGCCATCGGATTACATTCGTATAACAAACGCAATTTTCCTTTGGGCGATTTTGAACTTGTAGGGTAAATATAAATACCACCTTTAATCATATTTCTATGCATATCTGATACCAAACTGCCAATATAGCGAGAAGTATAAGGTCTATCTTGTTCTTCTAGCTGGCAGTATTTAATATAATTTTTTACACCTTGCGGAAAATGCACATAATTTCCTTCGTTTATAGAATAGATTTTCCCATCTTTAGGATATTGCATATTTGGGTGCGATAAATAGAAAGTTCCTATAGCAGGATTTAAAGTAAAACCATTTACGCCATGCCCTGTAGTATATACAAGCATGGTTGAGGTGCCATAAATAACATAGCCAGCCGCTACTTGGTTTATGCCAGGTTGTAAAAAATCTTCTAGAGTAACAGGTGTGCCCAAAGGGGTAACACGGCGGTAAACAGAAAATATAGTTCCAACAGAAACGTTTACATCAATATTTGAAGAGCCGTCTAGCGGATCCATAAGTACTACATATTTGTTATTATGACTATTATCGCTACCGGCCACAGTAATAAAATCATCGTTTTCTTCAGAGGCAATTCCGCAAACAATTTCTCGATTGATAAGTGTTTGGATAAAAATTTCGTTGGCATAAACATCAAGTTTTTGTTGGTCTTCTCCTTGTATGTTTTGATCACCAGCAGCACCAACTATATCTACTAATCCTGCTTTATTTACTTTGTAATTTACTACTTTGGCAGCAAGCCTTATAGAGTTGATAATTCTAGATAATTCTCCCGATGAGTATTGAAATGCAGTTTGATTTTCAATAATAAATTCGCCTAAGGTTTTGTTGCGTTCTTCCATGATTACGAAAACGTTGTAGTTGTGTGCGCAAATATCGATTTTTTTATTGGATTACACCAATATAATGTGGTAAAAATTCTACTCTTTTTTGCTGTGCTAAATTGTATCTTTGTATGTAATTTTAATACTAAAAAAATGAAAGCAAAGTTTTTATATTCTATTTGTGTTGTAGCACTTTTATCGGTTACAAATTCTTTAGCACAAATTAATCTTGGAGATAAAATTTCGGGAGCCGTAGGTAACGGATTAAATTCTCTAATGTTTAGCGATGCTGATGCGGCAAAATTGGCTTCAGAAGGTATAAAAAAACTAGATTCTGCTCATGTTGTAGCAGGCCCAAAAGACGGTTACACACTGCGCTTGAATAGAGTATTTGCAAAACATAGTACAGAAAACGGCTTAAAACTTAATTATAAAGTATACATTACCAAAGAAATAAATGCTTTTGCTTGTGCAGATGGTAGTGTTCGAGTATTTTCTGGGTTGATGGATATTATGGATGATAACCAACTATTGGCAGTTATAGGTCATGAAATAGGTCATGTTGCCAATCACGATTCGCGCGATGCAATGAAAGCTGCCTATAGAAATGCAGCTTTGGCAGATGCAGTAGGTAGTGTAAGCACAAAAGTAGCAAGCATGACCGATGGTCAAATAGGTCAAATTGCCCAAGCCATGTTACAAAGTAAATACAGCCGTAAACAAGAAACAGAAGCCGACACGTTCTCGTATGATTTTATGAAAAAAAATGGGTATGATGTAAATGCTGTAGAATCGGCGTTTACTATTTTGTCGAGTTTGAGTGAAGGACAAAGTAGTGATATTCTTTCTCAAATGATGAGTTCTCACCCAGATTCTAAAGCAAGAGCAGAAGCTGCAAAAAAAAGAGCAGAGTCAGATGGATTATACAAACCATACAAACAAAAAGCATTTTCCAACAAAGCCACTTCAACAAAAGTAACAACACCTAAAAAAGCAACACCCAAAAAGAAAAAATAAACATCATACTTAACTATATATTTACGCATCGATATTATTTCGGTGCGTTTTTTTTGAGAAAACAGTACATAAAATTACTTTTTCTATAGTTCAATGAAGTGTAAAATTTTTTCTGCTAAAAAAGTATCACTACAACTAGTTTTAGATTAAAACACAGTAGAAAAAAGAATAAAAATAGGTGTATTTTGTTACACACAAACATAAAAATTTTCGTTAATTTTACCTCAAAACAAAAAACAGTACCCTTTTTAAGAGTAAAGATTTATAAATAAACAATCTACTATGAAAGCAAACCTATCACCTATAATAGCTGGTACCATGAGTTGGGGTAAGGCAGATAAAAACCTTACCACCCAAGAAATGGCTCATTTAATAAAAATTTGTGCAGAAAACAAAATTACTACGTTTGACCTTGCAGATATTTACGGAAGTTATACCACAGAAGCCGAATTTGGTAAAGGTTTTACAGCTAGTAATGTACAAAGAGACAAAATACAGCTTATATCAAAATGTGGGATTCAGCATACCGAAGGCAGAAACAATAAGGTGAAACATTACGACTATTCTAAAGAATATATTATTTGGAGTGTAGAAAATAGTTTAAAAAACCTTCAAACAGAGTATTTAGATGTTTTACTGTTGCATAGACCAAGTCCGCTTATGGTAGCCGATGAAATTGCAGAAGCAGTAGAAAAATTAAAAAAAGAAGGAAAAATAAAAGATTTTGGTGTCTCTAATTTCACATCGTCTCAAACCGAATTAATTCGTCAAAAAACTGCCGTAAATTTTAACCAAATACAATTTTCTGCAACGCAATACCAAGCCATGACAGACGGAAGTATAGATTATATGCAACAACACCATATTACACCACTTTCATGGAATCCATTGGGAACAGTATTTAGAGAAGACGTAGAACAAACCAGAAGGTTGAAAAAACTTTTGGTTGGATTGGTAGAAAAGTATGGAGTAGGTTCAGACACCATTTTGCTTGCATGGATATTAAAACATCCTGCTAAAATAAAACCTGTTGCAGGAACTGTAAATATTGCTCGTATTCAGGCGCTTATGAAAGCAGTAGATTTACAAATGGATACACAAGATTGGTTTTCTATTTGGACAGAAAGCATGGGGCATAAAGTTCCTTAAAAACATCAAAAATGTAAAGAATTGGGATAAACCTTGTCTCAATTCTTTGCCTTTTAACTGTCTTTTAAAGTCATGATAAACAAGCGTCTACTTATTAAAAACCTACTTGCTCATAATGACGAGAATAGTTTTTATGATAAAAAAAGACAACTCAATCTTCATACTCAAGAAGGTAAAGCCAAATTTTTAAAACATATTTGCGCTTTGTCCAATTCCAACCCGTCCAACAACGCTTATATTGTGGTAGGTGTAGAAGACGGATCAAATGAAATAGTAGGCGACGATTTTTTTGACGATAGTCGCATTCAAAACCTAGTGAATGCTTTTTTAGAAAATCCACCAAAAATACAATACGAAAACATTCCTTTTCCAAATTTGCCAAAAGAAAAAGTAGTAGGTTTGGTTACCATAAAGCCCAATGCCAAAACTTCTTTTTTTAAAAAAGGAATACACACAATTCCTTGTAAAACCACTTTTGTAAGAAGAGGCAGTAATTCTATACCAACCCTCGAAAAAATAGCATTTAATAAGCAAAACATAGAAACGGTA
Organism: Flavobacterium croceum DSM 17960; assembly: GCF_002917885.1. Lineage (GTDB taxonomy): Bacteria > Bacteroidota > Bacteroidia > Flavobacteriales > Flavobacteriaceae > Flavobacterium > Flavobacterium croceum. Next base: position 247,804 of record NZ_PQNY01000001.1, read on the forward strand.
GTAAGTATAGAAAATAATTCTAGAAACAGCATTGCACATACACTCGATAGTGTGATTAATTTTATAAACCATAAACACAAAGACTTAAATTCCGAGTATCGTGTATTTAAAGAATTATTTGTAATCTGTTGGGCAGGAATTCCAAAAACCATCAAAGGAAAAACATATTGGTCTAGAGTAGATATAGAATTGGTAAACGAACAAATAAAATTATTTTATTCTCTACAAGACGAAGTAGAAATTTCTTTTACAGAAAACGCCTTTACTATTACAGAATATGTTCCGCTTGGGCTCAACGATAAAACAAGCTATTACCCGCTAGAGCAACAAAAGCTCTCTTTTTTTGACAACGGATATTACAAACTAGAAACACAAATGTTATTTGAGCCTCCGCAATACAATAAAAAAATATTGTATCATATTTACAACTCTAATGTATCTTTGTTGCACAAAATGGAAAAGAAAAGCGCATTGTCTGTTCATGAAAACAATGATGTAAAAAATATTCCGTACACATTAATGATTTGTTTTTTAAATGATTTTAAAGAAGCAAAACAATTATTAATAAACTACAAGCAGCTATTTAAACAATTTGAAAATCCAGAAGCATATACCAATTTTAAAGAAGTAATGCGCATTTTGAGAAAAATAAAATATGAAAACAAAACCTAATCGAACTTTGGTAATAGGCGATATTCATGGCGGATATAAAGCATTACTCCAAATACTTGATCGAGCTGGTGTTTCAGAAACCGATACCTTAATTTTTTTGGGAGATTATGTAGATGGTTGGAGCCAATCGCCACAAATATTAGATTTTTTAATAGAATTGCAAACCCAACAAAATTGTATTTTTATTAAAGGAAATCATGATGATTTGCTTTTAGATTGGCTTACCAATAATACCCAAAATATTGATGAAACCATGTGGTACAAACACGGTGGTAAGGCTACAGTAGAAGCCTATAAAACAATTTCAGACGAACAAAAATCAAAACATATATTATTTTTACAAAATCTTCGTAATTCATACATAGACAGTCAAAACCGATTGTTTGTTCATGCAGGTTTTACCAATCAAAACGGAATCGATTCTGAATATTTTCCAGCCATGCTTTATTGGGATAGAACCCTTTGGGAAACGGCTTTATCTTTAAACCCTGCATTAGAAAAAAACAATACTTTATATCCAAAACGATTGCTTTTGTATACTGAAATTTACATTGGGCATACACCTACTACAAAAATAAATAAAGACACACCTGTAAATGCTGCTAATGTTTGGAATATAGATACAGGAGCAGGTTTTTGGGGAAAACTAACAGCATTAGACATCGATACCAAACAATTTTGGCAAAGCGATAGTTTGCCCAGCTTGTACCCAAACGAAAATGGACGAAATTAGTACTAGAATTCTTATATTTGCACAAACTAAAAAATAACGAAATGAAAAAAATTGTATTTTTAACAATGCTATTAGCAGGCACTTTTGCACACGCACAAGCATTTAAAGGAAAAGGAGACATAAAAGGACAAGTTGGACTTAATGTACAAGACGGAGGAACAGGAATTACTGCTACAGCCGATTTTGGTTTAGGAGAAAACTTATCGTACGGATTTACAGCTACTTATTTATTAAATGCTGATAGAATTTATGATATAAAACCAGGCTTTGATGATAGAGCAGACCTTAAAGCGCGAATTAATGCAAACATAGGAAATGTGCTTAAAATAGACCCAAAACTAGATGTATACCCAGGTCTTAATTTAGGATTAAGAAATTTTGGAGCTCATCTAGGAGCACGCTATTTCTTTACAGATGGATTTGGTCTTTTTGCAGAAGGAGGAGTACCATTAGCAAAATATAAAACAGACCCAGTTGGTTTCGATTATTACAACAACCAGTTTACGTTTGTAATAGGAGCCAGCTTCAATTTATAATAAACAAATGACAATTACAGAAAAAAAACTTCACGAACGAAGCGGTTCAATTTGCGAAATAAGTGGATCGACAGATAATTTGGTTGTATATACCGTAGCTCCAAAAACAACAGAAAGTTTAGAGAACAGTATATTAATTTCAAAAAATCTTTTAGATCAAATAAACAATCCCGAAACCACCAATGCAAATGATTGGAGAGGTCTAAGCGAAAGCATGTGGAGCGAACATTTACCCGTACAAATTGTATCTTGGCGAATGCTTGCCCGACTTAAAAATCACGATTTGCTAGACATGATGTACCTCGATGAAGAAGCATTAGAATGGGCAAAAGCAACAGGAGAGGCCGACGATGACGAAGGTAAAATAATACATAAAGATTGTAATGGAAACATTCTTCAAGACGGAGATTCGGTTGTCCTTATTAAAGATTTAGATGTAAAAGGAGCCAATTTTACAGCCAAAAGAGGTGCTCCTGTGCACAACATTAAATTGGTTTGGGATAATGCCGAGCAAATAGAAGGGCGTGTAGAAGGACAACACATTGTTATTCTTACACAATATGTAAAGAAAACAAAATAATACATACCACACATACATAGTAAAAGCGAGAAACCACCATTCTCGCTTTTATTATTTTGATAAATGATTTTTAAAGTTCAATTTATTGGTTAAATTTACAAACCATTCTTAACAGTCATTCAAATATGATAAACAGAAAAGTAAACACAGTACAAGAAGCCTTACAAGGTATAGAAAACGGTATGACCATTATGCTTGGTGGTTTTGGTTTGTGCGGAATTCCCGAAAATAGTATTGCAGAATTAGTAAATAAAAATGTAACCAATTTAACTTGTATTTCAAACAACGCAGGTGTAGACGATTTTGGTTTGGGTTTGTTATTACAAAAAAAACAAATTAAAAAAATGATTTCATCTTATGTAGGTGAAAATGCCGAATTTGAACGCCAAATGCTTTCAGGTGAATTAGAAGTAGAACTTACTCCACAAGGTACATTAGCCGAAAAATGTAGAGCGGCACAAGCAGGTATTCCTGCGTTTTTTACGCCCGCAGGTTATGGAACAGAGGTTGCAGAAGGGAAAGAAGTTCGTGAGTTTAATGGAAAAATGCACATTTTGGAACACGCCTACAAGGCCGATTTTTCTATAGTAAAAGCATGGAAAGGCGACGAAGCAGGAAATCTTATTTTTAAAGGAACAGCTCGTAATTTTAATGCTCCAATGGCAGGCGCAGCAAAAATAACTATTGCTGAGGTAGAAGAATTAGTACCAGCAGGAACATTAGATCCCAACGAAATTCATATACCAGGTATTATGATAAATCGAATTTTTCAAGGAGAGAAATTTGAAAAACGAATTGAGCAAAGAACTGTTCGTCAAAAATAATTAGACAATGTGCCAATGAGACAATTGGCACATTGACACATTATCACATAGACTAATTAAATTGGAACATCGACACATGAACTAATTGACAAATTATTAAAAAAATGGCTTTAGATAAAAATCAAATAGCAAAACGCATTGCACAAGAAGTAAAAGATGGTTACTATGTAAACCTTGGTATTGGTATTCCTACTTTGGTAGCCAATTTTGTACGCAATGATATATCGGTTGAATTTCAAAGTGAAAATGGAGTTTTGGGCATGGGGCCTTTTCCGTTTGAAGGCGAAGAAGATGCCGATATTATTAATGCAGGTAAACAAACGATAACCACATTACCTGGCGCAAGTTTTTTTGATTCGGCTTTTAGTTTCGGAATGATTCGTAGCCAAAAAGTAGATTTAACCATTTTGGGTGCTATGGAAGTTTCTGAAAATGGAGATATCGCCAATTGGAAAATTCCAGGAAAAATGGTAAAAGGTATGGGCGGCGCTATGGATTTAGTAGCATCGGCAGAAAACATTATTGTTGCCATGATGCACGTGAATAAAGCAGGAGAATCAAAAATCTTAAAAAAATGTACCTTGCCTTTAACAGGGGTGGGTTGTGTGAAAAAAGTAGTTACCGAATTAGCAGTTTTAGATATTACTCCACAAGGATTTAAATTATTGGAAAGAGCACCAGGTGTTTCTGTGGAAGATATTATAAAAGCTACAGAAGCCAACTTAATTGTTGAAGGAGAAATTCCAGAAATGGATATAAATTAGTCAATGGGGCAATTAGTCAATGTGCCAATAATATATTGAGGCAATTTGCCATAAACTAATTAGTAAATTTGCTAATGAAAAAAAATCGACACATTGACACATTCTCTCATTCACACATTAAATAAATATATAAGCCACGATAACGTTTCAAGACAAGTACAAAAACAATATAATTCTTTTAAAATCATTTGAATTTGCTAAAAAAGTAGTTCAATACACAGAAAAATTAGAAGAAGACAGAAAGTATGTAATTGCCAATCAACTATTAAAATCAGGAACTTCAATAGGAGCAAATATTAAAGAAGCTCAAAATTCTGAAAGCAAAGCAGATTTTATTCATAAAATGAAAATTGCAATCAAAGAAGCTGATGAAACCGAATTTTGGTTATTCCTCTGTAATGAGTTGGAAAATTATCCAAATACAGAAGAATTATTATCTGAAGTTTTTGATATATTGAAAATTACAAACAAAATCATTTCAACCACTAAAAAAATAAGTCAATGAGGCAATTAGCCAATATATCAACGAGTAAATGAAGGAATTGCCACATTGGCTAATTGCCTCATTGACTAATTGAATAGGGACATTGACACATTTTCAAATTGACGCATTACTATGTTTTCAAAAATAATTTTAAAAAAAGGTAAAGAAAAGTCTATTCAGCGCAAGCATCCATGGGTTTTTAGTGGAGCGGTTTATGGTGTAACGCAAGAGTTGAATGATGGCGAATTGGTAGATGTAGTAGACAGCAACAATCAGCATTTAGGTACAGGATATTTTAGTGATAAAGGCAGTATTGTAGTTCGATTATTAACATTTGCAAACGAAACTTTTTCAGATAATTTTTGGAATGAAAAACTACAATCGGCTTGGGCATTACGTTTAAAATTAGTAGATATTGAAACAACCAATGCTTTTCGTGTTATACATGGTGAAGGTGACGGTATTCCAGGATTAATTATTGATTATTACAATAAAAATTGGGTAATTCAGGCTCATTCGTCTGGTATATTCTATCAAATAGAGCGTATTGCAGAAGCTATTCAAGCAAATTTCTCAGAGTTTTGCGAAACCATTTATTGCAAAAGTTCGGGGACATTACCCAATACAGGAACCGATTATTTTTTATTTGGAACCAATTCAGAAACCATAGCAAAAGAAAACAATATAGTATTTGCTGTAAATTGGGTTGAAGGTCAAAAAACAGGTTTCTTTTTAGACCAAAGAGACAATCGTAAATTGTTAAGCACCTTTTCCAAAGGCAAAAAAGTATTAAATACATTTTGCTATACAGGTGGTTTTTCTATTTATGCTATGAGCGCTGGTGCAGAGTTGGTAACATCTGTAGATATTTCTCAAAAAGCAGTTGATTTAGCCTCAAAAAATATGGAATTGAATTTTCCAAAATCCAATCATACAGCAGTAGCCGATGATGTTTTTAACTTTATGAAAGAGAATCATCAAGTTTACGATGTAATAGTACTCGATCCGCCCGCTTTTGCTAAAAGTATAAAAAGTAAACACACGGCAACACAAGCCTACAAACGCTTAAATATTGCAGGGTTAAAAGCTTTAGCACCCAAAGGGATTTTGTTTACATTTTCGTGTTCGCAAGTTATAGACGATGTTTTGTTTTACAACACTGTAGCCGCAGCAGCCATAGAAACAGGGCGAAATATTAGAGTACTACATAAGCTAACACAAGGCCCAGATCATCCTACCAATATTTACCACCCAGAAGGGCATTATTTGAAAGGATTGGTGTTGTATGTGGAATAAAAAGATGTTCAAAAAATCACATACTATAAAGACCTCGCTTTCCAAAGAAGAAATCATTAAAATCCTTCAACCTAAAGTTGAAAATTATTATCGAGATAATTCTAAATTTGATTTTGAAGGAAATGTAAATTTAAATGGTAATTTCTTTATAAAACCTACATTTAATTTTGGTCCAAGAAACCAATTTCGACCTGAAATAATTGGAAAGATTCAGGATTCTTTAATAGAATTAGAATTTGCAATCAACACTTTTTTAAAACGATTGTTTTTATTTATTATTACTATAGAATTTGTATTTGTACTATTCATTTATGATAAATTTGAGGTTTTACAAGTTTTATTATTCTTTCCTTTTTTACTTATTTTTATCTTGACTTTAAAATTAACATTTGATAGTAAGGTCAAAAAATCAATAGTGTTATTAGAATCTTATTTCAAATAAAAAAACCTGTAAGTCTTTCAACTAACAGGTTTGTCTTTTTCTATTTTTCTAAGATTAAAGATTCATAAAGAAATCATTTCCTTTATCATCTGTAATAATGAAAGCAGGAAAATCTTTTACTTCAATTTTTCGTACGGCTTCCATACCCAATTCAGGAAAATCTACTACTTCTACAGATAAGATATTTTCTTTGGCCAAAATGGCGGCTGGGCCACCAATAGAACCTAGATAAAATCCACCGTATTTTTTACATGCATTCATTACATCGGCACTACGGTTGCCTTTTGCCAACATAATCATGCTTCCGCCAGCAGCTTGAAATTCATCTACATAAACATCCATTCTACCGGCTGTTGTTGGTCCAAAACTACCACTTGGCATACCGTCTGGAGTTTTTGCTGGTCCAGCATAATAAATAGGATGATTTTTAAAATATTCTGGCATAGGTTTGCCAGCATCAAGTAGTTCTTTAATTTTAGCATGCGCAATATCTCGAGCTACTATTAAAGTTCCGTTTAGTTTTAATCTTGTTTTAATAGGATATTTTGAAAGTTCTGCTAAAATTTCTGGCATAGGTTTGTTCAAATCAACCATAACAGGTGGCTCTAGGTGCGGAGCAGCAGCAGGTAAAAATTGAGCAGGGTTGGTTTCTAGTTGTTCAATAAAAATACCTTCTTCTGTAATTTTTCCTTTAATATTTCTATCTGCCGAGCACGAAACACCAAGCCCAACAGGACACGAAGCTGCATGACGAGGTAGGCGTATAACACGCACATCGTGTACAAAGTATTTTCCGCCAAATTGAGCTCCAATGCCGCTTTCTTGACAAATTTGTTGCACACGAGCTTCCCATTCCAAATCGCGAAAAGCTTGACCAGCCATGTTGCCCGAAGTAGGTAATTCATCAAAATATTTAGCAGATGCTTTTTTTACTGCTGCCAAATTTGCTTCTGCCGATGTGCCACCAATAACCAAGGCTAAGTGATACGGAGGGCAAGCCGATGTACCTAAATCTTTTATTTTTTCACGAATGAATTCTTCCAAAGATTTATCGTTTAGTAACGATTTTGTTTTTTGATATAAAAAAGTTTTGTTTGCAGATCCGCCTCCTTTTGTAAGAATTAAAAACTCATATTTCATTCCTTTTTTTGCATAAATATCTATTTGAGCAGGAAGGTTTGAGCCTGAATTTTTTTCTTCAAACATCGATATTGGCACAATTTGCGAATAGCGTAAATTTTTGTTTTTGTAGGTATTGTAAATCCCTTTTGACAACCATTCTGCATCATCTACACCCGTATACACATCTTCTCCTTTTTTTGCCATTACTATAGCGGTTCCTGTATCTTGGCAAGAAGGCAATTGACCTTGAGCGGCTACTACGGCATTTTGCAGTAAATTGTAGGCTACAAAGCGGTCGTTATCAGTAGCTTCTGGATCGTCTATAATGCGTTTTAAGCTTTGTAAATGATTGGTTCTTAATAAAAAAGAAACATCGTTTGAGGCTTCTTGCGCCAATAACTCTAAACCTTTTGGGTCTACTTTTAAAATTTTTCTGTCGCCGTATTGTTCTACCGAAACGTAATCGGAAGTAAGTTTTTTATAAACAGTATCATCTTTTTGTAAAGGATACGGGTCTTGATATAAAAAGTCCATTTTGATAAAATTAAAACGTAAAGTTACAAATTTACTATCATAATAAATAGATATTCTTGGTTATTTACTATAGTTATAATCATAAAAACATCGTAAAAAAACTACAACACACTGATATATTTTTAAATTTGTATTACTTAGCAAGAAATCACCACACATGATAAAGCGATTTTTGATTGTTTTTGTATTGTTTATCACTACATTAAATTGGTCACAAAAAAAATATTCGGGTCAAGTTTTAGACTTTGATAGTTCTGTACCTGTAGCTTTTGCCAAAATTACCTACAATACTAAAACACTCTATACAAATTGGGAAGGGAAATTTGTGTTTGAGTATCAAAACGATAAAAAACCTTTGCTGCTTTCTTACAAAGGGTATTACGACAAAACGTATTATTTGCCAGAACAGAAACAAAATTTGCTCATAAAAATGGTAGCTCTAGAAAACAGAGATCATTTTGAGATATATTCTGAAAATGAAGTCAATAAAATTCTGAAAAAAGTTATAGAAAATCGCGACAAAAACCAACCAGAGCGAGCAATACCTTATTTTGAATATAAAAATTATGAATTAGCAACCATTTCTGCAAGTCCAGATTCTATTTCGTCAAAAATCGATACGATTTATACTAAAAATCTATTTGGAAAAACAAAAGTAAAATTAGATTCAACCAATTATAAATTTAAAAAATTCATTCAAAAACAACATATTTACCAAACAGAAAAAGTAAATTTTATTCAGCATAATAATCACGGTACAAAAGAAACAGTACTTGCTGCTCGAATGGCAGGTTTTCAAAAACCACTTTATGAATATTTGGGTTTAAGTTTGGTTCCATACTCACTTTACGATAGAAAACTTGATATATTTGAAGTGCCTGTAAAAAACCCTATTTCTAGAGATGGTCGAAAAACATTTGTATACAAAATGTTAGACACTATCAGTTTAAAAAACAGAAAAGTGTATAGAATATATTTTCAACCCAAAAATTTAAAGTCTAGTAATTTAAGAGGTTTATTGTTTATTGATGCTCAAACTTATGGTGTAGCCAAAGCATACTATAGAATTTATGGTGTGGTAAACATAAATGCTACCTATACTTTTAATTATAATGAAGAGTATAAACTTTGGTTTCCAGAGAAAAGAAAATTTCATATTATAAAAGGAGAAAATGCAGAAGATATCAGTATATTGGGCAATACTATTAAGTTTGACTCTTCGGTAAAAGACCGAATAAAAACAGATGCTTCAGACCATGTTTATTTAAAAATAGAATCAATTCCTTTTGATATTTCGCTTTCCAAAAAAACCGAATTTAAAAACAAATACATCAAAATAGATGTTCAAGAAGCAGAGCTTTCCAAACCAGAGTCTTATTGGAAAACTTTTGAGAAAGATTCTACAGATGTTAGAAAACTTACTACTTACACTTCGCTAGATAGTATTGTTGCTTCTGAAAAAATAGAAAAGAAAATATTATTTGGACGACGCATTATTAACGGTTATGTGCCTATAAATCAAATAGATTTAGACCTTAGAAGCCTTGTTAAATATAATAATTATGAAGGTTTTCGGTTTGGTGTAGGCGGTGTTACCAACGATAAACTCTCTACACAATACAAACTAGCAGCCTATATTGGTTATGGGTTAAAAGACCATGCATTCAAATACGGAATAACACCTTCGTATTCTATAGATAGAAAAACGAATTCTTGGTTTTCGGTTTCTTATATTGATGATTTGCAAGAAATAGGGCAAATACAATTTCTTACTCAAAATAAGAGGTTTAAAATTTATGACCCTAGACCTTTTAATATTCCAACTTTTTTTAATCAAAAAGTTGCATCATTATTTTTGGAAAGTAAATTTTTACCCAAAACCGATGCTTATTTTGGGTTGTCTACAAGTCAGATAAACCCACTATTTAGCTATGCTTATCAAAAAGGAGATGCAATTTTAGATAACTATAAAATAGCTTCAACAACATTTTCTTTACAATGGTCACCTTTTAGCGATTTTATGCAAACTTCTTTGGGTATTATCGAAATTAATAAGCGTTTTCCAAAAATTAATTTTCAAGCAACACAAGCTTTTAATCATGTTTTTGGTAGCGATTTTAATTTTACAAAGCTTGAAGCTAAAGTAACGTATGATATTCCTTATTTATCAGGACAAATAACATCTTTTGTTTGGCAAGGTGGTTTAGGCTTTGGGCAAATACCTATTACTCATTTATATAGTATTGCTCCCAACAATCTTAACCACGATTCGGTGCTTAGAAGAGTAACTTTTGCTGGAAAAAATAGCTTCGAAACCATGTATTACAACGAATTTTTCTCGAGCAATTATACCTCTTTGCATATAAAACATACATTGAAAAGATTAGAAATAACACCTGATATAAAGCCAGTATTAAGCCTAGTAACTCGTATGGCTTTTGGCTCTACAAAAGACAAAGAAAATCATCTTTACAAAGAATTTAATACACTAGAAAAAGGTTATTTTGAAAGTGGTATAGAATTAAATAAAATATGGAAAGGATTTGGTTTGGTTGCCTTTTATAGATATGGCGCTTATCAACTGCCAAATTTTGATGATAATGTGGCAATAAAAGTGAGTTATTACCTAGATTTAGGATTTTAGTATTAAAATATATTCTGAACACTAAAATAGTATTTTAAAATCAACACATTAGAATATAACACCTTATAGTGTAGTTTTTATACCAAAACAAACAAGAAACTAGATAAGTTCTTTTAAATTGTTAAAGTTCTCGTTACCTTTGTAGTCTTTTTGTTTACAAATGAAAAAAATGTTAAGTATAGGATTTTGGGAACTGGTTGCCCGTGCAATCCTTAGAAATAGAATTACAATACTTGTAGGAATAATCGCTATAACCGTTTTATTAGGTCTACAATGGAAAAACGTAAAATTTACTCAAACCGAAGCCAATCTGATACCAGCAGATGATAAAGTTAATGTAGATTACAATACCTTTTTACAGAATTTTGGAGAAGAGGGCAACTTGATTGTTGTGGCCACAAAAGACCAAAAATTATTTACTCCCAAAGTATTTACTGCTTGGACAGCTTTGATGGAAAAAGTAAGAAATGATAAACAAATTAGTTTAGTTATTTCTATAAACAACCTTCAAGAGTTAGTTAAAAACGATACACTTCAATCATTTCAATTAAAGCCATTTGTAAACCCACAAAAGGCAAACGATGCACTTTATTTGCAAAACCTTAAAAAGAAATTGTTTCAAAATCAACCTTTTTACGAAGGTCTTTTGTACAACAAAAACACAGGTGCAGTTCGTTCGGCAATTTATTTAGACAAAAAAATTGTAAATACAAAAGCCAGAAAAGACTATGTTTTACACACTTTTATACCTTATCTAGATACTTTTTATAAAGAAACAGGAATACGCCTTCACGCATCGGGTATGCCTTATATACGCACATTAAATTCTAAAACCATTATAGACGAAATAGGATTGTTTATTGGTGCAGCTTTGCTTGTAACAGCGCTTATTTTCTTTTTCTTTTTCCGATCTTTTAGAGCTACACTTATTTCGATGGTTGTAGTAATAATAGGAGTTATGTGGTCTTTTGGTATTATGGGCGGTATGGGTTATGAAATTACAGTACTTACGGCTTTAGTACCAACATTAGTTATTGTAATAGGAATACCCAATTGTATATTTTTTATTAATAAATACCACCAAGAGTATTACAAACACGCCAATAAGGCAAAAGCACTACAGAGGGTAATTACCAAAACAGGTACCGCTACGTTAATGACCAATATTACCACTGCGGTAGGTTTTGCAACCTTTATTATCACCAATAATGTATTACTTAGAGAATTTGGTGTAGTAACAACAATCAATATATTGGCAATTTATATTTTAAGTTTATTGCTAATACCTATATTTTTTAGTTACATTCCTGCTCCAATACCAAGACATTTAGGGCATCTAGAACGAGAGTCGCTTACAAGTTTTTTTACATGGATTGTAAACACAGTAAAATACAATCGTTTTGGAGTTTATGTGACCTCAATTGTGTTACTCATTTTTGGAATAATAGGTATTTACGAGATTAAAATTTCGGGAAGTATTATTGAAGATATGCCTAAGAAAACAGCTTTTTTTGATGATATTCGTTTCTTTGAAAAAGAGTTTGACGGTGTAATGCCTCTTGAAATAATGATCGATACCAAACGTAAAAACGGAGCTATGAAGCTTTCTACTTTACGAAGAATGGAAGATTTAGAACAAACCATAAGCGATATCCCCGAACTTTCCAAACCACTATCTATAGTAAACTTAGCCAAAAGTTTTAAGCAAGCTTACTATAATGGCAATGCCGAGTATTACGAACTACCAACTTCGCAAGAAGAAGCATTTTTATTGCCTTATATTAAAAACTCTTTAAAAAATGGCAAAGACAATCAATTAAAAAGTTATATTACTTCAGATGGTAAAATAGCCCGAATGACTTGCTTTATAAAAGATGAGAATGGCGAAAAAATGGAAGAAATAGAGTCGAGATTACGCACCAAAATCAATAAAATTTTTCCCGAGCCTAAATACGAAGTAATCATTACAGGAAAACCCTCTGTTTTTCAAAAAGGAACAAAATATTTGTTAGACAATTTATTGTCATCACTATTGTTTGCCTTTGCTTTAACAGGTGGTTTGGTTGCGTTAATGTTTCGCTCGTTCAAAATGGTTATGGTTTCTATCATTCCAAATTTATTACCGTTGTTAATGACTGCTGGCTTAATGGGGTTTTTAGGTATTCCGTTAAAACCATCAACTTTGTTAGTGTTTGGAATTGCTTTTGGCATGTCTGTAGACGATACATTGCGCTTTTTGGCACAATACCGCATGGAACTTTCTCGAAATGGTTGGCGTATTCGTAAAGCTGTATTTGCAACGTTTGAAGATGCAGGTATTAGTATGTTTTATACCTCTATTGTATTGTTTTTTGGATTTTCGGTATTTATGCTTTCTAGCTTTGGTGGTACTGTAGCATTGGGTGGTTTAGTGGCAATTACCTTAAGTTTTGGAATGCTTTCCAATTTGGTGTTATTGCCTTCGTTGGTGCTTACTTTAAATAAAAAATTAGCAAATAAGCAAGAATTTATAGAGCCAACCATAGATATACTAGAACATACAGATGAAGAACTAGATGCTCTAGAAGAAAATAAAGACCAAAAATAGAACACCTTTAGTCTTTTATCGTTTTCTTTCACTAAAAAATTGAATTATATTTGCAAAAATTTAGTTTACAAAACGATGAAATATTCAAAAATTAAAGAATTACTAAATAGTGATAAAGCAGGTTTTGACGTAGTAACTAGAGGTTGGGTACGCACTTTTAGAAATAAACAATTTTTAGCCTTAAACGATGGTTCTACTATTCACAATATACAGTGTGTAATAGATTTTGAAAATACACCCGAAGAACAACTTAAACGCATAACCACCAGCGCTGCCATTCAGGTAGAAGGAACTTTGGTAGAAAGCCAAGGAAGCGGACAAAAGTTTGAAATTCAAGTTAAAAAATTTGAAATACTTGGCGATTCTGATGCCGAAAAATATCCTATTCAATTAAGAAATAGACCAAGTTTAGAATTTCTTAGAGAAAATGCTCATTTGCGTGTGCGCACCAATACCTTTAGTGCGGTAATGCGTGTACGCTCTATATTGGCGTATGCTGTGCATAAATATTTTAACGAAAAAGGATTTTTCTATTTCAATGCGCCTATTATTACAGGTAGCGATGCTGAAGGTGCAGGCGAAATGTTTAGAGTAACCGCACTCCCTTTTGACAATACACCTCGTACCGAAGAAGGTGCTGTAAACTACAGAGAAGATTTTTTTGGTAGAGAAACCAACCTTACCGTTTCTGGGCAATTGGAGGCAGAAACCTACGCTATGGCATTAGGTCAAGTATATACTTTTGGGCCTACTTTTAGGGCAGAAAACTCCAATACATCGCGCCATTTGGCAGAATTTTGGATGATAGAACCCGAAGTTGCCTTTAACGACTTAAATGATAACATGGATTTGGCAGAAGATTTTATTCGTTATGTAGTAAAATATGCCACAGAACATTGTGCCGATGATTTAAAGTTTTTAGAGCAACGCTTGCTTGACGAAGAAAAAAACAAACCACAAGCAGAACGCAGCGAAATGGCTTTGTTGGAAAAATTAAACTTTGTATTGGAAAACAATTTTAAACGCGTTTCTTATACCGAAGCCATAGATATTTTAAGAAATTGCAAACCCAACAAAAACAAAAAATTCCAATATAGTATAGACGAATGGGGCGCCGATTTACAAAGCGAACACGAACGTTATTTAGTAGAAAAGCATTTTAAATGCCCAGTAATTTTGTTTGATTATCCTGCGAAAATAAAAGCTTTCTATATGCGCCTCAATGAAGACGGAAAAACAGTACGTGCCATGGATATTCTTTTTCCAGGAATTGGAGAAATTGTAGGCGGTTCGCAACGTGAAGAACGCTACGATGTTTTGGTACAAAAAATGAAAGAACTTAACATTCCCGAAGAAGATTTATGGTGGTATTTAGATACTCGTAAATTTGGAACCGCTATCCATTCTGGATTTGGACTTGGTTTTGAACGTTTAGTGCTTTTTGTAACAGGTATGACAAACATTCGCGATGTAATACCATTTCCAAGAACACCTCAAAGTGCAGAATTTTAAATAAAAGTTTCACGTTTAATGTTTCAGGCTATATGGCTACAATTAATAAGTTTGAAGATTTAGAAATATGGCAAGAAGCAAGAAACTTATCAAAAGAAATATTTATTATTTCAAAAGAAACAGATTTAAAATTAGATTATAGATTTAAAGAGCAAATTAAGTCAGCATCAGCATCTGTAATGGACAATATTGCTGAAGGATTTGAAAGAGATGGAAATTTAGAATTTAGACAATTTTTATCTATAGCGAAAGGTTCTGCGGGAGAAGTTAGATCGCAAATTTACAGGCTATTTGATTATCAATATATCAACGAAGAAAAATTTTTAGAATTAAAAAATAAATATGAAATTTTAAGTAGTAAATTAAAAAATTTCATAACCTATTTAAACAAGAAAGATTTTAAAGGAAACAAATTTCAATAACTTGAAACTTGAAACCTTAAACAATAGTAAAAAATGATCAAACAAAATCTACAATTCAAATTATCACAAAAGCTATCGCCTCAACAAATTCAGTTAATGAAGTTGATACAATTGCCTACGCAAGCATTTGAACAACGACTTAAAGAAGAATTGGTAGAAAATCCAGCTCTAGAAGGCAATACCGAACAAGAAGAATTGTATGATAAAGATGAGTTTGACACAAATGATGATTACGACGATTATGATGGAAACGAAAGCATAGATGCCGAAGATATCAATATAGACGAATATCTTAGCGATGATGAAATTCCAGATTACAAGTTGAGTGCAAACAACTACAGCGATGACGATGATGATCGAGAAACACCTTTTGCAGCAACAGTAAGTTTTCATCAAGATTTAATAAATCAGCTTAATACATTTATTCTCACAGATACAGAAAGAGAAGTAGCAGAATTTGTAGTAGGTAGTATAGATGACGATGGTTATTTACGCAGAAGCATACTCGATATGGTAGACGATATGGCATTTACACAAGCTATATATACTGATGAAGTTACTGTAGAACGTATTGTTAAACAAGTAATACACGAGTTAGAACCATCTGGTGTGGGAGCCAAAGATTTGCAGGAATGTTTGTTGTTACAACTCAAACACAAAACCCCTACAGAATCGGTAGAATTGGCTACTAAAATTATAGAAGAACAATTTGATGCTTTTACTAAAAAACATTACGATAAACTACTTCAAAAATTTTCAATTTCGCAAGAACAACTTAAAAAAGCCATTTCAGAAATTGAAAAACTTAATCCAAAACCTGGAGGCGCATTTACAGGAAGTGCTCGCGTTACCGAAAATATTGTTCCCGATTTTACCATTCGTATTGTAGATGGAGAATTGGAACTTGCATTAAATGGTAGAAACGCACCTCATTTGCACGTATCCAAAGATTACCAAGAAATGTTGCAGACCTACAAGGAATCTCGCGAAAAATCTACAGCTCAAAAAGATGCAGTACAATTTATAAAACAAAAACTAGATTCTGCCAAATGGTTTATAGATGCTATACGCCAACGTCAAGAAACTTTGTATGTAACAATGAATGCCATTATGCACTTTCAACAAGAGTATTTTCTTGATGGTGAAGAAACCAAATTAAAACCCATGATACTCAAAGATATTGCAGATATGGTAGGTTTGGATATTTCTACTGTTTCTCGTGTGGCTAACAGCAAATATGTAGAAACACCTTATGGCACAAAATTGATTAAAGAGTTTTTCTCTGAAGCGATGAAAAACGACCAAGGAGAAGATGTTTCAACATTAGAGATTAAAAAAATTCTGAAAACGGTAATTGAAGACGAAGATAAGCGCAAGCCATTACCAGATGAAGATTTAGCCGAAATTTTAAAAGAAAAAGGGTATCCAATAGCACGAAGAACAGTAGCAAAATATCGAGAACAAATGGATATTCCAGTAGCAAGAATGCGCAAAAAAATATAAAAAATGCCCGAATTTGTTTTCGGGCATTTTTTTTTAGTGTTTATGATAATGCTTGTGTCAAGTCTGCCAAAAGATCTTCAATATCTTCTACGCCTACACTAAGTCTTACTAAATCATCTTTAATACCTATTTCTTTTCTTTTGTCTTCGGGTATCGAAGCGTGTGTCATTAAAGCCGGATGATTTGCCAAAGACTCTACACCGCCTAAAGATTCTGCCAAAGTAAAAACTTTTAATTTTTCTAAAAACGAAATAGCATCTTCTTTTTTACCCGATTTAAACGTAAACGATACCATACCCCCAAAACCAGCCATTTGTTTTTTGGCAATGTCATAATGAGGGTGCGATGCCAAACCTGGGTAATATACTTTTTCTACAGCAGCATGATTGCTTAAAAAAGCAGCAACTTTTTCGCCGTTTTCGCAATGGCGTTGTACTCTTAAGTGTAATGTTTTTATACCTCGTAGCACTAAAAAACTATCCATTGGGCCTAGAGTTCCTCCTGTGGCAAATTGTTTAAAATGAAGCTCGTCGCCAAGTTCTTTGTTTTTTATAATTAATGCACCCGCAATAACATCGCTATGTCCACCAAGATATTTTGTAGCCGAATGCATTACAATATCGGCGCCTAAATCGAGGGGTTTTTGTAAATAAGGTGTTGCAAAGGTGTTATCTACCGCAAAAAGAATAGCATGTTTTTTAGCAATTTTAGCAATAGCTTCAATATCGGCCAACTTCATTAAAGGATTGGTAGGGGTTTCAACCCAAACCAATTTGGTGTTTTTATTGATAAGCGATTCAAATTTCTCAAAATCATTCATGTCTACAAAATGAAATTTGATACCACTATCTTTATACAATCGAGTAAATAAACGATAAGTGCCACCATACAAATCATCCATTGCAATAATTTCGTCGCCAGCCTTAAATAAACGTAATAAACAATCGGTTGCTGCTAATCCAGACGAAAAAGCCAATCCTCTAGAACCATTTTCTATAGATGCCAAAGCGTCTTCTAGTGCTTGACGTGTAGGGTTTGCTGCACGGCTGTATTCGTAATCACCCACGGGTATTCCGGGAGAAGTTTGAGCATAGGTTGAGGTTTGAAATACGGGAGGCATTACAGCTCCTGTTACTTTTTCATGGTGTTGGTTGCCATGTATTACTTTGGTATTGAATTTCATGTGTAGATAATTAGTTTTTTAGGATTTATACCTATTCAATTTTGAATAAAATATTTTTACAAAGATACAATCTTATACAAATTTGCGCAACGAAAGTATAATGCCCAAATGCATACCTTCGTGGTAGTTGTTAAAAGCTATAGCGTCTTGTATAGAAGTAAGTTTAAACCCTTGTGAGGTTGTGTAAGGTTGGTAAGTTCCAAAAGCAGAATTCTTATAATCGGTATCTAAGGCTTGCGTGGTAGATGCTAAAAACGTTTTTATTTGCTCTAGTTCTAGCTCGTTTACAGGAGCTTCGGGTTTGGTTCCTTTTTTGTATTTTAAAATAAAATCTTGTGTAACACTACATTTTGTACCCGATAGTTGGTACAACAATATTTGTTGTGTAGCTACAATATGAGCTATGTTCCAAATAATATTGTTGTTAAAACCTTCTGGAATTTTATTGAGTTGTTCCAAATTAAAATGATGCAGTAGGTCTAGGTAGATTTTTCGGTTAATGTTAAAGATAGAAATAGTTTCTTGCATGATTTTTTTTACGAAGATAACAAAATTATGGCGTACTATTTAGCCCTGGTTGCAGCGGCATCCTTTTGGGTGTTTTGCCAAAAATACCCAAAAGATAAAGCGAAAAACAGGAAAATGGCTGGCAAAAATGCCCGAAACTTTCGCTACTAAAAAGAAAAAAGTACCTTTACAAAAATATTTTTATGCGTAAGATATACTACTTAAAAACCTGCGATACGTGCAAAAAAATTATAAAATCGTTACCCAATACTACTGGGTTTGTTTTTCAAGATGTTAAAGAACAGCCTATTACGGCTTCTCAACTGCAAGAAATGAGAGATTTGGCAGGTAGTTATGAAGTATTGTTTAGTAAGCGTGCTAAGCTTTATAAAGAAATGGGTTTGAAAGATGAAAAGCTTACAGAAGACGATTTTAAACGATATATTTTGGAACATTATACTTTTTTGAGCCGCCCTGTTGTGCTTATAGACAATCATATTTTTGTTGGAAATAGCCCTAAAAACACTACTAAACTTATAGATTTTTTAACTCATGAATAGTAGAGCTTGGGCGCTAGTAGCTGCTACTTTGGTGTCTATAATTTATGGAGTTACTTTTACTGTAGCCAAAGATGTTATGCCAAATTATGTGGCTCCTTATGGTTTTATTGTAATGCGAGTAGGCGGTTCGGTTGTTTTGTTTTGGTTGCTTACGCTTTTTGTAAAGACTGAAAAAATAGACAAAAAAGATTTTCTACGCATTATAGCTTGCTCTTTTTTTGGCATAGCTTTTAATATGCTCACTTTTTTTAAAGGCTTAAGTTATACATCTCCTATTATGGGTGCTGTGCTTATGGTTACTACCCCTATGATTGTTTTGGCATTATCATCAATAGTAATTAAAGAGCGCATAAATGCTAAAAAGGCTATAGGTATTCTGCTTGGTTTTTGTGGTACACTATTGTTAATATTATACGGAAAATCTATGGCAAATGCTACCAATGCTATGCTTGGTAATGTGCTTGTGTTTGTAAATGCTATTTCGTATGCTTTTTACTTAATATTGGTAAAAAAACTTATGGATAAGTACAATGCTTTTTCGTTTGTACAATGGATTTATACTTTTGGCTTCTTTATGGTTTTGCCCTTTGGTTGGCAAGAGTTTAGGGCAATAGCATGGGCAGAAATCCCTGTAGATATTACTTGGAAAATTGGTTTTGTAGTTGTTTTTTCTACTTTTCTTACCTATATGCTCAACTTGGTTTCTATGCGAACTTTAAAGCCTACTACAGTAGCAGTTTTTATATATTTACAACCTCTTTTTGCTAGTTTGTTTGCCATAGGTTTGGGTAAAGATACTATAGATTGGGTAAAAATATTTTCGGCAGTTTTAATATTTACAGGTGTTTATTTAGTAACCCAAAATACATCTAAACACAGCAAACAATCACGGTAATTATTACGGCCAAGAGCATGACTAAAAACTTTTATATATCTTTGACGACATTTTACAGCATATGATACAATCTATGACGGGTTTTGGTAAAGCATTCGTGCAATTACCTACCAAAAAAATTACCGTAGAAATTAAATCTTTAAATAGTAAAGGGCTCGATTTAAACACCCGATTTCCATCGGTATACAGAGAAATGGAACTAGGGATACGCAATAAAATAGCTCAAAATTTACAACGCGGAAAAATAGATTTCTCTTTATTTATAGAAATAACAGGCGAAGAAACATCGTCAAAACTTAATATTCCTATAATAAAAGGCTATATTCATCAAATGAAAGAAGTAGTAGGGCAAGCTGATGAAACAGAGTTGATGAAAATGGCAGTAAGAATGCCCGATGCTTTAAAAACAGAACGCGATGAAGTTGATGAAACAGAATGGCATCAAATAGAAGCTGTAATACATGAAGCATTACAAAATATTTGTAATTTTAGAATTTCCGAAGGAAAATCGCTTGAAAATGAGTTTCTATTGCGCATAGAAAACATAAGACGACTTATGAACGAAGCCTCATCTTACGATGGCGAACGTGTAGAAACCGTGAAAACAAAATTGCGCACAGCACTAGAAGAACTTAAAACAACTATTGATGAAAATAGGTTTGAACAAGAACTTATTTTTTATCTAGAAAAATACGATACTACCGAAGAAAAAGTAAGGCTAAACAACCATTTAAACTATTTTATTGAAACCATGAATAGCACCGATGCCAATGGTAGAAAGCTCGGGTTTATTGCTCAAGAAATGGGCAGAGAGATAAACACATTGGGTTCTAAAGCAAATCATGCCGAAATGCAAAAATTGGTTGTGATGATGAAAGATGAACTCGAAAAAATAAAAGAACAAGTATTAAACGTATTATAATACTATAACAGATAAGTTGTACACTTATTTATTACAAAACGTATGAACGGAAAACTCATTGTGTTTTCAGCCCCTTCCGGATCTGGAAAAACCACCATAGTAAAGCATTTACTAGCCCAACCCGAACTCAATTTAGAATTTTCGGTATCGTGTACTACACGTGCATTACGTGGCGAAGAAATACACGGTAAAGATTATTATTTTCTTTCGTTGGAATCATTTAAAAAACACATTAAAGCAGAAGATTTTGTAGAATGGGAAGAGGTATACCGAGATAATTTTTATGGCACTTTAAAAAGTGAAGTAGAACGCATTTGGGCTATGGGTAAGCATGTAATTTTTGATATTGATGTAGCCGGTGGACTTCGTATAAAAAAGAAATTTCCCAACCAAACCCTTGCCGTATTTGTAAAACCACCTAGCGTAGACGAGTTAAAAAGACGCCTTAAAGAACGCTCTACCGAAAGCGAAGACAAAATTAATATGCGTATTGCCAAAGCGCACGTAGAGCTTGCTACAGCACCACAATTTGATACAATAATAAAAAATTACGATTTAGATGTGGCTAAGCAAGAAGCTTACAATTTGGTAAAAGAATTTTTAAATAAACCCTGATGCAAAATTCAAAAACGGTGTAGGTTTTATATTCTAATGCTAAATTTATGAAAATCGGACTTTATTTTGGCACTTTTAATCCAATACACATTGGGCATCTTATTATTGCCAATCATCTAGCAGAATATTCAGATTTAGATCAAGTTTGGATGGTAGTTACGCCCCACAATCCGCACAAACAAAAACATACTTTACTCGATGACTACCAACGCTTACACATGGTACATTTGGCTACCGAAGAGTATGGTAAAATAAAACCTTCTGATATCGAGTTTAAACTCCCGCAACCCAATTACACAGTCAATACACTCGTACATTTAAAAGAAAAGTTTCCAGCAAATGAATTTGCACTCATTATGGGAGAAGACAATATAAATTCGTTGCACAAATGGAAAAATTACGAATATATTATAGAAAACCATGATGTTTATGTGTACCCAAGGTTAAAGTCTGGAAATATAGACCCTCAGTTTGTCAATCATTCCAAGATACATTGGGTAGATGCACCTGTTATAGAACTTTCGTCTACATTTATTCGCGAGAGTATTAAAAACAAAAAAAATATAATTCCTATGTTGCCCGCAAAAGTTTGGGAATACGTGGAACATAATTTGTTTTATAGGAAGTAAGTAGTTTAAAATAATTTAAATTATCTTTTAATCAACTTAGAAACATGAATCAGATAATAGAAAATAAAATAAATGAATTAACTAAAAAAGAACGGTATGTTATAGATTATATTTTTAGTAATTCATATTTTGTGAGATCTAATGAATTTGGTTCTACAATTTCAAATTTCAAAGAAACAATTTCATTTGACAATCATGCTTCTAAAAATTATATTTATTTCGTTTTTGGATTTATATCAATTTTAATGGGTTTACGTTCTTTTGAAGATACATTTAGTTTGAAAATATTTGTTGCATCGCTTGTACTATTGGTACTAATATATATTTATTATCAGTTTAAGAAAAAAGAATTTATCAACATAAACGAAATAGGCATTAAAATTAAAACAGATTTTTTTGCATGGAATCAGATCTACGATTTTGGTTTTACTATAATTCCCCAAACAAAAACCTCATTATATGTTTTAGAAATCTTTAAAAATGATGTTTCAAGAATAAGTTATAAATTACATGGATTCAATAATCCTGAAGAAATCATAAAAACAATGAATTTTTTTAGAAATAGATATAATTCTAATAGAAACCATTCTTAACACTCCATTACAATTTGTTTCAATGTAGGTTTTGTAACTTTGCATTGATGCTGAACTAAATTCAGTATAACAATTATTATGAACAATTTCGAATTATACAATCCTGTAAACTATGTCTTTGGAAAAGGACAAATAGAAAAACTCACCCATTTAATTGCACCCAATACAAAAGTATTACTTACTTATGGAGGCGGAAGCATTTTTAAAAACGGCATTTACAATCAGGTTAAACAAGCCTTGTCGCATGTGCAAATTATCGAATTTGGCGGTATAGAAGCCAATCCGCACTACGAAACTTTAATGAAAGCCGTTGAAGTAGTCCAAAAAGAAAATATTCAATTTATACTTGCTGTAGGTGGCGGTAGCGTTATAGATGGTACCAAATTTATATCGGCAGCCGTACATTTTGAAGGAGATCCGGTAGAAATTTTGCAAAAAAGAATACTCATTACAGATACAACCAAAGTAATCCCTTTTGGAACGGTTTTAACGTTACCTGCAACAGGTTCTGAAATGAATTCGGGTTCGGTAGTAACTATAGCAGCAACCCAAGAAAAATTATCTTTTGGAGGTAGTGCTTTGTTTCCAAAGTTTTCTATAGTAGACCCTACCGTTATTGAATCGCTGCCACAAAAACAACTTCAAAATGGAGTAGTAGATGCTTTTACACATGTAATGGAGCAGTATTTAACCTATACTCACGATGCTTTGTTGCAAGATAGAATTGCCGAAAGTATTTTACAAACTTTAATAGATATAGGGCCAAGTGTAGTTGAAAAACCAACAGATTATAAATTGGCTTCCAATTTTGTATGGTGTTGTACTATGGCGCTAAATGGTTTAATACAAAAAGGTGTTCCTAGCGATTGGGCAACTCACATGATAGGGCATGAATTAACAGCACTATACAATATAGACCATGCAAGAACATTGGCTATTATTGGGCCCAATTTATACAAAGTAATGTTTGATACTAAAAAAGATAAACTAGCACAATACGGCAGAAGAGTTTGGAATTTATCGGGTAATACAGAAGATGTTGCCGAAGAAGCCATAGAAAAAACCATCAATTTTTTCCACCATATGGGTATGAAAACAAAACTTTCTGAAAATACCGATGAGTATCAAAACACAGCCGAATTTATAGCCAACAGATTTCAAGAAAGAGGTTGGCTTGCTCTTGGTGAAAAACAAAATATTACGCCCGATAAGGTAAGAGAAATAGTTGAGTTAAGTTACTAAAAAAATAAAAAGGTGTTTGAATTTTCAAACACCTTTTTACATAACCTAAAAACAAAAATCGTTTAATTTTAATAATTTCTTTTTTACTAGAAATTAACCTTCTGTATATTTAAACGCTATTTCTAGTGCTTTATTGTACATATCTCAAAAAAAACATACTGGCACAATTGCACAGTAGTATTTCATGTTTTGCCCAACTCATAAAAATTGAGTATTTTTGGTTTCTTGAATTTTTAAAAAATGAATACAAAACCCAAGTTTGCAGTAATAGGAGGAGGGAGTTGGGCAACCGCTATTGCAAAAATGCTTTGTGTAAATCTAGACGAAATAGCATGGTATATGCGCAACGATTCGGCTATAGAGCATTTACAAAAATATAAACATAATCCAAATTACCTTAGTTCGGTAGAATTTGATATAAACAAACTAAAGCTAACAAGTGATATCAACGAAGCCGTTAGTTATGCCGACTATATTATTTTTGCTATTCCATCGGCTTTTTTAAGTGCTGAATTGCAAAAACTAGACGTGTCTTTACAAGACAAAGTTGTTTTTTCAGCAATAAAAGGTATAGTTCCCGAAACTTTTTTAATTGTTGGAGAACATTTTCATAAACAATACGATATTCCTTATCAAAATATAGGTGTTATTACAGGCCCTTGCCATGCCGAAGAAGTGGCACTCGAGCGACTTTCGTATTTAACTATTGCCTGCGGAGACTCTGGTAAAGCTAAAATAATGGCCAAAACATTGGCTGGAAATTTTATAAAAACAAAAATTACCGACGATATTATTGGTACAGAATACGCTGCCATGCTCAAAAACATTTATGCTATTGCAGCAGGTATTGCGCACGGTTTGGGTTATGGCGATAACTTTCAATCGGTAATTATGAGTAACGCCATTAGGGAAATGAAACGCTTTATTAAAAAAGTACACCGTATGAAGCGAAATATTAACAACTCTGCCTATCTAGGCGATTTGCTCGTAACAGGGTATTCGGTGTTTTCTAGAAATAGAATGTTTGGTAATATGATAGGAAAAGGCTATACTGTAAAAAGCGCTATGATGGAAATGAGTATGGTTGCCGAAGGCTATTATGCTGTAAAAAGCGCCTACAAACTTAATCAAGAATACAAAGCCAAAACACCAATTATAGATGCCGTTTACCAAATACTTTACGAAGGTAAAGAAGCCAAAAGCACATTTAAAAAATTAACCGAAAAACTAGATTAAATAATGAGCGATAGATGGAAATACCAACTTAAAATGGGTGGCCTTTGGGGTGTTTTTATGATTGTTTTTATGACACTTTTTGAAATAAAAGAGAAGCCGTTGGCGCAACAATTATCAGATAAAAATTTTTATATTAGAGCCGTTGCGTATGTAGGTTTGGGTATCTTTTTTCTAGGATATATGAGCTGGAAAGAAAAAATAAAAAGAGAAAAACAAAACAAGCCGTAATAAAATTATTTTACTACGACTCCATTTTCCCAAATAATAGGCACTTCTTCTGTGGCTCGCTCGTTTATAGTGTTTTTTCTAAAAGTAAACTTTTTATCATACAGTGTATTACCTATAAAATAGGTAACCATAAATTCGTTGTTAAGGCTCAGTACACTTTTTTCAATCATTTCGATTTTTACTACCGAAACAGATGGAACTTTCATAAACGCATGGCGCAATAACGAGGTTTTACGCATTTCGCCATCAATAGTTCCATAGGCTTTAGAAACAACCATAACACTTTCCAAATCAAAATCGGAATCATTTATCAAGTATACATACCATACTTTTTCCATAAAGTCGTCGTTCCATTCTTGTAGGGCTGCCAAAAAAACGTTTTCTACTTTAGGAATTGTGATATCAGCTTTCATGTTTTATTTATACTAAAAATCAACGTTATGTTTTATATTGTATCAATTTACTAATGCTACAATACAAAGCTATACTAATTCTAAATACTAGCTTTAAATTGTTCTAGAAAACGCACATCATTTTCATAAAACATACGAATATCTCCTATTTGATATAAAAGCATGGCAATACGCTCAATACCCATACCAAAGGCAAAACCATTGTATTCATCGGGGTTTATATTACAGTTTTTAAGCACATTGGGGTCTACCATACCACAGCCCATTATTTCTAGCCAGCCTGTTCCTTTGGTAATTCTATAATCTGTTTCGGTTTTTAATCCCCAATAAATATCTACTTCTGCGCTAGGTTCTGTAAACGGAAAATAACTAGGGCGTAAGCGTATTTTAGATTTGCCAAACATTTCTTTGGTAAAATATAAAAGCGTTTGTTTTAAATCGGCAAACGATACATCTTTGTCTATATATAAGCCTTCTACTTGATGAAATATACAATGCGAACGTGATGAAACGGCTTCATTACGAAAAACTCTCCCTGGCGAAATAGTACGGATAGGAGGGGTGTTGTTTTCCATATAGCGCACTTGTACCGATGAGGTATGTGTGCGTAATAACACATCGGGATTTGTTTGTATAAAAAAAGTATCTTGCATATCTCTTGCTGGGTGGTACTCAGGCAAATTTAATGCTGTAAAATTGTGCCAATCGTCTTCAATTTCTGGGCCTTCAGAAACATTAAAACCTATGGTAGAAAAAATATCTATAATTTGATTTTTTACAATAGATATAGGATGACGAGACCCTACATTTATCGGGTAACCAGGTCTTGTTAAATCGCCATACAATCCTTTAGACTCTTGTTGGTTTTCAAGCTCTTCTTGTATGGTTTTAAACTTTTCTTCAGCTACATTTTTAAGGGTATTAATAATTTGTCCAAAGTCTTTCTTTTGATCATTTGGAATATTTTTAAGTTCATTGTAAAGTTCTTTTAATAAACCTTTACTTCCTAAATATTTAATACGGAAATGCTCCAAAGCTTCTTTGTTTTTATCATTAAAAGCTTTGGCTTCTTCTATATGTTGTTTAATTTTATCTATCATGGGGTTTATTTTGAATGATGCAAAGGTAGTTTTTTTTACTTATTGAAGAAAAGGAAATAAGAAAACACAACCAAAAACAATTCTCTACAACACGTGGTATATTTAGATTAATCGATTAATTCTTTTTCTAAAAAGTAATGTACAATAGCTTCTTTCATCAATAGTGTTTGTTCGCCCGATTTTAAAGCTGGTAATGCTTCTTTCAGTGTATAATGAGGCCATCCTTCGGCATCGGTATAATCGTATTGATAGTACCCATAGGGTTCTAATAATCTACAAATGGCTATGTGCATTAAATTTACTTTTTCGTCTTTTTGGTACGAGGTTTTTATTTTGCCGTATTCTTGTACTCCTATAAGATAAATAATAGCATCAAGATCTAATGTTTCGCCGTCGGCAAATTTTTCTGATAGTATAGCAACCACATTTTGCCATCTTATTTTCAATTGTTCATCTCTAGACATGGTATTATTTTGGGTTTTGTATTTTTAGCATTTGCAAAGATACTAAGTAAACCAAGATATTCTCGGTATATTTGTGTTTCCAAAAAACAGAATCAATATGGGAGTAATAGATACAATACTTGGGGTAATGCTAGGCTATGGTGCTTACAAAGGTTTAAAAAACGGATTGTTTGTAGAGTTGGCCTCTGGCATTGCTTTTTTTGTAGGAATCTATATGGCTGTTACATGTTCTAAAACAGCAGCGCCCTATTTACAGCAACTTTTGGGTACCTCTACCAAAACAACGGCTATGTTTGCTTTTGTACTTATATTGGTTGCAGTAATTATAGGCATTCATTTTTTGGCCAAAAGTTTATCGGCACTTGCCAATGGGCTCGCTGTAGGTTGGCTTAATCGTTTGGGTGGTGCTCTTTTTGGAACCTTAAAAATGTGTTTAATGTTGGGTGTTGTATTAACTTTTTTTCAAAAAATAAACAGCAATAGTATTTTACTTTCGCAAAAAGAGCAAGAAGATTCTTTGTTTTTCTCGCCTATTGTTACCACATCAGATGCCTTATTGCCTGTGGTAAAAAATGTGTTTACCAATTTAAAAAATACAACTACAGCTAACTAAGTTGTTTTTCTAGCGTGTTTATTAAGCGTTCTGCCTCGTCGTAATCATAATGTATAGCTGTAGATGAAGCAGGGGCATAGCGCGCCATATCTGAGTTTTCCATTAATTTAATAAAACCACTTATAGCTGTATCATCTACTTTTTTGGCTTTTAATAATTCTCTAATCGTATCTTTACTCATTTCTGAAGTTTCTATGTTTAATTTAGCTTTCAAGAAATTGTGTAAGGCTTTTTCGAGAGCCACATAAAACACATCTTTATTGTCCAAATTGGCTTTGGCTTCTGTGAGGTAAATTTTAGATAATCTTTCAGATACAACTGTTTTTGCCTCTTCCAATACCGGTTTTTGTTTTTTCTTTTTCAGCCATACAAATGCTATTACACCCAGTATAGGTACTGCTATTAAGCTATACCACCATGCAGAAGTTTTGGTTTCTTTGGGTTTTATTGTTGCAGTGTTTGCGGTGTTTGGTTTTGGGTTATTACCCGTAGGGGCAGGGCCATCGAGCACATCTATTTTTATTTCTTTTGATGATAAGGTTTTGTATGATTTTGTTTGGGTATCAAAATACGAAAACTGCACAGGTTTAATAGCATAATTTCCTTTGTATTGTGGTATTATAGTGTATTTGTCTATAATTTTTCCTGTCATACCACTTTCGTTGGTAACCACTTGTTCTTTATGTTCAGGGTCATATATTTCAAGCTCATCATCGGCTTTAGGTTTGGGTAAATTAAATAATTTTAAGTTTCCGTTACCCGAAACGATTAACTCGAGGTCTATAGGTTCTCCATTTTTTACAGAAGTTCGAGTAGGTGTCATCGAAAATTGAAAATTCCCTACAGCTCCTGCAAAATCAGCAGGTTTACCCGCCTCTGGTAAAGGTTTTATTTGTAAAGATTGTACTCCCGAAGAAACTCTTTTAGAATCTCGAATTCCTATAGGGTCGCCCCAAAAATCGGTTTTACCGGTTATTGTTTCATAATCTATTTGTAGTATTAAAGGATCAATTTGCAATAATCCAGCTTTTTGAGGATATAATACCACTTTTTTTAGTATAGTATACCGCATTTTATTCCCTTTGTAGCTTCCTTCGTAGCCTACAAAATTGGTAATTGGAAAATTTTGACTCCAAAAATTATTGTATTTGGGCACGCTTATTTCTCCAAAATCGTTGGTAATTCTTAAGTTATATCCAAAATACAATTTGTAGGTTATTGTAACAGGTTCATTTACATACGGAGAAGTATTAGAAATATCGGCTACCAAAAACAACCCAGAAGTATTGGTTTTGTTTGGTGTAATCGTATTTGGGTCTGGCGCATCATTACCATCAATTACATTGATTTTAATAGGTGCCGTTTTATAGATTTTTCCGTTATATTCTATAGCGGCTTGTTTTATGGTTGTTAAACCTTTTTTGTTGGGTTTTAGTACAAAAGAATAGGTTTTTGTATAACTGGCTTTACCATAAATAATTGAAGAACTTATCGATTGGCTCGGCCCAAATACTACGGTAAACCCAGATGCTTCAAAATTGGGTTCTTCAAAATTATCGCCATCAAAATTCATGATAAAATCTACCGAGAAGCGCTCGTTGTAGTGTACATTGTTTTTGCTAGACTCGGCATAAAACTGCATTTGAGACCAGCTTAGTTGGCCAACACAAAAGAGCAAGAATATAACTATTCGATTCATTTTCATTGTCGTTTCTTTTACAAATATTGTTACCAATCTTTATCTGTTTTTATAGGTTGTTTCATTTTTTTGCCATTTACTTTTTGCTGTACTTTTAGTTCTTCGTTGTTTACAGCATCGAGCAAATTGTCGTAGTCTTTTTTCTGTTTTGCTTGAGTAGGCTTTGGTAAATTGTTTTTTTCTTTTTTGGTTTCGTCTTGTTCTTGATTGTCTTTTTGGTTGTTTTTATCTTGATTTTTTTGTTGTTCTTTACTTTTGTTTTTGCCTTCGTTTTGGTCTTTGTTTTCGTTTTTATCTTTGTCTTTTGTTTGCGAATCTCTTTTTTGAGGAGCCACGTTTTTGTTAGCACCTTCTTTTTTAGGATCGTTTACCTGCGGAGGCATTTCTTTTTGTTTTTTATTGGCAAGTGCAAAATTGTAACGCGTTTGCTCATCATGAGGGTTGTTTCTTAAAGCAGATTTGTATGCTTCGGCAGCTTCAGAATACTTTTTTTGATTCATTAACGTATTGCCCAAATTATGGTATGCTTTGTATTTTTCTTCTTTGGTTTTTGCTTTTAGTATAGCGTTTGAAAAATACTTTTCGGCCTCTTGCATTTGATTTTGTTTGTATATACTATTGCCAAGGTTGTATTCGGTAACCGATTTTTCTTTTTGTTTTGCATTGGCAAATCTATAGTTAGCTTCGGCTTCATTATATTGTTGTTGGCTGTATTGTGTATCGGCTTTTTTTAGTTCTTTTTGTTGTGCTTGCATTACAAAACAAAAGAACAAACAACAATAGGTTCCAATTTTTAGTATATTATTGTTTTGCATGATACAAGTTTTTGTTTTTGGTTGTATGTATAAAAAAGTCCAAAAGTACTAGAAAAATAGCAAATCCTAAAAACCATTGAAACTGCGATTCAAAGCGTGAAATTTGCACCATAGTGTTTTCTGTTTTTTGGTACGAACCCACTTTTTGTTCTACATAATCTACTACTTGTTTCGTGTTGTTACCGTCAAGATAGTTTTCTTGTGTAGCTTGTGCAATAGCTTTAAGAACCTCGCTATTACGTTTGCTTACCACTACATTATTATCTTTATCTCTTTGCAAACTTACCACTTCGCCATTTTCATCACGGAACGGAATAGGCGCTCCTTTTTCGGTACCTAAGCCTACGGTTATTATTTTTATTTCATTTCCAACAACAGCTTTGGCAGCACTCTCGGCGTTGTCTGAGTGGTCTTCTCCATCAGATAATATAATCAATACTTTACTCGATTTTGATTTTTTGTTAAATGATTCCGAAGCCATTTCAATAGCTTGGTCTATAGAGGTGCCTTGCTCAGATATAATACTTGGATCTAGATTTTTTAAAAACATTTTGGCCACAGCATAATCGGTAGTAATAGGCAGCACCGGAAAAGCACTGCCAGAATAAGCAATAATACCAACCCTATCGCCTTGTAATTTGCTAATAATTTGCGAGGCAATTAGTTTTGCTCTTTCTAGCCTATTGGGTGCTACATCTTCTGCCAGCATACTTTTGGAAACATCAATGGCAAAAATAATATCAATGCCTTTGCTTTTTATTTTTTCGGTTTTTAACCCAGATTTTGGATTGGCTAGTGCTACAATTAAAAATGTTATGGTTAGTAAAAACAATACAAGTTTTACGATTTCTTTGGTGTTTGATTTTGAATGAGAAAGCAATGCAAACAGCGATTTATCGGCATACATAGCAGTTGCTTTTTGTTGCCATTTTTTCATATACCAAAAAAGTACCACCAAAATAGGGAACAACAGCAAGAGATATAAATAATTTTTTTCTTCTACTATCATTTTATACTATTCCTTTTAAAACTGTTTTTTTCAACACAAACCAAAGCAATAATAAGAGTAGGGCAGGTATAGCAAACCAGCGGTATTGTTCTATATAGCTTGTAGGTGTAAAGTCTTCTAGTTTGGTTTTTTCGAGCTTATTAATTTCGTTGTAAATCGATTCTAGTTTTTCGGTATTTACAGCTCTAAAGTATTTGCCGTTGGTTTTGTTGGCAATAACTTTAAGCAAATCTTCATCTATATTTACAGGAACTTTTTGGTACACAATTTCTCCCGTTATTGGGTTTTGGGTTGGATAATCGGCAAAGCCATTTGTACCAATACCAATAGTATATACTTTTATGCCGTTTTCGTTGGCGATTTCGGCTGCGGTTTCAGGTTCTATAAAACCTGTAGTATTTTCTCCATCGGTAAGTAAAATAATTACTTTGCTTTTGGCTGTACTTTTTACAAGTCTGTTTACAGCGGTAGTAAGCCCCATGCCTATAGCAGTCCCATCATCAACAATTCTATCAAAATTAAGAGCATGTATTGCCTCGCCGAGCATTTTTTTATCAGATGTAAGCGGAACTCTTGTAAATGCTTCTCCGGCATAAACTACAAGCCCTATACGGTCATTTTCACGTTCTGCTACAAATTTTTCGGCTACTTTTTTTAGTGCTTCCAAACGGTTGGGTTGCAAATCGGCAGCCATCATACTTGTCGATACATCTACAGCCATAACAATATCGATACCTTCTACATCTTGAGCATCAATACTTCTCGGACGTGCTAACGCTATACTAAGCAGTGCCAAAGCTACTAGAGGCAACCAATACATATTTTTGTAGAGCTGTGTACGCCAAGTATTTTTTTTGCTAATTCCAGATACCGAGCTTACACGTAGTGTGGCCTTTTGTGTCAGTTGTTTTTTTGAATGCCAGTACGCCAATAGTGGAATAAGCAACAGCAAGCCTAAAAAGTACGGATGTAAAAACGAAAACCCTCCCATTATTGTATTACGTTTAAAGGTTCGATAGAATTTTCAATACGAGTAACCATTTTTTTGGCATAGTCGTCGTTATCTTTATAGGTAATCAATACAGCTTGCAAACCACCATATTGGGTAAATAATAAGATTTGGTATTGTAGTTTTTCGGGTTCTTTACTTAGGGCGTTGGCTACCGTCATAGAACCATAGGCTTTCAATCCTTTTGACCCCAATTGTGTATCATACGATTCTGATTTTACTATAATATTACGAGCTCCTTCTTTTTCATAATCTTTTATTATTCCTTCTGCCAAAGATTCTAAATTTACATTGGAAGGCGCTTCAAATTTTTGTGTACTAAGTACAATATAAAAATCGCTGAGCAAACTTCCGTATACAAATTTTTGTAAAGCAGGTATTTTACTTTGTTTGTTTTGGGGTTGTTGTGCCACCCGTTTTAATACTTTTGGGGTTTCTATTTTTAATGCCGGATTTCCATATTCACTATACACCCATTCGCCCTCTGCCAGTTCTTTGGTAGGATGCCCGAGTATGTTGTCTTTTAAACTTATCAATACTTCACTAAATACAAATCCAAGTAGTAAAAGAAGCAAAGCTACTGCTGTAACTATTATTTTTGTTTTTTGTTTTTTCTTTTTAGCAAGTAAAGCTTTTTGTTCGGCAAGTAGTTTCGCTTCTTCTTGTGCAGAAGCTAATTTTTCTTTTGGTATGGCTTCATAAATATGCGAAACAGTTTGTGTTATGGTGGTTTTGTCGCTTAAAATTTCATGAGCATCGGGTTTCGATTTGGCAAACTTAACCAAATCAGCTTTTCTAAGTACTTTTTCCAAATCGGTTAGAGTTTGTGTACTTAGTATTACTTTTTTTTCATCGGCAGCTATTTGCAAAGCAACCAATAGTTCGCTGGTAGTACTTTCCATCGCTGGAATACGTAGTTCGTTTTCAATATAGCGTCGGGCAATATCGGTAAGTTCCGAATAGTATTTTTTTACATCATGGCTGTGGCCTCCGTCCAAAATACTCAGTTCTGCCATAGCTCTTTCTAGTGGCGAGCGTTTATCTACAATTGGTGTAGTTTGATTGTTTTGCGGTTTTTTGTTTACAAAATAGTAAACAAGATAACCTATTACGCCTACAAATACAACACCCAAAAAGTACCACCACCAAGATGTTTTACTTTCGGTTTTGGTAATTTGCTTTATGTCGTACATTTTTTGTTTTAGGGTATCAACCTTTACATCTACTACCTCTAGGTTTATAGTGTCTGTATAATATTTTTTTTGATTTATACTAACGGGTAGTTTGGGTATGGTATATTTACCTGCGTCAAATTGAGTTATACCATATCGTTTGCTCAATTCTATTTTATTTCCCTTTTCTACCGTATCGGTTTTGTAGTTTTCAAGCACTTCCAATAATCCAAAATTGGAATCTTTTGGAAAAATTACTTTATCTTTTGAGCCAACAATAGCTTTTAGTGTAATATAAAATTCTGATCCTATTTTCTTTTTGGTAGAATCGATACTCGTAGAAACCAATTGGCAATACCCCCATTGGTATACCATACAACACACAAGTAGATACAATTTCAACTTCATTTACTCTCTAGCTTTAAAATATCCTAATAATTTGGTTACATAACTTTCGTCTACACGAGTGTGTACTAAGCCTGCACCACTTTTGGCAAACACCTCTTTACATTGTGCGAGTTGGTGTTTGTAATGGTTTTCAAAATAGGCTCTCACATTGGCATCGTTGGTATCGGCAAGCACTATATTGCCTGTTTCTGCATCTTGTAGCGGTATAATACCTACATTGGGTATTTTTTCTTCGTGAGGATCAAAAACACGAATAGCTGTTACATCGTGTTTTTTGGTAGCCATTTTCAATGGTTTTTCATAATCGTCTTGTGTAATAAAATCGGAGATTAAAAATACAATGGCTCTTTTTTTCTGAACATTTGTCAAATAGGCTAAAGCTTGAGATAGGTTTGTTCCTTTGCTTTTGGGCTGAAACTCGATAAGCTCTCTAATGATGCGCAATACGTGCGATTTTCCTTTTTTGGGAGGAATAAATAGTTCTACGTGATCTGAAAATAAAATAAGACCAATTTTATCGTTGTTTTGCGTAGCAGAAAAAGCCATAGTAGCGGCAATTTCCGTTACTATTTCACTTTTTAATTGGTTTTTGGTACCAAAATGTTCAGAGCCCGAAACGTCTACCATAAGCATCATGGTAAGTTCACGTTCTTCTTCAAATACTTTTACATAGGGTTCGTTGTAGCGTGCCGTAACATTCCAATCTATAGCACGAACATCATCGCCATACTGGTATTGGCGCACTTCCGAAAAAGTCATTCCCCTACCTTTGAAAGAGGTGTGGTATTCTCCCGAAAAAATATGATCGCTTAACCGTTTGGTTTTGATTTCTATTTTGCGAACTTTTTTTAATAAGTCTTTGGTTTCCATTTTATTAGCTTTAAGCTATTAGCATTAAGCCATTAGCCATCAGTATTTAGCTGATTGCTGACAGCTGACAGCTAAAAGCTAATTAAGGTACTTCTACCTCGTTTACTATTTTGTTTATTATATCTACAGAGGTCATGTTTTCGGCTTCGGCTTCGTAGGTAATGCCTATTCTATGGCGCAATACATCGTGAACTACTGCACGTACATCTTCGGGTATTACATAGCCACGACGTTTAATAAACGCATGACATTTGGCTGCCGTAGCCAAGTTTATACTACCACGAGGAGATGAACCAAAAGCGATATAAGGTTTTAAGTTTTCCAATCGGTATTTTTCGGGATATCGGGTAGCAAAAATTAAATCGAGTATATATTTTTCAATTTTTTCGTCCATATATACTTCTTTTACAGCCTCTTGAGCTCTTAGAATTTGTTCTACAGATACAACTGCATTTACCGCAGTAGTAGTACCCATAAGATTTTGACGAATTACCAAACGCTCTTCATCCATTTTAGGATAATCAATTACTGTTTTGAGCATAAAACGGTCTACTTGAGCTTCGGGTAACGGGTAGGTACCTTCTTGCTCTATAGGGTTTTGTGTAGCCAGTACCAAAAAAGGTTTTTCGAGCTTAAAGGTAGTATCGCCTATCGTTACTTGTTTTTCTTGCATGGCTTCAAGCAAAGCCGATTGTACTTTGGCAGGAGCTCTATTAATTTCGTCTGCTAGTACAAAATTGGCAAAAACAGGGCCTTTTTTTATAGAAAATTCGTTTTGCTTTATGTTGTATATCATGGTACCTACTACATCTGCAGGCAATAAATCGGGGGTAAATTGTATACGGCTAAAACTGCCTTGTATGGCTTTTGAAAGCGTATTAATGGCCAAAGTTTTTGCCAAGCCTGGAACCCCTTCTAGTAAAATATGACCTTGACCAAGCAAGCCAATAAGCAATCGTTCTACCATGTGTTTTTGACCCACAATTACTTTGTTCATTTCCAAAGTAAGAAGGTCTATAAAAGCACTTTCTCTTTCTATTTTTTCATTAATGGCTCTAATGTCCAAAGTGGTATGTTCTGATTCCATAATGCACGAAATTATGTTCTAAATTTTAACATTTCAAAATTGAAAATTAAAAACCAATGCCAATGTTAATAATCAGTTAAAACTTATATATACAGTGCTACTTTAAGTATCCTTTAGCATTTTGTTTACAATAGATTAAGGGTTTTTAAAAATAAAATAAGATTAAGCAAGAAAAAATCATTATTACGATCTTGTTTTTATAAAACAAAAATTAGCATAAAAAACTATTTTTGATAATAAAATTTTATGAAATACATATCTTAGCTCTTTTAATTTTATAAAAATAATGATACGAAAAGCCCAACCACAAGATATGGTACAAGTATTACAATTAATACAAGAACTTGCTGTTTTTGAAAAAGAGCCTCATGCAGTAGAGATAACGGTAGAAGATTTATTGCGTGATGGGTTTAGTAATCCGCCGTTATTTAATTGCTATGTAGCAGAGGTAGAAAACACAATAGTAGGTATGGCATTGTATTACTTTCGTTATTCTACTTGGAAAGGCAAAACCATACACCTTGAAGATCTTATTGTTAAGCACGACTACAGAGGTGCAGGAATAGGCTATAAGTTGTACAAAAAAATAATCGAACAAGCTAAAATAGAAAAGGTAAAGCGTATAGAATGGGCCGTACTCGAATGGAATACACCAGCCATTACATTTTATAAAAAAACAGGAGCTACCATTTTTACAGATTGGCGCATTGCCCAAATGGATGAAGCCACAATAAATAAGTTTTTAGAAAACACGAGAGATAAATTAGATTAAAACAAAAAGAATATTTATACAAAACACAAGATTTACTAGTTTTGCAGTATAATTTTTTACAGTAAAAAATAAATGAAAGTTTACAAATTTGGGGGTGCATCGGTAAAAGATGCAAAAGGAGTACAAAACGTGCTTCACGTATTACAAACCGTAGGATATACAGATACCTTGTTGGTTATATCGGCTATGGGAAAAACAACCAACGCTTTGGAGATGGTTATTAAGCATTATTTTGAAAAATCAAACGAGCTTAATGCCTCTTTACTTGAAGTCAAGAAATACCACTACCAAATACTAGATGAACTTTTTAACAACGAGGAACATGAAGTTTATTTTGATGTAAACAATCATTTTGCCGATTTGGAATATTTTATTCGTAGCAATAAATCGCCCAACTACAATTTTGTGTACGACCAAATAGTAAGTTATGGCGAAATTATATCAACAACCATTGTGAGCCATTATTTTAAGGCACAAGGGCTTACAAACAACTGGCTCGATGTACGCAATTTTGTAAAAACAGATACTACTTATCGAGACGCTGTAGTAGATTGGAATACAACACAAGAGCTTATTACAAAAGGAGTAAATCGCAATGCTCTTAATATTACTCAAGGTTTTTTAGGTTCAGATCCGAATAGTTTTACCACAACTTTGGGTAGAGAAGGCTCAGACTATACCGCTGCTATATTTGCTTATTGTCTAGATGCTGAAAGTGTTACTATATGGAAAGATGTTCCTGGAGTTCTCAATGCCGACCCGCGTTATTTTGAAAATGCTACACTGCTACATCAAATATCGTATAGAGAAGCTATAGAACTTGCCTTTTATGGTGCTACTGTAATTCACCCAAAAACATTACAGCCACTGCAAAAAAAAGAAATACCCTTGTATGTAAAATCGTTTGTAAACCCTATGTTGGCTGGTACAAGCGTGTCTAAAGGAGCCGATTTGGAACCTCAAACCTCGTGTTTTATTGTAAAGAAAAATCAGTTGTTGCTTTCGTTATCTTCTCTAGATTTTTCGTTTATTATGGAAGAAAATATCAGCGAAATTTTTGCATTACTACATCAGTTTAAAATAAAAGTAAGTTTAATACAAAATACAGCCATTAGTTTTTCTATTTGTATTGAAGATAAGTTTACTAATTTTGAAGCCTTAAAAACAATATTGTCTCAAAAGTTTAGTGTATCGTACAACGAAAACGTGTCGCTCTATACCATTCGTCATTTTGATAAAGCAGCTTCTGAATTGGTAGAAAAAGATAAAACAGTTTTAGTAAAACAAATTTCTAGAGAAACACTTCAATTGGTTACCAAAGAGTAAAACGTTTTAAAATTTGTACCATTCCATTTTTTGGGTATTAAATACTACTTTTGACTTTTAGGAGTTATATAGTCATGATAAAAAAAGTAGTACAGATAATTTTTATGCTTTTGTGTTGGCATACCTATGCCCAACAAGAGCCTACTGTTACTACCAAAAAGATGGCTGTTGCTCAAGATACACTCATTATTTATACAACCAGTATCCCTACCGAAAAATTTGAATTGACAGACAAAAAAGGGCTTGCAATAGACAGTTTATTGTATAAGGTAGATTTTAAAAAAGGAATATTGGTTTGGAAACAACGTCCAAAAAATATAGATACTATACTAGTAAAACATAGCGTTTATCCAACATTTGTTACCAAAACATATACTAAGTTTGAAAACGCCATTGTAGTACCCAATGGCAAAGGCACTTTGTATAGCCTAGACACACCTAAACCTAATACTTTTAAACCGTTTGACGGGCTCAACACTTCGGGTAGTATTACTCGTGGGGTTACGGTGGGGAACAATCAAAATGCAACGGTAAATTCAAATCTTGATTTACAAATAACAGGTAAAATTTCAGACAAAGTAGGCATTAGAGCCTCAATACAAGATAGCAACATACCTTTGCAAAACAACGGTTACTCCCAAAAAATAGATGAGTTTGACCAAATATTTATAGAGTTATTTTCTGATAAATGGAACATAAGAGCAGGTGATTTGTTTCTCGAAAACAGAAAAAGTCGTTTTATGAATTTTAACAAAAAAGTACAAGGACTTTCTACCAAAGTAACGCTAGGAACTCCAGATAAAAGCACCGAAATATACGCATCGGGGGCTGTAGTGCGAGGTCAATATGCCAAGAGTAGTTTTACGGGGCAAGAAGGCAACCAAGGGCCATACAAACTCAAAGGAAATAATGGAGAATTGTATGTGCTTGTTATTTCTGGTTCAGAACAAGTTTATGTAAACGGAATAGTACTTAAACGCGGAGAAAACAATGATTATGTAATAGATTACAACGCAGGAGAAATAAAATTCACATCGTTATTTCCTATTAATTCAGAAATGCGTATTGTGGTAGAATATCAATATTCTGATAGAAATTTCACCCGATTTGTATCGTATGGTGGAACAATATATAAACAAAAAAAATGGAGTGTAGGTGGTTATTGGTACAATGAAAACGATGTAAAAAACCAACCTCTGCAGCAAAATTTAAGTCAAGAGCAAATAGCTATTTTACAAAATGCGGGTGATAATCCTAATAGTATGTTTGCCCTATCTGCATACCAAGACACCTATTCTGAAAATAAAATATTGTATAAAAAACACACAATAGGGAGTACCATAATTTATGAATTTTCTACCGATGCCACACAAACACTGTACAACGTACGTTTTACATGGGTTGGTAATAATATGGGCAATTATATAGTAAGTAATACATCGGCTATAGGAAAAATTTACCAATATGTTGCCCCTATAGCAGGAATACCACAAGGAAATTATGAGCCAACCATAAAACTTATTGCGCCAACCAAACTACAAATAGCAACGGTAACATCTAAAATAAATCTTGGTGAAAAAACAGACATAGATTTTGAATTGGGAGTAAGTAATAACGATTTAAACCTATATTCAACATTAGATGATGCCAACAACAAAGGCTTAGCAGGAGTGCTACAAGCAAAACAACGATTGTTTACCGGGAAATACAATTGGAACACCTTTGCTACGGTACAATTTGTACAAAAAAACTTTAAAACTATAGAACGATTATATGCTATAGAATTTAATAGAGATTGGAATGTTGCTGCATTTACAGGCAATCAAAGCCTTATAAAAACAGGATTGCAATTAGATTTAAAAGAAAAAGGAAACGTAAATTATCAAGTTGAATCGTTGGCAGACTCTGGTTCATTTTCCGGAATTAAGCATACAATAACAGCGCATGTAACCAGCTCAAAGTGGTTGGTACAAAGCGATAATAGTTACTTAAATAGTCGTTCTGAAACTAATAAAAGTTCTTTTTTGCGAACACGAACCAAAGTAAATTATCATTTTTATAAAAATTGGACTGGAGCGACATACAAAACAGAAAACAATAAATTAATTTTAAATACAACAAACGAAATTCTTCAACCCTCTCAACGGTTTTCAGAATTAGGCACGCATTTAGGAAGAGGCGATAGCACGAAAGTTTTTGTAGAAACAGGCTATAAATATAGAGTAAACGATAGTTTGCAGATGGGTATACTAAAAAGAGTAAATACATCGCACAACGGTTATATAAAATCAAAATTAATACAAAATCAAAAAACCAATTTGTCAGCCTATATAAACTATAGAACGCTTTATTACCCGCAAAACAGCAAGCCTACAGAACCTTCATTAAACTCAAGAATTTTATACAACGATACTTTTTTTAATCAAAAAATACAAATTTCCACATCCTACGAAAACCAATCGGGGAGTATAGCCCAACAAGAGTTTACTTATATTGAGGTGCCTCCGTCACAAGGTGTTTATATGTGGAACGATTACAACAACAACGGTATTCAAGAGTTGCAAGAATTTGAAGTAGCTCCGTTTCCCGATTTGGCAAAATATGTGCGTATATTTCTACCAAATCAAGTTTTTATCAAAACCCATCAAAACAAGTTTTCTCAAGCATTGGTGTGCAATCCGGCAGGTTGGAATACCAGCAATGGGGTAAAAAAGTTTTTATCTCATTTTTACAATCAAACCAATTTTTCGTTAGACAGAAAAATAAAAAAGCAACAAGATAATTTCGATTTGAATCCTTTTTCTACAGCTACCGAAAATTTATTAGGTTTAAATACCAGTTTTAGAAACAGTTTGTTTTACAACAAAGGAAAACAACACCACACAACAACCTACACTTATACCAACAATCATATAAAATCGTTGCTAAATAGTGGCTCATTAGAAAATAATTTAAAATCACACCAATTGCAATATGTGCACCTTATTCAAAAAACATGGCAACTGAGTAGCCTATTTGTATACTCAAACACATTGAGTTTTTCCGACACCTATGCCTCTAGAAATTACGAAGTAAAAAATTACGGTTTAGAACCCAAAGTGTCCTATTTATTTTCCAATAATGCTTCGGTATCGTGTTTTTACAGCTTCAAAAACAAACAAAATAGTTTAGGCAACTTAGAGACTTTACAACAAAACCAATGGGGTGTAACTTGTAATTATTTAAGCGAAAAACAATTTACATTAAATGCCGAATACGCATTTTACACCAACAAATTTTCTGGCAATGCGCTTTCTCCAGTAGGGTTTACTATGCTCGAAGGGTTACAGTCGGGCAAAAATGCTACTTGGCGTTTATTGTTGCAAAAAAAACTCACACAATACTTAGATATCAACATTAATTATCTAGGCAGAAAATCAGAAAATTCAACAGCTATTCATACAGGAACTATTCAGCTAAGAGCTTATTTTTAAGTAAAATAAATTCTACAAAATAAATAATGGAATACTATTTGCGTAAAAAATAAATCAGTAAATTTAACATCTAAAATAAAATTTTAAAATCATGAAAAAACTTATTGCACTTGCATTGATATTTATGTTTTCAAACACCATCTTTGCACAAGAAACTGCCGAAAAAAAGGCTAAAAAAACAAAAGCTAGAACCGAAAAAGTAGTTAAAGAAAAAAAAGAAAAGGCTGAAAAAGTTAAAGAAGAAAAAACAAAAGCCAAAAAAGAAGCCGAAGATAAAGCTAAAGACGTAGAGAAAAAAGCAAAAGCTAAAAAAGAAAAAGCTACAAAAGATGCCGAAGAAAAAGCACCAAGACTAAAAAAAGACGGAACGGTAGACAAACGTTTTAAAAACGGTGAGGCTAAGGCGAAAGAAAGCAGCGCTTCTGCAACAGGAAAAGCAAAATCTGCAGAAGGTAAAGCAAAAGCCGAAGTAAATAAAACCAAAGCAAAAGTTAAAAAAACAGCTGCCGAAGAAAAAGAAGACATGAAAGAAACTGCAGCCTCAAAAGCAGCAGAAAAAAAGGTAGCCGATAAAGCAACAGGTACTTACAAAGGTAAAAAAGTATTTACAGGACCAAGAGGTGGAAAATACTACATCAATAAAAACGGAAACAAAACCTATATTGATAGAGACGCCGAAGAATAATTAAGCGAAATTAATTACAAAAAACCAAAACAGATTCTAATGTATTTTAGAATCTGTTTTTTTTGTTTCAGCACCATGTAAAATTACGTACGAAAACTTTTCGAAAACTTTTTGAGCAACCATTCAAAACACCTTATAAAACAAGGACTTTGGCAGTTTTTGGTAGTATTTATTGTTTTTTAAAAACCTAAAAACCAAACAATTACAAAACAAACCAGAGATCGTTTAGAAATAACATATTGTTAAAAACTCATGCGATTTGTGAATAAGTTTGGCTTTCATTTTTCATTTCAAATACCAATCTTTGTAGAGCTAAAAGTAACATAATAATAACTACAAAATTCCCTAAAAATGTCTTTTATAGAACCCATCCTACAGGAAAACAAAGACCGATTTGTTATATTCCCAATCAAGCACCATGATATTTGGGAATGGTATAAAAAACAAGAAGCCTGTATTTGGACAGCCGAAGAAATTGACTTACACCAAGATCTTCACGACTGGAATAACAAGTTAAACGACGAGGAACGTTATTTTATCAAACATATTTTGGCATTTTTTGCCGCTTCAGACGGTATTGTTAATGAAAACCTAGCCGAAAATTTTGTTTCCGAAGTGCAATATCCAGAAGCAAAATTTTTCTATGGATTTCAACTCATGATGGAAAATATCCACAGCGAAACCTATTCGTTGCTTATAGATACTTATGTAAAAGATGAAGCCGAAAAAAATCAGCTTTTCCACGCCATAGAAGTTTTTCCTGCTATTAAAGAAAAAGCCGATTGGGCTTTAAAATGGATACAATCGCCAAGCTTTGCAGAACGACTTATTGCCTTTGCAGCAGTAGAAGGCATATTCTTTTCAGGGTCTTTCTGCTCAATTTATTGGCTCAAAAAAAGAGGTTTAATGCCAGGTCTTACCTTTTCCAACGAACTTATTTCAAGAGACGAAGGTATGCACTGCGACTTTGCCGTACATTTACACAACCACCATTTGGTAAACAAAGTTTCACCTCAAAGAATTACAGAAATCATTACCAATGCACTCGATATAGAGCGTAAATTTATTACAGAATCTCTACCTGTAAGCCTTATAGGCATGAATGCTACCCTTATG
Organism: Flavobacterium croceum DSM 17960; assembly: GCF_002917885.1. Classification (GTDB taxonomy): domain Bacteria; phylum Bacteroidota; class Bacteroidia; order Flavobacteriales; family Flavobacteriaceae; genus Flavobacterium; species Flavobacterium croceum. Next base: position 291,100 of record NZ_PQNY01000001.1, read on the forward strand.
ACGCAGTATTTAGAATTTGTTACCGATAGGCTTTTGGTAGAATTAGGGTGCAATAAAGTATACAACGTAACCAATCCGTTCGACTTTATGGATATGATTTCGCTACAAGGAAAAACCAATTTCTTTGAAAAAAGAGTAGGCGAGTACCAAAAAGCAGGCGTAATGAACAACGATTCGCAAGCCAGTAAAATAAGTTTCGACGCCGATTTTTAACCTACTACAACAAGATACAGTAGCGAATGGTTTGAGCCCCAACAAATGCCTTATTCCTGCTGTACGTTTCAATCTTTTAAACTATTGTACAACAATAGTTTAAAAGGATTTGCACTTCCATCAGGGCTAGGAAGTAAACCATAGCCCTAAAAAATCAGTACAAATACACCAAAACAAATAAGGGATTATTTGTTTTATAACCCAAAAATTAACGCTTATGTATGTAGTAAAAAGAGACGGGCACAAAGAACCCGTAATGTTCGACAAAATTACCGATAGAATCAAAAAATTATGTTACGGGCTCAACGATTTAGTCGATGCAGTAAAAGTAGCCATGAGAGTTATAGAAGGGTTGTATGATGGTGTAACGACTTCAGAACTAGACAACCTTGCCGCAGAAACCGCAGCAGCCATGACGGTAACCCACCCAGATTACGCCCTATTGGCCGCTAGAATAGCCATATCCAACTTACATAAAAATACCAAAAAATCGTTCTCCGAAACCATGAACGATATGTATCACTATGTAAACCCAAGAACCAATCAAGAAGCGCCTCTTATATCCCAAGAAGTACATCAAGTTATTATGGCAAATGCCGAATTTTTAGATTCGCACGTTATATACAACCGAGATTTTAACTACGATTACTTCGGGTTTAAAACCTTAGAACGTTCGTATTTATTAAAAATAAATGGAAAAATAGTAGAAAGACCACAACACATGCTTATGCGTGTAGCTGTTGGTATTCATTTAGACGATTTAACATCGGTAATAGAAACCTACGACCTTATGTCAAAAAAATTCTTTACCCATGCCACTCCTACACTATTTAATGCAGGAACACCAAAACCTCAAATGTCGTCTTGTTTTTTATTAACCATGAAAGACGATAGCATAGACGGAATTTACGATACCCTAAAACAAACCGCCAAAATATCACAATCTGCGGGAGGTATAGGGCTTTCTATACACAATGTTCGAGCAACAGGCTCTTACATTCGCGGAACCAATGGTACCTCAAACGGTATTGTGCCTATGCTTAGAGTATTTAACGATACTGCTCGCTATGTAGACCAAGGAGGCGGAAAAAGAAAAGGAAGTTTTGCGGTATATATAGAAACGTGGCATGCAGATATTTTTGACTTTTTAGACCTTAAAAAAAATACAGGAAAAGAAGAAATGCGCGCGCGCGACCTTTTCTACGCTATGTGGATTTCAGATTTGTTTATGAAGCGTGTAGAAGAAGATGCCAACTGGACATTAATGTGTCCTAATGAGTGCCCAGGTTTATACGATGTATATGGCGAAGAATTTGAAGCATTATATGCCTCTTACGAGCAATCAGGAAAAGGTAGAAAAACAATAAAAGCTAGAGAATTATGGGAAAAAATACTCGAATCTCAAATAGAAACAGGTACTCCATACATGCTCTATAAAGATGCTGCCAACAGAAAATCAAACCAAAAAAATTTAGGTACTATACGTTCGTCAAACCTATGTACCGAGATTATGGAGTACACCTCCGAAGATGAAATAGCGGTATGTAACTTAGCATCTATTTCCTTACCTATGTTTATCGAAAACAACACATTCAATCACGAATTGTTGTACAATGTAACCAAGCGAGTAACAAGAAACCTAAACAAAGTAATCGACAGAAACTATTATCCTGTAAAAGAAGCCGAAAATTCCAATATGCGTCATAGACCCGTAGGATTAGGCGTTCAAGGTTTGGCAGATGCTTTTATTATGTTAAGAATGCCTTTTACGAGCGATGAGGCTAAAAAACTTAACCAAGAAATTTTCGAAACCATTTATTTTGCAGCCGTTACTGCATCTATGGAAATGGCAAAAGAAGAAGGCCCATATAGCACCTTTGATGGTTCTCCTATTTCAAAAGGAGAGTTTCAATACAACCTATGGGGGCTTAAAGATGAAGACTTATCAGGCAGATGGGATTGGGCATCATTAAGAAAAGAAGTAGTGCAACATGGAGTGCGCAATTCATTACTTATGGCGCCAATGCCTACAGCATCAACCTCGCAAATATTAGGAAACAACGAAGCTTTTGAACCTTATACCTCAAATATTTACACCCGCAGAGTGCTTTCGGGCGAATTTATTGTAGTAAACAAGCATTTACTTCACGACTTAGTTCACAGAGGGCTTTGGAATGAAAGTCTAAAACAAGAAATTATGCGAAATAATGGCTCTATTCAAAACATTGAGTCAATTCCGCAAGATTTAAAAGAACTTTACAAAACCGTATGGGAAATGTCTATGAAAGATATTATAGATATGAGCCGTCAAAGAGGTTATTTTATAGATCAATCACAATCGCTCAACTTGTTTATGCAAGATGCCAATTATGCAAAACTTACTTCTATGCACTTTTATGCTTGGAAAAGCGGTTTGAAAACAGGTATGTATTATTTAAGAACAAAAGCAGCGGTAGACGCTATTAAATTCACATTAAATAATGAAAAAAAGGCTGAGCCTATTGCTGTTGCCGAGCCCAAAGCTGTAGAGGTGTTAGTGCCCAATGAAACGGGCGAAATGACCGCAGAAGATTTTAGAGCCATGATTGAACAAGCCCGCAATGCAGGCCCAGATGAATGTGAAATGTGTGGTTCTTAATCTTATCTTTTTAAAAATACAACGCAAAGCCGTCTATGTATAGATGGCTTTTTTGTGTAATTTTTTTTAGGATAAAAGACATTGACATCATAAACTAAAATGTAATATCTTTACACACTTAACGTTTAATAGCAAGAGTATACAATACTCATCTAGATAAAATATAAATATGGCATGTGCAAATTGCTCAACCTCTGGAAAATCGCACGATAACAAGGGGTGTAAAAATAGTGGTTCTTGTAGCGAAAGTAGTTGTAATAAACTTACTGTTTTCGATTGGCTTTCCAATATGGGATTGCCTACAGGAGAAAAAATGTTTGATTGTGTAGAAGTTCGATTTAAAAACGGAAGAAAAGAGTTTTTTAAAAACTCAGAAAGCCTTTCTATAGCTATTGGCGATGTGGTAGCCACCGAAACGGCTCCAGGTCATGATGTGGGTATTGTATCACTTACTGGTGAGCTGGTAAAAGTGCAAATGAAGAAAAAAAACATAGACTACCATACTGCAGAACTTCCAAAAATTTACAGAAAAGCAACTCAAAAAGATATCGACATTTGGAGTGAAGCTAGAGCCAAAGAAGAAACAACACAAGTAAAAGCTCGCGAAATAGCCATTAAACTCAATTTAGAAATGAAAATATCTGATATTGAGTACCAAGGCGATGGCTCTAAAATTACTTTTTATTATACAGCCAATGATAGAGTAGATTTTAGACAACTGATAAAAGAGTATGCGCAAGAGTTTAAAACCCGTATCGAAATGAAACAAGTAGGGTTTAGACAAGAAGCTTCTCGTTTGGGTGGTATAGGTTCTTGCGGTAGAGAATTATGTTGTTCTACATGGCTTACAGATTTTAGAAGTGTTAATACTTCTGCGGCGAGATACCAACAACTTTCTCTTAATCCTCAAAAATTGGCTGGACAATGCGGAAAACTTAAATGTTGTTTAAATTATGAATTAGACACTTATTTAGATGCTTTAAAAGGTTTTCCAGATTTAGACACTAGAATCAAAACAGAAAAAGGCGAGGCAATTTGCCAAAAGCAAGATATTTTTAAAGGATTGATGTGGTTTTCATACAAAGATAATGCCGCCAATTGGCATAAACTTCACATTAGTCAAGTAAAAGAGATGATTGCTTTAAACAAGCAAAACAAATTGGTTTCAGCTCTAGAAGATTATATTGAAGAAACTACCGAAGAGCCCGAAGTTACTTTCAACAACGCCATGGGACAAGAAAGTCTTACACGTTTTGATCAGCCAAAAAGAAAGAAAAAAAGAAGAAATAACAACCAACCGCAACAAAAACGAAAAGAGAATTTTTCAAAAGGTAACGAAAATAACAAACCTGTTAAAAAGTAGTGTAATGAACAAAAAGTCTATTTTTTTCGATGCTAAAAACCTACTCTTTTTGATGATGGTATTTGTGCTATTTTCATGTGATGAAAAAAGAGTTTTCGATGAATACCAATCTGTAAATAATGCTTGGGAGAAATCCAAAAAAATTAATTTTGAACTCCCAGCTCTAGATGTAAACAAACCATTCAACTTGTTTGTAAACCTTAGAGACAACAATAGTTATCCATACAACAATATTTTTTTAATAGTATCTATGGAACAGCCTAACCGCAAAATATTGGTAGACACTTTAGAATATCAAATGGCAAATCCAGATGGTACGCTTATGGGGCAAGGTTTTTCAGACATTAAAGAAAGTAAATTAGTTTATAAAGAAAATTTTAAATTTTCGCAAAAAGGAAAATACAAATTAAGTATACAACAAGCTGTAAGACAAATAGGAAAAACAGAAGGAATAGTAAAACTACCAGGTATTACAGAGGTTGGCTTTAGAATAGAATCTGCAAATTAATACAATATGGCACAAAAAAATAATCAAGCAGTAGTAAAAGATAGTAGCTATTACAAAAGAAAATTTTGGAGGTTTTTCTTTTATGGTTTAGGAGGCATATTTTTATTTTTCTTATTTGCTTCGTGGGGATTATTTGGAGCAATGCCCTCATTTGAAGAACTAGAAAATCCAGAATCAAATCTAGCAACCGAAATTATTTCGAGTGATGGTGAGGTTTTGGGTAAATTTTATAACGAAAATAGAACAGCAATAAAATATAAAGACTTGCCAAAATCATTAGTAGATGCACTTGTTTCTACAGAAGATGAACGTTTTTATGAACATTCGGGCATTGATGCTAAACGAACAGTTGGAGCAGCACTAAAACTAGGCTCAAATGGAGGGGCAAGTACTATAACACAGCAACTTGCCAAATTGCTTTTTCATGGTGAAGGTTCCAAGTTTTTACCTTTTAGAATCATTCAAAAAGCAAAAGAATGGATTATTGCCATAAGACTTGAAAGACAATATACCAAAAACGAAATCATTGCTTTGTATTTTAATCAGGTAGATTTTGTAAATGGTGCTGTAGGAATTAGATCGGCAGCCAAGGTGTATTTTAATAAAGAACCTCGCGACCTTACCATAAACGAGAGTGCTACTTTAGTAGGAATGCTTACCAATCCTTCTCGATACAATCCAAAACGCTTTCCAGAAAGAGCTATAGAGCGCAGAAACATTGTGCTTGGGCAAATGGTTCGAAACCATAAGCTAGAAGAGTCTGCCAAAAAAATGTTGCAAAGCAAACCCATAGTTCTCGATTTTCATCCAGAAAGTCATTATGATGGATTAGCCACTTACTTTAGAGAATATCTTCGTGATTACATGAAAGAATGGGTAAAAGAACATAAACGACCAGATGGCGAAGAATATGATGTATACGGCGATGGTTTAAAAATTTATACCACAATAGATTCAAAAATTCAAGAATATGCCGAAGAAGCCGTTACAGAGCACATGAAAAATCTGCAACAAGAATTTATGAATCAGCAAAAAGGAAACAAAAATGCGCCTTTTGTAAACATTACGCCCCAAGAAACAGATAAGATAATCAAACAGGCGATGAAAAATTCTGATAGATGGCGTATTCTAAAAGACAAAGAGATGAGTGATGACGATATTGTGGCTACCTTTAGTAAAAAAACTAAAATGACCATTTTTACTTGGAAAGGAGAACGCGATACCGTGATGACGCCGTTAGACTCTATACGCTATTACAAACACTTTCTTCAAGCGGGAGTAATGTCTATGGAGCCTCAAACAGGTCAAATAAAAGCATGGGTAGGTGGTATAAACTATAAGTATTTTCAGTACGACCATGTAGGGCAAGGAGCACGTCAGGTAGGTTCTACTTTTAAACCTTTTGTGTATGCCACAGCAATAGAACAACTAGGTAAAACACCATGCGATACCATGCTTGATGAACCTTTTATGATAAGAAAAGGCAGACACCATGTTACCGAAGATTGGGAACCTCGAAATTCCGATCAAAAATACCGTGGTATGGTTACGCTAAAATATGCTTTGGCAAACTCAATAAACATTATTTCGGCCAAACTTATAGACCAAACTGGGCCAGAAGCTGTAGTAGATTTAACTAAAAAATTGGGTGTAAAATCCGATATACCAGTACAGCCAGCCATATCACTTGGAGCTGTAGATATTACTGTTGAAGATATGGTAGCAGCATACAGTACTTTTGCCAATCAAGGGGTATATATAAAACCTTATTTTATTTCGAGAATTGAAGATAAAAACGGTGCCGTATTGTATGAACCTGTGGCTGAATCTCATGATGTATTGAATAAAGATGTAGCTTTTGCGGTAATTAAACTTCTAGAAGGAGTAACAGAAAGCGGTTCGGGTGTGCGACTAAGAACCGAAACAGGAGGTAGTGGAGACAACCGCTGGACAGGTTATCCATATATGTTTAAAAATCCAATAGCAGGAAAAACAGGTACAACTCAAAACCAATCAGACGGTTGGTTTATAGGTATGGTTCCAAATTTAGTAACGGGAGTTTGGGTAGGTTGCGAAGATCGTTCAGCACGTTTTAAAAGTTTAGTATACGGGCAAGGTGCTACGGCAGCATTACCAATATGGGGTTATATGATGGAAAAATGTTATGCCGATCCCGACTTGCAAATTTCTAAAGATGAATTTGAAAGACCTGATGGTTTTGATATGAAAGTAGATTGTTGGTCTGCGCCAAGAAGTAGTAGTGGCAGTCATAAAGAGGCTGACTCTACAGGTACCGAAGAACAAAATATAGACGAATTCGGACTATAATTAAAAAAACCCGACTTTAAATGAGTCGGGTTTTTAATACAACAAAAGCAATATTTTTTAATAATTACAAAAAGAGTATTATGGTTTTAAGTAGATTTTGGCTCGTTATTTTTATATCTTCTATACTTTTTGTTATAATTAGTTTATTTACAGGTACTAATTATAGCTTAGATTATATATTAAATGGTAAAAAAGACGATCCTATTTTAATTTCCGAAAAATACATACAACAAGTTCCTTTTTTTGTAAAAGATAGTATTGAAAACGCAACAAACAAAACAATGGTAGTCAATAAAGACACCATTAACCCAGATACTACCTATGTTTTTAATAACAAAACCGTAAAAATATACAGTGGTGTTCAAAAAAGCGATGGTTTGCTACCTACTTGCAAAAACACATTGGTAGATTTAATACTTCCGTTAATTGCTTATTTAGCTTTTTTTTGTGGGTTAATGCAATTGCTTATAGACTCTGGAGCATCAGAAAAATTAGCCAAAAAATTAAGCCCTTTATTCTCCAAAATATTCCCTACAGTACCAAAAAACCATGAGTCTATTTCGTATATGACTTTAAATTTTGCAGCCAATTTTTTAGGTTTAGACTCTGCCGCTACACCATTTGGACTTAAAGCCATGCAAAGTCTTCAAGAAATAAACCCAGATAAAGATAAAGCGAGCGACGCACAAATTATGTTTATGTGTCTTCATGCGGCAGGACTTACACTTATACCTACATCAATAATAGGCTATAGAGCCGCTCAAAACGCTACAAATCCTGCAGATGTTATGTTGCCATGTATAATTACATCTTTTATTGGCACACTAGCAGCATTTATTATTGTAGGTATACGCCAGAAAATAAATTTTAAAAGTGCTAGTTTATTGGTAGGAATATTTGCTTTATTAGCAGCAATTATCGGATTACTTTTTTATATAAATAGACTAGATTTGATAGGTAAAAATTTCTTTACTTCCAATTTATCTGGATTGATGCTTGTACTTATTATTGGAGCAACATTAATTTTTTCTTTTATCAATGAAAATAAGTTTACTGAAAAACAGACGACTATATTTGATGCTTTTGTAACGGGAGCAAAAAATGGTTTAGAAACAGGAGTGAAAATTTTCCCTTATGTTTTAGGTATGCTTGTAGCCATTTCTTTCTTTAGAAATAGCGGTTTGTTTGAAATTGTTTCCAACGGTATTGCCTTTGTATTTTCTCATTTAGGCGTAAGCAAACCAATTACAGATTCTTTGCCCGTAGCGATGCTTCGCCCTTTTAGTTCTGGAGGCTCTCGCGGATTTATGATAGATGCTATGCAAAATTTTGGTCCCGATTCTTTTACAGGTCGATTGGTATGTATTTTTCAATGTAGTGCCGAAACTACATTTTATGTTATAGCAGTATATTTTGGTTCTGTAAACATCAAAAACACACGCTATACATTAGCAACAATGCTTCTAGTTGATTTAATTTGTGTTATTGCAGCTATAGCCGTTGCTATGTGGTTTTTTTAGTTGAATACTAAAGTTAATTTATTTTCGTTTACAACTAAAATGTAAATATGAAAATATGGTTTTTAGTATGCCTTTTGTACAGTACAGTACAAGCACAATCAGTATACAATAAAAACGAGAAAATTGTAAATTTTGTAAAGACAAATGGGTCAAAAATAGCACCAACTTACAAACAAGCAGTTTGTACGGAACTAGTAATTGAGGTACTACAACACTTTTATGCCTTAAACAGCACAGATAAAAACGTATTAGAATTATTACTTCAAAAAATATTTACGAGTTACTCAACCAAAATTCATCTATTCCCAAAGGAGTCTATTTTGCTTTAATAAAGAAAAAGATAGGCAAATCAATACCTAAAAATCAAGTTAAGGAAGGGGATTTTGTTCAATTTTGGAACGATGCTTGGGGGCACTGCGGAATTGTAAAAAGTATTAATTATGACAATAATAGCATGGAGCTATACTCTTCGTTTCCTACCACTAATGGCTATGGAATTCAAAGTTTTAATATTCCAAAATACTGTTTTTTTGTAAGGCTTAAGTAGTATGTTTAGTAAAAACGAACATTACTAAAATAGTAAACATACCCAATACTAAAGCCTAAATTGTAATCGTTGGCTTTGTTTTCGGTATATACTTTTCGGTCAGGGTTTAAACCATCTACCCAATCAGAGAAATAAAATTGACCTCTTACTTCAGCTGTTAAAGCATGATAATCAGATAGTTTATAACGAACCCCTACACTAGCACATACAGATGGAACCCAAAAACTCTCATTTTTGTATGCACCCATATATTTTTCTGGAGTAGTAATAGGAGAACCTAGTTTACCTAATGTAGATTCTGCCTTGGTACTAACATAATTAATTTGAGGGCCAATACCAAAGTATGGATTGAACATTTCTCCTCTATTATAATCATCAGTTCTTAAAGGGTAGAATTCAAATTGGGTTCCAAAATTTATAGTTTCTGTAGAACCATACATACCACGTAATTGATTGGCAAAAGTATTTGTTCTTTCAGGCGCTACCCATTCTCCATAATGTTTCAAATCGGCTTTCATGTAGGTTAAATCAAAACGAAGTTTAATATGTTCCCAAAAACCGCCATAAAAATTGTTTGGAGTAGTGTAATAGTTTACACCAATAGAAAAACCATTATTTTTTACAAAGTTTTCAAAATCGTTTCTCGCACCATAATCAGATTTAAAAAATACAGGCCCAGCAGAAACCCCCAATTCAGTATAAGAATACTGAGCAGAAGTTTTAGTATAAAGAACTAAAAAAAGTAGGATATAGGCTTTTTTTAACATCAGATTTAAGTTTGCAAAAATATCGATGGACAAATATATAAAAACAATATACAATAAAGAAAATAAATAATGAAATACTTATGTTTTGCAATAAAATACAGTCAAAAAGCATTTGTTTGATTTAGTTTTTATTAATTATTAAAAAAAACAGCATTTATAATAAAAATAATTATCAGATTAAAAATTTAATGTAATTTATACTAATAAATGTATATTTGTAAACTTTTACGAAATCGTTTTCTAAAAGCGTAGTTTTTTAATTTTCAAATTTATTTGAACCTTATTTATGGAACAAAAAATCAATGATTTTATGGCTCACGTAGAGGCCAAAAATCCAAATGAACCAGAATTTATTCAAGCAGTAAGGGAATTTGCAGAAACCGTAATTCCTTTTATATCAGAACAAAAAAAATACGACGGCAAAAACTTATTGTTGCGCATAGCCGAGCCCGAAAGATCTATCATTTTTAGAGTGCCTTGGGTAGATGATAAAGGAGAAATACAAGTAAACAGAGGTTTTAGAATTCAAATGAATTCAGCTATTGGCCCTTATAAAGGAGGTATTCGTTTTCACCATACTGTAAACCTATCAGTACTTAAGTTTTTGGCTTTTGAGCAAGTTTTTAAAAACAGTTTAACTACTTTGCCTATGGGTGGAGGTAAAGGAGGTTCTGATTTTGACCCGCAAGGAAAATCAGATGCTGAGATTATGCGTTTTTGCCAATCATTTATGACTGAATTATGCAGACACATAGGTCCAGATTTGGACGTTCCAGCCGGAGATATTGGGGTTGGAGCTAGAGAAATTGGTTATTTATTTGGTCAATACAAAAGAATAAGAAACGAGTTTACAGGTGTTTTAACAGGTAAAGGATTGGCCTATGGAGGATCACTTATACGTCCTGAAGCTACAGGCTATGGTGTGGTTTACTTTACAGAGCAAATGTTAAAAACAATTGGCGAAGAAATAAAAGGCAAAACAGTAGCTATTTCAGGATTTGGAAATGTTGCATGGGGAGTAGCATTAAAAATTAATGAATTGGGCGGAAAATTGGTTACAATTTCTGGACCTGATGGTTATATATACGATGAAGAAGGTATTTCTGGAGAGAAAATCGAATTTATGCTTGAAATGCGTAACAGTGGTACCAATAGAGCAGAAATGTATGCAGAGAGATACCCAAGCGCTAAATTTTTTAAAGGCAAAAGCCCTTGGGAAGTAAAAGTTGATATTGCAATACCTTGTGCTACTCAAAACGAGTTGAATGAGCAAGATGCAATACAACTTATCAATAATGGAGTTATGTGTGTTACAGAAGCGGCCAATATGCCATCTACATTAGATGCTATTAAGCAGTTTTTAAATGCAAAAGTACTTTTTGCACCAGGTAAAGCTGCCAATGCAGGTGGTGTTGCTGCGTCAGGACTAGAGATGACTCAAAATTCTATACGTTTAAATTGGACTAGTGAAGAGGTAGATTTGAGACTTAAAGATATCATGGTAGGTATTCACAGTCAATGTAAACAATATGGAAAAGAAGAAGATGGCTATGTAAATTACGTAAAAGGAGCAAATATTGCAGGTTTTGTAAAAGTAGCCGATGCAATGCTCGCTCAAGGCGTAGTATAATCATACTTACTTAATTTTGTTGAAAAACCTTTTATCAAATTTTGGTAAAAGGTTTTTGTTTTTTATACACGAAAAGAGCTTTATTTACGTTTCATTATATTTGTATAAATTTATAACAGCAACTCAAAATAAGATGCTTAAAAAAACAGTATTGCTTCTTCTATTTTCTTGTGCCACTTTTGCACAAACCAATCAATTATGGCAAAGCTATTTTTCTTACAACAACATAAAAGATGTAGCAAACTTAGGAGGTAATGTAGTTGCAGCTACAGAAAATGCACTTTTTTATAAAAATTTTATAACAAACGAACTCAAAACAATCACTACCGTAGATGGGTTTAAGGCCGAGAATATTACAGCAATATATTACCAACCTACTTTAAAATTAATTTTTGTAGGTAATGAAAAAGGTATGCTACTTATTCACAAAGCAGACGGAACTGTATTGCAAAAAAGAGGTATTATAGACGAGGTTCCTGTACCACCTTCTATAAAACAAATCAACCATTTCTACGAATACAACAATAAGATTTATATAGCCACCAATTACGGTATTTCGGTATTCAAATTGGATACTATGGAGTTTGGAGAAACCTACTATATGGGGCCAAATGGCAATACAACCAAAGTGTTACAAATAGCTGTAAAAGAACCTTATATATATGCTGCAACAGAATATAATGGAATACGAAGAGCCTTAATTTCTAGTCAATTTCTAGATGATTATAACCAATGGAACCAATTGTTGGGAGATTATTTTAAAGGAGTGATTTCATTTGCAAACGAAATTTACTGTATTAATTCTTCCAATGCAATGGAAAGGGTAAATAACATGACCAATACAGTTATCACGACATTTCCAGAAAATGTTATTGATTTTAGAAATACAGAAGATTATGTAATAGTAACCACGCAAAACCACGTTTATGTTTACAACACTTCTTTGGTATTGGTGTTTCATTTTCAATCTACTCAAAATCCAAAAAACCCTAAATTTACTTGCACTACTATTGTAAACAACACAGTCTATATAGGCACCACCACACAAGGTATCCTTACAATACCCCTAAACAACAGTTCTCAACAAGAGTTTGTGCTCCCAAATGGGCCTTTTAGGAATAGTGTTTTTAGAATAAAAAAAGCTTCAAAATACCTTTGGGCTACATACGGAACATACGATCCTGTAGATTACAACCCTTATTATGATGGAGGTCCACATTCTTATCCTATGAACAAATATAGTAAAGAAGCAGGTTGGGAATTACTCGATCTCCCTGAAATTTTTAATGCAAGATGTATGACTCGCATTATTCTTAATCCAAAAAACGATAACGATTTTTTTGTAGGAAGCAGTTTTTCGGGTTTACTAAAGTTTGTAAATAATACGCCAACTATTTTGTATGACGATACCAACACAGGTTCAGATCCATTGCAACCGCTCGAATCTAATGGCGATCAAATAAGAGTTAATGGAGGCGGTTATGATAGTAATGGAGACTTTTGGTTTACCACCTCACTTACCACAAAAGGATTAAATATATTGAAAAAAAATGGGCAATTGACTAGAATAGACTTAACACCAGGTGTGTCAGAACCCTATTACGAACAATATCCTAACATGTTAGTAGATAAAAACAACACAAAGTGGTTAGCATCGTATAGATCTAACGGTGTAATTGGTTACAATGAAAAAAACAACAAGTTTGTATCGATTAAAATGGGAACAGAAGGTAATTTACCATTTCAAGATACAAGAGCTTTAGCTATAGATAATAAAAATCAACTTTGGATAGGTACTATCAGAGGTTTAAGAGTAGTGCAAACAGATGCTTTTTTTTCAGATGATCAAATACAATCAAAATCGATTATTATTCTTGAAAATGGGCAAGCGCAAGAATTGTTTTACGATCAATTTATTACCGATATAGAAGTAGACGGTGCTAATAGAAAATGGGTGTCACTGGCAGATGCAGGTGTATATTTGGTTTCTCCTGATGGGCAAAATACAATTTATCATTTTACAAAAGACAACAGCCCTTTACCAAGTAATAACATTAATGATATAGATATAGATGGGGTTACAGGAGAAGTGTTTTTTGCTACCGATAAAGGATTGGTTTCTTTTAAAGGGACAGCCACCAAAGCAAGTGATAACTTGAATAATGTATTTGTATATCCAAATCCAGTACGGCCAGAATTTACAGGAACAGTAAAAATAGCAGCTTTAACAAACAAAGCAAATGTAAAAATTACAGATATTGAAGGAAATTTAGTTTTTGAAACCACCTCAGAAGGAGGTACAGTAGAATGGGATACCACAGCTTTTGGTAGTTATAAAGTTGCCTCTGGAGTATATATGGTTTTTATTTCTGCCGAAGATGGCATAGAAACTACGGTAAAAAAAATAATGATTGTACGATAAATGAATATTTACAAACTACTTCAAATCAATCAAAAAATAAACAACCACCGAATTAAGTTTTTCGGACTATGGCTACTTAGCGTTTTTAATAAAAGGTATTTGTCAATACAATTCGATCCTGTTTTAGCGTGTAATTTGCGCTGTAAGATGTGTTATTTTACAGATCCTAATTTTACTAAAAAACTTAAAGGAATTTTTAAAGAAGAAGATTTGCCAAAAATAGCATCTGTAAATTTTAAAAATGCACTAAAAATTCAAATTGGATGTGGGGCAGAACCCACGCTATTTAAAAATATTGACAAAATAATAGAGCTTGCTTGCCAATATAAAATTCCGCATATAAGTATGGTTACCAATGGTAATTTACTCACAAAACAAGATATTTCTACTTACTCAGAAAAAGGATTGCATGAGTTTATTATTTCGATGCACGGCGTATACAAAGACACGTATGAAAACTTTATGGATAAGGGTAATTACGATACTTTTCATAAATTACTTGAAAATATTTCTCTTGAGAAAAAAAACAATCCAAAATTAAGTTTGCGAATAAATTATACGTTTAATAAAGATAATTTTTACGAAATAAAAGACTTTTTTAAATGGTTTGGTCAGTATGACATTAATACTATTCAATTTCGTCCAATAGATAAAATAGGAGAAACGACCTACAATAATTTTAGTCTAAAAGAAATAGAACAAGATTATTCAAAAATAATGCAAGACTTTGGTGTTGAAGCGCAACTAAGAAAAATAAATGTACTTGCTCCCACTTCTATTAAAAGAGATGAAGAACGCAATGTGGTACAAAACAAAAACAACAGCTCTTATTTAGTTCCGTATGCCACATGCTATATAGCTCCAGATTTTTTTTGGAAAGAAAATTTTGATTGGAAAAATCAAACATTTCATCAATGGAAAAAAGAGAACCATTGGGATTGGAAACTCTTCAAAAACATATTTATTTCACGAAAAAAACTCGATCAAATAAATAGAAACATGCTGAACTATTCAGTAGAAATGAACGGATAATACACTAAAAATGCTTATTAAAACGAAAGCTATTGTTTTTTCAACAGTAAAATTTCAAGAAAAAAGTCTTATTGTAAAGTGTTTTACAGAAAGTAATGGTATTAAAACGTATTTCGTTCCAAATGCTTTTTCAAGCTCAAAAAATAATAGAAAAATAGCTTATTTTCAGCCATTAACCATTTTAGAAATAGAAGCCAACCATAAAAACAAAGGAACACTAGAACATTTTAAAGAAATAAAATTAGCTACATCGTACCAAACCATTCCAAACGATATTTACAAGAGTACTATTGTTATTTTTATCTCAGAAATAGTACACCATTGTATTCATGAAGAAGAAAAAAACACCGAATTATTTCATTTTTTAGAAACCGCATTACTTTGGCTAGATACACACGAAGAAATAGCTAATTTCCACCTCATTTTACTCGTACAACTTACAAAGTTTTTAGGCTTTTATCCTGATAGTTCCAATAGTTCCAATTCTTTTTTTGATATAAACGAAGGAAACTTTATAACACACCAAACGCTCAATTCTATTTCAGAAACAGAAACATTGTTATTTAAAATGCTCTTAGAATTAAAATTCAGTACGCCTCAAAAAATATTTACTGCATCTCATAGACAATTACTATTAAAAATACTACTACAATATTACGCCATTCACCTAGACGGTTTTAAAAAACCAAAATCTCTTGAAGTCTTAAAGGAGGTTTTTGCTTAAAGCAGATTTATTTCGATAAAGATTTATAAAATACTTCTCAAAATATTGATAAGAAAAATGTGAAATAATAATAGTCGCTACTAATACAATACTATTATAAATCACAATTATTACATAATTATTTAGACCAAGATTTGAAAAAATTTTGATATAAATTAAACCAATCAATTGAATAACAATTAAATGATAAACATAAATTCCATAGGAAATCTTTCCTAAATATGTGGTAATTCGATGATTTAAAATGAAATAAGACCTCTTACTCAATACGCCAATTGTTAAACAAAATAGCAACATACTGAAAAAGTTATAGTTGCTAGTTGAAAATAAATTCACAAAAATATTAGTTGTAAAATAGAGGGTAAAACTAATTATAGAAACATAGACAACTAATTTATTAGTAAGTAGTTGTGGTTTTTTTAATAATAGAATCGAAATAATGCCACTGGAGGTAAAATAAAAAAACAATATATTGTATTTTCTTAAAATACTTCCTTCAATGTTAAAATACAACACAAAAAATATAAAGGTTGAAACCAATAAAAAAGGAATTAATTTCCTTATAGGTAAAAACATTAATACTGGAGCAATAAACAAATAAAATTGTTCTTCAACACCTATAGACCAAAGAATTTCTATTATTCCACCAGGATTGTATAGAGTAGCAAAAACATTTGGCATAAAGAATATAGAGAGTAGTAATCCTTCATATAAATTATAATCCATATTGAATCCACCAATGAAGCCAAGTTTTGGAAGAATATAATTGTAATATGTCAAGCCGAAAATTAAAATCAAAAAGTAAAGTGGAAAAATTCGTAAAGCTCTTCTAAAATAAAAGTTTTTTAGAGAAATGGTTTTAGTTGTTACTTTTTCAAGATAAAGCTGTCGAATAATTAAAAATCCGCTTAAAGAAAAAAAGACACAAACAGCTTCATGTCCCTTGTGAAATAGCGGTATTGAATTGTAAAATGGGATGTCATGTTTACTACAAAATTCTGAAATGTGGAAAATCATCACAAAAACCGACAAAAAGAAACGTAGCCCTGTAATATTTGGTATTCTTTCCATTTCGTATTCACTAAAAATTTAGAATATTTCACAAAAATGCGATTTATAATTTTATGTTGCAAAATCAAACTAAGTAAAGTCCAAAATCTTTGGTATTTTAAAGAAGTTTTTTCTCTCATTCTTAAAAAAAATATATCTTCTCTTCACAATTGCAAAAACTGAAACCTGAAAACCGAAAACTGAAAACTATTTACTACTTTCGCAACCTGATTTAAGAATACGACAAAATGAGCACAAAATTTACTGAATACAAAGGACTTGACTTGCCAACAGTAGCATCAGAAGTTCTTGATTTTTGGAAAAAAAATAATGTATTTGAACAAAGTGTAACTTCGCGCGAAGGTGCAACGCCATATGTGTTTTTTGAAGGGCCACCTTCTGCCAACGGATTGCCAGGAATTCACCACGTGATGGCTCGCGCTATTAAAGATATTTTTTGTCGTTATAAAACTCAAAAAGGATATCAAGTAAAACGTAAAGCAGGTTGGGATACACATGGTTTACCCGTAGAACTAGGTACCGAAAAAGAACTAGGTATTACCAAAGAAGATATTGGAAAAACCATTTCGGTTACAGAATATAATGAAGCCTGCAAACGCACTGTAATGCGCTATACCGATGTATGGAACGACCTTACCGAAAAAATGGGGTATTGGGTAGATATGGAAGATCCGTATGTAACCTACAAATCCAAATACATGGAATCGGTTTGGTGGTTGTTAAAAAAAATTTACAACAAAGATTTATTATATAAGGGTTACACAATTCAGCCGTATTCGCCAAAAGCAGGTACAGGTTTGTCTTCACACGAAGTAAACCAACCTGGAGCTTATCGCGATGTAACCGATACTACAATAGTAGCACAATTCAAAACAAAATTGGAAACGTTACCTAGCTTTTTGCAAGGTTTTGGTGATATTCACATTTTGGCTTGGACAACAACACCTTGGACTTTACCAAGTAACACAGCTTTGACTGTTGGCCCAAAAATAGATTATGTTTTGGTTGAAACTTTCAATCAATATACTTATCGTCCTATAAAAGTAATTTTAGCTAAAAACCTTGTTGGAAAACAATTTGGAAAAGGATTTTTTGCTTCTGTTGAACCATCTGATTTCGAAAATTTTAAAGAAGGCGATAAAAATATTCCATACCAAATTCTTGCCGAATGTAAAGGAGCCGATTTAGTTGGAATTCGTTACGAGCAATTATTGCCATTGGCTTTACCTTATCAAAATCCTGAAAATGCTTTTAGAGTTATTGCGGGTGATTTTGTTACTACCGAAGACGGAACGGGTATTGTGCATACAGCGCCAACTTTTGGTGCAGATGATGCTAAAGTTGCCAAAGAAGCAACACCCGAAGTGCCACCAATGTTGGTTTTAGACGAGAATGGAAATCCTGTTCCTTTGGTAGATTTACAAGGTAAATTTATTCAAGACTTAGGAGAGTTTTCAGGAAAGTATGTAAAAAATGAATATTATAACGATGGCGAAGCTCCAGAAAAATCTGTCGATGTAGAAATTGCTATTCTATTAAAAGAGCAAAATAAAGCCTTTAAAGTTGAAAAATACGTGCACAGTTACCCACATTGTTGGAGAACTGACAAACCAATTTTATATTATCCGTTAGATTCTTGGTTCATCAAAGTAACCGAAATCAAAGATAGAATGTTCGATTTAAACGAAACGATCAACTGGAAACCAAAGGCTACAGGAGAAGGGCGTTTTGGGAATTGGCTAAAAAACGCCAACGATTGGAACTTGTCACGCTCAAGATATTGGGGAATTCCATTGCCAATTTGGAGAACCGAAGATAAAACCGAAGAAATTTGTATTGGCTCTGTTGAAGAATTGTATGCTGAAATTGAAAAATCTATCGCAGCAGGTTTCCAAAAAGAAAACCCATTTAAAGGTTTTGTGGTTGGAAATATGAGCGAAGAAAACTACGATTTGGTAGATTTACATAAAAACGTAGTTGATGATATTGTATTGGTATCAGCTACAGGTAAACCTATGAAACGCGAAACCGATTTAATTGACGTTTGGTTTGATAGTGGCGCAATGCCTTATGCACAATGGCATTATCCATTTGAAAACAAAGAGTTGATTGACGAAAACAAAGCATTTCCAGCCGATTTTATTGCCGAAGGTGTCGATCAAACTCGTGGTTGGTTTTACACATTACACGCCATTGGAACGTTGGTTTTTGATAAAATTGCGTATAAAAATGTAGTATCAAACGGTTTAGTTCTAGACAAAAACGGACAAAAAATGTCGAAACGTTTGGGTAATGCTGTTGATCCATTTACTACTTTGGCAGAGTATGGTCCAGATGCAACGCGTTGGTATATGATTTCGAATGCTAATCCGTGGGATAATTTGAAATTTGATATAGAAGGTGTTGCTGAAGTTCGTAGAAAATTCTTTGGAACTTTATACAACACGTATTCATTCTTTAGCTTATACGCTAATATAGATGGCTTTACTTATGCTGAAGCCGAAATTCCATTGGCAGAAAGACCAGAAATTGACCGATGGATTTTATCAGAATTACATTCTTTAATTGCTTTGGTAGATGAGGCTTATGCCGATTACGAACCTACAAAGGCAGCTCGAGCTATATCCGATTTTGTTCAAGAGAATTTAAGTAATTGGTATGTTCGTTTATGCCGAAGAAGATTTTGGAAAGGCGAATACGGCACAGATAAAATAGCAGCTTACCAAACCCTTTACACTTGTTTGGTTACCATAGCCAAGTTGTCTGCTCCAATTGCTCCGTTTTTTATGGATAGGCTTTACAAAGATTTGAACACGGCTACAAACAACGAGAAATTTGATAGTGTACACTTGTCAGAGTTTCCTGTTTTGGTTGAAAACTTTGTTGATAAATCGCTAGAAAGCAAAATGTTGAAAGCACAAACCGTTTCTTCATTGGTGTTGTCACTTCGAAAAAAAGAAATGATAAAAGTAAGACAACCTTTGCAAAGGGTTATGATTCCTGTACTTGATGAGGTTTTTAAAGCAGAAATAGAAGCTGTTGCAGACCTTATTAAAGCAGAAGTAAATGTAAAAGAAATCGAACTTCTAGATGATGCTTCGGGTGTATTGGTAAAACAAATTAAACCAAATTTTAAAGCACTAGGGCCTAAGTTTGGAAAAGATATTAATCTAGTTTCCAAAGAGATACAGGCTTTTTCTCAAGATCAAATTAATGAAATAGACACAAAAGGAGAAATTTCTATTGTTATTTCAGGAAAAAGCATAATTTTAACTTCTCAAGAAGTAGAAATAACTTCTCAAGATATTCCAGGTTGGTTGGTAGCTAGTGCAAACGGAATTACTGTTGCCTTAGATATTACAATATCGGATGCCTTGAAAAAAGAAGGAATTTCTAGAGAATTGGTAAACCGAATTCAAAATATACGTAAAGATTCAGGTTTTGAAGTAACCGATAAAATAAAAGTAACTTTGGAGCGTTTTGGTAATTTGGAAGATGCGATACTCAGTAATCAAGAGTATATTAAATCGGAAACTTTAACCGAAGAATTAAATTTTTCTGATAATTTAGAAAATGGTATAGAAATTGAATTTGACGATATCAAAACAAAAATATTAATTTCAAAATAGTTGTATTATGACAGATGAAGTAGTAAGATATTCCGATGCTGATTTGGCGGAATTCAAAGAAATTATTTTAAAAAAAATAGAAAAAGCTCAAAAAGATCTTGAACTTATCAAGAGTGCTTATATGAATGATTTGAATAACGGCACCGATGATACTTCGCCTACATTTAAAGCGTTTGAAGAAGGTAGCGAAACCATGAGTAAAGAGGCAAATTCGCAATTGGCAATTCGTCAAGAAAAATTTATTCGCGACCTTAAAAATGCTCTTTTTAGAGTAGAAAACAAAACCTATGGTGTGTGTAAAATTACAGGAAAATTAATAGGTAAAGATAGACTTAAAATTGTGCCTCATGCTACGATGAGTATCGAGGCTAAAAATATGCAACGATAAGTTAAACTTTATTTAAAACAAAGTATAGAAACACTCTTTTTAGGGTGTTTTTGTATTTTTATACTACTTTTGCCAAAAATAATAGAAAAAATCAACAAAGGATTTATCTATATTTTATTAGAATACCTTTAGAAAATTAATAAAATGAAAATAAAACACGCTATATACATCATCATCTTGGTTCTATTTATAGATCAGTTTTCAAAAATATATGTAAAAACCAATTTCTTTTACGGCGAAAGTGTAGATATATTAAAATGGTTTAAACTTACTTTTATAGAAAATGAAGGTATGGCTTGGGGTACAGAAATACCAGGTGAATACGGAAAATTGTTTTTAACACTATTTAGAATAACAGCTGTAGTTGGTATTGCATATTGGTTATGGGAATCTGTAACGAAAAAAAAATCTAAGTATTTAATTGTTGCTATCTCTTTAATCATGGCAGGTGCTTTGGGTAATATTATAGATTCGGTGTTTTATGGAGTTATTTTCGATAAGAGCACAGCTACGCATTTAGCATCATTATTTGCAGAGAATAATTACGGCACATGGTTTCATGGTAGGGTAGTAGATATGTTTTATTTCCCTATTTGGCATGGTTTTTTACCGCAGTGGATACCCGTATATGGGGGTAAAGAATTTAATTTTTTTAATGCCATATTCAATGTTGCCGATTTTTCTATTTCTACAGGAGTTGGAATACTTATATTTTTTAACAAAAAAGCTTTTGATAATACCCCCACAAATTCTACTAAACCCTACTTAAACAATGATTTAGAAGAAAATAAATAAAGTTATGTTTCATGAAAACTCTATAGGGAGTATTTATTTGTTAGCCACACCTTTTCATGTGGTTGTAATTTTGTTTGAAATGTATTACAGTATAAAGCACAAAAAATCTTTATACACTACTCGAGATACCCTTACAACATTGTATTTAGCAGTTCTTAATTTTGCTATAGATATTGTAATGAAAGGTATTGCTTTTGGGGTGATGTTTTACTTTTACAAGTATAAAATCATTACGTTAGAACATACTTTTTGGTATTGGTTGGCACTTGTTGTACTTCAAGATTTGGCATATTATTTTTTGCATTTGCTAGATCATTCTTCTCGTTTATTTTGGGCGATACACGTTACACATCATAATTCGGAATATTTTAATATAGCCACAGGATTTCGTTCATCTGTATTTCAGCCTTTATACCGCTATTTATTTTTTGCACCTATCGCTTTTTTAGGGTTTAACCCTTTTGATGTTATGGCTGTATATGCTATTGTACAAGTTTATGGCACTTGGGTACATACTCAAACAATCCACAATATGGGTTGGTTAGAACATATTTTGGTTACGCCTTCACATCATAGAGTACATCATGCGTGTAATGCTCGTTATTTGGATAGAAATATGGGTATGGCTTTTATTATTTGGGATAAAATTTTTGGAACCTTTGAAAAAGAAGATCCAAATTACGAGCCTGTAAAGTTTGGTATTACTGTTCCTGTAGAAAACAAAGGGCCTGTTAATATTGTTTTTCATGAATTGAAATCTATTTGGAAAGACGCATCTCAACCCAATATTTCATTCAAAAATAGACTTCAATATATATTTTACCCTCCAGGTTGGAATCATCTAGGAAATGGAAAAACCTCCAAAAAAGTAAGAGCTTTAGAAAGGCTTGAGCGTTCTAAAATTGAAAAATAGCATGAGGTGTAATGCAATAATCTAATTTTATATCACATGGGTTTGCATCTTCAATACAATCTACAGGATTAAAAAAAGACAATCCAATTTTAATGACCTCAGGCTTACATTCCGATAGAAATTTGTCGTAAAAACCCTTTCCATAACCTACGCGATTACCTTGCTTGTCGTAGCCCAAAACCGGAACAAATACCACGTCTATTTTAGTGTTTGGAACTTCAATACCATCAATAGGTTCTGGAATATTGTATGGACTCTTTTTAATTTTTGTATTTTCGGTAAGCAAAAAATGCGTCATTTTGCAGGTTTCAAATTCTGATTTTGAAAGTATGACATCTTTATCTTTTCCGGCTAATATTTGTAATATATATTCGGTATTGACTTCTTTTTGCTCTGTAATGCTTAAAAAAATATGATAATACGTTTTGTTCCAAACATTCATCTTTAAAGCCATATTGGCTATAGCTAAACTTTGTGTTTCAATGTCTTCTTCAGATAAATTTTGTCTTAGGTTTTTATGAAAAATTCTACATGGTTTTTTCAGCATACAAATGATGTTTTAAATCGTCTCTAAAATTAGTTAAATGTTCCACTTCTACATGATCCATTAAAACAATTTTATACCATTTATTATCATCATTATGTTTTTGAGGTACTAAGTCGTATTTTTTTTCTAATTCTTTAGAAATAAATTGTGCATCAACCGTAACAATATTCATATAAGGATGGCGGTAAAAATCAACACCCAATTTTTCAAGTTCTTTACATAAATATTCGGTTCGCATTTGCAAGATACTTACTTTTTCGTACCAACCGTGTGGCCCGTAGGTAAACAATATCATCCAAACAGCTACAGCATTCGAGCCGCTTCGGCTTCCGCAAAGGGTTAAATCCATACCTTCAACATATTCAGCTTCTTGCGTTAGCACATTTTCTATAAGTCCTTTTCTACATATAAAAACGCCAGTTCCATAAGGAGCTTGTAACATTTTGTGCGCATCTATAGTAATAGAACTTATTTTCGGGTTTGAAAAATTTATTTTTGATTGCTGATTGCTAAACGGATATACAAATCCTCCGTAAGCACCATCAATATGTAGTTTATAAATTACCTGCGCTTTTTCAAAAACATGAGTATACACATCAGGGTTGTCTACGCTTCCAAACATAGTTGTACCCATATTGGCAACGGCAATAAAATATTTTTTACCTGAGTTTTTGGCTTCAACAATAAGTTGTTCTAGTTTTTCGGGACTAATTTCTCTAGTTTTAAACCCTACAGGCACTTTTATCCAATCTATTTGCAATAAATTGGAGCCCTTTGCTATAGAATAATGTGTGTCTTCAGAGGCAACTATGGCAATTTCGTTAAGTTGAGCTTTAAAGTGTGTAATAAATAAGTTTCGGTACATCCAGAGTGCTTGTATATTGGCTTCGGTACCACCTGGCGAAATATAACCGTCAAAATTGTTGGGTTTGGCATTAAAAATATCACAAGCAATTACATTAAGTACTTCACGCTCTATATCTTGAGTGCCACTAAAAGCTTTTTCTGAGGTTCCTAGAGTATGACAGCCTATATGATTTGGATTGGCAACATATGTTTGTAATGTTGGAGCGTCTTTTAAAAAAGGAGCATCGTTGTAAAAAACACGTTCATCAAGTTTTGAAGCAGGATAACCCAAAGAGGCATCAGTAGCAAAATTTACGTTTTGATGTAACGCTTGTTCAATTCTATATTTACGTTCGTCTTGTGTAAGTTTTTTCCAAAAAACCATAGGTATAAATTTTAGGCAAAACTATTGGAATCTTCACGTTTAAAATATGATAATTGTTAGGTAAAAAAGTCCCACCGAAGCAGGACTAAAGATTTTTACCTACGGCATATAGCCTTATTGTGATAAGATTAAAGATTTGAAATATTAATCTGATACAAATATATACAAAATACCCGTTGTGCATTATTAAGCGAGATTTATTTTTAAGTTGTTAATGTTTCTTTGAAATACAAATTTATTAAAAAATTGAATAGAAGTTAGAGTTGTAATTTTAGCCAAAATTCTAGTTTTAAACCCCTCAAAAGTTTTAGCGTAATTTCTTCTTATCATAAATTGGTCACACAGTTGAGAAAACAAAGTTTCAATTCTTTTTCTGTATTTTTT
>NZ_PQNY01000002.1 GCF_002917885.1 Flavobacterium croceum DSM 17960
AAATTGAAGTACGTTTTTCACGAAAATGTTTATCTTCTTTAGCAGAAATTAATTAGTTCGCTGACCTCGCTTCTGCGTCAAGCCGCAAAACGTTATATGCAAGCCATCGACCAGCGTGCTAAAGACCGACCTTAACCAATAAACAGCTGATTTGAGAAAAGTGAATGCGGTGCAGACACTAAATTAATATCGAACTTTAAAGATGGTTCAATTCGAGAACTTGCGTTATGAATACGAAACGAAATTTGCCAACCTTCACTTAATGTGACTAAAATTGTCGTCTTCGAATTATCTTGGTAAACGACTTCGATAAGACGGTTTGGCAATTTTAAACGCTGAATTTTCGCTTTTGGCTTTATGTTTTCAAACGGTAAATTTAAAGTTCCGTGTAAATTGTAAGCTTGAATTTCGACTTTGTTTTTTCCTTTTATAACTTTGTAGAAATCCTTATTCCCAATTAAGTATTTAATCAAATTTCGGCTACAATCCCAGGATTTTCTTTATCTAAACGTAATAATTCTTTCTTAAAAGCATCCAAAACAGGAACATAGACAGAAGTGTGGTAATCTCCCAAAGTATCCCATTTTTGAGTTGCTTTACTTGCCGTTCTCAACTTTGCTAAATTATCGAAAACGGGTTTTATTTCTTGGAAATATTTAATAGAACAAGGAAAACCTAACCATTTTTGACCAAAATCAATATCATTTGACAAACGAGAATGTTTAACTGCTCTATGATTATTTTTTGCTGAAATTCCTATCTCCCATTTTTGTAATGACCTAATTGCCAAAACATCCCGAACATCGCCAGTTTGACCAGCTTTGTCAGCTACAATTTCGAGTTGCAAAATATCTTTATCACTAATTCCGTTTGCTAATCGTGGTTCAATATCGAGTAAAAAATTCACTGCAAAACTTGCTACCAATTTATAATGACTTTGCTCCTTTTCGTCAAAACTAACGAAACATTTCAAGGCAGTTTTGTAAGGTTCATTTTCAACGACTGAAACAGAAGTAAGAACTTTTAAACGCTCTAAAAATTCATTCAATAAAGCATATTCAAACGCTTTTCCATTTATGGTTTGGGTTGCAATTTTCGCCATTATACTACTGTTACTCTATTTACAATCTCATTTAATTTTTCAATTACAATATTTCCATTGTATTCGGTGGAAATAGATTTTGGAGTTACTCTATTAATGACTTTCAAATTCTCCAAATCGTCATAAATTTTTTCAGCCAAAACTTTACCAATTCTAACAGGAACAGCATTACCAATCATTTTATAACCAGCAACAACACTACTATATTCAAACGAAAAAGTGTCAGGAAACGTTTGAATTCTTGCACACTCTCGAACACTCAATCTACGATACAAATGTTCTTGACCTTTCACAAATTCACGCAAATTTTGCTCAATAAATTTCATTTTTGGAGCTTGTGGGTGTATAGGTGCGTGACGACCACCAGCTTGAATAGTAAATGAAACTTCATCCCAAGAACGAACTCTGTTTCTCGACATATACATTGACGAAAATCCGCCAATCATATATTCGTGATTTAAAACTTTACAATCTCTTCCATTAGTATAGTTTCCTTCTTTTGCAGGTAAGACAGTATCTTTTAAATCTCCAATTGCTTCTTCAAGAGTGATTTTATTTTCTAACGTTGTAGGTCTTGGAAAAGTGAATTTAATTCCCAAATCTTTACGGTAACCAATAAAGAAAACACGCTTTCTATCTTGCGGAACACCATAATCTGACACATTCAACAATTGAAATGACAAGTCGTAACCTATATCAGTGAACATCTGTTTTATGTTCGCTAACGCTTCTTTGTGAGCAGGCAACAACATTCCAGACACATTTTCTGCCAAGAAAAATTTAGGTTTTTTATCAGCAAGTATTCTCATAAACTCATAAAACAGCTGACCTCTTTTATCAGCTATACCACGCTTAGAACCAGCTTCTGACCAACTTTGACAAGGCGGACCACCAATAATCCCATCACAATCAGGAACTTCACTTGACGGAATATCGACAATGCTTCGTCTGTCTAAAATTGTATTTTTATGGTTCTTCTCATACGTTGCCCAAATTTCTTTATCGTATTCATTTGCCCAAACGACATCAAATCCAGCCTTCTCAAAGCCCAAATCAAGACCACCAGCACCTGCAAAAAACGACACAACTTTCATACTTTGCAAATTAAATTATTCAACAACAAAATTACTAAATTTAAACATACCGGCCAAATTATGAACAGGAAAATTGGCCTGCCTATAACAGGGGTTTCGCGTAATGGCGGGCGAAGTGCTTCGTATGAAACATTTCACTAAATTTGAACTTTGGTGCTTCGTATAAAAAGTTGTGCATAAAATCCGCCACTACGCAAAGCCCCGAAACGTTGTGCGTCATTTTGGACGAACGAAATAGAAAAACATTTACTGAAATGAAAAAAAAAACTAATCATACTTTTAATTTGCGGAATATCTTTATTGGCTTTTTCTTGTGGAAACTTGAAAAAAAATGAGGAAGAAAAAAAAGCAGACTTAAATAATCAAAATGTAGAAATAAAATCTAAAATAAAATTAGCTTTTTTAGCTCAAAAAGACGTTGAAGTAATATTTTGGAATTCTAAAGGAAAAATAAGTGATAAACAAGCTGAAAATTTATCAGAATTTGCAAAAGAGGAAAAAGAATTAAAAGAAAAAATTAAGCTTGCAATATTTGAATATTATAAATCAGTTTATGATGATTACAAAAGTGGAATTGATTTGGCTAATACAGAAATAACTAAATAGGATTTAGAAAAAATATTACCAACTCCAACAACACCAGAAATGCTTTTCAAAAGTTATGAAATTGGCAATATTCATATTCAAGATGACAAAAACTGCAAATTAGGAACAATCGGATTAGAATTCGATTGCGATTGGGATATTGAAAATGGATTGGGAGTAAAAATTGAAAATTAGAAAATTAAAGAAGTTGGAGTTGCTGAAAGCGCTTACTATTAAAAAAACGAACGCACAACAGGCGTTTGGCAAGATTGCGAATTTTGTAGCAAATTCACATTTTTCTTTCGCAAGAAATATTATCTTAGTGGAAAATTAAGCGGTCACGAAGTTCGCCACTCCTTGAAGCCGCGAAACGTTATAAGCCATTTTCTGAAAAACGAAACAAAATAGACGTATGAGATCACTCTTTTTATTATTATTTTCCTTAACAATTTTTTCTTGCAAAAATGTTAAATCAACATCAGATGAAGAAGAAAGTCATATGCAATTGCATAAAGAAATGGATAAAGTTGATGAAGAATATTCTAAATTTGAAAAGCAATTATTAAACTTATATACAGAATCTGAAAAAAATCCTGATATAATCACATCAAAAGCTGATAGCTTATTAAATGTAAATAAAAACGAAAAAGACAAATACAAATCTCAAATAAAGGGAACTATTGAAGACCAATTACATTATTTAAAAGCGAACTATATTATAAAGAAAAAGAATATGAAAAGTCTATAAAAGAATTATTCGATGATGATTATGATTTTGTTATGGGTGACAGAGCTTGTGCTTATGCTGCAAACTACTTAAAGTTAAAGCAACTAGACAAGGCTAGATCGTTTGTCGATAGCATTAGAAAAGGTTATTACATATACGATTATGCGTTAGCAAATTATAATGAAAGTGTTGGGAATAAAAATGAAGCGTATAAAATTTACAGAGAAATAAAAAACAATAAATCAATCAAACATTACGCCTATTATAAACTTGCAGTATCTCGATTTCAAGAACTTGGAAAAACTAATCCAAAACTTCTAAATGAAATATATTTTCCAACTAGAAATCCAAGTTTTGAGATTGCTGATTCTGATAATGAAAACAGAACGAAAATATTTAACTTGATGGAAAAATTACCTGAAAATCAGAAATGGGCAGGAACAAGAATTGTAGAATCTCCACAAGAAAATGATAAAAATTATTATTGGGTAAGAGTTGAAACTGAACAAAAGAAAAAATTTAATTATTACATTTATAAAGAAACCTTTGAAATAAAGTTTTTAGACACAATAAAAAATAAACTAATGACTTTGGAAGAGTGGAGAAAAAAAATAAAAACGGCTTATAACAGCGGTTTCAAGAAATGGCGAAAAATGTAGTAAATTCACATTTTTCTTTCGCAAGTTTTTTTATCTTAGTGGAAAATTAGCGGTTACGAAGTTCGCCACTTCTTGAAGCCGCGAAACGTTAGCAGCAACAATATGACGAAACTTATAAAAAAAACATTTATCTTATTAATTTTCATATTGTTATCTTGTAATAACAAAAATGAAAGCATAAAAAAATCAACCCAACAGAAAATAAAAATGTTGATGAAAATGTCGAATTTAAAGCTACATATAAAGGTTCGGGTAAACTTGTACCAATTGACCTAAACGATAAAAATTATATTGACATTAATTTCTATTGTAAAGATACTTTAACCAAAAATGGGTGGAAAATCGAATATTTGGTAAAAGACGATAAAACAAAATATGAGGATTTATATTTAAGATGGTCTAAAGGAAATAAAACAGGACTTTTTTGTTGTGCTTCTACTCTACTTATGAGAAGTTATTTCATACCAAAATATAAAGGAGAAAATGAAAACCATATATTTTTAACTCACGGTTGCTCAACACAAGGAGAAGCTATTTTAACATTACCAAAAAACACAAAACATAAAGGAATTGATTATTCTTTTGTTGTCGATTATGATATAAAAACTGGCAAAATTGGATATATTCCAGAAAGAAGTTTTAGTCTTAATGAATTAGAAGTGGAAGTTGTAAATTTAAAAAACGGCATAAAGAAGCCTATACTTTTCCAAAATATTTGCCTTATAGCACCTGAAGAAAGCTGTATTGACAAAATGATATTTGAGAAGAATCGGGTTGAAATAATCGCTACTTTAATTGACAAAAATGACAAAATGAGAGAAAAAACAATTGTTGAAAAACATACGTTAGAATTCTAATAAAAATTGCTGCTGCTAACAGTGGTTTCAAGAAATGGCGAAAAATGTGGTAAATTCACGTTTCTCTTTCGCAAGTTTTTTTATCTTAGTGGAAAATTAAGCGGTCACGAAGTTCGCCACTCCTTGAAGCCGCAAAACGTTGTGTGATATTTTCGTGCGACAGAAAACTCAAAAAACTAAAGTAGAAAATAATGAAACAAATCATTTTAATTTTAACAATTATTTCAATTGTTTGCTGTAACAAAAATGTAGAAAAAGAAAACTCAGAGATTGATTTATTAAACGACAAAATTAAAAATCCTAAAACAGAAATTAATAGCCAACTATCAAAAGAAAAGAGAGAAGACAAGATAACAGATAATTCGCCAGTAGAAACTGCATTGAAATTTATAAATTTATACATTACCGATTGTAATAAAGTGAAAGAATCAGTTGGTTACATAAATTTTGTAAAATCAAGTCAATTGACATCAAACAGCTTTAAAATTGAATTACAGAAAATTGTAGAAGAAGCTGAAAAAGAAGATCCTGAAATGGGACTTGATTTTAACCCAATAGTTAACGGACAAGATTATCCAGAAGAAGGTTTTGAATTAAAATATTTTAACCCTAAAACGAATTATATAATTATGAAAGGTAAAAAATGGACTGATTTTGAAGTTACTATGAAATTAGTTTTGGTTAATGAAAAATGGCTTGTTGATGGTTGCGGAATAGTAAATATTCCCGAAAATTATCAAAGTAAAAGATAAAAACAGGACACAACAGCGGTTTGGCGCAATAGCTCGTTTTTTCTTAAATTGAAATCTATTTTCACGAAAATGTTTATCTTTAGCAGAAATTAAATCGTTCGCTGGCTTCGCTTCTGCGTCAAGCCGCGAAACGTTAGCAAAAATTCTTATAAGAAATCGTAATGACAAAGAAAATTTTGATTTTAATTATCCTTTTTTGTATCTCAAATTATGGATTTACCCAGCAAAATAAACAATTAGAAAATGCAAAAGTAGACCCAAGAATTGAACTGCTCTCTATAGTATTTAGATTAGCAGATGCGGACGAGTTTAAAGCAGATTATTTCAAAAGTTATGTAAGTGATATAAATTCATATTTTGCTGAATACAAAAATCACGAGTTTATAAACTTCATCAAAGAAATCCGAAAAGAACAAGGAATTGGATATGATGCTGTGGCTAAAATGGCTATTCATCTATCCTATCCTGAATTAAAACCAATAATTCCTTTCTCTAAAAATATCCCTGAAAAACGTTGGGGAAAAAACATCAAAAGCACAGAACATTTTATAACACTGCTACAAAAATTTCACAAAGAAAGTAACTTTCAAAAATTTTATAGCGAACATCAGAATTTGTACAAAATTGCTGAAGAACGATTTAATAAAAATGTTTTAAATGAAATTGATTTAGATTGGTATCCTCAATTTTATGGTAAAGTTCCGAACGAAAAGTTTACTATTATTTTAGGAATGGGATTTACTGGGAATTTTGGAGTGAAAATACAAGTTCCAAATCAAAAGGAAATAGTTTACAGTATTTTAGGAGCTTGGGGTTTTGATGATGATGGAAATCCTGTTTACACAACTAAAAATGGTTATACAGAAACCATTGTTCACGAATTTAACCACTCTTTTGTAAATTATCTTCAAGACAATATTGAAAAGGATTTAGAGCCTTATGGAGATAAAATTTACAAAATCGTAAAAAAAGATTTAAACGAACAAGCATACAGTGATTGGCTCACTGCTTTAAATGAAGGTTTAGTTAGAGCTGCTGTTATTGAATATTTTGCTTCGTCAAAAAAAGCCGATGCTAAGCTAAAAAATGAACAATTTTTTCACGAAACATACTTGAGAAAATTTTATTGGGTTCCTGATTTAGTTTCTTCCATAGAAATCTATCAAAAAAATAGAGATAAGTTTCCAACCTTGGAGAGTTACATGCCAAACCTTATAAAGGCTTATGAAGCTGTTTCTAAAAACCCAATAAATACATATAAAAAAAATAT
The DNA here is from genome assembly GCF_002917885.1 of Flavobacterium croceum DSM 17960. Lineage (GTDB taxonomy): Bacteria > Bacteroidota > Bacteroidia > Flavobacteriales > Flavobacteriaceae > Flavobacterium > Flavobacterium croceum. The sequence continues at coordinate 7,047 of NZ_PQNY01000002.1, forward strand.
GGAACTTGTATTTACATTGCCAATCAACAAAAATTTTAATTCACCAAAAATCATAGACTTTTCACCAAAGAATAACGCACAAAATATTTCTACAGATATTAAAGAAATTGTTTTGTTCTTCGACAAAGAAATGCTTTACAATTACAATATAAAACAACCACCTTTTCCTTATTCAACCATTCCAATTGATTCAATTAAATTATCAGAAAGTAAAAAAGAAATACACATTTCATTAAAGAGAAATCTTAATGAAAATACAGAATACGGATTAGCTTTCGGAGCAAATTTTAGAAGTGTAGATTCTCTGAATTTGGACAAATCATATTTATACACATTCTCTACCATACCAAAACCAAAAATCAATTCAACTATTTCTAAAAACAAAAGGGATTTCAAATTCACTTTTTCAACTACAGAAAATAGGATATTAACGGATTTGGATGGAACACCCAAAATATATCTACAAACTTATTTGAAAAACAATAAAATAAAATCTATAAAATTGATTGGAGATTTCAACGATTGGAATAAAGAAAACAACAAATATAGACTCACTAATGTTTCTGAAAACAAATATCGAATTTCACTTTCAAAAAAGCTTTTAAAAAACAAATCGAATTTTAGTTTTCTAATAAATGACGAATATTTAATTCTTCCAAATCATATAGACGAAAATGTAGATTATCAACCAAATTACAAATACTTTAAAACCGAATAATAAAAACTTCTGCTAACAAGGGTTTTTTAAAATGGCGGGGGCCGTCTAAGTTGAAATTTTCGGCTTCATAATCCGCAAAAGCCAATTTTATTGGCTTTTTTTCATAATTTAGCAAATAGAAATTGGCTTTTGTTACGTGTCGTCTAAATCGAAACTTTCGTCTTCGATTTCCCGCCACTTCGCAAAGCCCTGTTCGTTAGCCAACAGTTTGTTGGAACTCAGGAAAAAACAGAACAAAATGACAAATAACAATTATTATTTATATTATTTTTTCTTCATAATAACATTTGGTTGTTCTGAAAAAATGGAAACAAAAGTGGAAAAAACAATTGAAAATATAATTGAAAAATTTCCTCAATTAGAAACTGAAGAAAAATCATTTGGAAAAAATTACAAACTTATTAAAAGTGTAAAGAATGCAGAATTTGATTTTGAAATTCAATTATTTTCTCAACCAGACAGTTTAAAAGACTATCAGCAAATAATTATTTTGATTAATTCAAAAAAAAAATGTTCAGCAATTCCATTCTTTAATAACAAATACAAAGATTATTGGGAATTTCCATTTGACAAACCAATTAAAAACGTTGATAAAATAAAATCAACTTTCAAAATTGAGTTAAATAATGCTTTGAACATATTTCCTAATCCAAAGAATCCGTTGAAAGATAGAAACATAAAATACGAGGTTGTAAATGAAATGCTACAATCATTATTAATCACCAAAAAATTAGAAGAAAAAGATAGTTTACTTATTTACAAAACTATACAATCAAATTCAAATATTCCAAATGAAACTTCTGATTCTGCATTTGTTAGACTACGTAAAAATTATGAAAAAATGAAAAAAGAATGGCACCCAAAAGATTTCATAATTAATTACAATTGCTATTATGACGAAGAGAATGGAAGAATATACCAACTAAATTATAACGAAAAAATAAAAGGTTTTGATGTGAAAAATTACAGACAAGATTGGGGATTTACACCAATGACATTATAAAACCGTTGGCTAACAGCGGTTTCAAGAAATGGCGAGACATGGAATTTATTTGAAATCGGAAAGGTTATTAATTTAAAGTTTTGTTTATATTTGTGAAGGCTTGGTCTTGGTTCATCGCCACTTCATGAAGCCGCGAAACGTCGCCTACTATACGCGGAAAAATTCCGGAAGAAATTTTTTCCTGGTTTCTTAAAGGAAGAATAATGAATATTCCAACTTCGTGGTTTTTCTTTTCTTTTTTTGTCGGAACTTTATCAGAAAATTACGGCTGAACGAAATCGGACAAAAACTGAAATCTAAAAGAAAGTTTACGGAAATTTGTACTTAAAAAGTGAAATCTGAAACAGATTAAAAGAATAAATCGACAAGAAAATTTGAAACGTCGAAAGCGGAAAAATTTTTTACAAGCGAAAGAAATTCGGCAAACTCGAAAACTGAAAGAAAAAAACTACTCAACTTGAAAGCAGAAAAACGAAGATTCGCACAGCAGGCAACAGCGGTTCGGCGCAATAGCTCAATTATTATTAAATTGAAGTCCGTTTTTTACGAAAATGTTTATCTTTAGCAGAATTTAATTCGTTCGCTGGCTTCGCTTCTGCGTCAAGCCGCAAAACGTTGCCTGCTATACGCGGAAAAATTCCGGAAGAAATTTTTCCTGGTTTATTAAAGAAAGAATTATGAATATTTCAAATTCGTGGTTTTTTCTTTTTTTTGTCGGAATTTTATCAGAAAATTACTGCTGAACGAAATCGGACAGAAAACTTTCGTGAAATTATGCTTGAAAAGTAAATTAGTGTGAGACAAAAAAGTAGAAACACCGAAAGTGGAATTTTTTTTTTTTAGAAGCGAAAGCGGAAAAAAACTTGAAATCTGAAAGAAAAAAACTACTCGACAGACAACAGAAAAACGCAGATTTGCCCAGCAGTCAACAGCGGTTTGGCGCAATAGCTCATTTTCTCTTAAATTGAAGTCACTTTTTCACTAAAATGTTTATCTTTAGCAGAAATTAATTCGTTCGCTGGCTTCGTTTCTGTGTCAAGCAAGGAAACGTTAGGCGTCATTTTAGCCGAACTAGCTCAAAAAATAGCAAGTTACACAGGGAAATTTAAATTTCATTAATGGAAAATTGGATAGAGTATATTGATTTAAAATTTTCAGAGTATGAAAAAATTAATTCACACGAAAACAAAAATGGCTTTTATCCAAGCAGAATTTATAAAATAAATGGAACATATATTGAGTTTGAGTTTGACGGAATAACTAAACTGAAAAAAATAGAGTGTGGAAAATATTGGACTATCAACAATGCAGAATATATTAGTAAGGTAAAAGCAGTTTTTGAACAATCAAAAAATAATTTTATACTGTTTTTGCAAACTTCATTTGACGGCGAAAATGAAACTAAATATGAACTTAAATTTACTCCTGAAAACATAAAAAAGCTAGACCGATTTTTAAAACTGCCAATCGAAACTGGATGGATTGAAAAACTTTATAAATATAAAAATGGTGCTTACAAAATAGAAATTGAAAATTTATCTAATGAATTTGAAATTAATAATTGTGAAATTATTTTATTAGACATTGCGGAACAAGATTTGCCTTTTGTTGGTGATAAATTATCTAGAAAAATCAATACTTTTTTTATCGACAAATTTGCAAAAAAGGAAAATATAGAAGTAGAAATAACAGAAGTGAAACCAATTGAGGATAAAAAAACGAACGCCTAACAGCGGTTTCAAGAAATGGTGAAAAATGTACTAAATTCCCGCTTTTCTTTCGCAAAAAATATTATCTTAGTGGAAAATTAAGTGGTTACAAAGTTCGTGAGTTTAAAAGAACGCAGAAACTCAAAATCAAATAAAAAATTAACTAAGTAATGTTGATCAATATAAATAAAAAATATCTTTATTTATCAATCGTAATTTCAATTGTGTTATTCATATTATTGAACTTCTTTGTTGGCCCAACTTCTGTATTTGGTCTATCAGAATTTATACAGAATAAGACAGGTTACTTTTTCGGAGTTGAAATAAACACATTCGATTATCTTATAATTTCGTCAATTCCAATGTGTAGTTTAATATTAACCGAAAAAAGAAATTGGAAAAATTTATCCGAAATTCTGATAAACAACTTAATCGTTTGTTTGAGTTGTGTTGTAAGCTTTAGCACTGGATTACTCGTATTGATTTCAAAGATTGGAAGTCCATCAAATAATCCACTATTTCCACAATATTTACGTGTAGAACCATTTAAGATTTACTCAACTCTTTTCATTGTTATTGGAATAATATTGCCTTTTTTAATTGGCAAGAAAGACATCACAAAAACAGAATATAAAATTGAGGAAAGTGGAAAATGATAACTTTAAAATATTAATGGATGTGTCTAAATTGAATATTTGTGATGAATGCAATAGTGAATTCAATAAAGAATCTTCTGAAATGGAAAATCATTGTCCAGAATGTTCTTTAGTTTTATATGGCTATCCGAATTGTGAACATAATTTTATAGAAAATCGTTGTGAAAAATGCTATTGGAATGGAAAATCTAGTGAATATATTGAAAAACTGAAAATCAGATAAATAAAAAACCGAATGCACAACAGGCGTTTGGCTAGATTGAAAATTTTATAGTAAACTCACTGTTACATCTTGTAACATCTTTTTTCAATTACAGAAACCAAATAGTACATACGAATATTACTTTTACAAACAATAAACAACAATGCAAAGACGAAAATTTATAAAAGACACTTTAACGGGTTTACCTCTTTTACTTATGACACCTTCTATCTTGGCAAGTTCTTGCAATGATAAAGATGATAATGAGTCTAATGACAAAAAAGTTATTGTTGTTGGTGGAGGTATTTCGGGGTTGGCAGCCGCAAAAAAATTAAAAGACAATGGGTTTGATGTTGTAGTATTGGAAGCTCAAGATAAAGTAGGTGGCCGATTACGCACCAATAGAACTCTTGGTTTTGACTTTGATGAAGGAGCTAGCTGGATACATGGTGTAGATGGAAATCCTATTACAGCTTTGGCACAACAAGCTGGTATGAATACTTTTGAAACTATTGATAATAGCCGAAAATCATACGATATAGGTGGAGTTTTAAGAACTGCTAGTGCATACAATAATGCAGAAGATGAGCTTTATACTATTTTAAATTCAATGATGAATAGTGGCAATGCAACACAAAGTTTTGAAACCATTTTTGCTAATTTATATCCTGATAAAGTAAATAATCGTCTTTGGAAATTTTTACTATCAACCTATGTAACATTCGATTGTGGGGATTTAAACAACTTGTCTTCTTTACTTTACAATGAAGGCGAAGAATTTGGTGGTGCAGAAAAAATAGCAACCAATGGGTATGATACTCTTGCAAACTTTTTGGCAAATGGTTTAGCTATTCAATGCAATGAAAGAGTCTCAAAAATAGATTATTCCAACTCAAAAATAAAAGTAACCCACAACGGAGTGATTACAGAAGCCGACTATGTTTTGGTAACCGTTCCTTTGGGTGTATTAAAAGCAAACACCATAGAATTTACACCAAGTTTGCCAAATACCAAAACAAATGCGATACAAAAATTGGGAATGAATTGCGTTAATAAATTTTTATTAACTTGGGATAATGCCTTTTGGGATGATGTTCAATACATTTCATACACACCAGAAATTAAGGATAAATTTAACTATTTTGTAAATGTTAAAAAAATCAATCCAAATGTAAATGCGCTCATGACATTTGCCTACGCAGATTATGCAAGACAAACAGAATCTATGAGCGATGCACAAATTATAGATGAAATTATGTTGCATTTAAAAGACATTTATGGAAATACTATTCCAAATCCTACACACTTATTAAGAACAAAATGGCAAACCAACGAAAATTCATTGGGTTCGTATTCTTATACCGCAGTAAGTACAGAAATGCACCATTTTGATGACTTGGCTGAAGAAATAAACGATAAAGTATTTTTTGCCGGAGAACACACAGAAGTAGACTATTTTTCTACAGTGCATGGAGCCTATTTAAGTGGCATTCGTGAAGCTAATAAGATTATAGATTTGATATAATACATATAAAAATAATACAAACAATATGGCACAAATAAATCCATATATTCACTTTAACGGGAATACAGAAGAAGCTTTTACATTTTATAAATCAGTATTTGGTGGTACATTTGGTACTATTACTAGATTTAAAGATATAGACTTCCCTCCTAACCTCATCTCTGAAAATGAAATGAACAAAATTATGCGCATTACATTGCCTATAGGACAACACACTTTGCTAATTGGAAGTGATGTTCCTGAATTTCTGGGGCAAGTAAATGAAAATGAAAATCGAAGCAAAATAGTAGTAAACACACAAACGAAAGAAGAAGCTGATACTATTTTTGAAAAATTATCTGCTGGTGGTCAAATTGAAGTCCCTATGGCAGATGCATCTTGGGGGGTATATTTTGGCATGCTTAGAGATAAATTTGGTATCGAATGGCTTATTGAATTTCAATCTTAAACAACTTTAATTTATTTTTATATATGAAATACATACTATCCCTAATACTATTTTTTTTATTTTTAAATGGTTATGCACAAAGTAAAACTATAGACACTATACCTTTTCATTTGGATAAATTATTGTTGGTTTTTAAAGGAAAAATTAATGGTGTAGAAACCGATTTTGCGTTTGATACTGGAGCTAGTCATAGCGTATCAAATACTAATGTAAATAGTATGGCAAAAATTTCCAAAAGCAAAGGAAAAAAAAGAGTTAAAGATTCAAATCAAAATCAAACCAAAATTGAAAATGTACTTATAGATGAACTTAATATAGGTAATTTTCATGTAACAAATTTAAAAGCTCTTACATATGATATGCCCTTTTTAAATTGTGCAAATCTTTTTTTATTGGGAGCCGATGTAATTAATAAATTTAATTGGAAATTTGATTTTGAAAAAAAACTAATCTATGTTTCCGAAACACCTTTTGAAACCGATGCTACCATGCAAACTTGGGATATTTTCTACAAATCGAATACACCGCGAGTAAGATACAGTTATAACAATAAAAACTTTAAAAGTTGTTTGATTGATTTTGGTTTTAATGGTATTCTTGAAGTAGATGCTGCTACTGATGATATAACCGAAATTTATCGTAAACAATCTACAAAAAATAAAGTAAACGAATATATTACTTCAAATATGAGTTTAACAGGTTTAGGAACACCTATTGAGGCTAACGATTTTATAATTGATACTATGTATATTCATAATACTCTTATAAAAGATATAAAAGTTTCTAGAAAAGCAAATACTGATGACAAAATTGGCGTTTATTTTTTTAATAAATATTGCAAGGAAGTTATATTAAATTACAGTCAAAATAAATTTTACTTAAATTTATTAAATGCTAATAATACAGTTGCAAATAAAAATCCATTAGACACAAGAGTAAGTATTAAAGAAGGTAAATTTATAATAACTTCTAAGAATATTAGTCAAAATAGTACAGCCTTACAACTAGATATAGATGAAGAAATTAAATCTGTAAATGGCAAATTAGTATCTGATTTTAAAGACGAATGTGAATTTTTACTTTGGTATTATTTATATAAAAATGAAACCTTGCTCATTGAAAAACTCAACGGTGAGAAAATAACAATCAGTAGGTCTACTAACATAAATAATACAAACTAAAATTACTTTTTTTCAATATCATTAATAATCCAATTGAGCTCTACATCAATATTTTTTAATTTATCTTGTACGGTTGGTATTAGGGGAATATCTGGATAAATTCCATGCCCTTTGGTATTGGTTTGATTTACAGGTCTAATATCCATCAAACCCAACCGCCAAGGTAATTTTGAATTTGGTAATTTTTTAATAGGCATAAATCCTGCTACAGTGCCATTAAAATCGCCACCTGTTTCTTCACCTACAAATACTACATTTTCTCTAGATTTTAATGCTGATGAGAGTAAACATGATGCCGAGAAACTTCCTCCATTTATCAAAACATACATTTTGCCTTTAAACGCATTGGCTTTACTTTGCTCTTCGTAAGCACTTTCCAATTTGTATGTATAAACTCCTGTAGCTTGTTTTTGTGTTGCCAAGTAGGTATAAGTTATATATACAGGATAAAATACTCCAGCAACAGGATATGCTATTTTTGGAATTCTAGAAAATAAATCAATATGCCATAAACTTGTTTTAGATGTAACAATTGCAGGCTGTGTAAGTGTATAATTTGAACTAGTAAAATAACCATATAGATTTACAATTTCACTTATTCGACCACCTGGATTGTCTCTCAAATCAAGTATCAGTGTTTTGCAACCTCGCTTTTGTATAGAATCAAATATTTTTCCGTAGGCTTTTTTATATCTTCCTGTGCTAAAATTTAAAATTTTAAGATATGCTGTTGTGCTATCTTTTGTAATAAACTTTAAGCTTTTTACATACTCATTTTTCGAAGCATCAAAACCATAGATTTTTTTATTCTTTTTGATTTTATTGGTAGATTCTTTTTTGGAATTATTTTTGTTTTCTTTAGGGTTTAAATTATCATTTTTTGCTACTGATTTTGTAGCTACTTTATTTTCTTTTTGTAAACGTTTAATACATTTGATATAAACCGAATCTTTGTATTGAAAAACAACTTCTACACTATCATTTATACCTATATTCTCTATTAAATAAGATGAAAAACGTTTTCCAAATGCTTTTCTAATATAAGTGGTATTGTAACCGTCTGAAGTAAGTGTTTTATAATATTTTTGATACAAGTCTATAGGTTTTACAGATTTTATTGAGATAATTTCAGAGCCCAATTTTATACTTTTATCGGTAGTTTTATTTTTTAGTAAAACTAATTTATTGTCTATCCACTCATAACCCAATTGTGTAATTGGCCCGTCACCCATTTTTTTGAACTGTTTTTGTTCTTTTTTGGTATATTTTTTATACAAAGGATTTATATACATATGCCCTTGATGTACTGATGCTATAACTGGGGCAATTAGTAACTGAAATTCATTGGGAGTTAAGGGCTGAGTAATTACTCTACGAATGCTATCAAATTTAGAATCTAAAGCTTCTTTACTGATGTACAAATTGGTAGAAGGATGCAACTTGTAGAGAGTTTTTTGAACATAATTAACATCTTCTTGTAATTTTTGTACAGAAATAGAAGTTTCTCTATGCTTATTGTACTGTTCTACCGATTGGCAACTTACTACAAATACCAATAAAGCGAAGTAAATGATTACTTTTGTTTTCATAAATGACTTGGGGTCTCTTTTAGTTTTATCAAAGAAAAAGCTTATGTATTTAAATAACAAATATTTTATTTTATTTCTAACAATTTTTATTGTAGAAGTACTCATAGCTCTGTATGTTCGAGATACATTTGTACGACCTTATTTAGGCGATATCCTCGTTGTAATACTGCTTTTTTGTGGCGCAAAAAGTTTTGTAAAAACACGCTCGATTTCTATTGCATTCATGGTTTTAGTGTTTGCTTTTTTCATTGAATTTTTACAATATATAAATTTTGTAGAACGTGTAGGTCTAAGCCAATATGCAATAGCTAGAGTTGTAATTGGTACTTCTTTTTCTTGGGAAGATATACTTTGTTATACTGTAGGATTTTTTCTAAGTTTACTACTAAGCCTTTTTTTAGAATAAAAAAACAGCCTTCAAGTTATGAAGACTGTATCTTAATGTATTTTAAAAAATTATATACCTGCTATGGTTTTTAATTCATCAACAAACCTAATGGCTAGATTATCTGCATCTGGCTGTGTAGGCGCTTCGGTATAAATACGAATTATGGGTTCTGTATTGGATTTGCGCAAATGAACCCATTCATTTTCAAAATCAATTTTTACACCATCTATAGTTGAGATATTTTCGTGAGTATATTTCTCGGCAATTGTTTTCATTACTGCATCTACATCTATTTGAGGTGTTAGTTCTATTTTATTTTTACTCATATAATACTGAGGATAACTTGCTCTAAGTTGAGCTACCGTTTTATCTTGTTGTGCTAAATATGTTAAAAATAATGCTACACCTACAAGCGCATCTCTACCATAGTGAATTTCTGGATATATAATACCTCCATTACCCTCTCCTCCTAGTACAGCTTTATTTTTCTTCATAAGTTCCACTACATTTACTTCGCCCACAGCACTTGCTTGATAGGTTTCGTTATGCTTAATTGTAATATCTCTTAAAGCTCGGGAAGAACTCATATTGGAAACTGTATTGCCTGGTGTTTTGCTCAAAACATAATCGGCTACTGCAACCAAAGTATATTCTTCTCCAAACATTTCGCCATCATTACTTATAAAAGCGAGTCTATCAACATCTGGATCGACTACTATACCAAAATCGGCATTTTCTTTTACAACCAATTCGCAAATGTCTGCTAAATGTTCTTTTAACGGTTCTGGATTATGCGGAAAATGACCATTAGGTTCGCAATAGAGTTTAATACACTCTACTCCCATTTGTTCTAATAATTTAGGAATAATAATACCTCCAGAAGAATTTACTCCATCTACCACTACTTTAAACTGCTTGGTTTTTACCAAATCTGCATCTACCAATGGTAAATTTAGCACCTCATCGATATGAATATCCATATAAGCATCGTTTTGAGTAATTTCGCCCAAACTATCTACATCGGCAAATTCAAAAGATTCGGCTTCTGCCAATGCTAAAATAACTTCGCCGTCTTTACCACTTAAAAATTCTCCTTTTTCATTAAGTAATTTTAAAGCATTCCATTGTTTTGGGTTGTGCGATGCGGTAAGTATTATACCGCCATCTGCTTGTTCCATAGGTACTGCAACCTCAACTGTTGGTGTGGTAGAAAGACCTAAATCTATTACATCTATACCCAAACCTAGTAAAGTATTTACTACCAAATTATGTATCATGGGGCCAGAAATTCGAGCATCTCGACCTATAACTACCTTAAGTTTCGATAGTTTACTTTTATTATTTTGTTTTAAAAATGTACCATAAGCCGATGCAAATTTAACGGCATCTACAGGGGTTAAATTAGTTCCTACTTCTCCTCCAATTGTTCCTCGTATTCCAGATATTGATTTTATTAATGTCATATTCTATTTTAAATTTTGAATAATAAATTTTAAATTCATACAAATATAATTTAAAATTCAAATTTCATCATTTATAATTATTAAATTAGTCGAATGAATTTCTTAGCGCATATATACCTTTCTGAAAATAACGACGAAATTAAAATTGGCAATTTTATAGCCGATAGTGTGCGAGGAAATAATTATCTTCATTATAATAATCACATACAAAAGGGTATTTTACTGCATCGCCATATTGACACTTTTACAGATAGTCATGCTATATACCGAAAAAGTAAACACAAACTCCATAACAAATACGGGCACTATTCGGGAGTAATTATGGATATTGTTTACGATCATTTTTTGGCAAAAAATTGGAATTCTTACAGCAATATTCCTTTAGAAGTTTTTGCAGATGAATTTTATAATCTTTTGCGCAATAATTTTGAATTATTACCCGAAAGGGTTCAAAAAATGCTTCCTTCTATGATTAGTAGAAACTGGCTTGTAAGTTATGCCTCGCTTTCTGGTCTAGAAATGATTTTGTTTCAAATGGATTACCGCACCAAAAATAGAGTTCATATGCAAGAAGCTATTGTAGAAGTTGAACTATTTTATACAGAATTGGAGCAAGAGTTTACTTCATTTTTTGAAGAGCTAGAAATTTCGTGCAAAGAAAAATTAAACCAATTAAATCAAATTTTATGAATTTTGTTCAAGACCTAAAACATAATCTTACCCAAAAAGCTTGCAGAGAAACTGCAATTCCTATGGAAAATTACATGAAAAATAATTTCAATTTTTTAGGGATAAAAACAGAAGCACGCAGAACTATTTTTAAAGAAACTTACGAAAAACATAAACAAGAAGTTAAAGCAAATTTTAGAGATATTGCTTGGCAATTATTTACAAAAAATGAGCGCGAATATCATCAATGTGCTATAGATTTATTAGTGAAAGAATTTAAAAAAAATTATGTTTTAGATGATATTACTTTTATAGAAAAATTAATTACAACCAACTCTTGGTGGGATAGTGTTGATGTTTTGGCAAAATATATATTGGGTGGATATTTAAAACAATTTCCAAATGAAACCTATAAAGTTGTTGAGCGTTTTTCAAACTCAGAAAACATGTGGCTCAATAGAAGTGCGCTACTTTTTCAGTTAAGCTATAAAGAAAAAACAGATTTTGAACTTTTAAAATCAGAATGTTTAAAACATAGCAAATCGAATGAGTTTTTTATTCAAAAAGCAATAGGTTGGGTACTTCGTGATTATAGTCGTTTTGATGCAGAAAATGTAAAAAAGTTTGTTGCCGAAGCGAATTTAAAACCTTTAAGTATAAGAGAAGCCTTACGAAATATAAAATAATTATCTTTGCACTCTATTTATACCATTGTATATGCCTGCAAGATATTTAGCAAAACTCCAAATTAAACTCAGACGCCTCTTTAATTACTTTGAGGTGTTTTTTGTATTGGCTCAAGAAATATTATCCAATCGCAATTTTATTTACTTAGCGAGTGTTGCAGTAGGCATATCGTGTGCTCTTGCTGTTATTTTATTAAAAACATTTGCACACAAAGTATTTTTATTTGCAAATTATGCCAATGGTTATTTAAAACTGCCATATGCTAATAGTATTTTTCCTATCATAGGTATTTTGCTGACCGTTTTTGTGATTAGAAATTTTCTAGACGGAAGTATTGAAAAAGGTAGCTCAAGAATTTTGCATGCTGTAGCAAAAAAAAATGGTATTATGCCTAGAAAGCAAATGTATGCTCAAATTATTACAAGCTCTCTTACGGTTGGTATGGGCGGTTCTGCTGGATTAGAAAGTCCTATTACAATAACTGGAGCTGCATTTGGGTCTAACTTTGCTCAAAAATATAAACTCTCTCAAAAAGACAGAATATTATTACTTGCATGTGGTGTAGCTGCTGGTATTGGTGCTGCTTTTAATGCCCCTATAGCAGGAGTTTTATTTGCCATAGAAATTGTACTTGTAGATGTTTCTATATCGGCTTTTATACCTATTATTATTTCGGCTGCTACAGGAGCTTTAATTTCTACTATAGTACTTAGCGATAATGTGCTATTGCATTTTACAAACGTTAAAAAATTTGATTTTCACAATACTATTTACTACATCATTCTCGGTGTTTTAGCAGGATTGGTAGCCACATATCATGCAAAAAATTTTAGGCGAGTAGAACATTTTTTTTCAAAACTTAAAAATAATAGCTACCGTAAAGCTTTAATGGGTGCATTGGTTTTGGCGGTACTAATATTTTTATTCCCCACATTGTTTGGAGAAGGTTATGAAAGTATTAAAGCATTGTCTACAAATAATCCTTCTGTAATTTTAGAAAATACATTGCTCGAAAAATATAAAGATAATGATTGGGTTCTTCTCAGTTTTATTGGCGCAATTGTTATGTTAAAATCGTTTGCAACCGGGCTAACTCTAGGCTCTGGAGGTAATGGAGGTAACTTTGCTCCTTCGCTATTTGTAGGCTCATATTTAGGTTTTTTTGTGGCAAAAAGTATTGGTTTATTGGGTATTAATTCCCATTTACCTATTGCTAATTTTGCCATGGTAGGCATGGCAGGAATATTAAGTGGTTTGTTTCATGCTCCATTAACAGCAATATTTCTTATTGGAGAAATTACAGGAGGCTACGAACTTATGGTACCCCTTATGATTGTTTCATCTATAAGTTTTGCAGTAACTAGACAGTTTGAAAAATACTCTATGGATGTTAAACCTTTGGCCGATTCGGGAGAAGTTTTTACAAGTGATAAAGACAAAAATATTTTGCAAAGTATTTCATTAAAAAAACTCATAGATACCTATAATAGTATCGTTTATGCTGATGAAAATTTAGAAAAAATAGTACAATTATATAGTACAAATAAGCAAACTTTATTCCCTGTAGTAGATCAACAAAATCAGTTAATTAGTTATTTTTATTTTAATGATATTAATCCGTATTTGTTAAATCAGTTTAGACTCAAACATACATTAATAAAAGATATTGCTGTAAATACTCAACCCATTGTATCTATAAATGACGATTTAGATGCCATTATGGAAATTTTTGATTCTTGTAATTATATCGAGCTACCTATTGTACACCAAGCATCGTATATAGGTAGTATTTCAAAATTAAAAATATTAGAAGCCTATAGAACAACTTGTATTGACATGCAAATTGAATAACTCAAAGATAAGTGTAGCTGCACTAACACAAAATAAGTACAGCTACTACATCTACACTATTTTGATTTTTCTCCTACAAAGTAGTCGTTTGTACTTTTAAACAATACATTAAAGGTGGTTAAACTACCATATATTCTGGTAATATATTGTTGTAGTTCTATTTTTTCGGTTTCTTCTAGGTTACTTGCATTAATTTTCTGTTCCATTACTCTTAGTCTATCGCGTACCATTACAATTTTATGAAAAAAAGTTTCAATAGGAACTTCTTTACTTTGGGTTTGTGTACTCGGTTCCATAATTAACTTTCCGCCTTTCCATTTGTCTGCAATAGCAACATTAGGAGTAATATCGCTCCAACGCATCAATAAACTTTTTAACGTTTTTTCAACTTCGTAAAAACTTACAGTATCTACCTCGCCGTCTATGGCTTCAATAACTTTAAAATCAGAATCTAAATCAATGGTTTCTATACCATTTTCAATAAAAGTAACCCAATAATGTTTGTTTGTTACGTTGGTTATTACACCCAATCCTAACTCTACGTGCTTAATGCGTGAGCCTATTCCTAATATTTTCATTCTTAATTTTATTTTTTCCAAAGATATTAAATCTGTAAAATTTAAAAACACACAATTAATATTAGCCAATAAAAAAGTAAATTTGCCTTTTTAGAAAAACTTATGCCATCATTTGAAGAACATATAGAAATTATTGGTGCTCGTGCTCATAATCTTAAAAATATAGATGTTACCATACCTAGAGATAAACTTGTAGTAATTACAGGATTATCAGGTTCTGGTAAATCATCTTTAGCTTTTGATACCATATACGCCGAAGGGCAGCGAAGATATATAGAAACTTTTTCTGCCTATGCACGTCAGTTTCTTGGAGGTTTAGAGCGCCCCGATGTAGATAAAATAGACGGTTTATCGCCAGTAATTGCTATCGAACAAAAAACAACAAGTAAATCTCCTCGCTCTACTGTAGGTACTATTACCGAAATTTATGATTTTCTAAGGCTTTTATTTGCTCGTGCCGCAGATGCTTACAGTTACAATACGGGCGAGAAAATGGTATCTTATTCTGATGAGCAAATTAAAGACTTAATTATAGAATCTTTTCAAGGGAAAAGAATTAATATTTTAGCACCCGTTATTAGAGCTCGAAAAGGGCATTATGCCGAACTATTTCAGCACATTGCAAAACAAGGATTTGTAAAAGTTCGAGTAAACGGAGAGATAGTCGATATTACTCCAGGTATGAAACTCGACCGTTACAAAACACACGATATCGAAATTGTAATAGACCGCATAGAGATAGACAATGCTACAGATACTCAAAAGCGTCTTTCCGAAAGTATCAATACAGCAATGTATCATGGCGATGATGTTATGATGGTATTGGAACAAAACCAAAAAGAAGTGCGCTTTTTTAGCCGTACGCTTATGTGCCCTACTACAGGCATATCGTATCAAAATCCAGAACCTAATTTATTTTCTTTCAATTCTCCAAAAGGCGCTTGCGATCATTGCAATGGTTTGGGTACTGTAAATGAAATAAATACTCAAAAAATTATTCCAAACACTAAAATTTCGATAAAACAAGGCGCTATTGTTCCATTAGGAGAATACAAAAGCAGTTGGATGTTTAAGCAATTGGAAATTATTGGAGAAAAATTCGGATTTTCATTAACCGATTCGTTCGAAAAAATACCACAAGAAGCCGTTGATATGATTTTGAACGGAGGGCACGAAAAATTTTCAGTAAAATCGAAAACAGCTGGTGTTACTAAAGAATATAAAATTGAATTTGAAGGAATTTCAAACTTCATCAAATCGCAATTTAATGATAGTGAATCTACAAGTTTAAAACGTTGGGCAAATGACTTTATGGACGAAGTAAAATGCCCAGTTTGTAATGGTTCTAGACTAAAAAAAGAATCGCTTTATTTTAAAATAAATGAAAAAAATATAGCTGAACTCTCGGCTATGGACTTATCGGAACTAACAGCTTGGTTTGAAAATCTTAATGAACTACTCTCCGAAAAACAAAAAGCTATTGCTAGTGAAATTGTAAAAGAAATTAACGACCGTTTGCGTTTTTTGATGAATGTTGGGCTTAATTATCTTTCGTTACAGCGAAGTTCAAAATCGTTATCGGGTGGTGAGGCACAGCGCATTAGGCTAGCAACACAAATTGGTTCGCAACTTGTAGGGGTTTTGTATATACTAGACGAACCTAGTATAGGCCTACACCAACGTGATAACGAAAGACTTATAAAATCGCTCGAAAATCTTCGAGATATAGGAAATTCAGTACTTGTAGTTGAACACGACAAAGATATGATTGAGCGTGCC
Source organism: Flavobacterium croceum DSM 17960 (assembly GCF_002917885.1). Taxonomy (GTDB): domain Bacteria; phylum Bacteroidota; class Bacteroidia; order Flavobacteriales; family Flavobacteriaceae; genus Flavobacterium; species Flavobacterium croceum. The sequence continues at coordinate 23,493 of NZ_PQNY01000002.1, forward strand.
GATTGGGTTATTGATATCGGGCCAAAAGCAGGTAGACATGGAGGAAAAATAATAAGTGAAGGAACTCCAAAAAGTTTACTTGCAGAACATACACTTACTGCTCAATACTTAAACGGCGAAAAAAGTATTGAAATTCCTAAAGAACGTAGAAAAGGCAACGGTAAAAAACTAAAATTAAAGGGAGCCACAGGAAATAATTTAAAAAACGTTTCGGTAGAGTTTCCATTAGGCACATTAATTTGTGTAACAGGCGTTTCGGGTAGCGGAAAATCTACCTTAATAAACGAAACCTTGTACCCTATTTTAAACGAGCATTTTTTTAATGCTGTAAAAAAACCTATGCCTTATCAAAAAATTGAAGGTTTAGAGCATATAGATAAAGTTATCGATATAGATCAAAGCCCAATAGGTAGAACCCCAAGAAGCAACCCTGCCACTTATACCGATGTGTTTAGCGATATTCGCAATTTGTTTACACAAACACCAGAAGCCATGATTCGAGGATATAAAGCAGGTAGATTTAGCTTTAATGTAAAAGGCGGACGTTGCGAAACCTGCGAAGGTAGTGGTGTACGTACTATAGAAATGGCATTTTTACCCGATGTTTATGTAGAATGTGAAACCTGCCAAGGAAAACGTTTTAATAGAGAAACACTTGAAATAAGATATAAAGGCAAATCTATATCAGATGTATTAAACATGACTGTAGATGAAGCCGTAGATTTTTTTGAAAATATACCAAAAATATACCGCAAAGTAAAAACCATACAAGATGTAGGGCTTGGATATATTACCCTAGGCCAACAAAGTACAACTCTTTCGGGCGGAGAAGCACAGCGTGTAAAACTTGCTACAGAATTATCTAAAAAAGATACTGGCAATACGTTTTACATTATGGATGAGCCTACCACAGGGCTTCATTTTGAAGATATTAGGGTACTTATGGAAGTAATACAAAAATTGGTAAACAAAGGCAATACTGTACTTATTATAGAACACAACCTTGATGTTATTAAACTAGCCGATTACATTATAGATGTAGGACCCGAAGGTGGCAAAGGTGGCGGACAAATAATTGCTACAGGCACACCCGAACAAGTAAGCAAAAACAAAGAAAGTCATACCGCACGGTTTTTAAAAATGGAGTTACAATAATATGGAACAAATACTACTACATACCGAAAGATTACTTCTTAAAAGCCTTACACCAAGCATCATACATCATGTATTCCACACAAAAAGCAAAGACGAAATTATAGCCTATTTAGGTACAAACGAACAAGGTTATTTACATTACAAAGAAATGCACGAAATGGGTATGGAAACACACCGTATTTCTATGTTTTTATTTTTATTGATAGATAAACAATCGAATACACCAATAGGAGAATGTGGTTTTCATACTTGGAATAAAACACACCGCAGAGCCGAAGTTTTCTATAACATATACTCTGAAAACATGAAACAAAAAGGCTATATGAAAGAAGCTTTACATACTGTATTGGAGTTTGGTTTTTCACAACTCAACTTGCATAGAATTCAAGCTCTAATAGATGATAATAATACACCATCTAAAAAACTGTTATTACATTTTGGCTTTGTAAAAGAAGGCACACTAAGAGAAGATTATGTAGTAAACAATACGAGTGAAGACTCCGATTGCTACTCGCTGTTACAACACGAGTGGAAATAAATATCAATAAACAACTGTTTTTTTATAATCATAGTATATCTCTAATTAAAAGTAAAAAAAACTCTACCTTTGTAAGCTTTTAAAATTTATAAAAAATAACCATGGCATTTGAAGATTACAACAACGAAGACGATAGAATAAAAGATAAATTAACTCAAAAAACATGGAATGAAATACGCACCAACGATTCTTGGGCTATTTTCAAAATCATGTCTGAGTTTGTAAATGGTTACGAGTCTATGGCTCGCATTGGCCCTTGTGTTTCTATATTTGGTTCTGCGCGCACAAAACCAGAAGATCCTTACTACTTATTAGCCGAACGTATTGCTTACAAAATAAGTAAAGCGGGTTATGGAGTGATAACAGGTGGCGGGCCAGGTATTATGGAAGCAGGTAATAAAGGGGCGCATCATGGAGGCGGAACTTCGGTAGGATTGAATATCGAATTACCTTTTGAACAACATTTTAATCCATACATAGATAAAGATAAAAATCTAAATTTTGATTATTTCTTTGTACGCAAAGTAATGTTTGTAAAATATTCGCAAGGCTTTGTGGTTATGCCAGGTGGTTTTGGTACACTCGATGAGTTGTTTGAAGCTGTTACCCTTATTCAAACAAAAAAAATAGGTAAATTCCCTATCATTCTTGTAGGTACTAGCTTTTGGAGTGGTTTGCTCGATTGGATTAAAGCCACTATTATAGAAAAACATCATAATGCCAACCCAGAAGATTTAAATCTTATTAAACTTGTAGATACAGAAGATGAAGTTGTAGAAGTACTCGACAACTTTTATAAAAAATACAATTTAAGTCCGAATTTTTAAACACACCACAAGCGTTCTTCTATAGAGCGCTTTTTTTATTATATTAGCAAAAAAAATGCTCGTGTCTAAATTTTTTGTTCGTATATACTGCTTACTGTTTTCTGTTTGTATAGGTTATGCCCAACACATACACAAAATTTCTGCTGTATTAAATACCGAAGAAAAAACACTTTGTGTATTTCAAGAAACAACTTACAAAAATACAAGTTCAGATACGCTTCACGAAATAATTCTTCAAGATTGGATTAATGCCTACGCAGATAGAGATTCGCAACTCGGAAAACGATTTTCTGATGAATATGTACGTAGTTTTCATTTGGCAAGTACCAAAGAACGAGGCAAAACCTCTGAACTTCATTTTATAGACGAAAACAAATATATTCTTCGCTATAAAAGATTGCCCAATCAAGAAGATGTAATTTCTCTAAAACTTAATACACCGCTTGCTCCATCGCAATCTATTACTTATTCTTACAATTATGTAATTAAATTACCCAGTAGTAAATTTACAGGAATTGGATATGATGAAGAAAATGGTTATGTACTAAAAAATTGTTTTATTACACCTACCATGTATACAAATGAAGGTTTTATAAAAGACAGTAATTTAAACCTCGATGATATGTCTAATGCCTTGGCAGATTATCAAATAACCCTTGAATTACCCAATAATTTAAGTATAATAAGCGATATTTCTGATGCTCAAAAAAAAGAAAATAGATACTTTTTTGAAGGTAAAAACAAACTAAATTATTCATTTTATATTTCAGAAAAAAATAATTTTTCTGTATATAAAAACCAACACGTTGAAGTAGTAAGCAATTTGCAAGGTACACGTGTAGACGAAATTAGCAAAGCTATTGTTATTGATAAAGTTATCAGTTTTGTAAACGAAAAACTAAACACTACTACCCCATCTCGTATTGTAGTTTCGCAGTACGATTACACTATTAATCCTTTTTATGGGTTAAACCAACTACCTGCACTGCTAAATCCTTTTCCAAACGACTTTATTTTTGAAATGAAGTTTTTAAAAATCTATTTAAACAATTATTTAAAAAATTCACTTCAAATTCCGCAACGCAAAAACAATTGGATATACGATGCCATACAATATTATTACATGATGGATTATATCGATTTATACTATCCAAATGCTAAAATGATGGGCAGTATTGCCAAACGAAAATTAGTTAAGGGATACCATCTTGTTTCGCTAGATTTTAATGAACAATACAGTTATTTTTATATGCTTATGGCTCGAAAAAATCTAGATCAGCCTCTTAATTCAAGTAAAGACGAGCTTATTCGATTTAACGAAAAAATAGCTTCAAAATACCGTGCAGGTTTAAGTTTTAGGTATCTTAATGATTATTTAGGTAGCAATACATTGGATACTTCTATACAAGAGTTTGTAAAAAATTCGAGTCGTACTATTTGCTCTGCAGAAAACTTTAAAACTATTTTAAAAAAGAATACAACCCAAAATGTAGATTGGTTTTTTGATATTATCATTAATTCAAGAAAAGCAATAGACTACAAATTTCATAAAGTAAATAAAACACCGCATGAAGTTTCTTTTGAGTTAAAAAACAAAACCAATGTTTTTACGCCTATTCCTGTTTACGGACTTAAAAACGACTCTATCGTATTTAAACATTGGATTTCAGAATTTAAAAAAGATTCCATTTATACGTTTCCTAGAAACAATGCCGAAAAAATTGTTATCAATTATAAAAATATCGTTCCCGAATACAACCAACGAAACAACTGGAAATCATTAAAAGGTTTTTTCTTAACCAATAGACCTATAAAATTTAATTTCATGAAAGATTTGGAAGATCCAAATTACAATCAAATTTTATACGTTCCAGAATTTGGCTACAATCTATACGATGGCATAATAGCAAGTTTGCGCTTTCATAATAAAACAATTTTGGATAAACCATTTACTATAGATGTGTCTCCTTCCTATTCTACCAATACCCAATCATTAACAGGAAGTTTTTCATTTTCGATTAATCAAAATAACAGAGATAGTAAATTATTCAATATTCGTTACGGTGTAAGTGGCACATATTTACACTATGCCCAAGATGCGGCATACACACGTATTAATCCGTATGTAGCCATGCGATTTAGAACCGATGATTTTCGGTTAAATCATTTTAAATCTTTGGTAATGCGTCAAGTATATGTAAATAGAGAGCCGAGCCAATTGGTAAAAAACACGCTTGAAGGCAGTTATACTGTTTTTGATGCTAGATTTTCCAATTCGTTTTCAGAAATGGCAAAAGCACTAGGCTACAGCACCGATTTGCAATTGGGTGGTAACTTTGGAAAATTAATTGTAGAATCATGGTATAGAAAATGGATAGGATCATACAGACAACTCAATTTAAGATTGTATGCTGGAACCTATTTGTACAACAATACCAATACTAATTTTTTTGATTTTGCTTTAGACAGACCTTCAGACTACTTGTTTGATTACAGTTATTTTGGGCGTTCTGAAAACAGTGGTTTTTGGAGCCAACAATACCTTACAGCCGAAGGTGGATTCAAGTCAAAAATAACCGATAAATTTGCCAACCAATGGATTACAGCAGGTAATGCTAGTATAAGTATTTGGAATTGGATAGAAGCCTATGGCGATGTAGGATTGCTCAAAAACAATGGATTTTCTCCAAAATTTGTGTACGATAGTGGTATTAGACTTAACTTGGTTCCCGATTATTTTGAATTATATCTACCAATATCTTCAACAAATGGTTGGGAAATAGCACAACCGCACTACGCTGAAAAAATTAGATTTGTAATTGCTTTTAGTCCAAAATCTTTATTAGGACTTTTTACCAGAAAATGGTTTTAATATTTCGGTATTATTATTTTTTAAAGCGATTTTATGTTTTATTTTTATTAATAAATCAAAAAAAGCCTTTCTATTGCGAATAATTTAATTACAAGTACACGTATTATATCTATAAAATTTATAAATTTGTTTTTTAAAGAAATATTATGACCGAGGTAGAAAATAAAGATTCAATTACGTTTGACGATTTTAAAGCAGAAGTTTTAAACGATTATAAGTTAGCTCGTATCAGTAGAGAATGTAGCCTATTGGGAAGAAAAGAAGTACTTACCGGTAAAGCTAAATTTGGAATTTTTGGCGACGGAAAAGAAGTTCCTCAATTGGCAATGGCTAAAGCTTTTAAAAACGGAGATTTTCGTTCGGGTTACTACCGCGATCAAACCTTTATGATGGCAATAGGAGCCTTAACTCCACAACAATTTTTTGCAGGTTTGTACGGCCATATCGATTTAGAATTAGAACCCATGAGTGCTGGTAGACAAATGGGCGGGCATTTTGCAACTCATTCATTAGATGAACATGGAAACTGGAAAAATCTTACAAAACAAAAAAATTCTTCTTCCGATATTTCTCCTACAGCAGGGCAAATGCCTAGATTACTTGGCTTAGCTCAAGCATCAAAAATATATCGAAATATAAAAAATATCACCAATGCTGATTTATTTTCTATAAATGGAAATGAAATTGCTTGGGGTACTATTGGAAATGCCTCTACTTCTGAAGGTTTATTTTTTGAAACGATAAATGCCGCAGGAGTTTTACAAGTACCTATGGTAATGAGTGTTTGGGATGACGAATACGGAATTTCTGTACATGCAAAATACCAAACTACAAAAGAGAGTATTTCAGAAATATTAAAAGGATTTCAAAGAGATTCCGAAAATAACGGTTATGAAATATTTACTGTAAAAGGTTGGGATTATCCTGCACTAGTAGATACCTATCAAAAAGCGTCTCAAATAGCTCGCGAAGAGCACGTACCTGTTTTGATTCATGTAGATGAATTAACGCAACCTCAAGGTCATTCTACTTCGGGTAGCCATGAGCGATATAAAAATGAAGAGCGATTAGCTTGGGAAACTCAATTTGATTGTGTTGCTCAAATGCGTAGCTGGATGATTGAAAATAATTTAGCCACTTCTGAAGAGTTAGAAGAAATTGAGAATGAGGCAAAAAAAGAAGTAAACGAAGCAAAAAAACAAGCTTGGTTAAACTTTATTACTCCTATCAAAAACGAACAAAAAGAACTAGAAACTATCTTATTACAAGTAGCTTCTACCAGCGAGAATAAAGTTTTTATTGAAAAAATGGCTCGCGATATTGGTTCTATAAAAGAGCCTATCAGAAAAGAGTTATTGGTTACTGCTAGAAAAGTGCTACGCATGGTAATTCATGAAAATGGTAGATCTATTATTACCCATTGGATTTCAAATTATTTCAATGCAATACAGCCTAAATATAGTTCTCATTTAGAATCAGAATCTCAAAATAAAGCAACTTCAATACAAGAAATAGCTCCAAGTTATAGCAATGAATGTGAAGAAGTAGATGCACGACTTATCATTAGAGATAATTTTGACGCTATTTTTACTCAATACCCCGAAGCATTAATTTTTGGAGAAGATAGCGGAAACATTGGCGACGTAAATCAAGGTTTGGAAGGCTTACAAGAAAAATATGGAGAACTCCGAGTATCAGATGTTGGTATACGTGAAGCTAGCATATTAGGTCAAGGTATTGGTATGGCTATGAGAGGTTTGCGTCCTATTGCAGAAATTCAGTATTTAGATTATTTGCTCTACGCTTTGCAAATTATGAGCGATGATTTGGCAACTTTACAATACCGAACTCATGGCAGACAAAAAGCTCCAGTAATTATTCGCACAAGAGGGCATAGATTGGAAGGTGTATGGCATTCTGGTTCTCCTATGGGTATGATTTTAAATGCTGTTCGTGGTATTCATGTTTTGGTACCTCGAAATATGACGAAAGCGGCAGGATTTTACAATACTTTATTAATGTCAGACGAGCCTGCTCTAGTGGTAGAATGTTTAAATGGTTACCGTTTAAAAGAAAAAATGCCAAATAATATAGGTGCTTTTACAACTGCTATTGGTGTAGTAGAAACTATAAAACAAGGTGTAGATATTACATTGGTTTCTTATGGTTCAACATTACGATTGGTAGAACAAGCAGCAAACGAACTTGAAAGCATAGGTATTAGTGCCGAAATTATTGATGTTCAGTCATTACTTCCTTTTGATATTCATCATGATATTGTAAAAAGTGTTTCAAAAACCAATAGATTATTAATAATTGATGAAGATGTACCTGGAGGAGCTAGTGCATATATTTTACAAAAAATTTTAGAAGAACAAAATGCTTATCAATACTTAGATAGCAAACCTCATACGCTAACAGCCAAAGCCCATAGACCCGCTTATGGCACTGATGGTGATTATTTTTCTAAACCAAGTTCCGAAGATATTTTTGAAAAGGTATATGAGATTATGCACGAGGCAATGCCATATAAATTTTCAAAACTATATTAAATTATATACTATGAGTCCGATAAAATATCGGACTCATTTTTTTACAAATATATTATGCTTTTTTTCTTCGAACAACAATCGTAAAACATTTTTCTAAATTCTATTGAGAAATTTATAAAAATTAATATTAATCCATTTAACAGCTTATTTTCTATCAATTAATACACTTTCTTGTTTATGGTTGGGTAGCCTGTAAAATAATTAGGTATGCCTAATTGTATGCCTTTTTTCCTAATATTTTGAAGTTTAATAGAAAAGTAGAAATTATAGAGGTATTGATTTTACTGACTTTAACTCAATAAAAAAAGCCACTCATTACTGAATGGCTTTTCTTTGTAGCGGGGACTGGACTCGAACCAGTGACCTTCGGGTTATGAGCCCGACGAGCTGCCTACTGCTCTACCCCGCGATTTGTGAGTGCAAATATACTACTATTTTTTAATTCACCAAATAAAAAACATGGTTTTTTATAGCATATAATAATTTGTAACAGTATTAGAATTGCTAGTCTAGATGTTAAAATTCGATAACTTATTATATTTCAACAAAATAATTATTCTCTTTTTAAAAAAATATTTAACTGTAGTGATGTTTCTCAATGATACTTTTTTAAGATCTAAATTAGATTACATCCTAAAAATAGAGAAAATTCACTTGTAAAGTTCTAATAAAAATCAACTTATAAATAATAATTCTTTAACCCAGCCAACCTTCTCGATCCAAACTTCTGTATTGGATAGCTTCTGCAATATGGTGAGATTTAATATCGATAGATAATTCTAAATCTGCGATGGTTCTAGAAACCTTCAATATTCTATCGTAAGCTCGAGCAGATAAATTTAACCGTTCCATTGCATTTTTTAATAAACCTAAAGAATCGGTATCGAGTTTACAAAATTCTCTGATTTGTTTACTGCTCATTTGAGCGTTATAATGTATATGTTCGAGTACTGCAAAACGTATAGATTGTATTTCTCTAGCCTTGGTAACTCGCTCTCTAATTTGTACACTTGACTCTGATTTTCGGGTTTCCGACAATTTTTCGAAAGGCACAGGAGTAACCTCTATATGAATATCGATTCTGTCTAAAAGTGGTCCAGAGATTTTGTTTAAATACCTCTGCATTTCTGTAGCAGATGTTTGTATTGGCGCACTAGGATCGTTAAAATAACCACCCGGACTCGGATTCATACTCGCAACAAGCATAAACGAAGAAGGATATGTTATTGTAAACTTGGCTCTAGATATGGTAACTTCTCTATCTTCAAGAGGTTGTCGCATAACTTCTAAAACCTCTCTTTTAAATTCTGGAAGTTCATCTAAAAACAAAACACCATTGTGTGCTAACGAAATTTCTCCAGGTTGTGGATAACTCCCTCCTCCTACTAATGAAACTGAAGAAGCAGTGTGATGTGGTGATCTAAAAGGTCTTTGACTTAATAAACCTGCATTTTTAATTTTACCTGCCACCGAATGTATTTTGGTTGTTTCAAGCGCCTCACGCAAAGTCATGGGTGGTAAAATACTTGGTAAACGCTTTGCGAGCATGGTTTTTCCAGAACCTGGTGGGCCTATCAAAATAATATTATGTCCGCCGGCTGCTGCAATTTCCATGCATCGTTTTATAGATTCTTGCCCTTTGACATCTGAAAAATCAAATTCAGGAAAATCTAAGGTTTTGTAAAACTCTTCACGAGTATTAATTACAGTAGGTTGAAGTTTCTTTTTTTCATCAAAATGATCGATTACTTCGGTTAAATTTTCTACGCCTAAAACTTCCAAATTATCAACAATGGCGGCTTCTTTTGCATTTTGTTTAGGCAAAATAAATCCTTTAAAACCTTCATCTCTTGCTTTTATTGCAATAGAAAGTGCTCCTTTGATAGGTTGCAGACTGCCATCGAGCGAAAGTTCTCCCATAATAAGGTATTTGTCCACATTATCAGATTTTATTTGTCCTGATGCGGCTAAAATACCAACAGCAAGTGGCAAATCGTAGGCAGAACCTTCTTTTCGCAAATCGGCAGGTGCCATGTTTATGGTTATTTTTTTACCTGGAAGTTGGTAACCTGTATTTTTTAAAGCCGCTGCAATTCGATAACTGCTTTCTTTTATAGCGATATCTGGTAAACCAACTAAATGATACCCGATTCCCTTATCAATATTTACCTCTACAGTAATTGTGGTTGCATCAACTCCAAACACAGCACTTCCATAAACTTTTACTAACATGGCTTATACAATAAATTATGATTATGATACAAATATAATAGAAGATATTAAAAACAAAAGCCGATTTTTGAAATCGGCTTTTATAAATATTAGTTTTTGTAATTTTCAATTCCTTCGTGCAACCACATTAAGTATTCTTCAATATCAGGAGTATAACTTATAGGTTTGTTTAAATTATTTTCGTTTGAATCTACCAAAACATAATAAGGCTGGGTATTGGTTTTGTATTTTGATATAATAAAATCTGTCCATTTATTTCCATAAGTAATAATTTCTTTACCCGAAAATTTAGATACATATTGCTCAGATTTTGGCAACTCAATTTTACTATCAACATAAAGTGAAACCAAAACCACATCTTCTTTTAATATTTTACTTACACGAGAATCCGACCAAACATTAACTTCCATTTTTCTACAATTTACACACGCATATCCTGTAAAATCAATCATAAGTGGCTTTTTTACTTTTTTAGCATACGCTAATGCTTTATCATAGTCTTCAAAAGTTGGAATGCCATGTTCTCCATTTTTTGCTCCTTCTGGCAATGAAATTAAAGAACCAGAATCATGATTTGATGAAACAAAAATAGCGTGATTTTCGCTGTAAGATTGTGGTGGAGGAAATGCTGAAATAAGTTTTAATGGAGCGCCAAACAAACCAGGTATCATGTATATAGCAAAAGCCGATACAAATAGTGCGAGCATTAACCTTCCTACAGATATATGAGATAAAGGACTATCGTGTGGCAATGTTATTTTCCCAAACAAATAAAGTGCCCAAGCGGCAAAAACTGCAATCCATATAGCGAGAAATACTTCACGCTCAAACCAATGCAATTGCAAAACTAAATCGGCATTGGATAAAAATTTAAAAGCAAATGCCAATTCCAAAAATCCAAGTGAAACTTTTACGGTGTTTAACCAACCTCCAGATTTTGGCAATGATTGTAACCAACTTGGAAATAAAGCAAACAACATAAATGGCAAGGCTATTGCAGAAGAAAAACCAAGCATACCAATAATAGGAGCAATACCACCTTTTGAAGCAGATTCTACCAAAAGAGTACCTACTATAGGACCCGTGCAAGAAAACGATACTATAGCAAGTGCCAATGCCATAAAAAATATTCCAATTACACCTCCTTTATCTGCTTGTTTGTCTACTTTATTTGCCCAAGAATTTGGCAACATGATTTCGAAAGCACCCAAAAATGAAATGGCAAAAATGATGAGTAAAACAAAGAAAAACAAATTAAACCAAACATTGGTAGATAATGCGTTTAAAGCCTCTGCTCCAAAAATAGCATTAATAGCCAAACCAAGAACTACATAAATAACAATAATTGACAAACCATACAAAACTGCATTTCTTTTTCCTTGTGCAGGAGTTTTACTCTGCTTGGTAAAAAAGCTCACGGTCATAGGAATCATTGGGAAAACGCAAGGTGTTAGTAAAGCAGCAAGACCTCCTAAAAATGCTAAAAAGAAAATAGTCCACAAGCCTTTTTGTTCTTCATTTTCTGTAGATATATTTGTTGATACTGGTTTAGAAATCGCGACTTTTTTATTTGAATTTTCTATTGACCTTGTTTCTGTTTTTGGAGTATCAATTGCTATAGTTTTTGTAGCATCTGTAACAGGTAGTAACTCTTGATTAATTTTTGGAATATCAAATACAAAAGTCTTATTGTCGTTAATACATTGTTCTTTACAAGCTTGATAATCTAGATTTAAAGTAATTTTTGAAAGCTTTGCGTTTAGTATTTTAACTCTTTGTGTAAGCGTTACCTGACCATCAAAATAGTATTCGTCTACGCCAAAAATGTCGTTAAATTGTTTTTTATACGCACTTTCTTTGGCTTTGCCAATAAGTTGATAGTTGTTTTTTGCATCTTTAAAATTAAGCACCATGGGTAGTGAACCTCCATCGGGTGTAAACTGAGAATACACATGCCACTCGGGCTCTATACTGCCTTTTATTACCAAATCAAATTCTGTATCGGATACTTTAACGGTTTTTGTAGTCCATTTTACAGGATTTTTCATTTGTGCAAATCCCAATGAATTGAGTAGAAATAATACGCTTAAAATGATAATTTTCTTCATTATTTGTATTGAATTTTGAGTATGGTTTTTGTTGTGTTTGTTATTTTATATCTATTATCTTGACGTTTACCCAGCAACCAAACAACTTGGTTTTCAGAGCACAATATCCATTGGTTTTGTTTTTCTAATAGCGAATATTTTTCGTCTTTAAAATATTTACTTATCTTTTTTTTGCCTTGCATTCCCAAAGGATAAAATATATCGCCTTCATTCCATTTTCTTAAAACTAAAGGCATTTTTATTTTATCATAATCTACAAATATACAATTTGCAGAAGAAATAGTAGGGTAACTTGTGTTACAAAATTCAATACGAATAGGTATTGATTCATTAGAATAAGGAATGGTATCAATTTCTAAAGCTATATATTCTAAAATAGCACTATCATTAGGATATAATAACAACTCTTCTCTATTTTTTAACAAAGTATGAGTTGGAGAACCTATTTTTTTGCCAGTTTGTGCCTCTGCTAGATTGTAAATGTCTTCCCATGCGGTAAATCCAAAATCTTTAAGCCAATAATGCAAATAAAGAGTATAGGGTTTTAATTGCATTAAAAGTTGTAAATCAAACCTCAAAACACAATCATTTACATTGCTCACAACGTCTTGATAGGCTTTTTGCAAAGCGTCTTGAACCAATACTTGGGTATGTTGTAAATACAAACTTGTTTGATGAAAAGATTCAAGAAAATTTGTATGCAAACCCTCTAAAAGAGGGACTATATTATGACGAATGTTATTTCGTAAATACTTATCCGATTGATTGCTACTGTCTTCTTTCCATTCTAGATAATTTTGTTGAGCATATAGCGCAATTTGTTCTCTTGAAAAAATAAGTAATGGCCTTACAATACTTTCGTTTATTTGAGGAATTCCTATCAATCCGTCGAGCCCTGTGCCTCTAGAAAGATTTATAATAAAAGTTTCCAAACTATCATTAAGATGATGTGCTGTAAGCAAATATTGTATGTTATTTTGCTTCATTTGCTCTTTAAACCAATCATAACGCAAGGCTCTCGCTGCCAATTGAATAGATAGCTTATTATTTATAGCATAGCTCTGAGTATCAAAATATTGTATATGAATGGGTATGTTTTTTTGTAAAGCAAATGCTTTTAAAAAACTCGTTTCAGCTTCACTCTCTGTATTACGTAAAGTAAAATTACAATGCAAAATTTCAAAAGACAGATTCAGTTTTTCGCACAAATCTATCAATACCATACTATCTATACCACCACTTACTGCAATATAAAAAGGGTTTTGTAACAGGTACGGAAACTGATTTTGGAGATGTTGCTGAAACTCTTTTATCATACAATTATGGGTTTTGAAGTACATGGAGCATTGCTTGTGCTTTTACCAAACATTCTTCATATTCTTGTTCTGGATTTGACATTTGAGTAATGGCGCTACCCACAGAAAACGATATATATTTTTCTCTTTCGTTATATAAAATAGTACGTATTTGCACATTAAAATCAAAATCACCATAGGGCGTAAAATATCCTACCGCGCCACTATATAAGCCTCTTTTGGTTTCTTCCAATTGCTCTATAATATTCATTGCTGAAATTTTTGGCACTCCTGTCATACTACCCATAGGAAAAGTGGTTTTTAAAACCTCGATAGGCGACACCACATCTTTTACTGTTGAAACTACAGTAGAAATCATTTGATGCACTTGTTTAAACGTATATACACCACACAATTCTTCTACTTCTACACTATTTTTGGCTGCTGTTTTAGATAAATCATTACGAACCAAATCAACAATCATAATGTTTTCATTTTTCTCTTTTTCAGAATTTTGTAAAAACTCTTTGCTTTTTAAGTCATCTAGTGTGTCTTCGTATCGTTTTGAAGTTCCTTTTATTGGTTGAGAAATGATTTTATTTTGTATTTTTTTTAAATAACGTTCGGGAGATGCTGAAAGGGCATACTTATTTCTATTTTTTAGATAAACAGCAAAAGGTGCTTGAGAAATACGGTTTAGTTTTTCAAAAACAAACAACGGTTGTATCGTTGCATTTTCGGCATAAAATTCCATACAAAAATTAGCTTCATAAATATCTCCTATTTGAATATAGTGCTGCATTTTTGTAACTTTTTCTACATAATCTTGTTTTTCAATACGCTGTTGCATTGTTACTGGCGTACTATCTTCTGTATGTATTTGATATGTTTCTATTTCATGAAAATCGTTATACAATTCGTCATCACAAAAGTGTAGATAGTGTAACTCAAGCGTATTTTCCTTTAGCAAAAAAAGTTTTTTGGGCTGAAAAAAATATAAATCAGGAAATAACAATCCATCAAAATTTTCAGATTTCAAATCTTCGATATCATTTTTTAAATCGTATGATAAATAGCCAAATAACCAATCTTTTGTAGCATTATAATACTGCTCCAAATCATCAAAAGCATGTACATAGTCGGTTTGTATAGAGGTAAATGATTCTACCGCAACAACCAAATCATAACTTGTATACGGTTGTTTGTGTTGGTTGGAATCCAAATATATTACTTCATCAAATTGGTTTGCCCAATGTAATAGTTTGGTTTTAAACGCTTTTGGGTTTGCTATGTTTTGTGTTACAATTGTTCTCAAAGCTTTTTTATCATGATTCAAAAATAATCTAATTTTTTATGAAAACGTAATCTTATAAAAATTTGGCATGATTTTTATGCGTTAATAAAATCATAAATATTCATAAAAAAAACTAAAAATTTGATAAAAAACTACACTTACAAATTTATTATTAATTCAAATTTATTTTTTTATGAAAAAACAAATCATTTATGTAGCTGTAGTTGCTACAGCATTATCATTTTACTCGTGTAAAAATTCTGAATCTATTGAAAATGCTTCTACAGAAACTGTTTCAGAAAGCAAATCAAGTTCGGTGATTGATTCTACAACCGTGCCTTCTTCTTCGGCAGCGATTGTAAAAAAAGGTGAAAAGAACATTATACGAAAAGCCGATATCAATTTTGAAGTAAAAAATGCAATACAATCAACACAAAAAATAGAAGACGCTGTAACTCATTTGGGAGGCATTGTTAGTTTTACCAATTTGCAAAGTAATATAGTCGATAACGATGAGCAAAAAATAAGTTCGGATAGTGTTTTGAAAACTGTAAAATACAATGTTGAGAACACCATGACATTAAGAGTGCCAAACACAAAACTCGACACTGTTGTAAAACAAATTTTGAAAGAAGTTTCTTTTTTAAACAATAGAAAAATTGAAGCCGAAGATGTTACACTCCAAATTATAGCAAATACAATGGCTCAAAAACGAAAACAAGAAGTGAGTAATAAAATGCGCCATGCTATAGATAAAAAAGACAGTAAACTTAATCAAACGTTACAGGCAGAAGATAAGGTTGATGCAACAAAAGAGGCTCTAGATACTTATACGCTCAATAATTTAGATTTAAAAAATCAAACAGAAATGAGTACAATAACACTCCATTTTTACCAACCTGAAACTTTTACACAAACTATTATTCCGCAAGCAAAAAGCCTAAACTATTATAGACCACATATTGGCACACAAATTTTTGAAAGTATTAAAACAGGTTGGTATACTCTTGAAGATAGTATAGCATTTATTGTAAAACTATGGTCGGTAATTTTGTTGGCATTTCTAGGCTGGTTGGCTTACAAAAAAGGTTCTGTTTGGCTAAAAAAACAAACCTTATAATTATTTTTAGTATTTTTGATATACTAACCAAATAATTATACTTATGAAAATTGCAACAATCGTAGTGCGTTTACTGCTCGGTGGCATGATGCTTTTTGCCTCTATTTCTTACTTTTTTGGACTTATCGATCAACCCAAACCAACTGGAGATTTAGCTACTCTAATGGCTGGTTTTGTAGCATCAAAATACATTTTTCCTGTTGCCAAAACAGTAGAATTAATTTCGGGGATTACCCTAGTTACTGGAAAATTTATGAAAATAGGAACTATCATTTTGCTTCCTATTACCATTAACATCTTTCTTATACATCTTATGGTAACAAAAACCGATATAGCTATGGCTACTGCTATTTTGTTTGCCAATTTATTTTTAATTTATGCTAATTGGAATAGCTACAAACATTTGTTTAAAGCCGATTAAATTCTAGACTATAAAAATTAAAAAATCCCAAATTCTATAGTATTAGAATTTGGGATTTTTATTAATTATATGTTATCACTATACGTGCAATGCTCTATTATCTGTAGCTGCAAGTGCCGCTTCTTTTATTGCTTCGGCAAACGTAGGGTGCGCATGACTCATTCTAGAAATATCTTCGGCAGAAGCTCTAAACTCCATAGCAGTTACAGCCTCGGCTATCAAATCTGCTGCACGAGCACCTATCATGTGTACACCTAAAACCTCATCAGTATTAGCATCGGCAAGAATTTTTATAAATCCGTCTATATCGTTGCTCGCTCTCGCTCTACCCAATGCTCTAAATGGAAAACTTCCAACTTTGTAAGCTACACCTGCTTCTTTAAGTTGCTCTTCGGTTTTACCTACTGCTGCAACTTCTGGCCAAGTATATACCACACCTGGAATAAGGTTGTAGTCTATGTGTGGTTTTTGTCCTGCTAAATATTCTGCAACCATAACGCCTTCTTCTTCTGCTTTGTGTGCCAACATAGCACCACGTACTACATCGCCTATAGCATAAATATTTGGAGTTGTTGTTTGTAAATGATTGTTTACTTCAACTTGTCCTCTATCTGTAAGTTTTACACCTGCTTTTTCTGCATCTAAGCCATCTGTATAAGGCTTTCTACCTACAGCAACCAATGTATAATCTCCTTCTAGAACTACTTCATTTCCTTTGGCATCATCTGCTTTTACTGTAACTGAATTTCCATTTCTAGTTACTTCTTTTACTTTGTGTGAAGTATAAAACTTCATGCCTTGTTTTTTTAATACTTTGGTTAATTCTTTAGACAAAGCTGCATCCATACCAGGAATAATTCTATCTAAATATTCAACTACCGATACTTGTGCCCCTAATCTAAGATATACTTGCCCAAGTTCTATACCAATTACGCCACCTCCTATAATTACTAAATGTTTAGGTACTTCGGGTAATTTTAATGCTTCTGTAGAAGTGATAATACGCTCTTTATCTATAGAAATAAAAGGTAATGAAGAAGGTTTTGAACCTGTAGCTATAATCGTATATTTTGATTCTAAAATTTCTGATGAGCGATCGTTTTTGGTAACTTTTATGTGTGTTGCATCTTCAAAAGAGCCTACACCTTCAAAAACTGTAACTTTATTTTTATCCATTAAAAATTTTACCCCACCACTAGTTTGGTCTACTACAGATTGTTTGCGCTCTATCATTTTGGCTAGGTTTACCTTTACCTCACCTGCTACCTCAATACCGTGTTCTGCCATGTGGCTTATTTCTTCAAAATGATGTGAAGATGCCAATAATGCCTTTGAAGGAATACAACCAACATTTAAGCAAGTTCCGCCCAATGTAGGATATTTTTCTATAATGGCAGTTTTAAAACCTAATTGAGCACAGCGAATAGCTGCTACATAGCCTCCAGGACCAGAACCGATAATGGTTACATCAAATTGACTCATAATATTGTATATTTTTTGTGTATTTTGAAAATTATATGCAAAATTACAAATGTTTTTTGTTTTTTGTAATCAATAATGCATCAAATATTACTCAAATAGTTCAATTTATAAGTTGTTTAGTAGATCTAGTTTTAGGGAAATTAACAAAATGATAATCAGTATTTTACAATGAAAACGTTTTCGTAGATTTCCTGTTTTACTGATAAATATCAGTTTTTTTGGTTAAATATTGTCGGAAATTTGAATAGAATTTTAAAACAAATCATAAAACGTAAACTCTTTAGTATGAAAAACATTAAAGTCATTCAGGAACTACATAATTTAGGCATAACAGGTTATCACGAAGTAGTATACAATCCATCTTACGAAGAACTTTTTCAGGCAGAAACTTCTCATTTAAGAAAAGGTTATGAAAAAGGAGCTGTTACAGAAAGCGGAGCTGTAGCGGTTAAAACGGGTATATTTACAGGGCGTTCTCCAAAAGATCGATATATTGTAAAAGACGACATTACAAAAGATACTATCTATTGGGACGACAAAGTGAATTTTCCAACAACTCAAGAAGTTTGGAGCGAGTTAAAACACTTGGTTTTAAAACAACTTTCTACTTCAAAAAAACTGTATGTGGTTGATGCTTTTTGTGGCACCAATCCAGATACACGTTTAAAAGTGCGTTTTGTTATGGAAGTAGCTTGGCAAGCTCATTTTGTTACCAATATGTTTATTCGTCCGTCTATATATGAATTAGAAAATTTTGGTGAACCCGATTTTATTGTTATGAATGGTTCTAAAACAACCAACCCCAATTGGAAAGAAATGGGACTAAACTCTGAAAATTTTATTGTTTTTAATCTTACAGAAAAAATTCAAATAATAGGTGGTACTTGGTATGGTGGCGAAATGAAAAAAGGTATGTTTGCCATGATGAATTACTACTTACCGCTTAAAGGTATGGCTTCTATGCATTGTTCTGCCAATGTAGGAGAAAAAGGCGATGTTGCAGTGTTTTTTGGACTTTCTGGAACTGGAAAAACAACACTTTCTGCCGATCCAAAACGATATTTAATTGGTGATGATGAACACGGATGGGATAATAATGGTGTGTTTAATTACGAAGGCGGTTGTTATGCCAAAGTAATTGATTTATCTGAAGAGAATGAACCCGATATTTGGAGAGCTATAAAAAGAGATGCTTTACTTGAGAATGTTGTTGTAAACGAATATGGAGAAGTAGACTATTACGACCATTCTATTACCGAAAACTCTAGAGTTTCATACCCAATATATCATATAAATAAAATTGTACTACCTTCAAAAGCAGGACACGCAAGTAAAATTATTTACCTTTCTGCAGATGCCTTTGGGGTATTGCCTCCAGTTTCAATATTAGACGAAAATCAAGCTCAATATCATTTCTTGTGTGGCTTTACTTCAAAACTTGCAGGTACTGAAAGAGGTATTACAGAACCTCAACCTTCTTTTTCTCCAGCCTTTGGTGAAGCATTCTTAACCTTACACCCTACTATGTACTCTAAAACTTTAGTAGGAAAAATGAAAGAACATGGCGCAAAAGCATATTTGGTAAATACAGGTTGGAATGGAACAGGGAAACGCATTTCTTTAAAAAACACTAGAGCGATTATCGATGCTATTATTGATGGTAGTATAGAAGAAGTTTCTACTATTAAAGTTCCTTATTTGAATTTGGTTGCTCCTACAAATTTGAAAAATGTTGAACAACATATTTTAGACCCAAGAAATACATACAACGATGTATCAGAATGGGAAGAAAAAGCCAAAAAACTAGCCACTTTATATATTAAAAACTTTGAACAGTATACAAATACCGAAGAAGGAAAAAGATTAGTCGCTGCTGGCCCGCAATTATAATATTCATACACTATCGGGAAACTGTAATAGCTATTCCCGATAGTTTATTCCATACATTATGAAACCGCCATTAATAAGGTTGCGCAAGCAAAACCCCATAATAATAAACTATAACCATATTACCTTAAAAAACAAATAATTATCTACACATGAATTGGATATTAGATTTATTTACCAAAGAGTCGATCGCTCAAACCCTAATTATCTTTGGTTTGGTTATTGCTCTTGGAATATGGCTCGGAAAAATCAAAGTTTTTGGTATTTCGCTCGGTGTTACATGGGTTTTATTTGTAGGAATATTTATTTCGTACATAGGAATTAATGTAAACCATGAACTGCAAGATTTTCTAAAAGAATTTGGATTGGTACTTTTTGTATATACGCTTGGCTTACAAGTTGGTCCTGGTTTTTTTGCATCATTAAACAAAAATGCTTTAGTAACCAATTTATTAGCGGCTCTTATTGTGTTATTTGGAGTAATTTTTACTATTATTCTACACTATTCAACAGGAAATAGTATCGAAATTATGAGTGGAATAATGAGTGGAGCTGTAACCAATACACCAGGTTTGGGTGCTGCACAAACTACAATTACCAATTTGCATCTTGGCGATACATCTATGGTTACTTTGGCTTATGCTGTAACCTATCCGTTTGGCGTTTTTGGTATTATTATTAGTATTTTATTGCTAAAAAAAATATTTCATGTTGATATTGAAAAAGAAACAGAATTTCAAAACAAACTCAATAATTTACGAGAAGATAAAGTAATATCAAAACATCTAAAATTAGAAAATAAACAATTGATAGGAAAACCCATAAGTACTATTTTCGAACTTATTAAAAAACCAATTGTAATATCTAGAATGTACCATAAAGGGCATATTATTACTCCTACTCCCAAAGAAATATTAGCAGAAAATGACGTGTTATTGATTGTAGCTCCAAAAAACACTTTTGAACAATTACACATTTTAATAGGTTCTGAAAGCGATTTAAACTTAAAAACGGCTTTAGATAGTAATTTAGTCTCCAACACTATAGTAGTAACCAATAAAGACATTACCCACAAACGTATAGGCGATATTCCAGAATTTCATCAGCATGATTTTACTTTTACCAGACTTCATAGAGCTGGTACACAAATTATTCCAAATGGAAACATATCGTTACAATTGGGCGATAATATTAAAGTGGTTGGTACAAAAGAAGGGCTCGAACGTATTACTAAAGTGTTAGGAAATTCGATTAAAAAACTTGAAGTTCCAGATATTGCTCCTATATTTATTGGTATTGTACTCGGAATTATTGTAGGAAGCATTCCGTTTAAAATTCCAAATATACCTTTACCTGTAAAAATAGGATTGGCTGGTGGGCCGCTTATTGTGGCATTACTTTTAAGCCGATTTGGAAATAAATTTTACCTAAACAATTATACTACACAAAGTGCCAATCTCATGATTAGAGAATTGGGAATAACTCTTTTTTTAGCGAGTGTAGGTTTAAGTAGTGGTGCTAAATTATCGGGCGCTTTTGCAGGTGGCATTGGTTTTTATTGGATAATACTCGGAATTATTATTACTACAGTTCCACTAATTACCGTTGGAATTATCGCCAAAAAATACTTCAAGAAAAACTTTTTTGAAATTTGCGGACTACTCGCTGGTGCATCTACCGATCCGCCTGCCTTGGCCTTTGCTCTAAAAATAGCTGGAAACGATACGCCTTCTGCTTCTTATGCAACCGTCTATCCGCTTACTATGATACTTAGAATCGTTGCAGCGCAGTTATTAATACTGCTATTTACATAAATAAATTGTTTTGATATAACCTCAAAAAGTAAATTTTTGAGGTTATTTTTTTTTACAAAACAAATACAGTACTGTTTTTTACTTCACCAATCATAAAAGTACTGTGGGTGCTACCAATATGTTGCAAAGTAGTTAGTTTTGTAATCATAAAATCGCGGTATTCTTCCATGTCTTTTACATGAATTTTTAGTATATAGTCATAATCGCCACTTACATGATAGCATTCTAAAACTTCGATAAGTTTTATCACTTCTTTTTCAAAACTAGAAATAGTATCTTTTATATGTTGAGTAAGTTTTACATGACAAAAAACAACAAAATTTTTATCAATTTTTTTCTTATCAACAATAGCTACATAATTAGAAATTACCTGCTCACGTTCTAGTTTTTTTATTCGTTCATAAACCGCAGTAACCGATAAATTTAGCTTATTTGAAAGATCTTTGGTTGTTCTTTTAGAATTTTGTTGCAAAAGCGTTATGAGTTTTTTGTCTATTATATCCATACTATTTTCTGATAGAGTTTAAAAACCCAAATATAAAAAGAAATAAAATCTATTTATAATTATATTTATAGATTTTTATTCTAAATAATTCGACAAATATTGAATTATTATTTAGTAAAAAGTATTTTTGATAGAATTAAAATTTAGATTATATCATGAAAAACTTTAATCCAGCAGATAAAATTCAAGACTTACAATATTTTGGAGAATTTGGAGGTGTAAACCCTTCTATATCCGATTCTTCTACTTACACTTTTTTGTCAGCAAAAACAATGTTTGACACCTTTGAAGGTAATGCAGAAGGCTGTTATTTGTATTCCAGACATTCATCGCCAATGAATTTGTATTTATCTAAAGCGCTAGCCGCTATGGAAGGTACCGAAAGCGCCAATGTAGCCGCATCGGGAATGGGTGCTATTACACCTGTACTTTTACAACTTTGCAATGCTGGCGACGAAATAGTATCGAGTAGAACCATATACGGAGGAACGTATGCTTTCATGAAAAATATGTTACCAAAATGGAATATTACTACACATTTTGTAGATATTACAAAACTCGATGTGGTTGAAGCCGCTATAAATAAAAACACCAGAGTATTGTATTGCGAAACTGTGAGCAACCCACTGCTTGAGGTAGCAAACATAAAAGCATTAGCTCAACTTGCTCAAAAATACCAACTAAAACTGGTTGTTGATAACACTTTTTCTCCTCTATCTGTTGCGCCTGCTTTGCTTGGTGCCGATGTAGTTATTCATAGTTTAACTAAATTTATAAACGGAAGTAGTGATACTGTAGGTGGTGTTATTTGTGGTACTCAGGCTTTTATAGACGATTTAAAAAATGTAAATAATGGAGCAAGTATGTTACTTGGCCCTACTATGGATAGTTTGCGAAGTGCCAGCATATTAAAAAATCTGCGTACTTTACATATTCGTATGAAACAACACAGCTACAACGCCAAATATTTAGCAGAAAAATTTGAAAACGACGGATTAAAAGTTGTCTATCCTGGGTTAGAAAGTCATCCAAGTCATCAATTATATAAAGATATGATAAATCCAGAATACGGTTTTGGTGGTATGATGACTCTCGATGTTGGCACATTGGATAAAGCCAACGAACTCATGGAAATGATGCAGAATGAAAACTTGGGATATTTAGCAGTAAGTTTAGGATTTTACAAAACACTGTTTAGTGCTCCAGGAACCTCAACATCTTCAGAAATTCCGTTGGAAGAACAAGCTCAAATGGGTCTTACAGATGGTTTGATTCGCTTTTCTATAGGTTTGGACAACGATATTGAACGTACCTACCAAATGATGAAAAACTGCATGAAAAAAGTGGGCGTATTATAAATGTATATCATTCTTGCAAAAAAGCGAAGTGTTTTTAGAAATACTTCGCTTTTTTTTACAATATTTGAATAGAATTGTTTTTCTATTATGCCTCAAAAAAAATTATTACATACACCAGCTCTTACTCAAGAGAAGTCTTTAAAAACTTTGGTAGAAAATAGAACAATATTTTCTTTACAAAATTGTGAACTAAATATATTTGAAACCTACGAGAAAACCGATTTAGTACCGCTAAAATTTAATGATCTTGTGGTTACAAGTATGTTACGAGGAAAAAAAATAATGCATCTTTTTGACGATCCATCATTTGAGTATTTACCGGGAGAAACGGTTATTGTTCCTTCAAAAGTAGAAATGAAAATAGATTTTCCAGAGGCTACAAAAGACAATCCAACACAGTGTATTGCCCTTGCTATAGATAATGATATTATTAGTAAAACCCTTGATTACTTAAACGACAGGTATCCAAAAGAAGGTAAAAATAATTTGTGGAAGTTAGATAACGAAAATTACTTTTTTTACAACAATGTAGAACTAGCAGCTACCATAAACAAACTTATTAAAGAGTGCATGAGCGATACGCTTACCAAAGACATTCTTACCGATTTAACCTTGCAAGAATTAATAGTTCGAATTATTCAAACACAAACAGTAAAAAGATTTGATACAGTAAAATCAATTTCGCAGAATAGTCCAATAGCAACGGCTATTTCGTTTATAAAATCACATATTTCCGAAAATATAAATTTAAAACAACTCAGCGATGTGGCTTGTATGAGTACAACTTCCTTTTACAGGTGTTTTAAAAGAGAATTAGGCATGAGTCCTATAGAATATATCTTAAACGAAAAAATAAAATTTGCCAAAAAACTTTTAAGTAACCCAACTATTCATGTTTCAGAAGTATCATATGCTACTGGATTTGAAGACAGTAACTACTTTATTAGACTATTTAAAAAATACGAAGGTGTTACTCCAAAACAATACCAACTCATGAATTTTAACGGATAATATTATTCATTTATTTTAATATCCTCTAAATTCTGTAGCTCTTTATCATCAAACAATCTGTAGTTTATTTTAAACGTTTTTCCAAATGGTGTTTCTAAAGAGAAACCTCCTGCTCCTATTCCGTTTGTAACATCCAAAGTAAAATGGGCGTGCTTCCAATATTCAAATAAATCTTTATCTACCCAAAACTCAAAACCTTTAATTGTTCCTATACAAACATCTCCATATCTTAAATAAAATCCGCCTTTCTCAAAACATTGTGGTTGAGTACCCTCACAACAACCTCCTGCTTGATAAAACATTAAATCGCCAAACTTATTTGATAAAAAATCTATTAGATTTAGTGCTTCTTGTGTTGCTTGTAATCGTTTTATTTTTTCCATTTTATACAAAATTAAAAACCGCAAATTCATCAAATATACTCATTTTTGAATTTGCGGTTTAGCTAACAAACCTTACTTTTAAAAGAAACCTAATTTGTTTTTATTATAAGAAATTAACATATTTTTGGTTTGACGATAATGATCTAACATCATTTTATGGTTTTCTCTACCAATACCCGATTGTTTATAACCTCCAAACGGAGCTCCTGCTGGATAAGCATGGTATTGATTTACCCAAACTCTTCCTGCTTTAATGGCACGTGGTACACGGTACAATTCATGTGCATCGCGAGTCCAAACACCAGCGCCTAAACCATACATAGTATCGTTGGCTATTTCTATAGCCTCTTCGGTGGTTTTAAATGTTGTTACTGCCAATACTGGTCCGAAAATTTCTTCTTGAAAAATTCTCATTTTGTTGTGACCTTTAAATAAAGTAGGTTGGATATAATAACCTCCCTCTAAGTCGCCTCCAAGATGATTAACATCTCCTCCACACAACAATTCTGCACCTTCTTCTTTACCCAAATTAATATAAGAAAGTATTTTATCTTTTTGTATTTGAGAAGCTTGAGCACCCATCATTACTGTTGGATCAAAAGGATTTCCAGTTTTTATTGCAGCTACTCTAGCCAACACTTTTTCTATAAATTTATCATAAATAGACTCATGAATCAATAATCGAGACGGACAAGTACAAACTTCTCCTTGATTTAAAGCAAAAAGAGCAACTCCTTCTAGAGCTTTATCCAAGAACTCATCATCTGCGTCCATTACCGATGGGAAGAAAATATTAGGTGATTTTCCACCCAACTCTAGCGTTACAGGAATAATATTTTCGGTGGCATACTGCATAACCATTCTACCTGTAGCCGTTGAGCCTGTAAATGCTGCCTTGGCAACTTTTGGGTTGGTAACCAAAGTTCTACCCAATTCTGCGCCAAATCCGTTTACAACATTTATAACTCCTGCAGGAAGCAAATCGCCTATAAGTTCCATAAGAACCATTATAGAAACAGGCGTACTTTCGGCAGGCTTAAGTACTACACAATTTCCTGCAGCTAGAGCAGGAGCTAGTTTCCAAACTGCCATGAGTATAGGGAAATTCCAAGGAATAATTTGTGCAATTACGCCAAGTGGTTCATGCATTATTATAGAAACGGTATCTTTGTCCAACTCTGCAATTGAGCCTTCTTCTGCACGTATTACACCTGCAAAATATCTAAAATGATCTATTGCCAAGGGCAAATCGGCAGCCATAGTTTCTCTAATAGCTTTACCATTATCTAGCGTTTCAACTGCTGCCAAATGAGCCAAATTGGCTTCCATTCTATCTGCAATTTTGTTTAAAAGGATGCTTCGCTCTGTAGCCGATGTCTCACTCCATGTTTTAAATGCTTCTTCAGCTGCATTTACTGCATTTTCAATATCAATTTTACCAGAATGAGCCGCTTTTGCCATTAATTTTCCATCAATAGGTGAAAGCACTTCAAAATATTGCCCTGTTGAAGGCGCTTGCCATTTACCATTAATGTAGTTATCATACTTTTCTTTAAGTTGTGGTCGTTGAATTAATTCACTCATAATTTTATTATTTTTGGTTACTCCAAATGTAGTAGCTAGCTTTTTTTGAAAATAGCACATTTCTTTCAATTTATAGCACAAAATTGATATAGTGTTATTTTAATGCTGCAAAAATTACATATACTAAAATTTTTTAAAGTTTTAATTACGATATTAACAACCTTATTCTTTATGTATATTTTATGAAACATAATTTTAAACTAACTTTTACAATGCTTATCTTTGCACCCTTAATATTTTAGAATATATGCGCATTTCATACAATTGGTTAAAGCAGTTTATTAAAATCGATTTACCATCTGAAGAAACTTCGGCTTTATTAACCGACCTCGGGTTGGAAGTTGAAGTTGTAGAAAAATACGAGTCTTTAAAAGGTGGCTTAAAAGGAGTTATAGTTGGCGAAGTAAAAAGTTGCGAAAAGCATCCTGATGCCGATAGACTAAAAGTTACAACCGTAGATTTAGGCGAAGGCAACATAGTTCAAATTGTTTGTGGTGCTCCCAACGTTGCCGCAGGACAAAAAGTACCCGTAGCTACAATTGGAACAAAATTGTATGATAAAGAGGGTAACGAATTTGAAATAAAAAAAGGAAAAATAAGAGGTCAAGAAAGTCACGGTATGATTTGTGCCGAAGATGAGCTAGGTATAGGCAACAATCATGATGGTATTATGATTCTT
This sequence comes from Flavobacterium croceum DSM 17960, assembly GCF_002917885.1. Classification (GTDB taxonomy): domain Bacteria; phylum Bacteroidota; class Bacteroidia; order Flavobacteriales; family Flavobacteriaceae; genus Flavobacterium; species Flavobacterium croceum. Next base: position 50,610 of record NZ_PQNY01000002.1, read on the forward strand.
GATAATTCCTTAAAAACAGGTACTCCTTTGGCTGAAGTATTCAATATTGAAAACGACGAAATATTTGAAATAGGACTTACTCCAAATCGTGCAGACGCTATGTCTCATTATGGAGTAGCACGTGATTTGCGAGCAGGGCTTATTCAAAAAGGGAAAAATATCGAATTAATAACTCCATCTGTATCTTCATTTAAAGTAGATAAACGTATACTAAAAATTGATATTGATGTAAAAGATAGCAAACTCGCACCAAGATATTGCGGTGTTACTATCTCTGGAGTAGATGTAAAAGAATCTCCAGAATGGTTACAAAACCGTTTAAAAGCTATAGGTCTTACCCAAAAAAACAATATTGTAGATGTAACCAATTATATTTTACATGATTTAGGACAACCTTTACATGCTTTTGACGCTTCAAAAATTCATGGCAAAATAATTGTAAAAACAGTAGAAACTGGTACAAAATTTACCACACTAGACGATGTAGAACGTATTCTTGACAAAGACGATGTAATGATTTGCGACGAGAAAGGGCCACTATGTATGGCTGGTGTTTTTGGAGGCAAAAACTCTGGAGTTACAGATACTACGACAAATATCTTTTTAGAAAGCGCTTACTTTAACCCTGTTTCGATTAGAAAAACAGCAAAAAGACATGGCTTAAGCACTGATGCTTCTTTCCGATTTGAGCGAGGTATCGATCCAACACTTACAGAATACGCTTTAAAAAGAGCAGCACTACTAATTCAAGAAGTTGCTGGAGGAGAAATTACATCAGATATTATTGATGTATATCCTAAAAAATTAGAAGATTTTACTGTTTTTTTAAATTATGAAAAAGCATTCCGTTTAATTGGGCAAGAACTTCCAAAAGAAACTATAAAAAGAATTTTGGCATCACTCGATATCAAAGTAAATAGTAGCTCTGATGCAGGTTTAGGGCTTACCATACCTGCTTATAGAGTAGATGTTCAACGCGAAGTAGATGTTATTGAAGAAATTTTACGTGTGTATGGATACAACAACATCAATTTTACCAAAAAACTAAATGCAACAGTTGCCAAAGCAGGTAGAACCGAAGATTATAAAATACAAAATGTTGTGGCATCGCAATTGAATGCTTTAGGTTTTCATGAAATGATGGCAAATTCACTCACTACTGCCGAGTATGTAAAATTATCAGATTCTTTAAAAGAAGAGAATAATGTGGCAATGCTAAATCCGTTAAGTAGTGATTTATCTGTAATGCGTCAATCGTTGCTCTTTTCTGGATTAGAAGCAGTTTCTTACAATATTAACCGTAAAAATAGTGATATTAAGTTATTTGAATTTGGTAAAAGTTATAAAAAAATATTATCAGGTTACAGCGAGAAAAAACATTTAGCATTGTTTGCTACTGGAAATAGTTACCAAGAATCTTGGGCTTTACCACAAACAAACGGAAGTTTCTTCTTTTTTAAAGCCTATGTTGTAAGTATATTGGAACGCTTAGGTTTTAACAAACTTGTTCATACTATTGTAAATCAAGACGTTTTTGCTGAAGGTGTAGCACTAGCTTATGGAAAAGATACTCTAGTAGAATTGGGTACTGTTAAAAAATCAATTCTAAAACATTTTGATATTAAGCAAGAGGTTTTGTATGCCGAATTTAATTGGGACTTAGTTATTAAACTTATTTCAAATAAAATTAAATTTCAAGATATTCCAAAATACCCAGAAGTGCGTAGAGATTTAGCCTTATTACTTGATGAATCTGTTAGCTACGAACAACTATTAAAAATTGCACAACAAACCGAAAAATCTTTGCTAAAAGATGTAAATTTATTTGATGTTTATGAAGGTACAAATTTGCCAGAAGGCAAAAAGTCGTATGCGTTAAGTTTTATACTTCAAGACACTACCAAAACCCTTACAGATACTCAAATTGACAAAATAATGAGTAAATTAAAGCAAAACTACGAAACCGAGTTGAGTGCTAGTTTACGCTAAAAATAAAAAGGTTGTCTAAAAAGCATAATCTTGTCAAGCTAAAGTTGTTTTCAGCTTCTATAAAATTTGATTATCAATTATTATTAGATTCCGAAATAAATTCGGAAAGACAATAATTAGACTTTTTGGACAGCCTTTTCTTTTCTTATTCTTCAAATCGTTCTATTTCTCTATCGTAAAACTCTAGAGCTTTTACAACTAGTTTTTCCATTTCTTCGGTAAGCTCTATTTCTTCTGTTTCATCTACTTCTTCCAAAAATTCAACCTCATCATTTTGAACATTCAATATAAATCTTGGATAATCTAGATGAATAACATACACATCATCTGGAAAATCGGTATTATCTGCTAGCACAAATTTTGGTAATTCCATATCGTTTATTTTTAATTTTTAAATTATATTATTTTCGATTAATTTTTTTGATAAGTAACTAAAGCGAATGTACAAAAATAATGCTGCAAAAGTTAGGCCTGCCAATAATCCGATCCAAACACCTACTGCTTTTAAGTGTGTAAATAATCCTAAATAAATAGAAATAGGAAAACCAACCAACCAATATGCCGTAAAGGTAATATACATAGGTATTTTTACATCTTGTAAACCTCTTAAGGCACCCAAAACAACAACTTGCAAACCATCTGAGAGTTGAAAAACAGCAGCAATAAGTATTAAATTACTAGCTATAGATACAACCTCAGAAACATTGGCAGTAACAGAAATTTCATTAAAATTGACAAACAAATCTGGTAGATAATTGTGAAAAACAACAAATAACAGTGCAAATATAGTTTGCACAATTATAGCAAGTAAAAACAACGAACGAGCAGCAACTTGTAAACCTACAAAATCGCGTTGCCCTTTTAAATTCCCTACTCGTACCATACCTGCTACACCCAAACCAGACACAAACATAAAGGTAAATGTAGCAATACTTAATGCTATTTGGTTTGCAGCTTGGCTCTCGGTATTTATTCTTCCACAAAGCCATACTGCTCCTGTAAATAGTGCTACTTCAAAAAACATTTGAAACCCCGAAGGCAAACCTAAATTTACAATACGGTTTACTATTTTTTTATTAAAATTTGAAAATGAAAAATGATGAAAATAAACAGCAAACCTCGATTTATTTTTGAGTGAAAAATGAATAAATCCCAACATAAAAAAACGCGATATTACGGTTCCATAAGCAGCGCCAAGCATACCCATTTTTGGAAATATCCACCAACCATATATCAATACAATATTTAAAAGTATATGCACTACATTGGTGTATAAATTGGCCCACATACCTATTTTGGTTTGTTGTTTACCATCGGCAAACTGTTTATAACCTTGAAAAAGAATTAAAGGAATAAGCGAAAAAGCCAAAACGTTTAAAAATGGTTTTGCCAAAGCTACAACAGCCTTAGGTTGCCCCATACTATCGAGCAAAGGATTTGAAAAATAAATTAGAGTAAATAAAAAAACTCCCAAAAGGGCGCATAGTTTCAAACCATGATGAAAAATAGTACGTTCTTTCTCTAGGTTTTTTTCAGCATCTGCCTCGGCAATAAGCGGTGTAATAGCTGTAGAAAAACCAATACCTAACGACATCGCTATAAATACAAAACTATTGGCTAGAGATGCCGCCGCTAGTTCGGTAGCACCAATATGCCCCACCATTACATTATCTACAATACCTACTAGAGTATGACCTAACATACCTAGTATTACAGGTATAGCTAGTTGTAAATTGGATTTGAACTCTTTAGAATATTTTGATAACTGCACAACTCATATTTTTCGAGCGGCAAATATACTCCAAAAAAGGCAACCGAATTAGTCTTGAAGCATTTTCTTGTACACCTCAATATTTGCTTTTACATCAGGCTCAAGCTCGGGTTCTATTATATCGGTAAGCAATTGCAAATGTTCCCAAATAATTTTGGCAACTAGATATCTTGCTGCTTTTTTATCATCTGCAGGCACAATATACCAAGGTGCATACTCTGTATTTGTGCTACTAATAGCCTCTTCATAACAAGCCATATAGCGATCCCAATGCTCTCGCTCTTTAAGATCACCTACAGAAAATTTCCATTGATCTTCTTCATTTTCAAGACGTTTTAACAATCGTTTACGTTGTTCTTCTTTACTCATGTGAAAATAAAATTTTAAAACTTTAGTTCCGTTTTGAGCAATATGCTTTTCAAAATTGTTTATTTGTTGCAATCTATCTTGCCAAAATTCATCTGTAATATCTTCTACTGTATTTATATTTGGTAGATTTTCATTCAAAATATATTCAGGATGCACTCTAGTAACCAAAACATTTTCATAATGCGTTCTATTAAAAACGGCAAACTTTCCTTTTTCTGGCAAAGCTAAATAATGGCGCCATAAATAATCGTGTTCCAATTCGGTAGAAGTAGGTGTTTTAAAACTATGTACCACTACCCCACGCATATTAAACTCTTTAAAAACCTCACGTATCAAACTGTCCTTACCACAAGTATCCATACCTTGTAAGCAAATCAAAAACGCATATTTGTTGTGTGCATACATTGCGTCTTGTTTTTTACTCAATTTTTTCTGAACTTCTTGTAATTTTTCTTCTTTTTCATCATCAGACAGTCCCAAATCATTCAAAGTAGAAATATCTGCAAGTTTTACAGTTCCTTTTGGTCTAAAATTATCAATCGAAATCATTGCCCTAATTTAATTTTTATATATTTGAAGCTATTCCCGCTATCCGCTTAATCTTTTTTAAACCTGCCGGTGTTAAAAAAGGATACCGCTTCTATCGGGGCTAAAACTATAGCTAATATATGGAAAAATTTATAATAAACTCTCTTTGTACCATTTACGGATTAGGATCTGCATCGGGAATTATTTATCAAAACGAAAACCTATACCTTATTTCTGACAATAGCACGTATCTTTTTGAATATCATACACCTAGCCTTACATTAGAAAAAATTTCAATAACCAAAAATGCTTCGCAGAATATTGTAAAAAAACAAAAACCAGATTATGAAGCTCTAACACTATACAACAACAAATTGTATTTATATGGTTCTGGCTCGACTAAAAACAGAACTATACGAACGCAATACAATCTAGCAAACAAAAAAATAAAAGAAAAAAAGCTAGATAAACTCTATCAAAAATTAAAACATAAAGCTAAAATAAGCGATGATGCCTTTAATATAGAGGGTGTAATTATGCTTGAAAACAAAATTTTGTTTTTCCAAAGAGGCAATAAAGGCTCTCATTTAAACGGTATTTTTGTATACAATAAAACATCAAAACAAGTGGACTATTTTCCTGTTTTTATTACAAAAGAGCAAAATATTGAAGCCACTTTTACAGATGCTATTTTAGTGGAAAATACGATTTATTTTTTGGCGGCCGCCGAAAATTCATCATCAACCTATTTAGACGGAGAAATACTAGGAACTTGGTTTGGCAGTATGGATTTGGATACATTTCAAATAAATCAAATTTTAAAAATATCCAATAATCAAAAATTTGAAGGAATTACGCTCTATAAAAATTTGCCCAACCAAAAAGAATTCCTACTTTGCGAAGATAATGACACAGAAAAACTTGAATCAACGATATATAAATTAACACTATTATGAATCCTGTACTTAACAAAAATTTATTTTTAATAAAAGAAAAAATCGGAATGTTTAAAGCGAGTAATAACTATGATATTTATGATGCTACAAACAACGAACTAGTAATGGTATGTAGAGAACCTAATCTTGGTTTTTTCACAAAAATGTTTCGCTTTACCGATTATAAGCGTATGACTCCTTTTGAAGTGGTTATTTCTACTCCCGAAGGTAAAAAATTAATTACTGTAAAAAGAGGCGTTACTTTTTTTAGAAGCGATGTAGAGGTTCTAGACGAAAACGACAGATTATTGGGTACATTTAAACAAAAGTTTTTCTCTATAGGTGGAAAATTTGAAATATACGACAACAATGATTTTCCAGTGTGTAAACTACAAGGTAAATGGACCGGTTGGGATTTTAAATTTACAAAAGACACTAAGGAATATGCTCATGTGAGTAAAAAATGGGCTGGTGTAGGAAAAGAATTTTTCACCTCTGCCGACAACTATGTATTAGAAATAAACGATGCCGTAGCGCCAGATGATAAAATAAGACAACTTATACTTGCTGCAGTAACCTGTATAGATATGGTACTTAAAGAATAATACCAAAATATTTTTTAGTAAAACCGTTAGCTCTTCTAACGGTTTTTTTTATTTTTTTAAAATAGCTTTCCAACCTTTTTTAGTAAATTGTACTCTTTAGTATAAAACACACTATTGTGATAGACGAAAAAATAATACTAGCCTGCAAAAAGCAACAACGAGAAGCACAAAAGCAAGTGTACAACATACTTGCTCCAAAGCTCTATGCGCTTTGCAAAAGATACTTAAAAAAAGAAGAAGAAATAGAAGAAGTTATGGCCGATTCGTTCTACATAATCTTTACAAAAATCGAGCAACTTAAAGAAAATAATGCTTTTGTAGGCTGGTGTAAAAAAATAACAGTAAACGAATGTTTAAGACAATTAAAACAAAACATAAACTTTAATTTGTATTTAGAAGACACCAAGATTATTAATTTGGCTCACGATGAAACGGATAGTTCACTCCTTGAAAATGATTTATTACAACTTTTAAAATTATTACCCGATGGTTGTAAAACTATTTTCAACTTATTTGTGATAGAAGGTTACTCGCACAAAGAAATTGCGCAACAACTTCAAATCTCTGAAGGAACATCAAAATCGCAACTTAATGTTGCCAAAACCAAACTTAAAGAACTTGTACAACTACACTTCTACCATCAAGCAAAATAATTATGAAAGATAACGAAAACATATTTAATCAATTCAAAAATTTAGCTGAAAGTTCTAGCGAAGATTTTCCAAACAGCGAAAAAATTTGGAATAAAATAGAACACAAGCTCGATAAAAAAGTGCTAAAAACAAAACATAAACTTTGGCAACAAATTGCTGTTGCTGCATCTATATTGCTTGTTGTTTCTATTGTATATCAATTTTCGCAATCTACACCAAAAAACAATAATACCACTAATGAAACAGTAGTTGTAAAAGATTCTATCGTTCTGCCTCAAAGTGATAAAGCAGTTGCATCAAAAGAAAATACAGTAGCCACACCAACCCTAAAAAGTAAACCTCAAATAGATAAAATATTAAAAAAACAAACAGCTTTATCTACATCTATAGGATATATCGATACAAAAGAAGTTCAAAATGAAGTAACTACGAGCCATGAAACCAGCAAAGAAATTGTAAATAAAAAACTTAATCTTGAGGTAAATACCAATGCTTCATTTAGAAATGTTGCCTCAGCTACTCCAGAGAGCAACAATAAATGGTATGGTTCAAAAAAATATGATGCTGTTGTAGTAGAAAAAGACCAATATAAACCTTACGCTACTTTTACTCAAGAAAATCAAAAGATAAAAAAAGAAGAACCAATCGTTGTAATTGATGGAGAAGTAGCAAGCAAAGATGATTTGAATGACGATGATATAGATATTGAATCGGTTTTACATTTAAATAATCCGCTCTATATCATAAACGGAATAACCTATACAGAACAAGAGCTATTTGGTCCAAATCCTACAAGTCCATATTATCCATTAAAAAAACAAATTATTGAATCGTTTACTGTTTTAGAAAAAGAAAAAGCCATCGCTCTCTATGGCAAAAAAGCAGAAAACGGTATTGTTATTATAACCACAAAAGACGGAAAACCTAGAGAGAAAAAATAATCAATACATACAAAACCGCTAAAATTTTAGATTATGAAAAGTAGTAAACTTATTTCATTAGCCATTGCTATGCTCTTTTTTAAAGTAGTAATTGCGCAAGAAAGAATCATTACAGGAATTGTTACAGACGGAAAATACCCACTTTCTGGAGTATTCATAAAGAATGGAAACAATGGCACACAAACCGATTTTGATGGTAAATATGCTATAAAAGCAAAAGAAAATGACATACTCATATTCTCTTACATAGGTTATGAAACTGCCAAAATTGAGGTTAAAAAACAAAATGTAATCAATGTTACTTTGAGCCTTAAACAGAATGCTCTTGAAGAAGTAGTTATTGTTAGATATGGATCACAAAATAAAAATATTGATAAACTTTCGTACTCCAAAAGTGTTGCTACTTCAAATTCTTGGAGTTCAAATTCCTTAAAATACGAAACTGATAAAAGAGCTATAGACAAAAATAGAGATAAATCTATTGGTTATATTGTAAATACAAACGATGAAGATTATGCTGCTTTAATTGAAAATAGTTTTGAGAGTCCAAAAGTAGCACCTCTTTCTACTTTTTCTATCGATGTAGATAATGCGTCTTATACCAACATTCGTAGATTTATCAACTATGGGCAAAAGGTTCCAAAAGATGCCGTTCGGGTAGAAGAAATGGTTAATTTTTTTACATACAATTATCCAAAACCTACAGGCAAACACCCTTTTGCCATTTATACAGAATATAGTGATTGCCCATGGAATTCTGAAAACAAACTATTAAAAATAGGTTTACAAGGAAAAGAAATATTATCAAACAACCTTCCTGCTTCAAATTTGGTTTTTCTTATTGATGTTTCTGGCTCTATGAACGAAAAAAACAAATTACCTTTGGTAAAACAGTCTATCAAAGCATTGGTATCGCAACTTAGAGAAGACGATAAAGTAGCTATAGTAGTTTATGCAGGTGCTGCCGGACTTGTATTGCCAACCACTTCTGGCAAAAACAAATCAACTATTATAGATGCTCTAGAAAAATTAAGTGCTGGCGGTAGTACTGCCGGAGGAGCTGGTATAGAACTAGCCTACAAAACAGCAGAAGAAAATTTTATAAAAGGAGGAAATAATCGCGTTATTCTAGCTACAGACGGCGATTTTAATGTAGGCTCAAGTTCCGATAATGATATGCAAAAATTAATTGAAGAAAAAAGAAAATCAGGCGTTTTTCTTACTTGCTTAGGCTACGGAATGGGAAATTATAAAGACAGTAAACTAGAAACATTGGCCAATAAAGGTAACGGAAACTATGCTTATATAGATACCATGCAAGAAGCCAATAGATTTTTAGTAAAAGAGTTTAAAGGTTCGATGTTTGCTATTGCAAAAGATGTTAAAATACAAATTGAGTTTAATCCAAACTTGGTAAAAGCTTATCGCCTTATTGGGTATGAAAACAGAAAATTAAGAGCCGAAGATTTTAAAGATGATACTATAGATGCTGGAGAGTTGGGTAGCGGTCATACAGTTACTGCTCTCTACGAAATAACACCTATTGAAGTAAAAAATAAATTTTTTATAGAACCAAACGATTTAAAGTATACCCAAGAAAACACAAAAAATAATTTTTCTGATGAACTAGCTTCTATAAAATTTAGATACAAACAACCCGATGGTAATCATAGCCTCGAATTATCAGAAATAATTAACAATAAAGTCATAGCATTAGAAAAAACCTCAGCAGATTTTAAACTTGCTACAGCAGTAGCTTGGTTTGGATTAAAATTGAGAGAATCAAAACTTATATCCAACACAAATATTACCGACATACTAACTCTAGCAAAACAAGCCCAAACAAACGATACAGAAGGATATAAAGGCGAACTTGTAAGACTCATCGAAGCCGTAAAATAATTTTAGTTGGTACTTTTTGTTAATTGAAAAACCCTTGAACTTACTTAGTTCAAGGGTTTTATTTTTATTTTAAAATTAATGAGTCTAGAAATGAAAATTAAGATTTACATACCCTAACTTACCTAAACCAGACTCTGTCCACGAATTTCTGTTATCATTTGAAAATGTTGCATGATCAACAACAATATTGTGCCTTACATAAAAACCTGGTTCTACTGTAAAAGAAAAATTTTGCGATAAATTAAACTGTATTCCTAAAAACGGCATTATACCAAGCATATATTGGTTTTTATTTATGTTTTTATAATTATTATAATTAGTCATTACATCAATACCATAATAAAAATGCCATTTAGTATAGTTTTTAATTATTTTATCTGCACCCAATTTTATTCCAAAATCTGTAAAACCTCCCTCACTATCATCATTTTCATATAAAGCACCTCCTCTTACATGAATTTTTTCTGTGAGAGCATAACGATAATTAATACTGTAAGCATTTTTATCTGATGTAAAAGCAGAATTCACAAATTTTGATATTCCAATACCTATTTGATGTTTAGGTATAGTATTATCAAGTGATGTTTGTGCAAATGAAATAGAACATATTAATACTATGTATATATAAAGTATTCGCATTAATTCAAATAATTGGCAAAAATATTTTCAATTTGATTTTTAAAATCACCTACATAAACATCAACATTTTCGCTAGTACCGTCAGAATAGATAATATAAATTTCAGTTTGTCCATTTATTGTACGATAGTCTAAATCTCCAATTTTTGAGTTATTATAGAAAACTTCTGCGTCAGAATTTGCATTAACCTGAGCGTCTGTAGGATCTGAATATGCAGACAACGCTTGAACATTTATTGCATAATTTATGCGTAAATTTCCTTCTGATAAAAATCCATTTACAGATTTTACATCTTCATCTACAGATGTAATATTTGCATAATCATTATCATACAACTTTACATTTAATTCAAAATTTGTTCCACATCCTTGTGTAGTAGAAGAGTCATAAGCCAATTTAAAATCTGTAGGAGAAACTCTCGTCCAGTGAAAATTATGTGTAAAAGGAGCTGTATAAATAGCAATATCTGCACTAATAGGCATTGAAAAATTGGTTCCTGTTTGAAATGTTACATTAGATAAGTTTAAAGAAAAAACAGTATTGCCATTTCTTTTTAAAGTTAAATTAGCTGCATTAGGAAGCCAAAATGAATTTGCCTCAAATGAAGTTTGAACATCACTGTAAGAATTTAATGTAAGTTCGCTATCTATTGTTGTTTGATTCTGTCTAGAAGGAAATTTTAATGTTATTAAAGATGAATTGGCAACTTTAGACCAAGTTTGAGTACTAGAATTCCAAGTGTATATACCTGTTCTTGTTGCAAATTGAAATTTATCATTTAAAATTAAATCTCCATATTGCAATTCAAATTTATCTGCTATATTTTTCAAGTAAGTGTCATTGTAAGTTTGATCTGCAGTATTAAATAAAGAATATAAAAGAAAGCTTGATAAATCTCCGTCATCTAATGTATTTAAACAGTTATAAAAACTATTTATAGTATTGGTTATGTTTTGTTTATCTTCTGCAACTGTTGTGCTAGAAGAATCATCAGTAGAAGATGATGAACAAGAATAAATAATGGTAGTGAAAACCACTACGGCTGATAATAAAATTTTTTTCATTTGTAAAATATTTAAGTCGGCAAATATATTAATATTCTTGTAAAAAAAGTATTACTTATTTTTTCTTTTTGGCATCAATATATTCCATTTTTGTAGCATCATAAACCCATTTGTTTTCTTGATTTTTACTTCTTTGAACTATACTCCCATCTGGATATAAAGTAAATTCAAATCCTTCTCTTCTCACTCTTTGTTGGGTTTCGCTGGCTGTTTTATTTCTATCTAAAAATACTTTTTCTGTTGTATTTGTAGTAGTCTGTGTATTTGAAAAAACTTGTTTTTTATTGTTTATTTCATAAACTACATTATAAACCAAAGTAATTTCTTCTGTTTTTAAATCGGTTTTGTTTATTCTCTTTTCTGTCCAAGTAAGTAAATACAAGGTAGTTCCTGCTGCTTTAAATGAAGCTAATTTTGTACCTATCGGACTAAAATTTTTATCTACTTGTTGTACAATAAGTGCTCCTAATTCTTTTCCTTTATCTACTATTGTTACTTGAAAATTTCCGTTTTTAACTTCAGCAATTAGGTTGTCCATTTTTGCAAAAAAAGGCGTTGCTTTTGCAGTAGCTGTTTTTACTCCTTTTTTTTGTGCAAATGTGCTATTTAGAGTACAACATACTAAAAAACATAGTATCAAATATTTTTTCATAAAGTATATTATATTTTTGAATTTGGTACAAGATACAAAAAAATTCAAACCTTATTATTTTTAGTTTGGTTTTAACAAAAAAGGTTGCTCAATGATGAGCAACCTTAATTTTGTAAATAAAAATGTAGCGATTAAGCTAACTTTTTGTCTAAATTTTCTTTCAACGTTTGTAAAAAATCTTCTGTTGTAAGATAATCTGCTTCAGTTAATCCTTGTGGTTTTACAAGCATTGCCAAATCTTTGGTCATTTTTCCGCTTTCTACAGTTTCAACACATACTTGCTCTAGAGCATGGCAAAAATCAATCAACTCTTGATTTCCATCCAATTTCCCTCTGTGTTCTAAACCTCTTGTCCAAGCAAATATAGATGCTATTGGGTTTGTAGAAGTTTTCTTTCCTTGTTGATGCTGACGATAATGGCGCGTAACTGTACCATGTGCTGCCTCAGCCTCAACTGTTTTTCCATCGGGAGTTACAAGTACTGAAGTCATCAAACCTAATGAACCAAAACCTTGAGCTACTGTATCTGACTGAACATCACCATCATAATTTTTACAAGCCCAAACAAAACCTCCATTCCATTTCATGGCCGAAGCTACCATATCGTCTATAAGTCTGTGTTCATAAGTCATTCCGTTAGCTTCAAAATCTGCTTTGTAGTGTTGCTGATATACTTCTTCAAATATATCTTTAAAACGACCATCGTAGGCTTTTAAAATTGTATTTTTTGTAGAAAGATACAAAGGCCATTTTTTGGTTAAAGCCATTTGGAATGATGAATGTGCAAAACCATAAATACTCTCGTCGGTATTGTACATAGACATCGCTACTCCATCTCCTTTAAAATCATATACATTCCAAGTAGTAGTTTCACCAGCTTCATTGGTAAACGACATGGTAAGTGTTCCTTTTCCTTTGATTACTTTATCTGTAGCTTTATATTGATCACCAAACGCATGACGACCAATTACTATAGGTTGAGTCCACCCCTGTACATAACGAGGTACATTACTCATGATAATAGGCTCACGAAAAACGGTTCCTCCAACAATGTTACGGATAGTTCCATTTGGTGATTTCCACATTTCAGAAAGGTTGAATTCTTTTACACGCTCTTCGTCTGGTGTAATGGTAGCGCATTTAATACCTACATTGTATTTTTTTATTGCTTCTGCAGAGTCAATTGTGATTTGATCTTTGGTAGCTTCTCTACTTTCAATTCCTAAATCGTAGTATTTGATATCTAAATCTAAATAAGGAAGAATTAATTGTTCTTTAATAAAGCTCCAAATAATTCGAGTCATTTCATCGCCATCCAATTCTACTACTGGATTGGCTACTTTAATTTTTGCCATTGTATTAGGTTGTTGTTTGTTATTATTATATTTACTAAAGCAAAGATATAAAATGTAAAAATATTTTAATAAAAGCTACACTCCGAAAACGTTATAATTATGATTTTTGCTTTTTAAGAAGTTTTTATTGAAAATATAATAAAATTAGTGTTTCTATTTTTTGAATTTCACAAACTTAATTCATAAAAAAAGGCGCCTAAGCGCCTTTTTTGTTCTTAATTATTTTACTTCTTCAAAATCTACATCTTGTGTTTGGTCTCCATTAGCATCGGCTTGTGGCTGAGCTTGTTGTGTTTGACCTTCTGCTTGAGCTTTGTACATTTCTTCTGAAGCATTTTTCCAAGCCTCATTTATTTTGTCTAGAGCTGGTTGTATTGTATCTACGTCTTTTGTATCGTATGCTTTTTTCAAATCTTCCAACGCTACGTTTAAAGCTGTTTTATTGCCTTCAGAAAGTTTGTCTCCAAACTCATTCAATTGTTTTTCTGTTTGGAAAATCATACTGTCTGCTTCGTTCAATTTATCTGCTTTTTCTTTCGCTTTTTTATCGGCATCGGCATTCATTTCTGCTTCTTTTTTCATTCTTTCAATTTCTTCTGGAGTTAATCCTGAAGAAGCCTCAATACGAATATCATGCGATTTGCCTGTTCCTTTATCGGTAGCCGAAACTTTAATAATACCATTAGCATCAATATCAAAAGTAACTTCAATTTGAGGAACTCCTCTTGGTGCTGGCGGAATACCGTCTAGATGGAAACGACCTATTGTTTTATTATCTGCAGCCATTGCTCTTTCTCCTTGCAATACATGTATTTCTACACTTGGCTGATTATCTGCAGCTGTAGAGAATACTTGCGATTTTTTGGTTGGAATGGTTGTATTGGCTTCTATCAATTTTGTCATTACATTACCCATAGTTTCAATACCTAATGATAATGGGGTAACATCTAGAAGTAATACATCTTTTACATCACCTGTAAGTACTCCACCTTGAATTGCAGCGCCTATAGCAACTACTTCGTCTGGGTTTACCCCTTTTGATGGTTTTTTGCCAAAGAATTTTTCTACTTGCTCTTGTATTACAGGTATACGTGTAGAACCACCTACCAAAATTACCTCATCAATATCTGATGTAGACAAACCTGCATCTTTTAAAGCCTTAGCAACAGGTTCCATAGAACGTTTTACTAAATTTTCTGCCAATTGTTCAAACTTAGCTCTAGTTAAAGTTTGTACCAAGTGTTTTGGTCCTGTGGCAGTAGCTGTAACATAAGGCAAGTTTATTTCTGTTTGAGAAGAAGATGAAAGCTCTATTTTAGCTTTTTCTGCTGCTTCTTTTAAGCGTTGCAAAGCCATAGGGTCTTGTCTTAAATCTACACCTTCTGCACTATTAAATTCATTTGCCAACCAATCGATAATTACTTGGTCAAAATCATCACCTCCAAGATGTGTATCTCCATTTGTTGATAATACTTCAAATACACCATCTCCTAATTCTAATATTGAAATATCAAAAGTACCTCCACCTAAGTCGTACACTGCTATTTTTTGATCTTTTCCTGCTTTGTCTAAACCATAAGCTAAGGCTGCTGCAGTAGGCTCATTGATGATACGCATTACTTTTAAACCTGCAATTTCTCCAGCTTCTTTTGTGGCTTGACGTTGTGCATCGTTAAAATAAGCAGGTACTGTAATTACAGCTTCAGATACTGTTTGTCCTAAATAATCTTCAGCCGTTTTTTTCATTTTTTGAAGTGTCATTGCCGACAATTCTTGCGGTGTATATAATCTTCCGTCAATATCAACACGAGGTGTGTCGTTGTCTCCTTTAACTACTTTGTAAGCTACTGTAGAAGCTTCTTTTGAGCTTTCAGAATACTTATTCCCCATAAAACGTTTAATAGACGCTATGGTTTTTGTAGGATTGGTTACCGCCTGACGTTTGGCTGGATCTCCTACTTTAATTTCTCCGCCTTCTACAAATGCTATAACAGACGGTGTTGTTCTTTTTCCTTCTGCATTGGCAATTACTACTGGTTCTCCACCCTCCATAACTGCTACACAAGAATTGGTTGTACCTAAATCGATACCAATAATTTTACCCATAATATTAATCTCCTTTTTATTGTGTTCTTTTTAAAATTGCTCCTCTAGGAGTGAGCAGAGTATTATAAACTCGTAAACGTTATAGACAAGTTTTGTGCCAATAGAAAAATAAGGAAATAATTGTCTTGATTACTCAAGAAAAAAAAATATTTATGCCAAATTGACATTAAATACTGACAGAATAGCTATAAAAAGAAAAAAGCTAGACAGTTAATGTCTAGCTTTTGTCGGGGTGGCAGGATTCGAACCTGCGACCTCCTGGTCCCAAACCAGGCGCGATGACCGGGCTACGCTACACCCCGAATTTGTTTTGCGAGTGCAAATATACCATATCTTTTGAGAATACAAAATAAATAACAAAATAATTTTAATCAATACAAATATTAAATATAATGATACCTCTAGAATAATTTTAATTGAATAAAAAAGTTAATTTTGTACTGCTTAAAAAATAAAAAACAATGTCTAAAATAGAAAAAGTAAAATGTTTAATAATAGGTTCTGGCCCTGCTGGATATACTGCTGCAATATATGCCGCTAGAGCCAACATGAAACCTGTTTTGTATCAAGGAAATCAACCTGGTGGGCAATTAACAACGACCAATGAAGTAGAAAATTTTCCGGGCTATCCTAATGGTATTTCTGGGCCAGAAATGATGGTGCAACTACAAGAACAAGCCAAACGATTTGATGCCGACATACGTGATGGTTGGGTAACCAAAGTAGATTTTTCGGGTGATGTGCATAAAGTTTGGGTAAATGATGATACCGAAATACATTGTGATACCGTAATTATTTCTACAGGTGCTAGTGCCAAATATTTAGGCTTGCCTTCTGAACAGCATTATCTTCAACTAGGCGGTGGCGTTTCTGCTTGTGCGGTATGCGATGGTTTTTTTTATAGAAATCAAGAAGTTGTAATTGTAGGTGCTGGAGATTCGGCTTGCGAAGAAGCGCATTATTTATCTAAAATATGTAAAAAAGTAACTATGCTTGTTCGTAGTGATAAATTTAGAGCTTCTAGAATTATGGAAGAGCGTGTACGAAAAACAGAAAATATTGAAGTATTACTCAATACCGAAACTGTTGAAGTTTTAGGTGACGGACAAGTTGTTACAAGTGTTAAAGTAAAAGAAAGAACTACTGGTGTTGAGCATGAAATACCTGCTACTGGTTTTTTTGTAGCGATAGGTCATCAACCGAATACCAATATATTTAAAGATTATTTACAACTAGACGAAACAGGTTACATTATCAATACTCTGGGTTCAACAAAAACAAATATTGCTGGAGTTTTTGTTGCTGGAGATGCTGCAGACCATGTATATAGACAAGCTATTACTGCTGCAGGCACAGGTTGTATGGCTGCTCTTGATGCCGAAAGATATTTGGCTAGCAAAGAATAATATTTTTTAAAAACATATAAAAATCGTGTAAAATAAAATCTTTTTACACGATTTTTTTTATTGCTTAATTTTCTAAAAGTTTCTTTGCTTTTTCTCTTTTAAAACGATTGAGTACCGCATTGAGTTCAAAGCCTAATAATAAGATCATACAGTTTATCCAAATGTAAAACATTACTACCAATAATGTTCCAATAGAACCATACAATTGGTTGTATTTGGAAAATTTAAGCACCCATATTCCAAAAAAATATGATGTAAGCACAATTAAGATAGTAGTAAAAACAGAACCTATTGATATAAAAGAACGATGTGCTTCGCGTTTGATTCCGTATTTGAATAATATTGAAGTAGAAATTAATATCATTAAAAGTAAAAACAAGTACCGTCCCATTTCTATAAGCGGAATAGTATCGGAAAGAACATCTTGTAATTTTGTTTTTTGAATAAAAATTTCAAAAGTTACTATGGCGGCTACTGTAATTAATAATAAAAAAGCCATACATATCGAAAGTGCCAATGCTACAATGTACTGTCGCAAAAATTGTCGTTTGTGTACAATGTGGTGTGAACTTTCAAAGCCACCAAGAATAGCATTGAACCCGTTTGCCATTAAAAATACGGCCATAAAAAAACCCGTTGATAGTAAACCTTGATAACTGTTGTGTAAAATATCATTTATAGTTTTGGAAATTGCATCAAAGGTTGTGGGTGGAACACTATCTTGTAAAAAACTCATAAAGTCTTCTTGAAAGCCTTGTATGGGTATAAAGGGTATTAAGTTTAAAACAAATAGTGCAAAAGGAAATAATGCCATAAAAAAACTAAACGCAATAGCTGACGCTCTGTAAGTTACAGCTCCTTCTATAATTCCTGTAAAATATAAGGCTACTAAATCATACAACGAAAAACCATGTAACCAAGGGAATTTTATAGACTGAGCTACTAAAATTCCTTGTTTAATGAATGGTAAATTTTTTATTTTTTCTGTGATATTCTGTGCCAATTATTCTATTGCCTTTAAACTTAAATCCATATTATAAACCGAATGTGTTAATGCACCCGAAGAAATATAATTAACGCCACAATCTGCATATTGGCGTATTGTATGCTCATTAATATTTCCCGATGATTCCGTTAAGCAAGTATTGCCAATAAGTGCTACAGCTTTTTTGGTATCTTCAAAATTAAAATTGTCTATCAAAATTCTATAAACGCCATCGTTTTGTAAAATTTCTTTAATCTCATCTAGATTTCTGGCTTCAACAATAATTTTTAAATCCAATTGATGCTCTTGCAAAAATTGTTTCGTTTTAGTGATAGCTGCGGTTATTCCTCCTGCAAAATCGTTATGATTATCTTTTAGCATAATCATATCGTACAATGCAAAACGATGGTTTTCGCCCCCTCCTATTTTTACAGCCCATTTTTCGCAAGCTCTAAAACCTGGTGTAGTTTTTCGGGTATCCAATATTTTGGTGGAAGTTCCTTTTAGCAAATCAACATACTTTCTGGTTTTTGTAGCAATAGCACTCATACGTTGCATACTATTAAGTACCAACCGTTCTGCTTTTAATATCGATTGAGAACTCCCCGAAACATGAAACACAACATCGCCTTTTTCTACAATACTTCCGTCTTCAATAAACAGTTCCATAGTAAGCGAAGCATCTACATATTCAAATACTTTTTTAGCAAATGCTACGCCTGCAATAATACCACTCTCTTTTACCAAAAGTTTTGCTTTTCCTTGTGCAGAAGCAGGAATACAAGCTAAAGAACTGTAATCGCCTGCACCAACATCTTCTCGTATGGCATTTTCTATAATTAATGTAAGTTCTTTTTCAAATTGTTCTTCTGAAATCATCTTAATATTTTTAGCTAAAATAGTAGTTTTTAAGGTTAATTAATAGGGATTAACATTAAAAAAAGTATAAAAAAGAATTGTGTACCTTTGCCGAAAATCATTTTCATGGAAACTTTTGAGCAATTTAATCTACCTAAATCATTACAAAAAGCTATAGACGAACTCGGACTTAGTACACCTACGCCTATTCAAAATAGAGCATTTAATGTAATTACTTCGGGTAGAGATGTTATGGGTATAGCTCAAACAGGAACTGGAAAAACCCTAGCTTATTTATTACCCGTGCTCAAACAATGGAAATTTCAAAATATACACACACCTCGAATTGTAATTTTGGTTCCAACACGTGAGTTGGTTGTTCAAGTAGCTGATGTAGTAAGTCAAATTACGCAATATATGTCGGTTCGTGTATTGGGTGTTTATGGTGGCGTAAACATCAATACCCAAAAAAAAGCTATACTTGAAGGAGTGGATATTTTGGTAGGAACACCCGGCAGAACTATGGATTTGGCACTAGATGGCGATTTGCGCTTGGATACTGTTCAAAAACTAATAATCGATGAGTTTGACGAAATTCTAAATTTAGGCTTTCGTTTTCAAGTTACGTCTATTCTTTCAATGCTAAAAAACAAAAGACAAAACATTCTTTTTTCGGCTACAATGACAGACGAAGTTGATGAAATGATTGAAGAATATTTTGACTTTCCAGAAGAAGTTTCTTTGGCTCCTTCGGGAACTCCGCTCGAAAAAATTGAGCAAGTAGCATACCGCGTACCCAATTTTACAACCAAAATAAATTTGCTTAAATATTTGCTATCTACCGACGAAAGTATGCAAAGAGTGTTACTTTTTGCTAATAATAAAAAAGCGGTAGACTTAATAGCATCGATGCTTGAAGAAGATTTTGAAGATCAGTTTGGTGTAATACACTCTAATAAATCTCAAAATTATAGATTAAACACTATGGCTAGCTTTCAACAAGGCGAATTAAGAGGCATTGTTACCACCGATGTTATGGCTAGAGGTTTGGATATTACCGATATTACACACGTAGTTAATATGGAGTTACCCGATACTCCAGAGCAGTACATACACAGAATTGGTAGAACAGGTCGTGCCGATAAAGAGGGTATTGCTCTTAGTTTTATTGCTCCAAAAGAAGAAGAAATTTTGATAGAAATAGAAATGCTAATGGATAAAGAGATTGATTTTTTATCGATGGCTAATGAAGTAGAAGTTTCTGAAAAATTATTGGAATTTGAAAAAGAGAAAAAGAAAATAAAGTTCTTATTAAAAAAACCTAAACTAGAGGGTGGCTCTGCATTTCATGAAAAATCTGAGAAAAACAAAAAAGTAAACCTTGGCGGACCAGGAAAACGTAACCCGAGAAAAACAAAACCGAGAAATAGAGCCGTAGAAAAAAAACGCGCTTCTAAAAAGAAAAAATAATTTGTATTTTTGACAAACTTTTAACTCTATGCAATTCAAACATCCAGAACTTTTATATTTCCTTTTCTTATTGGTAATACCCATTCTGGTGCATCTTTTTCAATTACGAAAATTTAAAAAAGAATATTTTTCGAATGTAAAGTTTTTAAAAGAACTTGCTTTACAAACTCGAAAAAGTTCCAAAATAAAAAAATATTTACTTCTAGCAACTAGATTATTACTATTGGCTTGTGTTATTTTTGCCTTTGCACAACCCTTTTTTAAAGCCAAAGACAGCGAAAATGCTCAAAATGAATTGTATATTATTTTAGACAATTCGTTTAGTATGCAAGCCAAAGGTAAAAAAGGAGAATTGCTTAAAAGAGCCGTGCAAGAGTTATTACAACACGCTCCAGAAAATGCAAATTTTTCACTTTTAACCTGTACCGATGATTATTGGAATACCGATATAAAAACCATACAAAAAGAACTTCAAAACTTAGCATACAGTCCTATTTCGTTTGACATAGAGAGTCTTTTGGCAAAAATAAAATCGCATAAAACAGCCAACAAAAAAGATATTGTAGTAATTACCGATGCAATAGGTATAAAAAATGATGCGCTAAAAAGCTATAAAAATGACGAAAATTTGTTTTTTATTGTTCCTGAAATAGAAAAAAAATCAAATGTAGCTATAGATACTGTGTATCTTAATCAAACGTTGGACAAGTTTTATGAAATAAGTGTAAAAATAAAGAGTTTTGATACTGATAAAACTGTAAACGTACCTGTTTCATTGTACAACAACAATAAACTGCAGGCTAAAACATTGGTAAATTTAAAAACTTCCGAGAATAAAATAAATTTCACATTACCTAAAGAAAATTTTAACGGATATGTTTCTTTACTAGATGATGGTCTAGAGTACGACAACACCTATTATTTTAGCATCTCTAAACCCGAAAAAAATAAAGTAATTAGTATTGGCGACGACGCAAAATCTGAATTTCTATCTCGAATTTATACTAATGATGAATTTATTTATAAAAACTATCCTTTAGCGCAACTCGATTATAATATACTTGATAAACAAGACGCTATTATACTCAATGAGTTGAAAGAAATTCCTGTAGCGCTTCAAACCAATTTGAAATCTTTTGCTCAAAAAGGAGGAAATGTCATCATTATTCCTAATGCCGAAAGTGTAGCATCAAATTTAAATACTCTTACGCAAAATTGGGGCGGTATTACCTACCAAAGTCCTACCACCAATGAGAAATTAATTTCTAAAATCAATTTTAATCATCCGCTATTTACGGGTGTATTTGAAAAAAAGGTAGATAACTTTCAATATCCAAAAACAAATATTTCATTTGAAATAAATGGTGCTATTCCTAGCGCTTTGCAATATAATGATGCTACTTCATTTTTATCGGTATTCTCCAACGGATTAGCATCTGTATATGCGTTTGCGGCACCAATCAACAAAGCGAATAGTAATTTTCAAAATTCACCTATTATAGTGCCTGTTTTTTACAACATGGCAAAAAATATTCAAAAAACGGGAGCTACTGCTATTACTATAGGCAATAATACACCTTATATTGTGGAAACCGATTTGGGTAAAGACGAAATTGTAAGTGTAAAAAGTACCGAACCCCAAAACAAAGAAAGTTTTATTCCTGTACAACAAATTCTCAACAATAAGGCAAAACTTACTTTTAATGAAAATCCTAACAAAGCAGGAAATTATTCTATTTACAACAACACAACCGCTATAGAAAACCTGAGTTTTAACTACAATAGAAAAGAAAGTAATTTGGAAAATGTAAACAAAGATGCTGTTTCAGATTTCAAAGAATTTAACGATGTAGAAACTCTATTCAACACCTTGCATATCAACCGTACCGATAGTATGGTATGGAAATGGTTTGTGCTTTTGGCACTACTATTTTTAGCATTGGAAATAGCGATTCAAAAATTTGTAAAATGAAACTCATTTTAAAAAAAGCAAAAGTGCTCGATGCTTCAAGCCAATATCACAAGCAAACGGTTGATATTAAAATAACAAAGGGCATAATTGAAGATATTGCTCCAGAAATCACACAAAACGATTATCAAAACATCGAATTTGATAATCTTCACATATCAAACGGCTGGATTGATACAAGTGTTTGCTTTGGAGAACCTGGTTTTGAAGATGCCGAAACTTTACTTAATGGTTTAAATACAGCTGCCAAAAGTGGCTTTACCCAAGTAGCTATTCAGCCAAATACAAAACCCATTACCGATAATCAAGCACAAATAGAATTTATAAAAAATAGATCGTTACATCATCTTGTTGAAGCCTTTCCCATTGGTGCATTAACCAAAAAAAGCGAGGGTTTAGATTTAGCAGATTTGTACGACATGAAAAATGCTGGAGCTGTAGCTTTTGGCGATTATAATTGCTCTATTGCCAATGCAAATATCATGAAAATTGCTTTGCAATATGTTCAAGATTTTAACGGCTTGGTTATTGCTTTTTCTCAAGAAGATTCATTAAAAGGTAAAGGTGTTGTAAACGAAGGTGTAGCTGCAACCCATTTAGGTCTAAAAGGAATACCTAGTTTGGCAGAAGAAATTGCAATAGCACGAAACTTATTTCTATTAGAATATACAGGGGGAAAACTGCACATTCCTACTATTTCTACTCAAAAATCGGTAAAACTTATACAAGAAGCCAAAGCAAAGGGATTACATGTTACATGTAGCGTATCGGTTCATCATTTAACATTAACCGATGAAAAACTTTCTGATTTTAATACAAATACCAAAGTACTTCCTCCGTTAAGAACCGAACAAGATCGATTAGCGTTACTCGAGGCGGTTAAAGACAATACTATCGATTGTATTACAACAGATCATCACCCTGTAAATATAGAATATAAAAATCTTGAATTTGACTTGGCTCATTTTGGTACAATAGGTTTGGAAAGTGCTTTTGGAGCTTTAAACAAAGTATTGACTTTGGAATGTATTATTGAAAAATTAACTTTTGGCAGAACTATTTTAGGAAAACAAAAAAGTAGTATTAAACAAGGAAATCTTGCTAATATGACACTATTTAACCCAAATACATCATGGGTTTTTGATACTAAAAATATAATATCTAAATCTAAAAACGCCATTTTTATAAACGAACCAATGCAAGGAGAAGTTTACGGGGTTATAAACAACAATAAAATTAGTTTAAACAATAATGAAAGAAAATAAATCATTAGGAATATTGGCTTACTTTACTATTATAGGTACTGTAATTGCTATGATTATGAATACTGATGCTGAGAAAAAAAGTAACTTTAATTCGTTTCATATACGTCAGGCTTTAGGCGTATTTTTATCATTTTTTTTACTAGGTTATTTTGTAAGTTATGCCGATAGTTGGACTGCTACGAGTGCTTTCTATATTTTTTTCTTTATCTTATGGATTTATGGATTTCTAGCCGCTTTAGAAGGTAAAACAAAACTTATTCCTGTATTGGGTAATTTCTTTCAAAAAATATTTAAAACTTTATAATGAGCCTATCTTTACAGTATTTAATACGAGAACCTAAAACAATAAAGGATAAAAATCCTTTGCTAATACTACTTCATGGTTATGGTAGTAATGAAGAAGATTTATTTTCTTTTGCTAGCGAGCTTCCCGAAGATTGTTATGTTGTTTCTGCTAGAGCACCTCATGATATGATGTATGATAGCTACGCATGGTATGCAATAAATTTTACTGCCGATGCTACAAAATTTTCAGATATTCCTCAAGCAATAGAATCTAGAGAACTCATAGCAAATTTTATTGATGAGCTTACAAGCAAATATCCTATAGACCAAGATAAAACAGTTCTCATTGGGTTTAGCCAAGGCGCAATATTAAGCTATGCGGTAGCATTATCTTATCCAAAAAAAGTAAACAAAATTGTAGCGTTGAGTGGCTATTTTAACCCCGAAATTGTTGTTGATACATTTTTAGACAATCCCGATATACAAAACGTAAAAGTATTTGCTTCTCATGGAAATGTCGATCAAGTTATTCCTGTTGAGTGGGCAAGAATTTCTTCGGCAAAAATTAAAGATTTTGGAATTGATATTGTGTACAAAGAATATCCTGTAGGCCATGGTGTAGCGCCGCAAAATTTCTTTGATTTTAAAAAATGGATCGAAACTTATTTATAAAATAAAAGGGATTCTTTAGTCCCTTTTATTGTTCTATGCCTTGTTCTGGCTCATCACTTTCAATGACTTTATTTCCGGCTTCAATATCTCCTTTATAAATTGTAATTCCAGCTTTTTTAAGAGAATACTCTTTACCTAAATACAATTGATAATCTTTGTATACCCAAGGCTCATTTTTATCTTTTCTAACTAGTAATAACGAGTCGTCTATATTGGGCATAAATATTTCGGCTGTGTTACCATCTTCGCTAAATAAAACATAAGCGCATAAAATAGCTTCTTCTTTTTCTTGTTTTTCAATAGGATTTAGCTGAATTCCTGTAAAAACTCTCACACAATCTTTACTCACTTTAGACCAAGTATATCCTGCTGAAGCCAAACAACCATGCTCGTCTTTATCTGTACCTACAGCAACAGAATCTGTAGCTTCACCTGGCAATAAAGTATCGGCATCTTTATTTAATTTACAAGAAAACATTAAAAAGGTCAATAAGAGTAATAGTAGTGCTTTTTTTAACATAATTATTCGATTTGTTTTGGATATAAATAAGTTTGAATAGTTTCGAAAGATACAGTTTGGTCTTTATTTATAAAATATTTAATCAAGGCTTCTCCCCACAATTCTCCATTACTATAGTCTGCTATTAACCAACGATGATTTAGTAGTTTTATTTTATTAATTGAAAACTTTTTTTCACCATCTGCCGCTTGATCTGTATACGGATTCCCTTTTGGACTTCCATTATAGTCTATTAAAGCATTCTTTACTAAGGGAATAATTTTAGTATAATCTAAATTAGCATTATAAAAATATTCTTTAGCGTTATCATTGTTTTCCAAAGCAAAATAATTGGCTTCTACCAATTGATTGTACAATACATTCAAACTATCTTTTGCCGAAGAGCTTGTAGAGGCTTGTTGTTTTTTTTCAAAAGCTTCTTTTCTTGTAAAATAACTATACGTAAAAACATTTAATAATGCTGAGAGTATGAATAAATATAAAAATAATTGTTTTTTCATTTTTTTAAACGGTTATTGTTAAATTATCAAAAGCCAATATTACATTTTTGGGCAATTCTTTTTGTACATTTTCATGCAAGCCCATATGGTGACTTATATGCGATAAGTAGGCTTTTTCTGGGTTTATCAAATGTACAAATTCTAGAGCTTCTTCCAAATTAAAATGTGAATGATGAGGCTCTTTTCTCAAAGCATTAATTACCAACACCTTGACGCCTTTTAACTTTTCTATTTGGCTTTCTTCTACAAAAGACACATCTGTTAAATAAGCAAAATTATCTATTCTATAGCCAAGTATAGGCATTTTTCCGTGAAGAACTTCAATAGGAATTATCGTTTTGTTCTTTACATAAAATGGTTTGCTTGGTTCTACCTCAAAAGCAAGTACAGAAGGTGCTCCAGGGTATTTATTATCTTGAGTAAAAATATAGTCGAAACGTTTTTCCAAATTTTTTAAAACTCTGTTTTGTGCATATATAGAAATAGCCCCTTGATTAAAGTAAAAAGGTCTTATATCGTCTAGCCCCGCAGTATGGTCGGCATGTTCGTGTGTAAATAGAATGCCATCTACCCTATCGCACTTAGAGTTTAGCATTTGTTGTCTAAAATCGGGCCCGCAATCTATTACCACCGAAAAATCTTTATCAACAACCCAAATTGAAACACGCAATCTTTTGTCTTTACTATCGGTGCTCAAACACACTTCATCTGTACAGCCTATTACAGGAATACCCTGCGAAGTACCTGTTCCTAAAAAATATACCTCCATGTAGCACGGTTTTTGATAAGGTTATGTTAAATCTATATTTATTTTACAAAAATAAGGAAATAGAATTTTAATAAAAGTGAGTAATTGCTAACTTTGTAATGAATTTGAAATACCTATGGGAAACGGATTAAATATTAAGCTAAAAGGCGATAAGGTAATTGAGCATATTCCTTCTATAAAAGATAAAGCTTTAAGAATAAATCTTAATGATAATATTTATGGAACATTTGCAGAAATTGGGGCTGGCCAAGAAACGGTAAGACATTTTTTTAGAGCTGGAGCTTCATCTGGAACTATTGCCAAAGCCATGTCTGCATACGATAAAGACTTTAGTGATGCCATTTATGGTGTAGAAGATGATGGCAGATATGTTACTGAAAGTCGATTAAAAAAAATGCTTACCCACGAGGTAAAACTTATAGAGCAACGCCTTGACCGCGAAAAGCATCCAAACAAAATGTTTTTTAGTTATGCTAATACCGTAGCTACTATAGATTTTGCTAAACAATTTAAAGGACACGGTTGGGTTGGGATAAAATACCAAGTAGAACCCGAAGAAGAATATAACGAAATTATACTACACATCCGATTTAAAGAAACCGATGCGCGCTTACAACAAGAAACATTAGGAATACTTGGAGTAAACCTTATTTATGGCGCTTTTTATAAATACAATGATCCCAAAAAACTTCTTCGATATCTATATGACCATTTAGACAAAGACCAGTTAGAAATAGATACCATAAATTTCTCTGGCCCCCGATTTGCATCTGTAGACAATAGATTGATGAGTTTGCAATTGGTAAAAAATGGTATGACAGACGCTGTAATGTTTAGCCCCGAAGGGAAAAACATTTTGCCTGCTGCTGTTTTGTACAAAAAAAATATACTTGCTTTAAGAGGAAGCTATAGACCTGTTACTAAAGTAAATATGGATATGTACCGCCGTTCACTAGAAATGTTTACGGCAGAAAATAAAGTAGATAAAGAAAATACCTATGTTATTTTTGAAATAACATTATCCAACCTTCGCTCTGAAGGAGAAATTGACGAAAGAGATTTTATGGACAGAGCCGAGCTATTATGCTCCTTAGGGCAAACGGTAATGATTTCAAATTTTCAAGAATATTATAGAGTAGTTGAATATTTTTCTAGTTTTACCAAAGCCCGAATGGGACTAGCTATGGGAGTAAACAACCTCGTAGATATTTTTGACGAAAAATACTACAGACATTTAAGCGGAGGTATTCTAGAAGCTTTTGGTAAACTATTTTACCGAGATATGAAAGTGTATTTGTATCCAATGGAAGAAAATGGAGAAATCATTACTTCGCAAAACTTAAAAGTACACCCTAGAATGAAAGAACTTTACAAGTTTTTTGCATACAACGGAAAAGTAATAGACATTACAGACTATGAAAGAGAAAATCTTAAAATATTTTCTAGAGAAATTCTTAAAATGATTGCAAATGGTGAAACAGGTTGGGAAGCAATGTTGCCCGAAGGCACAGCAGATCTTATTAAAAAACACCACCTATTTGGCTACGACCCCAATAAGGTTCTTGAAAATGTATAACGAATAACACATAATAATCTTAACAACTTTATACTATAAAGCTAGTGTAAAGTTGTTTTTAATTTTAAAAAATATGCAACATATAATAGACCGTTTTATTAAATATGTAACGATTGATACCGAGTCAGATCCGAATTCAGAAACCACTCCAAGCACTTCCAAGCAATTTAATCTCGCAAATTTATTGGTAGAAGAATTAAAAATTATTGGGCTTACAGAAGTTACCATTGATGAAAAAGGTTATGTAATGGGTACACTACCTAGTAATCTTGATTATGATGTGCCTACCATTGGTTTTGTTTCTCATTACGACACATCGCCCGATTTTTGTGGAGCAAACGTTAAACCTCAAATTGTTGAAAATTATGATGGAGGCGATATTACACTTAATGCAGAAAAAAACATTATATTATCTCCAAACTATTTTGAAGATTTACTACTCTACAAAGGGCAAACACTTATTACAACTGATGGTACCACTTTGCTAGGAGCAGACGATAAGGCTGGAATCACAGAAATTGTTTCGGCTATGGAATATTTGGTAAAACATCCAGAAATAAAACACGGAAAAATACGTGTTGGCTTTACTCCAGATGAAGAAATTGGTAGAGGAGCAGACTTTTTTGACGTTGAAAAATTTGGTGCACAATGGGCTTATACTATGGACGGAAGCCAAATTGGCGAATTAGAATATGAAAATTTTAATGCGGCAGGAGCAAAAATAACATTCAAAGGGAAAAGTGTACACCCAGGTTATGCCAAAGGAAAAATGATAAACTCAATGCTTATAGCAAACGATTTTATCAATAAATTACCTAAAAATGAAGTTCCACAAGAAACCGAAGGTTATGAAGGCTTTTTTCATATTACAGGTCTTTCTGGCAGCATAGAAGAGAGTAAAGTAGAACTTATAGTACGTGACCATGATATGCAAAAATTTGAAGCTCGAAAACAACTACTTCAAACTATTGTAAATGAAATAAATGCACAATACAACACACAATTTGGAGAAGCTATATGCCATGCAGAAATAAAAGATCAATATTATAATATGCGTGAAAAAGTTGAGCCACAAATGTTTATTGTTGATATAGCCGAAAAAGCAATGCGCGAGTTGGGCATTGAACCAATAATTAAACCAATACGTGGTGGTACAGATGGTTCTCGATTATCGTACATGGGACTTCCGTGTCCTAATATTTTTGCTGGCGGACATAATTTTCACGGAAAATATGAATATGTACCCGTGCAAAGTATTGAAAAAGCAATTGATGTAATCATCAAAATTGCTGAAATTACCGCTTCTGGAGACTATAAATAAAAAAAGAAAAAGGGAAATCATACTAAAGATTTCCCTTTTTTTATCTAAAAATATACGTTCTCTTATACTTTTGTAGATGCTACTAAAAGAATAATACTAGAATAAAGTAGAATATTCGAAAATGCAAGAAGAAAAAAATCCTTGGAATAAAAACCATTTATGGCTAGATGAAATAGCTTTGCTTTCTGATATTATTGCCAAAACACCATTGCAAGAGGCTAAAAAATGGGGAGGAATTGTTTATGTTTTTAATAACAAAAATATAATAGGCATTGGTGGTTTTAAAAACTATTTTGCACTTTGGTTTTTTAACGGTGCCTTTTTAAAAGATACTTCACAAGTACTCATAGCTGCAACAAATACCACTAAGGCTTTAAGACAATGGCGTTTTACTTCTAAAGAACAAATAAACGAAAAACTAATACTTCAATATATACACGAGGCTATTGCCAACGAAGAAAAAGGTATTTCGTTTAAACCACAAAAAAATAGTTCTATAGAATCGAGTTTTATGAATTGTGAGATGGAAAACGATTCTATTTTACATACAGCATTTCAGCAATTCTCTCCTTATAAACAAAAAGAATTTTTAGAATATATTGAAACCGCAAAACAAGAAAAAACAAAAATTTCTCGGTTTGAAAAAATAAAACCTATGATCCTTTCGGGCATAGGTTTGAATGATAAATACAGAAAGTAATATTATTTTTTAGTAGAAAGAGCCATGCTCATTTCCATAGAAATTGCTGATTTTTCTATTTTAAGTTTTCCGCTCATGGTTTCTATTACAGCAGTACCTTCTGTAAGTTCTGCTATTTTACCATGAAAACCGCTTTTAGTAATGATTTTATCTCCTACTTTTAAAGAGCTTTCAAATTCTTTTTCTTTCTTCATCTTTTTTTGTTGCGGCAATATCATAAATAAATAGATTACTGCAAACATTAAAATAAATGGCAAAAATGTCCCTAACTGTCCCATATAATTATATGTATTAATTTTTATTTTTCAATATGTGCTTTTATTTTAAGCACAACTATACTATCTTTTGCATTAGAATAAATCGTAACCGATTTTGTTTGATCGCCTTCTTTACCTGCAGAATTAAAAGAAACTTTAATATCAGCTTTTGCATTGGGTTTTATTGCTTCTTTTGGGTAATCGGGCACTGTACATCCGCAAGATCCCATAGCGTTTGTAATAATCAAATCATCGTTTCCTTTGTTTTCAAAACTAAACGTATGATTTACTTTATCGCCTTGTTTTATTGTTCCAAAATCAAACTCACTTTCTGCAAATTTAATATCTGCTTTTTTTTCTTCAGTACAACTTGTTAAAGTTATAACCAAAATTACCGCCAGTGCGCTAAAATATTTTTTCATTTTAAAATAATTTTATAATAAACCTCTACCTACTTTTTGCAATTTATTGTTGTTTTGATATTCTTTTACCAAGTGATCCAAAATTCCGTTTATAAATATAGAACTTTTGGGTGTAGAATATTCTTTGGCTATTTCTAAATATTCGTTTATTGTAACTTTCACTGGAATTGAAGGGAATTTTAAAAATTCGCAAATTGCCATCTTTAATATAATGGTATCCAATTCGGCAATACGTTCTACTTCCCAATTGGGTGTTTTGTCTATAAATTCTTTTTCCAAAGTAGCTTCATTTAGTACTGTTTTTCTAAATATAGCTACAGCAAATTCTTTATCTTCTGTATCTTTATAAAGTTTAGATATTCTAAAGAATTTATCTTCTTCTAGTTGTTTTAATTGTTTGGCAATTTCTGTATTTACTAAAGGAATATCGTCTACCCAAGTAAGTTTATAATCTTCTAGATAATCGTATAGTTTGTCATTTGGCGCAATGACCTCCGAAAATAATTCTACAAGAAAATCTCTATCTTCTTCAAACGATTTTTTTCCAGAATTCATGTAATTTAAATAAATATCGCTCTGCTTTATATCTTGTAAAAGCAGTAATATTGTATCATCATTACGTTGCCAATTACTTATTTTTCTATCTTCTAGAAGCTGTTCCAATTTATTATCTTCAGAAAGAAGAACTAAAACAGCATTATCAACAAACTTTAAATTCGGGTTTTTATCTTGAGCGGTAGCTAAATGTTTATTTTTTGAAAGTTCTAAAAAATCGAGTTCTTTTTTTCTTAATTCAATTAATGAAGATAAAATGACTAAGTATAACTCATACACATTTTCAAGGCTTGAAAGTAAAAATTTTTCTTGCTTTTCGAGGCTATCATGCCCACTTTGATGCATTGCATATATAGACTGCATTGCTTTTACACGGATATGTCTTCTGTTTAACACGGAATAAGAACTTTTTAAAAATTTAAGGAGCGAAAGATGACTCTTTCGCTCCGCAAAAATAAAACTATTTTTTAGTTAAATATGATTATTTAGTATTTTCTTTTTTTCTTTGTTCTATACGGTTTTCGGCAATAGCCATAGCCGCTTTTTGATTGGTCAGGTTGTTTTTTTCTGCATAATCAAAAATCTCCAAAGTAGTATTGTAGATATTTTCTGTTCTACGTAAAGATTCTGCTTTATCATATTTTGCTATTTCTGCATAAACATTGATAATTCCTCCCGCATTTATCAAAAAGTCTGGAGCATAAACAATACCTCTTTCTTTAAGTATTTGTCCGTGTATGTTTTCGTTTGCCAACTGATTATTAGCTGCTCCTGCAATTACTTTTGCTTGAATTTTATGTACGGTATCATCATTAATAGTAGCTCCTAGAGCACAAGGCGAGTAAATATCAACCTCAGCGCTATACAAGTTTTCTCCTGTATATATAGATACACCATATTGTTTGCTTACCTCTGCAAGACGTTCTTCGTTAATATCAGCTATTTGTACCAAAGCACCTTCTTTGGCTAGATGAGATACCAAAGTTTCTCCCACATGGCCAATACCTTGTACTAATATTTTTTTACCTTCTAAATTATCTGAACCAAATTTATATTTCGCAGCAGCTTTCATACCCATATACACACCATAAGCAGTTACTGGCGATGGATTTCCAGAACCTCCTCTAGATTCAGAAATACCGGTAACGTAAGGTGTTACATCGTGAACCAAGTCCATATCTGGTGTATCAATACCTACATCTTCGGCAGTAATATATTTACCAGAAAGTGAGTGCACAAATTTTCCAAAAGCATGAAATAATTCTGGAGATTTATCTTTTTTTGAATCTGCAATAATTACTGCTTTTCCTCCTCCTAAATCCAATCCAGAAATTGCAGATTTATAGGTCATTCCACGCGATAAACGCAATACATCATTCAAAGCTTCCCATTCATTTTGGTATTTCCACATACGAGTACCGCCTAGTGCTGGTCCTAAAACTGTGTTATGAATTCCAATTATTGCTTTTAAACCAGTATCTTTGTCGTGACAAAAAACAATTTGCTCATGATTATCGTAAGAAACTTGCCCAAATACAGGGTCAATTTTTGGTAGCTCAGCTACAGTTGTTAATTCTGTTACCATAAATAATAATTACTGTTGCAATATTCTCAACAAGTCATCGCAAATTTAGTATTAAAATTAAAATATTTCGCTTATTCTAATAAAAATTAGATATTTGTTAATAAATATGAGGATATTTAATTATTTTTAAATTTCATAATTTCTTATTTTTTAACAACATAAACGTTAATTCAAAAACATATAGCCCAAATTAATGAAAGAACTTCAATATTTAAATAAATACTTTATCAAGTATAAATATCATTTTCTTTTAGGTGTAATCATTACTATAGTTGCACAATTTTTCTCACTTTATACCCCAAAACTTATTGGAGAATCTATAAAAGTGATAGAAGACACATTAAACAATACAATAACGAGTAGCCAAGCCAAAGATTTACTGGTAGTAAAAATTTTAAAAATAATCGGATTTACACTAGTAGCTGGAATACTTACTTTTTTAATGAGACAAACACTTATTGTAATGTCTAGACACGTAGAATTTGATTTAAAAAATGAGGTTTTTAAACATTACGAACAGCTCGATTTGAATTTCTACAAACGCAATAGAACAGGAGATTTAATGAGCCGTATTAGCGAAGACGTTTCAAAAGTGCGTATGTATGTAGGACCAGCGGTTATGTATACTATAAACACCACCATAAGGTTTTCATTGGTTATTATATACATGTACAATGTATCGCCAAAACTTACTTGGTACACCATAATACCTTTACCTATACTTGCTATTGTTATTTTTTATGTAAGTGTAGAAATCAATAAAAAAAGCACCATATTTCAACAATATTTATCAAAAGTATCGAGCTTTTCTCAAGAAATTTTTTCGGGATTAAGAGTTATCAAAGCCTATGCACTAGAGCCTCAAAATCAAGAACGAATGGAAGCACTTGCCTACGAAAGTAAAACAAAAAGCATGAGTCTTTCCAAAACACAAGCATTGTTTGGCCCATTGATGATTACATTAATAGGCGTGAGTAGTTTGGTGGTTATTTACATTGGTGGAAAAATGTATATCGATGGCGAAATAAAAAGCGTAGGCACTATTGCCGAATTTATTTTGTACGTAAATATGCTTACATGGCCTGTAGCATCAATTGGTTGGGTATCTTCGCTAATTCAAGAAGCTTCTGCTTCGCAAAAAAGACTTAACGAATTTCTAAATACCGAACCAGAAATAAAGAATTTAGCTCCAAATGATACAACGGCTATTCAAGGAAAAATTGAGTTTAAAAATGTAACTTTCACCTATAGCGATACCCAAATTACGGCACTAAAAAATATATCTTTTAGTCTAAATGTTGGCGAAACTCTAGCCATATTAGGAAAAACGGGCTCTGGAAAATCTACAATATTATCACTACTTACCAGACAATATGATATTGAAAAAGGAGAAATAAACTTAGATAATACCAATATAAGAAGCTTAAATTTACAGAATTTACGTCAAGCCATAGGTATTGTTCCACAAGATGCATTTTTATTTTCAGATACCATAGAAAACAATATTAAATTTGGAAACGAAAATGCGCCATTTAACATGATAGAAGATGCTGCAAAAAAAGCAGAAGTTCACCATAATATCATGCAATTTAACCAGCAATATCAAACCGTTTTGGGAGAACGAGGCATTACACTTTCTGGAGGACAAAAACAACGCGTTTCTATTGCTAGAGCTATAATAAAAAATCCAAAAATAATGCTCTTAGACGATTGTCTTTCGGCGGTAGATACAGAAACCGAAGAAAAAATTCTGCAAAATTTAATAAATATTACCCAAAGTAAAACCACTATAATTGTGAGTCATCGTGTACCTTCTGCCAAAAACGCTGATAAAATATTAATTTTGGAAGATGGA
The DNA here is from genome assembly GCF_002917885.1 of Flavobacterium croceum DSM 17960. Lineage (GTDB taxonomy): Bacteria > Bacteroidota > Bacteroidia > Flavobacteriales > Flavobacteriaceae > Flavobacterium > Flavobacterium croceum. Next base: position 85,089 of record NZ_PQNY01000002.1, read on the forward strand.
CAAATAATACAAGAAGGCACTCATAATCAACTTATAAACACCGAAGGGTATTACAAAGAACTTTACTACAAACAACTTTCTGAAAAAGAAATAGAATAAAACTTGTGTATTATTGATTTTTTTTACATTTTTGAATTGTCCGAAAAACTATTAATTGATGACCGATATGAGAGAAAATGAGATGTTAGAAAAAGATGAAATCTTTTCAAAAGTATTAAGAGCAGGTAGAAGAACTTATTTTTTTGATGTAAGAGCTACAAAAGCTGACGATTACTACATCACAATTACTGAAAGTAAAAAATTTACAGAAGAAGACGGTTCTTACCACTTCAAAAAACACAAAATTTACTTGTATAAAGAAGATTTTGCCGCTTTTAGAGAAATTCTTGACGAAATGACCGATTTTGTGTTAAAGAATAAAGGTGAAGAAGTCATTTCAGAAAGACATCAAAGAGATTTTAAACGTGAGTATTTTTCAGACAATACTTCTGCTTCAGATAGTTCAAACTCTGAAAGTAAATTTACAGATATAAGTTTTGATGATATTTAATTCTCAAACTCAATACAAATTTAAAAAGGCTGTTTTACAAGTAAAACAGCCTTTTTTGTTATTGAATTTCTATAAGTCTTTTTGGCTTGGGTAATGCTTCCTCTTTTTTAGGTAGGTCAATCTTGAGTACGCCATTTTCATAGCTCGCATGTATAGAATCGGTATTTACAGTTTCTGGTAGTGTAAATACTCTTCGAAATGAAGAATAATTAAATTCTTTACGTGTATATTTTCCTTCTTGTATTTCTGTTTCTTGTTTCGTTTCAGAAGAAATCGTAATCATATTATGATCAATTTCTACATTAAAATCTTCTTTAGATTTCCCTGGAGCAGCCAACTCAATCAAAAATGATGTGGTCGATTCTTTTATGTTTACCGCAGGTATTGTAGCCTGCATGGTTTGCATACCGCCCAACCAATCTGGTTTTAAAAACTCATCAATAATAGATGGAAAAGGTACTGTGTTTCTTTTTACTACGTTCATAATTTTTAAATATTTGAATTAATAATTATCCTCCTATTTTCAAAAAATATTCCAGTAGAAAAAAAGTGTCATTTTGACTTAAAAAACACCCTCAAAAATGAAGTTTTGTCATCAAAAAACACAATTAACTGACTAATTTTCAGTTATGTTGTTCATTAAATGTATCCAAAATAAAACTCGGATCAACCATATGCGTTGGCGAATCTTGCATGGCTTTTAAAATACGTTTTATAGCAAACGGACTAAGTGCCATATGAATTCCAATTTCATAAATTTTGTTAATTTCTTTTTCATGCATTTCACCGTCACTAAACATCAACAAAGCCAACCTATAAAATTGTTGTATTCTTTCAAACTCAGTCTTAATAACCTCTGGTTTATTTTCAACATGAAATAATTGAAATATTTCGTCTTTGGTAAAACCTAATTCTTGAGCAATCAAACTTAAAAACTGAAATTCCTTTTCATGTAATTTACCATCTACAGAGGCAAAGGCAATCATATCTGTCAATAAACTTATTTTTTGTTCTTTTGTATTCATAAGTATTTTAAATCGAATGAGGCTAAAGTAAACTATTTCCATTTGTTTTTCAAATTGAGCTACAATTATTTTAAATAGAAATAAAGCGTATCTTTGAAACAAAATTTCTACATTATGAATAACAACGATATATTTAAAAAACTACGTGTAGCGCTTCAACTAAGAGATGATCAAATTGTAGAAATTTTAAATTTGGTAGATTTTAGAATATCCAAAGGAGAAATAGGGAACTTTTTTAGAACAGAAGATCATCCAAAATTTGTATCGTGTGGAGACCAAATACTAAGAAATTTTTTAAATGGTTTAATACTTTATTTAAGAGGCACGAAAGAAAACCCTAAAACACCTATGCAAGAATTGGAAAAAATAAAAAATTCCAAAATTACATTAGCAACTCCAAAATCAAGTGCTGTAGAAAAAAAACCTTTAAAGAAACAGCCTATTTCCAAAAAAGCACCAAAGAAGCCCGTTATTGTAGAAAAAGTGAAATACAAAAATGGCAAAAATAAGGAAAGATAATTTTTTCATCTATTTTTTTTAATTTAATACAACATTTTTGGTAATTATTTGTAATTACCTGAATTTCTATTGTTTATATTTACAAAAAACATATTACTACAAAAAATGCAACAAATAATACATACTGTATTATTTTTTTATTATTTTTAACAAATTCTTGAAATTATTACACAACAATAGCAATAGAATATTGTGAAATAGCTATTTTAAAATTATAAAAATAAAAATTGTAGATTATAAAAACTTCTCTTTATGAAAATTCTAAAAATACAAGCACTACGCGGACCAAACATTTGGAGTATCCAACGAAAAAAACTCATTCAAATGCGTTTAGATTTGGAAGAAATGGAACAATTTCCTACCAACAAAATTGAAGGATTTAGAGAGCGCATTGAAGCCTTACTACCAAGCATGATAGAGCATCGATGTTCTGAAGGAGTTCGAGGAGGTTTTTTTTCTAGAATAGAGCGAGGCACTTGGATGGGGCATGTAATAGAGCATATTGCACTAGAAATACAAACTCTTGCAGGCATGGAAACGGGTTTTGGAAGAACAAGAGAAACCAAAACACTGGGTGTTTACAATGTAGTTTTTAGTTACGTAGAAGAAAATGTAGGTCTTTTTGCGGCCGAAAGTTCGGTAGCAATTGCCGAGGCATTGATAGCAGGTAAACCCTACGATATTGATGCTGATATACAAAAAATGCGTGAAATTCGCGAGCGAGTTCGATTAGGCCCTTCTACAGGAAGTATTGTTGAAGAAGCCGTTTCTAGAGATATTCCGTGGATAAGACTTGGTACAAACTCATTAGTACAACTCGGTTATGGTGTAAACCAAATGCGATTTCAAGCTACCATTACGTGCAAAACAAGCAATATAGCAGTAGATATTGCTTGCAATAAAGAAGAAACCAAACGTATGCTAGATATGGCTTCTATACCTGTAGCAAGCGGAGGAATATGCGTAGACGAAGAAGATTTGGAAAACGTTATTAAAAAAATAGGTTTTCCAATTGTGATTAAACCCCTTGACGGAAATCATGGTAAAGGTGCTTCTATCAATGTAAAAAACTTAGACGATGCTAAAGCTGGATTAGCATACGCCAAAAATTATAGCCGAAGAGTAATAGTTGAAAAATTTATTACAGGTTACGATTTTAGAGTTTTGGTTATTGACAATAAATTGGTAGCTGCTGCCAAACGAGAACCTGCACATGTAAAAGGCGATGGCATACAAACCATTCAACAACTGATAGATGAAACCAATAAAGATCCAAGAAGAGGCTATGGTCATGAAAATGTTTTAACAGAAATTACCGTAGATAGAGATACCACAGATTTATTAGATAAAAAAGGATACACACTAGAAACCATTCCACAAAAAGACGAAATAGTCTATTTAAAATCTACAGCCAATTTAAGTACAGGTGGTACATCTGTAGATGTAACCGATATGATGCATCCTGAAAACATTTTTCTATGCGAAAGAATATCAAGAGTAATTGGGTTAGATGTTTGCGGTATCGATATTATGGCAGAAAACCTTACCCAACCACTTAAAGAAACGGGTGGTTGTATTCTTGAAGTAAATGCTGCCCCGGGTTTCCGTATGCACCTTGCTCCTAGCGAAGGATTGCCTAGAAACGTAGCCGCACCTGTTATAGATATGCTTTATCCTCCTGGAAAACCAAGCCGCATACCTATTATAGCAATAACAGGAACCAACGGAAAAACGACCACTACCCGACTTATTGCGCATATAGTAAAAAACAATGGGTTCAGAGTAGGTTTTACCACTTCAGATGGGATTTATGTACAAAACCACATGATGGAAAAAGGCGATACCACTGGCCCAATATCTGCAGAATATATTTTAAAAGATCCTACCGTTGAATTTGCCGTGCTTGAAACAGCACGTGGAGGAATTTTACGCGCTGGTTTAGGATTTAGTCGTTGCGACATAGGTATTATTACCAATATACAAGAAGATCATTTGGGTTTATCGGATATTCACACTCTAGACGAATTAGCTCGTGTAAAAGCAACCGTTGTAAAAAGTATCAAAAAAGAGGGTTGGGCAATTTTGAATGCCGAAGATGAATATTGTCTAAAAATAGCCAATGAGTTAGATTGCAATATTGCGTATTTTGCTATGGATGAAAATCATCCAAAAGCGTTACAATTTGCCAAAGAAGGAAAAATTGTTGCAGTATATGAAAACGGATTTATTACTATTAAAAAAGGAGAATGGAAAATACGTGTAGAACGAGCTACACACGTACCTCTTACGCTAGGCGGAAAAGCTAAATTTATGATAGCCAATGTTTTGGCTGCTACACTTGCTAGTTATTTGTATGGCTTTAAAACAGAAGACATTAGCTTATCACTACAAACTTTTATTCCGAGTGCGGCACAAACTCCAGGAAGAATGAATATTTTTGAATTCAAAAAATTTAAAGTTCTTATAGATTTTGCTCACAATCCTGCTGGATATAAAGGCGTTTCAGAATATTTATCTAGCATAGAAGCTACTAAAAAAATAGGTATCATTGCTGGTGTTGGCGATCGCAGAGATGAAGACATAAAAGAATGTGCTACCCTTGCTGCCAATATGTTTGACCACATTATTATTCGTCAAGAAAAATATTTAAGAGGGCGAACAGAAGAAGAAATTATTGGTTTAATAATGCAAGGTATTAAAGAATCTGGAAAAGCCATTACCTACGAAATAATAGCCAAAGAAACCGAAGCCATAAAACACGCTATTGATAATGCCGAAGAAGGTAGCTTTATTACAGCCCTAAGTGATGTAGTTACCAATGCTATAGAAATTGTTCAAGGTTATCTTGATAAAGAACAAGAAGAAAATCTTTAAAAAATTCAATACAGAATCCCAAATTCCACTCGGTTTTTGGGATTTAATTTTTAAATAAAAAATATGAAACTTCGCTTTATTATACTTTTAATTACTTCTGTTGCTTTATCACAATCAAAAATTGATATTCAAAATCAAATTATCAAAGAATATTATGAAGATTGCGCATTAGGTTATAACTATAACTTTCAAATGGATAAATGGCAAGATTGCTTGGATAATGGACTGAAAAAAGATAGTACCATTGCAAAACTTTGGAGTGAAAAAGCAATGCCTTATTTTAAATGTAGAAAATATGAAATAGGCATGAAATATGTAGATAAAGCGGTGCTCTATGATAGAGAAGAGTACCTGGTTTACAGAGCTTTTATAAAATGTATATTTTCTAAACAACCCACAGAATCAATAACAGATTATGAAAATGTGATTAAAGAATACGGAAATATTACTAGTTTCGACCATACTTGCAAATTTTATATCGCAATAAACTACTTGCAGCTAAACGAATTTTCCAAGTCTGAAATTTTATTAAAAGAATATATAGACACCATTTCAAAGGAAAGAGGTGCTGATTGGGTAAGTCCAACAGCTTATTTTTACTATGGAATTTCTTTATTTGAACAAAAAAAATACCTTTTAGCAATTGCTCAATTCAATTTGGCTATAAAATATTATAACACATTTATTGACGCAAAATTCTATAAAGGTCTTTGTTATGCTTTATTAGGCAATAAAGAAGAATATAAAAAGTGTTTTGATGAAAGTAAGAAAGATTATAAAGCTGGTAATAACTTTCCAGAATGGAATAGTGTGTATGAAACCTATCCATACCAAGTACCAAAATATATTTTAGAAAAAGAATAATATGAATCGATTATTAGGTAAACTCAAAAACTCAATTCCTTATAATGAAAAAACAAACCCTACTGTATCGAATAGTAGTGTAGGATGGCACATTGAACATAGTTTATTAACTATTTGTAAAATTATAGATGCGTTAGAAAACTCAAATCCAAACAATTATATCTGGAAATTTAACCCAAAAAGACTTTTGATAAAAACTATAAATTTTATTCCGAGAGGTAAAGCCAAAGCCCCAAAAGTGGTAATACCTAGTCAAAATAGCTCACCCCAAGCATTGCAAATCAATCTTGAAGAAACTTTAAAAAAGCTAAGTAACTTTGAAAAGCTTCATAAACACAATTATTTTGAGCATCCTGTATTTGGTAAATTAAACAAAAAAGATGCGCAATGGTTTTTAAAATTACATACCAAGCATCATTTAAAAATTATCAACGATATTATAAAATAACAAAACGTTAAAGTAATATTTATCATATTTTAATACTTTAAAAATAACTAAATTGCGTACATAAAACATATAAAAATGTCAATACATAATCTCATACACTCGCATTTTACTTTGCTTTTTTTACTGATGTTTATACTCATGATAGTCTTAATTATTAGAAGTATAAAAAAACAAAAAAGAACTCCAAAAGAACTTACCGATACACTCTATGGTTTAATCATGAATGATACGTTTACAGAAGTTCAAGACATAGAAAAAAATATGTTTAATATTTGGCCTTTTGTAAACGATTTGAAAAATGCACAAATTCTACCAAAAAATGCAGATGAAAAAAATATGGTTTACAAAGTCTATACAAATTCCAACCAAACTTACCAGCATATTTTACTACATACCGAAACTCCAAACCAATATATATTGATTATTGCCAATTGGAAAGACAGACAAATAAAAGGGTATCGTAAAATAATAGTAACAAACCAAACTTATGGTGCTTCATAATTGATTTCTGTTGCACAATTGCATTTGATGAAACTTGTTGTGCTTTTTCTGTTTTAAAACTTCGTTCAAAATTAGATTTCTACAATAAAATGTAAGAAATTTGCAAACATTTTGAAAAAAATACATGAAGAAAAAAATAGAAATACTCGCTCCCGCAAAAGATTTACTACATGGCATAGCAGCTATTAATGCTGGAGCAGATGCTGTTTATATAGGTGCACCACAATTTGGGGCTCGTTCCAATGCACACAATTCTATAGAAGATGTAGAAGCATTAGTACAGTATGCTCATTTGTATTATGTACAAGTATTTGTGGTTATCAATACTATTTTGTACGATAACGAACTCGAAACCTGTAGGCAATTAATTTGGAAACTATACGATATTGGTGTAGATGCCCTTATTATACAAGATATGGCAATACTAGAATTAGAACTTCCGCCTATAGTATTGCACGCTAGTACACAAGCCAACAATCGCGATGCCGATAAAATAAAATTTTTAGCCGATGCTGGTATCCAACGCGTTGTTTTAGCGCGCGAATTGAATTTGCATCAAATAAAAGAAATTCATGAGACCACCGATGTTGAATTAGAATTTTTTGTTACAGGAGCCTTATGTGTTTCATTTAGTGGTAATTGCTACATGAGTGTTGCCAACGGAGAGCGTAGTGCCAATAGAGGTTCTTGTGCTCAAAACTGTCGATTACCTTACAATTTAATAGATGGTCATGGCGAAACACTTATCAAAAATAGCCACTTGCTCTCTATAAAAGATTTTGATGTTACCAATCAAATTCCAAATTTAATAGAAGCAGGTATCTCATCTTTCAAGATTGAAGGACGATTAAAAGATATGGTCTATGTAAAAAACAATGTGTCGTTTTTACGTAAAAAATTAGACACATTTTTAGAAGAAAACAAAGACAACTATTGTAAAGCTTCGTCTGGAACTTGCACCTACTCGTTTGAATCTTCATTAGATAGAACTTTTAATAGAGGTTATACCGATTATTTTGTAAACGAAAGATACCAATCTATAGGCTCATGGGAAAGCCCAAAATCTAAAGGTCAATATATTGGAAAACTCATTCGCACAGTTGGTAATTCATACGAAATAGAAAACGGTCATTTGTTAAATAATGGCGATGGTTTGTGTTTTATTAACGAACATAACGAAGCAGAAGGTATCTATGTAAATCGTGCCGAGAATGGTTTTGTTTATCCAAATGTTTTAAAAGAAATAAAAGAAGGCACTTTTATTTACAGAAATAACGATGCCGCATTTATTAAACTTGTAGAACGTGAAGATAGTGCCGTTAGAAAAATTGCAACTTCTTTGTTTTTAACAGAAAACGAAAATGGATTTCAACTTACTGCTACCGATGAAGATGGTAATGTAAGTACTGTAACTCTAGAACACGCCAAAGAACTTACAAAAAATAACGAATCTATTGCTGAAAATTTTAAAACAAACCTAGCAAAAACGGGCTTTACCCCCTATACTGCCAATGAAATAACAATACATTTTTCTCAAAATTGGTTTCTTCCTATTTCAAAAATAAACGAAATGCGAAGAGCCGTTTACGAAAAATTATCCGAAATAAGAGTAGCCAATTATGTTAGAAAAGAGTTTCAAATAGAAAAAACCTCACATCCATATCCAGAAACAAAACTTGATTTTACCTACAATGTGTCGAACAAAGTAGCCAGAAAGTTTTATGAAAGACATGGCGTAACCGAAATTGAAAAAGCCTTCGAACTACAATGGGATCCTGGCAAATCTAGAGTAATGACAACAAAGTATTGTATAAAATACGAACTAGAGAAATGTCCAAAATACCACAAAGAAACTTTAGGTGTAAAACTAAAAGAACCATTGGTATTAAAACAAGGTGAACTCGAATACAAACTCAAATTTAATTGTAAACCTTGCGAAATGGAAATTTGGGAAAAAGATGCCGAATTTGAAATTGAGGAAGATTAATATTTTTGTAACAAAACATTAGAAATAAAGTCTAATAATACACAATATAATATCACTTTGCAAAAACTAACACATAGTATTATGAGTAAAAAAATATTACTTTTATTATCGTGCTTTATGGCACTAACCCTACAAGCACAGCTACAAAAAATCACTTTGGAAGAAAGTGTATTACAACAAGGCAGAAAATTTGGAGCCGATAAACTTTCTGGTTTTCAATGGCTACCAAACTCCAACCAATATATTTATTTTACCGATTTTTGGAAAAAAATAGTAATTGCTTCTGCGCAAAATACGAATGCCACAACTTGGACTACAACCGAAGAAATAAACAGTAGTTTAAATAGTAAACTCGGAAATCTATTTGGTATTATTGCTATTGATAATCAAAATATTATTGTAAATAGCAACAACGTGTTTTATAAATACAATGTTGCTTTAAAAAAAGGAACAAAATATATAGAACTTCCACAAAATGCCGAAAACATAACTTGGGATAATGCTTTCTTAAAAGTTGCTTATACTATAGAGAACAATTTGTATGTAAACGATGGAACCTCAACAATTAATATTACCAATTTTGCAGATAAAAATATTGTTTCAGGACAATCTATAGCACGCAACGAATTTGGGATTAAAGAAGGTATATTTTGGTCGCCAAACGGAAACGATTTAGCATTTTATCAAAAAGATGAAACAGATGTGGCAGAATATCCGTTGCTCGATATTAATGAAACTCCTGGTAAACTTAATGCGATAAAATACCCTATGATTGGGCAAAAATCTGAAAAACCTAGAGTTGGTATTTATCATTTTAATTCGGGCACAACGGTTTACATCAACCCAAAAAACAACCCTGAAGATTATCTAACGAACTTGGCTTGGACTCCCGATGCCAAATACCTTATAATTGCCGAGCTTAACAGAGGTCAAAATGATATGTGCTTAAATTTGTATGATGCCAACTTAGGTAAATTTACAAAAACACTTTTAAACGAAACTAATGATAGATGGGTAGAACCCGAGCATCCTGCTTTTTTTCCATCAAAATCATCAAATAATTTTGTATGGATTTCTGAGAAAGATGGTTTTAACAACCTATACTATTATGATTTAGAAGGAAATTTACTAAAAAAACTAACCAATAATAAATTTCCTGTAAGAGAAATTATTGGAACTAATGCAAAAGGAACTGAAATATATTTTAAAGCTACAGGAGAAAAAGGCATTAATATGTTGGGCTATAAAGTAAATTTAAAAGGAAAACAAAGTTTAATTACTAAAAATGAAGGTGTACACAATGTTCAAGTTTCTTTTGATGGGAATTGGATTTTCGATGAATACTCCAATCACACTACACCTTCAAAATCATTATTATACAACAACAAAGGTGTAGCTACCACATTACTAGAAAGCAAAAACAAATACGAAGGATACCAAATAGGAAGTGCCGAAATTTCAACAATTAAGGCCGCCGATAATACGACGGATTTGTTTACCCGACTTATAAAACCTAGTAATTTTGATACTTCAAAAAAATACCCTGTTATGGTATATGTATACGGTGGGCCACATGCACAAATGATTACCAATTCGTTTTTAGATGGCGCCAATTTATGGATGTATTGGATGGCAGAACAAGGCTATCTTGTATTTACAGTAGACAACAGAGGTTCTGATAACAGAGGTAATGCTTTTGAAAGCGTAATTCATAGAAACTTAGGCACAAACGAAATTGAAGATCAACTTAAAGGTGTAGCATACTTAAAATCGTTACCTTATGTAGATGCAAATAGAATTGCTGTTCATGGTTGGAGTTTTGGTGGTTTTATGACAACTTCTTTAATGCTAAGAAAACCCGATGTATTTAAAGTAGGTGTGGCCGGAGGCCCTGTAACCGATTGGAAATGGTATGAAGTAATGTATGGGGAACGCTATATGGATACCCCTCTAGAAAATAAAGAAGGATTTGAAACAGCAAGTGTTTTAAATTATGCAAAAAATTTGAAAGGCAAATTACTATTAATTCACGGTACTAGTGATGATGTAGTAGTTGAGCAACACAATCTTTCCTTGGTAAAGAAATTTGTAGAAGCAGGCAAGCAAGTCGATTATTTTCCTTATCCTATGCACAAACATAATGTAATAGGTAAAGATAGGGTACATTTGATAGAAAAAGTTTTAAATTACATTATTGAAAATAATAAATAAAATAAAGATAAATCATTGAGTGTAATTATTTAAAGTAAATAGATTAAACACTAATCAAAATACTGAATTTTCAGTATTTTGACACTTAAAAACAACCATTATTTTTAGCAAATATAATTAAGTTTTAGAAGTTATAATTTCTTTAAATTGTGAATTAAAGTATAAATCAGACATTGATAGTAAAAAAATATATCTGATTTAAAGTAATTTTTCTAAGTTTAAAATCTTAATTTTTGTTAATTGACAGTGAAAACTCTTTATTTAAAGAGATTAGTAGTAAAGAAATCTCAAATTTAATTGAGTGAAGTAGTTCAATAAAAGAAAGTGAAAATTATTTCTCTTTTCAAAAAAAGTAGAACAAAACTAGTAATTCGGTTTTTAGAAAGTGAAGATTATTTTATTATTGATAGCATGCCTTTGGAAATTTACAAGTTTACTCTTCATAAGAAAATTAAAATCTGTAAAAATGAATTTGAGACAGCTACTTCAAAAAAGTTTTTCTGCTTCTCAAAACAACTGGTTTTATAAATATAAATTACATAGTGTTTTGTTCTATAGATGAAATTTTTGATTCTTTAGATATTATAAAAGTAGAACTAACAGATGTTTATTATTTGAAAAATATTAAACGATTGTGTATTGCTTGGAGATAGAGGTTATTTATAGCAAAGCATTCAACTTGATTTATTTCAAACGGTTAATGTCAAAATTGAAATATTATTTTCACAATTGTGTGAACAATTTCTAATTAGAAACAATTATGCTAAAACTTTTCAAGATTTTAAAACAAGAATTTTAACAAAAAAACAGCATTTACATAGGTACAATATATCACTAAATTGATCATTAATATATCAATAAATTTTATAAAAAACAAAGATTTTAATTACACACAACGGCTTCTTGATTAGCTATTTTAAGATTCTCATAGAGTTTTTCAGTATACTCTTTCAAAATATCATCAGTACTATTGCTTATAAATTCTTTTAGTTCTAATCTTTTTTTCATCTAAATTAATATTAAGAGCTACAACTTAGCATACTACTCCCTACTTTTTCTAAAGCCCAATGGGGTATTTTGGTAAACCATTTGTCATATTCGGGTTGCTCATCATAAGGTTTGGTAAGCATTGTAAACAACTCATTTAATAAGCCATAATCTTGTTGTTCTGCATCTTGTGTTGCTAAATACGACATGTAATTTCGTAAAACATATTTAGGATTTACTTCATTCATTTTTCTTTTTTTAGTAGAAAAATCTAAGCCTTGTTTTTGCAATCGTTCGGCATAATTTATAAACCATTGCAACCACAATTCTTTGTGTTCAAAAACTAAATCTCTGTTATAAAATGCCTTTTCAAAATGATCCAAAACTTTTAAGTCAATTGCATCGGTTTCTTTAAAATCTGACAATAATCTATAAAAAATAGTCATATCTACCTCATGGGTATATAATAAAGAATGTAATCTATCTGTAAGTTTATCATCTCCATTTTCAAAATGTTGAATTCCTAACTTGCTATTCCACATTTCGTTTACGTTTTGTTGAAATAATTTTAGCTCGTTATCAATACTATCTTGAAAGGCTTTTGCATCGCCAACAAGCATGTACAGTGCATTGGCTAGTTGTATTAAATTCCAAACAGCACTATTGGGTTGGTTTTCATAGCGGTATCTTCTCTCATGCCTATCTGTAGTGTTGGGTGTCCAAGTTGGATTAAAATGATCTAGCCAACCATAAGGCCCGTAATCTATAGTAATGCCATGTATACTCATATTGTCGGTATTCATTACTCCATGTACAAAACCAACTCTTTGCCATTGTATTATTAAATGAAGTGTTTTTTTCATTACGGCATGAAAAAATTGTATCACTCTTTCTACTCCTTGCGTGGTAATTTCAGGAAAATGTGTATCTACTGTATAATTTACCAATTGTTGCAGCAATTCTTTTTCATTTCTTGATGCAAATAATTCAAAGTTTCCAAAGCGTATAAAACTTGGGGCTACCCTACACACTATTGCACCTTGCTCGTAATCTGGATTTCCATCATACAGCATATCTCTTAACACCAAATCGCCTGTATTGAATAATGCTAATGAACGTGTGGTTGGAATGCCTAAATAATGCATTGCCTCGCTACATAAATGTTCTCGCAAAGAAGACCGCAATACAGCTAAACCATCTGCAGTTCTTGAATAGGGCGTTTTTCCAGCTCCTTTTAACTGCAAAGTATATTGCTGATTTTGAGCAATTATTTCTCCTAAATTAATAGCTCTTCCATCGCCTAGTTGCCCTGCCCAATTTCCAAATTGATGCCCTGCATAAGCCATAGCATAAGGTTTGGCATTGGGAATAACCACTTTTCCTGAAAAATAATCGATAAAATCTTTACTATTTACAAAATCTGTAGTAAAACCCAGCATTTTTGCAACATTTTCAGAAACGTGTATTAAACTAGGGTTTGAAGGTATAGTAGGGTTTACAAAAGAATAAGCACTATTAAAAACTTTTCGAACATAGTTTTCTGTAACCGTATCGGCAGGTAAATGTGATGTAAAATGATTCAGAATAGAAAGATTCATAATTTGAAGTGATTTAAAATCGTAATGCTCCGTATTTTAGTATACAATAAATAGCATGTACACCATCTTTCCAATTTATTTTTTTGCCTTCTTCGTAAGTTCTGCCATAATATGAAATGCCTACTTCGTAAATTCTAATTCCTTTTACTCTAGCTATTTTTGCAGTAACTTCGGGCTCAAAACCAAAACGTTTTTCTTTTAATACTATCGATTTTAATATTTTGGCATTAAAAAGTTTGTAACAGGTTTCCATATCTGTTAAATTCAAATTGGTAAACATATTGGATAAAAAAGTGAGAAACTTATTACCTATAGTGTGCCAAAAAAATAAAATTCTATGAGCATTTCCTCCCATAAATCGAGAACCATAAACTACATCCGCAACGCCATCGAGCATAGGTTTTAATAATATATTATACTCATTGGGGTCGTATTCCAAATCGGCATCTTGCACTATAATATAATCGCCTTGTGCTGCTTTAAAACCGGTGTGCAAAGCTGCTCCTTTGCCTTTATTTACTGTATGTTTTAAAAATAGTATTTGTTGGTTGCTATGTTGTTGTATAAAGTTGTTTACCGCTTCTATTGTAGTATCTGTAGAACAATCGTCTACAATAATAACCTCAAAAGATGTATTTTCTAATAATGTGATGTTGATTACTTTTTGGAGTATAAGATGTATAGTTTTGGCTTCATTGTAAACAGGAATTATTATAGAAAGTTTTTTCATTGTGTTTCTTTACTTTTGTAAAAACAAATTTATGATAAGAAATATTAAATATGAGTATTTGTTGGTTTTTATTTCCATAGTTTGGGTAGTATTCTTTTCATTTACATTACAACTTACTCCTTATTTTTCGCCTATTTGCGATGACGGAAGTTACTTATATGCTGCGCAACTACTATACCATCAGGGAGAAATTGATAATACTCGCCCCTTACTTCTAGCTGCTATTCACGGTTTTCCTTATTTGTTTGGTTGTAAAGACGATACTGTTATTGTATGGGGATTTGTTTTAAATTTTTTATGTTGGTTTTCAACCATTATTTTGGTATTTAAAATTATTTCGTTGCAGTGCACCAGAAAAAAAGCTTTTCTATATACTTTAGTATTTATTTCATTACTAGGAAATCTTGCTCATAATTTTAATTTTCTATCAGAATCTATCTATATTTTTATGATTGTTTTGAGTATTTATTTTATCAGTAAATATTATAAAAGTCAGGATTTTAAATACTTAACTATTGCATTTACCCTATTAACTTTTAATAGTTTGATTAAACCCGTTTCTTTAGGTTTGGTCTTATTATTTGGACTTTTTTATATAAAACATCTCAAATCGATACTTTTCAACAAGTATAATTTACTATTATCTTGTAGCGTACTCCTTTTACTTTTTCAGATGTTGTGGATAAAGAAAAAATATGGCGATTTTACCATAAGTTATATTGGCGCTATTACCTATTATAACTATTTGGGAGATAAAGCACATTGTTATCAAAATAATTTAGAATATATTCCTGGTGAAACCTTGAGAGCAAAACAATTGAATACTTTAACATCACATCAAATAAAACAGCTCGCTGAGGTAGATTTTAAAAATCAATTACAAAACAATACCCTTAATTTATGTAAAGCTTATTTGTTTTGTATATATTCGAATTCTTCGAAAGGGAATTTTATAATAAGTCAGTGTGAAAACAATAACAAAACGTCTTATTTTGATTTTTTTAAGTTTTCTTTTAAAGTCGTTTCAAAATTGCAAAACATTATATTAACTATTTTAAGTATAACTTTAGCTGGGTATACATTACTAAAAATAAAAAGGAATAATGGATTTTCAACCATACTATCGGTGGCTATTCTGTATATCTTTTTAATTTCGGCAATGTCTTGCTTTCAATGCGATCGATTTCACATTGCATTTTTCCCTCTGTTTGTTATACTTTACAGCGTAGAAAATCAGAAATTTTTCAAGAAAAAAGAACTTTAAAAATCAATCGGCTTCTTCCATAACTTTTATTCTGTAAAGCTTTGAAATAGTGGCATTAAGCTGATTTACATAATCTTCTACAAGCCATGTTCTGTAATTTTTGGTTACATTACCCAAACAATTGCAATATATTTTTACTCTATAAGTAATATCATCGAGTAATTCTTTGGATAGTTTTTTGGCTTCAAGTAAATCGTTTGTATTATCCAAACACATTTGTGCGTGTTGTAGTATCGATGTTTCTAATACTGTTTTTGCTTTTTTATTGGTTCTTAAAGTCTCTTTAAACGCCGTTTCTACATCAAAATCTATAGATTGAGAATTTGCAAATTTGATTCGTAATTCATCGGGCATTACATATCTAAATGTGTTTTCTATCTCTGTATCACTTCTTAAATTTTCAAGATAATATTCGGGAGATGAAAATATGTGTTGCCAATTAACGGGTTCATTCCACAAACCAAATCGTAAGGCATTGTTGCCTAAATCTATAATAGAAAACTCTTTTTTATTAGGTAGTTTTCGAGAGCCTCTACCAATCATTTGAAAATATAATGTTAGTGATTTTGTAGCTCTATTTATAATGATAGTCTCTACTGTGGGTTCATCAAAACCCGTGGTGAGTATGCCTACTGAGGTTAAAATAGCGTTGGGCGTTTTTTTAAACCATTGAATAATTTCTTTACGCTCGTCTGCGGGTGTAGTATTGTCTAAATGGCGAATATTATATCCTGCATTTTTAAATGTATCCAACACGTGCAATGAAGTTTGTATACCGTTATTAAAAATCAATGTTTTCTTTTGTAATGAATGAATGGCATAGGCTTGCAATAATTTTTCTTGCATATACAAATTAGAATACAATTCATCTGAAGATTTTACAGTATAATCGCCATTTATACCTATTTTTAAAGATGATAAACCTACATTATAACTGTATGTAGTAGCTTTTGCTAAATATCCTTTATCAATTAAATTTTGAATCGTATCGCCTACAATAAGCTCGTTATAGTTTTGATACATGGGTAGTTTAATATTCGAACTTAAAGGAGTGGCTGTAACACCTAAAATAAAAGAATTTTTAAAGGCATAAAATAATTTTCTAAACGAATTGTAATGTGCCTCATCAATAATAACCAAACCTATATTATCTATAGCTACTTTTTCATCATTAAGTCTATTTTTTAGTGTTTCTATCATGGCTACAAAACAAGAATACTCATTTTGATCTGGCAATTCTTTAATAGCACTGTTGATTATCTTATTATGTACTCCAAAAGTATGCAACATTCTAGAAGTTTGTTTACACAACTCTATTCGATGAGTAAGCACCAAGACTTTTTTATGATATTGTTCTATATATCTACGAGCAATTTCAGAAAAAATCACAGTTTTACCTCCGCCTGTAGGCAATTGGTACAATAGGTGATAATTGTATGCAGAAACTTCGATTTTGTCAAAAATTTTTTCAATATCTTTTTTCTGATACGAATAAAGTTCTTTTTTTTCTAACATTTAGTTCTCAATAATAAAGGCTTATATTTTTTGTGATTTTTGCAAAAATACTCACAAAAAACATATTGATAACAATTATCTATAGAAATTATTTTAAACTTAGCATAGTCAATTCTATGTAAATAACTAATAAATAGTTATAATATTATGGTTTATTCAACTGAATTTAGTATTATTGCACATACAATAATAAAATGAAAATGAAAAAATTACTTTTTATTCTATTTATAGCTTCAGGTTCTATGGTTGCTCAATTAAATTCTGATGGTTTTTATACGGGTAAATTTTCTGATGGCGATTATTATGAAAACAAATGGAGTGGCGAATTGCATATTAACTCTACAGTCCCTGTAAATTCTTTTTCAGATAAATATAAAGCTGATAATCATAATAGTATTTTTTCAAATTTTGATGTAACAGGTTTTTCTGTTGCTGGTAGATATATGTTTAATCCTTACATAGGGTTTAGAACTACTGTACACTCTGAAAATTTAAAAAAATCTTCTGCAACCTTACCTTGGCATATGCAGTTTTATGGTGCAAAATTTGAGTTGGTTACCAACGGATCTAGACTCTTAAATGTAGATCAGTATTTAGGAAATTTTGGGTTTTTACTTCACACAGGCTTGCAATTTGATTATGTAAAATCTAAAACTCCAAACACACTTACTAGCTTTCAAAATTACAACGCTAGAGAGCGAACTATCGGTCTTATTTATGGAATAACTCCGCAATATAAAATTTCTAAAAAATTAGCACTCCAATTGGATATAAGTGGTCAATTTATATTTTTACAACACTTTAATTGGGATGGTAGCTATAATACTCATTCAAGATTACATGGTTTGAGTTACACTACTTCTATAGGTTTGAGTTATTCTTTTGGTTCATACGATTCTCATGGAGATTGGTATAGATAACATATAAAACATATTTAAAAAAATAAGAGGCTTGATAGCCTCTTATTTTTTTAAATATGTATAAATTTGTTTCCAACTTGTAGTTTTTAATGCAATAACTTTTTGCAAATCTTCTAGTTTCGATTTTATTTCTACAGCACCTAGCTCTTGATCATTTGCAATAAAAATAGCTCGAGATCCAAGGTTTTTTGCTAATTCTACATCGGTAAGCCTATCTCCTATTACAAATGAATTCTTCAAATCATATTTTGAATTGGTAATATATTCGGTAAGCATACCTGTATTAGGCTTTCTAGTATTAGCATTTTCGTGGGGAAAAGTCTTGTCTATAAATATTTTTGAAAACTTTATTCCTTCATTTTCAAAAGATTTAATAATATGATGATGCAAAGGCCAAAATACATTCTCAGGAAATTTTTCTGTTCCCAATCCATCCTGATTGGTTACCATAACGAGCTCGAAAGAAAGTTTTCTAGCAATTTTTCCTAAATATCTAAAGACCTCAGGATAGAACTCTAACTCTTCTAATGTATCGAGTTGGTAATCGGGTGCTTTGGCTTCTTTTACAATAGTGCCATCTCTATCGATAAATAATACTTTTGTTTTTTTCATTGTACCGTGATGATTAAAATAAAAAAGTCCCGATTTTTCGGGACTTTTTTAAAACAAATACTATACTTGTTCTAATTCTCTTTTTTCTTTTCTTTCTTTTAATAATTCTCTAGTTGCACCAAATACCCAATAGAATACAAAGTTTATTAAGAAAATCATTAACCAAAATCCTATAGTAAGGACGGTTAAGAAAAGTAAAAAACCTAAATACTGTTGAAATTCAAACATGTTTTCCGGAAATTTTTGTGAATTCTTTACAAATTTACAGCTTTATCTCGATTGCTACAACATTTATTTAATATTTATTAACTATAGTATTAACAATCAAAACCATTTTTTCTTTTTAAAATACATAATCATACCAATTACCAAAATAAGCATGAAAATAATTATAGATACATATCCGTATTTCCAGCGAAGTTCGGGCATAAAATCAAAATTCATTCCGTACACACCTACAATAAAAGTAAGTGGCATAAAAATAACCGAAACTACTGTAAGTGTTTTCATTATTTGGTTCATTTTATGACTTTGTGCCGAAAAAAAATAATTTGAAGCACTGTCTAAGGTTGTCAAATCATACTCAATTTGTTCTAAAAGCTCTAAACTTTTTTGATGTAATCTATCAAAAAAAGTATAATTGTTGTTTTCTATAGCATTAAAAATATTATCATCTTTTATACTTTTTATTGCATACAAAGAATCTCTAAGTGGAATAATCGCACGTTTTAAAAAATTATAATTATCCCTGTGTTTTTCTATAGCTTCTAGCAATTGTAAATCGGTACTTTGTTTGGTCAGATTGATAATAGATTCTACTTTATCTTCTTCACTTTCTAGGGTGATATAGAAGTTCTCCATAACAGCGTCTAATAGTAAAAACAATAAATAATCTACTTTTTTTTCTCTTACAATGCCAGAATGTGTTCTAATTCTTTCTCTAATATGTGTAAAAAAATCGCTTCTCTTTTCTTGAAAAGATACCAATAAATCTTTTTTCAATAAAAAACTTATTTGCTCAACTTTAATATTATTGGTGTCTTCTTCTGGTAAAAGAGATTTGATGTTGAAAAAAAGCACATCGTGGTATTCATCGACTTTGGTACGCTTGGTAGTATTTAAAATATCTGAAAGCATAAAATTATCTACCGATAATAAATTACCAACCTGTTTTATAATGTCTATATCATTAAGTCCGTGAATATTAAGCCAATTATTTTTTGTAAAATCTAAATGCTTTTGTAATTGAGCAACTTCAATTTCATGAAATTCTGCCAAATCTATTGCGTCAAACACAAAAAGTTGTATTTCGGTTTGTGTGTATTTGTGTACACCTGTATAGTCTAAAAGAGTAGGCTGTACTTTTCTACCTTTGTTGTATTTAATTTTTCTCAAGACTCAAAATTTTTACTAAAATTAGAAATAATTATATTTAAAAAGTAATTTTACCAAAATAATATCTCATTTATGACAATTCTTATTAAAAATATTAAACAACTAGTACAAGTTCGAGATACATCTGTAGCAAAAGTTTCGGGAGAAGAAATGGGTGTGTTACCTATTCTCGAAAATGCTTATTTGCTACTTGAAAATGATAAAATTATAGATTATGGCTTAATGGCGGTATGCCCTGAGGCTACAACAGAAACCCAAGTAATTGATGCTACGGGCAAATGTGTACTGCCTACTTGGTGCGATAGCCATACACACTTGGTATATGCTGCCAATAGAGAGCAAGAATTTGTTGATAGAATAAATGGTTTAAGCTATGAAGAAATAGCCAATAAAGGAGGAGGCATTTTAAATTCTGTAAAAAAACTTAATGAAATTCCAGAAGATGTTTTGTACCTAGAAAGTAAAAAAAGGCTCGAAAATAGTATAAAACTGGGTACAGGAGCTATCGAAATAAAATCGGGTTACGGACTGACTACCGAAGGTGAATTAAAAATGCTAAGAGTAATAAAAAAATTAGCCGAAAATTTTCCTATTAAAATTAAAAGCACTTTTTTGGCAGCTCACGCTTTTCCTTTAGAATATAAAGAAAACCACAAAGGTTATATTGATTTAATAATTGAAGAAATGCTTCCAAAAGTAGCACAAGACAATTTGGCTGATTTTATTGATGTGTTTTGTGAAACAGGATATTTTTCTGTAGAAGAAACCAAAACAATTATGAATGCAGGGGCAAAATACGGACTCATTCCAAAAATACATGTAAATCAATTTACCGCTATAGGTGGTATAAAAGCTTGTGTAGAGCATCAGGCATTATCGGTAGATCATTTGGAAATTGTAACCGATGAAGATATTGAAGCTTTGAAAAATTCATCTACAATGCCCGTTGCCTTACCTACTTGCTCATTTTTTATACAAATACCATATACACCTGCAAGAGAAATAATTAAAGCTGGATTACCTTTGGCAATTGCCACCGATTATAACCCCGGCACTACCCCTTCTGGAAATATGAATTTTGTAGTTGCAACTGCTTGTATACAAATGAAAATGACACCAGAAGAAGCTATTAATGCTGCTACAATAAATGGTGCTTATGCTATGGGAATTAGCGATGAATATGGCAGTATAACACGTGGAAAAAAAGCCAATATTATGATAACAAAACCTATAAATAGTTACTATGAATTGCCTTATTCTTTTGGTGATAATTTAATTGAGCTTGTTATTCTAAATGGAACTATTATAGCATAAAAAAAGCCGTTTCAAAATAAAAATTGAAACGGCTTTTTTTATAGTAACTATTCTTACCAAATTTGAACTCTTTTTTCTTGAGGTAAATACATTTTGTTATTTTCTTTTACGCCAAAGGTTTCATAAAATTCGGGAATGTTTGATAGAGGCCCATTAATTCTAAATTTTGCTGGAGAATGTACATCTGTCATTACTTGTTGTGATAAGTATTGGCTTGTTCCTTGTACCATCCAAGCATATCCATACGCTAAAAAATAACGTTGATTGGGTGTTAATCCGCTTATTATTTCATTGTTTTTAAATTGGTTTGTTTTTTTAAATGCTTCATACCCCATAATAACACCTCCCAAATCGGCAATATTTTCACCTTGTGTTGCATCGCCATTCACATATTTACCATTTACAACTTCATACGTATTGAATTGTTCTACAATAAGTTTGGTTTTCTCTTTAAATTTTTTCAAATCTTCGGCAGTCCACCAATTGTTTAAATTCCCTTTGTCATCATACTGACTTCCTTGATCGTCAAACCCATGTGTTATTTCGTGCCCAAAAGTTGATCCTCCAATAATACCATATAATACAGCATCATCTGGCATTTTACCCTCAAATCCAGGAACAATAATATTACAAGCAGGAACACAAATTTCATTATTACTTGGGTTATAATACGCATTATACGTTTGTGGATACATACCCCATTCATTTCGATCTACTGGGTTTCCAAACTTATGCACCATATAGTTATATTCCCATTTGGCAACTTCCATAATATTTTGGCAATACGCATCTTTTTTTATGGTTACAGTACTCATGTCTTTCCATTTATCTGGATACCCAACTTTCATGATTATTTTGCTCAATTTAGTAAGTGCTTTTTGTTTGGTAGCTTCACTCATCCAATCAAGCTTTTTAATACGCTCGGCATAAACATCTCGAATAGTATTGCCTATTTCTAGTAATTTTTCTTTAGTTCCTTTGGGCAAATATTCTTCTACATAAACTTGCCCTATTAGTTCTCCCAAAGAACCGTCTGTCTCAGTAACTACTCTTTTCCAACGCGGTTTTTGAGTTTTAACTCCATTAAGTACAGTGCTAAAAAAATAAAAGTTTTGATTTTCTATAGGAGCTGAAAGATAGGCAGCATAATTATCTAATAAATGCCATTTTAAATACGATTTCCAAGTAGATAAAGAAACCGTTTTAACCGAAGTGTTTAACGCTTTAAAAAACTCGGGTTGCCCAACAATCACACTATCAGGGTTATTAATTTTTAAATGCGTAAAAATATCTTTCCATTTTAAATTGGGTGTTGATTTTTGCAACTTTGCAACACTCATTTTATTGTAGTTTTTTATTGGATCGCGTAATGCTTCTAGTTTTCTAGAATTTTTTGCTAGCTCTGTTTCCAATGCCATAATTTTTTTAGAATCATTTACAGCTTGTAACTTGCTTACTCCAGATAATTCAAATATTTTGGCTATATGCTTTACATATTCTGCTCTTATTTTTTTGGCATTTGCATCTTGATCAAAATAATAATCTCTTTGACCTAAACCTAAGCCTCCTTGAGATAAAAAAAGCGTATTTTTTGAACTTATTTTATCATCTTGCGATACATAAAATCCAAACATACTTCCTGCTCCAATAGTGTGCATATCGGCAACTCTTTGCAGTAATTGTTGTGTATTTTGGATAGATTCAATATTTTTTAGTTCTTGTGCAAGTGGCGAAATTCCTAACTTATTAATTGTTAAAGTATCCATACCCGAAGTATAGAAATCTCCAATTTTTTGCTTATTGGTGCCAAAACTTGCATTAGCCTTTGCCGAGGCTACACATATCGATTTTATTTGATTGTTGATTGTATCTTGAATAATTCTAAAAATTCCATTGGTTTTTTCTGTAGACGGAATTGGATTATTTTTAAACCACCCACCATTAGCATACATAAAAAAGTCGTCTGCAGGATTTACGTTTGTGTCTCTATGTGAAACAATTGGGTCTTCGGTTACATAGTTATCTTTGCCAATATAAAATACAAGTAAGATACCCAAAACAGGAAATAGTAATTTTTTTAAAAACATATCTATTAAATTTAAGAGTCAAATGTACATTATTTTACAATAATTTTAGGAAAACTATCGTTTAATTAGTAGTAACTTGCACTAAATTTATTGATAGATGAATAAAATAAAAATACTTTGGGTAGACGACGAAATTGATTTATTAAAACCTCATATTCTATTTTTAGAGAAAAAAAATTACGAGGTTACAACCTGCAACAATGGTAGAGATGCTATCGATATTTTTTCTGAACATAATTTTGATGTTGTTTTTTTAGACGAAAATATGCCTGGCATAAGCGGCTTAGAAACTCTTTCGGAAATAAAAGAAAAAAAATCTTCTGTTCCTGTAATTATGATTACCAAGAGCGAAGAAGAATTTATTATGGAAGAAGCCATAGGCTCTAAAATTGCAGATTATTTAATAAAACCTGTAAATCCAAATCAAATTTTACTCAGCTTAAAAAAGAATTTAGATCATTCTAGACTTGTTTCTGAAAAAACAACATTAGACTATCAAAAAGAATTTAGAAAAATTGCCTTAGATATGTCTATGGCAAACTCTTACGAAGATTGGGTTGAGTTGTACAAAAAATTATTGTTTTGGGAAATTGAACTTGAAAACACCAAAGACTCCAATTTACTTTCTATATTAGAATCTCAAAAACAAGAAGCGAACTCTCAATTTGGTAAGTTTATTGAACGAAATTATGAAGATTGGTTTCAACCAAAAGCCGAGCGTCCAATACAATCTCATACATTATTTAGAGAATTGGTAGTTCCAGAAATAGTAAAAAAAGAAAAGCCTGTATTATTTATTGTAGTAGATAATTTGCGTTACGATCAATGGAAAGTAATAGAAAATACTGTAAATAATTATTATAAACTAGAAAAAGAAATTCCATATTACGCAATTTTGCCTACGGCAACCCAATATGCTAGAAATGCAATTTTTTCGGGACTATTGCCTTTGGAAATGGAAAAACAATTTCCGCAGTTTTGGAAAAATGATGTAGACGAAGGTGGAAAAAATAATTTTGAAGGCGAATTTTTAACGGCTCATTTAAAAAGATTAGGACTCAATATTAAGCAAGAATATTTTAAAATAACCAACTTAGCTTCTGGGAAAAAATTGGCCGACAATTTTAAAACTTTAAAAGACCATCAATTGGTGAGTATTGTATACAACTTTGTAGATATGCTCTCGCATGCCAAAACCGAAATGGACGTTGTAAAAGAGCTAGCTTCTGATGATAAAGCGTATCGATCTTTAACCTTAAGTTGGTTTAAAAATTCTCCTTTACTTGAAATTATTCAGCAAGCACAAAAACTTGGTTTTAAACTTATTATAACTACCGATCATGGTACCATAAATGTAAAAAATCCGAGTAAAGTAATTGGAGATAAAAATACGAGCCTAAATTTACGATACAAAACAGGTAGAAGTCTTTCGTATGAAGATAAAGATGTATATGCTGTGAAAAATCCAAAAGATATAGGTTTGCCTTCTATAAATATGACAAGTTCATATATTTTTGCCAAAAACGATTTGTTTTTAGCCTATGTAAATAATTACAATCACTATGTAAGCTATTATAGAAATACCTATCAACACGGAGGTATTTCATTAGAAGAAATGATTGTTCCATTTTTAGTATTTAATCCGAGATGATAACATTAGAATTTACCTTAGATGAAATAAAGACTATCGCTCAAAAAGTTTTAGAAAACTTAGAACATAAAATAGTTGTTTTTAATGGGCAAATGGGCGTAGGAAAAACTACTTTTATTACAGCGCTTTGCCAACAAATTGGTGTAAACTCGATTATGAGTAGTCCAACTTTTTCATTAGTAAATGAATACCATACCACAAACCATCAAACTATTTATCATTTTGATGTATATCGATTAAAAAACGAAGAAGAAGCTTTGGATATGGGTATAGAAGAATATTTTTATTCTGGAAATTGGTGTTTTATAGAATGGGCAGAAAAAATACCCAATTTATTACCCTTACACTACAATATTATCGACCTAACACAAACTGTAGAAGGAAAAAGAATTTTAAAATTATCTACTAATTAAATTATTTTGTAATTTGTGCCTTCAAATAAAAAACTATGCCCTATTCTCCTTTTAGCGCAGACCAATTACTTCCTCAAGAAGAAAAACTTGAAGTAGCCTTACATAAAAGTAATTTATTTATTGGTTTACCCAAAGAAACAAGTTATCAAGAAAAGCGAATATGCCTTACTCCAGATGCAGTAAACTCATTAGTATCGCACGGGCATAGAGTATTAATGGAAGCTGGTGCTGGAATAGCAGCAAGTTTTTCTGATAAAGAATACCAAGATGCTGGAGCAGAAATAACTAGCGATACTCAAAAAGTTTTTAGTTGCCCAATAATACTAAAAGTAGAACCACCTACTCTTGAAGAAATTGGCTATTTAAGTATGAATGCCATAGTTATTTCGGCTTTACAAATAAAAACACAAAAAGCATCTTATTTTGAAGCACTCTCAAAGAAGAAGATTACGGCTTTGGCATTTGAATATATAAAAGACGAAGATGGTTCGTACCCCGCTGTAAAATCGTTGAGTGAAATTGCAGGAACAGCTTCTATACTTATCGCTGCAGAACTAATGTCTAATAATTCTTTTGGAAAAGGACTTTTATTAGGCAATATAAATGGCGTTCCACCAACAGAAATTGTTATTATTGGGGCAGGCACAGTAGGAGAATTTGCTGCCAAATGTGCCATAGGAATGGGAGCTAATGTAAAAGTTTTTGATAATTCTATTACTAAATTAAGAAGACTTCAAAACAATTTAAATCAAAGAATATTTACTTCAACCATACAACCTAAAGCATTACAAAAAGCACTTAGACGTTGCGATATTGCCATTGGAGCCATGAGAGGTAAAGACAGATGTCCCGTTGTAGTTACTGAAACTATGGTTGAAGTGATGAAAAAAGGAGCCGTTATTGTTGATGTAAGTATTGATACTGGCGGGTGTTTTGAAACTTCGGAAATTACAACACACGAGAACCCAACTTTTGAAAAAAATAATGTAATACATTATTGTGTTCCCAATATCCCTTCGCGATACTCAAAAACAGCTTCGCTTTCTATAAGTAATATTATCACTCCTTCATTAATTCAAATAGCTGAAGATGGAGGTATAGAAAGTGCTTTGAGAATGAATAAAGGTTTAAAAAATGGAGTATATCTATATCACGGTATACTAACAAACAAAGCTATTGGAGATTGGTTTAATCTTCCTGATAGTGATATTAACTTAATTGTTTTTTAAAATAAAATGAAATTTTACCAAAGATTAGCCTACTACTTATTGGGTGTATTTTTAGGAGGCTTTGTTGTTGCTGGTTTTTTTATGAAGAAAAAAACGCAATGCAATTACATGCCCAATGCAAGAGTATTAAACAATATCAAGTCAAAACCATTAGAATATAGTCTAGAAGCTTCCCGAAAACTCTCTGAAGATTGGGTAGATAGTATAGACATTAAAAACTCTTTACAGTATGGTGATGTTGATTTTGATAAAAGTAATGTTAAGCGACAAAACGGTAAATTGTATATTATAGAAGGAAAAACAACCAAAAATGACACCATAACACTCAAAATTGTTAACTATCCAAAAAAAGCAGTCTTAGAAGATATTATTAGAAAAAGATAGGTTTAATTACACAATTAACCATATAAAACAAAAGGGATAGTTTTTGAACTATCCCTTTTAAATTTTTAGAATATCTAATAATTATTCTTTTACTAATTTCTTAGTTACAGAACCTTTTTCTGAATTAATTTTAACCATATATACTCCCGAAGAAAGTGTAGATAAATCGATATTTGATTCAATCGCATTTGGTTTTGCAGTTAAAACTGTTCTTCCGTTAATATCTACCACTTCAATAGCGTTAATAGCATTATCATTTGTAGAGTTTATAGTTACAAAGTTTTTAGCAGGATTTGGAGTCATAGAGAATGAATTTGCTAAAACTTCATTTGTACTTAATACTGAAGTAAAATTTAGTGTATCTAAAAACAAAAATGTTTGAGAAGTTCCTGCTGCAGAATTATTATTAAATCCAAAATAATAAATACCAGCAGAAGGAGCAGTATAAGTAGCTGTTTGTAAAGTGAAGTCTGCAGTATTACTTTCGGTTATTGTTGTTAATATAGTAGTTTGGGCAGATGAACTTTGACTTGTTCCTGCTGTAACTTTGATAGTCATTGGACTAGCTGAAGCAGAAGAATATAGTCTTGTTTTAAAAGTAATTGTTACTTGCTCTCCAGCAGATAAGCTAACTGCTCTAGAATAAGCCCATAAATTTGAAGTTGCTGTAGTACTATTATATGTGTACATTACATTTCCTACTCCTCCATCTGCATAATTTGCAGGAGTGCTATTAGCTGTAGAATTAAATAAAGAAAATTGACCTATAAATCCGTCAGTATAATTATTAGAAGCACTTTCAAAGTCATTTGAATATGGTAAAACTTTCGCTAAATAAGCATAATAAGGACCTTGCCAACCGCTTTGTGAACCTCCGCAATTAGATCTAACAAAGTATCTAACATTTGATGAAGCAGGTACACCTGTAATTGTAGAAGTGGCATAAGCTGGCGGACCTGCATTTAAAGTCGCAGTATTAACAATAGTTCCAGATCCTGCAGGAGTAGAAAAATTTGTGCTCCAATCAGTATCATAATTCGATGGACTGCCTATTGCTTGATTCCAATATAAACTAGCCGATGTTGTTGTGTAATTATCTGGAAGATAAAAATCTAATGCCCCTGGTCTCACACAAGAAACAGCCGTGAAATTAAAAGTGAACTGTAAACCTAAGTTTGGATTAGCTGTACTTCCCCATCTATTATCCCATTGAATATAATAGGTAGTACCAGAACTAACAGGAACTGTTACAGTAGATTTGTAATTAGTATCACTAACATCATCATTATACTCTACACAGGTCAAAGAAGTACAAGTTCCTTTAAAAACAGAAATTCGAGTATCATTGGTATAAGTAGTACCATTATTAGCTGCCAAATCAGAAGAAATAGTCATTTCTCCATTACTAGTTGGAGTATATTTATACCAAATTGCTTTTATACCTGTTGAACTTGACAAACATCCATTTACAAATGTACTAGTTGTATAATTTGGAGTAGTAATAGTTCCATTTGAAGATATTGTCAAAGCAGTTGCACATGAAGTTTGTGCATTTACTACAACACCTGCAAATATTGCAATAACAGAAAGTAAAATTTTTTTCATATGTGAATATTAAAATTAATAATTACAAATATATACATTTTAAAATTAATTAAAGTGCAATAAAAATGTTAAATTATTTTTCCCATTTTCCTATTACTGAGGTTGCTAATGCGTTGCCTAACACATTTGTAGCACTTCTAAACATATCACAAAAATGATCTATAGGTAGTATTAAAGCTATTCCTTCAATAGGTATTTTAAACATACCACAAGTGGCTGCTACTACTACTAAACTCGCTCTAGGTACTCCAGCAATTCCTTTACTTGTAAGCATTAAAACCAACAACATAGTAAGTTGTGTAGGTGTATCTAGCTGAATATTATACACTTGAGCGATAAAAATACTAGCAAAAGTCATATACATCATGCTTCCGTCTAAATTGAAAGAATACCCCAATGGTAGCATAAATGACACTACTTTGTCTTTTACTCCAAATTTTTCTAATTCTTCTGTAAGTTTTGGAAAAACGGCTTCGCTACTTGTTGTGCCAAAAGCTATAATAAGTGGACTCGTAATATGTTTTATCAATTTTAAAACTCTCTTTTGCAATAATAAATATCCAACGAGTAATAGCAATACCCATAGTGTTGAAATTCCGACTAAAAATGATCCAAAAAAATAAGTATAGGTTTTTATGAGTTCTCCAAAATCTTTTACCGCAAACACCGCTGCTATCGCACCAAAAACGCCTATTGGCGCAAAAGCCATAACATAGTTTACCATTTTTAAAATAATATGCGATGTTTTATCTAAAGCGTTTACCACAGGCTTAGCATAATCGCCTATAGAAGCTGCAGCTAATCCGAAAAATATAGAAAATATTACTATTTGTAAAATTTCGTTGGTTGCCATAGCTTCTACTATGCTTTTTGGAATAATATGTTCTATAAAATTTTGCGCCGAAAAGTTTTGAGAATCTTTTGCAACATCAGTTGCTATAGACAAGTCTATTTGTGTATTCAAATTAAGTCCAACTCCTGGTTTTAAAACATTTACCCAAAACAAACCTATAAGTAATGAAATAAATGACGCAGTAAAAAACCAAGCCAAGGCTCTCCCTCCTATTCTACCTACAGATTTTAAGTCGCCTAATTTTGCAATACCAACTACCAATGTTGTAAATACTAATGGCGCAATAATCATTTGTACCAATCGAATAAAAATTGTTGAAAGAATTTTTATGTATGTACTAAAATCTTTAGCCGTAGTTTCATTGTAATTATTATGAATAAACATTCCTAATAGTATACCCAATAGCATAGCTATAAGTATTTGAACGGTTAAATTTTTATAAATTGGTTTCTTCTTTTGTTTTTCTATTGTATTCATTAGTATTTAGATTTTGCTTTTTGTTGTAAATATAAGTCTGCTATTACGAGTGCTGCCATAGCTTCTACAATGGGTACAGCTCTTGGTACAACACAAGGGTCATGGCGGCCTTTGCCCTTTTGAGTTATAATTTTTCCATCTTGAGTTAAATAGTCTTGTTCTTGCATTAGAGTAGCAACTGGTTTAAATGCTACTCTAAAATAAATATCCATACCGTTTGAAATTCCGCCTTGTATGCCACCAGAAAGATTTGTTTTGGTTGTTCCGTTATGATTGTACAAATCATTATGCTCACTTCCTTTCATTTGAGCACCGCAAAAACCGCTTCCGTACTCAAAACCTTTTACTGCATTTATAGATAGCATAGCTTGGGCTAATAAAGCTTGCAATTTATCAAAAACAGGTTCTCCCAGTCCAATCGGCACATTTTGAATGACACAAGTAATTGTACCGCCTATTGTGTCGCCCTGCTTTCGAATTTCCTTTATCTTTTCTTCCATTTTACTAGCTGTTTCAAGATCGGGACAACGAACATTATTAGTTTCTATTTTTGAAAAATCTAAGTCCTGATAAGGCTTGTTTATAAAAATTGGACCTACAGAAGATACAAATGCTGTGATGCTTATATTGGGTATAATTTGTTTGGCAATGGCTCCTGCAACAACTCTACTTACTGTTTCTCTTGCAGAACTTCGACCTCCACCACGGTAATCTCTTACTCCGTATTTTTGTTGGTAAACATAATCAGCATGGCTTGGTCGAAATATGGTTTCATATTCTGAATAATCGTCAGATTTTTGCCCGTTGTTTTTTACGATAAATCCAATTGGTGTGCCTGTTGTAATGCCTTTGTAAATACCCGATAAAAATTGAACTTCATCTTCTTCTTTTCTTTGGGTTACAATAGCCGATTGCCCGGGTTTTCTTCTTTGTAATTCTCTATGTATTGCGTTAAAATCTAAGGTAATTCCCGAAGGACATCCATCAATAATTCCGCCTAAAGCTTCTCCATGAGACTCTCCAAATGTGGTAAGTGTAAAAATTTTTCCGAAAGTGTTTCCAGACATATTTTTTTAATTTCAACAAATATAATTAATGTAGCTGTTTGAAAAGGAATATTTGTGGGCAAAATAACAAATAGTATGCAAAAATGTAAAATAAAACCTACTTATAATGCAGTTAAAAATATTTTAGTAAATTGCATTAAAATAATATTTATGAAAAAATATATAGTATACTTATTTATCGGTGTTTCCTTAATCTCTTGTTCTAGTGAATCTTCAGATACTGAAAACACAAACAACGATCCTGGAACTACAACAACGTTTTTACCTTTAAACAATGGTAATTACTGGACATACAATGTGAATACAAGTGCTACAAGTACAAGTCCTGCGACTAGCGGAAGAGATTCTTTGTATATTGCCAATGACACTATTATTAACTCAATTACTTACAAAAAACCAAAAACCTTAGCCTTGCCTTTTGGTTTTTATTCGAGTGCATTAAGAAATAATGGTATTCGTATTAATGGTTCTAAATTACTACTTACGGGTGCAATATCTACCAACTTAGGTATTGGAAACACCTTGCAATTTGATGTAAATGATTTTTGCTTTTTTAAAGAAAATGGTACTCAAGGAGAACTACTAAGTTCTAAAACAGGTAGTTTTACTCAAACTTATAATGGATATCCGTTGAATTTTAACTATGTTTTGAGTAGTTATTCTGATGGAAGTTTGGCTAGTTTTACGGCTCCAACAGGTACAACTTATACCAATGTAAAAAAGTCTAAGTTGGTACTCAATTTAACTGTAACTACTACAGTATCTGGCCTTACAGGAACCTTGCTTAATGCTCAAGATGTAATGACAAGCAATCAATATTATGTTTCAGGAAAAGGTATGGTATATACTTCTACAAACTTAGGATACCAATTAAATCCATTGGCAGCAAATTTAAACCTAGGCATTCCAACATCACAAACACAAACGCAAACCGAAAATTTACATTCGTTTTATATCCATTAAAAACTAATATTAACTTAAATAACTCTACTATGAAAAAATTATTTATTTCAATGGCGGTATTAGGTCTAGCTTTTACGGTCAATGCGCAAAGTATTTCTAAAAATGCTTTAGGTTTAAGATTAGGCGATAACGACGGCTTTGGTGGAGAAATATCGTACCAAAGAGGATTAAAAGAAAACAACAGATTGGAACTTGATTTAGGATTTAGAAACAGTAATGATGTAGATGCTTTTAAACTTACAGGTCTTTACCAATGGGTATGGCAAATTGATGGTGGATTCAATTGGTATGCTGGCGCGGGTGCTGGTTTAGGTAGCTGGAGCTACAACAAGTATGGTGTAAAAAATAATGGCACTTACTTTTTTGGTGCTGGAGATATTGGTATAGAATACAACTTTGATATTCCTTTGCAACTATCGTTAGATTTTAGACCAGAATTGTATTTGAATTCGAGTGATTTTAGAGATAATAGTTTTGGTCCCGATGTAGCTTTAGGAATTAGATACAAATTTAATTAACAAATAAATACTCCCGATATTATTCGGGAGTTTTTATTTCTAATGGCTTTTTTGATTTTATACGTACTACACAATAGGGCTTGGTTGTAATTTGTTGAATATCATCTTTTTTGGAAGGTGCGTTTTCTACTAAAGTTACAATAATTTTATCTTGCAATTCTTCCAATTTTGCAACTTCAATGGTATAACCTGTAGTTGGTTTTTCTCCTAAATTTACCAAAATAAAATTTGAATTAGTAATATCTTCTTTTTTTACAAATTTTTTTATCAAATCGTCTTGCAATAACATATTGAACTCTTTTTCAGAATCAATAATTTCAAAAAACTGAAAAGAAGCACCATTAAATTCATCTCCTGTTAAAACATCATACTTATCTGAACTAATGTAAGGTTTTGATGTGCCACATCCGATTAATACTAATAATACAATAAAGGTTACTGTTTTAGTTAGAATTTTCATTTGTTTATTATTTATTTGCAATAGCGCGTTGGTAAAGGTTTTCATAAATAGGTAAAATGTTTTCAATATCAAAGGTTTTAGCCAATTGATATGCATTATTTTTAAAAATTTCTAGCGTATTCATATCTTGTAAAATAGTAATAGCATTTTGTGCCATTTCATCTGTATTACCTACATCACTCAAATAACCTGACACTCCATTTTTATTTACTTCTGGTAAACCACCCGTATTGCTCGATATAACAGGTACACGCCATGCCATTGCTTCTAGTGCTGCCAATCCAAAACTTTCGGTTTCTGAAGGCAATAAAAACAAATCTGAATAAGACAAAATTTGGTCTATTTCATTACTGTTTCCAAAAAAAATAACTTTATCTGTAATTCCTAAAGTTTCGCATAAGTATTCTGCACGAGCTTTCTCGGGACCATCGCCTACCAACATTAATTTAGAAGGAATTTGTTGTTGTATTTTATAGAATATATCTATTACGTCTGGAATTCTTTTAACCTTTCTAAAATTGCTTATATGTGTTATGATTCTTTCGCTAGATTTTGCCATAACAGAGCGCTTACATACTTTTTGTTCTGTAAAATCGTGGTTTTTAATTTCTATAAAATTGGGAATTACCTCAATTTCTTTAGATATATTAAAATATTTACACGTATCTTCCTTTAAACTTTGAGAAACCGAAGTAACATAATCCGATTTATTGATGCTAAAATTAACAGCAGGCTTGTAATACGGATGATTTCCTACCAAAGTAATATCAGTTCCATGTAACGTTGTTATCATCGGTATATTTATACCTTCGTCGAGCAACATTTGTTTTGCCATATAGCCCGCATAAGCATGAGGAATAGCATAATGCACGTGTAAAACTTCTATATTGTGCAATTTTACCATGTCTACCAGCTTGCTAGAAAGTGCTAACTCGTAGGGTTGGTAGTGAAATAATGGATACTCTGGCACATTTACTTCATGGTAGTGTACATTATTATTAAGCAACGCTAAACGAACAGGTTGTCTATAAGTTATAAAATGTATTTCGTGACCTCGAAGTGCTAGTTCTAAGCCTAATTCTGTTGCTACAACTCCACTACCTCCAAATGTTGGATAACATACTATGGCTATTTTCACGGTATAAATTTTATTTTTGAGTCTACTTATTTAATAATAGCCTCTTGGATTATTTTTTGAATATCTTCTCTAATATTTTCTTTTGAGAGCTTATTTACGGCATTACTATCTGGAAATGTTCTGTTGGAAAGAAAAATATATAGTATCTCTGTTTCTGGGTCTGCCCATACCATAGTACCTGTAAAACCCGTGTGCCCAAAACTAGACTTCGATACACAACCGCATGTTGGACCTTCTTTGCCCAATTGTGGTTTATCAAATCCTAAGGCTCTTCTATTTCCTTCATTGCAAAAATAACATGTATTAAATGTGTCAAACGTTTCAGGAGAAAAAAATTGTACATCATTATATGTTCCTTTATTAAGGTACATTTGCATCATTTTGGCAAGATCAATACTATTTGAAAAAACTCCTGCGTGACCAGCTACACCACCCTGCATAGCAGCCGTCATATCGTGTACATAACCTTGAACACGAGCGTTTCTAAAATAGGTATCATCTTCAGTTGGAGGAATAGTTGTTATATCAACTCTTTTCCATGGGTTATACATCGTATTATTCATTCCCAATTTGGAGAAAAAGTTAGTATTGGCAAGTTCTTCCAAGGTTTTTCCTGTTTCTTTTTCTAGATATTCTTTTAAAATAATAAATGTAAAATCACTATACTTGTATTCTTTTTTATCGAGTAATTTACTCTTTACAATATGAGAAATTATAGTATCGTTTATAGATTTTAAAGCATACAAGTCTTTGTTTACGGGTAAAGTAAAATCTTTTCTAAGTGTAGTACTGTAATAGTCTACAGAAGGGCATTTATCGATATCTAACGTAGCTTTATAAAACGGTTCCCATGCTTGGAAACGTGCATAGTGCGAAAGCAACTCTTTGAAAGTAATAGAGGCTTTGTTAGAATTTTTGAAATCTGGTAATACTTCTCCTAACTTGGTATCCAAACCAAACTCACACTTATCGTAAAGTTGCATAACATTGGGCAAAGTACCTACTATTTTTGATACCGATGCCACATCATAAATATCTGAATTTTGAACCTTAACTTTTTTGTCGTAGGTATGATAACCGTAGCTTTTTTGAAAAATAACCTTACCTTTTCTTGCTACAAGTATTTGAGCTCCAGGCGTCATTTTGCCATCGATTGCTTTTTTAACTACTGCATCTATTTGCTTGAGTTTGTTAGAATCCATACCTACATTTTCGGGAGCACAAAAACCTAATCTATCAATGGTTTTTGAAGATAACCCAAAATCTACCGGAAATTTATCATTTATGGTAACAGGCAATTTTCCTTTGGCAGCTACTGCACCAAATAATAGTTCTGCAGAAACTTCTTGTGCAATATCAGAATTTTGATAAGACAATACGACAGATTCTATTTCACTAAAATCTTTAATCGCCATAAGCGTATACGGTTTTGCAAAAACATCTAATATTACATGCTTATGTTTGGCTATTTCTTGAATATATTGCAACTCTGTTTCAGAGAAATCGTGTTTTTTCCAAGCTTTATCAGACTTGTGATACCCAATAATTACGGTAGAAAAAGGCTTAAGTTTTATAAGTAAACTGTCTAATTTTTCGTGAGAAACTTCGGTAACATTGGTGTATTTTTTAAGTGTATTTAAAAAAGTAGTGCCTGAATCGTCGCCTAATTTTACATACGCAATTTTATCGGATAAATCTTCTATAGGTACCAGTTCATGCTTATTTTTTAATAAAGTTATAGCATTTTCGTACAACTCATATTGCAAAGCATTTTTTTCTGGGGCGTTCAAATCGTTAGCCAAATTATCTAAAGAGATTGGACTGTAATGATTTAAACCTGATTTGTATTTGTATCTTAATATTTTTTTTACTGATTTTTCAAGTCTTGATTCAGATATTTCTCCGTTTTCGAGAGCTGTGCAAATTTTTTCGGAAGCCAGAGGTACATTCTCTGGAAATAATAATATATCGTTTCCTGCTTTAAAGGCTTCCAAATCAATCTCACCTGGTTTTTTAAAATTACTTGCACCTTTCATATTTAGTGCATCGGTGAATATAAGCCCTTCAAAACCAAGCTCTTCTTGCAATAAATTGGTTACAACATTGTAAGAAATTGACGAAGGATAATTTTCGCGCACTTCTAAACTTGGTACAGCCAAATGAGCCACCATTACAGAAACCAAACCTTCATCAAACATTCTCTTATACGGATAAAGCTCTACAACGTCGAGTCTGTTTTTAGAAAAATTTATTTGTGGCAAAGTATGATGCGAATCTGTTGCTGTATCGCCATGACCTGGGAAATGTTTACCTGTAGCAAATATCCCATTAGATTGAGTACCTTGCATTAAAGCAATAGCGTGGTTGGTAACATTTTTTTTATCTTCTCCAAACGATCGATTGCCTATTATGGGGTTAAGCGGATTGGTATTGATATCGAGAACAGGTGCAAAATTAAATTGCGCGCCAATACGTTTGGTATCTTCGGCCATATTTTTACCCACTTTTTCAATGAGTTTTAAATCTCTTATGGCGCCCAATGTCATATTCCAAGGGTATTTGTAGGTTGAATCTAGGCGCATACTTAAACCCCATTCTGCATCAATCCCTATAAATAATGGAATTTTAGATTTTGCTTGAAACCTATTGGTAAGTTTTATTTGTCTAGATGGGCCTCCTTGAAAAAATATAACACCGCCTATTTTATTTTCAGTTATAAGTTTATC
This sequence comes from Flavobacterium croceum DSM 17960, assembly GCF_002917885.1. GTDB lineage: Bacteria > Bacteroidota > Bacteroidia > Flavobacteriales > Flavobacteriaceae > Flavobacterium > Flavobacterium croceum. Next base: position 121,974 of record NZ_PQNY01000002.1, read on the forward strand.
GATATCTTTAAAATGAGCCTCATCTTTGTTGGAATATGCTGCAACCATAAAAAGCTGCCCTATTTTTTCATCGATAGACATTGTTTTATAAATGCTATCTACCCACTTGGTTTCTTTGTTGGTGGCTGGAAAATAATTTTTACGCTCGTTTTTTGAAACACCTACATAGGGTTCTTCTTCTATTTCTATTTTAGGTTTTAATGAAGTACTTGATGGGGTAGAATTAGTATTTTTTTTTGTAGTTCCGCAGTTGGTTATTACAAAAAATAATACAGCTAAAAATAATAATCGAACTAGTTTACTCATCAAAATATATTAAAAAAAACGGTTATGCCAACTCTCTATTGCAGGAACTTCCCAATCGTGTTGAAGTTCTTCTATAGTATTTACTAGATTATTAAACACAATAGTTTGAGGCGAAACGGCTTTTTCTTTTGCCATTTTTTTGAATTCTAATAATGATTTGTGGGCAATATGTTCTCCATTTTTAAAAGTAACATTCATTTTATCTAACAAATCAACTTGATATTTTTGTTCTAATTGTTGAATAAAATTTACCGAAGCATCTATAGAACAACCTGTAGCGGGTTGCATTTCTTGGTTTACAGCTATAATTATAAATCGGTTATATTCTATTTTATAAGAAGCGTGTAGGTGTGCTCCGTGTGCTGTCCAATCATTTAAAAATTGTTCTAGTTTCGATTTTATTTCTACAATTTCGTCTTCAGAAAATTTTCTGTTAGATTGATAAATCCATATTCTAGATTCTTCGGGTAATGTATCAAATGGTACAAACATATTATTTTTCTAAACCTTTAATTACTTTAAAATATCTAAATTCTTTCGATTTTGGGTCGTATAATTCTTGCTCTTGATAAGTTATGATTACTGTATCATTCTTTTTGATAGCATTTTCTGTAAATAATGAAGCTGAATCAAAATAATTCAACAATAAAAAGCTGTGTGTTCTAGAGTTTTTATCTTTTAGTAAAATAGAAACAAATTGTTCTGTTTTTATTTCTACTATTTTTCCTTCTAGTTGTTCTGTTTCTTCATTGTCTGTAAATTCATCGCTAGCACCTGCAATAAGCATTAACGTTTCTGGGCATACTGTTACCATTTTCATACCTATTTCTTCACCAAGCTTTTCCATTGCTTTTTCTTTGCCTACTACATCGCCATACTGCTTTTTTACTTCTTCTTGATGTTTGGTATAACTGGCTAATATGCATAGACCAAGTTGCAATTCTAAATCGCTTCCTTTTAAATCTTTTAACTTATCAGATTTTGATGAAATACAATCGCAAACTTCTTTGGTTACTGTATCTGTAATATTTTGAGAAAATATATTTTGAGATAAAACTACTAAAATAATAAGGATAACTTTTTTCATGTGTAACATTTTATAAATCTTGAGCATTGGCAATCAATTCTGCAATATCTAGTACAGGAGTAGTATTTTCTTTTATTTTTACGCCATCGGTAAGCATTGTATTGCAAAACGGACAACCCGCAGCAATAATTTCTGCTTGAGTTTCTAGTGCATCTTCGGTGCGCTCAATATTAATGTCTTTAGTACCTTTTTCGGGCTCTTTAAACATTTGAGCTCCTCCTGCTCCACAACAAAAACCATTTGCTCGAGAACGTTTCATTTCTACCAATTCTGCATCAAGTTTTTTAATTAAATCTCGCGGTGCTTCATATACATTATTGGCTCTACCTAAGTAACACGGATCGTGAAAAGTAATTTTTTTACCTTTAAATTCACCTCCAGAGATAGTAAGTTTTCCTGCATCGAGAAGCGACTTTAAAAATTCTGTATGGTGCATTACTTCATAAGTACCGTTTAACGATGGATATTCATTTTTTAAAGTATTAAAACAATGTGGGCAAGCCGTAACAATTTTTTTTACTTCGTAAGCATTGAGTACCTCGATATTCATCATGGCCTGCATTTGAAACAAAAACTCATTTCCTGCTCGTTTTGCAGGATCTCCAGTACAACTTTCTTCTGTACCTAAAACTGCAAAATCTATATTGGCATTGTTTAATATTTTGACAAATGCTTTGGTTATTTTTTTTGCTCTATCGTCAAAACTTCCCGAACAACCTACCCAAAACAAAATTTCGGGTTGCTTACCTTGAGCCATCATTTCTGCCATAGTTGGCACATGCAATACTTCTGACATAATTGTATTTTTATAGTTTTAAAAGTTTTAGAATGTTATATCTTTACTTTTATATTTATTCGTGGTGTTCGTCATCAAAAACTTGAATCGTAACTTCTTTTTCTATCAAATCTGTAAATTTTCCTCTATACCGTGTGGCTTTTACCAAATGGTTATCTATCCAATGGTAGTTTCCTCCTCTAGGCTTACCAAATAAAATACCATGATATTTGAATCCGTGTTTTTTAAGCCAAATTTCTGTATACTCTCTATGTGCTTCTGTTCTAGAAGTAAAAAAGAATATTATATGGCCTTCATCATACCATTTATTTAAGGTAATTAGCGCATCTGGATATACTTCTGCAGTAAGCATTCTTTCGGGCTCTTCGTTAGGAATATCATCACAAATAGTACCGTCAATATCTATTAAGTAATTTTTGATACCTTCGGGCAATATAGGACTTACTTTTTGACCGTTTTCAGTATGTTCTTGTAAATTTTTTTCTATATCTTCAGATTTCATCTGTACTGTATTTCTATTGTATTATTCTGATTTCCAATTCAACCTATCCATTTGATTATATTGCCAAGGCGCTGCATTGTTTTCAATATTTGTCATCATAGCATTAAGCGATTGTGGTGCTGCACTTTGCTCCATAACCAAATATCTTCTCATATCGATAATGATGGAAAGCGGACTAATATTTACCGGACATTCTTCTACACAAGCATTACAACTTGTACAAGCCCACAACTCTTCTGGAGTAATATAATCGTTCAATAACGATTTATTATCGGGTACAAAAACTCCATTATTTGCATCTATATTTTTACCTACTTCTTCCAATCGATCTCTGGTAGACATCATAATTTTTCTTGGAGATAATTTTTTACCCGTAGCATTGGCAGGACAAGACGAAGTACATCTTCCGCACTCGGTACAAGTATATGCATTAAGTAATTGTACCCAGTTTAAGTCGTGTACATCAGATGCTCCAAACTTACTAGGAACAGCATCTGCTGGAGGTGCAGCATAGGGATCGGCATTGGGATCTAGCATCAATTTTACTTCGTTTGTTACACTTTCTAAATTGTCTAATTTTCCTTTTACGTTTAAATCTGCATAATACGTGTTTGGAAATGCAAGCAAAATATGTAAGTGTTTAGAATAGTATAGGTAGTTCATAAAACCAAGAATACCAATAATATGCAACCACCAACAAGCTCTTTCTATCATGTGTACTGCATTTTCATCCATTCCATTAAATACGGGAGAAATAAAATGACTTACAGGAAAAGAGCCCGCTTGAATGTAGTGTGAAACACCTGCTTGTTGTAACCAAAAATCAGCTGCATTCATCACTAAAAACAAAGTCATCAATACCATTTCAAAATATAAAATTGTATTGGCATCTTTTTTTGGATCGCCCTCCAAATCTGGATTGGATAGTCTGTTTATTTTTAAAACATTTCTTCTCATCCAAAATAATACTACCGCGATGAGCACTAATAATGCTAATATTTCAAATGACCCAATAAGTATATTGTACAATAAGCCTAAACCAGCAAATATACGGTGTGTACCAAACAAACCATCAATAATTATTTCTAGTAATTCAATATTGATAATAATAAAACCTACATAAACAATAATATGTAAAAATGCTGCTAATGGGCGTTTTACCATTTTTGATTGGCCTAAAGCTACCATAAACATATTGTTCCATCGAGCAGAAGCATTGTCTGCTCTATCTACAGGTTTACCAAGCTTAATGTTTCTAATGAGTTTTTTAACGTTGATTGTAAAAAAACCGAAGCCAATAATAAGAAGTACTGCAAAAAATAATTGTGCTAAGAGGTTCATAATAAAATTATTGTTTTATGTCTTGTGGGGTTTCTTGTGGTGCCACATAAGGCTTATTTTTCTTTCCAAATAAAGAAACATTTACGTATCTAGTAGGATTTAATCTTAAATCTTGTAATAACAATTCTAGTTCTTTTGAAGTATTTGCAAAGTTGTTGTAAAGCGTTTCATCTTTCATAAGTTTACCCATACTTCCTTTTCCAGCATCAATATCGGTCATGATATGATTTACATTTGCCAAAGTATTTTCGAGTTTTTTAACGGTTTCACCCAATTGGATTTTAGAAATAGAATCGGAAACCTTAACAAAGTTTGCAGATGCTTTATCTACATTTGAGAGTGTGCTGTTTATTTTTGATTTGTTTTCGGCCAATAAATCGTTTGCTTGAGCAGATACCAACTTAAATTGAGCCAATGTTTCGTTTAAATTTTGTAAACTCGCTTGTAAATTTTGCTTATTCTTAGCATTTAAAACATCATTAATACCCAAAACCATAGTATTGGCATTGTCTAAAAGTTTTTCAATTTTAACTTTCAAAGGTTCTACTTGTAATGCTAAGGCATCGGTTAATCCTAGTTTTGCAGAAGATATTAAATAATCGCCATCTTGAGCCAAACGGCTATCTTTTGCATTGGGAATAATAGCTATTTGCTTACCTCCTATTGGACTTGGCGCATAAATTTCGGCTAAAGCTGATTTTGTAATAGGATAGTCTGATTTTATTTGCATTTCTACAACCAACTTGGCTGTATTGTTGTTCAATTTTATAGCGCTTACTTTACCAACGGTTAATCCGTTTATGGTTACTGGTGAAGAAACTGCCAAACCTTCTACATTCATGTACTCAACATAAAATGTTTTGTAGTTTACAAATAAATCTCTTCCTTTTAAAAAACTATAACCCCAAATAAATAATAATATTGAGGCAATAACTAAGATAGCGGTTTTAATTTCTCTTGATAATTTCAAAGCTTATATTTTTTTTTGCAAAAGTATTAAATTTATTTTTGCTTTAAGGCTTCATTTACACTTATAACTTTTCCGTCTTTAAATGCTACTACAAATGCCGATTTATAGCCTTTTTCTTTAGCTTTTTTAAGCAATTCTTTGGTGTTCTCATATTCTGATGTTTCACCATAATAATATTTATAATATTTCCCGTCTTTCTCCATAGAAATATCCTTTAACCCTTTAAAATTTGAAGGACTTAACTCCATCTTTTTATCTCCTGCAGATATTTGAACCTTATAGAATATCCCCAACTTGAGTTCTGCTGTATTCTTGCTCTCAATTTTGTTGGGTTGGCTTTCTTTTTTTACAATTTCTTTTTTAATACTATCTTTTTTAGCTTGTTCTTTTTTTGTCTCTTCTTTTAATATACGAGAAGGTCTTTCGAGTTCTTCATAATCTCCGCCATCAAAATATTCTTTTTTATATTCAATAATTGCTGTAGCGATTGCTTCTGCCATTTCATCTTGTCCTTCATCAGAATTCAAATAAGCTCCTTCGGTTTCATTTGAAATAAATCCAGTTTCTATAAGTACACGCGGCATATATGCTTTGTGCAATACCATAAATGGCTCCTGACCTATACCACGACTTTTGCGCTCGATACTTTTAAATTTTTCTTGGATTTTACCTGCAAGCATAATACTATTTTCCACATACTCTTCTTGCACCAATGTAGTACCAATAATAGATTCGGGTCTACTTGGGTCGAAACCTTCGTATTTTTTCTTATAATCTTTTTCTAGAGTAATTACCGAATTTTCTCGTTTGGCAACCTCCATACTCGATGCTGTTTTGGTTAATCCCATAATAAAAGTTTCCGATCCAAATGCTGCTGGGTTTTTACTAGCATTACAATGTATAGACACAAACAAATTAGCGTCGGCTCTATTGGCAATGTTAGCTCGTTCAACCAAATCGATAAACACATCAGTTTTTCGGGTATATGTAACTGCTATGTTTGGTTGTTTTTCTAATATTTTTCCTACTTTTAATACAATAGCTAAATTGATGTTTTTTTCAGTACAATTGCCATATATGGCACCGTAATCGTGATCGCCATGCCCTGCATCTAAAGTAACTTTAAATTTAGCCGATTGAGAATATCCCAATTGAATAAAAAACAGCAATAGAAACATGGAGAAATATCTATTATTGCTCAATATCGTTGGAATAAAGTTAATTTTATTTAAAACACTACTTTTGTAACCCATTTATTTATTTATTTTTGACGAAAAATTGTAAGTATCAAACAACTGACAAAAATCAAGCCGTATTTTTACAAAATTAGTATTTAAACCATTGCGCACAAACTTATTTTATATCGTTTTAACAGCTTTTTTTCTTTTTGGAGGAAAACATACTGCTTATTCCCAGAAAAATACACCAAAAACAGAAGTTAAAGAAAATGTTACTGTAGTAAAAACCGATTCTTTAAAAAAAATAAAATATTTAGAAGGATTGGTACATTATAAAGCTAAGGTGTACGAAAAGTTTGACCAAAAGAAAAAAATAATCACTCTTTATGATGGCGCAGAATTAAAATATTTAGATTACGAACTCAAATCGGGGATTATTGTTTTTGATTATGCAAAAAATGAAGTTTATGCAGGTAGACTCAAAGACTCTCTAGGCAACTACATTCAATATCCTGTATTTAAAACGGGTAATAACGTTGTAGAACCCGACTCCATACGGTTTAATTTTAAAACTAAAAAAGCAAAAATTTGGAACTCTAGAACAAAACAAGACGAACTTAATGTAAAAGCTGCCATTTCAAAAAAAGAAAATGATTCAGTTTACTTTATGAAAAGTGTTTTGCTTACTACAGCAAAAGATGTTGATGACCCTGAATATCATTTTTTGGCAAGTAAAGCCAAGTTAGTTCCTGGAAAAAAAATAGTTGTAGGCCCTACTTATATGTATATTGCCCAAGTGCCTATGCCTTTTGTTATGCCTTTTGCTTATTTTCCTATTACTACAAAAAGACGTTCGGGTATTATACCGCCTAGTTATGGGCAAAATAATAGTAGAGGCTATGCTTTGCAAAACGGAGGTTATTATTTTGCTCTAACCGACAATTTAGATTTAGCTGTTTTGGGTGATTACTTTACCAATGGTAGCTACTCTTTGCGAGGAGAAAGTAGTTACGGTAAAAGGTACAAGTATAATGGTACTTTTAACATAAGATACGAAAATCAAATATACAGCGAAAGAGGTTACCCTGATTACAGTAAAACTAAAATTTTTAATGTACAATGGAGCCATACTAAAGATAGTAAATCCAATCCAAATTCTAGATTTTCAGCCTCTGTAAATGCAGGAAGTAGCCAATACTACAACCAATCTATTAATCAATCAAATATAGGGTCTTCGTTAAACAACACTTTAAACTCATCTATTTCATACCAAACTACCATTCATACAGTACCGCAAATAAGTCTATCTATGGCGGCTACGCAATCGCAAAACACCAAAACACGCGATATGAATTTAACTTTACCTACTCTACAAGCAAGTGTAGATAGAGTTTATCCGTTTGTAAAAAAAGATGGAGAAAAGAAAGGATTCATTAAAAACATCAACTTACAATATAATTTAAATGGTCAAAACAGTATAAAAACCAAAGACTCGTTGTTGTTTAAATCTAAATTTGCAGATATTTCAGAAATTGGGTTTCAGCACAATATTCCTTTATCTACAAATTATAAACTATTTAAATATTTTAGCGCTACAACTAGCGTAAACTATAGAGAAGTGTGGTACTTAAAAACCAAAGAAAAATATTTTGATGCCGATTTAAACAAGGCTGTAGATAAATACAATAATGGTTTTGATGCTTTTAGAACGTACTCTTTCTCAAACAATATAGGTACAACTGTATATGGTATGTATACTTTCGGGAAAAATTCAAAAATTCAAAGTATTCGCCATGTAATGAGACCTAGTGTAAGCCATGGATATACGCCTAGTTTTAACCAATATGTAGACACTTATGTTACTAACATAAATGGAGATAGGGCCGAATATACACGCTTTGATGGTGGTATTTATGGTGCGCCACAAGGTAGTTACAGCAATACATTAGGGTTTTCGTTAAGCAATACGTTTGAAGCCAAGGTTACCGATAGTGATTCTACTAAAACAGAACCTAAAAAAATCATGTTATTAAACAACTTGACTTTCAATTCAGGATACGATTTAAAATTGGCTCGTTGGAGTTCAATATCTTTTAGCGGTGGAACTCAAGTTTTTAAAGAAAAACTCAATATCAATTTTGGCGGAAATATAGATCCGTATGAATATGTTAAAAATGATTTTGTACGCAAAGCTTTCGGATTGTCTAGTGCCAATTTAACTATGAATTATGCCATAGCTAGCTCAAAAAAAGAAGGTAAAAAAGAAGAAAACGTACAAGGAGCATTAAATGGAGGTAGAAAAGACGATTTGTTTGGTATGAACCAAGACCTTAATGACGATCGATTAAACCAAATGAAAAATAAAGAAGACGAAGAAGACGCTTTTTCTGGATTTTACAATTATCAAATACCTTGGGATATTAATATGGCATTATCGGTTACTTACAATAATTCAGATTTCGGACGAAAAATATCTACTTGTTCACTCATGATGTCTGCCAATACCGATTTAACACCAAAATGGAAATTTGGTGTATCAACAGGTTACGATTTTATTAATAAAGGAGTAACTTTTACTCAAATTAGAATGAACAGAGATTTAATGAGTTGGTATATGAATTTCAATTGGTCGCCATTTGGTCAAAATAGCTATTGGGGATTCTTTATTGGTATAAAAGCAGGAGTTCTTAGCGATATCAAATGGGACAAGCGTACGCAACCTGATAGAGTTTTACGTTAATAAACAGCATATACAATGAAAAAAATAATTTTTACAGAAAAAGCACCCGCTCCAATAGGCCCTTATAACCAAGCGGTTCTTGTTGATAATACACTGTACACTTCTGGTCAAATAGCATTAAATCCAGAAACGATGGAGCTTGTTTTAGATGACATTAAAATAGAAACCCACCAAGTCATGCAAAACATGAAAGCAGTTTTAGAAGCAGCAAATATGACTTTTGAAAATGTGGTAAAAACAACCATTTTCATAATGAATATGAATGATTTTGCCACCATAAACGAAGCATACGCCAGTTACTTTGATGAAAAAACTGCTCCAGCTCGTGAAACAGTTCAAGTAGCTTGTTTGCCAAAAAATGTAAACGTAGAAATCTCTATGATTGCTGTAAAATAAATTACTTTAACTCATCTAAACCTAGTAATAACAACTGAGCCGTAGCTTCATTAGTAGCTAGAGGTACATTATGCACATCACAAATTCTAATAAGCATATTGATATCTGGTTCATGAGGATGACTTGAGTTTGGATCTTTAAAAAACAAAACCATTTTCGTTTTACCTACTGCTACTCGAGCTGCAATTTGAGCATCGCCACCCATAGGCCCAGAAAGCATTTTTTTTACTTTAAAACCAGCCAACTCAGCCTTGCCACCTGTAGTACCTGTAGCAATAATTTTAATATTTTCTTTATCTAAAATGGCTTTATTCTTATTTAAAAACTGAACCATTTCTGCCTTTTTACCATCGTGGGCTATAATTGCTATTTCCATATTATTTTTTTTACAAAAGTAATACAAGCTCTTTAGTTATGCCTATTTGACTGATTATTATTTTGGCATAAATCTTGAACCAACTATATTAAGTAAACCAAAGAAGCATAATGCTTTAACCTAGAGCGCTTATAGTAAGCCTTTTAAATTAAAACTAAAAAAATACCTAACTATAAAAACTGTCTTTTTGACACCATTTTTATTATGCCAAACCATAAAATTATTACACTTGACAATTTGTCATTAAACGAAATAGATAGCGAAGCCGAACTAATACCCTTAATGACTCCCGAAGATGAGGAAGAAATGACAAAAGAAAAGCTTCCTAAATTGCTTCCTATTTTGCCATTGCGCAACACGGTTTTATTTCCAGGTGTTGTAATTCCTATTACCGCGGGTAGAGATAAATCTATAAAATTAATTGATAGCGCCAATACTGGAGATAAAATTATTGGTGTTGTGGCACAAAAAGACGAAAGTGTTGAAGATCCATCAATTGCAGATATTCATACTGTTGGTACTGTAGCCAAAATTTTAAGGGTATTAAAAATGCCCGATGGCAACATTACTGTTATTTTACAAGGTAAAAAGCGATTTGAAATAGATCAAATTGTTTCGGAAGAGCCATTTTTACAAGCTGCCGTAAAAGAAGTTACAGAAACTAGGCCTCAAAAATCTGATAAAGAATTTGATGAAATTGTAGAGTCTATAAAAGAAAATGCTATTCAAATAATAAAAGAAAGTCCTAATATTCCTACAGAAGCTACTTTTGCTATCAAAAACATTGAAAGCCAGTCGTTTCTTGTGAATTTTGTTTCGTCGAATATGAATTTGAATGTTGATGAAAAACAAAATTTGTTATCTATTAATGATTTAAAAGAACGAGCGCTCGAAACCTTGCGCTTTATGCATATCGAGCTTCAAAAGCTCGAAATCAAAAATAATATACAGTCGAAAGTTCGATTTGACTTAGACCAACAACAACGCGAATATTTCTTGCACCAACAAATGAAAACCATTCAAGAAGAATTGGGTGGCGTTTCAAATGAGCAAGAATTTGAAGAAATGCGCGAAAAAGCAAAGTCAAAAAAGTGGGACGAAAAAGTAAGTAAACATTTTGAAAAAGAATTTTCAAAATTACAACGCATGAATCCGCAAGCGCCTGATTTTGGCATTCAACGCAATTACTTAGAGTTATTTTTAGATTTACCTTGGAATGAATATTCAAAAGATAAATTTGATTTAAAACTTGCTCAAAAAATATTAGATAGAGATCATTTTGGTCTTGACGATGTTAAAAAACGTATTATTGAGCATTTAGCAGTGCTTAAATTGCGCAACGATATGAAATCGCCAATTATTTGTCTTACAGGGCCTCCGGGTGTTGGTAAAACATCTATTGGTAAGTCTATTGCCGAATCATTAGGAAGAGAATATGTGCGTATATCTCTTGGCGGACTTAGAGATGAAGCCGAAATAAGAGGACATCGCAAAACCTATATAGGTGCTTTACCTGGGCGTATAATTCAAAGTATGAAAAAAGCAGGTACTTCAAATCCTGTGTTTGTATTAGACGAAATAGACAAACTCTCTTACAGCCATAATGGCGATCCATCTTCGGCATTATTGGAAGTGTTAGATCCTGAACAAAATAAAGAGTTTTACGACAACTTTTTAGAAATGGGATACGACTTATCTAAAGTTATGTTTATTGCTACTTCCAACACCATGAGTACAATACAACCAGCATTAAAAGACCGTATGGAAGTTATAAAAATGTCTGGTTATACTACCGAAGAAAAGGTTGAAATTGCCAAACAACATCTTATACCCAAGCAACTGAAAGAACATGGTTTGAAAGCCAAAGATGTTACTATTGGTAAAAAACAAATCGAAAAAATTATAGAAGGTTACACAAGAGAATCTGGAGTTCGTAATTTAGAACAAAAAATAGCACAAGTAATACGCAGTATTGCAAAATCTGTGGCTATGGAAGAATCGTACAACAACAAACTTACTGATGATGATGTGGTTACAATATTGGGTGTACCAAGACTAGAAAGAGATAAAGCCGAAGGAAACGATGTGGCAGGCGTGGTTACTGGTTTAGCTTGGACTGCAGTAGGTGGCGATATTTTGTTTATAGAATCATTAATTTCAAAAGGAAAAGGTAGCCTTACACTTACTGGAAACCTAGGTACTGTAATGAAAGAATCGGCTACTATAGCATTAGAATATATCAAAGCAAATGCAGAATTGTTTGGTCTAGATCAAGATGTTATTTCAAAATACAACATACACCTTCATGTACCAGAAGGCGCAACTCCAAAAGATGGGCCAAGTGCGGGTATAGCTATGCTTACCTCCATGATTTCATTATTAAAACAAGAAAAAGTTAAGAAAAATATTGCCATGACAGGCGAAATAACCCTACGAGGTAAAGTGCTTCCTGTAGGTGGTATCAAAGAAAAAATATTGGCTGCCAAAAGAGCCAATATTAAAGAAATTATTTTGTGTCATGAAAACAAAGCCGATATTGACGAAATAAAATCAGATTATTTAACTGGGCTAACTTTTCATTATGTAAAAGAAATGCACGAGGTTATTGCTTTGGCTCTTAGCGGACAAAAAGTTAAAAATCCAAAAGAGATATCTTAAAAAATACTCCACTACATTTTTATAGGCGTGAAAATAAACTCACGCCTTTATTTTTTGCTTACTACTAAAAATAATATCTTCGCATCTGCGTTATCATAGTTGTACCAAACCTAATTATGTATATTTTAAAAAAGATTATTCTTTTATTCCTTTTTACGCTTTATACACAAGCCCAAATTGGGGGGAAATCAGTGTACCAATTTCTCAATATGGCAACTTCTCCTCGTCAAGCTGCTTTGGGTGGTAAAGTAATTACGATTTTTGATAGCGATGTAAATCAAGTACATTTTAACCCAGCTACCATAAATCCAGAAATGGATAATAAACTTGCTGTTAATTATGGTAATTATTATGGCGGTGTAACTTATGGTACAGCTTCGTATGCATATACTTACGACCGTCATGTGCAAACATTTAATTTGGGTGTAAATTATGTAAACTACGGTAAATTTGACGGTTATGACGAAATAGGAACTCCCACTCAAAGTTTTACAGGTAGTGATACCTCATTATCGTTGGGCTACGCCTACAATGTACCTTTTACTACATTATATTTTGGATCGAATGCCAAACTTATTTCTTCCAACTTAGAAAATTATAGTTCTTTTGGAGCTGCATTAGATGTAGGAGTTTTATTTATTGATGAAAAAAACGATGTGAATTGGGCTTTATCATTAAGAAATATGGGTACTCAAATAACTACGTATGCTGGAACACAAGAAAAATTACCTTTTGAAATAATACTAGGCGTTTCTCAACAAGTAGAAAATGTACCCCTAAGGTGGCATCTTACTTTAGAAAATTTGCAACAATGGAAACTCGGGTTTTCCAATCCAAATAGAGCAGTAAGCAGTATCGATGGCAGTAAAACAGAAGAAAAAGTATCTTTTTTTAACAATGCCTTACGCCATGTTATTTTTGGGGCAGAACTTTTTCCAACAAAAGGATTTAATTTTAGACTTGGCTATAATTTTAGAAGAGCTGAAGAATTAAGAATAGTAGACAAACGTAATTTTTCTGGAATTTCTGTTGGTTTCGGATTAAAAATGGGCAAACTTAAGTTCAATTATTCTTATTCCAGATATACTTTGGCAGCCAATACAAGTCTTTTTGGATTAACCCTAGATTTTGCAGACGAATATTAAAATAAAACTATTTTGAAAAAAATTACAATAGCCATAGATGGTTTTTCTTCTACAGGAAAAAGTACACTTGCCAAACAATTGGCTAAAGAATTAGGATACATTTATGTAGATACAGGCGCAATGTATAGAGCTGTAGCTTACTTTGCTTTACAAAACGGAATTATATCTTCTACAAGCTTTGATAAAGCAAAATTAATAGACCACTTACCCGAAATATCGCTAAAATTTATTTACAATCCTGCCTTAGAATTTGCAGAAATATATTTGAATGGTAATAACATTGAGAAAGAAATAAGAACTATAGAAGTTTCATCGTATGTAAGTAAAATAGCCGAAATATCTCAAGTAAGAGCCAAACTTGTGCAACAACAACAAGTTATGGGAAAAGATAAAGGCATTGTTATGGATGGTAGAGATATTGGTAGTGTTGTTTTTCCAAATGCTGAACTTAAAATATTTATGACTGCAAGTGCAGAAGTAAGGGCTAAAAGACGCTTTGATGAACTTATCGCAAAAGGAGAACTTGTTACCTATGAAGAAGTATTAAAAAATGTTCAAGAACGCGATTATATAGATACACACCGAGCCGATTCGCCTTTATTAAAAGTACCCGAAGCTATAGAAATAGATAACTCTAAATTATCCAAAGAAGAACAATTTTCTTTGGTGCTTTCTTTGGTTGAAAAAGCAACGAAATCGTTGTAATTTTTTGCAAGTATACTTTTAAAGTAGTAGATTTACAATTCGAATTTTATACAAATACTTATCATGAATATTAAAAACAAACTCACCTTAATGAGTTTTCTGCAATTTTTTGTTTGGGGTGCATGGCTTATTACTATTGGAACATATTGTATGAATGCAAAAGGCTGGACAGGCGCTCAATTTGGAGCTATCTTTTCTACTTTAGGTCTTTCTTCTTTATTTATGCCTGCAATTACAGGTATTATTGCTGATAAATGGTTGAATGCCGAAAAATTATACGGATTACTACATATTTTTTATGGTTTAATACTCCTTTATGTACCTCAAGTAAACAACCCAGATACTTTATACTATGTTATTTTTGGCGCGATGATTTGCTATATGCCTACAATTTCATTATCCAACTCTATAGCATATACCATTTTAAAAAATAATAATTATGATGTAGTTAAGGTATTCCCTCCTATTCGAGTTTGGGGAACTATTGGTTTTATAGTAGCCATGTGGATTACAAATTTTAGTCATAGCAATGTAAATGCTAATCAATTTTATATTGCGGCAATCGCTGCATTTATACTTGGGGTCTATTCATTTAGCTTACCAAAATGCCCACCGCAAAAATCTATTTCAAAAGATGCTTCTCTTTTAGAGCAATTAGGTTTAACAGCTTTTAAGTTGTTTAACAATTACAAAATTGCTATCTTTTTAATCTTTTCAATGTTTTTAGGCGCAGCCCTACAACTTACAAATATGTACGGAGATGCTTATTTAATGAACATTGCTAGCAAAGGCTCATTTGTAGAAAAAAACTCTACATTAATTATGTCTATTTCTCAAATTTCTGAGACATTATTTATTGTTACTATTCCGTTTTTTCTAAAAAAATATGGCATCAAAAAAGTAATGCTTATTTCTATGTTAGCTTGGGTATTGCGTTTTGGATTTTTCTCTTTTGGAGCCTCAGAAGGATTAGGACTTATATTGGTATTATTTTCAAATATAGTTTATGGTATGGCTTTTGACTTTTTCAATATATCTGGCTCTTTATTTGTTGAAACCACAACAGAATCAAAAATACGATCAAGTGCGCAAGGTTTATTTATGATGATGACCAATGGATTTGGAGCCTATCTAGGAAGTAAAGTTAGCGGGTACGTTATTGATACGTATTATACTCATGAAAACACCAAAGACTGGCACGGAATATGGTTTGCTTTTGCTGTATATGCATTAATAATTGCCATTTTATTCTCAATATTCTTCAAGCATAAACACAACCCGCAAGAAGTAGCAGAAATTTCTCATTAGTAGAAAGCAAATTCTTACATATTTACATTTTAACAAAATTTTAACACTTGAGTTGGTATTTTTTATATTGGCTCAAGTGTTTATTTTTTCGACAAAATGCATAAAATTCAAAATCAAATTTTCAAGATTACATTTTATCGAATTTATAGGTACTTTATCTATTTTATTTGAATTTTCGTAAAACACTAAAAACTAGACAAATACTATTGTTTTGCTAAGTTTGTATCAGAATTACAGCAAAACATGAGAAAATATATTATCACGACTTTATTTATTACTATTGGCTTTATAGCAAAAGCACAAGAATATACATTTACAAACAATACATTGGTAAACGTTTTACTAAGTAGTGATACATCAAATGATATTGCACACGATGCGCAAGGAAATGCTATAAAAATTGATAGTAATAGTAATGGTAGAATCTCTGTAGCAGAAGCAAATAATGTATATGACTTGAATCTGAATCAACAAAATCTTACTTCAATTGAAGGTGTTGAATGTTTTCCAAATTTAGTAAGTGTTGATGTAAGCGAAAATGCTCTTACAAATATTAATATTTTAAATCAATTAACAAATTTAGAGGTAATTGCTTGTAATAATAATGCAATTACTTCGATCAATTTTACCAATTTATCACAACTTAGTTTATTATATTGCTACAACAATCAAATCACGACTTTAGAACTGTCTAATGCAACAAACCTAAACCACTTAGATTGTAGTTATAATTTACTAACTACTTTAAATGTTACCAATGCAAACTACCTAACCATATTAGATTGTAGCCATAATAATTTAACATCTTTAAACTTACATACGTTTAGTAACTTAAACAAACTATATTGTAACACAAATTCACTTTCAACTCTTGATGTTTCTTCACTATCAAATTTAACAACTTGTATAGCACATAGTAACAACCTAAGTTCTTTGTATTTAAAAAATGGTGTAGATTATTCATTATTAAATAGCCAAGGTTACAATTTTAAAGAAAACCCAAACATAAGCTACATTTGCGCAGACACATCAAAAATAGATGATTTAGCCTTGTATTTTAACATTCCTACATCTTATATAACTTCTAGTTGTGGTAATACAAATACAACTACCAATAGAAATAGTAATACAAATATGCTCGTGTTTCCAAACCCAACAAAAGGAGAATTAAATTTGGAAATTCCAGCTAATGAAAATATTGAAAAAATTACTATTTACAACCTTGCAGGACAACCTATTTACACAACTTACCAAGCTACAAATACTTTAAACATATCAAATATAAATGAAGGGATATACTTTGTAGAAGCAACCACAAATAGTAATAAGTATAACAAACAAGTTATTAAAAAATAATATTTCACCAACTATTTTGAGAAGCCTTAGATTTTTTCTAAGGCTTTTCTGTTTAAAAATCAGCAAAAAACATTGCAATTTAAAATTAAAGATGTAATTTTGCACACCTTTTGGCGAATATGGGTTTCCTCTAGGTATCAATTATTTAAGTAAAACAACTTCTGAATTTTTTTCGATAATAAACCCAGACAATTCAGAATACAAATTTAATACAATCAGCATGGCTGAATTAAACAAAGAACAACAGGATTTTTTAAATGGTTTTAACTGGCACAACTATGCAGAAGGAATTGATGCTGTTGATGAAAAAAACTTACAAGAATTTGAAGATTTAGTAGCAAAAACTTTCATCTCTACAGACAATGAAGAAGTTGTAGAAGGTGTAGTTGTAAGAATTACAGATAGAGACGCTATCGTTGATATCAATGCTAAATCAGAAGGTGTTATTTCGTTAAACGAATTTCGTTATAACCCACATTTAAAAGTAGGAGATAAAGTTGAAGTTTTAATCGACGTTCGCGAAGATAGAACAGGTCAATTGGTATTATCTCACAAAAAAGCAAGAACTATCAAATCTTGGGATAGAGTTATTGCTGCTCACGAAAGTGGCGAAATCGTTAATGGTTTTGTTAAATGTAGAACAAAAGGTGGTATGATTGTAGATGTTTTTGGCATTGAAGCATTCTTACCTGGTTCTCAAATTGATGTAAAACCAATTCGCGATTACGATGTTTATGTAAACAAAATGATGGAATTTAAAGTGGTAAAAATTAACCACGAATTTAAAAACGTTGTTGTTTCTCATAAAGCACTTATCGAAGCTGACATCGAAGTTCAGAAAAAAGAAATCATCGGTCAATTAGAAAAAGGACAAGTATTAGAAGGTGTTGTTAAAAACATTACTTCTTATGGTGTGTTTATCGATTTAGGTGGTGTTGATGGATTAATCCATATTACAGATCTTTCTTGGTCTAGAATTAACCACCCTAGCGAAGTATTGGAATTAGACCAAAAATTAAATGTTGTAATCCTTGATTTTGATGATGAAAAAACAAGAATTCAACTTGGTTTAAAACAATTAAACGCTCATCCTTGGGATGCCCTTTCTGCTGATTTGAAAGTAGGTGACAAAGTAAAAGGTAAAGTAGTTGTACTTGCTGATTACGGTGCATTTATTGAAGTTGCAGAAGGTGTTGAAGGCTTAATACACGTTTCTGAAATGTCTTGGTCTACACACTTAAGAAGTGCTCAAGATTTTATGAAAATTGGAGACGAAGTAGAAGCTGTTGTTTTAACACTTGATAGAGACGAAAGAAAAATGTCTTTAGGTATTAAACAACTTACTCAAGATCCTTGGACAGACATCACTTCTAAATATCCTGTAGGATCTACACATACTGGAATTGTAAGAAACTTTACAAACTTTGGTATATTTGTAGAACTTGAAGAAGGAATTGATGGTTTAGTATATATCTCTGACTTATCTTGGACTAAAAAAATCAAACATCCATCAGAATTTGTAAACATTGGAGACAAATTGGAAGTTGTAGTATTAGAACTTGATGTAGATGGAAGAAAACTTTCTCTTGGACACAAACAAACTACAGAAAACCCTTGGGATAAACACGAAGCTGCTTATGCTGTTGGAACTGTTCATAACGGTTCTATAACAGAATTAGTAGACAAAGGTGCTACTGTAGACTTTGGAGATGATGTTGTTGCTTTTGTACCAGCACGTCATTTGGAAAAAGAAGATGGTAAAAAACTTAAAAAAGGAGATGCTGCTGAATTCAAAGTAATTGAATTTAATAAAGAATTCAAAAGAGTAGTTGCTTCTCACACTGCTATCTTTAGAGAAGAAGAAGCTAAAGCAGTAAAGCAAGCTGAAGCTGTTGCAAGTTCTTCAAACGTTGAAAAATCAACTTTAGGTGATATCGATGCATTAGCAGAATTGAAAGCCAAAATGGAAAAAGGAGAATAATTTTAATATTATATTTCTTTAATACAAAAACCCCTGTTTTAAAAAAACAGGGGTTTATTTTTTAAAACTATTTTGTAAAACTTTATTCTTTAATGATTTTTTTTGACCCTAATAACTCCCCTTTTTCGTTATAAATACTCAAAAGATATAAACCCACAGGCAAATTTTCAACAGATACTAGAGCTTGGTTTAGCTTTTGAAGCGTAACTACATTACCCATAATATCTACTATTGTAATTGTAGCGTTTGAAAATAAACTAGCATCAGAATAATTAACTTTTAAAAAGTCTTTCACTGGATTGTTCTCAAGGGTAAATAAATCTTCTTTTGATTTAGAATCTATAGACAATGTAGTCGATGCCTTAGCAAAATGCAATGTAGCACCAATAGCGGCTTTGGCTACATTAAAATTATAAACAGGATCCATATTGATTAATAAATCTGTAGCAGTATGCTTGTGTGTGGTTTCATTAGTTTCAAAAAAACCTGTAATAATTTCGTTATTGGCTTGAAATGGCATATAATCTGAAGAATATGCGTAGGATAAAACAGGTGTTAAAGGCGAGTATAAAGATACACAGTTCATAAGTTCATTGGTAAATGTTGCAGATTGTGCATTATTTGTTGAAGGTGTATTGTTGGTATCTTTTTCGCAAGTAATTTGGTTGTTTGTAATACCTGCAACTCCCCCTACTTCATCTAAATTAAACACAATACGAATATTCATTTTTGGAGAGGTTCCGTTTACTATTTGGCTCACAAAATTTTGACTCCCGTAGAGTCCGTCTTCTTCTCCACTAAAATTAATAAATTTTATAGAATATTCTGTTGGTACACTTTGAAGTAATCGAGCTACTTCTAAAATAGAAACCACTCCGCTACCATTATCATTTGTACCAGTACCTCCTGTAGAATCATAATGCCCGCAAACAATTACATAAATGTTTGGATACAAAGTGCCTGTTTTGGTAACTATTAAATTTTTACAAGTATATCCAGAATAAGTATATGATTGCTCTTCTATTTGTGAAGTAGTATATCCAAAACTTATATATTTATTTTTAAGCCAATCGAGTGTATTTTGTAACGCCGTTGTTCCTTTTCGTTTTAACCCTAAACTTTCAAAAGTGGTCAAATTATTAGTAATATTTTGTTGTGAACACTGATTTACAATAGCACCATATACTGCTTGATATACTTGTGCTTGTGTAATTTCTGTAATAAACAATAATAAAACAAATACAACTATTCTTTTCATTTAATTAACTATTTTAAACAAAAGTACTATTATTTGATAACTAGTTATAATGTTTGTAATACAATTAAAAAAAATAAGCTTTTAAAAAACTAAATTTCAATCATTTACAATATTTTAACATTTATATAGGTGTTATTTTTATTTTTTTGGCACAACATTTGAAATATCATTAATATCAAAATTATTTTGATCGAAGAAGCCGAAAATCGAAAGAGTAAGCAAAACACCGATTACTCGGAAAAAATTGAATTATTATGAGAACAATTACTTTACTTACAGCTTTGAGCTTAATGAGCATGATGACTATCAAAGTAAATGCTCAATCTACTGTTGAAAGACACGAAACTAGATATAATGCTAATGAGCCATTCTCTTTTGTAGAAAGAGGTATAGAATTTTATGTTTTTCCAAATGGTGAATTTGATTTTAATACACGTCCGCAAGACAGTCAAACCAACACTACTTACTACTATAAAACAGCTGGAAAACGTAATCAAGAGCGTGCTTCTGTAAACTATGGAGTAGCTATAGAGCAAGATGCTTTTGGAAGAATTCGCAGAGTAGGAAATGTATTTATCAACTATGATACAAGAGATAGAGTAACTCGCATTGGATCTGTATTTATGAGATATGGTAGATATAATTTAGAAAAAATAGGGAATATGAGACTTATATACAACAGAAGAGGCGATTTAATTGATGTATTGGGAAGTATAAAAGGATACAATACAGGTTATGCTTACCAAAGTGCTAATCAATATGCTAGCTATAACAGTTACAATAACAATTATTATGGAAACAGCAATGATTACTACTACTATAAAGCCGATGGAACTCGTGCTAAAATAGAAGATAATGACAAAGAATAATTTGTGACATAATTATAAATTGGTTTAGTTTGTTTAAAAAAATCCTGCGGCGTACATACAAAGCAGGATTTTTTATGCTTTTATTTTATGCAAAACCATCGCCACTACTCTATTAAAATCTTCTGATATTTGTAACTTATAGTTTATAAAAACATAGAACAACGACACCAATATAGATTTTAAGATTATGTTTAATAATGCTGTAAATTTAAAATCCCAGAAAGAAAAACAAAGAAAAAGAAGTACAATAACAAGTACAGAAATTAAATTTTTAAGTGTGAAAGGAAATAAATTAAGCTTTTTTACAACAAAATAAAGTTTAATGCTATTGTAGATAAAAATAGTAAGTAAAGTAGCTAATGCTGAACCGTTTATACCATAAAGAGGTATAAGCAACCAATTGAGAAACAACATTAAAACTACAGTAAAAACACCTAATAAAATAACAGTTCTATAGTAATTTGTATTGGTTATAATATTGTTGTTGTTACCAACAATCAAATCAAAAAACTTAGAAATACCTATAAGAAACACTACATAAATTCCGCCTTGGTAGTTATCTGGAATTATCTTATAAATTTCATGAATATTTACAAAAAGTAACAACATGATAAGTCCGCCCGAAACTTGTAGTGTTATTGATGTTTTTTTATATAATTCATTCAGTTCAGTCCATTTTTTTTCGGCTACAAGCCTAGAAGTTATAGGTGCAACTATTTGAATCATCGCTCTACTAGGTACGCTTATTAGAGTAGCCATAAAAATTCCAACAGAATAAACAGCGTTATTCGTTACTTTCATCATCTTGTAAATCATCATTTTATCAAAATCTATAAGCATTACAGCAACGCCGCCAGAAACAATAATGAATAACGAATATGATACAATTTCACGAAAATTTTCTGGAAACTGAAATTGTAACTTTGGAAACTTAATTTTGAAAGCATACCACATCATCACAACCATTTGACAAAAATAGGCGAAAGCAATCGCGTAAATACATTGAAATTTTGTAAGAATATCAAAATGAACTCCTAATAAAAAAAGCATTACCAAAAAACGTACTAATACTTCATTAATTAAATTACCAATAACAGACTGTAAATGAACTTTTGCCCAAGCAAAAAACACCTCTGAATAGCCCATAAAAATGCCAATTACAGGAAATAAACCAATAAAAGGTCGCATTTCTGGGTTTTTATCTATCCCAAAAGTTACAATGTGATTGTAAAACAAAAAATACAAAAAAAATAGTGGAATGCTCATAAATAAAGGCCAAACAAGCATAAACGATAAAAAACGTTCTTTTTTTTCTTCTATTTTGTAAGAAGTAAAAAAACGAATTAATGTATTATGAGCACCAAATGCCATTATTGGCATTAAGATATTAGCCCCCGATAATAATGTATTAACAATACCATAATGTAATTTTCCTAAAAAATGGGTATAAAAAAACAAGGCATTAATAGCTCCTAAACCAAAACCTATAAATGTAATTATAGAATTTTTAATTGATTGATTTTGAACTATCCCCATACTATTTTAGTGATTTAACTTTTGTATTACTTCTATCAATTTTTCGGTTAGTTTTTTACGAGAATAGTATTGAAGTCCTACAGGAGATACTCTTAAATTTTGCTCCAAATAAGACGCATAATATTTCTTTATTTGAGTTTTTAACGCTTCTTTTTCATGGTACAAAAAGAAGGTTCCTGTATTGGTTTGTTTTAAAATGGTTTCAAAGTCAGAATCTTTAGGGCCAATAGCCAATATAGGTCTTTCAGATACCATATATTCAAACAATTTACCTGGTATAATACTTTTTGTTTCTTCAGAATTTATTTCAATCAATAACAATACTTGACTACTTCTTTGGGCTTCAACGGCAATTTTGTGAGATACATATCCTAAATTATTAACATAACTGCTAAGATTATACTTCTCTATACTTTGAAGTACCTCTGCACTTATAGCTCCAATTAATTTTAGTTCCAAATGAGTTGCAAAATCTCCATGCTCCACACACAATTCAGACAATGATTGCCAAAGTATTTCTGGATTTCTAGCTGATAAAAACGAACCTATGTGCGCCAACGAAAATTTGGTGTCTAAAGGCTTCTTTTCTACATTTTCTATATCATAACCATTCGTAATAACCTCTATTGGCTTTGTAGTAATACTTTCAAACTCTTTTTTGGTTGTTGGGCTAGTTACTAGTAAAGTATCTGCGGTTTGCATTACTTGTTTTTCTAGCTTTTTGTGTTTATGCTGTGCATATTTAGAAAGTTTCAATTCACTATGGTAGCCAATAGTTGTCCAAGGATCTCTAAAATCGGCTATCCAATGTATAGGCAAACTATTTTTTAAATGCAAACCTATAAGATGTAAACTATGAGGAGGCCCCGAAGTAATAATGGTTTCAATGCCGTGCTCTTCAATATATTTTTTTAAATATTTTACAGAAGGTTTTACCCAATATACTCTTGCATCGGGTATAAAAAAATTTCCGCGAACCCAAAGCATTACTTTTTGTAGTATATTTTGTTTTTTTTCGGGAGGAATAATTCCTGAACTTATTTTTTCGGTACTCTTTTTAGATAGAAAACCTGCAAGTTGATATGGTTCAAAAATTGGTTGTTTTAAAACCAACAGATTATTTGAAACCTCTTTTTCTAAATTAGTGTCTATAATAGGATATGTAGGGTTTTCGGGTACATATACAATAGGTTGTATATTAAAATCTGGTAAATATTTTACAAATTTCAACCAACGTTGTACACCCGGCCCACCAGCTGGAGGCCAGTAATAGGTAATGATGAGTAATTTGGAATTACGCATGTACCGTTTTTTTCTTATTAAAATTCAAATACAATGCTACAAAAAGCAATACAAACATAATAATAGAACTTATAAGTGCTATTGTACTACCTGTTTTTACTACTTCTGGATCAAAAACAAACTCTATAGTGTGTTTGCCTGCTGGAACTTGCAATCCTCTTAACGTATAATTTACTTTTAGTATAGGAACATTTTTGCCGTCAATAGTGGCTTTCCATCCGTCTTTATAATAAACCTCCGAAAAAACAGCAAAACCATCTTTGCTATTATTTGAAGCGTATTTTAATTTATTAGAAGCATATTTTACCAATTTTATAGTAGCCAAAGAATCTTTGTAAAACTTACTTGGCAAACCTACTTTTTCGCTTACCTCATTTTGAGTAATTGCCGTGTTTTTTGTATCTAGTTTCGATAACAATTGCATTTCTTCATCGGCAGAATTTACATGTTTTAGTTCTGAAACAAACCAAGCATTACCATTAGCTTGAGGATTTTGCACGGCAAAAGGTTGTCCTTTGTCATCTGTTTGTATTAAATATTTTACATTGAGCATATTTAATACTTGTCGGTTATTATTTTTAATTTGATAATCAAAAAGTTCTTGCATTCTTTTTGGTTTTACTGCACTATAACCACTTATTGATTTATGAAAATAAGATGCTCTTGGATTGCTCAAACTCTCTTCTACTTCAAATACTCTATAGTGTGTAGTATCTTGCAAAATTTGATTGTCTGCAGTAGTAGCTTCAAAAGGCATATCAACCTCTCTAGCCGATTTAAAATCTTGACTACTTACATAGTTTTTATCAATAAAAAATAAATCCAATACCATTAATAATCCTATGAAAATTACGGTTGTGGTTTGTGCCATTTTATTTTTAATAAACAACCAAAGCGATACAATGGCGAGTGTAATAAAAAATCCAGAACGCAACAAATCTGCAATATACATAGTGCGACGATCTTCTCGTAGTGCGTTAAGAAAATCGGGAGCAAACGATTTGTCTTCCATTTGCGAAAACATAATTTGCAATTGCTTGTCTATAGGTCCAGAAAAGTCAAACATTCCTTTTGCAAAAAACAAAATGACAAGTAGACCTAAACAGGTTAAAGCTGCTTTCTTTAAGCTATCCCATTGTTTTTCTGTATGTGTAGTAAAAAATGAATATAAACCCATAACAGCCATAGCTGGCATACATAATTCTAACAAAACTTGTATAGACGATACGGCTCTAAATTTATCATACATAGGCACATAATCTATAAAAAAGTCTGTAAGTATCGCGAAGTTTTTTCCCCAAGATAATAGTAATGAAAATACAGCTCCTGAAAAAAACACCCATTTTATTTTTCGCTTGTCATGATACATAGCAAGTACAAATAAAAAGAAAACTACTGCACCAATATAGGCTGGTGCCGCTACAATTGGCTGATTGCCCCAATATGTTTTACCATATCCTTCTGTATAAAAAGTAGCTTCTTCTGGAGAGGCTCCATAACTTTCTAAATATTTATACACACTAGAATTGTTTCCTAACTTTTCATTATTGCCACCACCAAATAATTTTGGAGCTATTAAATTTAAACTTTCGGCAATACCATAACTATATTCTGTAATATAACTTCTAGACAATGCCGAGTTGTCTTTTTTGGGTTTCCCTATTTCGTCTAGTTTTAGTTCGCTTTTACTTCTTGTACTAAATTCGGCGTACTCTTTGGTCGCCAATAAAGATGTGGCATTTACACCAAGAGCGACTATAAGTGCTACAAAAAAAGTAAGTGCTACTTTACCTAACTCTTTGTATTCTTTAGCTTTAATAAATTTATAGGCGTAAAATACACCCACAAAAAGCAGTAAAAACAATAAATAATACGTCATTTGAAAGTGATTGGCATTTAGCTCTAAAGCTGTGGCTAGAAGTGTAAGCAAGCCTCCTTTCCAATACTGTTTTTTAAAAACCAATAAAACACCTGCTACAACCAAAGGCATATAAGCAATAGCATGAGCTTTTGCATTATGCCCAACTCCCAATATTATAATCAAATAGGTAGAAAATCCAAATGCCAAAGCACCAAAAAAAGCTTTTAGTGGATCTATTTTTAATACCAATAGCATGATGTAGAAACTCACAAAATACAAAAACAAATAATCTGCCGGTCTTGGTAAAAACCGAATCATATCATCGATAGCGCCAATAACATCATTGGGGTATTTTGCACCCATTTGATAAGTAGGCATACCGCCAAATGCATTGTTTACCCAATAGGTTTCTTGCTTATTCTGAGTTCTAAAATCAGTAAGCTCTTTTGCCATACCTGTATACTGTACAATATCAGATTGGTAAATCTTTTTACCTTGTAAAACTGGATAAAAATAAAGTATTGAAACAATTATAAATCCAAATATAGCGGCTACATGAGGATATAGTTTATTAATTTTTTGCATTTTTGATGTATTAAAATTTAGGCAGAAATCTATTCTACTTCTTCAAAATCAATATATTCACCTACTTTTTTAGATTCACGAGGCTTTGTATTGGCAGTATTTTGAGAGTTATTATTTTGCTGATAGTTTTGTTGCTGTTGTTTTATATGTTCTTGAGCTTGTTCAAAAGCTTTTTTAGCCATTATAGGTAAAAATAGCTTCGCCAAAAACTTAAAAACATAATAAAAAACAATAATGTACAATATTGTTCTTACAACGCTAGGTAAAGATGCTTCTTGCATGAATTATTTTTTTTCAAAAGTAATAAAATATACTATTTTTTAAAGTATCGATATGCTAAATAATTGATAATATTAAATAGAATATCTAAATTTGAAAAATTAAAAAAATGAGCCATGAAATATTTCAACGTAGTCATGCTATTTTTATTGATGCCTTTTTGCACGATTATGGCTCAATATACTGATGTAATAAATTCGAATAGACCAGGTGAATCTATGGGTGCATTTGCCGTAGGAAAGACCGTAATACAACTAGAAGGTGGTTTAAGTTACATGAGCGAAAAACATAGTAAACTAGACTACAAAGCCAAAGGAATGGTAGGAGATTTTGCTATACGTTATGGCTTTTTGTTTGAAGAAATGGAATTTATTACCAACATTAAGTACCAGCAAGATACTTATACCGACGCTAGCGATATACAAGAAAGCCGACATGGTGTTCGCAATTGTTCTCTTGGAATAAAATATTTAGTATACGATCCTTTTAAATATGCCGATAACAAACCTAATTTATATAGTTGGAAAGCAAATCATTCTTTCAAATGGAAAAGTTTAATACCTGCTGTTTCTGTTTTTGTAGCTGGTAATTTAAACTTTGATAATTCGTATATAAACAATACGACCAAACTCAATAAAGTAACACCAAAAGCAATAATATGTACACAAAATATGTT
Organism: Flavobacterium croceum DSM 17960; assembly: GCF_002917885.1. Classification (GTDB taxonomy): domain Bacteria; phylum Bacteroidota; class Bacteroidia; order Flavobacteriales; family Flavobacteriaceae; genus Flavobacterium; species Flavobacterium croceum. The sequence continues at coordinate 149,185 of NZ_PQNY01000002.1, forward strand.
TGCAGGCGGATATGTTTTTGTTACGAATATTTTTTTAGACAAAATCACTTCAGATTATCAAAATTATGGTTATGTACTAACACTCACAAAAGGTTTTAACGATAAATGGTCTGGATTTGTAGAAAACAAAGCGGTTGTGGGAGATTACTATTCTGATGGTTTATTTACATTGGGAGCTGCATATTTATTTACAAAAGATTTTCAAATTGATGCTTCTTTTACACATAATATAAAAACTACACCTACATTTAACTATTTTGGAATTGGATTATCTTGGAGAAGTGACAAAAATTACAAAGAAGTAAAATTGATTACCAACGAATCCAAAATGGATAAAAAAGTGCGTGACAAAAAAGAAAAAAGCGATAAAAAATCTAAAAAACGTCGCGATGCTGTAGACGATAAATCCAATTAAAAAAATGATAACAATTGTAGAAGCCGTAACGCGAACACAACTTAAAGAATTTGTAAAATTTCCATTTTCATTATATAAAAACAATCCATACTGGGTACCACCTATTATTGCCGAAGAATTAGAATCGTTTAATAAGGCCACTAATCCCGCATTTTTATCTTCGGAAGCCTATTTTTATCTAGCATATAGAAACAACAAAATTGTTGGACGAGTTGTTGCCATCATTAATTGGGACGAGGTAAACATCTTGAAAAAAAGCAAGGTACGTTTTGGTTGGTTTGAAACTATAGATGATATTGAAGTAACCAAAGCCTTATTAGACAAAGTGTTTGAATTAGGTAAAAAACACAATTTGGAGCATGCAGAAGGCCCTATGGGATTTTCTAATTTAGACAAAGTAGGCATACTTACCGAAGGTTTTGAAGAACTTGGAAACATGATAACGTGGTATAGCCCTAAATACTATGTTGAACATTTTGAACAATTAGGATTCGTTGTAGAAAAAAAATACATTGAAAGTGAATTCTCTTTTAAAAATGTAAAAATAGAGCCTTACGTAAGAGCTTCAAAAATGATAAAAGAACGTTACAAACTCAAAGTTCTTACGTTTAAAAAATCGGAAGATATTATGCCTCATGTAGATAAAATGTTTGATTTATTTAATGATGCTTATGCTAAGCTACAATCGTTTGTAGCGATAAACGACATACAAAAAGAATATTTTAAAAAGAAGTACATTAGTTTTATAAACCCAGAGTATATAATTTTTATTGAAGATGAACATCAAAAAATGATCGCTTTTGCCATAGTAATGCCCAACTTTGCACAAGCACTTCAAAAAATAAAGGGCAAACTATTCCCATTTGGCTTTTTTCATTTATTGCAAGCTAGAAAAAAGTCTAAAGAGGCTGTTTTTTATCTAATAGGCATTACAGAAGAATATCAGAGTAAAGGAGTTACTGCTGCGATTTTTGAGGAGTATCACCGTGTATTTTCAGAAAAAGGTATAGACAAATGTATCCGTACTCCCGAGCTAGAAGATAATATTGCTATTCATAATTTGTGGAAAAATTTTAATCCAAGAATTACTAAAAAGAGATGTACATATAAAAAGTTTTTATAAAACAAAAGGGTTGCTATGTAGCAACCCTTTGTTTTATAATCTAGTTAAAATTTATTAAGAAACATCTACTGTAGTTTCTTGAGCAATTTTTTTATAGGTACCATTTACTAATTTTTCACGAATAGCTTCAAAGGCTGCCAACGTTTCATTAATATCATCTTGAGTATGAGATGCTGTAGGAATCATTCGCAATAAAATGATTCCTTTTGGAATAACAGGATATACTACAATCGATAAAAATATACCATAATTTTCACGTAAATCGTTTACCATCACCATAGCCTCTGGAATAGAACCTTCAAGATAAACAGGTGTAATACAAGTGTTGGTATCACCAATATTAAATCCTCTTTGTTTTAATCCATTTTGCAATGAATTTACATTTTCCCAAAGCTTATCTTTTATTGCCGAAGAATCTCTTAACAATTGTAATCTTTTTAAAGAACCAATCGTTTGAATCATTGGAAGTGCTTTGGCAAACATTTGCGAACGCAAATTGTATTTTAAATAATCAATAATATCTTTGTCGGCAGCAACAAAAGCACCAATATTTGCCATAGATTTTGCAAAAGTAGAAAAGTATACATCAATACCATCTTGACAACCTTGCTCCTCGCCTGCTCCTGCACCTGTTTTACCCAGAGTTCCAAAACCATGAGCATCATCTACTAGCAAACGGAAATTATATTTTTCTTTTAAAGCTACAATTTCTTTTAGCTTACCTTGTTGTCCACGCATACCAAATACGCCTTCGGTAATAAATAGTATACCACCTCCTGTTTCGGTTGCCATTTTGGTTGCACGCTGAAGGTTTTTTTCGATACTTTCTAAATCGTTATGTTTGTAGGTAAAACGTTTACCCATGTGCAATCGTACACCATCTATAATACACGCATGAGAATCTACATCATACACAATAATATCATTTTTGCTTACCAATGCATCTATAATAGACACCATACCTTGATACCCAAAGTTTAATAAATAAGCAGCTTCTTTGTGTACAAATGCAGCCAATTCGTTTTCTAGTTGTTCATGAAACGTAGTATGACCACTCATCATACGAGCTCCCATAGGGTAAGCCGCTCCGTATTGAGCAGCAGCATCAGCATCGGCTTGGCGTACTTCTGGATGATTGGCTAAACCTAAATAATCATTTATACTCCAGTTTAATATTTTTTTTCCATGAAAAGTCATTCTCGGACCAAGTTCTCCTTCTAGTTTAGGAAAAACGTAATATCCTTCGGCTTGAGATGCCCATTTTCCTAGTGGGCCTTTATTTTGTTGAATTCTTTCAAATAAATCTTTTACCATAATCAAATTTGGTTTTTAAAAACGACGCAAATGTAGTGAATTATTAAAAATTATACTTTAAAATTTTACGATTTCCAACAATTCTGTTTCAAAACGATTTTTTGGTAAGTATTGGTCTTCCAATGCTTTTACAAAAGGTATTGGTGTTTCGATACTAGCTACTCTTTTGATAGGCGCATCTAAGTAAGTAAAACATTCTTGTGCAACTGTAGCCGAAATATCACTAGCAATACCACCAAACATAGTATCTTCTTGTAAAATAATAAGTTTACCTGTTTTTTGTACCGATTGAAAAATAGTTTGATAATCTAAAGGTTGTAATGTTCTTAAATCAATCAAATCGGCTTGTATTAACGGATGTTTTTCTAAAACTTCCAATGCCCAATGCACAGCTGCTCCAAAAGTTACAATACTTACTTGATTACCACAACGCATTACATGAGCTTTACCAAATGGTATTGTATAATAATCTACAGGAACATCTTGATATATACTTCTATACAATTGCTTGTGTTCAAAAAACACAACTGGGTTTGGGTCTTCTATAGCTGTATTTAATAAGCCTTTGGCATCTGCAGGAAATGCTGGGTACACTATTTTTAAACCTGGTGTTTTTGCAAACCATGCTTCATTGGTTTGAGAATGAAAAGGCCCTGCTTGTGTACCAGCTCCACAAGGCATTCTAACCACTACATCTGACTTTTCATTCCAGCGGTAATGTTGTTTGGCTAATAAGTTTACAATTGGGTTAAATCCTGTAGAAACAAAATCGGCAAACTGCATTTCTACAATAGCTTTATAGCCATTTATAGACAAACCATTGGCTGCCGAAACCACCGCACTTTCGCAAATAGGTGTATTGCGAACACGATCTTTACCAAATTTTTCTACAAAACCATCTGTTATTTTAAATGCACCGCCATATTCGGCAATATCTTGCCCCATGATGACTAAATTGTCAAACTTTTCCATAGATTGAGATAAAGCTTGCGATATGGCATCTACAAATCGGATATTTTCTTTGGTATCGCTTGGCTTAATTTCATGAAAATCAAATGGTTTGTAAACATCATTAAGTTCTTCTTCCAAATCTGCTACGCATTCTGGTTCTGACTGTGTTATAGCCCAATTTTCGTCTATTTCTTTTTTGATAGATTGTACAAATTCGTTATCCAATTCTTCAAAAAGCACTCCAATGCTTAACAAATAATCTCTAAAATTCTTTACTGGATCTTTTTCTGCCCAAACATCCATCAACTCTTGAGGTACATATTTTGTTCCACTCGCTTCTTCATGACCTCGCATTCTAAAAGTTTTAAATTCGAGCAAAATTGGTCTCGAATTTTCTGCCAAAGACTGCTTCAACTCTGTAATTTTATGAAAAACTTCCAAAATGTTATTTCCATCTAACACATAACTTTCCATACCGTATCCTACACCTTTGTCTGCTAAATTTTCACAACGGTATTGTTCGTTGGTTGGCGTAGAAAGTCCGTATCCATTATTTTCTACAACAAATAACACGGGTAATTCCCATACTGAAGCAATGTTTAATGCCTCGTGAAAATCACCTTCCGATGTAGCTCCTTCTCCGGTAAATACGGCAGTGATTTTTCTGTTTTTTTTAAGTTTATTGGCTAAGGCTATTCCGTCTGCAACGCCCAATTGTGGACCTAAGTGAGAAATCATTCCAATAATATGGTATTCTTGTGTGCCAAAGTGGAAACTTCTATCACGACCTTTGGTAAAACCTGTTTTTTTGCCTTGCCATTGCGAAAAAAGTTTGTGCAAAGGTATATCTCGTGTAGTAAATACGCCCAAATTTCTGTGCATAGGCAACACGTATTCGTCTTTTTCTAAAGCTGCGGTAACTCCTACTGCAATTGCTTCTTGACCAATGCCAGAAAACCACTTGGATACTTTACCTTGTCGAAGTAAAATGAGCATTTTTTCTTCGATAAGTCGCGGAGTTAATAATCTTTTATATAATTCTAATAACTGAACGTTTGATAAATCTTTTCTATCGAAATTCATGATTTGTGTTTTGAATAATGCAAAAATATAAAATTTAGACTCCTTATTTTGCTAAACTTTATACAATTAATAATATAAAAGACTTTTATTTTAAAAAATAATAATTACAGCTCAACTATTTTATTCTACCACAAAACCTAGTAAATATATTCTACCACAGTTTTATTAGGATCTACAAACCATTTTTGCATATTCAAATAAAGCCAAACTTTATATTGAATATATTGGTTAAAAGATAAATTTTTATCGAAACAAAAACTTAGTTCAGGAGTAACATCATCTAAATTTTGATGAATTGTATTTTGAATATTTGAGAATTCTATGTTTTGAGCAATAGTATCTTGTTGGTGTACAATAGTTACCTTATTGTTTTTTGTAAAATATAGAGTCATTCCTTTTTTGGGAGCACTCATTTGGTAAGTACTATTTGTAAAGGGTAAAAAAGCAAGTTCTTTTTTTTGACTATTGCTATAAGAATAATAATTTTGAGAAGTTGCCTCTTTGTGCAAACTGCTGTCTTTTTTAGCTTGGAGTTTTATTATTTCGGGTATTGCTTTTTGCAACGAAATTCGTTTATCTACGTTGAAAATCCAACTGGTAGAACTTATGGTGTTTTTTCTGTTTACTTCGGGTAAAGAGTCTTTAGATTGTTCATTAAAAAATAAATATACCGGCGAATGGTTTTCAACGGTAGTAAGTACCGAGATTTCTGCTTGTGGTAATAAAAGTTTACGCTCGTTATTACATGCTGTAACGAACAATGCTATTGCAACGAGTAAAAAATATTTTTTCATTGATTAAGATTTTAATGAGTTTATGAGTTTAATGCTCTGTACGGCTTCTTTAACATCGTGAACCCTAAGTATTGAAGCTCCTTTTTGTATCGCAATAGTATGCAAAACTGTTGTTCCGTTTAATGCTTCTTGCGGGGTTATATTTAGTGTTTTATAAATCATAGATTTTCTTGATACACCCACTAAAAGTGGTAACTCTAACCACGAAAAATGTTCGAGTTGATTTAATATTTCAAAATTTTGAGGGATTGTTTTGGCAAAACCAAAACCTACATCAAGTATAATATCATTAATACCCACACTTCTAGCCACAGCAACACGTTCGGAGAAATAATACATCATTTCTTTAATAATATCTTGATAATCTGTATGCTGTGTCATGGTTTGTGGAGTTCCTTTCATGTGCATCATAATATACGGAACTTGGTATTTTGCCGCTACAAAAAGCATGTTGTTATCCAATAACCCTGCTGAAATATCATTAATTATTGATGCTCCATGCAATATAGCTTGTTCTGCAACATGACTCCTAAACGTATCTACAGAAATAATCAGTTCTGGAAAATGCTTTGTGAGAAGTTTTACAGCACGAATTACTCGTTCTAATTCTTCTTCTTCAGATACAAAATTAGCGTTAGGTCTTGTAGAATAGCCACCAACATCAATAAAATCGGCGCCATCATGTAGCATATTTTGGGCTTTAGCAACAATATCACTATCTTTAATATCTTGATTTCCATCAAAAAAAGAATCTGGGGTTACATTGAGTATTCCCATAACTTTTGGTTGCGATAAATCGATAAGTTGTCCTTTACAGTTTATTGTCATTTGTAATTAGAATAAAAGGATATTTTTGTTCCTAAACGATAAAATAAGTACTTTTGAAAAAATTTGTACAAAGATAACCATTCATGAACAATACTTCGCAAGAATACGATAAAGTAATTGCAGTTTGCAGAGATTTATTTACTAAAAAAATGAGCGATTACGGCAGTGCTTGGCGCATACTTAGGCTACCTTCGCTTACCGACCAAATTTTTATAAAAGCCCAACGCATAAGAAGCTTACAAGAAAATGAAACTCGAAAAATTGATGAAGATGAGGCATCTGAATTTGTTGGGATAATAAACTACTGCATTATGGCTCTCATTCAACTAGAACTTGGTGTTGTAGACCAACCCGATTTGGATACCGATAAAGCAACATTACTTTACAATAAAAAAATTGCTTGGACAAAAGCTTTAATGGAAGCCAAAAATCATGATTATGGTGAGGCTTGGCGCGATATGCGTATAAGTAGTCTTACCGATATTATTTTGCAAAAATTACTACGAGTTAAACAAATTGAAGATAATAAAGGAAAAACATTAGTGTCTGAAGGTATAGATGCCAATTATCAAGACATGATTAATTATGCTGTTTTTGCATTAATTTTAATGAATTTCGCACAATAACATATCATTAACAGGCTATTCTCATTTCAACATTTAACTTTGTAATAAAACAAAAACGATATGCAAGAATCTACAAAAAATAAATTAGCTTGGGCGTTGAGGATTATTGTTTCCTTATTATTTATTGTTTCAGCTTTAGCCAAATTATCAAAAAGCGAATGGCTCGATTCACCGTATTTTGCTATTTCTACGTTTGAAGTAAAACAATTATATCCATTAGGATTTTCTTCTGACATTGCTCCCTATTTCTCTAGATTTTTAATTGGTATTGAATTAGCGTTAGGTTTATTATTATTGCAAAAAAACTTTATCAAACGTTTTGTAATTCCTATTACTATACTCATGCTTGTAGTGTTTATAGGTCATTTAACTTATGTATCTGTAGTAAACGGAGGAACTTCTGGAAACTGTGGTTGCTTTGGCGAATTAATCCCGATGACGCCTATAGAATCTATCATAAAAAATATCATTGCAGTAATAATGTTAGCAATAGCTTTCAAATTAATGCCAAAAGAAACAGAAAAACATAACTTTTGGATATTAACGACTGTAACTCTAGCTAGTATTTTATCATTATTTATGATAGCTCCAATACAAAAGGGCATCGAAGAAACTTCTACTACACAATCTGAAATTACAGAAACAAACTTAGATACTGTTGCCGTACAAAGCGATAGTATACTTACACAAACAAAACCCGAAGAAAAAATGAAAGATACAGCCTCAAAAATAAAAGAGGTTAAAATAGAAGTTGATAAAACAGCTCCTACACCAAAAAAATCAGGATATGCCAAATTTTTCTCTAAAATAGATAACGGAAAACAAGTACTATGCTATTTCGTACCGGGTTGTGACCATTGTAGAGATGCTGCAAAACAAATTACAAGTTTGAAAAGTGTAGATCCAAACTTTCCTAAAGTTTCTATTTTATTTATGAATGAAGAAATTGAGAAAATTCCTGATTTCTTTAAAGAAGCTGGAGCTAGTTATCCCTACAAAATAATTGAAATTATCCCTTTTTATAAACTTTTGGGCGATAATAAAAATACACCTGGTGTAAAATATTTATGGAATGGTAATGAAATAAAATATTGGTGGGATCCAGAAGGAAGCAATAAATTTCAACCGAATGAACTAAAAAATATACTTACAAAACCCAAAGAAGAACTCAATATTAAATAAAAATATTACAATGAAAAATATAGCATTATCAATACTTATATTGTTTTCTCTATCATCTTGTTTAGGACAAGATGACAAAGCTTTTTCTAAAAAATCTTTACAAGAAAAGCTCACAACTACAGATAACAACACCATTTCTTTTAAAGAAATGCTAAAAAAACATAAAGGCAAAAAAATAGTTATAGAGGTTTGGGCGTCTTGGTGTGGCGATTGTGTAGGTGCTATGCCTAAAGTAAAAACACTTCAAGCAAATAATCCAGATGCTGTATTTGTATTTATATCGATGGATAAAACCTTTGACAAATGGAAAGCTGGCATAGAAAAACATGAGTTGGTTGGTGAGCATTATTGGGTAAACGATGAAAAAGGCATGAAAGGCTCTTTTGGAAAAAACATCGATTTAGATTGGATACCTCGCTATATTGTAGTTGATAAATCAGGAAAAGTAGTTCTTTACAGAGCTATTGAAACCGAATTTGATAAAATAGACAAAACATTAAAATCTTTAAACTAATGAGACAAAAAATTGTTGCTGGTAATTGGAAAATGAATAAAAATGCCGAAGAAACTCAAACACTTCTTCAAGATTTGGTTTCAAAATTACCGCAAACCGAAGCTCAAATTATAGTGGCTCCCACGTTTGTAAACTTGGCAAGCGCTGTAAACCAACTCAAAAACACGTCTGTAATAGTTGCAGCTCAAAATATGCACCAAGCAGAAAATGGAGCTTATACTGGAGAAATTTCTGCAAATATGCTTGAATCTATAGGTGTTAATACTGTAATACTAGGGCATTCTGAAAGAAGAAGTTATTTTGGAGAAACAGATTCTATATTGGCGTATAAAGTAGATACTGCTCTAAAACACAACATGAAAATTATTTTTTGCTTTGGAGAAGAACTAAAAGACCGACAAGATAAACAACATTTTAATGTTGTTGAAAATCAACTTCGCGATGGCTTGTTTCATATTGCTAATGAAGCTTGGAATAATATTATTTTGGCCTACGAACCTGTTTGGGCTATTGGCACAGGAGAAACAGCCACACCAGAGCAAGCTCAAGAAATGCACGAATTTATTCGAGAAACTGTAAGGCATACTTTTGGTAGTAGTATTGCCGAAAATGTATCGATTTTGTATGGCGGTAGTGTAAAACCAGATAATGCTAAAGAAATTTTTGGAAAACCTGATGTAGATGGAGGTTTAATAGGTGGTGCTGCTCTAAAAGCCGATGACTTTGTAGCAATAATAAACGGAATAATATAACAATCTAAACACTATAAACAATGCCTCTTGACGATTCAAGAGGCATTGTTATTTAACATAATTTAACTATTAAAAAAAATCTTTTTTGTAAATTGTACAACTAATAGTAAACTTATGAGGCATCTTTTTAGAAAAATATTATCTCTTACAATACTTAACAAAAAAGATAAAAATAAGTTTAATACTTTTTCAGATTCGCAATTTAAAATTGCAGCAAGAGAATTTTGGATTCTAGCCAAACGCTCTCTTAAAGACATTATTTTAATTACGATAGGTATACTTTCAGCCACATTTGGATTTAAAGGTTTTTTGCTTACCAATCATTTTATAGATGGAGGTGCAACAGGTATTTCGCTTTTAGTTTCTGTTATTACAAAAATACCACTGCATTATCTTATAATCGTGATAAATATTCCGTTTATTGTTTTGGCATATATTATATTGGGTAAAAAGTTCGCTATCAAAACTATTTTAGCCATTGCTGGGCTAGCCATAAGTTTGGCTACTTTATCATTCCCAAATATTACAAACGATAATTTACTTGTTGCTGTTTTTGGTGGATTTTTCTTGGGTTCGGGCATTGGTTTTGCAATACGCGGAGGAGCCGTACTAGATGGTACCGAAGTATTAGCTATATTTTTAAGTAAAAAATTAGGTTTAACTATTGGCGACATTATCATTGTAGTAAATATAATTATCTTTTCGGTTGCCGCTTATTTTTTAGGTATAGAAATTGCTCTTTATTCTATGATTACCTACTTATCGGCATCAAAATCGATTGACTTTTTAGTAGAAGGTTTAGACGAATACATTGGAGTAACTATTATATCTGAAAATCATAAAGCATTAAAAAACATGATTGTACATATTATGGGTAGAGGTGTTACAGTGTATAGCGGTAAACAAGGTTTTGGTAAAACTGGAATAACCAAAGAAAAAGACATTTTGTTTACAGTAGTAACTCGCCTCGAACTCAACAAACTAAATACCGAAATAGAAAAAATAGATCCGCATGCATTTGTTGTGATGAACAGCATTAAAGATACCAAAGGCGGTATGATTAAGAAAAGAGCTATTCCTCACTAAATGACTTGAAGAGCTTCAATAAACAAATCTATTTCTTCTTTGGTATTATAGTGGCTAAAAGAAATTCTTAAACTCGGTTTTTTTAAATCATTTTCAGAGAGAAAAGCTTCCAAAACATGCGAAGGCTTTATACTACCACTCTGGCAAGCACTTCCTCTAGAAACGGCTATGCCTTTTATATCTAAATTAAAAAGAATAAAAGCTGTTTTTTCTTCAGAAAAAGGGAGCAAAACATTAAGTATATTGTAAAATGTATCTGATCCATTTACTTTAACTTCTGGAAAATTAGTTTTTAATTTCTCCAAAGCATATTCTTTCAACATGGTAATATAACTTCTCTCGTGCTCCAAATGAATATAAGCCAACTCTAAAGCCTTTGCCATTCCCGCAATTTGATGTGTAGCTTCTGTACCTGCTCGCAGCCCTTTTTCTTGTTCTCCTCCAAAAATAAAAGGTTGCAATACAATATTCTTTTTAATATAAGCAAATCCTACGCCTTTGGGCCCGTGAAATTTATGAGCGCTAGCTACAATAAAATCTACAGGAATACTTTGCAAATCAAACGAAACTTTTCCTATTGATTGTACAGTATCGCAATGAAACAACACTTTACTATTAGCGCACCAAGTACCTACTTGTTCTATATTTAGTATAACTCCTGTTTCGTTGTTTACATGCATTAACGAAACTAGAGTTTTAACCGAGCTTGTCTCTATTTCTTTTTCTAATACCATATAATCCAATGTCCCATTGGGTAATATTGGAATATATACCACTTCTATATTAAACTCTTTTTCTAAAGATTGAATGGTATACAATGTAGCATGATGTTCTATAGAAGAAGTAATAATTTTTGCAACACCCAAATCTTTTACCGCCGAACGCAAAATCCAATTGGTAGCTTCTGTTGCACTCGAAGTAAATAATAATTCTTGTGCTTGGCAAACCAAATATTTTGCTATTGTTTTTCTAGAAGTTTCTATAATCGTTTTTGCACTTCTACCAAAACTGTGTGTAGACGATGGGTTTCCAAAATCATTTTGCAAGGTTTCTATCATGGTATTTACAACCTCATTTCTTAATGGAGTTGTAGCGGCATTGTCTAAGTAAATTTTTGTCATTGCAAAATAAATATATATAGATTTATGTATGATTTTAGATGGTTAAAAAACTATGAGATTTATTTTATTTTAGATTTTGTTTAAAATAAATCATCGTGGCACCCAAACCGTATTTTTGATAACTCGCTTCTTCAAATGAAATTTGATGATACTTTTTTAGCAAAAATTCCAATTCAGTTTTCAATACGCCTTCGCCCACACCATGAATTAAAACAATCTTAGGTATTCTATTTTTTATTGCAAATTCAATATGCCTTTGAGCTGTATCGATTTGAATATTTAGAATATCAAAATTAGATAAACCGTTTTTTGATTTTACTAATTTTTCAATGTGTAAATCAAACTCTGGAATACCTTTTTCTGTAACTTCTAGTTTTTTTAAGATAATTTTTTGGCGTTGTGTAAGTTTTGTTTCTGCATCCTTATTTCTTAAATTAGAATTGTATATAGCATTATTTAAATCATTGGTTTTGTTTATTTTAATAACTTCGTTGAAAAAATATGTCATCAAAAAACCATCTGATGTATTTATAGTAACTTTGTTATGTTCTACCTTGGTAACTACGCCTTCTATGGCATCGTCTAGAACAGCTACTTTATCTCCTATTTCATAAAAAGCTGTTGTCATTTTCATCTTTTTTACTAGGTATTTTTGACATTTTTCGCATTAAACCAAACATAAAAACGGCAATACAAACAACTTGTATAAGTATATTAGGATTGGGTTTTGACTGCTCGTACAAAGCAAAAAAAATAGCCACTAGCATAAATACCCATATTAAATTTTTCATTGATTTTATATTTTTTTCAAAAGTAGGAAAGTTAAGTTGAATATAGATAATTTACAAAATAATTTGTAAAATTGCACTCAATGTATTACCAAATGGAAAAATATATGATTCCGTGTTTATTTAAAAAAACAACAGGAATAGATTGTGTAGGTTGCGGATTTCAAAGAGCGGTATACATGGTTTTTACAGGAGACTTTAAAGATGCTTTCTATATGTTTCCAGCCGTATACACTACCCTATTATTTTTTAGTATTGTACTTTTAAATTTTATAGACACAAAAAGAAATTACCATAAATTAATCGTTGTATCGGCAATCGTTAATGTTTTGATTATGATAATTTCTTACATTTACAAAATGTATAACCTTTATTAAAACCAAATATTTATGGAACAAACTAACTTTAATCAATTTGATCAAAATCAAAAATTACCCAATGCCACAGCTGTATTGGTTTTAGGAATTCTATCTATCATTACTTGTCTTTGTTACGGTATAGTGGGTTTAATTCTTGGCATTATAGCTTTATTTTTATACAAGTCGGATATGAAATTATACCAAGCAAATCCAAGCGCATATAGCAATTATTCAAACTTAAATACAGGTAGAATTTTAGTTATTATTGGTATTGTTTTAAATATTTTAACGCTTATTTGGTTTATGTATGTTATTAACATGATAGGTTGGGAAAATCTTGGCGACATGCAAAAACTTCAAGAACGCGCAAGAGAACTTCAAGGAAGATAAAAAAGGGCTGAATTAATTCAGCCCTTTTTTTGTTTATTTTTCTATCTATGTTAAAACAAAGAGGCCAAACCGCCTACCATAGCTAGTACAAACACTAATGCATAGAATGATAAAATGACAATAACAAGAATACCTACAAACTTATAATGCGACTTTAGGTATTCTAATGAGCTTGTTAATCTTTCTGTATCGTTATCGGCAAAAGCACTTTTAATGTTGGATCCAAATTTAAAAAGATAATATACAGGCATAAAGTATAGCGCTGCCATAATTAAATATACAATAGTAATTAGTCCTGAAGCTACCCCCGACGATCCGCCTAAACCTCCACCTAAAGAAGCTAATGTAGTGCCTAAAAACAGAGCCATTATTACAATAAGTCCGATAAAAACAAAACCTAATATACTTAAAAAATAAGCCCATTTACCTGTTTCTTTCAAAAACATTTTGGATTGTTCGGTAAGTTGAAGTTCAAATGTTTCAAATTGCGATTGATTTTCCATAAAATAATTGTTTTGGTTATAGTTAATATTAATTTTCAAATTCTTTTAACGTGCTTGTAATAATTCTTACACAATCGATTAATTCTTCTTCATTCATTACCAATGGTGGTGCAAACCTAATGATATTACCATGAGTAGGTTTTGCCAATAAACCATTTTCTGCAAGTTTTAAACAAATATTCCAAGCTGTTTCGCTTTCTTCGGTGTCGTTTATAACTATTGCGTTGAGTAATCCTTTGCCTCTTACTGTAGTTACAATAGAGGAAGTTTTTATATACTTATTAAGTTCATTTCTAAAAATAATACCCAATTTTTCTGCATTTTCGGCAAGTTTTTCTTCTTCTACAACCTCTAGTGCTGCCATTGCTACAGCACAAGCCATAGGGTTTCCACCAAAAGTAGAGCCGTGCTGACCTGGTTTAATTAAATTCATAATTTCGGATTTTGCCAATACTGCCGAAACTGGATATACTCCACCAGAAATAGCTTTTCCTAAAATTAAAATATCAGGTTGTACATTTTCGTGATGCACAGCCAAAAGTTTACCTGTACGGGCTACTCCTGTTTGTACCTCATCGGCGATAAAAAGTACATTGTATTGTTCACACAAGGCTTTTGCTTTTGCTAAAAAACCTTCGGTTGGTACATAAACACCTGCTTCGCCTTGTATGGGTTCGACCAAGAAACCAGAAATGTTAGAATTATTTTTTAAAACTTCTTCTAATGCCTCGATATCATCATACGGGATTTTTATAAATCCGTTGGTAAATGGCCCAAAACTTTTGCGTGCATTTTCATCATTAGAAAATGAAATTATTGTTGTGGTTCTTCCATGAAAATTATTTTCGCATACGACAATTTGAGCCGCGTTTTCTGGAATATTTTTATATTCGTAGGCCCATTTTCTACATAATTTAATGGCGGTTTCTACAGCCTCTGCTCCAGTATTCATTGGCAATAGTTTATCCATGCCAAAATAAGAAGTAGCATATTGCAAATAAACGCCCAATTTATCGTTGTAAAATGCTCTTGAAGCGAGCGTAAGTGTTTGTGCTTGTTCTACAAGAGCTTTTACTATTTTTGGATGACAATGCCCTTGGTTTACAGCCGAATATGCCGATAAAAAATCGTAGTACTTTTTTCCATCTGTATCCCATACATATACTCCTTCGCCTTTATGCAAAACTACAGGAAGCGGGTGGTAATTGTGTGCTCCAAACTTATCTTCGAGTGTAATAGCTTCTTGTGTGTGTACGTTTTCTAGTACCATAAAATAATCTTTAAAAAATAATTAGGTAAAAATTCCTTCTTTTGGAGAGAAATCATCCATAAAAACAAAAATATAAAAACAATATCAAACTATATCTGTATTTCAACCATTTATTTTACAGATCATGCAGTTTGTGGTAAGCCATAAGTTTATCTAATTTTTTATGTAACAATCTAATTTCATTCTCTGCTTGTAAGTTAATTTCAAAATCTCTTTTAGCACGTTCTCTATCTTTTTCTTCTTGTCTATTTTGGCTCATCATAATTATTGGTGCTTGAAGCGCTGCTATACAAGATAAAATTAGATTAAGAAGTATAAACGGATAAGGATCAAATCCTTTATTTGCTAAAAAATAAACATTTGAACCTATCCAAATACTTATAAAAGCGAGAAATGAAATAATAAATGTCCAACTCCCACCAAAGTCGGCTACTTTATCGGCTAGTTTTTGTCCGAATGTACGGTTGTCTGTTTCTTCATCCAAAAGGAATTTATCTTTTTTCATATTTAGTTTTTTTTTAATACATCTCTAGTAATTTATGTATTGTATTCCAGTTTCGCATAGTAGCAATTACGTTTAGTTTTTTCTCAATATATTTTTGATCTAATCGCGTTTTTCCTGATCCAACATGGTACTTTATAAAAATTTTATTGCCTTTTACAACGGCTTCATCGGGTTTAAATTGGCTTATTTTGAGATCGTTTATAGCTGTAGAAGGCAATTCTTTTGAAATAAAAGCTACATACAATTTCTTGGTATCTACATCTTTTTCTTTACAAAACGGATTGTTCTGCAAACAATCTTCCAAATCAGTTTTGTTGATAACAACCACGGGGACTTCCAAACCTAATTGTTTAAAAATTTCTTGTTTAATGGTAAACCCTACAGAAGCAGCGCTTTCTTCTTCACTTTCAACAAATACATTCCCACTTTGTATGTAGGTAACCACATTGTTAAAACCAACTTGTTCTAGAAGCAGTTTTAAGGCTTCCATTTTAATCATATTGTGTCCAGAGACGTTAATTCCTCTAAGTAATGCAAGGTGTTTCATGTTGTAAATATAACTAAAAGTTGCACTACTCATTACAAGATTTATATGTTTAAAGATGTATTTGTGCCAATTTATTTAAAATTTAAAATAATAATTTGACAAAGAAGTTTATTTTTGCCCCATGAGAAAAAAGAAAAACGATAGTATTATTTTTGAAAATATTGAGGTACTTGATGCAGGTGCCAAAGGAGTTTCGGTAGCCAAAGCTCCCGACGGAAAAGTTATATTTATACCCAATGTAGTTCCGGGTGATTGTATTGATGTAAAAACTTTTAGAAAACGAAAAGCGTATTACGAAGGTAAAGCTATCAAGTTTCATTCTTATTCTCCACATCGAGTAACGC
The DNA here is from genome assembly GCF_002917885.1 of Flavobacterium croceum DSM 17960. GTDB lineage: Bacteria > Bacteroidota > Bacteroidia > Flavobacteriales > Flavobacteriaceae > Flavobacterium > Flavobacterium croceum. Next base: position 165,680 of record NZ_PQNY01000002.1, read on the forward strand.
CTGTATGCGAACATTTTGGTGCTTGTGGTGGCTGTAAATGGCAAAATATGAATTACAACCAACAGCTATTTTACAAAAACCAAGAAGTATACAACAATTTAAAGCGTATAGGTAAAATAGACCTACCCGATTTTGAACCAATTTTAGGCTCTGAACAACAGTTTTTTTACAGAAACAAAATGGAATTTGGTTTTTCTGATACTCGATGGCTTACAGAAAAAGAAATACAATCTGATGCAGAGCTAAGCAAAGAAAATGCTCTTGGATTTCACATTCCAAAAATGTGGGATAAAATTTTGGATATTCACAAATGTTGGCTTCAAGAAGATCCATCAAATGATATAAGAAATTCTATAAAAGATTTTGCCAATGCACACAAAATGTCATTCTTCAATGCAAGAAATCACGAAGGACTATTGCGTACGTTAATGATTCGTACAGCATCTACGGGAGAAATTATGGTGCTTGTTCAGTTTTTTGAAGATGACAAAACAAATCGCGAATTGTTGCTTGACTTTGTTTACGAAAAATTTCCGCAAATAACCTCTCTACAATATGTTATTAATAGCAAAGCCAACGATACGCTTTACGACCAAGATATTATTTTATACAAAGGAAGAAATTATATTTTGGAAGAAATGGAAGGGCTTAAATTTAGCATAAATGCAAAGTCATTCTACCAAACCAACTCGGCTCAGGCTTATGAGTTGTACAAAATTACTCGAGATTTTGCAGGTTTAACAGGTAATGAATTGGTATACGATTTATATACAGGCACTGGAACTATTGCTCAATTTGTTTCGAAAAAAGCAAAAAAAGTTATTGGTGTAGAAGCCGTACCAGAAGCCATTGCAGATGCCAAAGAAAACGCATTGAGAAACAATATAAGTAACTGCGATTTTTTTGTAGGCGATATGAAAAATGTTTTTAATGAAGATTTTATTGCTCAAAATGGTGTACCCGATGTTATTATAACCGACCCTCCTCGCGATGGTATGCACAAAGATGTTGTTGATCAAATTTTGAAAATTGCACCAAAAAAAGTCGTGTATGTAAGTTGTAATAGCGCTACACAAGCTCGCGATTTAGCTTTGATGGATGCCAAATACAAGGTTACCTGTGTACGCCCTGTAGATATGTTTCCGCAAACTCATCACGTAGAAAATGTAGTACTCTTGGAGTTACGAGATTAAACTATTTTAATTAAGCCAATCTTTAAAGTCATTTACACGCTCACGAGCTACAATAACCTCATCGTTTTTGTACGTGGGCAGTATTACTTTTAGCCTAGAGTTACTGTGCATTTGTATTTCTTTTATCGCTTTTAGCGGAATAATAAACTTTCTAGAAATTCTAAAAAAGTCTTTAGGGTTTAGTTCTGTTTCTACTTGTTCCAAAGTGGTATCTAGCAAATAATCTCTATTGTCTACGGTATGTATATACGTGCCTTTGTTTTCGCTGTAAATACATTCTATATCTTCTATGGCAATCATTTTTAATTGCTGTCCCATTTTTATGGTAAACCTTTTTTTGTAGTTTCTATCAATAGGGTTTGTCAGCATTTTTTTAATAGCATCAAAATCTAAAGATGCTATTGTGTGTTTTTGAAATTGATTTTTAAATTTTACAATCGCTGCCTCTAGTTCTTCTTCATCTATAGGTTTTAGTAAATAATCGATACTATTAAGTTTAAAAGCACGTAAGGCATACTCATCATAAGCTGTAGTAAAAATAACGGCACTAGTAATTTGAATACTCTCAAAAATTTCAAAAGACAAACCGTCAGATAATTGAATATCAAGAAAAATCAAATCGGGGTGTGGGTTATTTTGAAACCAAAAAATTGCTTCTTCTACCGAATGTAACATTTGGGTTATGCTTAATCCTAATTTTTCTACTTTTCGTTGTAAAAGTCTTGCTGCAGGCTTTTCGTCTTCTATAATTATAATATTCATTTCTTTACTATTGTTTTATAAACTTAACACTTTTAGTATTGAATTTATATTTTTAAAAATCTTTAATATTATGAGGTTACTTTATATTTTCGTACCAAAAAAAATATAAGTGGCACAAAAACTACCGTTGGTAATAGCCACGCAATTACTCCGGGTAAAATGGTATTGTTTACAACCAAAAATGCAGTAAATGCTGCTATAAAAGAGCCTATCATACGCTGAATATGCACCAATAACCAAAAGTTTTTTACTGTGTTTTTTGCTTTATAATTTCTAAAATCTTGAATAGCCATAGAGCTGCTAATAAACCCGAAAACAAGCAAAACGATTCCAAAGTTCTTGTTGGAAAGCAACAATAAAACTCCATAAATTATAAATGCTATGGCAAAAAACAACATCGTAACACTCAATACCCAATCTATAGTTTTTGGTTTTTGATTGGTAGATATATTTTTCAAAGACAAATATCTTTGCCCTGTTGATGCCAAATAGATTGAAAAAATTCCTATAATAAATAAAAACAAATTAAAGTGAATTATAGACATGAATAGCCCAGCAATGCCATTAATAATCATACCATATAGAAATAAACGACCTATTTTTTTATGAGGCTTATCTCCTTTTTTTCTCACTATATTTAAAATTCCGGTAACTAAACCTGTCGTTCCTGCCAATATATGTATGAACAACAATATCTTGAATGTAAAGTTTAAAGTAGGTGTTACTGCCATTTTTGTTGGTTTTGTTTTTCTTTATCGATAAGTTCTTTTATTTTTTGTTCTTCCCAATTCTGTCCTAAAATGATGTTTGGTAAAAATACAGACAATCCATGAGCTACAAGAATAACACCCCAAACTAAAAATGTAGAAAAATATTTAAATTGAAATAGTGTTTCATGAACCTGCAATTGTTGAGCTTTTGATATAAAGTTAGCCACATTTATCACTATAAACACTATAACGTGTATGTAAAACCCTTTTATTTTTTTTACTCTATTTATTGCTGTATAATACTTTAATTCTTCTTCGTTGGTAGGAATAAAATTTTTCCAATCTTTTTTATTCAATTTTCTATTATCATTCATTTTTTAAGGTTTTGGTTTATTCAAACTTATTTGCGTTATTTTTTTCTTCTTCCATAAACTGCTTTATTTTACGTTCTTCCCAATCTTTACTAAAAAAGGGGAAAAAATTGTAAGCCTTTGCAGCATGAAAAAACAAACCTATACTCCAACCCATTAATGGCCAAACAATCCAAAGAAATTTTGGAGAATATTTTAAATTAAGGTAAAGCATAAAAACCATGCCTAAAACAAATGAAAAAAGATGAATGTAAAATCCTTTTATTTCTTCTACTTGTTTTTTTGCTTTTCTATATCTTTCAAATTCGGTTTCAAAATTTTCCATAATCAATCCCATTTAGTTGTTGTATCTTGTTGTTTACCCATTAATTCTTGTATCTTTTTCTCTTCCCACGATTTTCCAAAACCAAAGGTTTCAATAGCATGAAAAACTACTCCAAAACCCCAACCCAACATAGGATACCAAAACCATTGATAATTGGAAGTATTTAAGTTAATGATAATTAAAACAGGTATTACCGTACAATATGATATTAAATTTCCGTAAAAACCTTTTAATTTTTCTACTCTATCTTTTGCTTTAAAATAGGTAGCATCTGCATTAGAATATATAGGAGTTTCCATAAAATGAATTTGTTTTGTTAATATTGGAATTTTTACCTTAAAAATATCTTGTGTATTTTCTACCAAAACATTTCTAGCCGAGAGCAGGGCATATCTATTTACAATATTTTGCAAACCTACTCCTTGCCTATCTTTTAAAACTTCCCTTTTTTGAAGGTTATTTTCTACAACCAAAAACCCATCTTGTATATATATTTTAATATGCAATGGTTTTTGCTCACTTATGGTATTGTGTTTAATACAGTTTTCGAGCAATAATTGTAAAGAAAGTGGTACTACTTTTGCTTCGGGTACTTCTGTGCTTTCTGGCAATTGAAAAGTAATGCTGTTTTCAAACCTCATTTTTAAAAGATTCATATACGTTTTGGCAAAAGCAAGTTCTTCTTCTACCGATACGAGTTCTTTATCTTTTTGTTCCAAAACATAACGGTATATTTTTGATAATGATGTAGTAAACCGTTGTGCATTGTCGGGGTTTTCTTCTATTAATGAGCTTAATACATTTAAACTATTAAAAAGAAAATGAGGATCTATTTGATTTTTTAAACTCTCAAACTTTGCATTGGCAGTGCCCGCAATAAGTTTTTGTTCTTTAATACGCTCTTCGCTAATAGCTTTATAAAAATAAAACAAATAAACTGTTAGTAATACAATAATAGTAATTGTAATGGCAAATAGATAATTTTTTGGACTTTCATTTGCTAAAAACTTCTCAAAAGTAGATCCTTCCATAACTACGTCTTCAAAAACACGCAATAAAAATATGATGAGAAGCGAGGCTATTAAAGAGCTAACAAATCCTATAATAATTCTTTTGGAAGTGTACTTATTATGTTTAAAAAACCTATCTAAATAAATGTATATTAACGTATTTGTAGTATATAGCGATATCCCATATAACATACAATAAAAAAATGAATACAGTAAACTTTGATTAAATTCTATTTTACCCTCAAATATGTATCGCAATAACAGTATTACTCCAAAAATAATTAAAGATAATTTTATAGCTTTAACCAATTCTTTCCAAACTGTATTCATTTCTTTAATTTTTAAATTTTAATTATTTACCTCCACATGTTTTTAAGGTAGCCTCTGCTCTATCTTTACCCCAATTTGGATAAAAAGCCGATTCGGGTTTAAAACTATCAAACAATTCAATAGATTTTCTTACTTGCTCGCACATAGGTGTTGTGTCTTGCTTCCAAAATTTTGCACCACCAATTTCATATTCTGCTTTGCAAAATACAACTCTAGGATTATTGGGCGCTATAATCAATGCTTTCTCGTAAATAGCTTGCGCTTTTGCACCATACTTCATACCATTTGTCATAGGGTCATAAACAATCCAAGCGGTATATATCATGGCTTGAAGCACCATTAATTCTGGATTTTTTTCGTCTTTTGCTGTTTCTATATCTACAACTTGTTGAGCCTTAGTAAGCAAAGCGGTTATTTTTTCTTTGTCTTTGGTTTGAAAAGCATCTGTAGTGGCTATTAACCCTATATAGTAATTGGGTAACCAACTACCTTTTTCTGCCAAGGCTATACGCTCTAAAAGTGCTGTAGCTTCGGCCGACTTGCCTTCTCCCCACATTTTTAAGGCATTGCCCATACCCTGCTCAAATTGTGTTTGCGCTACTAATAATGATGTAATAAAAAATGCTACTACTGTGATAATTGTTTTCATACTATTGTGTTTTTATGTTTTGTTTTATTTTGATGATGTAAAATTACTTTTGATTGATTTGATGTGAAACTCTTTGTAACTGAATTGTAGATTTTGTATGATGAACTGTAAGTATTATAAATTTTTCAATTGATTGTCTTTTTTATCTTGACTAATCGTCCAGAAAAAGCCTACAAAGAAGAACCTATCGGCTGTTGGTGTTATTGCTTTTCTATCGTAAATTCCGTTTGTATTGGGTGTATTAGCATATTCATAACCGTATACATTTTGCGTTCCTAATACATTGGTAACCGAAAAATAAAGTATTTTTTGTTGCGAAATAAGGTATGCCCAATTAAAACTTAAATTGTTGTAAACTTTGGTTTTACCGTTCATAAAAACACTCTCGTTTGGGTTGTTGTAAGGGCGACCAGAGGTAAATGTATGCGAAAATCCTACTTGCGAACGCAAATCGTTTATCCAGTATTTAGTTACTAACGATAGTGTGTGTGCTGCTGCAAAACTAGGTGTTACTTTGTTTGCATAATTTTTATAATCTCTTTGCGCATCTAAATAAGAATACGACAACCAATATTCTAAATTTTTAATGCTTTTGCCATCTCTCCAAAACAAATCAAACCCTTTTGCATCGCCATTACCCAAATTGGTGTAAGTAGAATTGTATTCTGCCAATCTTGTATTGTATTTTATTAAATTATCGTACTTTTTAAAATAAAACTCTGTTTTAAGTGTTCTACTTCCTTTGTTGTATTGGTAGCTAAAAATATAATGTGCTGCCTTTTCGTTTTGCAATTGGTTTGTAAATTTTAAATAAGCTTGGTTTGGTGCTTGTTCAAACAAACCATAAGCCAATGAAAACTGACTCGTTTTGTTTACTTTATACCCAAAAGATACTCTAGGCATAATACTACTTTGATGTAAATAATCGTTGTTTGCAAAACGCAAGCCTGTTTTTAAAAGCATTTTTTTAGTAAGCATAATATCTGTTTCTGCAAAGGCTGCTACAATGTTTGCTTTATATCCGTATTGAAAATCTGTGGTTTGAAAAACATTGTAATTTTCGTCGAAATTAGTATTGAAATAATCGGCTCCAAAAGTGAGTTTTAGTTGTTTGGAAAACGATTTTCGTAATCGCGTTTTTAAGTGATAAGCGTGCTCTGTATTGTGCAAACGATCTACATGTAAACCTATTTTATTTTCGCCCAAACCAAAACTTAATCCAGAGAACAATTGCCAACGGTTACCTAAGTTGTATTTGTAAGAAGTATTTAAATAGAAATTTTGGTTGTTCATATCTACTTCTGTATTTTTAGGATTGTTGATACTCTCTTGTACCAAGTTGAATTTTGAAACATCAAAGGCGGCATAGAGTTTAAACAAACCTTCTTCCGATTTGTGTCTAAAAACTGTTTCTCCAGATAGGGTTTGGTAAGGTTTGTTCCAAGTAACATTTTGAGGTATTAAGGCTTGATAAGGCTGTAAGTTTAAATAAGCTGCGTTTACCGAAAGTGAATTTTTTTTCCAAACTTGTGTATTGGCTAAACCTAAACCCACTGTCATTAACGAAATATCGGTTTTTTCTACCGACTCTTCATCATTCGTATTCAGTAATAATACACTCGATAAGGCTTCTCCATATTCTGCAGAATATCCGCCTGTAGAAAAAGAAATTCCGCTAAAAAGAAATGGAGAAAATCTACCACGTGTAGGCACATTTTGCGATGAGGCTCCATAAGGCTGTGCTACTCGTAAACCATCTACATAGGTTTGTGCCTCGTCTGCTTCTCCACCACGAACAAAAAGTCTACCACTTTCGCCTACGGTACTTGTGCCTGGTAGCGTTTGCAACGCTGCTATTATATCGCCATTTGAGCCTGCTGTTGTAACAATATCTAGTGGTTTTAACACCGTTACTTTTGCTTTTTCTCCTGCTTCAAAAGTACCTGCTGTAATCACTACTTCGTTGAGTGTATTGGCACTTTCTTTTAGTATGTAGGTGCGTGGTTTATAACTTTCAATAACAATATTTTGTTTTATGGTTTCATACGACAAAAAAGTAATTTGTAGTACTTGATTGCCTTTGGCTTGAGTTTCAAACAAAAAATCTCCTTTTTCATTTGATGAACCTCCATCGTAAGTGCCTTCTACAAAAATGTTGGCTCCTTGTATTGGATTCCCTTTGGTATCGGTAACTTTTCCAGAAATTTTGGTTTGAGCAAAACCCAAAACAGTGCCTAAGCATAGAAATAAAGTGTAAAATATTTTCATAGTTTGTTATTTTGATACCACAAAGTTGATACAATATAGTAATTATAAAAATACAATGTAACCGAATTGTATTATTTTAAAGATGAATTGTAATTTTAATGCTATGGTGAAAATTATGTGCTGTATATAAAAACGTATTTGTTTTTAATACTTTAGCCTAAATAACATCAAAAGGTTTACTCATTAATAGTGAATAAACCTTTTTTTGATTATGCTTTCGCACTTATTTGTACAGTATAAAATTTGAGAAGTTGTACTACTTATTTTTTTACAGATTTTAAGAATAGTAATGATAATCTGTTGGAATTTATTATTTATAAGATAAAATTTTAAAAACTAAAAAGGTATTTAAAAACTGATAAAGACTTAAATATCTATAAATGAAAAGGGTAAATTTTAATGAAGTATAAAATTTACCCTTAAATTATTAGAAAATTGACTTTAAATATCTTCGTCTGGAAAAATTTTACCTGGGTTTAAAATATTGTTTGGATCAAAAATACGTTTTATACCTTCCATAAGTTCCAAATGGGTTTTACTAAAAGCAATATCCATGTAATTTTTTTGTACCCAACCAATTCCGTGCTCGCCAGATAAGGTTCCTTTTAATGAAACTGTAAGCTCAAAAATTTCTCGTATGCCTTTGGGTACTTCTTTTTGCCATTGCTCTTCGGAAAGGTTTGCTTTAATAATATTTACATGCAAATTTCCATCGCCTGCATGCCCATAACACACCGATTTAAACCCATATTTTTCTCCTATTTGCTTAATACCTTTTAGCAATTTGGGCAACTCATATCTTGGTACTACTGTATCTTCTTCTTTGTATACAGAGTTTGCTTTTACGGCTTCGGCTACGCCTCTGCGCATCTTCCAGAGTGCATTTTTTTGATCTTCGGTATCTGCAAAAAGAACCTCGTCTATTTCAAATTGTTCTACCACCGAAACAATTTTTTCGGCTTCTTGCATTAATATACCTAGATAATTACCATCTACTTCTATTAATAAATGTGCTTGATGGTTTGGTTTTACGGCTACACTTATACCTTCTACATACCGTAATGACCAATCTATAGCATCGCGCTCCATAAACTCTAAAGCACTTGGTGTAATACCTGCTTTAAAAATTTCAGAAACTGCCTCGCAAGCTTGTTCAGCTTTATAAAAAGGTACTAACATGAGTATATTATGGTTTACTTTTGGAAGCAACTTGAGTACAATTTTGGTAACAATACCTAGTGTTCCTTCGCTACCAACCATAAGTTGGGTAAGATTGTAACCTGTAGCGTTTTTTAATGTATTTGCTCCTGTCCAGATAATTTCGCCATTGGGCAATACAACTTCTAAGTTTAAAACATAGTCTTTTGTAACCCCATATTTTACAGCGCGTGCTCCGCCTGAGTTTTCAGCGATATTTCCGCCAATAAAACAACTCCCTAAACTACTTGGGTCTACTGGGTAAAAAAGTCCTTTATCTGCAACAGCTTCTCTTAGTATTTGGGTAATTACGGCAGGCTCTGTAATTACCTGCACGTTTTTTTCATCTATATCGATTATTTTATTTAATCGCTCGGTAGAGAGTGCTATGCCTCCATATACAGAAAGCGCCCCGCCACTTAAACCGGTTTTGCCTCCTATGGGTGTAGTAGGTATTTTAAATTCGTTGGCAAGTTTAATAATTTCGGCTATTTCAAAAGTATTGGCAGGTTTTACCACTATATGAGGTGGAAAAGTTAAATCTTCTGTTTCATCATGACCATAATTATTTAAGGTTTCTTGGTCTGTAAAAACATAGTTTTCTCCTACTATCTTTTTTATTTCGCTTAAAATGTGTGCCAAATTATTCATACTATACTTTTTATTTAAATCCAACTATTTGCTCTTCGGCAGCAATAACTTCTTCTACATATTTTTTAAACAAAGGATAATCTGAAGGTTTTATGTTTTCCCAAGATAGTAGTGCATTTCTTGTTACCTTGAGTGTATTTGGAGCTGTAAGTTCGTATGAAATACTATAGGAATGACCTTTAAAACTTAAGGTTTTGTTTTGTGGTATCTCTATAATTTTCATCTCTTTGGGTACATTTACAAATACTGTATTGTGGTATTCGTTTGTGTTTTCATAATTCATGTAACGGATATCATATTTTCTAGTATCTTGTGATATAATATCTCGTGTATATACATTTTGAATAAAATTTACTGGCATTATTTTTAAACTTCCAACTGTTTGTAAACGCTCTTGTATAGAAAACTGGGTTTCAAACTGCATACTTGGTTCAAACATTTCGTTTGATAGTTGTTTGGCATATTTGTAGGTAACAACTTTTTTTAGAATTTGATTAAAATCTTCTTCAATTCTTTTCTTTCTAATTTCTTCTGTAGTAGAAGGTAAAAAGAATTCATTATAATACGATTTTCCTGCACCCTGTTGAGTTATTTTGTTTGTAAACGTTTTCGAATTTTCATCAACATTTATTACTGTTTCTGAAGTAGTTATATTTTTTATAGCATTGGTAAACGGTATTTTAACAATCGTGCTTTTTTCGTTTTCTGTTTTATCAAAAGAAATAACTAGAGCGTTGGCTTGATATAAAGACATGGGTAAAGCTTTAAAAGGCAAATATTTATCGGTAAGTTCTAGAAAATATTCTTTATTATCGATCCAAACCTTTACAATACAATGGTTAAAGTCTTTGTTTGGTAATGCCATAGCGGCATCGCCATTATCGTTGGTAAGCACTAAAACCAAATTTGCTTTAAGGTTTGCCATTTGTGCTAAAGAAACAAACAAGGTTGATACATCTTTACAATCACCTAACTTGGTGGTAATGGTTTTTGAAGGTTTTTGAGGCACATAACCACTCTGACGAAAATCTTGAGAGCTGTAGTTGATGTTTTTTTCTATATAAGTGTAAATCTTTTTGGCTCGCTCTTCTTCTGAAAGATTACTAAACCCATTAGGGAAAATTTCGGTAAAGGTATTTTTGGTTATTTTATCTGTTTTTAAATTCTTTTTTACTAGGTCTGCGTACCAATTGGAGATTTCTTTCCAACTTTGTATAGTACCTACTTGCAAAGTGTTTGTAATATCGCCATAAATAGGTGCATAAGGTTCTTGTAAAGCTAAAGCTGGAACGTTTGTTTTTTTCCAAACCATACAGTTTTTACCATTTATTTTTTTTGTACTAAAAGGCATTTGACCATTATTGTAATAGGTATTAAATTTAACATCTTGCGGGTAGATTATGGTAAAACTTACTTCTACTTCTGGGTAAATAGAATTAAAATAACACGATACATCAAAATCTTTGTAAAATCTGCCATACGAGTTTTCAAAACGATCATACTGAATAAACAAAACATCTCCAACTTTTAAATCTGTAAATACCAATGTACCTCCTCCATCATCTGCAGGAACCACACTACCGTCTTGTTTAATAACTTCAGATTTGATAATATTATCATAATTGGATATTGAATATTCTTTCATTTCTTCTATCCCTTTCTCTGAAGTGATTTCGTAGACATAGGTTACTTTGGATTTTCTACCTCCTTCTGGCAATACATTTACAATATATTCATCGAGTAAATAAGTAACGCCAAAGTCTCCTTTTAAAGTGGTATTTCTTCTCTCTTTAATAAGTTTATAAATATCTTTGGTTTCTACATCTTCAATCTCATCGTGTACTTTGGTAATATCATACAATCGTTCTCTTAAATCGCTGTCGCCAGAATTGTGCGAAAGAGATTCTCTAATATATTTTTCGGCATTTTTAATATCTTTTTTATCAATATAAACTTGAGCTTTTTTCTTTAAATTTTCAAATGAATAAGGATAATATGCTAAATTTTCTTCTATATATTGCAATGCTTCATCGTACTTATTTTCGTTATTCAATACAGTAATGTATCGGTTTCTATAATCGTTTAAATACGGGTACTTATTTATTTGTTGCAACATAAGTTTTTTGGCATCTTCCTTTCTATTGGCATCTTGGTAAGAGCTTATAAGCATTCTTTGCACTTCATAGTCTTCTACAGATGCGTTTATTTCTTCTAGCATTTGCAAATATTTTGTCTTATCATCTTTAAGACTTAAATATAACGAAGCCACAATTTGTTTAAAATTGATGTTATTGTGCGAATTGTCTAGTAGATTTTGCATTAAAGAAAACATTTTTTCTTTATCTAAATTTCTAGAGGCAAGTATAAAATCAAACATATTGGTATAATATATTGCTTTATATTGCTTGCTTTTATCTCTATATTCTTCGAGTTCTTTTAAGGGCGCGTTTCTTAACCAATCGGAATCACTCATTTTATTTAACGTACATAAAACATAGTCTTTATCGTTGGTTTCCATATTTTTAAAAATCTCTTCTACCTTTTGAGAATCATCCATTAATGTATAATATTTATTAAAATATTTCATTATTAGAGAGCTTTTTGGATATTTAATATCTAAACCTTCTAGAGCTTCTTGTGCTAGTTCTTTTTTCTCATTGGCAGCATAAGCCTCGTAAAGTAATATTCTATACAATACATTATCTGGATTTTTGGCTACTAAATCTTTAAAATATTTTTCAAACGGAAGACTTACTTCTTGTGGATTAATTTCTTCTAATGAAGATGTTTGATAAGGCATATAAGTATCGGAATATTGCAACTCAGTAGCAATTGTAGTATCTAAATTTCTGAGTAAAACGGCCAAATAACTTGCTCTTTCATTTTCTACTTTAAACAAAATTCTGTTCGTACCTTTTTTAAGGTTTATGGTAAGAGTATAAGCGTCAATATTATTGGTACCTGTATCGTTGTTGGTATAAATTTCGGTATCATTTACAAAAATTTTTAACCCTTTTGATGTTCCAAAACTTAAATTATAGGTTTTGTTTTCGGGAATGGTTACAAAAGTTTGAGCATACATTATACCCGTACCATATTCTGCTTCATTGTAAAAGAAATGGTAAATTTCATTTTGCTCTTTTTTTGGATTATACCAACCTACTTTACCATTACTATTGGCGTTGAATAACTTATCATTTTTGGCATAATATTCTGGTTCGTATTCTGTTTCTAGTCCGCTACTATTCAGGTTTTCAAACACACCGCAAAATTGCCATTTTTTAATAGCTTGAAACGCATTAAAAACAGTAGTTGCTTCGGCTAGGTTATTTTTCTTTCTTTCTAATATTGCCTTTCTATATTGTACTATATTAAAATTCTTAAATGCTTTGGATTGTGCTAAAAAATTAATTTTTTCAACCATCAAATCATCAAAATACTCACCATTTATATTGCCACAAACAAAATTAGAATTGATAAGCGGGTCAATATAATACTGAGCGTTAGGTAGATTTTCTATGTTTTTCAAAAAAGTAGCATCATACTCTATTCTACCCATTTCTTCGTCTATAAGAGCATCTAAAAAAAGTAATTCTACTTGATTGTATTTAGATTTAGAAAATTGCTTATCAAATAAATTTCGAGCCTCTGTTCTTTTATTTTCCAGTAATAATTGAAGAACTTGAGAATAATTTTGTTGTTGTGCACTCACTGTAACAACAAACAAACAAACCAATACAAATACTATTTTTTTCATCTACTATAATTGATATAAATTAATTTTTATTTTCTAAAAGTGGTACAAACTTAAACTCACCAAATTCATGTTTTTCAAATTGAGTTTCGTTTTTTCTGATAAGCATTGTCATAATTTGTTCTTGTTCGCCCACGGGTATTACAAGCCTACCTCCTATTTTGAGTTGTGCCATTAAAGCTTGCGGAATTACAGGCGCTCCTGCTGTTACAATAACGCTATCAAAAGGAGCATATTGTGGTAATCCTTTATAACCATCTCCAAAAGATAAATGCTTGGGTTTTATACCCATTTTTGGCAACAACAACGAGGTCGTTTTAAAGAGTTCTTTTTGTCTTTCTACCGAAAATACTTTGGCGCCCATAGCCACCAAAACGGCTGTTTGATAACCGCTACCTGTACCTATTTCGAGTATTTTGTCGTCTTTTTTTACTTGAAGCAGCTGACTTTGAAAAGCAACAGTATACGGTTGCGATATGGTTTGACCTGCACCAATAGGAAAAGCCTTATCTTGATATGCAAAATCTTCAAAACTAGAATTGAGAAATAAATGTCGCGGAATTTTTTTTATCGCTTCCAAAACGTTTTTATCCTTAATTCCTTTTTCTTCAAGTTGTTTGGCTAATAAGTTGCGTAATCCTTGATGCTTTGCTGTGTCTTTCAATTTGGGAGTAATTATTTTTGTAAAAATAGAATGAAATTATCCAAAAAACAAATTCAAAATTCTAAAAAACTTCCTTCAGACAATTCTTTTGTTAATAACAAATGTGCTATTTTTGTTCTTTAGTTCAAAATACACTTTATGTTAAAAGTTGGAGTTCTTGGCGCAGGCCATCTTGGAAAAATACATTTACTATTATTACAACAATCTTCCAACTATGAATTGGTTGGTTTTTACGATGAAAATGCAGAATATGCCGAAAAAATAGCCACCGAATTTGGATACAAAAGATTTGATACCATAGCCAAATTAATTCATGCTGTAGATGTAGTCGATATTGTTACCCCTACACTTTCGCATTACAAATGTGCCAAAGTTTCAATAAAAAGTGGCAAACATGTTTTTATAGAAAAACCCATTGCAACAACTGTCGAAGAAGCCGAAGAAATAATTGCCTTAGCCAAAGAATACAACGTAAAAGGGCAAGTTGGTCATGTAGAACGTTTTAATCCCGCTTTTACAGCAGTTCGAGAACAAATAGAAAACCCTATGTTTATAGAAACGCATCGTTTGGCAGAATTTAACCCGCGTGGCACAGATGTTCCTGTAGTTTTAGACTTAATGATTCACGATATTGATGCTATATTGAGTGTTGTAAAATCAAAAGTAAAATCGGTACACGCAAGTGGTGTTTGTGTATTGAGTAAATCTCCAGACATTTCAAATGCGCGAATTGAATTTGAAAACGGTTGTGTTGCCAATATTACTTCGAGTAGAATTTCTATGAAAAATATGCGTAAATCACGTTTTTTTCAAAAAGATGCTTACATTTCTGTAGATTATTTGGAGAAAGTGTGCGAAGTAGTAAAAATGAAAGACGCTCCAAAAGAAGAAGATTTAAACGGATTTGAAATGATACTACAAAATGCCGAAGGCGAACGCAAACAAATTTATTTTAACAATCCAGAAGTAGCACCAAACAATGCCATTTTAGACGAATTAGAAACATTTGCCGATGCCATAAACAACGATACTACACCTGTTGTAACATTAGAAGATGGAACCGAAGCATTACGTGTAGCTTATATGATTATTGATAGTATGAATGAGAATAATTAGCAAATTTGATAATGTAACAAACAGTCTTAACTTGAAACCTGAAAATTGAAACAAAAATACAAATGAAAACAATAGCAGTAATAGGCGCAGGAACTATGGGCAACGGAATTGCTCACACCTTTGCACAAACCGGTTTTACCGTAAAATTAATTGATATTTCAGAAAAATCTTTAGAAAAAGGAATGGCAACCATAGCTTCCAATTTGGATAGAATGGTAGCCAAAGGAACCATTACCGAAGATGATAAACATAACACCATTGGCAACATAATCACTTATACCGATATGAAAGACGGTGTGGTAGGTTGCGATTTGGTTGTAGAAGCCGCTACAGAAAATGTAGGTTTAAAACTTAACATTTTTAAGCAATTAAGTGATATTTGTGATCACAATGTAATTTTAGCTACCAATACATCTTCTATTTCTATCACACAAATTGCAGCGCAAGTAGTACATCCAGAACGTGTAATTGGTATGCACTTTATGAACCCAGTACCAATTATGAAATTGGTAGAAATTATTCGTGGTTATAATACATCAGATGAAGTAACTAAAATTATCATGGATTTATCGGTTGCATTAGGAAAAACACCAACCGAAGTAAACGATTACCCTGGTTTTGTGGCAAACAGAATTTTAATGCCTATGATAAACGAAGCTATTGAAACCTTGTACAATGGCGTAGGCGGTGTGTATGAAATTGATACTGTAATGAAATTGGGAATGGCACACCCTATGGGGCCATTACAACTTGCCGATTTTATTGGGCTTGATGTTTGCCTATCAATTTTAAATGTAATGTACGACGGGTTTAAAAATCCAAAATACGCTCCTTGCCCATTGTTAGTAAATATGGTTATGGCAGGAAAATTAGGTGTAAAATCTGGAGAAGGTTTCTACGATTATTCTGAAAGTAAAAAAGCAGAAAAAGTTTCTAAACAATTTAAATAGCGATTAGCTTTCAGCAGTTAGCTTTAATTATATTTAAGCTAAGAGCTAAAGGCTGACAGCCGACAGCAAAAAATGAGCAAAATAATTCCTTTTAAAGCAGTTCGTCCAACTCCTGATAAAGTAGCGTTGGTAACCTGCCGTAACTACGATGATTATTCGCCTGCAGAATTGGCTTCGTGGTTAGATTTTAATCCGTATTCGTTTTTACATGTCATTAACCCTGCCTATGTACATTCGCAAAAAATAACACTAGACAAACGTTTTAAAGGAGTTGCGCATAAATACCAAGATTTTAAAAACGATGGTATTTTTATAGAAGAAGAAAAAGCCGTTTTTTATTTATATCAAATACAAACCAAAACACAAAGTTTTAGAGGCATTGTTGCAGGTACTTCTATAGAAGAATATAAAAATAACATCATCAAAAAACACGAAGATACGCTACAATATCGTGTAGAATTGTTTAAAGACTATTTACATCAAACAGGCTTTAATACCGAGCCTGTTTTGATTACCTACCCTGATAGAGTAGAAATAAATGATTGGATACTACAAAAAAAGAAATCGCAACCTATTTATCATTTTTCAACAACCAACAAAGAAATACATACGCTTTGGCAAGTAGATAACGAGCATGAAATTTTTTGGTTGGAAAAACAATTTGAACAAATTCCCGAACTTTATATTGCCGATGGGCATCATCGCTCGGCATCGGCTGAGTTATTGTACGATGAAGATAAGCATTTGGGCAACCCAAATTTAAACTATTTCATGAGCTTTCTTATTGCCGAAAGCGACGTAAAAATATATGAGTTTAACAGAATTATTCGAGATTTAAACGGCCATAGTAAAGATGATTTTTTGGAGAAAATATCTGATTATTTTATTATAAAACCCAAACAACAAGAACTTTGGAAACCCCAAGATAAATTTGAATTCGGAATGTATCTTGATGGTAATTTTTATGCGCTTTTTTACAAAATCAATGACAATAACAATTTCAATAACAAAAATAAAAGTTCAATATTGTCTAATTTAGATGCTCAAATATTATACGATAAAATTTTACATCCTATTTTGGGTATAGAAGATTTACGAAATGACGAACGCATAGAATATATACCAGGTAAACAATCTATTTTAACATTAAAAGAGCTTATTGACGAAGGCGAATTTGAAGTAGGATTTATGTTATTTCCAAGTGATATTTCAGAAATTAAGCTTTTGGCAGACAACAATTTAATTATGCCTCCAAAATCAACTTACATTGAACCTAAATTTCGTAGTGGATTATTGATTTATGAGTTGTAAATAATAGAAAATAGAATAAAGAGAAAAGAAAATAGACTCTCTTTGTCATTTTAACGAAAGAGAAATCACTTAACACCAATGTTACATGAAAAATATACTTTTTATTGCATTATTAACTTCTACTTTGACTTATGCAAAAATTGAGACTGATACCATTAACAATTGGCAACTTTATAAGGATAAAATATTAATATTTAAAAGCAATGAAATTGAAAAAAGTAATGAAGTAATTTTAATCAAATCAACAGAAAACTTTAAAATATTAAAATTTAACATGTTCTATGATTTCTTTGAAAACAGAACTTCAAAAAAAATGGAGTTTATTGTAGGTAATAAAATTATTCAAACATTTATTTTAGAAAATGAAGCAAGAAGTTCATTCATTGTTACAAAAAAGAAGATAAACTCTTTAATAAAAAAGTATAAAAATAAAGTTATTAAATTAAAATACTATGACGGAATCTACATTAAGGGAATTTCTGTTTGCAGAGTAAAATTTATCTAATTCAATGTCAATAAAAAAAAACCTAACCCATATAAAATCTCAACTTCCAAATCACGTTACACTTGTAGCGGTTTCCAAAACCAAATCTATTGCAGATGTAATGGAAGCGTATAATGCTGGTCAGCGTATTTTTGGCGAAAATTATGTGCAAGAATTGGTTGAAAAACAAGAACAATTACCCAAAGATATCGAGTGGCATTTTATTGGTCACTTGCAAAGTCGCAAAGTAAAACTTATTGCTCCTTTTGTAAGTTTGATTCACGGTGTTGATAGCTTAAAATTAGTACACGAAATCAACAAAGAAGCTTTAAAAAATAATCGTGTTATTGATTGTTTATTTCAAATAGACATTGCTGATGAAGAAACAAAATTTGGATTAGATGAAAAAGAATTATATGATATTTTATCCTCAAAAGAATTCAAAAACCTAAAAAACATCAGAATAATTGGTTTAATGGGAATGGCAACTTTTACAGACAATCAAGACCAAATTAAAAAAGAATTCCAAAATTTAAAAACCATTTTTGATAAAGTTGTAACCCTGACCGCAGTTGAAGGGCAACTTGAAACCTCAAACGTGAAACTTGAAACTCTTTCTATGGGAATGTCTGGCGATTATCAAATAGCAACTCAATGCGGTAGCACAATGGTTCGAATTGGAAGTAGTATCTTTGGAACAAGAAGATGACAATTTCAATGACAATTTCAATGACAATTTCAATGACAATGACAATGACAATGACAATGACAATGACAATGACAATTTCAAAAATCAAAATGTAAAATCAATGGAAGATAATAGTATTTTTAGTGATAAAATTTTCAATTTTGAAGATAGATTAGTTCGATTTGCTGGAGAATGTATTTTCTTTACAAGGAATTTGAATAAATCTTATGAAAATGAATATTACAAAAATCAACTAATCAGATCTTCAGGAAGTTCATCATTAAATTTTGGTGAAGCACAAGGAACAATTAGTGATAAGGATTTTATTTTTAAAGTAGGTTTAGCCGTTAAAGAATTAAAAGAATCACGTAATTCATTAAAAATATTAAATTACATAAAAGAAGGTGATGAAAATATAAGAACTTTGCTTCTAAAGGAAGTTGAAGAATTAATAGCAATAGCATCAAAAATGATAATAAATAAAAAATGATGTTTCAATATCAATGACAATAGCAATCAAAAATTCAATTTTAAAGTTTTAAAGATTGTAATTAATTTTTAATATTAATATTGCCATTGTGATTGATTTTTGATATTGATATTGATTTTTGACATTGATATTGTAATTGATTTTTGATATTGATATTGACATTGAAAATGTACTGCATACTCGACATAGAAACCACTGGAGGTCAATACAATGAAGAAGGTATTACCGAAATAGCCATCTATAAATTTGATGGTCACGAGGTTGTAGACCAATTTATAAGTTTGGTAAATCCAGAAATTCCTATTCAGCCGTTTGTAGTAAAGCTAACAGGGATTAATAATGCTATGTTGCGCTCGGCACCCAAGTTTTATGAGGTTGCCAAAAGAATTATAGAAATTACCGAAGGTTGTATTATTGTAGCACACAACGCATCTTTTGACTACAGAATACTTAAAACAGAATTTGATAGACTTGGCTACAACTTTAAAAAACCAACACTTTGTACTGTTGAACTTTCCAAAAAAATAATACCCGGAATGGAATCGTACAGTTTAGGAAAATTAGTACGTGCATTGGGTATTCCTATCGCAGATAGACACCGAGCAAGTGGCGATGCTATGGCAACTGTGAAACTTTTTAAAATGCTCTTGGCAAAAGATGTAGAAAAAGAAATCGTTAAAAGCATGGTTAAAACCGAAATAAAATCGGGAATGGTACCAAAACTTTTAGATATTGTAGAAAGTTTGCCTACAAAAACGGGGATTTATTATATTCATAACGAAAAAGGCGACTTAATCTATATTGGAAAAAGCAAAAACATAAAAAAGCGCATCAACCAACATTTTACAGGAACTTCTTCAAAAAGTAAAAAAATACAACGCGACGTTTACACGGTAACTTACGAAGAAACAGGTAGCGAACTTATTGCCTTATTAAAAGAAAGTGAAGAAATAAAAATAAACAAACCTATTTACAATAGAGCACAAAGAAAAAGTATTTTTCAATGGGCACTATATGAGATGCTTGATGATAATGGCTATTTGAGTTTGCTAATTCAAAAAGCTGATGGTAGAAAAAAAGAAATCACCTCTTTTAGTAGTATGCAAGAGGCAAAAAATACTCTTTTTAAAATTACATCAGCCTATCAATTATGCCAAAAAATAAATGGTTTGTACGAAACAAAAAACAGTTGCTTTCAATATAAAATACAAGAATGTAATGGAGCGTGTATTGGTAAGGAAAGTCCAGATGAATACAACCAAAGAGTAGAAGAATTTTTGCACAAAATGAGTTTTGAAAACCAAAATATGGTAATTACAGACAAAGGTAGAAAAGTAGACGAACGAAGTGCTATACTAATAGAAAATGGTATTTACAAAGGTTATTGTTTTTACGATTTAAATTATCAAATTACCAATATTGATGTATTAAAAAACATCATTATTCCTATGCAAAATAATCGAGATACCAAAAGCATTATCCAAGGTTATTTACGAAAAAATAAAGTAATGAAAATTGTCAAGTTTTGATTACCAACAAAAATTAACAAATTTTGAGCAACAACTTGAAACCTGAAACCAAAAATAAACTCATTGTAATAGTAGGCCCAACTGCTATTGGCAAAACCTCGTTAAGCATTGCTTTGGCTCAACATTTTCATTGCGATATTATTTCGTGCGATAGCCGTCAGTTTTTTAAAGAAATGAAAATAGGTACGGCTGTACCAAATGATGTTGAATTGGCAAGTGCTACGCATCATTTTATACAAAATAAATCTATTTTTGAGCCTTACTCTGTAGGCGACTTCGAGCAAGAAGCACTCCAAAAACTCGATGAATTATTTTTAAAAAATAATGTTCAAATTATGGTTGGTGGCTCGGGTTTGTATGTTGATGCTGTAATAAAAGGTTTTGACGAATTTCCAGATATTGATAGTGCTGTAAGAAATGAAATTAATGAAAAGTACGACACTCTAGGTATTGAATACTTGCAAAACAAATTACACGAATTGGATTTTGAATATTATCAAAAAATAGCAAACAAAAATCCGCAAACCTTACAAAATCCGCAAAGAATGAAACGTTTTATCGAAGTTTGTATAGGTACTGGAAATCCGTACTCATCATTTATTGGTAAGCAAAAAAACAATCGAAACTTTACACCTATTATTATTGGTTTGGAAGCCGATAGAGAAACTATGTACGAGCGAATAAACCATAGAGTTGCAATTATGATGCAAGATGGTTTACTAAATGAAGTTGAGCAACTACTACCCCACAAACATTTGAATGCACTGCAAACAGTGGGTTACAGAGAATTGTTTGATTATTTTGAACATAAAATTTCTCTCGATGAAGCTATAGAACAAATTAAAATGAATACACGAAGATTTGCCAAACGACAACTTACTTGGTTTAAACGTACAGAAAATACCACTTGGTTTGATTATTTGCACGATAGAAGCAATATTATTGAATATATATCTCGTAAAATTTAATCTCTACTTGTATGCCTATAGAGAGTAACTTTAGTTCTGTGTTAGAACAAGAATTTGAAATCAATTTTTTGCAATGCTATCCAAACGGTGCATTAAAATATACCGAACTGTGTAATTTATTACAAATAACCGCAGGATTACATGCCGATTTGGGAGGAATTAGTTTTTCTGATATGCAAAAACACCATCAAGCTTGGGTATTAAGCAGAATGCTATTGGAAATTACAGAATTACCCAAATGGAGAGATAAAATAGTAGTGAAAACTTGGATTAATTCTCTTGAAAATTCTCGCTCTATACGCTGCCTCGAAGTATATCATAACCATAAAAAAATAATAGGTTGCGAAACGCTTTGGGTTGTGTTTAATACCAAAACTAGAAAACCTGATATACTACAACTTCCTCACGAGCATTTTGAAAAAATAGCCCTACAAGCAACCGAAAATACTGTGTATAAAATTGACACTCAAAATACAGGCCATAGTGTTGCTTTTCAAAAAGTAATGCTATCCGATTTAGATATTGTAAATCATATGAACAATGTGAAATACCTTGAGTGGTGTTTAAACTATGAAGATTCTAAAACTCTGTTTTCTAATGCTATAAAAAGTATAGCTATAAATTTTATAAGAGAACTTAATTTGGGTGATCAAACCGAAATTTTTAAACATCAATCTCAAAACAGTACAACATATAGCATTGTACATAATGCGAAACATTGTTACACTCTAGATTTAAAATACATGTAAATTAAATAATAAAGCTCTGAAAATTCAGAGCTTTATTACTATTTTTTTACTACCAATCTAAATCCTTCTCCATGAATATTTAAAATTTCAACATTGGGATCTTCTTTTAAATATTTTCTCAATTTGGCTATATAAACATCCATACTTCTCGAAGTAAAATAGTTGTCATCTCTCCAAATCTTTGTAAGCGCCATTTCTCTTGGCATCAAATCATCTTCAAACAAAGCCAACATTCGTAACAATTCGTTTTCTTTTGGCGAAAGTTTAATAGGTTCTTGCCCTGGGTAAGTAAGAAAACGCAATTTAGAATTAAGATGAAATTTACCTATTTGAAATTCAAATTGAGCATTTTCAGGTTTTACATCTTGTGCTTTTCGCTGCAAGATTGCTTTAATTTTCATTAACAAAACTTCAGAGTCGAAAGGTTTGTTTAAATAATCGTCTGCCCCTACTTTGTATCCTTTTAATACATCTTCTTTCATAGCTTTTGCTGTTAAGAAAATAATAGGAACTTCTTTGTTTTTTTCACGTATTTCTCTTGCCAATGTAAAACCGTCTTTGTATGGCATCATTACATCGAGTATACATAAATCGTAGGTGTCTTTTTTAAATTTTTCAAAGCCTTCCATACCATTTTTTGCAAGAACTACTTCAAATTCGTTCAGCAATAGATAGTCTTTTAAAATGGCTCCAAAATTTTGATCGTCTTCTACTAATAATATTTTTTTTGTTTGTTTTTCCATAGCTTTTTAATTTATTAACGGAAGTTTAATTGTAAATACACTTCCTTTTCCTTTTTCACTTTCTACATAAATTTGACCATTATGGTCGTCTATTATAGTTTTAACGTAAGCAAGACCCAAACCGTGTCCTTTTACGTTATGCACGTCACCGGTATGTTCTCGGTAAAACTTTTCAAAAATTTTCTTTTGTACTTGTTTACTCATACCTGCACCTTTGTCTGCAATTTTAATTACTAAATAATCTTTAATATTTTCTGTAATTACGTTTATAACGGGGGCTTCTGGAGAATATTTTACTGCATTATCTAAAATGTTTACCAAAACATTGGTAAAATGCACATCGTTTACCAAAGCCGTATCGCGTGTTGCCAATAATTGTGTCGATATAGAGCCACCTTTGTCTTCTACAATAAGTGAAATATGATCGATGGCTACTTCAATAATATCGTGTACACTTTGAGGCTCTTTTTCTATTTCCAACTCTTTCTTTTCTAGCTTTGAAATACGCAAAACATTTTCTACTTGTGCGTGCATACGTTTGTTTTCGTCGCGTATCATTTGCAGATATCTAAAAACTTTTTCTTTATCGTCTATAACTTTTGGGTTTTTTATAGCATCTAAAGCTAAGTTTATGGTAGCAATAGGTGTTTTAAACTCGTGAGTCATATTATTTATAAAATCTGTTTTTATTTCAGAAATTTGCTTTTGTTTAAATAGTTGATTTAAAGCATTAGCATAAGCAATAATTATTATTAATGTAAATATTACAGATAATAATGATATACCTACGACATCTTTAAACAAAAACTTTTTCTTTTGTGGAAAAGTAACCAACAACTGGTAATCGCTAGCACCTTCATTATCTACAAAAACGGGAATTGAATAGGTAGCATATTTATCATACTTAAAACTATCCGATTTTATTTTTGTAGCCAATCCGTTGCTATAAATATTGTACTCATAAGGAGTTTTAATTCCGTACTTGTCCAATTCGCTTGCTAAAACTTTTTCTATTTGCTCTTTTGTAACTCTATCTTGAATAGGCAACAACGAGGAAACATCTTTGTAAGCAATTTCAAATTGAGCGTCTTCTAAAATTTTTAAACTTCCTTCTTTAGAAATTGTTAAATCGGGTTTTAAACCGTTATCAATACCTAATTTGTCTGTTGGATTTTTAGAAAAAACTTCTGTTTTTCTTTTGGCAGAAAAACTTTTAATTTTTTCATTACTATTGGCATTTTTATCAAAGAACGTAGAAAATATATCATAATCTTCTGCTACAATAGTGCTCGAATATATTATGGTTTCGTTGGTTTTTGAATTTCTTCTAAAATACCCGTACTCCAACAAATCTGAAGTTTCAGGCATTTTTCCTGTTTTACTTTTAAGTTTGTAATATTTATTATAAAATGTATATTCCTCTTGTTTTTGCAAATTTTCAGAAACATTTCCTAATACTTGCTTTACATGAAATTTGAACTGCTCTTCATTGTTTTCAAAAGAAGTTTTAAACCAATACACTTGTACTAATATTATTCCGAGTAATGATAAACTCATTAATACAACTAGTAATCGAAAAAAAAACTTATTCATCTACACAAATTTAACAATTTAACATTTATTGCTATTTTACATTAACCAAACATTAACATTAGAGCTTATTATTATTTATTCTTTAAAATTTCAAGTATTTCAAAAATTTGTTTTTCTGTTTCTTTTAAAGTAGTGTTTGAAATTACAAAATTACTTTTTGCTATTCGTTCTTCGTCAGATATTTGATTATTAATACGTTGCACTACTTTTTCGGAAGTAGTATTGTCTCTTTTCATAACCCTTTCTATGCGCTGTTGCATAGGAGCGGTAACGGTAATAATAAAGTCACAGTCTTTGTAACTTCCGCTTTCAAATAATATGGCTGCTTCTTTAAATACAATTGGTTTATCTTGATTATTCTTTAACCATTCTATAAAATGCTGCTTAACCGCTGGGTGTACTATAGCATTAAGTTGCGATAGTTTTTCGGGGTTATTAAAAACAATAGAAGCTAATTTTTCTCTTTGTAATACACCCTTAGTATCTAAAATAGCTGAGCCAAACTTTTCTACTATTTGTAATAAAACATTTTTTTGTTGCATTACATTTTTCGCTTCAATATCAGAAATATATACGGGGTAACCCAAATGCATCAAATATTTTGCCACAGTTGTTTTTCCGCTACCTATGCCACCAGTAATTCCAATTATTTTGCTTTTTATAAGCTCTTTTTTTACCGTTGTATTTTCTGTAACTATTTGTTCATTGGGTTTTTCTATATCTGTAATTTGTTGCGCAAAAAACAAATTAGGAAAAGCTTCTTGTGGGGTTTGACGCAGTATATTTATTCTAAAAAAAGATTCTAAAAAACCTTGACCATAGCCAAAAAATTGTTTCCAAACAGCAATGATAGAATAAGCTCCTATTTTTAAGCTTTTATTTTGAATCGCTGAAACTACAAAAATGAATACAAAATATATAAAGTATAATTTTATGGGAATATCAATTAGAAAAACCAGCATAAATAGTGAAAAATAGAAACCCAAAACAAACAATGTAGGTAGCCAAAACATAATTTTTGCATATTCTGGATACCAATGGTTTAATATAGGGCGGGCTTTACCAAACTTTGAAACTTGTATCGAAAATTTATCCCAATCTATTCTTCTTTTATGATATACGAATGCTTTAACAAATAGTCTAGTTTTATATCCCATTTTCCATAATCTAATGGATAAATCGGGATCTTCTCCCGGATGAATATTCCCAAAACCTTGTGATGCTAAAAAGGCTTGCTTTGAAATTCCCATATTGAAGCTGCGTGGCTGAAATTTTTCTAGTTTTTCAGAACCTCCTCGTATACCGCCTGTTGTTAAAAATGAGGTCATGGCAAAGTTTATTGCTTTTTGTATTGTAGAAAAGCTTTTTAAAGCCTTATCTGGGCCTCCAAAACAATCTACATAATCATGAGTAAGTTCATTTTCTACTTCTTGTAAATAATTGGGAGGTATAATACAATCTGAATCAAAAATTAAAAAATACTCTCCTTTGGCTTTTTTCATTCCGTAATTTCTAGAATCGCCAGGTCCTGAATTTTCTTTATAATAATAAGATATCTGAAGTTTATCTTGGTACTTTGAAACTATTTCTTCGCACTTTATGGTAGAACCATCTTCAACAATTACTACTTCAAACTTATGCTTATAAGTTGTTACACATAAACTTTCTAGTAGTTCATTAATTTCATCGGGTCTATTATATACCGGAATAATTATAGAAAATAGCATTTTACTTTTTTTTACAAATATAAGGCATATAAAAAAAGAAAAGTCCCACATCTGTGGGACTTTTAAACAAACTTTAAGAATAATTGTTATTCTTTAATAACTTTTATTGTTTGTACTTGAGTATTTGAAGTAAATTTTACAATATAAGCTCCTGTAGGTAAAGATGACATATCAATAGTACTTTCTGTTGCATTAATCGTTACATCTTTTACTACTTGTCCTAGTAAATTCATTATTTGAGCCTTATCAATATTTTTATCATAAGACACAGTTAATGAATGTTTAACAGGGTTTGGATAGTATACAAATCTACCTGCATCAAATGTATTGCTTGCTAAAGAAGCATCGTAAGCTGACACTTTAAATGTATCTTGAGTATCATTACCATATTCCCATACAGCAACATACAATACTTCACCTGGGGTTCTTCCTGTTAAAGCTACTTTAGAGAAATTTCCATCTGCTGAACTGTCGTCATCGCATTGTACTAATACTAAGTTTCCGCAAGATCCGCTGTAGACTGCTAAACCTGTATCTGTTAATATTGTACCATTATTACCTGTTTCAATAGTAATAGAACCCGAAGCAGGAACCGTAGCTGTAAACCAAACTTCGCCCGCTAATGTACCTGCACAACCAGGAGCAGGAATATTTTGACCTGTAGTGGCACTTACATTTGTACCAATAATTGCATTATCAGTAAATACTCCTCCAGCAGTAAGAGCTATAGCTCCTGTACAATCGTCATTAACTGGAGGCAATGCTATTGTAGAAAAAGTAAAAGGACCTGTCCATACACTAAATCCATTAGTACCACAATTTGCTCTTACATAAAATTCATAAGCTGTAGCTGGTTGCAATGAAGAAAGAGTAAGAGGGCTTGTAGCATTTGGATGAGATGGAGTACCTGTAGGTGCCCCAGAACCTGCTAGAGCAACGTGAACATCCCAAGATGTTTCTGCACAACCTATATTCCATGATAAAATAGCAGAGTTTGGTGTTATAGCTGTAGCAGATAAGTTACTAGGTTGAGGACAAGCTACTGCAGCAGATACGGTTACATTGTAATCTTCTGTCTCTCCATATCCGTAAGTTGCACATGGTGATATACTTGATCCTGTAGTATTCCAAACGTCTCTAACTCTCATTCTGTGTGTTCCTAGTGGAGGATTACAAGCCAATGTTATAGAGAAAGTTGCAGAACCATTTGAAGCAATTGAAGTAGTTGTGTATCCTACTCTTTCTGAAGCTTCAAATATATAATTATCATTATAATCTATCCATACAGCTACATTTTGACCTCCAAAAGAACCTACAGAAACAGAAACTGTGTAGGTAGATCCCGCTTGAAGTGTACCTGTATAATTAGGTTGTCCAGTAAAATAAGTATATGCAGGGTTTACCGCATCTGTTCCAGTATTATTAGCTAATGTTGTACCTGAAATTGAAATATTAGAAATCAAATCTCCAGATGTTTTACCCGTAGTATACAAAGGATCACAATAACACCCTGTTGCTACTGTAGTGAAAGATTGGCTTGCACAATTTACTGCATCTCCAACAACATTAAAAGGAGTTAATGTATAATGATATGTTGTGTTTAAATTTCCTGTAAAAGAATATGTAGTTACATTTCCTAAGTTAGAATTATTTAGAATGTCTGTTCCACCAGCTGTAGTGCCTATAGATAATTTATATCCGTCTGCACCAGATACAGCTCCCCATGATATTGTAGTTGGAAAGTTTCCGCAAGTAGCATTAACTGTGGCTGTTATACCTGTTGCACAAGCTGGTGCAGTTGCCGGAATTGGCTCCCATACAATATCATCTAAATAAGTATAAGTATATGTTGATGTATTTGGTTTTCTAAATGCTATATAAGAATCTGTACCTGTATATGAAGCAAAATTTACGATATACTGTGCATATGAAGTGGTAAGATCTACAGTTTGTAGAGGTGTAAATGTTGAACCATCTGCAGGATTTGACATAGTACCTACAATAACATCTTCGGTAGCAGTAGAAGTATTACCTTTAAACACCAATCTGTGCGTTCCAGCACTTAAATTAGAAACTACAGGACAAACTAGCATAATATAAGAAGCGCTAGGAGAGCTTGAATTATAAATAGTTACTCCATTCGGAGAAGAAGAAGCTGTTGTAGAAACTCCTACAGTTGCATAAGTTGATACTCCATTTGAAAGTATCTTTTGCCAACAACTAGGTAAAGATCCTAATGATGTGGTATCAAAATTTTCACTAAAACTAGTTACTGAACTACAAGCTGTTCTAAATGTGTATGGCCCAGCCCAATTACTAGCTCCAGAAGTACAATTTGATTTTACATAATATTGATAATCAGTATTTGCTAATAATCCTGATACTGCTTGAGGGTTTGTAGCAGAAGATAATAGAGTTCCTCCTCCTTGTGTGAAACCTGAAACTCCGTATTCTACAGACCAACTTGTGGCTCCATTAGGTTCTGTCCAAGATAAACTTGCACCAGAATTTGTAATATTGGATACTGATAAGGCTGTAGGAGGTAAACAACTCGCTACTGCTCCATCTATTACCAATTGGGGTCTATTCATAGCAAGAGTTCCTGTTGTATTAGTACAAGCACTTACTGTATCACTAGTATAATATAATGATCTATTTACAGTTAAAGTAGAATATGTAGTAACTACATTTGTAGTATAAGCTCCACTTGTTGCTCCCTCACAAATTTGAATAATAATGTTTGAAGTTCCATCCCAAACAAAAGGAGTTGTAAGAGTAAACATTACTTGTCCTGTTGCAGAAGGTGTAAAATCTGTAGGACCATAAACTACGTTTGAAACATTTTCAAAAGTTGTTGAGGCGAAATTTGAAGAAGTAGTAGTGCCCATCGAAATAGTATAACCTTCTTCTAACCCACTTGTACCAATAGATGTTACATTCCATCCAATTTTTGTAATGTTACCCGCCACAAGACCAGCTGATAACAGTTCACTTGCTGTGTAAATGTACTGTTGTCTTGAGTTTTTCCAATAATCTTGCAAAGGTGCAGGTTGAGAATACGCATCATTAGAACCAGAATTGGCTCCAACAACCACGATACCTGTTTGTGCACTCATTTGCAAAAACATTAGTAAAAACAACCAAAAAGTAATTTTTTTCATTGCTAATAATTTAAAATTGTTGTTTGCGAATATAATTTTTTTATGATAAATATGCTAATTTATTTCATTATTTTATTCAATATCAGTTAAGTCCAAATAAAAAAGTAGCTTAAATAAGCTACTTTTTATACTACTAAAGCCTCACTAAAGCTTTATAATCTTATAATTTGCCTTTTTATTTCCACAATTAATTTGTATGATATAGTTCCCTGATGGATATTTTTGAAAATTAATTTCAGATTCCAAATTGTTAATTCTTTCATTATACATTTCTTGCCCAATCATATTGTAAATGGTAATAGAATCTATAATTTCGTTATTCTTTAGATATAATACATCTTTTACAGGATTTGGATAATAATTTAAAACACTCAAATTATCAAATTCTTGAGTGCCTAATACTGAATTGTAAGCCGATATTTGAAAAGAGCCAATATTATCATTGCCAAAATCCCAAACATTAACATATATAATTTCTCCTGGTGTTCTATTGGTTAATGTTATCATAGAATATTTGCCATTTGGAGAAGAATCATCATCACACTGAATATACTGTAAATTTGAGCAATTACCTGAATATGCAGCCATACCTGTGTCTGTAAGTGAGCCAAAACCTGTTTCGAGGGTTACTGCTCCAGAAGCAGGTATAACAACTGTGTACCATAAATCTCCTCCGTTATAATCTGCACAATCAATACCTGGTGCATTGGAATTTGTTGCCAAAGCATTTGTGCTACTTACAGCATAATCGGTAAAAGTATCTCCAATTGTTAAATTAATTGCTGTTGTACACTCATCATTATTAGAACTACTAGGTGGAGTAAGTATGCATACTGAGAATGTTGTGTTTTGATTTGGTATAGATGTTGTTGTATAAATTCTTAAATAATAAGTCTGACCTATTAGTAAACCGTTTACAACATTACTGTTTGGATCTGAACAACTACCTTGTACAAGTGATAAACCATTACAATTACCCGTGTATAATGCGTGGTACATATCGAGAGTAGAGCCCGTAATACTCGACAAAAGAATGTGGTGTGATGAACTTGTAGCAACAAATTTATACCAAACATCATCATCTGCTGTTCCCGCACAACTATTCATTATATTACTTGGTGTAGCATTTTGTACAGAACCTGTAACAACAGATTGACAATTTAAAGTATTACTTGGTGTTAGCATTATTGCACCAAAACAATCATCATTTGGCACTAATGAATTAATACCACATTGTATACGTTTTATACGTTCTAGAGTATTTGTACTACAATCTGAACCAGCATGCAAATAATATCTAATGATGCCAGAAAAATTTGACGTCCATTGTACAGTTCCCAATCCTGTTGCTAAAACTGTCGAAGCATCTTGATTGGATATTGTAATAAAATCTGTATTTAATGAACTTGAAAAAGTGTAAGTTACACCTTGTATTACCTCTACTTGAGAATATTCTCCTGCAAAAGCATTCGAAATAATAACTTCATTACTACCTGTACAACTTGGAATAAATGTTGAAGCAGGCTTTAATCCATAAGGAGCATTTACACAACCTGACGAAGAACAATCTTGCAAAACTGTAACAGCCAATCGAGTTATACTTTCGCAACCATTAACTTCTTGAGAAGCATAATAAGTAGTTCCCGAAACCAATAAAGTTGTATTTGCGAGCATATTTCCGTTTGTTGCACTATCATACCATTTTATTGCATTACCTGTTACAACTAAACTTGACAAACTTACAGAACCACAAAAAGTTTGATTAGCAATACCTTGTGGAGCTGAAGGAGCTTGCGTAAGTTGTAGAGAAATTGTAGCTAATGCGTAACAACCTGCCAAAGATAGTACTTTAACGTAAATGGTTTGTGGGCTTGACGTATTTATATAATTAGCAGGCGTTGTAATCGCATTTGTACCATTTTGCGCATCAGACAATGTAGTATAATATTCAAAAACTACATTGGGTGTGTTACAAATTTGATTGTTTGCCAAACTTAAATTGAACGTTTCGTATCCTATTGCGCCTATATTGTCGCATAATGTCAATACAGTATTATTTACTAAAGGACTTGATTCTAAAGTAACAAGAACAGGAAGTCTATTCAATCCTTCACAATTAATAGTTTGAGAAGCATAGTACGTTGTATTATTCTGTAAAACAGTAGTATTTGCTAATGCTACACCTCCTGTAGCCTGACTATACCATTTAATATTATCTCCAGAAACGATGATGTTTTGAAGTGTAGGATTATTTGCTGCACAAAAATATTGTTGAGAAGCTCCTGTTGGTGCTGGTGTTGTTGATGTACAATCGTAGGCCGACACATAAAAAGTACCTTCCTCTTCTGCATTGTAAGCCCAAACATTAGCATATAATATTTCGCCAGGTGTTCTATTGGTTAATGATAGTATTGAAAAATAACCATTTTGAGGATTGTCATCATTACAACTAACTAATGATAATGCAGAACAAGTTCCCGAATATACTGCTAAACCAGTATCTGTAACAGTATCCGAAAAATCGCCTTGTGTTTCTATTGTTACATTTCCAGATGAAGGCACTACAATAGTATACCAAACATCTGCTCCGTTAAAAAACGCACAATTTGGATTTGGAGGATTGGAATTGGTAGCTCCTAAATTTGTACTGAGTACTTGATGATCTGGAAATATATTACCTATTAATAATGGTGTTGCCTCTATGCAATTATCATTTGCTGGAGGATTTGGCAAAGTTGTAAAGACATAAGGTCCAGTCCATAAGCTAAACCCATTGTTCTGACAATTGGCTCTCACATAGAAATCGTAAGTTGTACTTCCTTGCAATCCATTTATAGTAAAAGGCGATATAACATTGGAGTATGTAGGGGTATTACTAGGTGTAGCTCCTCCTTGATTAACAACATAAACATCCCACATAGTTTCTGTACATCCTGCATTCCAAGATAATACAGCCGTAGAATTGGTTATAGAACTCACAAATAATGTATTGGGTTGTGAGCAAGCTGGCGCTGGTAATATTGTTACTACATAATCTTCGCTCTCTCCATAATTGTAGGTAGCACAAGGATCTATTGTAGCAGCATCTACATTCCAAACGTTTCTTATTCGCATTCTATGTGTACCAACTGTAGCTGTACAAGAAATATTTAAACTTAATACAGACGGCATTTCAACTTCAGTAGGTGCTTGAGAATATGCAACTCGCTCATCTATACTAAAAACGCCATCACTGTTAAAATCAATCCAAACTGCTACATTTTGATTTCCTAATGTACTGTGCGAAATTGTTAAGGTATATACAGAGCCCGCTGTTAAACTACAAGTATAATTGGGTTGTCCTTGATAAAAAGTATAGGCTGGATTTGTTGGAGATGTTCCAGTATTATTTGACAATGTAGTATCAGCAATAACTACATTAGAAATAAGATCTCCATACGTTTTACCGTAAGCATATTGAGGAATACAAAAACAATTAGATTGTAAATCTGTATTTACTAATATAGCTGTACTCTCTGAAGATTGATTCGAATTTGTACAAGTTACTGTACATTTATAATAATTTGACGTTGTTTGTGTAGCTTGATATGTACTATTTGTGGCATTTAAAATAGGAGAATAACTTACACCGTCTGTAGATATTTTCCATTGGTAAGTTACACCTGCCCCATTTGTAGGATTTTGCAAACTTAAATTAAAAGGAAAATTATAACATGACAATGTAACATCAGAAATAGTATTTCCAGGATTGGGCATACCCGTACACAAATTAGGTGGTATCCAAGAATAAGATAAACCTACTGGCGGAAATAACGTTTGTGAAAATGTAAGCACTCCAGATGCTGAAGTACTAGCTGTAGTTGCAGTCCAATCGGAAGTTGTTACTCTACTGTTAAAGTTGTTTGCAGGATAATTTGGTGCAGCTCTAAGTCCAGCTTGTGTAGATACATTACTTGCATTTTGAGTAGCCATAGCACCATACACAACTCGAACTTCATTTGTAGTTTCAAAAAGTTTAATCTGAAAATTAAAGGAATCACCTGTAGAACCATATTTTCTAAAATTTTTCCATTGAATGGTTAAAACCCTATTAGGACTTGTTCCTGACAATTCATAGCGTAATTCCGAACCTAACTGCCCTGCCATATCTCTACTAAAAGCCGAAATTCTAGCTACTAAATCGTTTGGAACAGCACTAGTAGTTGTAGAAAGTGGAAAATAGGCAGATGAACTACTAATATTTACAGAAGGTGTTAATACACTAGAACCCAACGATATCCAACCATTTGCATTTATTGCAAACCTATTGTATGTATATCCATTAAAAAGGAAATCAAAACCTATAGGAATTCCTATACCTGTAGTGGTTGAACCACCAAGTGGTATAGATAAATCTACAAATCTTTCATCATCTGTATCGGAGTTTCCTAAAACTGTGCCTCCTGTAATTTCTGTATAAGCAGTAGTACTTTGTGTAAAGGCATAAGTAGGTAAATTTTGAGCATAATTTTTTAAAAAGAAAAATAATAAAATTATGAATAAAGTACTTTTTTTCATGGACTGTAAGATTTGGGATTCTTTATGAAATAAAAGTACAAAAAAAAACGATTCCAAAAAATTTGAAATCGTTTTTTTTGTAAGAATAGTATTATTTTAAATGTTAAATTATGCTTTTTATGGGTATTATTTCGTTTACATCGGCTAAATAGTCCACATTTGGCACATCAAATCCAAACAATTGTAAGAAATCTAGTCTATAACCTGCAAGATCTCCTATTGTTGGCAAAGTTTCTGTAGATGCTTGCTCCCACAATTTTGAAACACTTTCTTGCACATCATCTCTCATTTCCCAATCGTCAATTCTTATTCTACCATTTGCATCTGTAGGTACAGCATTTCCTGTATACAATCTTTCAGAAAATAGACGTTGTATTTGTTCTATACAACCTTCATGTAATCCTTTTTCTTTCATGGTTTTGTACAACAAAGAAATGTAAAGTGGTATTACAGGTATTGCAGAACTTGCTTGTGTTACTAATGCTTTATTTACCGAAACATAAGCTTTTCCTCCAATAGCTTGTAGGGCATCTGTAATTTCAAAAGCAGTTGCTTCTAAATGATCTTTTGCTCTACCAATTGTCCCTTTTCTGTAAACAGCTTCTGTTACTTCTGGGCCTATGTAAGAATAAGCAACAGTAACTGCATTGGTAGCTAATACTCCTGCATTATTTAAAGCATCCATCCACATTTTCCAATCTTCTCCTCCCATTACGGCAATAGTATTGGTTATATCTTCTTCTTTGCAAGGTTCTATAGAAATTTCTGAAACTTTACCTGTATGGAAATCTACTGTTTTATTGGTAAATGTTTTTCCTATTGGTTTTAATACAGAACGATATGTTATACCATCATTTGGATTGGTTCTAACAGGCGAAGCCAAACTATACACAACCAAATCAACTTGACCTAAATCTTGTTTAATTAAATCTATTACTTGTTGCTTTACCTCATTTGAAAAAGCGTCTCCGTTTATACTTTTAGCATAAAGTCCTTCTTGGCTAGCAAATTTTTCAAATGCTGCTGAGTTATACCAACCTGGTGATGCTGTTTTGCCTTCCATAGGAGGTTTTTCAAAAAACACTCCAATTGTAGAAGCACCACTACCAAAAGCACTGGTTATTCTCGATGCTAAACCAAAACCTGTTGAAGCACCTATTACCAAAACTTTTTTTGCTCCATTTATTATTCCTTTAGATTTTACATAATCTATTTGGTTTTTTACATTTTGCTCACAACCTACAGGGTGTGCGGTAAGACAAATAAAACCTCGCATTCTTGGCTCTATAATCATAATTGTATGTATTAAATTCTACGTTTAAAAAACAAATATACTTATTTTAATTAAGTAACTCTTTGGCATGTTCCAATGCTGCACTAGATATTTTTTCGCCCGATAACATTTTGGCTACTTCTACTACCCTATCTTCATTATTTAACAATATTATTCTTGTATGAGTATGTTGTTCGAGATCTTCTTTATAAACTTTATAATGACTATTTCCTTTGGCAGCAATTTGTGGTAAATGTGTTATAGAAATAACTTGCATATTACGACTCATTTGTTGCATAATTTCTCCCATTTTATGAGCTATTTCTCCCGAAACACCTGTGTCAATTTCATCAAAAATAATAGTAGGCAAGTGTGTATATCGCGATAAAATATATTTTACAGCAAGCATTATTCTAGACATTTCTCCGCCAGAGGCAACTTTTTTGAGTAACCCAAAACTTGAACCTTTATTGGCAGAAAATAAGAATTCAATTGTATCTTTTCCATTTGATAAAAACTGCTCTTGCGGAATAATATTTATAGTAAACTTGGCATTTGGCATACCCAACGGAGCTAAAATAGTAACCAATTCTGTAGTCAATAAATTAGCTGCTTGTGTTCTATTCGCTCTTAGTTGTAAAGAAATTTCATCTAATTGTAGTTGTAGTTGAGCTAGTAGTTGTGTATCGTTTTGTATTTCTTCTTCTAATGTTGTTACCGATACTACTTTACGCTCAAGATCAGATTGAATAGACAATAAAGCTGTTATAGTTTGTACTTGATGTTTTTTTTGTAACGAGTATATTGTTTGGAGTTTTTGACTTACACGTTCCAACTCATCGGGATTATCTACAATTTTTTCTGTTACAGCTTCAACTTCTTTGAGTATATCGTCAAATTCTATTACTATACTCAAAACTCTATCTAAAAGAGATTGGTACAACTTGTCAAACGAACTTATTTTTTGAAGAGAATATTTAATTTCGTTTAAACTATTGGTAACTCCTATCGCATCATCATTTGAAATAGCAATAACCTTAGCTAAGTTTTCCTTTATTAATTCTATATTGGATAATTTCTCTAAACTCAACTCCAATTCCTCTTGCTCATCGGGTTTTAATTTAGCATTTGTTAATTCTTCCAACAAATATGTGTTGTATTCTTGTTCTTTACGAATGTTTTCCAACTCATTTTTTTTACCCAAAATCGACTTCTGCAGTTGTTTGTATTGGGTATAAAGTGAGTTGTATTGTTGCAATAAAGATGCGTTTTGACCTACAGCATCTACAATTTCAAATTGCATATTTTCTTGTTGCAACTCTTGAGTTTGATGTTGCGAGTGAATATCCAATAAATAATTACCCAATTCTTGTAAAACCGAAAGGTTTACAGGAGTATCATTAATAAATGCTCGCGATTTAGCAGTTGACAAAATTTCACGACGTATAATGGTGTAATCATCGTAATCCAAGTCGTTTTCTTCAAAAAAAATCGAGAGATTATAATTTTTTATAAAAAAAGTAGCTTCGATAATGCACTTTTCTTGTTGGTTTTTGAGAGAATTCAAATCGGCTCTGTTACCCAAAACCAAACCCAATGCACCTAAAATTATAGATTTTCCTGCTCCTGTTTCACCTGTAATGGTTGTAAAACCTTCTGTAAATGTAACAGAAAGTTTATCGATTAAAGCATAATTTTCTACTGATAAATTTGTAATCATGAAGAAGAATTATTTTTTAATTTTTTCCCATTTTACAGAATTTGTTGGAGAAACTCTATTTAAGTTTTCCAATAATGATGTAACATCTACTGTAGGCCCTTCGGAAAAAATAGTAACTATTTCATCTGCTTTAGCATCAAAAAATATTCGAGTTAAATAAGCATTAGGTCTTACATTTTGAATTTTAGTGATAGAGTTTACAGCATTAATTATAGCTTCTTTACTTTCTTTAGTATTGATATTCATTTTATCCATACCCAAAAAATGGTATTGGTACTGAGCTTCTCTAAAAGGTTTAAATGTAGGAGAAAACATATCGTTTATTAAGAAGTACTTATTTTGAGTTTTTTCGGTTTGAGACCAACCTTTTATACCGCTAGGCATGGCAATATTTGCAATTTCTTGTGCGTTTTCCAACCCTTCATTTCCTCCCAAATTTGAAAATGTATCTGCATCTACACCGATTATTAGATTACAATAAAATGCTAAAGTAGACAACAAATTAGAATCAAAACTATTGGGGTTAAAATACATTTGCTGAAATTCTATATACTGAAAAGAAAAATCTTTATCATTAATATTTAAAACCGGTGTGGTATATGTTGCGTTGTAAACAGGTCGTGTAGATTGTACCTGCAATGTAGTTTCGTAATTATTATTTTCGTAGGCATTAATGGTAATGTACATCGAACAACTTATACGCTCTTCGGGTTTGTACTCTCGCTCTGTCCACGAGTTTTTATTTACAAAATCGCTAATAGATTTTTCTAAATTTTTAAATAATTGCGGATTCGCATTGGGTACTTTAGAATAATCTACTGTTACGTTACAATTGAGTTCTTGAGCTTGTAAAAACGACAAACTAAGCAAGAGTATAAATAGTATTTTATGCTTCATAATGAGCTATTATTTTATTGATAATATCCAATGCTACAGCTTCTTTAGGCTTTAAGGGCATTGGTTCTATATTGTTTTTAGAATCTATAAATGTAACCTTGTTTGTAGGTGTACCAAAACCTGCTCCGTTATCGCGTAGAGAATTAAGCACAATCAAATCTAAGTTTTTTTTCTGAATTTTAGCCTTAGCATGTTCCAATTCATTTTCAGTTTCCAAAGCAAAACCTATTAAAAATTGTTTTGATTTATTTTTACCCAATGTAGCAAGAATATCTTCTGTTTTTTCCAATTCGATAGAAAAAGTTTCATCGTTTTTTTTGATTTTTTCTTGAGCTACAAATTTTGGTCTGTAATCTGCTACGGCGGCGGCGGCAATCATAACATCTACTTCTTCAAAATATTCATTGCACGCATGGAGCATATCTTTTGCCGATTGTACTCTTCGTACTAAAATATCTTTATTTTGAGTTTGTAAATGTGTTGGCCCAGATATTAAAATAACTTCAGCGCCTTTATTTGCTGCACAATCTGCAATATCGTATCCCATTTTTCCTGACGAATGATTTCCTATAAAACGCACAGGGTCTATAGATTCGTATGTAGGACCAGCAGTAATAAGTATTTTTTTTCCTTTTAGTGGTAATTTTTTCTCTAAATCGTGTTCTATAAAAGAAAGGATATTTTCAGGTTCTGCCATTCTGCCTTCTCCTGATAATCCACTAGCCAATTCTCCTGTTTCGACAGGAATCATCACATTGCCAAACGATTGTAGTTTTGTAAAAGAATCTAGGCTTGTAGGATGCTTGTACATATCTAAATCCATCGCTGGAGCAAAATAAACAGGGCATTTGGCAGAAAGATAAGTTGCCAACAAAAAATTATCGCAAACCCCATTTGCCATTTTAGAAAGTGTATTGGCAGTTGCTGGAGCCACAATCATTAAATCTCCCCATATACCTAACTCCACATGATTATTCCAAACATAAGTATCATCAGAACTTGTAAAATCTACAAGCACCGGATTTTTGGATAATGTAGAAAGAGTAAGCGGTGTTACAAAATTAACAGAAGCAGGCGTCATTACTACACGTACTGAAGCGCCTGCTTTTATTAAAAGTCTTACCAATGTAGCTGTTTTATATGCGGCAATGCCTCCTGAAATGCCCAGAATTATATTTTTACCGCGTAATACAGACATGTGGTTCTTATTTATTGGTATCTCTGTAATAAATTTTACCGTCTAGCCATTCTTGTACTGCTAGAGCATGGGCTTTTGGTAATTTTTCGTAGTATTTTGAAACTTCTATTTGCTCTTTATTTTCAAAAACTTCTTCCAAACTGTCGTTATAAGTAGCAAACTCGTCTAGCTTGTCAATCAATTCTTTTTTAATTTCTCCGTTAATTTGGTTTGCTCTTTTAGCCATTATGGTAATAGCTTCATACACATTTCCCGTAGGAGTCTCTATTTCGGTTTTATTGTATGTAATTGTATTTACCGGAGCTGTTGTTTTCTTCAAATCCATGCTGTACTATTTAGAAAATTTTTGTAATTCTTTATCAATGTGTGCCAACATATTATCGGCAGTTTTTTTGTATTTTGTTTCTGATTTAAACTTTACCAAACTTGCATAGGCAGCTTTTGCATTTTGCAAACGTTCTTCCATTTTGGCGGGCACACTATTTATAGCGAGTTGGTAAGCTGCATCTAGTTTGTAATACATAGCATCTTCTTTAAAAGGTGTACCTGGATAATCAGCAACAAAAGCATCTAAAGCTATAATAGCTGCTTTAAAATCAGAAATAGTATGGTATTGTTTGGCTATTTCAAATGCTTTTTTCTCTAGTTTAGTTTTTAATTCTTTTACCAATTGATTGGCTTCTGGTAAATAGGTAGAATTTGGATATAAATCGATAAATTCTTGTAGTTTACTAATGGCTTTATCTGTATCCACTTGGTCTAAGCTATATCTTGGAGATAGCTGAGAAAAACATTTTGCACTTAAAAAATAAGCTTCTTCTCTAAACTCACTTTTTGGGTATAAAGAAGCAAAACTTTCAAATTGGTATGCTGCCAAATGATATTGCTGTGTTTTGTAATAACTTTGAGAAAACATATAAAACAATTTCTCTGCTTGTGGTTTTCCTTTGTATGAAGGTGCTATTTGTTCGAATAATCGAATGGCTTTACTATATTTTTTAGCATCATATAGTTTTTTGCCCACTTCGTATTTTACACCTACATCTTCAGATTTCATAGCTTTTTCAAATTCGCTACATGATGCAAAAGAAACTAAAACTATAAATAGATATATTATTTTTCTCATTCTATTAGATTAAAGCTTTGCTTGCTATGGTTGCAATAAAAGCAACTGCAAAAGTAATTATTATTTATTTATTCTAAAATATTTTTTTTAACGAGACTTTTATTAAAATTTATTTACAAAATCTTTTATTCTATTAGATAAATCTTCGTTTACATTTACCAAAGGTAATCGTACTGTATTTTCACACAAGCCAAGTATTTTAAAGACTTCTTTAATTCCTGCAGGATTCCCTTGTTCAAAAATCATATCAATACTATCGGCTATTTTATAATGCAGTTGGTAAGCTTGATCTACTTTTCTGTTAAGTCCTAAACGAACCATTTCAGAAAATTCCTTTGGAAAACCTTCACCAATAACTGATATAACACCTGCTCCTCCAGCCAAAACCATAGGCAAAGTAACCATATCATCGCCCGAAATTACAAGAAAATCTTTCGGTTTATTTTGTATAAGTCGCATAGCTTGTACAATATCTCCTGCGGCTTCTTTTATTGCTACTATGTTTTTAAACTCGTTGGCGAGTTTAATTACTGTGCTTGGTAGCATATTACTTGCTGTTCGTCCTGGCACATTGTACAATATTACAGGTATAGGAGATGCTTGTGCTATAGCTTTAAAATGCTGATAAATACCTTCTTGTGTAGGTTTATTGTAGTATGGCGAAACAGATAATATAGCTGTAAAAGCCGAAAAATCTCTGGTTTGTAATTCCTCTACCACTTTGTGAGTATTGTTACCTCCTACTCCTAGCACCAAAGGCAATCTACCTTTGTTTGCTTCTATTACAGTATTAATTACAAGTTCTTTTTCATCTGATGTTAATGTAGCTGTTTCGGCAGTAGTTCCCAAAACTACTAGATATTCTACTCCTCCATCAATTACATAATTTACAATACGTTTTAATGCTTCTGTATCTACAGAAAAATCTGTTTTGAAAGGTGTAACCAGCGCAACTCCGGTTCCTATAAGTGATTGCATTTTAAATTTTATTTAGTATTTTTAAATATTTGAACAATTCTGTTACAAAAATAGTATAATTTGCAGGGTTACTACGAATTATTATTTGATTTAATCTATGGTCTACAGATGAAAATCCTACTTTAAATTTCGCCTTAGATTGTAATGCAACGTGCATTAAAGGCGTTTTTTCATTTTCAAAATAATTGATAAGCATATCAAAAGGCTGAGCAATAAAATTTGTTACTGAGGCTTTTTTAAAATTACCAAACCAATCTATATCATTATAATAAAACAAATCTGTCGATAATTTTTCAGTAGTATTGATGCTTTTTTTAAATCGTAAAACAGTAATATTTTTGGCATCAATATTATGTTTAACCAATAAATCTAATATGTTTTGTTTTTGCAAACCTTCTGTTTCATCAACAATAAGTCCGACTTTTTTTATATAACCATCTGAATATATGTGTTTTGTATCTGATAATAATTTCTTAACAGAATTTTTAGCTAAAAAATTCTTTAGATTATTTAAAAACATAGTACTTTTACTTGGTTTACAAATTTAATTAAAATCTTCTACTATTACAGATGGTAAAGCTAAAAAACAATAGTATTTTAATAAAGCATTTTGTTTTATTATTAACATTTTTACTTTTTTCGTGCGGAAAACAAAATTATTACACAACCAAAATTGAAGGAAGCAAAATAGGAATTACAGAAAAAATAACTTCTGATCCAAAAATTGATGCCTATTTAAAGCCTTACCGCGAACATATCGATCAAGATTTAAAAACGGTATTGGCGTATTGCCCTGAAACTTTAGACAAATCTAAAGGCGAGTTTCAAACAGCAATAGGTTGTTTTTTGGCAGATATTACTTTAAATAAAAGCAACGCTGTATTTCAAAAAAGAGAAAATAAAACCATAGATTTTTGTATTCTTAATCATGGCGGTATTCGCAGTATTTTGCCAAAAGGAGATGTTACTGCTCGTACTGCTTATGAAATTATGCCTTTTGAAAACAGTGCTATTGTAGTAGAATTAAAAGGCGAACAAGTTTTGGAACTATGCCAATATTTTATCCGAGAAAAAAAACCTCATCCTTTATCTGGAATACAATTGACAATTGACAAAACAAACACACCCAAAAATATTACTATACAAAGCGTACCTTTAGACTTAAACAAAACGTATTATGTTGTTACTTCTGATTACTTATCGAATGGTGGTGATAATATGGATTTTTTTAAAAAAGGAATTAAAAAATATGATATTGAATACAAGTTACGAAACATTTTAATAGACTATTTTAAAGATGTAGATACCATTCAAGTAAACAATAGTATAAGAGTAACCAAAGAGCAATAGTTATGAAAAGAAGAGATTTTTTAAAAGGAAGCATGGCTATACCCGCTTTGGCTAGTATAGGCGGATTATCGTTGAGTAGTTTTACTACCGATGACAAAAATGTTAAACATATAACCATATTACATACCAACGATGTACACAGCTATATCGATCCATTTCCTGCCGATCATCCAAAAAACCCAAACATGGGTGGTGTAAGTAGAAGAGCTACGCTTATAGATGAAATTAGAAAAGAAAATCCAAATGTATTATTGGTAGATGCAGGCGATATTTTTCAAGGAACACCTTATTTTAATTATTATGGTGGCGAATTGGAATTTAAACTCATGAGCATGATGAAGTATGATTTTGCTACACTCGGTAATCACGATTTTGACAATGGTATAGATGGCTTTTATGCACAATTACCTCATGCTACGTTCGAATTTGTGTCGGCTAATTACGATTTTAAAAACACAGTGTTAAATGGTCATGTAAAGCCTTACAAAACTAAAACTATTGATGGTGTGAAAATTGGAATATTTGGTCTTGGAGTAGAACTAGACGGACTTGTAGATAAAAAAAATTACAAAGAAACGGTATACAACGACCCTATTGAAGTAGCTACCGATATGGCTCGAATATTAAAACATCAGGAGAAATGTGATTTGGTAATTTGCCTCTCGCACATTGGTTTTAAATATAAAGACGAACCAAACAAACCTAGTGATTTACTATTAGCCAAAAAAACCAAAGATATTGACTTAATTATTGGCGGACATACACATACTTTTCTCGACAAACCTATTATAGAAAAAAACCTTGATGGCAAAGACGTTTTGGTAAATCAAGTAGGTTGCTACGGACTTAATTTGGGTAGAATAGATTTTTATGTAACTTCAGATAAAAAAATAGCATCGCAAGGAAAATCAAT
This sequence comes from Flavobacterium croceum DSM 17960, assembly GCF_002917885.1. GTDB lineage: Bacteria > Bacteroidota > Bacteroidia > Flavobacteriales > Flavobacteriaceae > Flavobacterium > Flavobacterium croceum. The sequence continues at coordinate 209,085 of NZ_PQNY01000002.1, forward strand.
AATTGTATAAAAAAAAGTCGCTTTAACAGCGACTTTTTTGTTAAACAAACTGACTATTATTTTTCTATATCTTTTAAATGCTCCATTTTCTTCAAAGCTAAAAAACCTTTGATATCTTCAAAGTGTTCTTTTACACGCTTATGCCCAAATTCAAACACTTTGGTAACCAAACCGTCTAGAAAATCTCTATCGTGAGAAACCAAAATTAAAGTTCCATCAAAATCTCGCAATGCATCTTTAATAATATCTTTAGTTTTCATATCCAAATGGTTGGTAGGCTCATCGAGAATAAGCACATTTACAGGCTCTAAAAGTAATTTTATCATAGCCAATCTTGTGCGTTCTCCACCCGAAAGGACTTTTACTTTTTTTTGTATATCATCACCCGAAAACATAAATGCGCCTAAAATATTTTTTATTTGCGTGCGAATATCACCCACTGCTATTCTATCTATAGTATCAAAAACGGTAAGTTCTCCGTCTAATAAAGCTGCCTGATTTTGAGCAAAATAACCTATTTGAGCGTTATGCCCTACTTCTAGTTTACCTGTATAATCAATTTCGCCCATAATGGCTTTTATCATTGTCGATTTTCCTTCTCCATTTTTACCTACAAAAGCAACTTTTTGCCCGCGTTCGATAACCATATTAGCATTATCAAAAACCACATGATCGTCATACTTTTTACCCAAATGCTCTACAACCACAGGATATTGACCACTTCTAGGCGAAGGAGGAAATTTTAATTTTAATGCGGATGTATCGACCTCGTCTACCTCAATAATTTCTAATTTTTCAAGCATTCGTACGCGCGATTGCACTTGTTCTGTTTTTGAAAAAGTACCTCTAAATCGTTCAATAAAAGCCTGATTTTCGGCAATGAATTTTTGTTGCTCTTCGTATGCTTTTTGCTGATGAGCTCGTCGATCTTTACGGAGTTCTAAGTATTGAGAATATTTTGCTTTATAATCATAAATCCTACCCATAGTTACCTCAATGGTTCTATTTGTAATATTATCAACAAAAGCACGGTCGTGCGAAATAACCATTACCGCTTTGGCTTGGTTTATTAAAAACTCTTCAAGCCATTGTATACTTTCCATGTCTAAATGGTTTGTAGGCTCATCTAGCAATATTAAATCGGGCTTTTTTAATAATATTTTTGCCAATTCAATACGCATACGCCAACCGCCTGAAAACTCTGATGTAGAACGATTAAAATCTTCTCTTTCAAAACCCAATCCTTTTAATACTTTTTCTACTTCGGCTTCGTAGTTTATTTCTTCTATAGAGTAAAATTTTTCGGAAAGTTCTGAAACTCGCTCAATCAATTTCATATACTCATCACTTTCATAATCGGTACGAATAGTAAGCTGTTCATTTATGGCATCTATTTCGTCTTTCATGGCAAAAATATCTGCAAACGCCTTCGAGGTTTCTTCTATTACTGTAGCATCATCTCTAGTAAGCAAATGTTGTGGTAAATAGGCTATTACGGCTTCTTTTGGTGCCGATATACCGCCTTTTGTAGGTTTATTTACACCAGCTACAATTTTCAACAAAGTAGATTTTCCTGCTCCATTTTTACCCATCAAAGCAATTTTATCATTTTCGTTTATAGCAAATGTAACTTCGCTAAAAAGTGTAGTTCCTCCAAATTCTACAGCAATGTCGTTTACAGTAATCATATCTATTTTTTAGAATAAGGTTGCAAATATAAACCAATACATTAAATATTTTAGAAACAATTATTTTAATGACAATTTGACATTTGTAAAGAAATGGCAGTACTTTTGCAAGCAATTGAAATGACAGCATGAAAATAAAAAACTTTTTTAAAACAAAGCATACTATGAGTACCGAGAATACTGAGAAAGAGCCATTAATACATGAAAATGAAGATGCAAATACTACAAACCAAACCACTGAAACTACAGAGAAAGAAATAGAATCTGGAGTAGAATTGTCAGTAGAAGAGCAATTACAAGAAGATTTGGCAAAAGAAAAAGATAAGTTTTTACGATTATTTGCAGAATTTGAAAATTATAAAAAACGAACAACCAAAGAAAGAATCGATTTATTCAAAACCGCCAATCAAGACGTTTTACAAGCCATGTTGCCGGTTTTAGATGATTTTGATAGAGCTTGGAATCAAATATCAAAATCTGAAGATGAAGCTCTTGTAAAAGGAGTAGAACTTATTCACGAAAAATTAAAATCTACTTTAATTTCTAAAGGTTTAGAACTAGTATCTGTAAATATAGGCGATGATTTTAATGCCGATTTTGCCGAGGCTATTACTCAAATTCCTGCTCCTACCGAAGAGTTAAAAGGCAAAATTGTAGATGTAATAGAAAAAGGATACAAACTTGGAGATAAAATTATTCGTTTTCCAAAAGTTGTTATCGGAAATTAATAAAAGTGTTACAATTTCTCGTTATTCTATATAACAGAAATTTAGAGTATTAAAAATTATGAAAAAAGACTTTTACGAAATATTAGGCGTTTCAAAATCGGCTTCTCCCGATGAAATAAAAAAAGCATACCGAAAAAAAGCGATAGAATTTCATCCTGACAAAAATCCTGGAGATAAACAAGCCGAAGAAAATTTCAAGCTTTGTGCCGAAGCCTACGAAGTATTAAGCGATCCAGATAAAAAAGCGCGTTACGACCAGTTTGGACACCAAGCCTTTGAAGGTGGTGGATATGGTGGTCATCACATGAATATGGACGATATTTTTAGTCAGTTTGGCGATATTTTTGGTAGTGCTTTTGGAGGAGGATTTGGAGGATTTGGAGGAAATTCTGGAGGGCAACGCCGCATGAAAGGAAGTAACTTAAGAATAAAAGTGAAACTTACACTAGAAGAAATTGCAAATGGTGTAGAGAAAAAAGTAAAAGTTAAAAGAAAAATTCAGGCTCCAGGTGTAAAATACCGTACCTGTTCTACTTGTAATGGTAGCGGACAAGTATTAAAAGTTACCAATACCATACTTGGGCGTATGCAAACAGCAACTACATGCCATTCTTGTGGAGGTAGCGGGCAAATGATTGATAGCAAACCAAATAATGCCGATGCACACGGCATGATACTAGAAGATGAAACTGTATCTATAAAAATTCCAGCGGGTGTAGTAGATGGTATGCAGCTTAAAGTTTCTGGAAAAGGTAACGATGCGCCAGGCAATGGAATTCCTGGTGATTTAATTGTTGCTATTGAAGAGCAAGAACACGAATTTTTAAAGCGAGAAGGCGAAAACTTACACTACGATTTATATATAAGTTTTCCAGAAGCTGCTCTTGGAGTTTCCAAAGAAATAGACACCGTAAACGGTAAAGTGCGCATAAAACTCGACGAAGGGATACAATCTGGAAAAATACTACGACTAAAAGGTAAGGGAATTCCTAGTTTAAACAGTTACGGCAATGGTGATTTACTTGTTCATGTAAACGTTTGGACACCTAAAAACCTTAACAAAGAACAACGCACATTCTTTGAAAAAGCAATACACGAAGACAACTTTAACCCAAAACCAGATAAAAGCGAAAAATCTTTTTTTGAAAAAGTTAAAGATATGTTTTCTTGATTATAAAATTATTTCTACATTTGAAAATTACTTGTAATCAAGTAATTTCTTTTTCATAGCAATTTTTCCCATCCTTGTTTTTCTAAAATTAGGGTGGGTTTTTTATTTCTTTTAACATATTTTAGACAGCAAATAGCTACTTTTACAAAAAATACAACATACTTATATGAGCTCGATATTAGAGGTACAAAATGTGGTAAAACAATATGGCGATTATACGGCACTAAACAATGTTTCGTTGTCTGTTCCAAAAGGAAGTATATACGGATTATTAGGCCCAAATGGTGCAGGAAAAACATCACTTATTCGAATAATAAATCAAATTACCATGCCCGATAGTGGTAGTATATTATTAGATGGTGAACCTCTTCAAATAAATCACATTGGTCATATTGGGTATATGCCCGAAGAACGAGGTTTGTATAAAACCATGAAAGTTGGCGAACAATGTTTGTACTTAGCTCAATTAAAAGGATTAAGCAAAACTGAAGCAAAAAAACAACTCGAATATTGGTTTGAAAAATTAAATATACAAGGTTGGTGGAATAAAAAAATTCAGGAATTATCCAAAGGTATGGCTCAAAAAGTACAGTTTATTGTAACGGTATTACACAAGCCAAAACTCTTAATATTAGACGAACCTTTTTCGGGTTTTGATCCTGTAAATGCCAATATTATTAAAGATGAAATTATAGAATTAAATAAAAATGGTACTTCAATTATTTTTTCAACTCATAGAATGGAAAGTGTAGAAGAAATGTGTGATTATATCGCACTAATACACAAATCTAATAAATTGCTAGACGGAAAAATAAACGATATCAAAAAGAAGTTTAGAACAAATACCTACCAAGTTGGTATATTAAGTACTAATGTAGAGGGCTTGATGTACGATTTATCTCAAAAATTTACGATGAAACAAACTTATTTTAAATCTTTAAATGATGAATTAAAATTGGAAATAAATCTAGGTAATCACACACCCAACGAATTGTTACATACGCTTTCTCAACGTGGACAGATTACTCATTTTGTAGAAAACATTCCAACAATCAATGATATTTTTATAAAAACAGTTACCAATCAATAAGAAATACTTTATGAATAAACTTTTACTCATTATAAAAAGAGAATTTATAGCCAAAGTACGCAATAAGTCATTTATTGTAATGACATTTCTTAGTCCGGTATTGTTTATTGGCATTGGTGTTTTTGTTGGGTATTTAAGCCAAATGAAATCGGAGCAAAAAAAAATTGCTATACATGATGAAACTGGAAAATTTGTATCAAAATTTAAAACCGACTCAGAATATAAATTTATAAACCTATCGACTCTCGATATTAAAGTAATTAAGGATAGTATTATAAAAGAACATTATGATGGGCTTTTGCAAATTCCAAACATTTCAAACAATTTATTACTTGCCAAAAAAATTGAATACATTTCAAATGAGAGTCCAAGCGTAATGTTTGTTTCCAAGCTTGAAAATACGATAGCCAAAGAGCTTACCAACGAAAATTTTAAAGCACAAGAACTCGACACAGTAAAAATCAACAAAGCAAAAGCCGACGTAAATATTTCTCTTGCAAAAGCCACAGGAGAAGCCTCTGTAAAAGGACTAAACGAATTAAAAATAGGTATTGGTGGTGCTTTTGGTTATTTAATTATGATGTTTATTGTAATTTACGGAAACATGGTGATGCGAAGCGTAATTGAAGAAAAAACCACCCGAATTATAGAAGTGATTATATCGTCTGTAAAACCGTTTCAGTTAATGATGGGGAAAATTATTGGAACATCGCTTGCAGGAATCATACAATTTTTAATTTGGGCGTTTTTAGGTTTAACAGCCCTATTTATTTTATCGTCTGTATTTGGATTACAAGTAGGCGCCACATCGGGCTTAGAGGCAGAAAAAGCCATGAAAACAGCACATGCGGTCATTGGTTCTGATATCAAATTGGTATTGACCGAATTATTCGATTTGCCTATTGCAACAATTATTATTGCTTTTATAATCTACTTTATAGGAGGTTATTTTCTCTACAGTTCATTTTATGCAGCTATTGGAGCGGCTGTAGACAACGAAACCGATAGTCAACAGTTTTTACTACCTATAATAATGCCATTAATATTAGGTGTTTATATTGGCTTTTTTACTGTAATGAACGATCCACACGGAACTATAGCAACCACGTTTTCATTTATACCACTCACCTCGCCTATTGTAATGCTTATGCGTATTCCGTTTGGGGTGCCTTGGTGGCAAATTATGCTGTCTATACTTATTCTTTTTGGAACATTCTTTCTTGTAGTTTGGTTTGCTTCAAAAATTTACCGAATAGGTATCTTAATGTATGGCAAAAAGCCTAGTTGGAAAGAAATGTATAAATGGTTGCGTTATTAATTTTATACTATTTAAAAAATGTCGTTTAAAAAACTATTTTCAATATGTATACTAGCATCACTAATATCCTGCTTAGGTTATAGTCCAACACCCTATTTTACAAGACTTGCAGAAGAACAAAAATGTGACAACCCACCCACACAAGTAGATTTGTATTTTGAAGGAGAACCTACAAATTTTTCATATACTAAAATAGGAATTATAGAAGTAAAAGGCGGCTATACAGACAAAGATGATGTTGTCATAAATTCGATGAAACAAGAAGCCATCAAAAGATGTTGTAATGCCATTATTGGAATAAAAAAAATGTACTCTACAGAGCAAATGGGTATTCTTTTTGATTCTAAAAATCAAGAAAAATATCAAGCTGTTGTATACTACGGTATTGCTGTACAAAAAAAATAATTTAGCCATTCAATTTTGAAAAATATGAGCAAAATACTTATTATAGAAGACGAAGCCTCCATACGAAGAGTATTGGTAAAAATACTTTCAGAAGAAAATGATACGTACAAAGTAGATGAAGCCGAAGATGGAATTCAAGGATTAGAAAAAATAAAATCTGAAGATTACGACCTTGTACTCTGCGATATAAAAATGCCTAAAATGGATGGCGAAGAAGTATTGCAAGAAGTAAAAAAAATAAAACCAGAAATTCCTATGGTTATGATTTCTGGACATGGCGATTTGGAAACTGCAGTAAACACTATGCGCCTTGGAGCTTTTGATTATATTTCAAAACCACCCGATTTGAATCGTTTACTAAATACTGTAAGAAACGCACTAGACAAAAAGCAACTTGTAGTAGAAAATAAAATATTAAAGAAAAAAGTTTCCAAAAATTATGAAATGATTGGAAACTCACAACCCATACTCCATATTAAAGAGCTTATAGAAAAAGTTGCTCAAACCGATGCTCGAGTGCTTATTACGGGGCCAAACGGAACCGGTAAAGAACTTGTAGCACATCAACTTCATGAAAAAAGCAACCGCTCATCGCAACCAATAATTGAAGTAAACTGCGCAGCTATACCTTCAGAACTTATTGAAAGTGAGCTTTTCGGACATGTAAAAGGTGCTTTTACCTCGGCAGTAAAAGATAGAGCTGGTAAATTTGAAGCAGCAGATGGCGGTACTATATTTTTGGATGAAATTGGCGACATGAGCTTACCTGCACAAGCCAAAGTATTAAGAGCTTTACAAGAAAACTTAATTCAACGAGTAGGTGCCGATAAAGATATTAAAGTAAATGTGCGAGTTATTGCTGCAACCAATAAAGATTTAAAAAAAGAAATTGCAGAAGGCCGATTTAGAGAAGACTTATACCATAGACTCGCTGTTATTTTAATAAAAGTTCCTGCTCTTAATGACAGACGCGACGATATTCCGTTATTAATCAATCATTTTGCTCAAAAAATAGCTGAAGAACAAGGCTCTGCATCTAAAATATTTAGTGAAGGTGCTCTAAAATTACTTCAAGAATATGATTGGACAGGAAACATTAGAGAACTACGAAATGTTGTAGAACGCTTAATTATTCTCGGAGCTAATGAAATTTCTGAAAACGACGTAAAACTATTTGCAAGCAAATAATGAATTATTGAAAATGAATTTAAAAAAAATAAATCCCCATTTACAAAAGGCACTACTAGAAAATGGTTTTACAGAAGCCTATGAGTTGCAACAAGAAACATTCTCAAGCATAAAAAGCGGTCATGATTGTATCATACAAGCACCCGAAGGTTTTGGAAAAACAACAACACTTGCTATTAACGTAATACAAAAATTAGAAAAAGCAGTTGGCGAAAGCACTCGTGCTTTGGTATTAACAGAAAATAAAGAAAAAGTACTCGAATTGGTATCGCTTTTTAAATCATTTTCTCAATATACCAATTTAAGAATTATTGGTGTACACGATAAAGGCGATATGGATTATGACAAAAATGTAATATCTGCTGGAATGGATATACTTATTGGTACCCCTACCCGAGTTAATGAAATGTTTTCGTCTGCTGGATTTAACATTACTACCATCAAAATGTTTGCAATAGATGATGCAGATATTCTTTTTAGACAAAGAATGGATACAGTTATTCTCCGTTTGTCAAGTAGTATAGAAAAAACGCAACGTTTATTTTTTTGCAACGAAATAACCGAGCGTGTCGAAATACTTGCCGATAAAATAATGGTAGAACCTCTTTTTTTTGAAATGGATACCGAAGATTAATTTTATTTTATTTCTTGAAGTTTTACCAAAATTTTTGTAGTTGCTCTTAGCACTAAAACATTGTTGTTTATAGTAAAGTTATCTACTTTGGCGAGTGCTGTAGAAAAAGATCTTTCTGCTTTCATATCTTCACAAACCATCATCGTAGATAAAATTTTTGAAAACGAAATTGTATTTCCCTCACCTTGCTCATAACTACCACCTAGTGTGTTACAGCCTGCCATAGCCGAAAAACGTCCTTTTTCATAAAAATGTACTATATACTTGTCTTTTTTGTTTTCACTATCAAATGAGATAGGCGTATCATTAATTTCAACTATCATAAATTTTCTACCATTCAGTAAAGATACATCTTCTATAGTTTTAGGCATTTCTGTAAGAGTTGAATTCTTGGTGTTATTATTTTCTGTAATTTTTTTAGTACAAGACAATAAAGTTATTTGCACAATGGCTATGGTGAGTATTACTGAATATTTCATTTTTAGTTAAATTAGGCTTATTTTAATATTATTCTAATGACAAACTTATACACTTATTTTTCTACAAGACAAGTACATAACTGTAAAACAAAATTACACCTATTTTGATATTGGTTTGTATCAAAATATAAAAATTTCTTCTGTTTCAAAGATTGATAAAAATTATGTAGGTTTGCTTTAAATTTTTAAAGCATGAATCATTTACAAGAAATTATAGAGAAAGCTTGGGAAAACCGTGACTTACTCAAAGAAGAACATACAACCACAGCAATACGAACTGTTATCGATTTACTTGATGCTGGTACCCTTAGAGTAGCACAACCTACCGAAAATGGTTGGCAAGTAAACGAGTGGGTAAAAAAAGCGGTAGTTATGTATTTTCCTATTCAAAAAATGGAAACTTTTCAAGTAGGCATTTTTGAATACCACGATAAAATTCCGTTGAAAAGAGGCTATGCCGAAAAAGGAATAAGAGTAGTGCCTCATGCAGTAGCTCGACATGGAGCTTATATTTCTAGAGGAGTTATTATGATGCCTAGCTATGTAAATATTGGTGCTTATGTAGACGAAGGCACTATGGTAGATACTTGGGCTACTGTAGGTAGTTGCGCTCAAATTGGTAAAGATGTTCATTTATCTGGTGGTGTGGGCATAGGTGGTGTTTTAGAGCCACTACAAGCTGCTCCTGTTATTATAGAAGATGGTGCTTTTATTGGTTCAAGATGTATCGTGGTTGAAGGAGTACGTGTAAAAAAAGAAGCTGTACTTGGTGCTAATGTTTGCCTAACAGCCTCTACCAAAATTATTGATGTTACGGGTAGCGAACCTGTTGAACACAAAGGTTTTGTTCCTGCTCGATCTGTAGTAATTCCTGGTAGTTATACCAAAAAGTTCGAAGCTGGCGAATTTCAAGTACCTTGTGCACTAATTATAGGAAAAAGAAAAGCTTCTACCGATTTAAAAACATCGCTAAATGATGCGCTTAGAGAATATGACGTAGCTGTGTAATTAGAAAATATTAAAAATCGTATGAATTACGAGTTATATGTAGTAACTCGTAATTTTATTTTTTTAAGTGTTTCATTTTACGCTTTAGCCACTTTTTCTTATTTATTTTTCTTTTAAAATCTCCCGATGTTTTAAACAGTATTTGCTGTAAACTTTCAATAGATTGATGGCTTAATTGTGCATAAGTAGTGGCAACAATTTTTAGCATTTGTTTGGAAAGCCACATTTTTTTAAAATTGTCCATGCGCTTATACCAAGACATTTTTTCAAACTTCATTCTATTCAAATCAATCAAATAAAAATCATATTGCTGGTTTTCTTTTTTTACAATAAGTGTATTTCCTGGTGAATGATCAAGAAAATTTACATTGGCTTCGTGCATACTATACGTAAATGCTGTAAACTGTTCTATTATAGTTTTTCTATCTTTAAAAAAAGGATCATGTATTAGCTCTCTTATGGTAAAATCATAAGGTATATAAGCAGAGATATAATAACTATTTGACAATAAACCTAAACTATTTTTTTCTTCAATATAAGCTATTGGAAAAGGCGTTTTTATTTGATGATCTATAAGATAATTTGCATAATTGAATGACCTTTTGGCCTTGCTTTCTCTAAAAAAAGTATAAATTATGGCTTTAAAAAAACCTAACTTTTTAAAAAACTTTAAGGTAACTTCTTCTTGGTTTAGTTCGTGTATTTTTATAGAATTTCGAGCTCCTTCAACTAAAATTTTTCCTTGATTATGGTAATTGCGAGCAAGATTTATAATTTCTTTTTCAAACAATTGGTATTGAGGATGGATAATTACTTTCACTTTTAAAAAATATTGTTGGGTAAAAGTATAAAAAATACTACTTTGCAAACAGTTTCTTAAAAAAATGTTATGCCTGCGGTAAAAAAAATTCTTATCATTCAAAATAAACGTATTGGAGATGTTCTCATTAGTTCGGTAATTGCAAACAATTATAAAACCAAATACCCTGATAGTGAAGTGCATTTAATGGCTTACGAATTTACGCATGGTGTTATCGAAAACAATCCGAATATTGATAAAATAATTGGTATAAACGAAAAAGAGCTCAAAAAAATAGGCAATCTTATCAAAATGATTCGCTGGGTAAAAAAACAAAAGTATGATATTATTTTTGATCCCTACTCTAAACTTCAAAGCCGTCTGATTTGCAAATTTGGTGGAGCTAAAATGACTATTGGACACAAAAGCCGAAAAAAAATAGGTAATTTGGGCTACTACACAAATCCTGTAAGCATATTGGAAGAAAAAACAAAACCTTGTGGTAAAGCGATAGAAGATAGAATTCATTTGCTACAACAAGCAGAATTGTTTGAGAATATTAACTATGAACCAAAAATATTTTTAACAGAAAAAGAGCAAGCATTTCAATTTCCAGAGCCATTTCGAGATAAAAAAATAATTATGTGGGGCATATTGGGTAGTACACCACAAAAATCGATGCCTTATGAATATGTTGCCCAAATGATTGACCATGTTACAGCCAATTATGATGTGTATTTACAACTAAATTATGCGCCAAACCAACAAGAAGAAGCCAACAAAATTTTAGCACTATGTAAAGATACAAGCAGTGTAATACAGGGTGTTTATGCCAAATCTATACGAGAATTTGCGGTACAAATGAACCAATGCGCTGTTCTTATTTCCAATGAAGGAGGAACCGTGCATATTGCCAAAGCACTGAACAAACCTACGTTTACCATTTTTTCTCCTTATATAAATAAAGACGATTGGAGTAGTTTTGAAGATGGTGTTTTTCACAAATCGGTACATTTATTAGATTTTGTACCCCATGCTATTACCAATTTGTCGTATGAACAAAATAAAGAAATAGAAAAAAATCCAAGACCTCTTTATTTACAACTCACTCCAGAAATGATGTTGCCCGAATTGGACATTTTCTTAAAGAATAATTTATAGATTTATTACTCTTTTTGAAACTTAGTTCGTTTACTGCCTGCATACATTTCGTATTTTACCAAACGAGCTTCTAAGCTACCGTTAAACAATTTTATTTTACGAGAAGGTTTAAGTCCTACAAATTTTAAGGCTTCCAAATTGGCAGTAATAAACCAAGCATTCGTATTCGGATAATTTTTTTTGAGTGTATCGCCAATATTTTTGTAAAACATTTCCATTTCTATGTCCAATCGTTCTCCATAAGGCGGATTAAATACAATATGTAACGGCCCTGAGTTATTTTTTTCGGTCTCAAAGAAATTTTGACGTTCTACTGTTATATATTCTTCTAAATTTGCATTGATAATATTATCTTCTGTTTTTTTAACAGCACTTGGAGCTTTATCATAGCCTTTTATTGAATAATGAAATTCTTTTACACGTTTCATTAAACTATCTATCACTGTATCAAACAAATCGTTATCCCAATCATTCCATTTTTCAAAGGCAAACTCTTTTCGGTTTATATTAGCGGGTATATTGCAGGCAATCATTGCGGCTTCAATAAGCAAAGTCCCCGAACCACACATAGGATCTAAAAAGTCCGACTTTCCGTCCCAACCAGACAACAATAACATACCTGCTGCCAATACCTCGTTTATAGGCGCAATATTGGTTGCTGTTCTATAACCTCTATGGTGTAACGATGCGCCAGAAGTATCCAATGATACCGTACATTGATCTCGATCTATATGAATATTAATTCTTAAATCGGGAAAATCTTTTTCTACACTTGGGCGTTGCCCTGTTTTGGCTCTAAATTGATCTACAATAGCATCTTTGGTCTTTTGTGCTACAAACTGCGAATGTTTAAAATGGTCAGAATGTACTGTGGTATCAATTACAAAAGTTTGATTTTCATGAATGTACTTACTCCAATCAATACCTTGTATGCCTTTGTATAAACTTTGCTCGTTAAAAACTCTAAAATAATAAATAGGTTTCAAAATTTTTAAGGCAGTACGCAAGGCTAAATTGGCTTTATACATAAATCCTTTATCGCCCTTAAATAATACTGCTCTTGTACCTACTTCAACCTCTTGCGCTCCTAGTGTTCTTAACTCTTGGGCTAATATTTCTTCAAAACCAAAAAAGGTTTTTGCTATCATTTTAAAATTTTCCATGCTTTTGTATTTCAAAAAAATCAGTAGTGATTTGGCGCAAAAATACACTAAATTTGCATCATAAAATTTAATAACTTGGAAAACTCCCAACATACATCGCAAAATTGGTTTGAATCTTGGTTTGATTCTCCCTATTACCACATACTTTACCAACATAGAAACAATCAAGAAGCACAACTACTTATAGACAATTTAACAGAGTACCTTAATTTGCCCGAAAATGCAACTGTACTCGATTTGGCTTGCGGTAAAGGAAGACACGCCTTATATCTCAATTCACTTGGATACCGTGTAACTGGTGTAGATTTATCTGAAAACAATATTACATACGCCCAACAGTTTGCCAACGATACTTTACAATTTGCCGTACACGATATGCGTGAACCTCTAGGCGTAACATTTGATGCTGTTTTTAATTTGTTTACGAGCTTTGGCTATTTTGAAAACAATCAAGATAATTACAAAACAATTGCTGCTATAAAAGATAGTATTAATGAATATGGCTTTGCGGTACTCGATTTTATGAATGTTCCGTATGTTTTAAATCATTTGATTGCTCACGAAATAAAAAGCATAAACAACATCGATTTTCATATATCGCGATACGAAAAAGAAGGCTATATTTACAAAGAAATAAAATTTGAAGACCAAGGAAAATCGTATCATTTTACCGAAAAAGTACAAGCCCTTACACTCAACGATTTTACCCAAATGATAGAACAAAACGGTATGTATTTGCTCGATATTTTTGGCAATTATAAATTACAAAAATACCATACTACAGAAAGTGAACGTCTCATTATGATTTTTAAATAAATGAACTACTTTTTACCTCTTTTTTCTGTATTAGTAGGTTTTGGCATTGCACTGTGGCTACAACCACAAAACAAAAGCAATCTAAAACTATTAATGGCGTTTAGTGGCTCTTTTTTATTGTCCATAACCGTTTTTCATTTATTGCCCGAAATATACCACCATCATGAAGAACATCTAGATAACGAGCAAACTTCTGTAGGCCTTTTTATCATGATTGGTATTTTATTTCAAATTGTTTTAGAATTTTTTTCCAAAGGAGCAGAACACGGTCATGTACACGCACACGATAAAATCAACGCCATGCCTTGGCTACTGTTTGTTAGTTTGTGTATTCATGCGCTACTCGAAGGCTTTCCTGTAAGTCATCACCATCAGCTTGCATGGGGAATTGCCATACACCACTTGCCTATTTCTATCATACTCACTACATTCTTTTTGCAAGCAAAACTCCAAAAAAACATACTGTTTGTATTTATGCTAGCTTTTGCTTTTATGACACCGCTTGGCACATGGGCAGCCACACATATTCCGCAACTAGCACAGTATCAAACCCAACTATCGGCTGTAGTAATAGGTATATTATTTCACATATCATCAACAATCATTTTTGAAAGTAGCGAAGGACATAAATTTAATATCGCCAAAATTTCAATGATAATACTAGGAGTCGCCTTAGCTTATTTTTTGTAAATTTGGGCGTGCCCCTTTGGGTCGGGCTTTCGGCTTTATCTTTTTTTCGTGCCTCAAAAAAGGATACCGCCTCTATCCCTCACGCAAAGTGCAATAAACAACAATACCATGCAAGAAAAATTCACAAAAACTACCGAACAAAACTCTCATTACAACAATCTAGAGCAAATGTCGGTTTCAGAATTACTTCATAACATCAACAACGAAGATAAAACAGTACCACTTGCTGTAGAGCAAGCAATCCCTCAAATAGAAAAATTAGTCGATACAATTGTAGAAAAAATGAAACTCGGTGGTCGCCTATTTTATATTGGCGCAGGTACTTCGGGTAGATTGGGTATTGTAGACGCTTCAGAATGCCCACCAACATTTGGCGTACCTGCCAATTGGGTAAACGGAATTATAGCCGGAGGTGACGATGCCATTAGAAAAGCAGTAGAAAATGCCGAAGACAACACCCAACAAGCATGGCTCGATTTACAAGTACACAACATCAATGCTAACGATGTGGTTATTGGTATAGCTGCTTCTGGTACAACACCTTATGTGCTTGGAGGTTTAGAAAAATGCAATCAAAACAATATTACTACAGGCTGCATTACTTGCAATCAAGGAAGTCCTTTGGCGCTAGTAGCACAGTATCCAATAGAGGTTGTTGTTGGCCCTGAGTTTGTTACAGGTAGTAGCCGTATGAAAGCAGGAACAGCACAAAAACTTGTGTTGAATATGATTTCTACCACAACGATGATAAAACTAGGCAGAGTAAAAGGAAACAAAATGATCGATATGCAACTTAGCAACGATAAACTTGTCGATCGAGGTACCCGAATGATTATAGAAGAAATCGCTGTAGACTATCAAACTGCCCAACAACTTTTACTACAATACGGCAGTGTGCGCAATGCAATAACTAATTTTAAAACCAAATAATTATGAAATCACTAGTATTCGTAACATTACTAATTACTGCGAATGTTTTTTCCCAAAACCTAATTGTTAAAAGTAATGGAAGTATAGTAAAGCAAGGTAAAACAATATCTACCGAAGAAGTAAGAACAATTCTTGCATCGCAACCCCAACTACTAGAAATGTACAATTCTGGACGAACAAAAAAAACAGCTGGAAATATATTAATGATTGGAGGATTAGGACTAATAACTGCGGATTTAGTTACTGCTTTAAATTCTGATGTTCAATATCCGTCGGCAGTAACTTTTATAGGCGGAGCGCTATTTGTTGCCTCAATTCCTATAAAAATAGGTTATTTAAAAAAAATAAAAACCTCCATAAACGAATACAACACTTTAGATAAAAAAACCAGCTTCACTATTGATAAAATAGAAATTATTAACAATCGAAATGGACTTGGCGTAGCAATTCAATTTTAGCCAAAATTTTAATAATTATGTCTACAAACAAAGACCTCCTTTCTAAGGGAGTTAAACACCTATTTGCGGCGCTACCACTTATGTTTATAGGTCCAAGCTTATTTTACAATGCCCTAATGAACAAGCATACCAATTGGCATTATCTAGTATTGGTAATTGCTTGCAGTATCTGTATTGCATCTGTATTTTTGGCATTCAAAGGTTTACAAACAATTATAAAATCATTGTTCGATGGAGATAAATAGCACTTATTTAGAGAGTGTTCGCAAACAGTTTTTGTATTATAAAACGCTTGGCGAAAAAGCAATGCAACAATTAGCTCCCGAGCAATTATTTATTGCTGTAAACAATGATACAAACTCAATAGCTGTTATAGTACAGCATTTATCGGGAAATATGGTATCCCGTTGGACAGATATTTTTACAACAGATGGCGAAAAAGAATGGCGAAATCGCGATGCTGAGTTTGAAACGATACTCACAAACCCCGAAGAAGTTTGGAATTCTTGGAATGTAGGTTGGAATTGTTTTTTTAATACCTTAAATAATTTACAACAAAACCAGTTAGAAACCATTATCTATATAAGAAACGAGGGGCACACAATACTAGAAGCTATAAATCGTCAATTGGCACATTATCCATACCATATAGGTCAAATGGTGTTTTACGCCAAGATGCTTAAAAATACACCCTGGGATAGTTTATCGATACCCAAAAACAAATCAGGAGATTACAATAACAATAAATTTTCGCAAGAAAAAACCATTAAAAATTTTACAGATGACGAAATTAAAAAACTTAAATAAATAATATCATGTCAAATAAAAATATATGGGAGGATATAAGTAACGAACTAAATAAAAGAAATGAAGTTCTAGATGAAATGCTAAAAAAAAATGATGCAAACTCATTTTTAAAAGAAAAATCTTTAATTTATTCTGTTACTGAAGTTTTTGTAGAAAAAGCTCAAGAAAAATTAACTAAAAGAGCAAATGTATTGAAAAGATATACTATAGTTTCTGTGTTATTAACTATTATATTGATATTATTATTCTTATTCTATTTAATATTCAAAGACTATATTGAGCACTATATTTATGAAGTACTTTATGAAAAATGTGATTACTTTACTTATACAAAAGAAAAAAATGAAATAAATGCATATACTTTTACCCTTCAGGTGCTAAAATTACTTTCCATTGGTGGTTTATTTGGAGGATTAATATATTATCTATCTAGATTTTCATTTATATTCTATAAAGAAATGACTTCTCTATATAATACTAGGCATGATTTAAGATTTGGAAGATTGTATATTTATTTAAGTAAAAAAGATGAATTTGAATTAAAAGAATTAGTTGATGCTTTTCATTGGAGCAGAAATGATTTAACAAATGAAAATGGTTTAGAACTAAACTCTCCTATTAACACTATGACAGATGGTATAGAAAAAATTATTAAAGCCTCTGCAGAACTTGTAAAAAATGCTAAATAATTGTTCATGAAAAAAATATTATATTTAGTTCTACTTTCAATACAATTGTTATTAATATCTTGTTACGAGCAAGAATGTGATTGCAAAAAATACAAAGAAGGTACTTTTGAATTTACTCAAAAAATAAATGGAAAAAATGAAACATCTACATTTACACGAACTGCCAACAAACAAATTGAAACCTATCAAGGAAAAACCGATAGTGCCCATGTACGTTGGGTAAATGATTGCGAATTTATACTCCAAAAAATAAAACCAAAAAGCCGTGAAGATAAAAAAGCAATTGCCATTAAGATACTCACTACCAATAACAAAGGCTACACTTTTGAGTACTCGTTTGTTGGAGAATCGAAAAAAAACATTGGTTTTGTAACAAAAGTTAAATAAATTACGTTTAAATAACTTTAACAAATTATATACAAATGATCGAATTAATTTCCAATCCAAATGCTTGGGTAGCACTTTTAACTTTAACTTTTTTAGAAATTATCTTAGGGATAGATAATATTGTATTTTTATCTATTGTATCAGGAAAATTGCCCGAACACGAACAACCAAAAGCTAGACGTATAGGTTTGCTACTTGCTATGGCATTTCGCGTAGTTTTATTATTTGGAATTACTTGGGTACTAAGCCTTCAAGAAGTGCTTTTTCATATAGATTGGGGATTTTTTAACGCTGGGGTAACAGGGCAAAGTTTAATAATTTTTGGTGGAGGATTATTTTTGTTATATAAATCTGTTTCCGAAATTCACCATAAAATGGAGGGAGAAGAAGAATCATCTCCAAAACCAAAAGCAGGAAATACACTTACTGCTACTGTTATCCAAATTGCTCTTTTAAATTTGGTTTTCTCTTTTGATAGTATATTAACAGCTGTAGGACTTATTAGTATGAAATCGCCTGCAGAAGGTGGTTTTGGTTACGAAGGAGCCATTCTTATTATGATCTTATCTATTATCATTTCTATTGCTATCATGATGGCATTTGCTGGACCTGTAAGTAAATTTGTAAATAACCACCCTACTATCCAAATTTTAGGCCTTTCATTTTTAATTCTAATTGGGGTAATGCTTCTTGCTGAAGGTTCGCATTTAGCACATTTTAAATTTGGCAACGATATGGAAGTAGGCACAATACCAAAAGGATATTTGTATTTTTCTATATTCTTCTCTTTGTTTGTAGAGTTCTTGAATATCCGAATGAGAAAAAACAGCAAACCAGTTCAATTACACGATAGTAAAGAACTAGATGAAGACTTTGATACTAAATAGTTTTTGTCTATAAATGGAATAAAAAATACCCAAAGTAGATTTTAACTTTGGGTATTTTTTTATATCTAAATTTTGATAAATTACTCTTTTTTTGCCTTCAATACAAAGTAAAATCCGATAATAATAAAAGGAATACTCAACCATTGTCCAGTAGTAAATAAACCGTCAAACCATTTTTCTATATCGCCACCTTGACTTTCTTTTACAAATTCTACAAGAAAACGTACTGTCCAAAGTAATACTAAAAAGAGTCCAAAAAGAAACCCTTGTTTTTCTCTCGCATTTGTTTTCCAATACAAATAAAATAATATTGCAAAAACAAATATATAACTTAGCGACTCATACAATTGAGCAGGAAATCGGTAAGGAATTTGCTCTACAATTGGTGCAAATTTAGGGTTTGTAGTTAAAGCTTCAAATGCCTTTTGTGTATCATTTATATTTGTTAATCCTTTTAAATCGTGGCTTTGCCAAAACTCATCTTCACGTACAAATTTGGTAGCGAGAAATGAACTTTTATGGGTAATATGTCCGTATATCTCTGAGTTGAAAAAATTACCTATTCTTACAAAAATAGCACCACTAGCCACAGGTATTACTACACGGTCTAATACCCATAATATAGGTTTTTGTATCACTTTTTTACTATAAAAATACATGGTTGCAATAATAGCTATAGCAGCACCATGACTTGCAAGACCTTGAAAACCTGTAAATTCAAAATGAGGCTTGGTACGAAATGGTAGAAATACACTTAAAAAATCTTGGCTTAGTAATTCTCGTTGATAAAAAAATACATGCCCTAAACGTGCTCCTACAAGCGTGGCTAGAACAGTCCACACAAACAATGTGTCCAATTTTTCTAACGATTGATTTTCTCTAATAAATATGTGTTTCATAATATACCAGCCCAATGAAAAAGCCACTACAAACATAAGGCTGTAGTAATGAATGGTAAAAAAACCTAAATTTATTCCTTCTGATGGATTCCAGATCATAGTTTAATTTTTTAATGTTTATGTAAACAATTTTTTTCGGGTACAGGATTATATCCGCTACCTCCCCATGGATTACAACTTAAAATTCTTTTTATTCCGTAGTACATACCACAAAAAAGTCCATGCTTTTGCAAGGCTTCTATAAAATAACTTGAACAAGTTGGATAATACCTACATGTTGCGGGAGTAAATGGGGAAATTCCTGCTTTGTAAAACTTTATAAGTAATACAAATGGGTATATTAATATATTTTTAAAATTCAATGTATTAACGTTATTATATACTAAAAGTAGTGCCGTCTTTACCGTCTTTAATTACAATTCCCAAAGCTAATAGCTTGTCACGTATTTCATCAGAAAGTGCCCAATTTTTATTGGTTCTTGCTTCTTTACGCATTTGTATTAGCATTTCAACTACTCCTGTTAATTTTTCAGTAGAAGAACTTGAACCATTTTGATTTGATATGCCTAAAACATCAAATAAAAATATTGAAAGCGTGTTGTTTATTTTTTCGATGTCCTCGCTTGTGAGAGTTTCTTTAGCATCATTCACTAAATTTATATACCGAATTCCTTCAAATAATTGAGCAATAAGTATAGGTGTATTAAAATCGTCGTTCATTGCATCATAACAACTTTGCACCCAAGCATTAATATCTAAAGAAGAAGTCGCACTACTTTTTAACATAGGCAGTAACTTATAGGCTTCCATAAGTCTAGTATAGCCTTTTTCACTCGATACCATTGCATCATTAGAAATATCTAACACACTGCGGTAATGGGCTTGTAAAAAACAAAAACGAACTACGTTGGGTTCAAAAGCTTTTTCAAAAAACGAATTTTCTCCAGTAATTAATTCCATTGGCAAAATGTAATTGCCTGTAGATTTACTCATTCTTAAACCATTCATAGTAAGCATATTGGTATGCATCCAATAGTTTACAGGAGCAGTTCCATTGCAGGCTTTACCTTGTGCAACTTCGCATTCGTGATGTGGAAATTTTAAATCCATTCCTCCACCGTGAATATCAAAAGTTTCGCCTAAATATTTAGTGCTCATAGCAGTACACTCTAAATGCCAACCAGGAAATCCTTCTCCCCAAGGAGAATTCCAACGCATTATATGTGCAGGAGATGCATTTTTCCATAGTGCAAAGTCTTGTGGATTTTTTTTCTCATTTTGCCCATCTAAATCACGAGTATTAGCAAATAGTTCTTCAATATTTCTGTTGCTTAGCGCCCCATAATTCATTCCTTTACTATTGTAGGCAAAAACATCAAAATAAACAGAACCATTACTTACATAAGCAAAACCCAAATCGATTAATTTTTGAGTAAGTTCTATTTGTTCGAGTATGTGCCCTGTAGCTGTAGGCTCTATAGTAGGTGGTAAAAAATTAAAGGTATCTAAAACCTTATGAAAATCGACCGTATATTTTTGAACAATTTCCATTGGTTCCAATTTTTCAAGACGTGATTGTTTTACAAAACGATCATTATCTACATCTCCATCATCGGTTAAGTGCCCAGCATCTGTAATATTGCGCACATATCTTACTTTATATCCTAAATGAATAAGGTATCTATAGATAACATCAAAACTCATAAAAGTTCTTACGTTACCTAAATGCACATTGCTATATACTGTAGGCCCGCATACATACATACCAATATGACCTGCATGAATGGGTTTAAAAGTTGATTTTTCGGAAGTAAGAGTATTGTATATTTTTAATTCTTGCGATTGATAAAGTTCCATAAAAATAAAATTGATTATTAGAATGAAGTTTCTAATTGCACATACTGTAAAAACTCTTTGCGTACGTTTTCATCTTTAAATTTTCCGCCAAATTCTGCTGTTACAGTACTGCTCTCTATGTCTTTAATTCCTCTAGAATTTACGCACAAATGCTTTGCATCAATAATACAAGCCACATCATTTGTATTAAGTACACGTTGCAATTCTCTAACTATTTGTATAGTAAGACGTTCTTGCACCTGAGGTCTTTTTGCATAATAATCTACAATTCTATTCATTTTTGATAATCCAACCACAGTACCATTGGAAATATAAGCTACATGAGCCCTACCAATAATAGGCAGTAAATGATGTTCACAAGTAGAATAAACTGTAATGTTTTTTTCTACCAACATTTCGTTGTACTTATATTTATTATCAAATGTAGAAGAACTTGGCTTCTTTTCTGGATTTAAACCTCCAAAAATATCTTTTACAAACATTTTTGCAACTCTATTTGGAGTTCCTTTTAAGCTATCGTCTGTAAGGTCTAATCCTAAGGTATTTAAAATGTTTTCAACATCTTTTTTTATGAGTTCTATTTTCTCTTCATCAGATTTTTCAAAAGCATCTCCTCTTAAAGGTGTTTCTTCATTGGTAGCAATATGATTGTTACCTATTTCGTCATTAAAATCGTCGTTATTTATCATGTATCTATGAAATATGGTTTTTAGAAATACGAATAACTGCAAAGATAAATATTAAAATGGTATGAATTTGTGTTTTGTCAAAAATTCAAAAATTTATATTTTTAACTTAATTATTTCTTAAAAATTACTATATTTCGCACCTTAAAGTTTATCATGTGATGAGAAAAAAAATAGTTTTATCTTTTTTTGCTTTTATTTATTTGCATATTTGTTTTGCACAAAATTTCCTTTCCAATGGTAATTTTGAAAATGGTGGCGTAGGTACAGGTTTTGCTGTTACTGGAGTTGGCTATACTCAATTAATCCCTCCATTTTCTGGAACCACTACTGCTGGAAATTATGCTATTACTACTAACCCGCAACCTTTAAACACTTCCAATTTTATTTCGGGTACAGACCATACTACTGGAAGTGGTAATATGTTGGTAATAGATGGTAATAGTGTTGCTGGACAACAGTATTTTTGGGAAGCTGGAAATTTAGGTTCTGGCGTTTCAGGATTACAACCAGGTTCTACATACAAGTTTTCTTATTGGATAAAATCTGTTTCAAATACTGTAACAGATGCTGCTACTTCGGCTAATATTAATGTTCAAATAGATAATGCAACTGCTGTAACCCTAGCTTCGGGTAATGCACTAGCTCCATTGCCTAATGCAGGTTGGCAAAAAGTTACATACTCTTTTACTGCAACCAATACAACGGTTTATATTAAACTTTGGAATTCTAACACAAACTTAGTAGGAAACGACTTTGCTATAGACGATTTGAGTGTGTATACTTGTAGTATGAATTTAATTAGTAATAATAGTAATCAAACAGTTTGTACAGGTCAAGCTATAAATTCTATTTTATATAGCTATTCTGGTGCTGTTAGTGGTATAAGTGTTACTGGATTACCTACAGGTGTAACCTATTCTATTGCAAACAATATAATTACAATTTCTGGAACTCCAAACGTTTCAATTACTTCTCAAACAGACTATAATTACACTGTATCTGTAGTAGATGAACCTTGCGCTGGACTTTTTTTAACTGGTTTAATTAAAGTTAATCCATTACCTAATTTAAGTATTGTCAATATAGTTCAAACCATTTGTCCAGGAAATACAGCAAATATAACAATGAATGGAACACCAAATAGCGTTGTTACAATAATGGCAGTAGGGCAAAACTACACGGGAAATATTGGTGCCACAGGAACAGGAATATTTACTACACCACCACTACAAAACGACACTACTTTCAGTTTTAATTTAATTACTTCAAATTCAACTGGTTGTAGTCGTTCTTACAACAATATAACAATTGAAGTAAAAGTAGTAGCCAACGGATGTGCTAATTTTATTCCTTCAATACCTAATCTAAATATTGCAACATCAACCTCAACAAATATTTTAGGATGTGAAATGAATATATCTGCTACAATCCCCCAGATAAAAGCAACAACAACATATTCAGTATCTTCTATTCCTTATTGCCCTAGAGTTTTTCCAGACCCGTCGGGTGGTTTTACTCAAATAAACGTTCCTAATGCAGACGATCAATGGTCTGAAGTTGTAAACTTACCTTTTCAATTTTGTTTTTGGGGTAATAATTATACCAGTTGCTCTATCGGTACAAATGGTTTAATTTCATTTAATCCTCATACACTCGGTAGTTTTTGTGATTGGCCTGATACTAATGTGGGGCTAAATAATGGTAATACTACATTTAATCAGAAAAATGCAATATTTGGAGTATTTCAAGATACAGATTTTAGAACTTCATCCCCAGCTGCCTCTCCTCCAGATAGATCTGTAAGTTATAAAATTGAAGGAACATACCCATGTAGAAAATTAATTGTTAATTTTTATCACATGGGACAATGGCAGTGTAATCAATCCGTTGGATTGCAAACTTCTCAAATTATATTATATGAAATTTCAAATATTATTGAGGTTTTTGTTGAACGTAGAGTTCCTTGTACATCAGCTTGGAATGGCACAGGATTGATAGGGATTATTAACCAATCTGGATCGCAAGCATTAGCAGCACCAGGAAGAGATGGGGATGATTCTCAATGGTCTGCGTTTAATGAAGGTTGGCGTTTTACCCCTACAGGTGTAACTGTCCCAAATACCTTTCAATGGTTTCAAGGTACTACATCATTAGGTAATAATCCTAACATTACTATATCTCCAACAACACCAACAACATATACTGCTGTATCGACATATACTGTTTGTGGCGTTCAAAAAGTAATAAGTAAAGATTATCACATAAATATTGTTGAAGTTAATCAGCCTCAAAACCTTGTACAATGTGTAAATAATCCCTATTTTAATTTAAATACAGTAATACAAAGTTCTTTACAAAGTGTTTTAGCTGCAGGATATACAGTGACAACTACTTTTCATCACACATATAATGAAGCAGAGTTATATTCAGACCCCCAAAATCCTCATATCACTAACACTTCAAATTATTTTAGCAACGGTAATGAAACTATATTTGTGAGATTTGAATTTGATACTGGTTGTATTTTGATAAAACAATTTCAGTTACAATTAATTCCAAGTCAAGTTCCAACTATAAGTTGTGGTACTAATACCCCCTCTTCAATAGCATTCAATTGGAACTCTGTACCAAACGCTATTGGATATAATATTTCTTATCAAAAGAACATTGAACCTCCTGTAAATGTTGGATTTGTAGATAGTTCTATAACTTCTTACACTTTTTCTTCTGGTATAAACACAAGTACTTCTATTACAATAACTGTAACTCCTATATCAAGTGGTAGTGATTGTTTTGCTTCTGCTTCATTAACATGTAATGCGGCATCATGCCCTACAATTACAAACCCTTCTTCTACACAAAACTTATGCTTAGGTAGTGATATGAATCCTTTATCTGTAAATACAACTTTTACAGGTACAGACGCTATTTCTTATGTATATTTTACCTCACCTCAATCAGGTAGTTCTATGTACACTGGCGGTATACCATTGGGGTATGCAACACCAGATGCAGCAACTCTTGCTTCATACGATCCACCTGTACTTGGTAGTGTAGGTTCTTTACCAAATTCTGTTGGCACCTATTATATCTATGCTATTGCAAACCCTATACCTGCTGACGGTACTTGTAGACCTTATCAAGAAATTGTAGTAGTTATCTCTACTCCTCCTAATGCTGGATTTGATGGTACTTTAAGTATATGCGATACTTCCACAACTGCTATCAATTTATATAACTTAATAGTAGGTGAAGATTCTGGAGGAACATGGATAAGAACTAGTGGAACAGGAGGCCTTTTTGATAGTGTTGCTGCTACATTTACACCTGCAGTAGGTGCTACTAATAGCACTTTTGAATATTCATTACCTAGTACAGCTATTTGTGCGGGAGACACTAGTATTGCTACTGTAGACATTAGTCATCAGCCTACAGCAGGAACAGGTTCTACACATCAATCTTGTACTACAGATACAAATACATTAACTTTAGCTAATTATATATCAGGAGAAGATACAGGAGGTGTTTGGACACAAATATCAGGAACTGGCGGAACATTTAATGCTTCTTCTGGAACCTTTATACCTACTGGAGCAACAACAAGTATTTTCCAATATACAATTACACCAGGTGCTCCATGCTCAGATACTAATAGTTTAGTAACTATAAACATACCTAATCCACCAACGCCAATCACCCCTACAGCCTACCATGTGTGTGATGACAATACAGATGGCTATGCTACCTTTACATTAAGTACGAAAGATGCAGAAATTACGGGAGGTAACACCAACTATACCGTAACTTACCACGCTACTCAACCAGCAGCCGATGCAGGTACACCTGTACTACCAAATAGTTATTCAAACAATATTGCAAACTCACAAACTGTTTATATTAGAGTGGTTGATAACACTACAGGTTGTTACGCTACGACCACATTACAACTGGTTGTAGACCAAAAACCTCAAGTTACCACCTCAAGCGCAGGAGTATGTATTGGAAATAATGCTACAGTATCAACTACAGTTAGCCCTGCTGGCACTTACAATTATGTATGGACATATCCTGCTGGAGCTTCAGACCCAGGTAACGTAAGTACATTTACTACTTCTGTTGCTGGTACTTATACTGTGGTAGCTACTAATACTACTACAGGTTGTAGTAGTAATGCAACACCTGTAACGGTTACAATCTATCCATTACCGGTAATTGTAACACCGAGTCCTATGACAATGTGTAGTAATGGTTCGAGCAACCAAGCTATTTTTAACTTACCGTTAAATGATAGCACTATAACCAATGGTGCTTCTGGACTAACAGTAACGTATTACAACAGCCAAGCCGATGCTGATGCAGAAACTAATGCGATAACCCCTTCAAATACT
>NZ_PQNY01000003.1 GCF_002917885.1 Flavobacterium croceum DSM 17960
ACTGATGTTCCAAAAAACAATACTGTACTCTTACTCAATATTACACTACAAAACAATAAAAATGTTGTAGTTAAAATTGTGTATTAAAAGAATATATTTATAATAGCAAAACCCCGAAAGACTTCTTATCTTTCGGGGTTATTTATTTTGTTTTATTCTTGTTCTCCAAGCAATACTCCAGAAATATTCCAACTACTAAAACTACTACCTTCTGGTCTTCCTTGTGGAATAGTTATTTGGATAGTATGATTGCCTGCACTTAAATTACCTAATTCAAAATATACAGGATACGTTGCCGTACCCGGGCACCAATTGGCTCGACTATAATCTGAAGAAGATAAACCATTTGGAAAATTCCCAGAAGCTGGATTGTACAAACGATAAGAACCACAATCTTGTCTCCATGGAGTATATTTTGCAATTACCTTATCATCTAACAAAATAGTATTTACTTTTGGCACAAACTCATCTCCTTGTTCCCATCCTCCATGACCTGTGGCAATATATCGTAAACGGCAATTTTTTAGTTCTCTTTCTAATTTAAATGTCATTTGCAATCCTTTTTCTGAAGAAAATAAGGTACCATACTCCTGCCCTGCCATCTCCATTATATTTGTGGTACAAAACAAAGGTATCGCTTGCAAATTGGTATCATTGTTATTTTCTTCGTTGTGAATGGTAATCGTAGCCGAGACTTTATGTCCTCCTTTATCATAGTTACCAATAAATATACCCACCCAAATATCTTTATTACTTAGGTTACTTTTAAGTTCAGAAATATCTTGCTTATAAGACACTATATCAAACCATTTTTTATCTTTCAATTCTAAATGGTTAAAATGTTGGATACCAAAAGGGGTAAAAAACCGAATAAGTTCTATAATCGGTTCATATTTATTTGTAGCGACTATTCCTTGATAATTTTTACCATTATTGTTTGTATAAATAGGTAATTCTTGTACACCTTTTTGTAACCCATCAAAAAAAGATTGTTGCTTTTCTTGAGGAATAATAAAAAAAGAACCCGTTCTATCATAAGCATCTCCATTTGATTGTTCTTTTACTTCTGCAAAAACTGAAGAACCTTTTTTAATAAACGGAAAGCTTATTTTTTTCAATAGTATCGTGCCATTTGCAAAACGCAATATCGAATCGTTTGATTTACTTTCGTTAGAAAAATTTACTATTTCATCTTTGAAAATCTCAATAGTTTTAAATCTACTCTTCCAAATTAAATCTTTGTAAGTTACTAAATCTACATACTCATCAGATTTAGACACTACTGGCTTGATAAACATTGGCTTATTTTTTACAATTTTATCAGCAATTATAGAAAACGTATTATTTCTGTTGTATTCTAATACCAATCCTAGTTTTTGTCCCAATGTATTCGGGGCACCAATAACACCTAATTCATTAGTATACCATAAATCGATTGTGTTGGAGTTAATACTTGTACGTGCTTTTTTACAAGTATATCCTAATATAATTTTGGTTTCGGGCAACAATTCAAATTTTTGACTCTTTAAACTCGTACTGTCTTGGGTATAAATTGTTTTGTAAACATCCAAATAAGCACTATATTCTATTTTGTTAGTATTTATATTTACATAAGTAGTTTCATAAGGATAATTAGCATCATGCTTTTTTATTGACTCTGTGCTTATTTCAGAAAAAAAACTATGCGCATCTACAATAATTTTATCTTGATTTTCAATTTTTTGACCATTATTGTATTTACTATATGCTATTGTATAATGTGTAATTTTATTTTGAGCATATAAAACATTTATCAATAGTAAATGAACAATAAAGAGCGTAACATATTTTTTCATCTTATTTTTTTGATAAAGATAATACAAATACATACATTTGATAATCAAGATTTTTTATGAGAGAAGACTTTTTGCATTACATTTGGAATGCTAAGAAAATACAAGCCGAAAACCTTATTACTGCCCAAAACGATACGCTTCGTATACTTTCGTTTGGACAATACTTACAACAATCTGGTCCAGATATTTTTAATGCTAAAATTGAATTGAACAATCAAATTTGGGCAGGAAACATAGAAATTCATGTTAAATCGTCTGATTGGTATATCCATAAACACGAACAAAACGAAAACTACGACAATGTAATCTTGCATGTAGTTTGGGAGCATGATGTAGCTGTGTTTAGAAAAGATAATACCGAAATACCTGTATTGGAACTCAAAAACTATGTAGACGACATGGTATTGAAGAATTATGAAAATTTAATCGTTGCAAAACCATTTATTTATTGCGAAAAAGACATAGCTCATGTAGATACTTTTATATTAGAATCGTACAAAGAACGTTTGTTTATAGAGCGTTTACAGCAAAAGTGCGAACCTATTTTTGAATTATTAAATCAAAACAATAACGATTGGGAAGCAACACTATTTTGTTTATTAGCCAAAAATTTCGGACTGAATACCAATGGAACTATTTTTTACAAAACTGCGTTATCAATTCCTTTTTTAATACTACAAAAAGAAGCAGTAGACATTGGCTATTTGGAAGCCTTACTTTTTGGTCAGGCACAAATGCTACCCCAAACGCCTCACGATTTATACACAAAAGAACTACAATCGTGGTATGAATATTTAGTTTTAAAATACAAAATAGATAAGCCTATTTTACCGCCTGTTAGCTATTATAAACATCGCCCTGATAATTTTCCTACTATACGACTGGCTCAATTGGCTATGCTTTACTATAAAGAACGTAACGTTTTTTCGAAGCTCATAGAAAGTAAATCTATACAAGAAATAAAACAAGTATTAAGCATTCAAGCATCTACCTATTGGGATACCCATTATACATTTGATAAACAAAGCCTTAAAAAAGCCAAAAAACTAAGTGCTTCGTTTATCGATTTACTCATTATAAATACTATTATTCCCTTAAAATTTGCCTTTGCTACTGTGCAAAAACAAGACATTGAAACCGAAATTTTTAGTTTAATTTCAACAATTCCAGCCGAAAAAAATTCAATTTTAGATAAATTTAAAGCGTTAAATCTAGATATAAAAACAGCCAAAGACACCCAAAGTTTATTGCATTTAAAAAAGAACTACTGTGATTTAAAAAAATGTTTACAATGCACCATTGGCTTGCAAGTACTCAAAAAAATAATATAACTTTGATAAAAAAATGATAACCCACATCCGCTTATTTTTTGAAAAACATGGCTTTCACGTATCATCACGTTTGGCAGACAAACTTGGTATGCGCGCAACTAGTGTACGCTTGTTTTTTATATATATTTCGTTTGTAACGGTAGGTCTTGGCTTTGGGTTTTATTTAACCTTAGCATTTTGGATCAAACTAAAAGATTTAATACGGAGTAAACGATCTTCTGTATTCGACTTATAAACTCACTTATTTGCCATAATTTATACTTTTTATATGCCTATACTACCCTCTCAAATTAAAGATTATTTTAAAACTACAAAACAAAATCAAAAAGGAATTATTATTCTTTTCATCCTTATTTTTATTGCACAAATTATCTATTATTTTTTAGACACAAATATTTCTAAAAGCATAAGTAGTGATGAAAAACTTTGGTTATCACACCAAGTAGAACTCAACAACCAAATTAAGCAAACACCTGCTTATACGTACACCATATATCCTTTTAATCCCAATTTTATTACCGAATATAAAGGATATAAATTGGGTATGAAAAAAGAAGAAATTGATCGACTTCTAAATTTTAGAAAACAAAATAAATTTGTCAATTCGGCTTCCGATTTTCAAAAAGTTACTCATATTTCAGACTCTCTATTAAAAACAATAGCACCCTATTTTAAATTTCCCGATTGGGTAAAAAACAAAGCCAATTCATATAAAGATTACCCTGAAAACAACTACACAAAATTTGAAACAAAAAAACTCATAAGAATAGACATCAACAAAGCCACAGCCGAAGATTTAATGAAAATTTACGGGATTGGCGAAAGCATATCGCAAAGAATACTAAGCTACAAAGAAACTCTAGGAAGCTTTGTTTCTATGCAACAAATGGAAGAAATTTGGGGTTTATCGCCCGAAGTTATTGCTAAATTAAACGAATGTTTTTACATATCTGACGTTCGTATTGTTAAAAAAGTCAATGTAAATCAAGCTTCTATAAAAGAGTTAAGCCAATTTCCATACTTTAAAAATGGAGTTGCCAGAAACATTGTAAGTTATCGAAGCATGAATGGAGATTTTAAAAATATTGAAGATTTAACAAATGTTCGCCAATTTCCTATTGAAAAGATAAAAATTATTGCCTTATATTTGGAATTCTAAAAAAACAAAACTAAAAGTCTCAATTTATGAATTCAGCATATTTTTCGGAAGAACACGAACTATTTAGAGCCAGCTTTAAAGATTTTTTACAAAAAGAAGTTGTACCGCATATAGACAAATGGGAAAAAACAGGCACAATAGAACGTTTTATTTGGAAAAAATTTGGAGATATGGGGTTTTTAGGACTTACATATCCTGAAACCTACGGAGGATTAAATTTAGATTTATTTTATACCGTTGTATTTTTGGAAGAACTACAAAAAATACATTCATCTGGTTTTGCAGCAGCTATGTGGGCACATACCTATTTAGCAATGACACACTTAAATGCTGAAGGTAGCGAACAAATAAAAAGAGATTATTTAGCACCAAGTATTTTGGGTGATAAAATAGGCGCATTGTGCATTACCGAGCCTTTTGGAGGTAGCGATGTAGCAGGCATGAAAACAACTGCCATAAAAAAAGGCAATAGCTATATTATTAATGGTTCAAAAACTTTTATTACCAACGGTGTTTATGCCGATTATTATGTAGTTGCTGCCAAAACAAATGTTGAACTTGGCAACAAAGGCATTAGTATATTTTTGGTAGACACCAAATGCGCAGGAATCTCTGCTACAAAATTGGACAAATTAGGTTGGAGAGCTTCAGATACCGCAGAAATTGCTTTTGATAATGTAGAAATACCCTTGGAAAATCTAATGGGAGAAGAAGGAAAAGGTTTTCCTTATATTATGCAACACTTTGCTCTAGAACGCCTTATTATGGCTGTAAATGCTCATGCTAGAGCTGAATATGCCTTAGAATACACTATAGATTATATGTCAAAACGAGAGGCTTTTGGCAAAACAATTGATAAATTTCAAGCATTAAGACACACGCTAGTAAACCATGCTACAGACGTAGAACATTGTAAAATATTTAATTATGCTGCGGTTTCTCGTTTAATTAAAGGAGAATATGTGGTAAAAGAAGCTACTATGGCAAAATTGAAGTCTACAAAAGTAGCCGATGACACTATTTATAGTTGCTTGCAAATGCTAGGAGGTTATGGCTATATGGAAGACTATCCATTGGCTCGTTTATTTAGAGATAGCCGTTTAGGGCCAATAGGAGGAGGAACTTCAGAAATTTTAAGAGAAATTTTGTCAAAAATGATTATTGACAATAAAGATTATCAACCTGCTGTAAAATAAACAGATACAAAAAAGGCTCAAGAAAAAATCTTGAGCCTTTTTAAGTATAAATTATATCTGATATTAACGTGTCAATTTGGTATATAATTCTTTATTTTCTAAAAGTTTACTGTATTGTTCTGGTTTTAAAGACGCTTTTATTTTTTCATCTACAGCGCTAAACAAAATTGTTTTTCTTTCTTCTGATAAACCTACATTTAAGTTGGAATATTTCATTTCAAAAACATAGTACAAATCTTCTGTTTGAGCATCTGATAAATCCAGATATTTTTGAAGCTCTTTAGCGTCTTGTTTTGCTTGTGCAGGTGCATCAATTTTTTTGTCTTGAGCAGAAGCAAATGATACTGTAAAAATTAAAGCAAAAATATAAAGCAATCTTTTCATTATGAGTACAATTAATATTAACACACCAAATATAAAGAAATAATTCTTAACCCAAAATTTTATTATTCTTTTTTCATTTTAGGTTTTCTATTTTCTGCTTTTCTTTCTTGTTTACGCTCTTTTGCTTGCTCCATTTTTTCTTCACGAATAGAAACCCATTTTTTATATTGTTCTTCTGTAAGTATTTTTTTCATGGCTTCATCGTTAGCTTTACGCTCTTCATCCATACGTTGTTTTGCTTGTTGCATTAATTCTTTTCTATCGCGTTGAGCAGCTTCTTTTTTGGCTTTTCTTTCTTCTTGAAATACCTTTCTGGTTTCCATTTGTTTTTTGGTTAAATCTCTTAGTTGAGCTACTTGATTTTCATTAAGCTGTAATTCCGATTTAAGTTTTTCTACTCTCTTGTCTGCCATTTCCTCTGGAGATAATTTTGGTTTTCTTTCTCCTTGTTGTGCAAAGGTTACTGCACCTACCATAAGCAATAATGCTAAAACTACTTTTTTCATAATATTGAATTTTATTTGTTGATATACAGATAAGACTATGCTGTTTGTAAAAGGTTTAATACTTAACATAATTTTAATACATCATGAAAAATAAACAATACCGTTTTATTTAATAACAAATCTTTTGTAGGATAAATTTCAGAGAAAACTGTGGGTAATTGTAAACCATTAATTCATAAAAAAATACCTCGATTGAAAAATTCAAACGAGGTGTTTTTATTATAAATTAGAAATAAACTTATTCCTTATATTCTGTCAAATCTGCAAGAACTTTAGGATTTTTTACACTAATAGCTTCCAATTGCTCTGGCGTAAATGCACCTTTTAATTTATTGCCATATTTCATAAAAATTGCTTTTCTATCTTCTTGATTAGCAGATTGCAAAGCAATTTCTCTATTTAACAATAAGTTTATTAAATCGTCTTTAAGTTGCGCATTAACACCTGTAATACGTTGTAACTCTGTAACGTTTTTTAAAATATCTTCTTTAGCTTGTTCTATCGATACATTTTGCTTTTTTGATTCTTGAGCCACAGAAACAAAATTAAATCCTAGAATGAATGCCGCAATAAGTACTATTTTTTTCATATGTAACTATTTATTTTTTAATGTTTATAAAATCGCTTAGCTTTATGCTATTTGATATTATTATTATTTTAATTATAATATAGTGGCGAATATATAAAATTTTTAATTACAATATATATTTACGTTAAAATATTTATTAATTTAACACTACAGTTTTGTTATCTCCTTCTACCATCACTTTAATAAGTGCATGTTTGGAAAGCTCTTTCATAGAAGCATCCCATTTTTTACCACTTAAGCCCGATTTTTCTTTTAATGTGGCTAATGCTTGATTGTTTTCTGTTTTTAACATAGCCACAATTGCTTTTGCTTCTTCGCTTATAGCCAATGGTTTCGCTTCGGGTTTCATTTGCGGAAAGAATAGCACTTCTTGAATAGAAGGATTGTTGGTTAAAAACATAATAAGTCTATCCATACCTATTCCTAATCCAGATGTAGGTGGCATACCATATTCTAGAGCTCTCAAGAAATCTTGATCGATAAACATCGCTTCATCATCGCCACGTTCAGATAAGGCTAACTGTGCTTCAAATCGTTCTCTTTGATCTATTGGATCATTTAGTTCTGAATACGCATTGGCTATTTCTTTGCCACAAACCATTAATTCAAAACGTTCGGTTAAATCTGGATTATCTCGGTGTGTTTTGCATAACGGACTCATCTCTTTTGGATAATCTGTAATAAATGTAGGTTGTATAAAATTGCCCTCACATTTCGCTCCAAAAATTTCGTCTATTAATTTCCCTTTACCCATACTACCATCAACTTCAATACCCATAGATTTTGCAGCTTCATAAAGTTCTGCTTCTGTTTTACCCGAAATATCAAAACCTGTAAATTGTTTAATAGCATCGGTCATTGATACTCTAGCATAAGGTGCTTTAAAATTTACTTTGTGTTCCCCAAAAACGGCTTCTGTAGTTCCGTTTACTTGTAGCGCACAATATTCTAATAGTTTTTCTGTAAACTCCATCATCCAATTGTAATCTTTGTAAGCCACATAAATTTCCATAGCTGTAAATTCAGGATTATGGGTTCTATCCATTCCTTCATTTCTGAAGTTTTTAGAAAATTCATAAACGCCTTCAAATCCACCTACAATTAATCGTTTTAAATAAAGCTCGTTGGCAATTCTCATATACAATGGAATATCTAAGCTATTATGGTGGGTTATAAACGGTCTTGCCGATGCTCCTCCTGGAATAGATTGTAAAATAGGTGTTTCTACTTCCATGTATCCAGCATTATTGAAAAATGTACGCATCGCATGAAAAAGTTTGGTGCGTTTAATAAACACTTCTTTTACATGAGGATTTACAACCAAATCTACATAACGCATTCTATAGCGCAACTCTGGATCTACAAATTCATCATACGTATTTCCTTCTGCATCGGTTTTTGGCAATGGCAACGGACGAAGCGTTTTACTCAAAAATGTAAAATTTTCTACACGAACACATTTTGCTCCTACTTGTGTAGTAAACAACTCGCCTTCAACACCTATAAAATCACCCAAATCGGTTAATTTTCTAAAAACAGTATTGTACATTGTTTTATCTTCATTTGGGCAAATTACATCTCTATTAAAATACAATTGTAAACGGCCTTCACTGTCTTGCAGTTCTGCAAAACTTGCTTTTCCTTGATCGCGAACACTCATTAATCTACCAGCTACAATAACTTTCTTACCTTCTTCAAAATGCTCCTTTACCTGCTTTGAGGTATGATTTACCGGAAACAAATTGGCTGGGTACGGATTTATTCCTAATTCCCGCAAAGTATTTAGTTTTTCTCTTCTAATGATTTCTTGTTCTGAAAGTTGCATAATACTATTTTTAAAGGGCGCAAAGATAACTATAAGTTTAAAAGTTTGAAAGTTTTTTAAAGCGAATAGAACTTTTGCTTCTGTCATTATACAAAAAAAACAATGTTCAAAAACTTAATTTTTACCAAAAACACATCTGCAGTTTATTTGATAAAGTATTTCATATATTTGTTACATAAAATTTACATCTTAAACTCATGAAAAAACTACACCTATTAGGTTTACTAATTTTTGCCTTATCTCTAGGCAGCTGTACTTTTACAGAAAACATTTATATTAATGATGATGGAACTGGAAAGTTTTCTCTAGATATGGACGGCTCTTCTATTTTGGCTATGGTACCCGAAGATTCTTTAAAAAACGAAAAATCGGTAGATACAACCATCTATTTTAAAGATATTATCAAAGAAAAACAAGATAGCATTTCTAAACTTTCTGCCCAAGAGCAAGCAAAGTTTAAAAAAATGGAAAATTTTGTAATGAACATGAAAATGAATGCTGCTCAAAAACAAATGTTGTTTTCTTTGTCTACAAATTTTAAAAATGTTTCTGAATTGGGTGATGCTTTTTCTACTATGGGAGCTTTAAAAGATTCTAAAAAAGATAAATCAAACAATCCTATGGGTTCTATGTTGGGCGGATTAGGAAATAATGACAACCAAATTAATTATACCTATGATGGTAAAAAATTTACACGTAAAGGAATAGCAAACAAAGCCAAAGAAACAAAAGACAAAACAAGCGAAGAAGAAAGTATGCAAATGATTTTGGAATCGTCTACCTATGTTGTAAAATATCATTTTCCGAAAGCTGTAAAAAAAGTATCCAACGATAAAGCCCAATTTAGTGAAGATAGAAAAACAATAACTATAGAATATCCTTTTACAGAATATAAAGACACACCAGAAAAATTAAATTTTGAAGTAGAATTTCAAAAATAAAAACAATATTATTAATGATAAAGAAATGTATTAATACTTAGTGATTAATACATTTCCTTTTTATAAAATTATGAATAAAGAAATAAATCTTATCGATCTAGGCAACAAAGACTATAAAGAAACATGGGATTATCAAGAAAACCTATTTCAAGAAATAGTTTCTATAAAACTTCAAAAAAGAGAATTCCCTACACTCACTACGCCTAATTATTTCTTATTTGTAGAACATCCGCATGTATATACTTTAGGTAAAAGCGGAGATATCTCTAACTTATTACTAAACGAAATTCAATTAGCTCAAAAAGGCGCTACATTTTACAAAATAAATAGAGGTGGCGATATTACCTATCATGGCCCTGGTCAAATAGTAGGTTATCCAATACTCGATTTAGAAAATTTTTTTACAGATATTCACAAATATCTCCGCTTACTAGAAGAAACAATACTACTTACCATTGCCGAATACGGACTTGTAGGAACAAGAAGCGAAGGCGAAACAGGTGTATGGCTCGATGTAGGAACACCATTTGCTCGTAAAATATGCGCAATGGGTGTAAGAGCATCTCGTTGGGTAACCATGCACGGATTTGCCTTAAATGTAAATGCTAATTTGGGGTACTTTGACAATATTATACCCTGCGGAATAAGAGGTAAAGCTGTAACTTCTATGGAAGCCGAATTGGGCAAAAAAATTAATGAAGAAGAAGTAAAACAAAAAATAACTAAACATTTCTCATCGCTATTTGAAGCAACGTTTATAACCCAATCTTAAAATTGTAGTTCTAACTGTTCTGGCAATAACCTAAAAGATAAGCGATGGTATTTTGTTACTCCATACTTTCGTATTGCTTCTCTATGCTCTTTTGTAGGATAACCTTTATTTTTTTTCCAGTTATACATAGGGTACTCTTCATGAATCATATCCATATACTCATCTCTGTAAGTCTTTGCCAAAACAGAGGCTGCAGCAATACTTAAATATTTACTATCACCTTTAATAATAGACTGATTTGGAATAGGCTTTAAATAATCTATTTCTTCTTGAGTAAATATCTTACCCGATTTATTCTTTAACGTTCCGAGTTTAGAATAAATACCCCGATTACCATCTACTATAATAAAATCTGGCTTATGTGTAAGCTTTAAAATAGACTCTTGCATCGCTTTCATAGAGGCATTCAAAATATTTATTTCGTCTATTTCGTCATTATATATATGTGTTACTGCAAACGAAAGTGCAAATTGTTCAATATATGGGCGTAAGTCAAACCTAATTTTCTCTGAAAGTTGTTTTGAATCATTTAGCTTATTCCATAAATCTAATATTTTGCTGTCTACCAAATCATTTTTGAAACATAGAGGATTGAGTACAGCTGCAGCAGTAACTGGACCTGCAAGACAACCCCTACCCGCTTCGTCTGTACCACACTCTTTTTCAAACGTTGAATACTGGATATTTAACATAATTTACTTGAAAAAAGAAAGCAACCTTTTAATTTGCAATGCATCTAACAAATATAAGACAATTACAACTTTCTAAAGTTTAACGTATAAAAAAAATAATAATATATATTAATATTTGGTTAATTAAGAAATTATTAAGAAGTTTGCAGAATAACTAACTCAAATAAATTTAATATGAGATCGAAGTTCAAATGGATTTTTACGCTATTATTAGCGTTTACAATGCAGTTTTCATTTGCTCAGGAGAAAACTGTTACAGGTACGGTTACCGATGGTAAATTACCGTTATCTGGAGCTAATGTTAAAAATGGCTCACGTGGAGTACAAACCGATGCAGACGGTAAATTTGCAATCAAAGCAAATGTTGGCGATGTATTGACCGTTACATCTGTAGGTTTTGAAAAACAAACTGTTAAAGTTGGCTCTTCAAACAACTATAATGTAAAAATGAACTCATCAGAAAACATTCTTGATGATGTAGTCGTTGTAGCATATGGTAAACAGAAAAAGGAAGCTATTACTGGATCTGTAGGTGTAGTCAAAAGTGCAGAAATAACAAAAACCACAACTTCTAATGCAATGCAAGGCCTTGTAGGTAAAATTGCTGGAGTACAAGTTGTCAACAATAATGGTATGCCTGGAGATGCACCTATATTGAGAATTAGAGGTATATCATCAATAAATGGTCAATCATCTCCATTATATGTGGTTGATGGAGCGCCATTTAACGGTGATTTAGCGTCTATTAACAACGCTGACATTGAATCAATATCTGTGTTAAAAGATGCCTCAGCGGCAGCTTTATATGGAAGTAGAGGGGCAAACGGAGTTGTTATTGTAACAACTAAAAAAGGTAAGAAAGGTAAATTAAATGTTACTTTTGATTCTAGAGTAGGATTTACTTCTAGAGCTGTCAAAGAAATGAATCTAATTTCAGATGAGAAAAATTATTATGAAGCATACTTCCAATTAATGAAGAATGACTTAATGTTTAATGGAGGATTAAGTAATATAGATGCCGCTACTAATGCTGCGAGCACACTTATATCAGGAAGTCCTTATTCATTAGGATATAATGCTTTTAACATAGCAAATAATCAATTAATCAATCCAAATACTGGTAAAGTTAATGGAAATCCGTCATTAAAATGGAATGAAGATTATGCAGATTTTCTATTTGGAAGCGGGGTTTATCAAAATAGCTATTTAAGTGTAAGTGGAGGCAATGAAAATACCATACACATGTTTAGTGTTGGTTATGAAAAAAATGAAGGATATGTTGTAAATTCTGGGTTTGAAAAAATTTCAACAAGGATGAGCATAGATAGTAAAATATCTGATTATTTTAAAATTGGAGGTACTAGTTCATATTCTCATACTGTACAAAATTATTTGGATGGTTACACTGGTGGAACAACCTATAGTAATCCTTTTGCTTGGACTAGAGCTACTGCACCAATATATCCTGTACATTTGTATGACAATAATGGAGTTCAAGCTTTTGACAGTAATGGAAATCCAATATATGATGATGGTACTGGGAATAATGGAGACCCAAATTATAATGTTCGACCATACGCATCCCTACAAAACCCTTATGCTACAGCATTATATGATATAAAAGAGTTTAAAGCTGATAACTTATTTACAAATGGTTATTTCAAAGTGAATTTCTCTAAAGACTTTGATTTTAATTATTCAGTGACTGGAGAATTATACAACACTAATGATAGAAGTATGGATACTCCTTTATATGGCGATGCTGTTAATAGAGGAGGTGATGTATCATATAGTAATTCCAGAATTTTTGCATTAACTCAACAACAATTATTAAGTTATAGAAAGAATTATAAAAATCATAACTTTGATATTCTATTAGGACATGAAAATATGCAAAGAAGAAATGATTTTGTGAGTGCAAGCAGATCAAAACTACTTTTACCTGACAGTCCTTATGTAAACCAAGCTGCTGTTATTACAGGAAATGGTGCTGGCACGACATTTTATGAAACTGAGGCATATTTAGCTCGTCTAAATTATGATTACAAGGGTAAATATTTTCTAAACAGTAATTTCAGACGTGATGCATCATCAAGATTCCATCCTGACAATAAATGGGGAAATTTTTATGGCGTTGGTTTAGCATGGGTTTTAAGTAAAGAAGCATTTATGTCAAACGTTAAATGGATTGACTCATTCAAATTAAAAAGTAGTTATGGTGAACAAGGTAATGACAACATAGCTAATACTGCACTTGGTTTCACTGCTTTAAGACCTTATGACGATGAATATGTGGTAAA
This sequence comes from Flavobacterium croceum DSM 17960, assembly GCF_002917885.1. Lineage (GTDB taxonomy): Bacteria > Bacteroidota > Bacteroidia > Flavobacteriales > Flavobacteriaceae > Flavobacterium > Flavobacterium croceum. The sequence continues at coordinate 13,531 of NZ_PQNY01000003.1, forward strand.
TTCTACGTTTGATGCATCATTACCTTTTTCTTTTACAATTACACCATTTCAAGGGAATAAAGAAATAACTTGGGAAAAGAAAAAAAATACAAATATTGGTTTTGAATTTGAAGGATTTAAAAGAAGAATTAAAATTGATGCAGAATATTTTATTCAAAAATCAAAAGATCTTTTATATTTAAGACCTTTATCTCCTAGTTCTGGGAGACAATATAAACCTGAAAATATTGGCGATATGCAAAATGTTGGTTATGAAATAAGTGTTGATGCAAATATTATTAAAAACAAAGATTGGAAAATTGATTTATCTGCAAATACTACTACTTATAAAAATAAAATCACAAGACTTATTGATAATGGTAAGCCAAATAATTTTCAAGTAAGCGGAATTAGGATTTTAGAAGAGGGAGGAAGTGTTTATGATTTTTATATGAGAGAATTTGTAGGAGTAAATCCTGCTTCTGGAGCATCTCAATATTTAAAAGATGATGGAACAATTACTGAAAATTATTCAGAAGCTACTTTAAATAAAATTGGTAAGACATCTATTCCTGATTTCTTTGGGGGATTTGGTTTAAATACAGTTTATAAAAATTTTGATATTTCAGTTAATTTTGCATATCAGTTTGGAGGCTACGGCTATGATTCAAATTACATGGATAGAATGTCTGGAGGATTAGGAGAAAATATACACTCAGATTTTTATAACACATGGACACCTGAAAACACAAATGCATCATTGCCACGTATGGATGTAGAAGATTCTAAATTGAACTATGGAACATCTACATTAGGTCTTATAAAATCAGACTATCTAAGCATTCAAAATATTGCTTTAGGTTACAATTTTAATAAATCATATGTTCAAAAAATTGGCTTAAACAATTTAAGATTTTATGCATTAATTGACAATGTTCATTTATGGTCAAAAAGACAAGGTTACGACCCAAGACTATCTTTAACAGGAGGATCTGACAACAAATATTCTTTGCTTAGAACAATTTCTCTTGGTGTTAATGTTCAATTTTAAAACAATAAAAACATGAAAAAAATATTATTAATTTTTGGAATAAGCTTACTTTCGCTAACATCCTGCTCTGATAATTTCACTGAAGCTGATTTAGGATCCACAGTATCAAATGACCAAATAAAAAATTTAGCTGCTTCGTCTCCAGAGAGTTTGCTTTCAGTAGCTAGTGGTATTGAACAAGGAAATAACTTCTTTATCAATGATTTTAATACTGCAAATGGTGGAAATATACATGATGATTATGGTCAAAAATCAATTGATTTGGGTCTTGATTTGATGTCAAACGATATGGTTCAAGTAATAAATCACTGGCATGGAAATTATTACAGATATACAGGTAGACAAGTAGAGAACCGGGTAACTGATATGGTTTGGAAATTTTATTATAAAATCATTTATAATATGAATTCAACAATAAAATTAATCCCTCAAAATACATCAAATCAAGATTTAAAATATGTAAGAGCTAGATGTCAAGCTATGAGAGCATTTGCATACTTTAATTTGGTTAGATTATACTCTAATGGAGACTTAGCAATACCTTTTTATTCTGATGATAACGCATTAGTTGATGAAAGAAGAGTAAGTAAAGTTTATATCCTTAATGCTATAAAGGATGATTTAAACCAAGCCTATTCAAATCTTACAGGTTTTACTAAAACAAACATTATTCAAATTGATAAAAAAGTTGTTGCTGGATTATTAGCTAGATATTTTTTAGAGTTTGGTTCATCTCCAGTTGAATTAAATTTAGCTGCTCAATATGCATCTGAAGCTAGAAGTGGTAAAAGTTTAATGCCTTCTAATATGATATCTATACAAGATTCAGGTTATGATGGTTTTTCAAATGTTTCTAATCCCGAGTGGATTTGGGGAGTTGATATTGATGGTACAACCTCAACAATATATGCCTCTTTCTTTTCTCAAATTGGTTCACTTAACGCAGGTTATGCTGGATTATTAAACGTATTTAAATCAGGTGATGCACGTTTAGTTTCTTCTATACCTAGTACTGATAAAAGAAGTAAATGGTTTAAATGGTCAGGACTAAATTTAAGTGCTCCATCAGGCTCTCAAGTTCCATTAAGAGCAAATTTAAAATTTTATGATGCCACACCAACATTTCAAGGAGATTATTTATACATGAGGGTAGCTGAAATGTATTTAATTGAGGCTGAAGCAAAATTCATGGCAGGAGATGAGCTAGGAGCAAAAACAATTCTTACTCAAATGGTAACAACAAGAAATTCTGCCTATAATATTTCTAGTTTAAGTGGAAATGCTTTAAGAGACGAAATAAGATTTCAAAGACGATTGGAACTATGGGGAGAAGGTTTCTCTTTTTATGATATGAAACGTTGGAATTTAGCTCTTGAAAGAGATTATCCAGGATCTAATCATCCTGCTTATGGAAAATTTAACTATCCTGTTGGTTCAAGTAAATTTATTTTCCAGATACCTCAGATAGAAATTTTAAATAACATTAAAATTACCGAAAATAATCCACTATAAATTTAAATTATGAAAAAACATTTAAGTTATATAATAATTGCTTCACTAGTATTTTTAAGTTCATGTGAAAAGCAAGATACTGGAGTTGATAATATCAACAATGTGCAAAATTTTGGGTTTGGCAGAGAATCTTTAAGTACTAAAGTAGATCAGTCACAAGCGTATATTGACATACCTTTTTTCAAAACTATTGCTACAGAAGAAAACCAAACCATAAATTTCCAAATAAATAATAGTGCAACTATAAATGGAATTGCAAATGATAATTCCTTTTCAAACAGCGATTTTATTAATTTGCCAACCTCTGTAACCATACCAGCAGGTTCTAAAGTAGCATATGCTAGAATTAATTTTAATCATTCTAACCTAGCTTATTCTGAAAAAATTATTAATTTTATATTAACAAACCCTACAGAAACTAATAATATTTCTAGAAGGACTTTTAAATTAAAGTATAAAGCTCTCTGTACATTAAATGAAGTTTCTTTCAGTGTAACTCAAGATCGATACGGAAGCGAAACAACATGGAAAATTTTCGATTCTAACGGAAGTGTTGTTTGGTCAGGAGGTCCTTATACTGACTTGAGCTCAAATACCACTTTAGTGTTACCAACTCAAATTAACTGTTTACCTAATGGAAATTATACTCTTAAGGTATATGACGCATATGGAGATGGTATGGTAACCTCTTCGTCGGTGTATGGAAAATATGAACTAAAAAAATCTGATGGAACAACACTAGTAAGTGGATTAGGAAACGCATTTACAACAGTAGCTACACATACATTTAGTTTACCATAAGCTATAAAAACACTTTATTAAACTGTCTAGCATTTGTAATTAAAATAAAATATTATTAATTGCATTGCTAGACAGTTTTAAATTTTAATAATAATAAAAATGAAAAAGTATACTATTTTACTGATTTTTCTTCTTTCTATTTCCTCTAACTCTCAAAATTTATTAAGTAAAAATTTTATTAGAAATAATTTAAATATTAATAACATTATTTCCTATATTAAAGATAATAAAGAGAGATTAAAAGCAGATTCAATATCCATAGAAAAATTTTTAGTTACAAATCAAAATTTTAAAAAAAAATATGTAGAAAAAAATACTACTTATGAAGTATATAAAATTTTAAATAACAGACCAATATATCGTTCAACTGATAATTCCTCTGCATCATTAGCAACTAGAACTTCTCGACTAAATACAGGTGGAATCACAGGGTTAAATTTAGATGGAGATAATATGCTAATTGGTGTATGGGATGGAGGAAAGGCTAGAATTACTCATGAAGAATTTAAAGATCCTGACAATTTAACTATATCTAGAATTACTACACCTGACAATTTTGTTTCCATCTCACCAAGTAACGATCATAGTACACATGTGGTTGGAACAATTGGCTCAAGAGGTTTTAATCCTACTGCTAAAGGTATGGCTCCAAAATGCAATATAGTATCTTATGATTGGAACTCCGACACTGTTGAAGTTGCTAATGAGGTATTGAATAATGGCTTATTAATTTCAAATCATTCTTACGGTGTACCTGTTCTTAATGAGAATGGAAATTTAAATGTACCTGTTTGGATTATGGGAAATTACAATAATGAATGTGTATCGTGGGATCAATTCGCACAAGACTCTCCTTATTATTTAATGATTACATCTGCGGGAAACTCAGGAATGGATTCATATACAGGGGGATCTGTAAATGGATATGATAAACTGACGTATGAAAAAAATGCAAAAAACAATTTAGTAATCGCTAATTCTAACCCAACCGTAAACTTAAGTACAGGAGAACTGTCAAGTATAATTATTAATCCAAGTAGCAGTCAAGGTCCATCTGATGATGGAAGGATAAAACCAGACATTTCAGGTGATGGAACAAATCTCTATTCACCTATAGGTACAAGCGATAATTCTTATGATACTTATTCTGGAACATCTATGGCTAGCCCAAACGTCGCTGGAAGCCTACTATTACTTCAGGAATATTATAACAGATTGCATCCTGGAACATACATGAGATCAAGTACTTTAAAAGCACTTGCTTGTCATAGTGCTTTAGATGCAGGACTAACTGGACCTGACCCAATATTTGGTTATGGTCTATTAGATTCACAAGTGGCAGCAAATATTTTAACAAATTCTACTCTTTCAACTCCAACATCTATCGTTAACGAACTCACTTTAAATCAAAATCAGATATACGAAAGATATGTAACCTTAACTAGTCCTAAAAAGTTGATAGCGACAATATGTTGGACTGATGTGCCTGGAATAGCTCAAGACAACAATCATAATTCAACTAACAAAGCACTTGTTAATGATCTAGACATTAGAATAATAAAAGATACCGAAGAATTTTTCCCTTGGAAATTAAATTTTCCAAGCATATTTATGTCGTCATCACAACAAGATAATGATGTAGACAATGTTGAGAAAATTGAAATAGAAGATGCAATTGGCACATATAAAATAAGAATATCACATAAAGGAAATTTAGTAGGATCTTTCCAAAATTATTCACTTATTGTGTCTGGAATTGACCAAACATTGGGAACTGTTAATAATAATTTTGACAAATCTATTTTTGTATATCCAAATCCAACAAGTAGCATTTTAAACTTCAATATTACAGAAAACATAGAACTTTTATCAATATCTATTTCTGATATTTCTGGTAAAAATGTTATGCAAATGCCTTACTCTGATTCTATACAAAACAAAATAAATTTAGAAAATTTACAAGCTGGTGTTTATTTTGTAAAATTCACCACAAAAGATAATGTTTCTATAGTGAAGAAAATTGTAAAAGAATAATATTTTAATAAAAATAAATAAGAACATCAAGGCTTTCTATTTTTAGGAAGCCTTGTTCTTTTGACAAAGCTTTGCAATAGTGTAAAGCAATTTATTTACTTTTGCATTTTAGTATAAAACATGAAAAATTTACTTACAGCATTATTTTTTGCAATAACTTTTACATTTTGGGCTCAAGATAATGTGCCAAAAAAGGAAAAATTAATGCGTAAAACATTAGAGCAAAAACAAAAAGAAGAATCGCAAAAGGCTCCCATTGCTTGGTACAAAAAATATACTTTAGAAAAAGACACTGTTGCAGTTGATACTTCGCTCACGATAAAAAGTTTATACAAATTTAATTATTTGAAAAGAGATACTTTTGGATTACTTGCCTTTTCAAACGATGGGCAACCTTATAATCAACTAAATTTTGGATTAACTCAATTTAAAACACTTCCATCATTTGGACATAATGCAAAACAATATGCATACTATAACCCCGAAGATATTTTATACTACAATGTACCTACTCCAGTTACTGAACTATTCTATAAATCTGTAGTAGAACAAGGGCAAAACGTAGATGCTTTTATTAGTGTAAATACTTCAAAACAATTTAATATTTCTGTAAATTACAGAGGAATTCGTTCGCTAGGAAAATACCTAAATCAACTCTCAAGTAATGGAAATTTTACACTTACTTCTAGCTATTTTACCAAAAATAAACGTTATGCTATAAATTTTCATTTTACTGGTCAAGATATTAGCAATAATGAAAATGGAGGAATAACAACCCCTTCTGATTATGAAGGCAGCAACTCAGAATTTACAAACAGAGCAAGGTTGGCCGTATTTCTTACAGATGCTAAATCTTTTCTTAAAGGCAAGCGAGTATTTTTTGAACATCAATTTAGAATAAACCCAAAAGATGCGCAAAATAATGTATTGCTCTCTCATATTTTTAACTACGAACATAAATTTTACGAATATTCTCAATCTTCACTAAGTGCCTTATCACAAACTTCGGGGATTAACAATTATCGATTTGGAACTGCTCTTGCTAATAATGGTTTTAAAGATCAATCGAGAAACAACAACCTTTACAACAAAGCGAGTCTAAGTTATGAGAATAAAACTATTGGCACAATAGGTTTTTTTATTGAAAACACTATCAATACCTATTACTACAACAATCTTTCAGACTATATTGTAAATACTACCCCAATAAGTAGTCAATTAAAAAATAACATCACATCAATTGGCGGACAGTATCAATATATAAAAAATAAATGGAAAGGAACATTTATGGTTTCTAATGCCATTTCACAAAAAACCGTCCGCAATTTAACCGCAAATCTTCAATATAAACTCAACGAGAAAAATAATTTTTCGTTTGCTTATGAAAATTTATCAAAACTACCCGATAATATTTATTCATTATCGCAAAGTAATTATACAACTTACAATTGGGAAAACAATTTTCAAAATCAAAAAATAAATGCCCTATCTGCAAGAGCTAATACTCAATGGGCAAACGCTGAAGTAAAAATAACTACACTCGATGATTATCTTTATTTTAGTAATTTGAGTACCGATTTTAACTACCAACTTATTACGCCAAAGCAGTTTTCGGGCACAATAAAATACTTATCTGTAAAAGCTGAAAAAGAAATAAAATACCGCAAATGGGCGCTCGATAATACGGTTTTGTTTCAACAAACCGTGCAAAATGAAGCTATCGTAAATGTTCCAAAGTTTACAACACGAAATTCATTGTATTATTCAAACTATGTGTTTAAACGTGCCATGTATTTACAAACAGGTATTACCTTAAATTATTTTACGAGTTATTACGCCAACGATTACAACCCTGTATTGAGTGAGTTTTTTGTTCAAAACAGTAAAAAAATTGGTAATTATCCGGTACTTGATATTTTTGCGAATGCCCGAATAAGACAAACACGTATTTTCTTTATTGCGGAGCATTTGAATTCGTTATTTTCTCAAAACAAAAATTATGTAACGCCAAATATGCCTTACCGAGATTTTGTATTAAGAGTAGGTTTGGTTTGGAATTTCTTTCAGTAGATAATAGCTTTTAAATTTTGAATTGTATCTTTTTTAGTCTATTGATTTGACATTTAACTTTAAGAACGCTTTGTTTTGCAGTCCTTATTGTGTAAGATTCTGTGCTATTTAATTGGTAAAATATTACTCTTTTATTAAGCGTTGGCAAAGACAGGAAAGCGAAAGGCTCTATTGCTGTATTGGGTGAATTGTTTTCTGGTTATCTCCGCACCTATTGAAAGTATGTTTTCCGAAGCTAAAATAGTATTTACTGTTAGTAACTTTATTGTTGCAGTCGATAATTTTATTAATGTAGTTGCTAAAATATGATATGTAGTTAGTAAATTTATGTTTGCAGACACTCATATTATAGTTGCAGTTTGTAACATTATAAATGCAGTGGGCAAAAGTATAAACGCCGTTTGGAATTTTATAAATGATGTTGCGAGAATTATACTTTTACCTTGCACCATATTAATCTTTCTTGATTACTTTAAATTCTAAACCGCTTACTTGTTTGTATTGTGGGCTGTTTGCTCCGAATACGCTTTTTACATATTGTTTGACTTCTTTGGAAGTTTGTACCAAACCTGTTAAAGGATTGTAAAGTGTTTGGTTTCTTTCTATCATTGCGTTGCTGTAGCCTGTGTAAGCGTTTATAAGGTTTGTGTTTTTGGTTTGCATTTCTTCGAGTTTGGTTTGTAATGTGGCAACTTGTAATTCTGTTTCGTTGGGTGTGTAGTTAGTATTTTGTTCTACTACTTGTATAAGGTTGACGAAATGGTCTATTAAGCGGTCGTAGGATTGTTGCGAGGTTGAAGCCCCCTTTAATTCCCCCAAAGGGGGAATATTATCATTGGTAGTGGTTGATTTTTTGGAAGTTGTGCCTTGTAATTTTTTGTTTACGGTTTTGGCATCGGCAATGGCTAAAGTATCTGCACCTGAAACGGCAAACGCATTGATTATTTTTGTAGCCAATGGTTTTAGGTTAGCAAAGGTATTTCTGCGTTCATTAGTTGCATTGTCAAAAGTTGTTTTTTGTGTTTTGGTAGCGTTAAGTTTGTCTTGTGCAAGTTGATATAATGCTTGAAGCTGTGGGATTTTTAAACTTTCTTTGGTTGGGTTATAATTTGCTCCATACCCTTGACAAAATGAGATAAGGTCTTGAAAGTTGGCGATGTTTTTTGCATGTCCTGTTTCACTCACTGAATTTTTATTTTTAGTGGTGTTCGTGCTTGTTAAGTCTGAAGTAGATGCCATATTAATTTAATTTAAAATTGTTATAGCACAAATAAATAATGAACTTTTGTAATACTATATAGGAAAAACACCATTTTTTTAGGGGAAAAACACGGTGTTTTGTTTATGTTCCCCTCCATTAAAGAAGGGAACATAAGGTGTGTGGGGGTTTATTTTTTGATGACTTTTACAGTTTTCTTGCCTTTGTCGGTTTGGATTTGTAGAAGGTAGACAGCTGATGGTAAGTTTTGTAGATTAATTTGATATTTGTCTTTATTCTCTATAATTGTTTTTAATAATTTGCCTTGTAAGTCGAACATTTCTATCTTGTTAATTTCTTTATTGGTTGCATCAACAAATAAAATATTATCTGTTGGGTTTGGATAAATTTTTATATTGTCAAAATTTTGAAAGTTTTCATTATTTAACGAAGTTGAGACTGAAAAATCATCAAAATGTAAATAACCACTAGTATAACCACTCAACGAATTAAAAGCAAAAAAGTGAGGTGCAGAAACCGTTGGAGTAAATAATATACTTTCGGTAATATAATTTGTATTGTAAGATATTCCTGTATTATTACTTGGAGAATGAGCTTTTAGTATAGTGTGATTATTAACATTTTCATCTGTACCTACCGTAAAATTCAAACTTACTGGTACTGCATTTTGTTCTGTATTTGAATACTTATAAGAAATATTATAGGTAGTTCCTGCTGTTAAAATAATACCACGAGAAAGAACAACATCATTTGCAGAACCAACTGTTGGATTGCAGTTTAAATTTAGGTTTCCATTAGGATAAATATCATTGAGAATACCTGAATATCCTGAAATTTGTTTCCATTGTATTGTACAAAAAGAATTAGAACTAGTAGATTGAGCAATATTAAAATCTTGTAGATAGGGAACACTAGCAAACGAATTATCATTATTTTTTGTTTCAAAAGTTCTTCCGAAATAGTTTGAATAATTTGTGCCTCCACAATTTGCTCGAACAGACATAACATATTTTTTACAAGGCAATAAACCAGTTACCGTATAAGAATTAGTAGATACTCCATTAATAAACACATAGTTTGTTGTTCCTAATTCATTATACCTTAAATCATAAGAACTTGAGTTTCCTTGCCAAGAATAGGTAATACTATAAGCGTCTGAAGTATAGGCTGTATCAACAGTTGGATTTGTTATATTTGAAACAGTTACATTGACCGCAACTCTTGAACTTTCGCAACCATTAAGTAGTTGAGAGACATAATAAATGCCATTATTTACTACAGTTGACGCACTTAATGCTGAACCACCTGTTGCAGAATTATACCAACGAATGGAGTTAGAATAAGGAAACAAATTTGAAACAGTTGCTCCTGAACAAAGAATTTGACTTGTATTAGTCGATGGTGGATTTGTTGTAGTAATTGTTACGGCAACTGGAGTTCTGGAACTTTCACAACCATTTATAGTTTGAGATACAAAATAATTTCCAGACACTAAAACAAAGTTTGATGCAAGTGGATTGCCAACGGTTGGATTTGCATACCAAGTTAAATTAGTGCCATTAGCTGATAAATTAGCAACAGTTGCACCACTACAAAAGGTTTGGCTTGCAGTTGCAGTAGGAGCAGATGGAATAGCAAGTTGAAAATCGTTTTGCGTATATGAAAATCTAACTTTATCAACGAGACCTTCGAAGCCTATAAAACTAATTCCTGGTGAATACTTAATTTGACCTAAATTAAATGTAGCATTATTCATTTCATAGTTCATATTAACATTATTATAGTAAACTACTCCATTTACTGCAATTTTAGTTCCCTGACTACCATAAGAAATTGAAACCACATTCCATTCATTAAATGAAAATGGAGTTGTTGAAGTGTTAAAAATTTGAGAACTATTTGTTAATGAATTGTATCTGTAACCAGATATTTGACCATTAGAACTTACATTTAAATCAGTATTTCCATTTGATCCAGCTGAATTACCGATTGAAAATATCTTTGCAGATGTTGAAGAAATAGTCGAGCTTCCATTATAATATCCACCCGTTACATATAACAACAGTTCAATTGTGCCTTGTTTAGGTATAAAATTATTGAAATCATATTGAACAAAAGAATTCTGTAAATAATTTGAAACACTATTTCTTGTAAATTTTATCGCTTGAGAACATAACCCTGTTTGATAGGTTGTATTTGTATTGATACCATTATTTGTTCCTTCCATTTCTTCCGTCCAAGAATTAAATATTGGAATTTGTTTGCATTCTTGGGTTGTTCCTGCCAAGTTGGTATTGTTTATACATACAGTATAGATTGCAGAGTTAGAATATGTCTTTGTTGGGTTTAAAACGGTTGAAGTAGTTGTGTCGCCAAATTCCCAAGTTCTATTATTAGAGCAAGAAGAATTATTGGTAAAATTAACACTTAGTCCGTTTTTTGTATAGGTAAAACTTGAAATTGGATTGTCTTGAGTTAGCGAAATTTCGTCTGTAAAAAATGAACAACCACTATTATTTGTTACAATACATGAATATACACCTAATTGATTTGCTAAATATGTTGCATTTGTAGCTCCTGTAATAGAATTTCCGTTTAATTTCCATTGAAACGAATTGTATGATGAGCTGTTTTGCAAACTTAATGTTCTAGTATCGTTTTGATAGTTGGTACAAAGATTAGTTTCTGTTTGAGATAATTTAGGTGTTTTCCCTCTTGGAGAAACAACAATTACAGTAGGTTTGCTATCTCCATTTGGACATATTGACACAATTTTAAATTCAGTTTTTTCAATATTACAATCATTAATGTAATCTGCTATATAACTATTACTACTAACAGTACTTAATAAGGTAAAAGAATTAGAAATATTTTCTCTTCTATAAATTTTAACTGGATAACTCGATGACCAAGTGATAGTATAATTACTACCATTGTCTACAACTTGGACATTTGAAACCACATTGTCTTCGCAAGTTTGTGCCGTTTCACAAGATGTGAAACAAGTGCTATTATTTACAGTATTTGTAATTACTGTTCTTGGTTGAACTCCAAAACCATTATTAAAATTTATACCACTACCTGTTAAGTGGCAATAACTCATAATTGTTCCTCCATTAATAGGTGCAGGACCAGAGGCACAACCTCCTTCAGTTTGATAACAATTATCTAATGCACCCCCTGTCCAACCACACCATTGTGTATGATTTGAACCTAAATTATGTCCTGCTTCATGTGCAATCACATTTACATTCCAAGAATAATTTGGAAAAATAGAATAATCATAATTCATTGAACAGTAATTTCTTCTAATGTCACAAGTATTACCTGAAATAAGCCATGCCAAGCCACCGTTACCATTAACTCCTAATAATGTTCCTATTGTTCCCTGCAAGACTCCCGAATTTGTTTGTGTAAAACTATTTAATGCTGTAGTTGTATTTGTTTCATTATAATTTGTAGGTATAGTGTAGATTTTTAAATATGAAATTCTAATTGTCATTAAATCTAAAGCATATATCTGTTGAACAGAATTAAATATATTGGTTATATTACTAATAGTTTGGCTTGTTCCACCCCATAAATCACATAAAGTATTATTAACTTCAAAATGCACAGTAACACATTTAGGAATAGTAGTTTGTTGATTACTATTTTTATTATGTTCGGGTAATTGCATATCAATATCATCTGTTCCGCAAGAAAACTCGGGTAAACTTAATGATACATTGTTTTTTTCGTAAAGTATATATTCTGTTTCAGAATCTTTGTCTTTTTTAGGTCCAATGGTATATTCTTTATTGCCAATAGAAATTATTCCTCTCAAAGAATTGTTTATTAGAGTTATCGTTACAAATGTGTTTTCATTATGTTCATTCTCAACAATTCCCGAATAAGCAACATAAGATGGCATTTCTTGTGTTATTGCTCCTTTTTCGGTTTGTAGGACTAATTTAAAATCATCATGCAATATTTGTCTCTTTTTTAAAGCAATAGTTTTATGTTCTGTTTCAGAAAAAGGAATTTCAAGTGAAATAAATTTGTCTGATTTTATAATTAATTCGTTTATTTTATTTTTGTCTAAATTTAAAGATAGGTATTTGTTTTTACCATCATTAATTTGTTTTGGAAACGTAGCTATTTTGATAGGTTCTTTCTTGAACTCACCCATTTCAATATGATGGTTTAATTCTTGCTCAAGTATAGTTTCCTTTTTTTGAGCAAAATTTAATTGAGCAAAAAGGAAAGCTATTAGTAGTAATTTTGTTTTCATAAAAATTTATTTATAATGAATTAATTTAAAAATTATATCTTGTTGCTGAATATTTTCCCCTAAGAAAATCTATAATTATTTTTCTGATTTCATTTTTCTCATTGGTCGCACTTGTATAATTGTGGCTATAATTACCAAATGAAATGATATAGTATTCATAATATCCATCATCGTCAGACATTCCCTTATCCTCAATATACAGGTTTCCTTGCAATATATATTCATTGTCCATATACAAGGATACTCGATACTCTTTGGAACTGTCTGAAAGTTGATATTCGCCTGTATTTTCATTAATATAGCTATTGTCTTTGTCTAATCGTTCAATTGTATATGACCATAATCCTTTGGAATAATCTTTTTGGGTATATGCCGATTTATCTGATTGAGATGGTTTCCCGTGGTTTTTTATCATAGTTTCAAATTCCACCAACTGCTTGTAAAAATCGGTTTTATATATAATTTGGTCATAATTTTCATAAACAATGTCATATTGACTGTCAAATTCGTCCCGTATTTTTTTGCAATTATCTAAATCAAAACTCGCAATAGAATTAAACTGATTATTGTAGATGTTAGTCCTCAACAGGTTAGACTTTTCGAAATCAGCTAAGCTTTTCTTTAATTCGGCAATCCTATTGTCGTGGATGGATATAAAAGATTGGATTTCAGTTTTTATATTTTTGAATGAAGGTTTTAAAAGGTAAGATTTATATAACGGTATATTTATTTCTAAATTTTTCAACCTCTTCTTTAAGTCATTGATATTGGACAACGTATATTCAGCCCTCTTTCCGTTATTTGAAAATGCTTTTCTGAAATTATAAATCCAATCTAGCTTGTTATACTCTTCAGCAACTTTTTCATAATCATTATACAACACATCATATTTATCGATATTTTTATTATATTCCTTAATCCGTTCAGAATACAGTTTTTTGTTTAAAAGATATATAGGTTGCGATAGTTCTGTTATGTCGTTTTTTAATTTTTCTTTCAATGTTTCCATTTTTCTCTTCAATTCGATGTTTTTACTTTTCAACAAAACGCTATTATTGTTCAAGGCAGAATATTCCAATATGATTTTTTGATTTTTAAACAGCTTTATCCATACATTGTCAGCCAATTTTTTCAGACTGTCCAATTTTGTTGTCCTTTTGTCGATTTTTAATATGAGCGTATCGATAGACAAATTCAAATTTTTAATCTTCGGTAAGTATCTATCCGAAAATTCGGTGCAAGATGTTTTGATAAATGTATTAGTTTTTAGCGGATAAATGCTTTTGAATGGCATGACTGCTTCAAGCTCAACTCTTCTTGCCTTATCGAGGTCATCATAAAAATCTAATGTTCTTAACCTTTTGATATGGTCAATAATCTCGTTGCTGATTTCTACCAATTTATTTTCTTCATTTAGTTCTTTGTAGGATTCTACTATTTTATCGTAATACTGTTCAAATTCTCCCTCCTCCTCATTTGTGATTTTAATAATTTTTCCATCGGGTAATTTTTTTATAATTGAATACTGAATTCCTTTTTTTTCATTCATCTCATTAAGATATATACTCTTTTCGAAACACCTTAGCGCATTGGAAAAGTCCGTTAATTTATTTGTATTGGATAAAGAATCTATATAGAACCGAGCATAAATAATGCGGTCATAAATTATAAAAGAGTAAATAATTTTTTCTTTTTGCCCCGCAGGCAATTTGATATTTTTAGATAATTCTTTTAGAGCAGTATTATAAAATCTATTTTCACTTTCATCCAGGTTTATAATTTTACCGTTTATTTTTGTACTGTTTGAATATTTTTTTCCGCAAACTTCAAAATTTGGATTCATTTGGCCCATAGAAATTTGCAAAAAAAACAGCACCGTATAAAGTATAAATTTTGTTTTCATTTCTTGAAATTTATTTAACAATTTTACAACAAAAAACCACTTGTTTTTCAAGTGGTTAATGGTTTTGAGTATAAAGGTAGTTTTAGAATGTGAACACGAATTTTTGCTATGCGAACTGGGAAATTAATTAAACCGTTTTGTAAATAAAAAGTGCATTTTTGACTAACTCTATATAGCTTTCTCCTATTGGAATAATAGTTTCGGTTGCTTTTAGTTTTAATTGTTCTTCTATTTTTGTATGAGCATCTATGCTAACTTCTATAACTCCTGTTTTGGTGTTTAGGGTAATTTGTTTTTGAGTAGTGTTTACTTTTTCTATGTAAATTGTATTGACCAAATAGCTTTTATGCGTTCGTAAAAATGTATTTGGTAAGAGATTTTCTAATTCTTTTAAGGTTTTTGAGACCGTGTTTTTTTTACCAAATTTTAAGTGAATATCGCAATAATTACTTTGTGCTTCTATGTAAATAATGTCTTCATAATGCATTAAAGTATGTCCGTTTTTGTCTTTTATCACTAAATGATTGCGTTGCTCGGCTTGTGCTTTTTCAAATTTAGTAAGTGCTTTTTGCAATTCGTCATTATCTATGGGTTTTGAAAGAAAATATAACACATCATTATTTACCGCTTGTTTGGCATAATGGTCGTGAGCTGTTGTCATGATGATAAATGGCAATGTATTGTAAAATAAACGAAGTTCATTAATTAAATCAAAACCAATTTCTTGTCCCAATTCTACATCCAAAAAAATAAGATTGGGTTTTTGTTTTAAGCACAGTGAAAGCCCTTCTTTTATGTTTTCGGCTGTTCCTTTAAATACTAAATTGGTATGCGGTTCTAATGCAATTTGCAAATTTTCTAAAGCTCCTTTTTGGTCTTCTATGATGATGTAGTTATGATTCATAGCTTATGAATATTTATAATCTTTTGGAATATAGATTTCTACTTTTGTTCCGTTTTCTTTATCGATAATATTGAAACTTGCTTTTTGTGTATTGGTCTTGTTTAAGGTTTCAAAAAGATTGATATACGTGCTTGTGCCAATACCACTATCTAACGAAATGGCTTGTTGTCTTCCTATTCCTGTATCGTCAATTTCAATAAAAATAGTATTTTCTTTTTCTAATAAATTGACCTTTATTTCGCCACCTTCTTTTTTGTTTTTGATGCCGTGTTTTATTGAATTTTCTACTAAATTTTTTAGTAATAATCTCGGAATTTGTTTATTTGTTTCAACCGTATTATGAATAGTATACTGTAATCGAACTGGTAAAACAGTTTTTTCTAATGATAAATAATCTTCAATTTGTTGTAATTGATTTTCAATGCTGTCTGTTACGGAATTACTGCTTAAACTTGCTCTTGTAATGTTGAGCAATTTGGTCATTTTGTTATAAGCCTCAGGTGCATTTCGTTGTATTTCGGGAGAAATATTGGCTAATATGTTTTTTATCTCGTGCGGGTTGAGTTGTTTGTTAAGATTCTCTAACTGCATGGCATTGAGGTTTTGTTGCAAACCGAGAAGTGTGTTTTGTGTTTGTAGTTGGTTTTGTTTTTGTTTGGTTCTATACAACCAAAAAGCACCTCCCGAAAGTAATACCAAACCAGCAATGCCTCCCAAAGCCATATTGCGGTTGGCTTTTTCATTTTGTAATAACAGTTGCTGTTCTTTTATTTTGGCTTCTTTTTCTGCAGTGCGGTATTTGGTATCGTAACTATATAATAATTCTAAATTATTTTTTTTATATTTTATACTAATTAATGAGTCTGAATAATTAGAATAATCAAACAAATAACTATTGTGATATAATTTTGCTAAAATTTTTATGTACCATCTATTATTCTCTAAAAACTGTTCATTTAACTTGTTTTCTTTCGTTATAAAAAGACTTTTTTCAATATATTCTTTAGCTTTAATATATTTTTTTAAATTGTAATAATAAACTCCGTAATTTCGATAATACATTGCTAAAGTTTCATTTCTATCGTTAAAAGAATCTACGTTAATATTTCTTAATATAAAATATGATAAATTATTTTCTTTCTTGAGAAGATAAATACTTGATTTATTAAGATTAAAAAAATTGATATAGTATTGATCTTTTAGTATTTTAGAAATATTTAAACCTTTTTCAAAAAAATATAATGCAGAGTCATTTTTCTTTTGGTTTTCATACATATTTCCTAAACCATTATAAGCTATTATTTTACTCAATAAATTATCACTAATTACGCTAATTGATTTTAAAAAATATTCTTTTGAAAGTTTATCATTTCCTAAAGATTGATATAAAACTCCAATATTAGATAAAACCAAACTAGTTTGCGTTTTATTTTTTGCTTTTTTATAATACTCTAAGGATTTAAAAAAACAAACTAATGCTTTATTAAAGTCATTTTGACCTTGATATAATGCAGCTAGATTATTGTTAATCCCAGCTATAATTTCATAATTGTTACTTTTTTTTAAAAAAAGTTCTGCTTTTTTATAAAAAAAAACTACACTATCATTATGATTCTTAGTATACGATAGGTTACCTATTGAAAAATATGATTTTCCTATTAACTCATTATTCTTTATTTTGATTGAGATATTTAATGCTTTTTTTCTGTAAAACTCTGATAATTTAAAATTTTCTTTTCTTTCAAAATAAATTCCATAATTTAAATATGAATTAATTAACCCTTTACTATATTTTAATAGTTTTGCAACTTTATTTGCTTTATTTGCGAAATAATAAACACTATCCCAATTTACTGCCCAATATTTTTTTGCGATTTCGTTATTTGCGTCTGCATATTGATAAGTATTTTTTTTATATAATTTCAATTCCCTCTTCAAACTATCAATCACTTTACTTTCTTGCGAAAAAGAAAAAACAGAACAAAATATAAAGACAAATACAACAATTTTTTTAGTCATCATTTAAAATTTTGAGTGAAACGGTTATTTTTTTATGTCAATAGTGATTTAATGCTATATGCAAATCAAATATAAAAAAAATCAAAGCAAACTTAGTGTAAGATACTAATTTTTATATCCTTAGACAGTTATAATAGTTCTTTACTAATCACCCACTTTTAAATACCATATATTAATAATATCTTTGCACCCACATTAATTTTTAGCTTATAAACAAATAAAGCTCGTATAATAAATATGAATTACGCAAAAAATATACTAGAAACAATAGGAAATACGCCTTTGGTAAAATTAAACAAAATCACTTCGGAGATTGAAGCTACAGTGCTAGCAAAATTAGAAACATTCAATCCAGGTAATTCGGCAAAAGACAGAATGGCTGTAAAAATGATTGAAGATGCCGAAGTCGATGGAAGATTACAACCTGGAGGTACTATTATTGAAGGAACATCGGGCAATACCGGTATGGGACTTGCACTAGGAGCTATCATTAAAGGGTACAAACTTATTTGTGTAATTACCGATAAGCAATCTAAAGAAAAAATGGATATTCTAAGAGCTGTTGGAGCAAAAGTGGTTGTATGCCCCACAGATGTAGAACCCACAGATCCACGTTCTTACTATTCGGTATCGAAAAGACTTTCTACCGAAATTCCAAATTCTTGGTACGTTAATCAATACGACAACCCAAGTAATGCGCAAGCTCATTACGAACAAACAGGACCTGAAATTTGGGAACAAACTCAAGGTAAAATTACCCACTTTTTAGTAGGTGTTGGTACAGGTGGTACTATATCTGGTATTGCAAAATATTTGAAAGAGAAAAACCCAAATATTAAAATATGGGGGATAGATACTTATGGCTCTGTATTTAAAAAATATCATGAAACAGGAATATTTGATGAAAACGAAATCTATTCTTATATAACAGAAGGTATTGGCGAAGATATTTTACCTAAAAATGTAGACTTTTCGTTGATAGATGGCTTTACAAAAGTTACCGACAAAGATGCTGCTGTATATACTAGAAAACTAGCCTTAGAAGAAGGTATTTTTGTAGGAAACTCTTCTGGAGCTGCTGTAAAAGGTGTTTTACAATTAAAACATCATTTTAAACCAGAAGATGTAGTGGTTGTACTTTTTCATGATTCGGGAAGTAGATATGTAGGGAAAATTTTTAATGATGATTGGATGCGCGAAAGAGGTTTTCTAGAAGACGATGTTACAAAAGCTATTGATTTAATTAAAGATCATGTAGATAAACCTTTGGTTTTTGTTCGTACCGAAGAATTAGTATCGCACGCTATAGAGCGTATGCGCAAATACAAAATCTCTCAAATTCCTGTTATAGATATTACAGGCTTTGTAGGTTCGCTAGATGAGACCGACTTGTTTCAAAGCTATATTGAAAACAAAGATGTAGCCGATAAACCTATACGAGAAGTAATGGGTAAACCCTACCCTATTGTAAAAGAAAACACGCCAATAGACGAAGTTTCAAAATTGATAACCAAAGATAATCAGGCAGTATTGGTTGAACTCGAAAATGGAAAACATCATATTATTACCAAATACGATATCATTGGTTCGATAAAGTAAAAACATTAAAATCCTAATAGAGCATCTGTTAGGATTTTTTCTTTAAAAATTTTAGAAAAGACCACTTTTTCCGCTTTTTTAGGTACAAAAAATCGCTCTCATACCGATAGGCTTCACGTTCAAAACAAATATTATAATAAGCCTCTCTCCTATTTTTATATTGAACCAAACGAATTAGAAATTCTAATACATACCACACGTAAAAAGGCAGAATAAGCAATTCTAATTGTTGCTGTAAATGAATACGTTCATGCGTAATAAAAACAAGATTATCTTTATCTTGTTTATTACTTAAAAACACAAAAGGATATATAGTAATACCTCTAAAACCTTTGGGTGTTAAATATTTAAAAACAATTAAAATCATATACTGCAAAGTTGTTAATTTTGCTATTATGTTTCATCAAAATACAAATAAAAATTTAGTTGAAGGCGAAGATTATTATCTTTCTCCAGAAGGTTATAAAGTTTTTACCAAAAAATACCATTTAAAAAGGGGTTACTGTTGCAAAAGTGGCTGTAAACATTGTCCTTATGGATTTGATAAAAAAACAGGAACTATTAAAAAATAGCATTTCACTACCGTTAAAAAAATAATAAAACAATACAATATCTATAAATATGACTTTTCAAGAACAAATAGCACAAGGAATTCCATCTGTATTGCCAAACCCAAAACCTTACGAACCCGAAATAAATCATGCGCCTAAGCGAAAAGAAATTCTTACAGAAGAAGAAAAAAAATTAGCATTAAAAAATGCACTGCGTTATTTTGAAGCAAAACACCATGCCGAACTCATACCAGAGTTTAAAGATGAGCTTGAAAAATATGGTCGTATTTACATGTATAGATTGCGCCCTGAATATAAAATGTATGCACGCCCTATATCTGAATATCCAGGAAAAAGCGAGCAAGCTAAAGCTATTATGCTCATGATACAAAACAATTTGGATTATGCAGTAGCACAACATCCGCATGAATTAATTACCTACGGTGGTAATGGTGCTGTGTTTCAAAATTGGGCACAATATTTACTTACTATGAAATATTTAGCCGAAATGACCGATGAGCAAACACTGGTTATGTATTCTGGGCATCCTATGGGATTGTTTCCAAGTCATAAAGATGCACCTCGTGTTGTAGTTACAAATGGTATGGTAATTCCAAATTATTCTAAACCAGACGATTGGGAAAAAATGAATGCGCTAGGCGTATCACAATATGGGCAAATGACTGCTGGTAGCTATATGTATATTGGCCCTCAAGGTATTGTACACGGAACCACAATTACCGTGTTAAATGGTTTTAGAAAAATAAATAAAAACTCGAACGGGAGCTTATTTGTAACCTCTGGACTAGGAGGCATGAGTGGCGCACAACCCAAAGCAGGAACAATTGCAGGTTGTGTAACTGTTTGCGCCGAAGTAAACCCTAAAATAACCAAAATACGTCATGAACAAGGCTGGATACACGAAGTTATTACCGATATTGATGACCTAGTTGTTCGAGTAAAAAAAGCATTAGAAAACAAAGAAATTGTATCTATAGCGTATTTAGGAAACATAGTAGATGTATGGGAAAAATTCGATCAAGAGAATGTCCATATCGATTTAGGTTCCGATCAAACCTCTTTGCATAACCCGTGGGCTGGAGGTTATTATCCTGCAGGTATCTCGTTTGACGAAGCCAATGAAATGATGGCAAACCATCCTACAAAATTTAAAGAAGAAGTTCAAAAAACATTGCGTCGTCATGCCAATGCAATTAATAAACATACAGCAAAAGGGACTTACTTTTTTGATTACGGAAACGCTTTTCTACTCGAATCTTCTCGTGCTGGGGCAAGTGTAATGAATGAACATCCTACATTGGGCAGAGAGTTTAAATACCCAAGTTATGTGCAAGATATTATGGGACCTATGTGTTTTGATTATGGTTTTGGACCATTCCGTTGGGTTTGTGCTTCTGGAAATCCAGAAGATTTAGCAAAAACCGATAAAATAGCTTGTGACGTTTTGGAAGAAATGATGAAGAATTCTCCTGCTGAAATCCAACAGCAAATGGCAGACAACATTCAGTGGATTAAAGGAGCACAAGAAAACAAATTGGTAGTAGGCTCTCAAGCTAGAATACTTTATGCTGATGCCGAAGGACGTATGAAAATTGCCGAAGCTTTTAATCATGCTATAGCCAAAGGCGAAATAGGTTATGTTATACTTGGGCGCGACCACCATGATGTTTCGGGTACCGATTCTCCGTACAGAGAAACTTCCAACATTTACGATGGTTCTCGTTTTACAGCAGATATGGCAATTCATAATGTAATAGGTGATAGTTTTCGTGGAGCTACTTGGGTGTCTATTCACAATGGCGGTGGTGTAGGTTGGGGTGAAGTGATAAATGGTGGTTTTGGTATGGTTCTTGATGGAACTGAAGATAGTAGCCGTCGTTTAAAATCAATGTTGTTTTGGGATGTAAACAACGGAATATCAAGAAGAAGCTGGGCAAGAAATGAAGGTGCTATTTTCGCCATAAAGCGCGCTATGGAAGTCGAACCTTTGCTAAAAGTAACATTGCCAAATACAGTAGATGAATCGTTATTATGATAAATTTAGTTGTAAAAAATAAAAAATGAAACCTATGAAAAACTTAAAATTAATCCCTTTGTTACTACTCTTTATAGCAGCATCTTGTAGCTCTGTAAGAGTAAACTCTGATTATGATAACAAAGCAAATTTTGCAAGCTACAAAACCTATGCTTACTTTAAAAACGGCATTGATAAAGCTGAGATTTCTGATTTGGATAAAAAAAGAATTCTCTATGCTATTGACGATGCTATGAACGCGAAAGGTTTTTCAAAATCGGAAACACCTGATGTTTTAATTAGTATTTTTACGAAAGAATCGCAACGTGTAGATGTGTACAATAATTACGGATACGGTTGGGGGTCTTGGGGGCCTCGATGGGGCTGGGGACCAGGTTGGGGTGTTGGTTTTAACACCACCACTGTAACTCCAGAAGGCACACTCTACATAGACATTTTAGATGCAAAAACAAAAGAACTAGTATGGCAAGGACAAGGCAGTGGGTATCTAACCACCAATGCCGAGAAAAAACAAGCTAGAATTAAAGAATTTGTAGATAAAATTCTAGCACAATATCCTCCTAGACAAGAAAAATAAACGCAAAACTTAAAAATCCGCAAAATTAACTGCGGATTTTTTCTTTTTAATAAAATTATTCTTTTTCATAGCGTATAATTTTCATTTTATGTAATTTTACTAGATTAAAAAAACAAAATATGGAACCTATTTTTGAAACCAATCCATTAATAGAAAAACTACCTGCACATTTAAAACAATACATAAAACCTCAAAACTACGATGATTATACACCCATAAATCAAGCTGTATGGAGGTATGTAATGCGAAAAAATGTAGATTACTTGTCTAAAGTAGCACATAGTTCGTATGTAGATGGTTTACGCCAAACGGGAATAGACATAGAAAACATTCCTAATATGTATGGAATGAATAGAATATTAAAAGAAATTGGCTGGGCTGCTGTAGCTGTAGATGGCTTTATTCCGCCCAATGCTTTTATGGAATTTCAAGCCTACAATGTATTGGTTATAGCTTGTGATATTCGACAACTTGAACATATAGAATATACTCCTGCTCCAGATATTATTCATGAAGGAGCTGGTCATGCGCCTATTATTGCCAATCCAGAATACGCAGAATATTTAAGACGTTTTGGAGAAATTGGTTGCAAAGCCATATCATCTGCCTACGATTATGAAATGTATGAAGCCATTAGACTTTTGTCTATACTTAAAGAAGCCGAAAATACACCTGCCGAAGAAATTTTAAAAGCTGAAGAACGAGTAGCTTATTTGCAAAATAATGCTGGAGAGCTTTCTGAAATGGCAAAAATAAGAAACCTACATTGGTGGACTGTAGAATACGGGTTAATAGGAACGCCAGAAAATCCAAAAATATATGGCGCAGGACTCCTCTCTTCTATTGGAGAAAGCGAATGGTGTATGACCGATCATGTACAAAAAATACCTTATGATATTACGGCTAGCGAAGTAAATTTTGATATTACAAAACCACAACCGCAACTGTTTGTTACACCCGATTTTGCACACTTAAGCCTTGTACTCGAAGAGTTTGCTAATAAAATGGCTTTGCGCACAGGTGGGTTATCTGGTATTAAAAAATTAATCGATTCTAAATCTCTTGGAACTATAGAATTGAGTACTGGTTTACAAATATCTGGAATATTTACTCATGTTATTGAACATGAAGGAAAACCTATATATGTTCAAACTACAGGCAAAACAGCCTTGGCATATCGTGAAAAAGAGCTTGTTGGACATGGCACAGATTACCATGCTGAAGGTTTTGGCTCTCCAATAGGTAAACTCAAAGGCATTAATTTAGCTATTGAAGATATGAGCCCGAGAGATTTACGTGCTTATGATATTTATGAAGCTGAAGCTGTAACCTTAGAATTTGAAGGCAATATTACTGTAAAAGGTGAGATTATAACGGGCTCTAGAAATTTACAAGGCGAAATTATTTTAATAAGCTTTAAAAATTGTACCGTTACACATGGAGATACTATATTGTTTAAACCCGAATGGGGCGTTTATGATATGGCTATTGGCAAAAAAGTAGTTTCTGCTTTTTCTGGCCCAGCAGATATTCATAGTTTTAACTTGGTAAGTCATGTTTCTAACACACATACAATAAAACAAGAAATCTCTGAAAGCAGAAAAGAACTTGAGAGTTTATATAAAAAAGTGCGTGAAATAAGAGAAACCCATACTTCTTTAGAAACTTTAAGCATTATCTTGAAATCATTGACAGATAAGTACTCAAATGATTGGCTTTTAAGTATTGAAATTGCCGAATTGGCACATAAATTTCATTTGGAAGAACTACTTGACAATTGTTTAAAACATTTAGAATTTCTAAAACAAAATCGTCCAGAAATAGCACATCTTATTACAAACGGACTAGAACTTATTTTAGAAAAAGAAGTAGTGTAACTATAGTTACCAATTAATTTTGTACGCTCTAGTATTTTTACAAAAAAAATAGAATTATGGGACTATTAAATATGTTAGGATTTGGAAACAAATCGAATGATGTTAAAGAATTTATCGATAACGGCGCTGTTATTATAGATGTTCGCACCTATGAAGAATTTGCGAGCGGACATATTAAAGGTTCCAAAAATATTCCTTTGCAAATTATTTCTTCAAAAATTAATGAAATAAAAAAATGGAATAAACCTGTAATCGTTTGTTGTAGAAGCGGTATGCGTAGCGCACAAGCAAATTCAATTTTAAATCAAAATGGAATTCAATGCATCAATGGTGGTTCTTGGAATTCATTAGAAAGTAAGTTATAATTAAAAAAAGAACCCGATACGTATCGGGTTCTTTTTTTACTGTTTTCTCTAAAAGTGATTAAAACATAAATATATTATTCCTTTTTTTCTCTTTACCAGCAAATTTTTCAAGCTTATAGCTTAAAGAAAACATAACATATCGTTTCAACACAATATTCTCTTCATCGGTAATTGATGTTGCCGAAATTCTTCTTGTATTGCTTTGGTTTTGGTTAAGTACATCATAAACTTTTACTTTTGCCATCATTCGTTTTTCAAAAAAACTATACGACAAGCTAGTATTCCACAAGTAAAAATCTTTTTTAAAACCATCTGCAATATTTGAATTGTAATTATATCCAAAATCATTACCAAATGTCCAGTTTTTTGGCCAAAAACTTGTAACCTGTATGTTTAATTTATGTGTAAAATTGGTTGCCTTGTTTAAGGTATAATTCGTATAGAAATTAAAATTTTTAGCATAATTATAACTTGGGTTTATGGTTAAAAGTTCTCCCATTTCGTAAGTAAAACTAGCTCTAGGTGTTATAGAATAGGTTTCTCCAGAATAGGCTACACCGTTAATAAAACCTCTATTGAAACTATAATTGTTTGACAGCCTTAATTCAAAACGGTATTTATTTCCTTCTTTCTTAAACGATTTATTCCAATATGTGCCAAGCCAAAAGTTTTTAATACCCGAAACATTGGTGTATGTGGTGGTTCTTTTTCTATTTTCATCGTAGGTTGATACTGATGCAACTTGGCTATCATAATAATTACCTCCTGTATACATACCATATCCAGAACGTGTGCTGTAGTCGTAATTTCTATATGAAAAATTAAAATTATGGAATTTTACCAAATCTAAATTAGGATTTCCGATAGTAGTATTCAATGGATTTGAAATGTCTTCTATAGGCAAAACTTGATAGGCACTCGGTGTATTATAGTTATAGTTGTAATACATCCAGATATTTTTTGATTTTGTAAATCGAATATTTGCATACATTTCTACCTTGGGCACAAGATATTTTTTGTTCAATGCCGAGTAAACATCCAAATAAGTAGAATTGTTATTAAAATCTACAATTCGTGTACCTAAATCGAGATTAAAATTAAGTTTCGATTTTTGAATTTGAATTGCTGTAAATGGAGCTACCTCGCTAGTGATAGACTCGTAATAATTACTCAATTCGTTATTTTTAATAGAATAAAGCTGCGTGCCTTCGTTAAAATCGAAAGCATTTCTATAAGCAACATTTTTATTTTTTTCTATAGATGTTCCGAGTTTAATAGACATCGAATCGAGAATAGGTTCGGTATATTCTATAGCAAATTCGTAATTCGTGGCTTTTCTAGAAGAAAATAAATTCTGATTTCGTATATCATCTGGTTGTATTTGTTGGTAAAAACGCGTTTGCGATTTTGCATAACTATCGGTGTCGTTTTTGGCATTTTCTGTATCTAGAGTAGCACTAAAATAACGGTTTTTTCTTTGAAATGATTTTGTAAATGTAAGCGTATTACTAAACGATTTATCATCATTGGCTGTATTTGAATCAGACTCGGTATCATTTACCAATGAATTATTTTCAAAAGATTTAGACTTTGAAATACCTTTATATTTACTCGTATTTAGCGTAACTTTTGGTTCTACAATTATAGATGCGGTAGAATCTATTTTAATTTCATAATTGGCGCTGAATGCATGATTGTCATTTTCGTTTGATGTTTCCGAAAAAGAATCTGTAGTGAAATTTGTTGTAGGTAAAAAATTGGTTTGCTGTAAACGATTTGTATTGTTTGTTTTTGCTCCTGTATGAAAATAGCTTCCTGTAAATTCTGAACTTTTACCCCATTCGTCTGAATAATTTACACCTACAATATTGGAAGTGGTAATACCTGCATTTCCGCCAAAACGCCTCCCATTAATACCAAAACTTCCATCATCGCCTACCCAAATACTTGTATTTCTACCACCTCCCATATTGTCAAAAACTTCATCCATAGAAAATCCTACGGCATTAATATTATTGGCCGATGCTAATGCGCTAATCTTTGTTTTATTTTTAAAATAATTTATCAATCCAGACGATTCGTACCGTTTATTAGAGCCATAGCCTCCCATTATTTTTCCAAATAATCCTTTGTTCTTTTTTTCATCAATGGTAAGATTAATACTTGCGTTGTTGGAAGATGCTGCGGCTCCCGTTTTTTCTTCTTTTTTACTTTTGGTATCTGTAACTTGAACTTTATTTATAATATTTGATGGCAAATTTTGTAACGCAATTTTTCCATCTTTACCAAAAAAGGGTTTCCCATTTACCAATATTTGATTTACTTCTTTACCGTTTACTGTAATTTTACCGTCGCTATCTATTTCTACTCCAGGCAATTGTTTTAATAGAGCTTCTACATTAGCATCTGGTCGTACTTTAAATGATGATGCGTTGAATTCTAACGTATCTTTTTTTATTCGAATAGGTGGTGTATCTTTTTTAATTAGCACATTATCTAATGTTTTGGCCGACTCTTGCAAAGCAATTTCTCCCAAATTGATGTTTTTAGTAATTTTATCTTGCGGAATTTTTACATCTTCATAGCCAACATACGATACTTTT
This sequence comes from Flavobacterium croceum DSM 17960, assembly GCF_002917885.1. Taxonomy (GTDB): domain Bacteria; phylum Bacteroidota; class Bacteroidia; order Flavobacteriales; family Flavobacteriaceae; genus Flavobacterium; species Flavobacterium croceum. Next base: position 40,924 of record NZ_PQNY01000003.1, read on the forward strand.
AGCACTACAGCATGTATATATTTTGGTGTTTTTATACTAAACTTACCTGTTCTGTCTGAAATAGTATAATCTACTACAGAAGAATCTTTTTGAAGTGTAATATATACAGTTGCTGCCTCAATAGGCTGTTTGGTTTTTGAGTCTTTTATAATTCCTTCAACAGTAAATTTTGTTTGGGCAAGGCTTAGATTTAAAAAAAGTAAGGCAAAAAGTAGTTTCTTCATATTGATTTTGGTTTAGTATTTAGTTGATAAAGTAATATAACTGCATATACTTTTACTTATTGCATAAAAAAAAGCTCGACTTATTAAAAAGTCGAGCTTTGAATATTGAAAAAGTAATTATTTTTTTAATTTTTCTAACGATTCTAGCGCATACTTATTGGTTGCGTCTAGCGTAATTGTTTTGCCAAAAAATTCTTTTGCTTTTGTCTTATCTGAATTAGCAAAATGAGCTCCCAAAGAGTTATAAGCTTCAATTATTTTAGCCTTATTTTTCTCTACCACATCGGCTGGTTTTGCCAAAGTGATATCTAAAAATTTTTGATAATTTACAGCCATAACATCATCTTTTTCCAAAGAGCTATTCAATCTAGCTTTGTACAAATATGAGTCTGGATATTCTGGTCTTTCAACAATAACTCTATCAAAAGCTTTATCGGCTTTATCCATAGCTACTTTATCCATATCTTTTAAATCTTTGAGTCTATTTTCAGAAAAAACAGATATGGCATAGTACATATTGTCTTCAAAAACATTTTTATTTTCTGAGCTTAATAAAGCCGTTTCAAGAATTGGTGATGACACATTGTACAATTTTTGTTTAAAATACCCCACTCCTAGTTCATTAAACGAACTAGCTATAGATGGTTGAGTTTCTACCGCTTTTTTCAACTCTGCTATACCTGAATTAAGTAAAGTAGCATCTACCGTTTTACCATCGGCTCCTATTGCTTTTTTAATTTTGGCTAAACCTAAATAATAATAGTCGTATCCAATAAATTTTTTCCCTTTTACAAAGTATTCATTCAGTGCACTTATAGCGCCATCAACATTACCATTTTCATACGATGCATAACCTAAATAACGCAATACTCTAGGATTAACTTTATCGAGCTTTTTCATTTCATTAGCTTCTGCTTCAAGAGCTTTATAATCTTTGGCTAAAACCAAGAAGTCTGCATGACGCATACGAGATGCTAATGAATAATCTGTAAGCTCCATATATTTTGTATAACTAGACAATGCTTTTGCTATGTTTTCGTCGTAAGTTTTTGGCTGATTTGAAGCCCATAAATAATAGGTTTCTGCCATTTCTCTATATACAGGGCCATAATTTGCATTAAGACCTATAACTTCGTTAAAAGCATTCATCGCCTCATTGTAAGCTTTTGCTCCTTTTAACAAAACACCCATTTGCATTTTAGCTCTTATCAGCGTATTGTCTATGTAAAAAGCCGATCTGTAAGCACTATAGGCATTGTTTTGATCTCTTTCTCCATAATATGCATCGCCCAAAGCAAGCAATACTTGAGTATCTGATGGATTTATTTCTTTAGCTTTTGTCAAATAAGTAATTGCTTTTTTATAATCAGGCTTATCTGCATTCATTAAAGCTCTTGCTATAAACACATATTCTTCTGTATCTTTTTTCTTTAAATCTTTTACAACGGCATCAAATTTTGCCTGAGCCGCAGCAACATTATCTGCATTTAAGTCTATTTGAGCCAAACCAATACTGTTAAGTTTACCAGCATTTGGGGCTGCTAATCCTTTCTCAAAATATATTTTAGCCGAATCTACTACTTCTTGTTTTAAGTAAATATTACCTAACAAAAAAGCAGATTTTCCATTGGCAGGATTGGCCGAAAAACTCTGTTTTAATAAAGTTTTAGCTTTTTCGTATTGCTCTGCATCAATTGCTTTTGTTGCCTGACTTAAGTCTTGTGCTTTTGCTGCAAATGTTGTTGCCATTAAAGCAAAACCATAGATTCTAAATTTTACCATTTTTATAATTTTTCTAACTGTTGTTTCTATTTTTTAATGGGTTACGACTATTTTTCTGCTCGGAAGTTTCACAGGAGCTAATCCCGATTTCAAAATAATTCGCTGACCTCTTTCGCCTGCTATAAAGGATGCAAAACCAATTCCTAAACCTTCATAACCTTGACAATTGATAAAATACAAATCGCGTGCCAAAGGATAACTCTTAGTTACCAAATTTTCTTGAGAAGGGTAAATATATTGCGTTTTTCTGAAATCTTTAACACTTAAAACGGATATTTTATCAATATATTGCTCAACTTCTGAACTAGGTTGCACCAACCAATTCAATCCAATAATACCAATCATGTTTGAATTTTCCGAAACATATTTAATAACTTCGTTATTGTTTTTAAACGAATAAATATCTTTTTCGGGAAGTTTTTGCAAATTGAATTTTTTTAAAAGAAAAGAAACCGTACTTGAGTTTAAATTATCAAAAACCAAACCTTTTACTTTTGTTCTATCTCCTTCAAAAAACAATTTTAAGTCTTCTAATGCAATAAGCGTGTCCTTCTCTTTTTTATTTCTAATCAATGTAACAGCATCTATAGCTATTGGCGTTTGTTGCGGATAAATTGTTTTAGACTGAAAATATTTACGTTCTTGCGCTGTTAATGCACGAGCCATAACGGCAGTATTAGCTTTTTTATCAACAAGACTTTGAAGAATTTCATTTTCAGATAATGGCAACAATTGTAGCTTGGCATTATAAGTGTTTTCAAAAACTGCTTGTTGGTCTTCAACTATAGGTTGCAAACTTTCGTCTACAGCAATCGATAGTTTACCTGTAAGTATCGTATCTGACTGTTGTTTTTTGTTTGTATTATTACAAGACCATGTAATTGATACTAAAACAATTAAAGCTGATAAAACTTTAAACCAAGAGTTCTTATTCATCATTATTAGACTTCATTAATCTTAAAAAACGTATAAAGGAATAAATTATTAAAACAATTCCCAAAACATAACGCCATTTTTGAGGAATATTTAACGGTATACTTTTTACAAACATAATCATACAACCTAGTATGAAATAGCATAAAAAAAACAACATTCCTATAAATAGAAGAAATCGCTCTTTTAGCGATTTCTTCATAAAGTTATTCCAAAACTTACTAAGCATAGAAGTTTTTATTCTTCTGGTGTTTGAATAGTAATTGGCAATTGATATCTACAAGCTACCTTGCGACCATTTTGTTCTGCCGGAATCCATTTTGGACATTTTCTAAGCACTTTTTCTGCTTCTTTTCCTGTTCCAAAACCAATATCTTTAATGGCTTTCACTTCAGATATTGAACCGTCTTTATCAACTAAGAACGATACGATAACTTTACCATTTAAACCTGGTTCTCCAATAGCCTCTACATCATAATTTTTACCTACAAAAGCGTAAAACTTAGCGATACCTCCTGGGAATTCAGGTGCTTGCTCTACCCCCGACATATCGTAAACTTTATTATCATCTTCGTCTTCAACTTTTTTACGCTCATCTCCTTTTCCATAATCGTTAGACATATCAAAGTCTTTTGTTGGATCGCCTTTTACATCTTTATCAGCAACTTTTTTATCCTTTAAGTCGTCAATTTTTTGAATTTCTTCGGTAACATCTTCTTTTTTGGCAACCACAGGTTTCACAAATTTCACTTGATCAATTGGTGGTGGCGGTGGTGGTGGTGGAGTTTTAGGTATTTCTTTTGGTTTTTCTTTCTCTTTTGGAGGAATTTTATCTAATTTAACTTTAGTAATCGCCAAATCTTCATCTCCTGACCCTGCTTTACTCAAAACATCTAAGATTTTTGGAGTAGCAATTGCAAATCCAAAAATTATTGTTCCTACAAGTAAAGCAATTAAATTGGTCTTGGTACTTGTCATTCTTAAGTCGTATGCGCCATAACTCTTGTTACGTCCTTCAAAAACGATGTCTAACCACTGTTTTTTAAATAGATCTGCTTTCATTTTTTTCTAAAAATTTATATTAAACAAGAATTATTTTGATATTTCTGCTGCGATTTGCTTTTCTTTTGCGTTGTCAAAATCATTAACAATTGCATAGGTTGGCACTGCACAGATAGCCATTTCATCCAAAATATCTACTAAATTTCTGTACGTAGATGTTTTGGTAGGTTTAATAATAACGATAAGACCTTTTTTAGGATCTCCAACAATTTCGGGCACTTCTTTTACTTTTTTAAGTAGTGTTTTACGAATACCATCTTTACCATATTTATCTTTAGTAGGTGGTATTATTGGAGTTTCTGCTAAACCCATAAACCATGTCATTTGGTTATTTTTACCCAAAATAACAGTCATCGTTCTACGTTCATCAACATTTATATCTTCCTGTTCTTCATTTGGATCTGTCTTTTTATCAGGAAGATTCAAATTCATAGACTGTGGTTTTGATAATGAGGTTGTTAACATAAAGAATGTAATCAAAAGGAAAGCCAAATCTACCATAGCAGTCAAATCTACTTTAGCATTTTGCTTTTTACTTCTTACCTTGCCACCTTTTTTGCCTTCGTCGCCTCCGGTATTTAATTCAGCCATTTTCTTTCTTGTTAATATTAATAATTCTTACCTCTTAAACCAGTAACCAAATCAAAAGTATTGATTTTTTGTTCTTGTAAAATATCCATTACATTTTTAATTTTTGGATACTGTAATTTTGCATCACCTTTTACAGCGAAGTTAAGCTCTTTTTTGGTGTTACCCAAGTCGATATAAGCTTGTCTAGCAGCATATATCCATTCATATAATTGGTTTTTGGTGTCGCCCTCTACGTGTGGAATAGTATCATAAGGAACTCCTGTTTGTACACCAGCACGGTTACGCTCAGAACTTTTCATTTTTATAATACTTCTAACCCCTTCTACAGGAACACCAAAACTTTCCATTAATGCAAACTGATCTTTTTCCTCTTGACTAAATTCAGGCAACTTGTATTTTAGTTGCATAATTTCTAAAGTCTTTCTTCTCAAATCTCTGCCTTTTATATCAACAAAAATAGTTCCTTTGTTAGATACAGTTACTACAAACAAATCTGTTTCGGGTAGCTTTGCTTTTACAGTTGAACTAGGAGCATCTACAGTAACTGGTTCTGGCACTTTGGCAGTTGCAGTAAGAATAAAGAAAGTAAGCAAAAGGAAAGCCACATCACACATAGCGGTCATGTCTATAGATGTTGCTTTTTTGGACATTTTTATTTTAGCCATAATTCCCTTTTCTTATTTAAACGATTTTCTTACTTAATTATTTTAATGAACCTCTCATTTTTCTATAGGTATTTACAAGTGCTGTAGCAGCCTCGTCTATAGAATATGTAAGTGTATCTATTTTTGATGTGAACAAATTGTAAGTAATGATAGCCAAAGCCGAAGTAGAAATACCTGTTGCGGTATTGATAAGCGCCTCCGAAATACCATTTGCTAATGCTGCCTGATCAGGAGTACCTGCTGTAGCTAAAGCAGCAAAAGACTTAATCATACCCGTTACTGTACCTAATAAACCCGCTAATGTACCCAAAGATACTAATGTAGAAAGGATTGTCATGTGTTTTTCTAACATTGGCATTTCAAGAGATGTAGCTTCTTCTACTTCTTTGTGAATCATTTCTGCTGCTTCTTCGCTAGTAAAACCTTCTTTTTTAACATCTTGGTATTTTACTAAACCTGCTTTAATAGCGTTAGCTACTGATCCTTTTTGTTTATCACAAGCAGAAATAGCATCTTCAATATTTCCTGTAGCTATGTTAGATTGAACTTTTTTCATAAAAGTATCTAAATTTCCTGCTCCAGAAGCTTTAGATATAACAAAGAAACGCTCTATTGAAAAAGTAATTACCATCAATAAACAGCCCATTAAAACTGGAACAATTGGACCTCCTTTATAAATAATAGCTAGAACACTTCCGTTAAGTGGTTCACCACCAACTATACCGTTTTGAAAATTACTAGAATTTCCCATAATGAATTTCCAAATTATCCAACCGATTAAAATACATGCTAAAATGATTACAAAAGAAATCATTCCTCCACTGTTAGATCCGTTGTCTTTTTTTACGTTTGCCATTTTTTTAAATTTTTAAGTTTTTAATAATTATAAGTTTTAGTTGTTAATAAACTTGAATAGGAGCAAATATATAGTATTCGTTGTAATAAAAAAACTTTTTTTTTGCACAAAATATTACTCAATACATATTGTTTGTGTTGTTGAATAAGATTTCAATTCATTCTGATGAATTAAAATAAAAGCAAACATTTTGTATATTAACACTTTATACAAAACGAAATTAAAGCGTATTTAGTATGTTGGATTTTAATTAGATAACAAAAAAATAACATCCAAAAAAATCACCTCATAATTTCTGTATATGGTGATAAATGAAAAAATCTTACCTTGCAGAATCAATTTTTATTTCTAAATAACATTTATATACAACATTATGAGCAATTTAGATAAATTTATTTCTACACTATCTGATGGTTATGCTGCCAAAGGAGATTTTATTGTTCTAGGCGCCGCTATGCTCGATGGAAATCCAGTACCTGAGGCATCGGTAAAAATTCCATTAAAAACACTAAACCGTCACGGACTAATAGCTGGAGCTACCGGAACAGGAAAAACCAAAACGATACAAGTTTTATCTGAACAGCTTTCTAGCAAAGGTATTCCTGTTGTAATGATGGATATAAAAGGGGATTTTTCTGGAATTGCCAAAGAAGGAGAAGAAAAAGCTTTTATTACCGAAAGGCATCAAAAAATTGGAATTCCTTACCAAACTAAAAGTTTTCCTGTAGAGTTAATGTCACTCTCTTCGCAAAATGGTGTGCGATTGCGTGCTACTTTATCTGAATTTGGACCTGTATTGTTTTCTAGAATACTCGATTTAAACGATACACAAGCTGGTGTAATGGCCGTAATTTTTAAATATTGTGATGACAATAGCTTACCTCTTTTGGATTTAAAAGATATTAAAAAAGTACTCAACTATATTACGGAAGAAGGTAAAGAAGAAATAGCCGAAAATTATGGCAAAATATCTACAGCTACCACTGGAACTATTTTGAGAAAAATTATAGAAATTGAACAGCAAGGTGGCGATATTTTTTTTGGTGAAAAATCGTTTGAAATTGATGATTTAATGCGTATTGATGAAAATGGGCAAGGCTATGTAAGTATTATTAGGCTTAATGATATTCAAGACAAACCAAAACTATTTTCTACATTTATGTTAAGTCTATTGGCAGAAATTTATCAGAAAATGCCCGAAAAAGGCGATGTAGAACAACCCGAATTGGTGTTTTTTATAGATGAAGCTCACCTTATTTTTGATGAAGCAAGCAAAGTATTACTCGATCAAATTGAAACTATAATTAAACTGATTCGATCTAAAGGTATTGGAATTTATTTTATCACTCAAAACCCTATGGATATTCCAAAAGGAGTTTTGGCTCAATTGGGTTTAAAAATTCAACATGCGCTTAGAGCTTTTACCGCCAATGATAGACAAGCTATAAAACAAACTGCAGACAACTACCCTATTTCTGAATTTTATACTACAGACGAATTAATAACATCTTTGGGCATAGGAGAAGCTTTGGTAACAGCACTCAACGAAAAAGGCATACCTACGCCACTAGCGGCTACTATGCTTCGTTCTCCTATGAGTAGAATGGATATTTTGACAGATGAAGAAATAGCCGAAATAAATGCTGTTTCTAAACTGGTAAAAAAATATGCTGAAGAGATTGATCGGGAAAGTGCTTATGAATTGTTGAACAAAAAACTAGAAGAGGCACAAAAAGCAGCCGAAGAACAAGCAACTATTGAAGAAACTAGCCAGCAAGAATCTAAAGAACCTGGTATGCTAGAAACAGTGGGCAAATCTGTTGCAAAAGTTGTAACAAGTGCTAGCTTTATAAGAGGAGCTTTTAGTGTGCTGATGAAAATGATGAAGAAATAAGAATTTGATTTGCTCTAAAAATTTGAAAAAACACATCATTGAAACAAAACTTTTATTGAAGAAATGCAATATCAAAAGTACGTTTTAATAAAATAAATACCCATGAAAGGTTACATTACCGTAGGACTACTTATACTTTCTAATATTTTTATGACTTTGGCATGGTATGGTCATTTAAAATTTAAAGAATTAAAATGGTTTGAAAACGCAGGACTTATTACTATTGTACTACTAAGTTGGGGCATGGCTTTGTTTGAATATTTTTTTCAAGTTCCGGCCAATAGAATAGGTTACGAGGGCAATGGTGGCCCGTTTAGTTTATTACAGCTTAAAATAATTCAGGAAGTGATTACTTTGGTAACGTTTGTAACTTTTTCGTTTTTATTTTTTAAGAATGAAACACTGCGTTGGAACCATTTGGTTGCTATGTGTTTTTTGGTTCTAGCTGTGTATTTTATGTTTAAGAAATAAGATAATAGAAAAAAGATTGATGAAATAGATTTTATGAAAAAATACCTCATTCAAAAAAATCCTTTTGTAGTACCTACAACCGATGGAAAATTAATTGAAGAACATCATGGAAAGGTAGCAACCCAAAACAATGCTATTTCAATTGCGCATATGGTAGCACCGCCCAAGTGGAGCGAACCTTTTCAAACACCCGAATTTGATGAATACACGTATATTATTTCGGGTAAAAAACAATTTATTATTGACGATGATATTGTTGTTTTAGAAAAAGGTCAATCGATTAAAATTGAAGCAAATACTCGTGTGCAATATTCAAATCCGTTTGACGAGCCTTGCGAATATATTGCTATTTGTACTCCTGCTTTTGATTTTAACAAAGTACATCGTGAACAAGAAGAATAGCCCAGATTGTAGTGAAAAGCCTTTTTTATGGAAAACTACTTTTTGTTGTTTTTAAAAAGCGACACCAGAAGCTCTTTTAAAAACGTACAAAATGGGTTTGGAATAAAAAAGCTTGAAACGAAAAGCTGGAATGGCTTCTTAAAACTATGTTAGAAGTGAAATGATTTTTTGCTCTACTTCGTTTGAGTTCCATTTTTGTTCGATGTTTTCTATTTGCATTACTTCTTCCATAATTTTATTTTGAAAATCGCCTATGGCCAATGCTTCAGAATAGGGTTGCAAACTAAATGTTACACGGCTGTAAAGAGGCATCCATTTATCGGGGTGCTTATCGGAAAACCATTTTTCTATTTTCTTTTGAAGTAAGAATTTTTCATCGGCGGTTTTTGAACTCATTTCTACAAAATTTCTTCGAGAAAGTTCTGCTATCGCATCGGCATTTGGTTTACGAGACTTTTGATATTCTGCAAAAATTGTGTTCCAATCGTCGCCAAATTTCAAAATGAATTCGTTTAAAATGGTAATGTCTTCAAAACCTGCATTCATACCATGCCCGTAAAAAGGAACGATGGCGTGAGCAGAATCGCCTATTAAAGCAACTTTGTCTTGATAAGCCCACGGATAACATTTCATAATGGCTAGATAGCTTGTAGGGTTTTTGAAGAAATCTTTTACCAAATCGGGAATAACTTCTTTAGTATCTGGAAAATAATTGGCAAAGAAAGACACCAATGTCGCTTCGTCTTTTAGTTGTTCAAAAGAGTTTTCGCCCTCAAAAGGCATAAATAATGTACAGGTAAAACTTCCGTCTAAATTTGCTAAAGCCATTAGCATAAAATTACCTCTAGGCCATATATGTAGTGAGTTTTTGTCTATTTTATGTGTGCCATCTGTATTGGCAGGAATATGCAATTCTTTGTAGCCCAGCTTCATAAACTCTTGCGAGTAATCAAACATCGATTGGCGTTGCATTCTGTGGCGTATTCTTGAAAAAGCACCGTCTGCACCAAACACCAAATCGTACTTTAGCTCAGTCCATTCGCCTTGTTCGGTTTCTCCTTCGTACAGTGTGGCTGTTGCCAAAGATACATCCCAAATTTTTCTGTTAAAAAAGAATTCTGCTCCTGCATTTTCGGCTAAATCAATCATTTTGCGGTTTAAAACCCCTCTTGATAAAGAAAAAATTGCTTCGCCATCTTTGCCATAATACTGGTAATTTAGTTTGTCATCTTGCAAGTGTATAGCTCTTTTGTCTACAGGAATTCCTATTTTTTTAATTTCGTGTTCTAAGCCTATATCTTGTAGCGTTTTCCAGCCTCTGTTGGACATAACGAGGTTTATAGATCGCCCCGAAAACTCTACAGTTCTTATATCGGGACTTCTGTCAAATACATGTACTGTATGCCCTTGTTTTTTTAAGTATATTGCCAATAATGTTCCAACTAATCCAGAACCTACAATGGCTATTTTTTTGGGAGTTTGCATTACCTATTTGTGAATTACAAATTAAAATTACGACTCGATATGCTCTATTTGAGAACAGCAAAGATGCGCAATTTATTTAGCTTTAAAAATCAATTTTGTTGAAGTAGCAATAATTTCTTTTTTGTTTAATTTCATTTTTCGAAACTGCCCTTCATTGTACATTTTGGCTTGGTCGCTGTAATGCGCACTTAAAGGTACACCCGATTGCCCCGTTGGTAAAATGGAAACCGCATTTTCAACATCAGAAAAATCAATAATTCTTCGTGTAGATGGACCCGCTTTTACAGTATATTGCTTTTCATCTGTTAAAGCAAATAACAAATTGTTTATAACTTCGTTGCTTCCGGCTACTTCAAATGTTCCTACATTAAAAAGCGGGGCTAGTATTTTTACTTTTCCTACTGGGTGTATGTGTTCTAGTTTATGAACTTTATTCCACGTCCACTCGTTTGGATTAGAATTTAGTTGTTTTTCGAGCGATGCTATTGCTTGTTGTAATGATAGAGTTAGTATGTCTGATTGCGTTTCTACTTTATTTTTGGTAGAAGTATTATCCCACCAAACAGAATTTGGATTCAAACATTGGGTTGTCAAAACTTGCTTTATAACATGAGTACCCATAAGCACATTAAATTTTTCTTCGCCAAGCTCGTCTTTAAAAGTGTTTTTTAAATAAAAATACAGCCATTTATTGTATATTGTTGGTGCGGTTTCGTTTAAATCGTTATTGCCTTGCCAATGAGACAAAGTATTATAGGCTATTTGAAAATTCTTAGATTGATTTTTTACAGATACTTTACTCAGCATTTCTTTGATTGTTTTTGATACTGTAGCAGAAGTATTGTCTACTATCATTTTTTGAACATCTGTAGATGTCCAATTATTTTTTTGTTGCAATAAATAATCGATTCTTGTAGCTCTATCTTTTGGCAAGTAGTAACCCGGATACAAATATCCATCTACCGCTTCTGGCTGATTGTTTGCCGAATAAACATAATGCCACGAAGGGTTTAACGCTTGCGGATTTTTAGAAAAATCTAAAAACTCTTTTTTATCATCTATTCCATTAGAACCGTTTAATATAAAATTTGGATTTACATTTTCGGGCATTTTGTATAATTTACCCGCCGTAGTCCATGCAATATTTCCGAGAGCATCTCCATACATAATGTTTAGACCAGGTGCATGGATAAGCTCTACTCCTTTTTTGTATTGTTTATAGTTTGTAGCATGCGATAACGCATATACTGCTTTTAAAATATTATTTGGTTCAGATGTATATATCCAAGACATACTTATGGGTTGGCTAGAAGTTACTGCATCTAAAACATCGTTTATAATAACACCATGAATAGTTTTCTTTACGTGCAATAGTACACTCGCACTATCTTTTACGTGAATTGAAAGGTTTTTGGTTTCAAGAGTGTTTACTTTGTTGTTTACATAATATTCTGAAGGCTTTTTGGGGTTTATCTTTTCTGAAAAAAAATCGATATCATCGTTTTCAAACATGGTAAGTCCATACGCCATTTTTCTATTATGTCCTAATAACGGAAATGGTGTGCCTGCCAAATAATACCCATATATTTCATAATCGGGACACGATATATGTGCTTCAAACCAAGTACAAGGTTGCGAAAACCCAATATGCGGATCGTTGGCAAAAATAACTTTACCATTTTTTGTTTTTTCGGCACCAATAACCCAACTATTACTACCTATAAAAGGCGGTAATGGTTGATTTTCGAGCATTGCTGTAATGCTTTGTGCAATTTTGGAATATTCTATTTCTTTTCCTTGAAAATTTTTTATTTGAGTTGTATTTAATGTTCCGCTTAATCCAAAATCTTGCAAATACGGATCGCCTAGACTATTTTTAATATCGGTAAGCAACGGATCTGTTTTTTGAGCCATAGCAAAACTAAATGACATAAATCCGAAAATATTGTATATATCTTTTAAGGTAAAATCTTGTTTTTTAATGCCTAATAAAGTAAATTCTACGGGTGTTTTGCCCTGATGTAAATATTGATTTACACCATCTAAGTAGGCAGAAGCCATAACATATTCTTGAGAATTTTTATCTAATAAATCGACTGCTTTTTGAGAATTTTCATCAATTCCAAGTGAGGCAAAAAATTTGTCGTTTTTAAGTGTTTTTGAACCAAATAGTTCCGAAAGTCTTCCTGGCGCTATTCTACGCATGAGTTCCATTTGCCATAATCTTTCTTGAGCATGAACATAACCCAATGCTACCATAGCATCTTTTTGCGATGAGGCGTAGATATGAGGAACACCATACTCATCGAAATAAACTTCTGTATCTTTAGAAATATTTTGTAGCGGTGTTTCACCCTCGTACTTAGGTCTTAATGAATAGAAATAAATAATTATGGCTAATGCGAATAAAGCTAGTAGAGAAAGTAAAACAAGTAGAGTTTTTTTAAGTTTTTTCATTAAAAAGCAGGTGTATTTGCGGAGTAATTTAACAATTCTATCAAAGTTAATAAAAAAACCTAATAAGAAGTTTAATTCCTATTAGGTTTAACGTAATATTATTTTTTTAACTTAAAAAACAATAGGCTTTCCTGTATGTAATCCATTATTTTTTGCCAACACACCACACATATGAAACAACATTCGTGCGCCTACATTACCATCCCAATCATCGTTTTCTCCTGGTGCTACTTCAACTAAATCAAAACCTATAATTTCTTTACCACTATTCATTAATTTATTAAAAAGATAAGTAGCTTGCTCAAAAGAAAAACCTCCAGGAACTGGCGTACCTGTATTGGGGCAGTACCAAGGATACATTCCGTCTATATCAAACGATATACAAACTTTTTGTGGAAGTTGATTGATTATTTCATCGCATTGTTGTTGCCATGTTTTGCCCTCAAACATTTGTTTTTTTATATCGCTATCTGTATGAACAATAACACGTTGTTTGGATTTTTGCACAACATCTACTTCTTGTTCACAAAAATCGCGAATACCAACTTGTACAATTTTTGAAATTTGTGGAATCTGCAAGGCATTGTACATTATTGATGCGTGAGAATACGTAAAACCTTCATAAGCAATGCGTAAATCCATGTGCGCATCTAAGTGTAATATTCCAAAATTATCGTGTTTGGTAGCGAGCGCTTCATAATACCCAAGTGGTGTAGAATGATCTCCACCAAGAAGCACTACTTTCTTGCCTTGATTTATCCAATAAAGTACTTTTTCTTTTACTTGAGTGTGTAATTCTCTACAAACTTTATTTATTTTGGCTAAATCTTCCTCAAGTGCTGGATAGGTTTCTATAGCTTCTCCTGTTTCGAGCATTTCGATAATAGGTTGGGCTAAATCTTTATATTTATCTGAATTTTTTTTCCATTCTGATGGTATATCTGCATAGTAAACACCTAGTTTCCATAGTTCTGGAAAATCTTGATGGTTCAAATCTACTTGATATGAGGCGTCTAATATAGCTTCTGGCCCGTCTGAAGCTCCGGCTCCATAACTTACTGTAACTTCCCATGGAACTGGAATAATAATAATTTCTGATTGTTCTGCCGAAAATGGAAGTCCGAAAATAGTTGCATCGGCCAAGCCTGGCTGACTTGGATCAAATGATTCTATTATTTGTTGTTTAGTCATTTGCATTTTACTATGTTTAAGAATACTACAAAGATGTGAATTTTGTTTTTACTAGTACTAAAAATCGATACAGATTTAGTATGACTAGTTAGAAAATAAATTACTCTTAACAAATTTTATTTATTATTTAAAAATAAAATACCTTGTTTTAAAATTTGTCCAAAGTTATACATATCTTCAAATGAGCAATACAATGGTACAGGAGCTAACCTAATTACATTGGGTTCGCGCCAATCTGTAATTACACCATTTGCCATAAGATAATCAAACAATTTTCTGCCTTGCCCATGCAAATAAACCGAAAGTTGAGAAGCTCTCTCGGAAGCATGACTTGGCGTAATTATTTCAAAATGAGTATCGGGTATTTGAGTGTCTATATCATGCAAAATATATTCGAGATAAGAAGTAATTAAATCTCTTTTTTGTACTAACATTTCCATACCTACCTCATCAAACATTTGTAAAGAAGCCAAATATGGTGCGAGAGTTAATACAGGCAAATTACTTACTTGCCAACCGTCTGCACCTTGTACAGGATCAAACACAGGCTCCATTTTAAAACGTCTTTCTTTGTTATGCCCCCACCAACCTGCAAAGCGAGGTAAATTACTTTGGTGATGCTTTTCGTGTACAAAGCAACCCGAAGCATTGCCAGGTCCAGAGTTCATGTATTTGTACGAACACCATGCTGCAAAATCTACCTCCCATTGGTGAAGCTCCATTTGTATATTTCCTGCTGCATGAGCCAAATCAAACCCAACATAAGCACCAATTTTGTGTCCTGCTTGGGTTATGGCTTTCATATCAAAAACTTGTCCTGTATAATAATTAACACCTCCCCAAAGAACTAAGGCTAATTCATCGCCTACTTCTTCGATTTTTGCAAGAATATCTTCTAATCGAATATTGTGTTCTCCCTCGCGTCTTTTTACTTCTACAAGCGCTTCATCTGGATTATACCCATGATGTTTTACTTGCGATTGAAGCATATATTGATCGGAAGGAAATGCTTTTTCTTCACAAATAATTTTAAATCGTTTTGAAGTTGGTTTGTAAAATGAAACCATTAACAAATGTAGATTGATTGTTAATGTGTTCATTACTGTAATTTCTGATGGTTTTGCACCAACTATTTTACTTAATGGTTCGGCTAATCTTTCGTGATAATCCCACCATGGCTTTTCTGCAAAAAAATGTCCTTCAACAGCCAAATTGGCCCAATCGTTCATCACTTCATTGATGTAATATTGAGCAGACTTAGGCTGTAATCCTAATGAATTTCCTGTAAAATAAATTACATTTTTACCATTATGTTGAGGAAAAATAAACTGACTTTGGTAGTGATTAAGCTTATCTTGTTGATCTAGTTTTTGTGCGAATTCTAATGTATTTTGAAATTCCATTTTACTATTTTTTTAAGGGTAAAAATACGGTTTTTATCTTATATCCACTACATACATTCATAATGAATAGCGAAATGCCGTATGAAATTAGTATAAAAAAACCGCCTCAAATTTTTTGTTTTGAGACGGCTTCTTTATCTATACTTTACAAATTGACATTGGTTATTTCCAACCGCCACCTAAATTTCGATAGATATGCACAACAGCTGTCATTTGTTCTTTCTTGGTATCTACGAGTTCCAATTTTGTTTCCAAAGCATCACGTTGCGTCATTAAAACTTCAAAATAATCTACTCGAGCAGATTTGAATAAATCATTGGATATACTTATCGATTTATTTAAAGCATCTACTTGTTGAGATTTTAAACCATAGCTTTTTTCTAAATTACTTATTTTTGATAGTTGAGTAACCACTTCCAAATAGGCATTTAACACTGTTTTTTCATAATTAAATAATGCTTGAATTTGTCTGGCGTTGGCGTTGTTAAATTCTGCTTTAATAGCATTTTTATTAATTAAAGGCCCAGCAATATCTCCAACAAGCGAGTAAATAAGCGATTCGGGCATTGTAAATAAATAGTTAGGTTTAAAAGCATTAAAACCAACAGCAGATGAAATTTCTAAAGATGGGTAAAACTCTGCTCTAGCTACTCTAACATCGAGTTTTGCTGCCGCTAAATCGAGCTCTGCTTGTTTAATATCTGGGCGATTTGCAAGCAGTTGAGCAGGTATTCCACTATTTATATAAGCAGGTTTTAAACTCAAAAAATCCGATTTATCTCGATTTATTTCTTGTGGATATCTACCGAGTAAAAAATTAATTCGATTTTCTACTTCTTTTATGTTTTGTAAAATTACATACTCTTTATTTTTGGAAGAAAGAACTTCTGCTTGAAACTTTTGCACGCCCAATTCTGTAGCTCTAGCCGCTTCCTTTTGTACTTTAACGATTTCCAAGGCATTGTTTTGCAAAAGTATATTTTGTCTTACTATTTCTAACTGAGTATCTAAGCTTAACAATTCATAATATGAATCGGCTACTTCGGCAATTAAGTTGGTAAGTACAAAATTTTTACCTTCAATGGTAGAAAGATATCTGGTTACGGCAGCTTTTTTGGAATTTCTAAGTTTTTTCCAAATATCTACTTCCCAATGTGCATAAGCTCCAAGTTTAAAATCAGATAATGGATCTGGAACTTCTTTTTCGGGCATTATCTCTGTTGATGCATCTCCTGCGCCTTGACTTGTATAACGTCCTACTTTATCAATTCCTGCCCCCGCACCTAAACCTACTGATGGCAATAATGCCCCTTTTCGCATGCGAATATCATTTTTTGCAATCTCAATTTCTTGTAAAGTAATGTTAAGTTCTTGATTGTTTTTTAAAGCTTCATCAATTAAATTTACCAAATAAGGATCTTTAAAAAAGTTTCTCCATGTAATGCTCGAAATATTCGTTGTATCATTACTATTAGTGTATAATTCTGGCACTTTTTTGCTACTATTGAGCTCTACAATTGATGGAACTTTACAACTTATTACAGCACAGCATATTGCTATAGGAATAATAATTCTATTGATATTATATTTATTCATGATGATCTATTTCTTCTGTTAAAGGTTTTTCCTCTTGATTTTTAGTGTATTTTATTCTTTCTGATATTCTACCAAAAATATAATATAGCCCTGGAATAATGAGAACTCCAAATACTGTCCCAAAGAGCATACCCCCTGCAGCTGCAGTACCAATAGTTCTATTACCCAATTTACCTGGACCTGTTGCTAATACCAAAGGAATTAATCCTGCTATAAAAGCAAAAGAAGTCATTAAAATAGGTCTAAAACGCACTTTTGAGCCTTCTAATGCGGCTTGTAAAACCGAATAACCCGATCTGTGTTTTTGTGTAGCAAACTCTACTATAAGTACTGCATTTTTACCCAATAATCCAATAAGCATTACCATAGCAATTTGAGCATAAATATTGTTTTCTAAGCCTAATAATTTAATTAAAAAGAAAGCTCCAAAAACACCCGCAGGTAGTGATAATATTACACTTAAAGGAAGAATAAAACTTTCATATTGTGCTGCCAAAATTAAATACACAAAAACCAAACAGATTAAAAATATGTATATGGCTGAGTTTCCTTGCGATACTTCATCTTTTGAAATACCTGCCCAATCTATACCAAAACCTCTCGGTAGTGTTTTTTCGGCAACTTCATTAATAGCTTTAATAGCCGAACCACTACTGTATCCTGGTGCTGCAGAACCGCTTATTTCGGAAGAGTTGTACATATTATGTCTGGTAATTTCGGCCAAACCATATACTTTTCTCATTTTCATAAAAGCAGAAAAAGGCACCATTTCATCTCTATTATTTTTTACATAGAGTTTTAATATGTCTTCTGGTAATGCTCTATACTCTGGTGAAGCTTGTACCATTACTTTGTACTGACGACCGTACTTAATGAAACTAATTTCGTAATTACTACCTATGAGCGTAGATAATGTATTGGTGGCATTTTCTATTGTAACTCCTTTTTGTTGTGCTATATCATTGTCAATATCGAGCATATATTGTGGGAAACTTGCACTATAGAAACTAAATACAGAAGTAAGTTCTGGTCGTTTATTTAATTCTCTAACAAATTCATTATTAATAGTCTCCATTTTTTTGTAATCTCCAGAGCCTCCTTTATCTAAAAGGCGTAATTCAAAACCACCTGCCGCCCCATAACCTGGTACTGCTGGAGGTTGAAAAAATTCTAAATTCGCTCCAGCAATATCTTTGGATTTTTCTTCCAGTTCTGTCATGATTTCTTGCACAGAATGCGATCTATCTTCCCAATTTTTAAGGTTTACCAAACAGGTTCCTGAATTGGCACTTGTTCCTTCTGTTAAAATTTCATATCCAGCCAATGATGAAACAGATTGTACGCCTTCGATACCTTCGGCTATTTTTTGCAAACGTTCTGCTGCTTCATTTGTTCTTTCTAAAGTAGAACCAGGAGGCGTTTGTATAATAGCATAAAACATACCTTGATCTTCATTTGGAATAAAACCAGATGGAACCGTTTTACTTATTATCCAAGTACCTATACAAAAGCCTATCAATACACCAAAGGTGAGTAAACGTCTAGTTACAGTAACATCTAATATTTTTTGATAACGCCCTGTTAATCTAAAAAACCACTCATTAAAAGCGTCTAAAAATTTATCTATAGGCGTTTTCTTTTTAGCTTTTCCGTGGTTGTTTTTTAAAATCATGGCACACAAAGCTGGGGTTAATGTAAGTGCTACAATTCCCGAAAGTATAATAGAAGTTGCCATAGTTATTGAAAACTGTCTGTAAAAAATACCTACAGGTCCAGGCATAAATGCCACAGGAATAAATACCGCTGCCATTAAAAATGTAATAGCTATAATAGCTCCCGATATTTCACGCATGGCTTTTTGTGTAGCTTTTAAAGGCGACAGGTGTTCTTCTTCCATTTTTGCATGTACGGCTTCAATAACAACAATGGCATCATCTACAACAACCCCAATAGCAAGCACTAAGGCAAACAAGGTAATTAAGTTTATGGTAATACCAAAAAATTGCATAAATACGAAAGTTCCTACCAAAGAAACTGGTACTGCCATAGCAGGTATTAATGTACTGCGCCAATCTCCTAAAAACAAAAACACAACCAATCCAACCAATATAAAGGCTTCAAAAAGCGTGTGCAATACTTTTTCTATAGAAGCATCTAAAAATTTGGATACATCGTAACTTATTTCGTAATCCATTCCTTTTGGAAATGAATTTGCTTTAATTTCTGCAAGTTTTGCCTTAACATCTTTAATAACTTGGCTCGCATTACTACCATACGATTGTTTTAATACAATAGCAGCAGAAGGTCTACCATTTAGGTTAGAATAAATATCATACATAGAACTACCAAATTCAATTTTGGCAATATCTTTAAGTCTTAAAATTTCTCCATTTGGATTTGACCTAATAATTACATTTTCATATTGCTCTATGGTATTAAATCGACCTGAATATTTTAAAACATACTCAAAAGATTGTGAACGCTTACCCGAACTCTCCCCTGCTTTACCAGGAGAGGCTTCTAAACTTTGTTGTGCTAAGGCTTCCATTACCTCATCGGCAGAAACTTTATAGGCTAGCATTCTATCGGGCTTTAACCAAACACGCATAGAATATTCTCTATTTCCTAAAATATCTGCAAAACCAACTCCGTCTACCCTTTTTAGTTCGGAGAGTAAATTAATGTCGGCAAAATTGAATAGAAATTTTTGATCTGCTTTTGGATCTGTGCTGTAAAGGTTTACATAGAGTAACATATTTGATTCTTCTCTTGTAATTTTTACTCCTTCACGTACTACCAATGGTGGTAACTTATTGACCACAGAAGCTACACGGTTTTGAACATTTACTGATGCTTGATTTGGGTCTGTACCTACATTAAAAATAATTTGAATACTTGCTTCTCCATCATTTCCTGCATCTGAAGTCATGTATTTCATTCCAGGCACACCATTAATAGCTCTTTCTAGAGGTATTAATACTGCTTTGGTCATTAATTCTCCATTAGCACCTGGATACCCTACGGTTACATTTACTTTTGGTGGCGATATTGAGGGAAACTGGGTTACAGGCAATTGAGTCATAGCCAAAATTCCCAATAAAGAGATGATTAACGATATTACTATCGATAATACGGGTCTTTGAATAAATTTATTAAACATAATTTTATTGTATAAAAATTTGACTACTCGGCTTTAAGTCTTAAATGATTGATAACTTCTTCTGGTTTTTGGTATTCAAACTTAATCTTATCGTTTTCTTTTACTTTTTGAACACCTTCTAGCAATACTTTATCTTTGGCTGTAATACCACTTTGTACGATGTATAAATCTGGAAGCGAGCCTGTAACAGTAATCTCTACCGATTTTACCACATTGTTTTCAACCACAAACACATATTTTTTATCTTGAATTTCGTAAGTCGCTTTTTGTGGTATGATGAGCGCATTTTTAACAGGAACAGTCATTAAAACTTTACCTGTTTCTCCGTTTCTTAACAATTTATCATGATTTGGAAAACTAGCTCTAAAGGCTATATTTCCTGTTTCATTGTCAAATTCACTTTCAATTACTTCAACTTTTCCTTTATATTGCAAAGGTTTTCCGTTGGCTAGTAACAAACTTACTGTACTATCGCCTCTGTCTTTTGTATTGGTTTGGTAGTCTAAATATTCTGGCTCCGAAACATTGAAATAAGCAAACATTTTACTGTTGTCAGAAAGACTAGTAAGCAATTCTCCTTCGTCTATTAAACTTCCCAATTTTTTGGGTATTCTATCTATTGTTCCCGAAAAAGGTGCTTTTATTTCTGTAAATGACAAATGAAGTTTTGCCATTGCAACCTCAGCTCTAGCTTGATCTAGTTTGGCTTGTGCCATGGCTTGTTCACTTTTTGATACAATATTTTTATCAGCAAGTGTTTTAGAATTTAGTAATTCTATCTCGGCAGCTTTCATTTCCGATTGCGCTTTTAATAACTCGGCTTGATACATTTTGGGCATTATTCTAAATAATACTTGCCCTGCATTTACATATTGCCCTTCATCTACATAGATATTTTGCAAGTATCCTTTTTCTACAGCTCTAATTTCTATGTTACGAATAGAGCGTATTTGCGATACATATTCTTTAGTAAAAGCGGTATCCAATACTATCGGATTGGTAACTTTAAATTTTACTGATTCTTCTTTTTCTTCTTTTTTTGATGTACAACCTACTAAGTACAAAAAGGCAATTAAGCCTGCAAAAACGACTGCTTTTTTCATGAGTTTAAATAAAAATATTAGAAAATTGGTTAGAAATGTATCAAATCAAGATAGGCAAAACATACTGTTATTGAAATTTAAAGTATAAATTTTAGCCTTAAAAATTGAAATTTCTAAAGGAAATAAAAAATCGTCTTTAAATAAAGACGAAAAAGAAATCAAATGGTAAGAACCCTATTGTAAAAATAATTTGGAGATACATACCCAAAAAAAGTAGATTGAGCTTTGCTATTCAGTGATTCATCATTATTGTAATAAAGATTAAAAAGCGAACCACAATAACACATTGAGTAAACACCGCTCAATAAAATAGTTGTATCTCTATCTGTTTTTTTTAATGAATTGTTTGGATGAAATTCTTCTTCAAAATCAACATCATCAATAAACAATAATTCTTGATTGTGAGCAGAAAAATCGGCTGAGTTTAGCTTTGTAACTAGTACTGTTTTGGCAATAGTATCTTCTTTGCAAGATGCCTTTGCATTTACATTGATCTCACCTCCAAACAAGAGCGAGCTTAAATAGAGAAAAAACAGTACTAATCTCATAATGGCAACAAAAATAAGAATTTGTATTAAAATTCAACGTTAAAAAAAATATAAACTCTCAACTTAAAAGTATTATTTTAAACTTATTTTTAAATAATTAACATTTTTAATGAATATAAATCTGAATAACATCTCAAAAATTAAAATAAATATAACTTCAGCCTCTATTAATTGCATTATAATTATTCGTTTATATTTGCAATTGATTACTATATATGAAAAAAACAACCTTAATTTTATTTTTTTTTACTACCATAGCTTTGGGGCAAATCTCTCCAAATACACATTCGTTTTCGACTCATATATTTAGAGGAACTATTCTACCTCACTCTCCTGAATTATTTCATTTACAAGGGCATCCTACTGGGGCTATGCTTTGCTACAACATACAAACTCACGGAAATAAAGAATGGCATAGCACTTACAATTTTCCCGATTACGGATTGTTTTTTGTATACCAAAATTTTAATAATGAATTTCTTGGCGAGAACTTTTCTGTGGGCGGGCATTATAATTTTTATTTTCTAAATAGACATTTACAACTTAAAATAGCCCAAGGATTGGCTTTTGCAAACAAACCTTACAATAAAGAAACAAATAGCAAAAACAAAGCTTTTGGTTCTCAAATATTGGGCAATTTAAACTTAGGATTATATTATAAAACCTCTCTATTAAAAAATTATTTAGATTTAGATATTGGAGCACAATTTCTTCATTATTCTAATGGTAGAACCAAATCGCCCAATAGTGGCATCAATAGCTATGCCATTACTGCAGGACTTACTTATAATTTTGACAAGCCTATTGCTAATAAAATAGACAGTTTGGTTTCATTAAAAAAAACATACAACGAGTCTATAAAAGGTAATATTGTTGTAAGAACAGGTTATAATGAAAGTGCTGTAATAAATAGCGGACAACATATATTTTACCACATTGGGGCTTATCTCGATAAAAGAATTTCCAGAAAAAGTGGTTTACAGTTGGGAACCGATTTGTTTTTAACCAAAAGTTTTAAAGATTTTATACAATATAAAGCAAATGCTTTTCCTGAGTTACATATAGATCCAAATACAGATTATAAAAGAATTGGCGTATTTGCTGGTTATGAAATGTATATAAATAAATTAAGTATAGAAGGTCAAGTGGGTTATTATGTTTATGATCCTTTTAAAAATGAAATTTCTATTTACGACCGTATTGGGTTAAAATACTACATTAGCAACACTATTTTTACAGGAATAAGTTTAAAAACACATGTGTTTTTGGCCGAAGCTGTAGAATATGGTATTGGAATAAGGTTTTAGTGATATGCGTAATATCAAACTATTTTAAAATAAAATTGATGAAAAAAATACTATTCGTATTCATACTATTTATAACTATTTCTTGCGAAAAACCTTCAGAATGCTTTGAAAGTACAGGAGAAAACACAACCAAAAACGTTGTAATAAACCCATTTACACGACTTGAGGTTTACAAGGGAATTGCTGTACAAATAACCGAAGGAGCAACTTATTCATTGCAAATAGAAACGGGCTCAAACATTATAGATAATATTGAGGTTGTACAAAATGGTAGTGTATTAAAAATACAAGACAACACATCGTGCAATTGGCTGCGAGAATACGGGCAAACTGTAGTAAAAATAACAGCCCCAAACATCGAAACTATTTATTCGAAAACTAACAAAGATATTTACAGCAACGGCATATTACATTATCCAAAATTAAATTTAATAGCTTTAGACCCTATAGACGGAAATGCAGGAGCAGGTACAGGAGATTTCTTTATTACACTCGAAGGAAATGAATGTACTATAGACAGTAATACTTTGGCTCGGTATACTTTGGCCGGACAAGTAAATTCACTTAATGTAAATATATATGCTAATGATACTCGTGTAAATGCAGAAAATATGTTGGCTCAAAACTGTAACATTTATCATCGTGGTTCCAACGATATTTTTGTAAAAGTTATTCAAAATGTAACTGGTAAACTTGTAAGTACTGGAAATTTAGTATTAAAAAATCAACCCGCATTTGTAAATGTTCAAACCTATTATCAAGGACAAGTGCTTTACAATTAAGCCTTTGTTTTTTCTCTAAAAATAGTTTCCAAATTACCTTTGGCAGCTTCTATTGTAATATCTTCTACAATAACTCCTTTATTTATAATAATAATTCTGTCACAAATAGCTTCTACTTCTTGCAATATATGAGTAGAAAGAAATACGGTTTTATCATGCCCTGCATTTTTTATTACCTGACGTATTTCTACCAATTGATTTGGATCTAACCCCGTAGTAGGCTCGTCTAAAATAAGTACTTCAGGATTATGCAACAAAGCCGTTGCCAAACCCACACGCTGGCGATATCCTTTTGATAATTCGCCTATTTTTTTGTGTTTTTCTGCTGCCAACCCTGTAATAGTAACAACCTCATCAATTCTAGCCTTTGAAACTTTGTATACCGAAGCATTAAATTCCAAATATTCTCGCACATACATTTCTAAATACAAAGGGTTGTGCTCTGGCAAGTAGCCAACACTTTTTTTAACCTCTTTAGGTTGCTCGTCTACATCGTATCCATTTACTACTACTTTACCATTATCGGCATGAATATAAGTAGTTAATATTTTCATTAGGGTAGATTTTCCTGCGCCATTAGGACCAAGAAAACCAATTATTTCTCCTTTTTTAACAGAAAATGAAACATTATCCAAAGCTTTTTGGCTTCCGTAACTTTTGGAAATATTTTGAACTTCAATAGACATAGCTTGTTATTTGTAGCAAATGTAATAATTAATTTTTTGGTGCAGATAAAATAGAAAAAGTTAAAAAATATTTTTTGTTTAATTATTTTGTATTTTTGTTAAACAAAACAACAACTTATGGCAAAAACTAAAACACAAGTACTTACTGATGATAAAATAACATCGTTGTACACAGATTACACCTTAACTCATGGAAAAAAGCCAAATTCAGTATACGAATTTGCAAAAAGCAACAGTTTTGATGAAGCAGAGTTTTACAAATATTTTGCCTCATTTGAAGCATTAGAAGAGCAATTTTTTATACAAATGCTACACTATACACAAGAATTACTTGCCAAAACTCCAGAATACGAAAGCTATGATGCATCTCAAAAACTATCTTGTTTTTATTTCACATTTTTTGAAATAGCTACTGCTAATAGAAGTTTTATAATGTATTTATTAAACAATGAAAAAGAACCATTAAAAAGTATTTTAAAACTAAAACCATTACGCAAAGATTTCTTGTTGTATGTAAAAACTATTTTACAAGCACCCTACAAAATAGAAAATCAAAAAATTACAAACATTCAAAATAGGGTTATACACGAAGGAGCTTGGTTACAATTTATGGCTATTTTAAAATATTGGATGGAAGACCGTTCGGCAAATTTTGAAAAAACAGACATTTTTATTGAAAAATCGGTTAAAGCGAGTTTTGATATGGTATATAATGTTCCTGTAGAAAGTATCATCGATTTTGGAAAATTCATCTGGAAAGAAAAATTTGGAAACTTTAATTCAAAGTCATGAAAAAAATAGATTCGATTCCAACTAAAAAAATAGAACGTGTAGCAAAACTGGTTACTACAGGCGTAAAAGTAGGTGGTAACTATTTAAAATATTATGGCGAAAAAGTAGTAAACCCCAGTGTTACCAAAGACAAACTACACGAAAACAATGCTACCGACATTTATGATGGACTGAAAGAACTAAAAGGCAGTGCTTTAAAAGTGGCTCAAATGCTCAGCATGGAGAAAAATTTACTGCCTCAATCGTATGTAGAAAAATTTTCTCTATCGCAATTTTCTGTGCCACCATTGTCTGCACCATTGGTTCGAAAAACATTTAAAAATTATTTTAAACAATATCCCGAAGAATTGTTTGATACATTTTCTTCAGAATCTATAAATGCTGCAAGTATAGGTCAAGTGCATAAAGCGAAAAAAAACGGCAAAGATTTGGCTGTTAAAATTCAATATCCAGGTGTACGCGAAAGCATTAGCACCGATATTGCACTAGTAAAACCTATAGCCATACGAATGTTTAACTTGCAAGGCACTTCCGACGAATATTTTCAGGAAGTAGAAGATAAACTTACAGAAGAAACCGATTATAAATTAGAATTACAACAAAGCGAAGCTGTTCGTCAAGCATGTCAAATTATTGAAAATTTAAAATTTCCGGCTTATTATCCAGAATGGTCTTCAGACAAAATTATCACCATGGACTGGATGAAGGGCAAGCATCTTTCTGAATTTTGTAAGCATGAAACTTCGCAAGAAAAACGCAACAAAGTAGGACAAACACTTTGGAATTTTTATATGTTTCAAATTCACCAACTCAAAAAATTTCATGCAGACCCACACCCAGGTAATTTTTTAATAGATGATAACGCAAATTTAATTGCTATTGATTTTGGTTGTATGAAGCAAATTCCAGAATCGTTCTACAAGCCTTATTTTGAAGTTTCAACACCAAGTGCTTTGGCAAACATGGATTATTTTAAAAATAAATTAGCAGAACTAGAAATAGTAAAATCAACCGATAGCCCAAAAGAAATTGAGTTTTTTACAGCAATGTTTCATGAATTACTTACAGTTTTTACAGAACCTATTCATAAACCTGAATTTGATTTTTCAAATCCTGATTTTTTTGCAAAAATAGCAACCTTAAGCGAAAAATTTGCCAATGATAAACAGTTGCGTAAAATGAATGGAAATCGTGGTTCTAAACATTTTATTTATGTAAACAGAACATTCTTTGGTTTGTATAATCTAATGTTTGATATCAAAGCAAAAGTAAGCATTAACGACTTTGAAAAATATTTATCATAAAGAGAATAAGTCTTATTTGCCAAGTAAAATTTGTGCCACTTGTAAAAAGCCTTTTTCTTGGCGAAAAAAATGGGAGAAAAATTGGGATGAAGTAAAATATTGTAGCGATGCTTGTAGAAAAAGGAAATAAAAAAATTATTTGGTTCAGAAACAATCTGCGCACACATGATGCTGCTTTTTGGAGTCATATTCAAGAAACAGACCACGTGATTGCCGTGTATTGTATGGAACCCGAATGGCTACAACCTACGCCTTATGGTTGGAGAAAAATGGAAGCATTTCGGGCAAAATTTTTACTAGAAACACTAGCAGATTTACAGCAACAGTTGCTAGAAAACAATATTTCGCTATACATTTTTCAAGCCAATACTGTTGATGCTTTTAAACAAATTCATGCTGTTTTTCCTTTTGATACAATCATTACGCAAGCAGAATGGACACAAGAAGAAGCAAAAATAGAACAAAAGCTTAAATCTACTTTTCCTGCCATAACATGGAAAGTCGATTATGACCAATTTCTAATTGAACCCTCAAATTTACCTTTTTTAATAAATCAATTACCCGATGTTTTTACGTCATACCGCAAGAAAGTAGAACAAAAATGGGCTGTAAAAAATGTAATGCCCAAGCCAAATTTGTTGTTTAAAAAAATGGATATTCCTTTTTCTTCATCGATACCTACTCTTGAAGAATTAGGATATCCATCAATACCAATGGATAAACGTTCGGCTTTTCCGTGTAAAGGTGGTGAATCTGAGGCATTACACCATTTGAAAGAATACATTTGGAAAAACCAACAAATAACAACTTACAAAGAAACAAGAAACGAATTGGTGGGCATTCAATACAGCACCAAATTATCTCCATGGCTAGCCAATGGATCACTTTCTGTACGAACTGTTTATCATGAAGTACGAAAATTTGAAGACGAAGTATTACAAAATGAGTCTACCTATTGGGTTTTATTTGAGTTGTTATGGCGCGATTTTTTTAAGTGTGTAAGCATGAAATATGGCAATCAATTGTTTCAACTTTCTGGGATTTTAAATCGAAATTACAATTGGAAAAGAAATGAAAAAGTAATTGCCGATTGGATCAATGGAAAAACCAAGTACGATTTTATCAACGTAAATATGTTGGAATTAAAACACACGGGCTGGATGAGTAACCGCGGAAGACAAAATGTAGCGAGTTATTTGGCTAAAGAAATGGAGCAAGACTGGCGTATTGGAGCAAGTTATTTTGAAGCGTTTTTAATTGATTATGATGTGCATTCCAATTATGGAAACTGGAATTATTTAGCTGGTGTTGGTAATGACCCTAGAGACCGCAAGTTTAATATTGACTTACAAGCTAAAAATTACGATAATCATTATGTATATCGCAATTTATGGTTACCTAAAAAAGCGGTTGAATTATGATTATACGTTTACTTTTAGGCGATCAATTAAACAGTTCACATTCTTGGTTTGAAGAACAAGACCAATCGCATTATTTATATGTGATGATGGAAGTTGAAACTGAAACAAATTACGTGAAACATCACCAACTAAAGGTTGTTGCTTTTTTTTCGGCTATGCGAAATTTTGCAGAAACTTTAATTTCAAAAGGTTGTCAGGTTTACTATTTTAAAATTAACGATTCGCATAACAAGCATTCTTTCGAAGAAAATATTAAAGGGTTAATCGAACCATTTTCAATAACAGCCATTCATTATCAATTGCCCGATGAATATCGATTATACCAATTATTTAAAAATTTTAAATCGTTATTCTCTCTTGAAGTTAAAGCTTTTGACACCGAACATTTTTTCTGTAGCTTATCTGAAATTGCAGAATTGGGAAAAGAAAAAAAGTACTACTTACTTGAAAATTTTTACCGCCATTTACGAAAAAGACATCAAGTTCTTGTACTAAACGATAAACCATTGGGCGGAAAATGGAATTTTGATGCAGAAAATAGAAATAAATGGAAAAATCAAGTTCCTATTCCTAATTTAGTTCATTTCAATAATGATGTTTCAAGTGTGGTTGAGGATTTAAAGGCTATGAATATTGAAATCTTTGGGAAATCAACTTCCATTTCAAATTATCCAAAGTCGAGAGAACAAGCACTGTTGCAATTAGAATATTTCACAACACATTTATTACCTCATTTTGGAACTTATCAAGACGCCATGCACACTGATGAAGCGTGGTTGTTTCATTCTAATTTGTCTTTTGCTATGAATGTAAAAATGTTGAGTCCTAAAGAAGTGGTGCAACACGTAGAAGAATATTATTTAAACAATCAAGATAAGGTAGGTTTGGCACAAGTAGAAGGATTTATTCGCCAAATTTTAGGTTGGAGAGAATATGTGAGAATGGTGTATTGGAATAAGTTTAATGAAGTGAAATCTAGTAATTTTTTAGAACATAAGAAGGCATTGCCCAAAGTTTTCTGGACGGGAAAATCACAAATGAAATGTGTAGCAACTTGTGCACAAAATTCGTTAGACCATGCTTATGCACATCACATTCAACGCTTAATGGTTTTAGGGAACTATGCACTTTTAATGGAATCCCATCCAGATGAAGTAGACGCTTGGTATTTGGGCGTTTATGTTGATGCTATAGAATGGGTTCAATTGCCTAATACGAGAGGCATGAGTCAGTTTGCAGATGGAGGAATTGTAGCCACAAAACCCTACATTTCTTCGGGCAACTATATCGATAAAATGAGTAATTATTGTTCGTCTTGTTCCTTTGATAAAAAAACGAAAACGGAAGAAAACAGTTGCCCGTTTAATAGTTTGTATTGGCATTTTTTAGATAAAAATAGATCCAAGTTTGAATCAAATCAACGTATGAAAATGATGTATGCTTTGTTAAATAAAATGGACAAAAAAGAATTAAGTAAAATTAATGAACGAGCACATTATTTAATTGAAAAAAGAAATATATAGATTACATGAGTGCAGCAAAAATTATAGCGCCGAGGCAAGATTCTGCATTTTCAGAAACTGAAATAGATCGAATTATAGAAATGGCTTGGGAAGATCGAACTCCTTTTGAAGCCATTGCGTATCAATTTGGCATTCCAGAAAGAGAAGTTATTCAAATCATGAGAAAAGAATTGAAACGCTCGTCATTTAATCTTTGGCGAAAAAGAGTCAATTCGGGGGTTAGTCAAAAACATGCACAGAAGCGAAACCCCGAAATAAATCGCTTTAAATGTACTTTACAAAGACAAATCACAGGAAATAAAATATCAAAAAGATAAAAGCTATGAAGAAATATTTAATTATAGGTGGAAGTAAAGGAATAACAAAAGAGGTAGTCAAACAACTTTCTGCTCAAGGCGATTTTTGTTATGTAATTTCGAGAACCACACCCGATTTTCCGTTTAATGGAACTCATTTTGCATTAAATGCTCTTACAGATGATTTGCCTGCACTTGAACCATTAGACGGTATTGTATATGGCATTGGAACTATTAATTTAAAACCATTTAACCGCCTTTCTATAGATGATTTCGCACATGATTGGCAAGTGAATGTTTTAGGTGCTGTTAAAGTAGTGCAACATTATTTGCCTCAATTAAAACTAGCAAATAAAGCGAGTGTAGTTATGTTTAGTTCGGTGGCGGCACAGCGCGGTATGCCTTTTCATGCAAGTATTGGCGCAGCAAAGGGTGCTGTGGAAGGATTGGTAAAGAGTTTAGCAGCAGAATTAGCGCCCAAAATTCGAGTGAATGCAATTGCTCCTTCAATTGTTGATACGCCTCTTGCAGCCGGAATTCTAAGAAACGACACAATTAAAGAAAACATGGTGGCGAAACATCCATTAAAACGAATTTTGCAACCTGAAGATGTAGCCAAAACGGTTGTTTTTTTACTTAATGATTCCTCAAATGGTATAACCGGACAAATATTTATTCAAGATAACGGACTAATTTCTATTAGTAACTAAAAAAGATAACGATGACAAAGAATCCAACAGTTGATACATCAAATTTAGTCTCTTTCTCAATTGATGAAATAGGCGATAATCATTTATTTACTTCCGTAGAAACTCCTATGAAAGCAGATGCTTTTCTTTTGTCTGACGAAGATAAAAAAGAAAAGATAGCTTTTCATTTTAAAGAAATAATGGAAGTTTTAGGACTCGATTTAACCGATGATTCATTAAAAGGCACTCCACAACGTGTGGCCAAAATGTATATTGATGAAATTTTTTGTGGTCTGAATCCAGCAAACAAACCTCAAATAGCTCTTTTTGAAAACAAATACCAATACAATCAGATGCTTGTTGAAAAGAATATTACCTTTTATTCTAATTGTGAACATCATTTTGTACCTATTTTTGGTAAAATACACGTGGCATATATTTCAAAAGGAAAAGTAATTGGGCTTTCAAAAATCAATAGAATTGTGCAATATTTTGCTCAGCGACCACAAGTTCAAGAACGATTAACCATGCAAATTGGTCTAGAATTGCAACAAATTTTAGAAACAGAAGACATCGCCGTAATTGTTGATGCAAAACATTTGTGTGTGTCTTCTCGAGGTGTTAAAGATGAAAGTTCGGCTACTGTAACCAGCTATTATGGCGGTGTATTTAAAAATGAACAAAAAGTAATCGAATTACATAATTATATTAAATCTTAAAATATATTTTATATATTTGCCTTACATACAACAACAGAATGAATTACCAATTTTCATATTTTAACAATTTTTTCTATTATTTTTGTAATCAGAAAGGGATTGTAATTATGTGAATTTTTTAAAATAAATACATTGAAGCAAATCCCGATTTATTCGGGATTTTTTTTTGAATAAAGATGAAACAAACAGTAGCTATACAAGGAATAAAAGGATCATTTCATCATCAAGTTGCTTTAGAATATTTTCAAGACAATGTTAATATTGATGAGTGTTTGTCGTTTGAAACGCTTGCCGATAGCTTAATTAATAATAAATCGCAACAAGCAATAATGGCGATTGAAAATTCTATTGCGGGTTCGATAATTCCAAATTACGCTTTGATAGACAAAAATAATTTCCACATTATCGGAGAATATTATTTGGATATTGTTCAGAATTTGATGGTTTTAAACGGACAAATTTTAGAAGAAATTCAAGAAGTACACTCTCATCCAATGGCGCTTTTGCAATGTATGGATTTCTTGAAAAAACATCCAAATATCAAATTAGTAGAAGATAAAGATACAGCAGAAACTGCTAGAAGAATTGACCAAAATCAAATCAAAGGAATTGCCGCAATAGGAAGTAAAGTTGCAGCAGAATTATATAATTTAAACATTATTGCACCAGAAATTCAAACGGTAAATAATAATATGACTCGTTTTTTTATCATTAGTAGAGAAAAAAATCAAGTAAATAAAGAAGAAATCAATAAAGCTTCCATAAAATTTGAATTAGATGACACACTAGGTAGTTTGGCAACCGTTTTAAATGTAACGACAAATTGCAAATTAAACCTAACCAAAATACAATCGATGCCTATAATTGAAAAACCTTTTCAATATTCATTTATTGTAGATGTAGTATTTGAAAAATACAAACATTATGAAAAAGCCGTGAAAATTTTAGAACTCATGACCAATCAATTTAAGATTTTAGGCGAATATAAGAGCAATAACAAAAATCAAATTCAAAGACAATAACAAAATCAATTTTATAATTTATATTGATTGACATTGATATTGACATTGATATTGACATTGATATTGACATTAAAAACAATGATACAAACCGCAAAAAGACTAGAAACCGTTCAAGAATACTACTTCTCAAGAAAATTGAAAGAAGTAAGGCAACTTATGCTTGAAGGTAAACCAATCATTAATATGGGAATTGGAAGTCCAGATTTGGCACCACATTCGTCGGTAATTAAAGCCATTCAAAAGGCAATGTTTGATGAAAAAGCACACGAATATCAAAGCTATCAAGGTTTGCCACAATTGCGTCAAGGTTTTGCTGATTTTTATGCAACTAATTTCAATGTCGAATTAAATTCAGATAACGAAATTTTACCTTTAATGGGTTCCAAAGAGGGAATCATGCACATTTCATTAGTGTTTTTAAATGAAGGCGATGAAGTTTTAATTCCAAATCCGGGTTATCCAACGTATGCTTCTGTAACAGAATTGGTTCAGGCGAAAGCAGTTTATTATGATTTAAAAGAAAAAAACAATTGGCAACCCGATTTTGAAGCTTTAGAAAAAACAGATTTATCAAAAGTAAAATTAATGTGGGTCGGTTATCCACACATGCCAACTGGTGCAAATGCAACTTTAGAATTGTATCAGAAATTAATTGATTTTGGGAAAAAGCATAACATTTTAATTGTAAATGACAATCCGTACAGTTTTGTTTTAAACGACAATCCTTTATCGATTTTTCAAATTAAAGGTTCAAAAGACATCGCTTTAGAATTAAATTCATTGAGTAAAACGTTCAATATGGCAGGTTGGCGCGTAGGAATGGTTCTAGGAAACGCCATTTTAATTGATGCTATTTTAAAAGTTAAAAGCAATATGGATTCGGGAATGTTTTATGGAATTCAAAAAGGTGCAATTGTAGCATTAAAATTAGGACAAGATTGGTTTGAAACTCAGAATAAAATCTATGCAAAAAGAAAAAAATTAATTTTTGAATTGGCAACAAAAATGAATTGTACTTTCGATAAAAACGCTGTGGGAATGTTCGTTTGGGCAAAATTACCAATCGGAATTCAATCGGAAGAATTCATAGATAATTTATTATTTGAAAAACACATTTTCCTAACACCAGGAACCATTTTTGGTAGCAATGGCGAGGGTTACATACGATTTTCATTATGTGTTAAAGAAGAAAATGTTTTAGAAGCAATAAAAAGACTTCAATGACAATGGCAATTACAAAATTCAATAACAATCAAAATAAAAAGTAACAATTTTTAATAATAAAATTTTGATTTTTGAATTTGATTTTTGCAATTGACATTGAAAAATTAAAATAAAACATGAAAACATTTATAATAGGAACAGGGTTAATTGGCGGTTCGATGGCATTAGACATCAAATCAATTTACGATGATGCCGTTATTTTTGGAATTGATGCCAAAGAAAAACATCTTGATGAAGCAATACATCTTGGAATTATTGACCAAAAAGCAACCGAAAATGATTTAATTAACGCAGATTTAGTAATCGTTGCTGTGCCAGTTGACGTTGCTTTAGTAATTTTGCCTGATATTTTGAATAAAATTGGAGAACAAACTTTGGTTTTTGATGTTGGCTCAACCAAAAACCCAATTTGCGAAGCTATCGAAAATCATCCGAAAAGGAAGAATTTTATGGCTTGCCATCCCATTGCGGGAACTGAATTTTCTGGACCAAAAGCAGCTATCAAAGGTTTGTATAAAGGTAAAACAAACATCATTTGTGAAGTTGAAAAAACGACTTTCAAATTGCAAGAAAAAGCCATGGATTTGTTCAAAAAACTTGGAATGCGTATTCGGTATATGGATCCAAAATCGCATGACAAACACATTGCTTATGTATCGCATTTATCACATATAAGTTCATTTATGCTTGGGAAAACGGTTATCGAAAAAGAAAAATCGGAACAAGATATTTTTGATATGGCAGGTTCTGGATTTGAAAGCACGGTTCGTTTAGCCAAAAGTTCACCAGCTATGTGGACGCCCATTTTTAAACAAAATAAAAAGCAAGTTCTAAAATCATTAGAAGAATACATTCAGAATTTATCTAATTTCAAAGATTTATTAGAGAATGATAACTACGAAGAGGTTTATAACGAAATGCAGAATACGAATAGAATTAAAGAAATATTGAAATAGTCGAAAGTTGAAAGTCGAAAGTCAAAAGTGGAAAACCTTTGACTTTATCACTTTTGACTTTATGACTTTAAGACTAAAGTTATGGAGAACAACAAAGAAATGAGAGCGTGGTTAAATAACTTCAATTTGCCACATCCGCTTGTAATAGCAGGGCCGTGTAGTGCCGAAACTGAAGAGCAAGTCTTGAAAATTGCACGTGAATTAAAAGATTCAAAAGTATCGGTTTTTAGAGCGGGTATTTGGAAACCAAGAACGCGCCCGGGTGGATTTGAAGGTGTAGGCGAAATCGGATTAAAATGGTTGCAAAAAGCAAAAGCAGAAACTGGTTTGCAAATGGCTGTTGAAGTTGCAACGGTAGCTCACGTGAAATTGGCTTTAGAACACGATATTGATATTTTGTGGATAGGAGCGCGTACTACTGTAAACCCGTTTGCGGTTCAAGAAATTGCTGACGCATTGCAAAATACAGATAAAATTATTTTGGTAAAAAACCCTGTAAATCCCGATTTAGCTCTGTGGATTGGTGGCGTAGAACGTTTGTATAATGCCAACATAAAAAACATAGGGGTTATACATAGAGGTTTTTCTACTTATGAAAAAACAAAATACCGAAACAATCCAGAATGGCAAATTGCTATCGATTTTCAAAATAAATTTCCCGATATACCTTTACTCATAGATCCTTCTCATATTACAGGAAATCGCGATATGATTTTCCAAGTTACGCAAGAAGCACTCGATTTGAATTATGACGGAATGATTATTGAAACGCATATCGATCCAGATAATGCTTGGAGCGATGCCGCACAGCAAGTTACACCAACACAATTAAAGAAAATTATTTTTGATTTAACCATTAGAAAACAAACTGATGATGCTGACGATTACCAACAAAAACTAAATAAACTACGACACAAAATTGACGACTACGACACCAAACTATTGGAAACCATAGGCAAAAGAATGAAAATTGCTGAAGAAATTGGAGCGCTAAAAAAGGAAAAAAATGTTGCTGTATTACAAAACAAACGTTGGAATGAAATATTAGAAAAAATGATACAAAATGGTCACGAAAAAGGGTTGAGTGAGGCATTTATTATCCAATTTTTCAAAGCTATACACCAAGAAAGTATTACGCACCAAGAAAGAATTTTTAATAAATAGTTTCATTATCAACAAAATATTTTTCTTATTATTGCAATATTAATTTATAAATTTATTTAATGTATGAAAAAACTAATTTTATTCTGTGTATTCCTTTTTTCTGTTTCATTAGCTTCTGCGCAAGTAGATGTTATTACTAAACATAGTGGTGAAGTCATTAAAGGGAAAGTTTTAAAAGTTGAAGAATTTACAATCGTATTTAAATATGATGGAGAAGATGCCGAAAACACAATAAGTAAATATGCCGTTCAGAAGATAGTATATGGTAAAAGTGGTAGAGTTGAGGATATTTCTGATAAAATAATAGTAAATGGAGAAGATGATTGGGAAAAAGTAGTTATTGTAGAAGATAAAGCCTATATAGCTGGATTGAAAAAAGTAGATGAAGTTAGAGGTAAAACAGGTCTTATTAATTATCATACCGGAAACACTGGAGATAAAAAAGCTGAGAAAAAATTAAAAATGGCAGCAGCAGCAATGGGTTGCCCTTTTATTTTGCAAACTGCTGATAAATCTACAGTTGGGTCTAGTTCTAATGGTTTAGGTGGGTCTCAAAATATTAAAAAAGGGGTAGCTTACAAATATTAAATATTAGCAACTCTAATGAACAAAACGGGCAGTAATTCTGCTCGTTTTTGTTTTAAACTCATATCATTTTCTTACATTTGCTTTGTATGACAGGAATCGTTTATAAATCTACGGGGAGTTTCTACACTGTAAAAACCCAAACTAATGAAAGCTACGAATGCCGTATTAAAGGAAAATTTAGAATTAAAGGCATTAAAAGCACCAACCCCATTGCTGTTGGTGATGTGGTAGATTTTGAACTTGACACTTCTACAGATATCACAATTGGGCAAATTTATCATATACACGAACGAAAAAATTATATCATTAGAAAATCGGTAAATTTATCCAAGCAAACTCATATTATTGCTTCCAATATAGATTTGGTTTTTCTATTGGTTACGATAAACAATCCACCAACAACAACAAGTTTTATCGACAGATTTTTGGTTACCGCAGAAGCCTACGGAATAGAAACTATATTGATTTTTAATAAAATTGATACCTACGATGAGGCTATGCAAGACGAACAATTGTACTTGCAATACATATATTCGCAAATAGGGTATAAATGCCTACGTATTTCTTCTACAGAAAACAAAGGAATAGAGGCTCTAAAAGAAATTATGACTGATAAAACCTGTATGTTTTCGGGACATTCGGGCGTTGGAAAATCTACCTTGGTGAATGCTTTGGAACCTGCGCTAGACTTAAGAACAAAGCACATCTCTGAACAAAGTATGCAAGGACAACATACCACTACATTTGCCGAAATGTTTGACTTGTCATTTGGCGCAAAAATTATAGACACGCCTGGCATTAAAGGGTTTGGACTTGTAGACATGGATCCGCAAGAAGTAAGCGATTATTTTCCTGAATTTTTTCAACTCAAAAATGAATGTAAATTTAATAATTGTTTGCATAAAGAAGAACCGCATTGTGCTGTAAAAAAAGCACTCGAAGAAGATAAAATTGCTTGGTCGCGATACAATTCTTACCTAAAAATTTTAGAAGGAGACGATGAGAATTACCGCCAAGACATTTACAATAACGATCGTATAGCAAGCGACGAAACCCGAAAAAATTAAACATTACATTGCTTCCTTTTAGCTTTTTTTGCTAATTTTATAGTTGTAATACATATTAGCCAACTCAAACCATGAAAGCTGTTATACAACGTGTTTTAAATGCCTCTGTAACTATTGACAATAGTATTGTTGCTTCAATAGCTCATGGATTACTCATTTTAGTTGGTATTGAAGATCTAGATACACAAGACGACATAATATGGCTATCTCAAAAAATTGTCAATCTTCGTATTTTTGGCGATGAAAATCAAGTTATGAATTTATCTGTAAAAGATAGTAAAGGCGATATTATTGTTGTATCGCAATTTACACTTCATGCTTCTACAAAAAAAGGAAATCGTCCAAGCTATATAAAAGCAGCCAAACCACAAGTAGCTATACCTATTTATGAAAATTTTATCGCTCAAATGCAAACCGATTTAGGAAAAAGCATACAAACTGGGCAATTTGGCGCAGACATGAAAGTTTCTTTACTTAATGACGGGCCTGTAACAATTATTATTGATACAAAAAACAGAGAATAAATGAAAAAACTTATTAAATTTTTATTACTATCTGTAGTAATATTTGTTGTGCTTGTTATGGTAAACATGTTATTACCACAAAAAAACTCATTACTTACAATGTTTATTTCTGTTTTAATACTTTTAGTTATACGCTTTTTTCTTGTAAAAAAATATGGCAAAAAAGTAGATGACTATTTAGATAATTGGTAAAAATATAATAGTGGTAGAAGTGGTTTGTTTTACTTATTCTTTTTGATAAAACAGAAATATATCTATCCAAAATAATAATATCGTTTTCATGATTTAAAAAATAAAAAAATAATGGATTTAAAAAACGCTCAACAAGAAGTAGATAATTGGATAAAAAACCATGGTGTTCGGTATTTTAACGAGCTTACAAACATGGCGCAACTTACAGAAGAAGTAGGAGAAGTAGCTCGTATAATAGCTCGAAGATACGGCGAACAATCTGAAAAAGAAAGCGATAAAAACAAAGATCTCGGCGAAGAACTTGCCGATGTTGTATTTGTTGTTTTGTGTCTTGCCAACCAAACAGGCGTAGATTTACAAGCCGCTTTTGATAAAAAAATGGATTTGAAAACCAAACGCGACCATGACAGGCATCACAATAACGAAAAATTAAAATAGGTTATCGTTTTCAGTATCAGTATTCAATAAAAATAAAAAAAGTGGATTTACATTTACAAAAGTCAAAAGTTAAAAGTCAAAAGTCAAAAGCAACCATTACTGGCAGTAAATCGGAAACCAATAGATTATTGTTACTCCAAGCATTGTATCCAAATATTTCTATAGAAAACACCTCAATTTCTGACGATTCGGAAGTGATGTCTAGAGCCTTAAATTCACAACTCACAACTCACAACTCACAATTAATAGATGTTCATCATGCAGGAACAGCTATGCGATTTCTTACGGCTTATTTTGCACAAAAAGAAAACTGCGAAATTATTTTAACAGGTTCTTCTAGAATGAAAGAACGACCGATAAAGGTTTTAGTTGATGCTCTGCAACAACTTGGAGCTGATATAGAATATTTAGAAAACACGGGCTTTCCTCCTATCAAAATTAAAGGAAAAAAATTAACTCAAAACAAAGTTTCACTTCCTGCAAATGTAAGTAGTCAATATATTTCGGCATTATTATTAATAGCACCCAAGCTAGAAAACGGATTGATATTAACCTTAGAAGGAGATATTACTTCTATGCCTTATATAAAAATGACCCTCGAAATATTGCATGAAATTGGTATTAAAACTTCTTTTCTTGGAAATAAAATTACGGTTTGTCATGCTGAACTCGTTTCAGCATCTCAATTCACAATTGAGTCTGATTGGTCTTCGGCTTCCTATTGGTATTCCATTGTTGCTTTATCTGAAATAGGTTTTCAAGTTACACTTTCAAGTTATAAAGAAAATAGTTTGCAAGGCGATAGCGCTTTAGTAAACATCTATCAAGATTTTGGAGTTGAAACGGTTTTCAATTACAATAATTCAATTACAATTTCAAAAGAAAGAATTCATAATTCACAACTCACAACTCACAACTCACAACTCAACAACTCGCCAGACATAGCTCAAACCATTGCAGTGACTTGTTTTGGATTAGGAATTGCTTGCGATTTATACGGTTTGCATACCTTAAAAATTAAAGAAACCGATCGTTTGGAAGCCTTAAAAACAGAACTGTCAAAGCTTGGCGCACAAGTTTGTGTTACAAACAATTCGTTACATTTGGAAGCCTCTACAAAATTTCTAGAAAATCAAAAAATCAACACCTATCAAGACCACCGCATGGCAATGGCTTTTGCTCCTATGGCCTTAAAAGTTCCTATTATTATACAAGAAGCCGAAGTTGTTTCAAAATCTTATCCTACATTTTGGCACGATTTAAAAAATTTTGGATTTGAAATAACCAGCGTATAATATCGTAGTAAAAAATAAACTTTACAAAATACTTGACATCGGGTATTTCATGGTTGTATATTTGCACCCTTGTTTAAAAAGCTGTAATCTTTTAAACTATAAACTTTTAAACTCAAAAAAATGAAGTTATCCAATTTCAATTTTAATTTACCACAAGAATTATTGGCAGAATTTCCTGCTGAAAACCGTGATGAATCGCGCTTGATGGTAGTAAATAGAAAAACCAAAACCATTGAACACAAATTGTTTAAAGACATTATCGACTATTTTGACGATGGCGATGTTATGATACTAAACAATACCAAAGTTTTTCCTGCTCGTATGTATGGAAATAAAGAAAAAACAGGTGCTCGTATTGAAGTTTTTTTATTAAGAGAACTTAACGCAGAGCAACGCCTTTGGGATGTTTTGGTAGATCCAGCACGTAAAATAAGAATTGGAAACAAATTATATTTTGGTGATGATGACTCTTTGGTGGCAGAAGTTATAGACAATACTACTTCACGCGGAAGAACACTTCGTTTTTTGTATGACGGTACTTATGAAGAGTTTAGAGAAAAATTGATAGAACTTGGAGAAACGCCAATACCAAAGTACATTAATAGAGAGGTTACTCCCGAAGATGCCGAACGCTATCAAACTATTTATGCTAAAGAAGAAGGCGCTGTGGCAGCACCTACAGCAGGTTTACACTTTTCAAAACATCTTTTAAAAAGATTAGAAATTAAAGGAGTTGATTTTGCCGAAGTAACACTTCATGTTGGTTTAGGAACTTTTAACCCCGTTGAAGTGGAAGATTTGTCTAAACACAAAATGGATTCTGAAGAGTTAAAAATAACGCAAGAAGCTTGTGATATTGTAAACAAAGCTAAGGCAGAGAAGAAAAAAATATGTTGTATAGGAACAACTTCTATGCGAGCTATTGAAAGTTCGGTTTCTTCAAATAGAACACTTAATCCTTATGATGGTTGGACTAATAAATTTATATACCCACCTTACGATTTTAGTATTGCAGATTGTATGGTAACCAATTTTCATACTCCAAAATCAACATTACTTATGATGATTTCTGCTTTTTGTGGCCATGATCTTATGAAAAAAGCTTACGAAGAAGCTATAAAAGAAGGTTATAAATTTTATTCGTATGGAGATGCGATGTTAATTATATAAATAAAAATCCCGATTAAATCGGGATTTTTGTTTTTTAAAACACTTCTTTGGCAATAGCTTTAATATTGGCTGCTTTTCCCATACTATAATAATGCAAAACGGGAATGCCGGCTTTAACCAATTCTTTACTTTGGTGAGTACACCACTCTATTCCTACTTGTTTTACAGCATCGTTATCTTTTGCTTTTACTACTTCCATAATTAATTCGTCTGGCATTTCTAAACTAAAACGATGCGGAATTAAATTGAGTTGTTTTTTTGTTGCAATAGGTTTTAAACCTGGTATAATAGGAATGGTAATTCCAGCTGCGCGAACTTTGGCTACATAATCAAAAAATTTTTTGTTATCGTAAAACATTTGAGTTATAATATAATCGGCGCCATTTTTTATTTTTTGTTTTAAAAAATGAATATCACTATCTAAACTTGGCGCTTCCATGTGCTTTTCTGGATAACCTGCAACACCAATACAAAAGTTGGTTTTTGCACTATTTTGTAAATCTTCGTCAAGATAAATTCCTTGATTTAAGTTGCTGATTTGCTTTACTAAATCTGAAGCATATTCATTGCCTTCTTTTTCGGGTTTAAAATAAGTTTCGGTTTTCAAAGCATCTCCTCGTAAAGCCACAACATTGTCAATACCTAGAAAATCCAAATCAATTAATAGGTTTTCGGTATCTTCTTTGGTAAAACCTCCACATAAAATATGAGGAATAGCATCAACATTATATTTATTTTGAATTCCTGCACAAATACCCACAGTTCCTGGTCGTTTTTTTACAATTTTTTTCTGTAATAAACCATTAGGAAGCTCTTTAAATTCATACTCTTCTCTATGGTAGGTTACATCAATAAATGGTGGTTTAAACTCCATTAATGGATCTATTCCATCAAAAATAGATTGAATATTTTGTCCTTTTAATGGCGGTAAAATTTCAAAAGAAAATAAGGTTTTCCCTTTTGCGTTTTGTATATGTTCGGTTACTTTCATTTTTTATTTTAGTTTTAAGTTTCAGATTTAAGGTTTCAGGTTGGTGAAGTTGAAACTTTAAACTTGAAACAAAAATTAATCTGCTCTATTTGGCGCTAACCATTTATTTGCCTCTTCTATTGAAATGCCTCTTCTTTTTGCATAACTTTCTACTTGATCATGTTTTATCTTACCTAAACCAAAATATTTACTTTGAGGATTAGCAAAATAATATCCAGAAACTGAAGCTGCTGGCCACATAGCCATACTTTCTGTTAGTGTAACTCCTATTTTTTCTTCTACTTCTAATAATTTCCAAATGGTAGGTTTTTCTAAATGATCTGGGCAAGCTGGATAACCTGGAGCTGGGCGAATTCCTTTGTAATTTTCTTTAATTAATTCTTCATTCGATAGATTTTCATCTATAGCGTAACCCCAAATTTCTTTACGCACTTTTTCATGCAAATATTCGGCAAAGGCTTCTGCTAATCTGTCGGCAAGAGCCTTAACTAAAATTGCATTATAATCATCTAATTGTTTTTCGTATGCTTTGGCTTTTTCATCTACTCCAAAACCTGTGGTTACACAAAAACATCCTATATAATCTTGTATTCCTGTATCTTTTGGAGCTATAAAATCGGCTAATGCTATGTTTGGAACTCCATCGGTTTTTTGTGATTGCTGACGTAAGGTTAAAAAAGTTGTGCTTTCTTGGTTATTGGTTTTTAATTCGATATCATCATCGTGAATACTATTTGCTGGAAAAATACCTACAATTCCTTTGGCTGTAAACCATTTTTCATCGATAATTTTTGCTACCATTTTTTGTGCATCGTTAAACAAATGTGTTGCCTGCTCACCTACTACTTCGTCTGCCAAAATAGCTGGATATTTACCATATAATTCCCACGATTGAAAAAATGGTGTCCAATCGATATAATCTACCAATTCCGAAAGTTTTACTTCAATAGTTTTGGTTCCAATACAATTTGGTTGAACTGGTTGGTACGCATTCCAGTCTATTTTTAATTTATTTTTTCGAGCTTCTTCAAGGGTTAAAAAGTTTTTTTCTTTGCTCCTGTTTAAGTAATCTTCTCTTAGTTTGGAGTACTCTTTTTTTAGCTCAAAAGCATATTGAGTTCTTGTTTCGGGTTGCAACAAATTACTAGCTACAGTCACCGCACGAGAAGCATCGTTTACATGAACAACAGTAGATTGATATTCTGGTGCAATTTTCACAGCTGTATGTGCACGTGAAGTTGTTGCTCCACCTATCATTATTGGAATTTTAATATTCAATTTGTCCAATTCTTTGGCTAAGTAAACCATTTCGTCTAACGAAGGAGTAATCAAGCCACTCAAACCAATAATATCAACATTTTCTTTTACAGCGGTTTCAATAATTTTTTCTGGCGGAACCATTACTCCTAAATCAATGATTTCAAAATTATTACAGGCTAAAACTACAGAAACAATATTTTTGCCAATATCATGCACATCGCCTTTTACGGTTGCTAATAGAATACGTCCTGCCCCCCCTGCCCCCGAAGGGGGAGCTATCATTGATGTGGATAATTCTTTACGAATAGACTCTATAGTACTAACTAAATCATATAAAACTTGATTATTTGAGTATCTTATAACCTTAAAACCATTTTGCTCTAACCATTCTGTTCTTTGCTTATCATGCTCTTTTTGTTCTGGAATATTGTGTACATAACCATCTACCTCTATAACTACTCTTTTTTCTAAACATACAAAGTCTACTATATATTCTCCAATAATATGTTGTCTTCGGAATTTCACACCATCTAGACCTTTATTTGATAAAACATTCCAAAGCATTTTCTCAGCTTCGGTAGGCTTGTTCCTCATCTCTTTTGCTTTATCCTTTAAAATTTTATACAAAGCTGGACTAGCTGTTTTCCACGATTGTCTATAAACTCCCCCTTTGGGGGCTGGGGGGCTTATATGTGGCAATAAATAAGCCACCGCTTTTTTCATCACACGAGCTGATTTTACAACTTGAGGCAAGAACATCTTTCCACTTCCAAACAAATCTCCCACTACATTCATCCCGTTCATTAAGTAGTTTTCAATCACTTCAATGGGTTTATCTACTTGTAGTCGTGCTTCTTCCACATCAATTTCGATATACTCATCTATACCTTTAACCAACG
This sequence comes from Flavobacterium croceum DSM 17960, assembly GCF_002917885.1. Lineage (GTDB taxonomy): Bacteria > Bacteroidota > Bacteroidia > Flavobacteriales > Flavobacteriaceae > Flavobacterium > Flavobacterium croceum. The sequence goes on from NZ_PQNY01000003.1 coordinate 85,056, forward strand.
AATGTGTTAAGCGACTTTGAACAGAACCATTTCGCCATTCAGCAACAGCCTTTTCATTTGACTTTACATCGCCTTTGAAACTTTCGGCTAAATTTAGTAGTCTTTCGGTAGCATCATCTCTTCTATCCAACAAAACATCTTCAACGTGTTGCAATAATTCGGAATCAATTTCATCGTAAATTTCTAACATTTCCGGATTTACAATCCCCATGGTCATTCCGTGTTTTATAGCATGGTACAAAAAAGAAGCATGCATGGCTTCACGCACTTTATCGTTGCCCCGAAATGAAAATGAAACATTACTTACACCACCCGAAACATGAGCATAAGGCAAGTTTTCTCGTATCCATTTTGTTGCTAAAAAGAAATCTAAAGCATTTTTTCTATGCTCTTCCATGCCTGTTGCTACAGGAAAAATATTGGGATCAAAGATGATATCTTCTGGAGGAAAACCTACTTTATCTACCAAAATAGTATATGAACGTTTGCAAATTTCAATACGACGTTCATAAGTATCTGCTTGCCCTACTTCGTCAAATGCCATAACAATCACTGCAGCACCATAACGCTTAATTAATTTGGCGTGGTGAATAAACAGTTCTTCTCCTTCTTTTAAAGAAATGGAATTTACAATTCCTTTTCCTTGAATAACTTTTAAACCTGCTTCAATAATTTCCCATTTTGAACTGTCAATCATAACAGGCACTCTTGCAATATCAGGTTCAGCCGCAATAAGGTTTAAGAATTTGGTCATTGCATAAACTCCGTCAAGCATGCCTTCGTCCATATTAACATCAATAATTTGTGCACCTCCTTCTACTTGAGCTCTTGCAATATCTAGCGCCTCATCGTATTTTTCTTCTTTTATTAACCTAAGAAATTTACGAGAACCTGTAACATTTGTACGTTCACCAACATTGATAAAATTTGATTCTGGCGTAACAATTAGAGGTTCTAGTCCTGATAATTTCAAATATCGGTTGATGGTTGATGGTTGATGGTTGATGGTTTTATCAGTTTCCATAATTAAAGTTTTTTGTAATAATTGATAAATCCATTAATTAATTTTTTACAAGTTTCTACTTGAGTTGTTATGATTTCAAAATCACTTTCAGAAATATAATTTTGGTCTAGAGACAAATAAAACTGGGTTTCTAACTCATATAGTGAACCTCTTGAGATATGCAAAAAATGCAGTGTTTCTTTCGATGATTGTCTTCCAACACCTTCAGCAATATTTGAAGGAATAGAAACAGCACATCTTCTAATTTGATTAGTTAATCCATAAACCTCTTCTTTAGGAAAAACTTTTGTTTTGTTATAAACCAAGTTGGTCAATTTTCTTGTCTCAAGCCAAACTTCTAATTCTGTATATTTCATTTTATTTAAACTTTTAACCAACAACTACTAACCAGCAACCAACAACTTTCTAGGTTTGAATTCACTGACAACTTCAGTAATTGCCTTAATATGCTCTGGAGTTGTGCCACAACAACCACCGATTATATTTACTAAATTTTCTTGCAAATATTCTCGTATAAGTTGTTGCATTTGCTGAGGAGTTTGGTCGTATTGTCCAAACGCATTGGGTAAACCAGCATTGGGGTGTGCAGAAATATTAAGTTGAGTGTTTTGTGCCAACCGTTTTAGATAGGGTTTTAATTGATCTGCGCCTAATGCACAATTAAATCCTACACTTAATAATGGAATGTGTGAAATGGATATTAAAAAAGCTTCAACCGTTTGCCCAGAAAGGGTTCTTCCAGAAGCATCTGTAATAGTTCCCGAAACCATTATAGGAATATCTATATTTCGTTCTTCTTTTAGTTCTTCAATAGCAAAAAGAGCTGCTTTTGCATTTAGAGTATCAAATATAGTTTCAACCAAAAGCACATCAACACCACCTTCTAGCAAAGCCTCTACTTGCTGTTTATAAGCGCATTTTAATTCATCAAAAGTAATGGCTCTAAAACCAGGATCATTTACATCTGGACTCATTGAGGCCGTTCTATTTGTAGGGCCTATTGCTCCTGCTACAAATCGGGGTTTATCTGTAAATTCATCGGCTACTTCACGTGCAATTTTTGCTGATTGAAAATTTAATTCGTAGACTAAATCTTCCAAATGGTAGTCTGCCATACCTATTGTAGTTGCCGAAAAAGTATTGGTTTCTACAATATCGGCGCCTGCTTGAAAATAAGCACGATGAACTTTTTTTACAGCTTCGGGTTGGGTTATAGACAATAAATCATTATTCCCTTTTAAAGAATGAGGGAAATTTTTAAAACGCTCACCACGAAAATCATCTTCTTCAAATTTATTTCGTTGCAACATCGTTCCCATAGCACCGTCAAGTACGAGAATTCGTTTTTTGAGTTCGTTTTGTATTTTGTTGGACATGATAATCACTTTAAAATTTAAAATGTTATCAAGAAAAAGAGAGAATTTTTCAAGTTATCTGTATCTTTATTAAATCGGTATAAAGATTAGAATGTAGCACCTTCTATAAAAAATAGGGTTGCTAAGCTTTCACAGGGTCTATTCCCTCCAGCTTTCGTGATAACAAACAATATATTTATGAACTCTGCAAATGTAGAATAACTAATTTGAGTTTTCAAAATTATTTTAAAAAAAATAAGAGTGAAGAAAAAAAATTACATATTTATTTGTTTTTGAATTTCATTTCCTAAATTTGCAGTCTCAAAATAAGAGGAAAAATTTGACTGATTGCAACCTCATTAAAAAATGCTAAAGCAGAGATACTCCCTTTAGCTTACCCTTGCAACTTCATTTTTTTTTCTTGTAAAATTAATTTAAAACAAGTTTATTATGGCTTATTTGTTTACGTCAGAATCTGTAAGTGAAGGACATCCAGACAAAGTTGCAGACCAAATTAGCGACGCATTAATTGATAATTTTTTAGCTTTTGACGCCGAGTCTAAGGTTGCATGCGAAACTCTTGTTACTACAGGTCAGGTAATTTTGGCTGGCGAAGTAAAATCTAACACCTATTTAGATGTACAAAGCATTGCAAGAGAAGTAATTAAAAAAATTGGTTATACCAAAAGTGAATATATGTTTGAGGCGAACTCTTGTGGGGTTCTTTCGGCTATTCATGAGCAAAGTGCAGATATTAATCAAGGTGTTGATAGAGCTAGTAAAGAAGAGCAAGGTGCTGGTGATCAAGGTATGATGTTTGGTTATGCTACCAATGAAACCGAAAACTATATGCCTCTAGCACTAGACTTATCGCATGCTTTATTATTAGAATTAGCTGCAATAAGAAGAGAAAATAACGAAATTAAATACCTAAGACCTGATGCTAAATCGCAGGTTACTTTAGAATATTCTGATGATAATAAACCTGTTAGAATTGATGCTATTGTAATTTCTACACAGCATGACGATTTTGACACCGAGGCAGAAATGTTGGCAAAAATTAAAAGTGATTTAATTTCGATTTTAATTCCAAGAGTTAAAGCAAAATATTCACAGTATGCCCATTTATTTAATGATGACATTACTTATCATATTAACCCAACAGGTAAATTTGTAATTGGTGGCCCACATGGCGATACGGGTTTAACAGGTAGAAAAATTATCGTAGATACTTACGGCGGAAAAGGAGCTCATGGTGGTGGTGCTTTCTCTGGAAAAGATCCGAGTAAAGTAGACCGAAGTGCTGCTTATGCTACAAGACATATTGCTAAAAACTTAGTAGCTGCAGGTTTGTGTGATGAAGTTTTGGTACAAGTATCGTATGCTATTGGTGTGGCTAAACCAACATCAATCAACGTAAATACTTATGGAACTGCAAAAGTAAATATGACTGATGGCGAGATAAGTAAAGTAGTAGAAACTATTTTTGATATGCGCCCTTACTTTATTGAGCAAAGATTGAAATTGAGAAATCCTATATACAGCGAAACGGCTGCTTATGGACACATGGGCAGAACGCCAGAAACTGTTGTAAAAACTTTTAAATCGCCAGATGGTGCAGAAAAAACAGTAACTGTTGAGTTATTTACTTGGGAAAAACTTGATTATGTAGATGCTGTAAAATCGGCTTTTGGTTTATAATTTTTATATTATCGATACAAAAAGGGCTGTCTTTTTTGAGACAGCCCTTTTATTTTTAACAAATAGTAAAAACACCTACATGTTTATTACTTCGAAATAAGAAATAAAGGATATATCGTTAATGCCTTTAAATTGTTTGAGTGTGTAGGAATAAAATATTTTTCTTTTCCATCTTCGGCAATAATAATCGATTTTCCATCAATACCTGCATGTATAGAGTTTTTGGTGCTTTCTACAATTTTTGATTTCTCTAAAATAAAAAAACGCCAATCTGTATTTACTATAATATATTTTCCGGTAGGTGAATTAAAAGGTTTGGCTTCTACCCATTTATCAATAGGAAAATCAGGCTTATACAATCCGTAAATTATAGCAGATTCTCCTGTTTTGTAATCATATAAAAATAAATCTTCTTTATTTGCTCCTTTGGTAGTCTCTACCTCATCTGCTTTAAGTTCTACTCCGTTGGTGTATGTTAATGTAAAAATGGCATTGGCATCTTTTTTAATTTTATATTTTGATTTTGGATTAACATTGTTTGCGTATGTATCGCTATCAAACTGGATTCCTTCTGTAAAATACGGGGCAAAATCTGTACTACCCGAAGTAGTACCGTCTTGATAGGTTATTTTTGTAAACTCTGAATACAATTCGACACCATCTTTGTAACGCATTTTTATAACATTACCTTTGGCATCGTAACCATATATATACGTATAGTCTGTGCCATTGTTTGCCTTAGTTTTTAGTAGATTACCGTATCTATCATATTCAAAATTAGTTATGGTTTGTTCTTTTTTATCTTCAGAAACACGAGTACTCATAACTATAAGACCATCTTTTACTACAATATCTTCGGTAAACAACAAATTGGTACTATTGTATTTATAATATTTGTGTGTATACTTATAATCTTTTTTCGACTGAATATCGTAATACTTTTTTTCTGAATTTGTATATACGCCATCTTTTTCAATACAATTTATCAATCTTCCTTGATTGTCATACGCATAGGTTATTACTTTTGGATTTTGACTAACGTCTAACCTTTTTTCAATAAGGTTTCCTTTTGTATTATACGAAAAGATATAATTTGATTTGTTTTTAGACTCTATTTTCACCAATTGATTTTGAGTATTATAAACATAACTATCATCAGTATTATATAACAATCCAAAACCATTATGTTCTATGTGCCTTTTACTTTGAATTCTACCCTTTTTAAATTCTAAAATATTCGTATTATCGGCTTCAAATGTTTTTGTTAGTGCGTTATATTTATACTTTACCGTTTCTGCTTTAACAACATCATTTGTTAAATAAAAATCGGAGGTTAAATAGGCTTCTTGAGCAAAAGAATATCCAAAAATGCAGCACAAAAAAATGATGAATTTCATATTTATTTATTTAAAAATTCTAATGGATAAAAAGTTTCAAAACCTTTTGATTTTAAATCCTTAATGAGATACTTGTCAATTCCTGCTTCTTGGATAATAAAATCGTCTTCTTTTTCGGTTTTAACTACTTTGTAAAGGCTCATATCTACTAATACTCCATTTTTTATAACAAAAAACTCTGGCGCTTCGGAAAAAATCCAATAATATCCGGTAGGAGAAGTCATTTCTTCCATACTATACCACTGCTCTATTTTTACAGAATCGGTATAAAAATTCTTTAGCAACAAATCTTTTTTAAAAAGAATATCATACAAGAGAATATCTGTTTTCGATTTTACTGCTGTAACATCATTGGTTATCTCTTCTCCATTGGCATCTCTTATAGAAAACGTGTTGTCTTTGTGTTTCATTATTTGATATTTACTTGCGAGACCTGCTTTTAAATCAGAAATTGCCTTGCTTAACTCTGAACCCGATATTGAGCTTGAAGCTGCAACATCAAACGATTTGATTTGTTTTTCAAACTTTTTAATGTATTCTTTATCCAAATCAATAGTACCAACTGTTTTTCCATCTTTGTAAGTAATTTTTGCAAACGTATAATAGTTTTGGTCTGGTTCTAAATCAAAACCTGGTTGCAGTATTTGACTTTTTAATACATTGCCTTTGTTATCATAAACATAAGAAGCCGAAAAGAGTTTACCATCTATAGTTTGTGCTATTTGATTTTTGTATTTATCATATTGAAAAACAGTAGTCGATTTAAGATATTCGGTATCTGTTTTTTCAGAAATCATACAGCCATTTTTATACTCATAATAATATGTACCTTGATCTGTATCGCCATAACAGTTCATCATTTTTTTCTTGTACGAATTTGGCGTTGTATAATTTGAGTACTCATTTTTTTGTATGAGTATGCCGTCTTCATAAACAAATTCTTTTAGTACATTTCCTTTACTGTCGTACTCAAATGTATACTTTTTTGTAACCTCATTTTCAGAAATTATCTCCGTAAGTTTTTTATTGGTGTATGTATAGGTTTCTGTTGTACCACCTGCTTCAGAATTGGAAATTACTTCATGCAAAAGGTTGTTTTTATAACGAAATTCTGAAACGGTATTTGTAAGTACAAAATAATCAAGAGTACTTTCCAATTTTTGAAGCAAACCATTTGAAAAAGTATAGGTTTTATGAGCCGATTTTTTAAAATTTCCATTTCCACTATCGTAATAATATTCTGCGGTTTCATATTTAACCACATCAGAAGATAAATTAAAATCGGAGGTTTTATGTTTGGTTTGAGCCTGCAAAACAACCCAAGGAATGAATAAGAATAAAACTATTTTTTTCATGTTTTTATTATTTAAAATTTATACGAAAATCCAAAACCAAGCATATTGCTTTTTATAGAAGATGTGCCTCCAGCATTATTTGTCCATTTATATTTTCCGAAGTCAAATATGGCATTCCAAACCCATTTTTCAGATTCTGAAGTATAAATTTGAGGTTGTACACCCCACCCTGTGTAAGTCATTGTTCGAGTTGTTTGGGTTTCGGCAAAAGTATATTCGTCTATAAAAGGTTTTTCGGTGAGTGTAGCAAATCCAGTTCCGTAATCAAAATGAAGACTATTAATTGAGGAATATATAGCAATCCAAACTGGAATTTCTAGCATGAATGGTAAACCTTCGGGGGCTACTTTTTCAAAAGCATCATCTAATTTTCCATCATAAGAAAATGGATAAATTCTAGCTCTTACATTTGGTATAGATACTTTTACTTGACTTAAAGCATCGTGCGCTAAAATATTGCTCATATCGTAACCTGCAACGCCTGCTAATTTTACTCCAAATTTTGTGTTCTTGCTATAGGTAAGCATATAGGCTGCTTCCATAGATAATGCAGGCTGTAATGAGTTGCCTTGTCCATACGATTTTGCTAAATCATCTTGAGGTTTTGAAAAAGTAGAACCAAAATTAAATTTAAAACTTACTTTATTTGTTTGTGCTACATGATATTGTACTGTTAATAGAAACAATCCAATGAATAAAACTGATTTTCTCATAGTGTTTAAGTATTAGGTTATTTTAATATTGTAAAAGTATCTAGTACCACAACACTAGGAAATACGCATTTTTACGTATTTATATTGATATCAAAGAGATAGATTTTTTGTTATGCTTTTTTTAACAATAAAAAAACTACAAAAAATAGAATGTTGTACTTTAATTTTTATTAACTTTGAAAATAACTCATTGTTATTCAAACATAACTAACCAAAAAAAATTAATTATGACAAACATTCTTATTTGGATCCTATTTGGATTGATTGCAGGTGTGATTGCAAAATTTTTAAAACCAGGACCAGATGGTCAAGGTTGGGTTGCAACAATTATTATTGGTGTTATTGGTAGTGTAGTAGGCGGATTTTTAGGAAACTTACTATTTGACAAAGGTGTTACCAATGAAATTTTTAGTTTTTACAATATGGGTATGTCTGTTGTAGGCGCTATTATTGTTTTGTATGCCTATAATGCTATTACAAAAAAATCTTAATGATGTATGTTTAACATTAAAAATGCTTCCGATGTTTTCGGAAGCATTTTTTTATAAAAGTTTGTTGTTTTTTGCTTTTTGTATTGCTTCTAGTTTATTGTGCACTTGTAGTTTGGTATATATGTTTTCTACGTGCTTACGGATAGTGCCTGTAGAAAGAAATAAATTTTCGGCTATTGTATTGTATTTTAAACCTTTGCTTAATTGTTCCAACACTTCTATTTCACGATTGGTAAGAACAATTTCTTCCGTTTTGGTGTCTTCAAAAACAATTGGATTTCGTAAAAGTTTCAACGTTTTAAGGGCAATAGAAGGTGTCATGGCAGCTCCGCCCGAAAGAGTATCTTTTATGCCATTGTATAATTCTTGCGGATTTACTTCTTTTAAAAAATAACCATCGGCACCTGCTTTTATAGCATTAAATATATTTTCATCGTTGTCAAAAACAGTAAGCATAATTATTTTTATCTGCGGATATTTATTTTTTATATTTTGTGTAGCTTCAATACCATTCATAACAGGCATTTCAATATCCATTAAAATTAAATCAAGATGATGGCTTTTTTGCAATTTTTCTAAAATATCTTGACCATGAATAGCTTTTACTTTGATTTCTACATCTGGAAAAAACATTAATTTATCTTGAATCGCTTTTTGCAAAAACACATTATCATCTACTATTGCTACTCTAATCATATTGTTGCTATTTTGGCAAATTTATTTCTATTTGTGTTCCTTTGTTTAGTTGAGATTTTATAGAAATATCTCCTTGTATTTCTTCTATTCTCTTTTTCATATTTAGTAAACCATTCCCTAAATTGGCTTGTTCTATATCAAATCCTAATCCATCATCTGTAATACGAATAACCAGTTTCTCTTGTACACTACCTATTGTAATATTTATATGGTTGGCTTGTGCATATTTTATAGCGTTATTTGTGGCTTCTTGTATGGTTCTATACAGGTTAATTCCTTGTAATGAGCTCAATTTTGTTTGCTTTAATTCTGTACTGATATCTAGTTTAAATACTATATTTTGTTTTACCGACTGAGCTTTTTCTATAAAATTATAAATTCTTGCACTTAAATCGTCAAAACTTATTTCTTGCGAATTCATAGCCCAAATAGTATCGCGCAATTCTACCATAGTCGTTTTGGTAAAATCGCTAATTTTTGTGAGATGATTTTTTATAGCACTATCTATATTTGGAAAACCAAATTTTAAATTCTCTACAGAAGAAATAATAAATGTAAGCTGCGAACCTATATTATCGTGCAAATCTCTAGAAATAGCAAGTCTTTGCTCTTGCAATTTATTTTGAGTTTCAATATGCGCAATAGCTTCTTTAAGGTCAAACTCTTGTTTTTGTTGGGTGTTTTTTAATGTTTGCTGCCTGTAAAGCAAAACACTTATTATAGTAATAAATATGGCTAACATACTTAGTCCTGCTATAGTATTTGTTTTCGCTTTGTTTTCGGCTTCTTTTTTAAGTAGTAATTTTTCTTTTTGTACTGTTTGGTATTTTGTTTCTAGTTCTGATGTTTGCTTTAATACTGTAGCTTTAAGTTTTTCATCTTTTAAAATGGTGTACTTATTAAAATAATATGCGGTACTATCTTTATTATTTTGATGAAGGTAAATCCATGTTAGCTTTTTGTAGGTTTCTACCAAATATCTATCAGAACCATATTCTTGATGCACTTTTTTTATCTGCAAAAGCAATTTTTTTGCCTCATCATACTGCTTTTTATTGATTAATTCTTGAGATTTTGATAGCTGTAAATTTGTTTTTTCTACTTCAGAGTTCAATTCTTTAAGCAATTTATCGGCTATTGCAAAACATTGTGCTGCATTGGCCGAATTTCCTTGTGCATTATGTAAATCGCCTAGTCGTTGGTTTAAAGTAGATATTCCTAAATTATCGCGGCAATCTTTGCAATTTTTTAAACTCTCTGTATAATATTTTAAAGCTTTTAAAGTATCTTTTTGATCTATAGAAGCATCACCTAGCGATAAATAGGTATGACATAAACCTTGCTTCATATTGCTTTTCTTGAGAAAAAAAGTTGATTCTTCAAGGTATTTTATGGCTTTAGAATAATTTTTCATTTCCATAAAAATCAATCCCAAATTGCCTTTAGTTAGGCTTGCAATAGTATCGTTTTTGTTTTCAAAATAAGCTATAGCTTCTATAAAATATTTTGTAGCAGGTATATAGTTTTGCTTGCTCGCATAGACATTGCCTAAATTAATCTTTGCTTTGGCAACGCCTTCAAAATCTTTAGTAGTTTGCCTTAATTGTATTGTTTTTTTGTACGCTTCTTCAGATTTTTTAAAATCTTCTTTTCTTAAATATACACCTCCTAAATTGGAATAGCATTGGGCTATAAGTATTGGTTTTTTTGTTTTTTGAGCAAAAATTAAAGCCTTGTTGCCATAAACTAAAGCAGAATCAAGAGAAACATCAATATAGTTCCAAGTCAAATCTGAATAGAGTTGTGTTGTTTTTTCTATACTACTGCTCGATTTTAATTTATGTTTTAATGAAGCTATTTCTTGCTGAAAGTTTTGTGCATAAACCAAACAAGTGCTTAAAAATACAATATAGAAAAGTTTTCTCATGGGTATTATATTGAATTTTTGTGTTCTAAGTTAAAAAAATTATTGCTTGTTTAATTCTTTGAATAGCATTTTTTGTAGCAAAAAAATTTCTCTACCTAGCATTTCCATTTCTTGTTGATACAAGATTTTGTATTGATAAGAAATAGTAATTTTTTGAGATAATTTTTCATGATTTTGCAATAAAGTTTGAACACTTTTTTGCAACTCAAGTATGTTTTTTTGATGCTGATTTTTTAGTTTACTATTGGTAAGATAAAGCTTGACACAAACTATAAAAAACAACACCGAAAATATTGCGAAATAAATTTCCATAAAAAAAGCCCTTAATTCAGTTACAAAATTGAATTAAAAGCTTTAATAGTACTATACGCAAAAATGCGTATTTAACCTGCAAATTGCTGAATACTTTTTTCTGTTTCTACGGCTTGCCCATTATAAACCAATTTCCAACCCATAGAACGAGTAACGATAAGTATCTTTGAAAGTTCGCTCACTAATCTATTTTTAGCATTAGATTTTAATGTAGATTTTTCTATTTTTTTAGCAAGATTTTCTTTGGCTATTTTATTTATTTTATTGTAGTCTTGACCTGTAAATTCATTAAATGTACTTTGATCTACATTGTAGTATTTAATATCTGGACTAATTTTGATTTCTTCTTCAGGAATATTGGTAATCGTTACTGTTTTTTGAGGCGCATTTATATCATATTTTACTTTGCTTAAATCAAAACTAACGGTTACATCTGCATTTATTACAACCAAAGCTTTTTTATCAAAAGATATAAAATCCATTAAATATTTTTTAGAATCTTTGTAGGTCATTACTTCCGAAAAGTGTCCTTCTGTTACGACTAATTTTCCTACATTTTTTATTTGTTCTTGTATTAAGGCTGTATCGTATTCTACAGATGAATTTTCTTTTTGTGTTTTTAATTGGTATACCAAATAAATGATTATGGCTATCAAAAGTAAAATAATAAATTTACCCGATAAACTTAATTTATTAATCAAATTGGTTACTGTTTTGTTGAGTTCGGTAGTATCTTGCTGTGCCATTTTAAAATTTTAAATGCGGAATTTTAGATGCTAATGTAGCTATTTTTTTTTCAATATTTTTTAGAAAATTTAAGTGCGTTTCGGTAGTAGGATTAAATGGTTTATGCTGGAGTGCTTTTTGTATTGCATCTATATCTTGCATAACTTTTATAGTCTCGGGCACAAAAAAAACAGCGGTAAATTTTTTCCAAATATAATCTACAGCAAGAGCATTGGGATGAAGCATATCTTTTTCAAAAAAACGATAATCTCGAAGTTCATCCATCACTATTTCATACGAAGGAAAATAATATATTTTTTGCTGATTTAGCATTTGGTAAACCGCAGAAAACAAATGAGCTTTACTTACATTATTTTCAAAAAAACCATCTTTGCTATGACGAACAGGAGAAATGGTAATAATACACTCAATAGTTGGGTTTATTGAGTGTATTAAGGCTATAGTATTTTTTAAACTTTGCGTTATTTCATCTACCGAAAGCAATTGCTTGGTAAACTCTTTTTGCGGAATCTTATGGCAATTGGCTACAATAGTATTTGATTGATTGTGGTGGTAAACCCAAGAGGTTCCAAGTGTAATAATACAATGCGATAAAGTGGTTAATTGATTGTGAGTTTCTACAATAATTTTGTTTAAAAATTGTAAAAATTGTTCTTTATCGGTGTTAGAATACTGCGAATGAACCTCAAAAGAATGCCATAAATCGTTGTGAAAAAAAAGGTCATTTTTTGTAAAATACTGTTTAAAAACAATTCTTTTCATTATTTTTTCTAATGAAACTGCATTAAAAATAATTCCAAACGGATTTATAATGGTTTTAAATTTAAAGTATTCAAATTTTGCTCCAATGTTTTCTGCAAAGCAAGAACCCAACAACAATAATTCTGAGTCATAATTAACCGTAGATGTTGGCTTTTGTATAAAAATTGGAGTAGTAAAATTCATATTTATTTTACGCTTTAAAAAGAGTATTATTCTTATTCTAACAAAAAATCCCAATAGTTTGCACTATAGGGATTTAAATAGTTTTATTTATCTTGTTTATTGATTATAAAAATATTGATATGTAGCACTCCAATTAGGATTTACTAAATCGGTATATACTTCCAATAAGGGCATATTGTTTGAATTGTAAGTATATGTAGATGTATCATTTGTCACATTGTCTCTTTTAAGCATTATAGGGTTGTTAAAAACACCCGAGAAACCAACAATTTCTGAAGGTGTTTCTAAATCTAATTTTGAAAACCCAGTAACATTAATAAAAGGATTTGTTTTGCTGTCAAAACTAGTTTCTTGGGTCTCTGTATACTCGTTTGTTGTACCTGGGTCAAACACAACAGTCTTTTTATACGCTTGATTATTAAATAGATAAACAGTTCCTGTTGCTAAAACATCTGTTCCAGATTGTGTTATAAATGATACTGTATTGTTTGCATTATAAACATAATCTGTTATTTCAACCGTTGTTCCCTGAATATAAGTGCATTTTATCAACTTCAAATCTGTATTATATTCAAAATTTGTAGTTTCTGTTAAAACACCATTTAAAAAATAGGTCGATTTTGTTATTAAATCGTTTGTGTAAACATAATTAGTCTCTTCAATTGAATTTGAAGTAATCGTTGTCATTTTAGAGATTTTTGTCCCGTTGTATGTAAAATTGGTAGTTTCAATATCACCATTTGATAATGTCTCTATAATTTTTGTAACTAATACAGGCGTCGTTGGCGTAGGTGTGATTGGATTATTAGGGTTTTGACTGTTATTATTTGATGTTTCCAATAAACCATTATCAACAGGTTCTACGTTACAAGAAACAAAAAACAAACTTATAACAATCAAGAAATTTAAAACTCTTTTCATACTGATATTTACTTTTTTACAAATGTACCTAAATTATTGAGTTATTAGGTATTTAAGTTTAGTTTAAAAATGTTATTGCTTGGTCAAGAGCTTCTTTAATACCTGCTGGGTTTTTACCGCCAGCGGTTGCAAAAAATGGCTGACCGCCACCGCCACCTTGAATGTATTTGCCAAGTTCGCGTACAACCTGCCCTGCATTAAGTCCTTTTTGCTCTGCTAATTCTTTAGATATATAGCAGGTAAGCATGGGCTTGTCTTCGGTAACTGTAGCCAAAACCAAAAACAAATTATTTTTGTTTTGCCCCAATTCGTAAGCTAAATCTTTAGCGCCTGTAGCATCTAAATCTACCTCAACGGCTAAAAAGTCTACACCTTGTATATTTTGTATTTGTGAAGCTAATGTTCCCTTTAAACTTTTTGCTTTTTCTTTTAATAATGCCTCTACTTGTTTTTTGAGTTTGGAATTTTCATCTTGCAATGAAACTACCGATTTTACAACATCTTGTGGATTTTTTAATGCTTCTTTTACCGAAGCAATTAAATGCTCTTGATGTGCAAAAAACTCTTTTACAGCATGGTTTGTAATAGCTTCAACACGACGAATTCCTGCCGCTACAGCTCCTTCAGAAATTATTTTAAAATACCAAATATCTGCAGTGTTGCTTACGTGAATTCCGCCACATAATTCCATACTATCACCAAATTTAATAGCACGCACATTGTCGCCGTATTTTTCGCCAAACAATGCCATAGCACCTTCTTCAATAGCTTGTGCAAAAGGAATACTCCTTCTTTCTATTAAAGGCAAATGCTCTTGAATACGGGCATTAACAAAGTTTTCTACTTGCTGTAATTCATCATCTGTTACTTTTGAAAAATGAGAAAAGTCAAAACGCAAATAATTTGGAGCTACCAATGAGCCTTTTTGCTCAACATGGGTTCCTAAAACAGTTCGTAAAGCTTGGTGTAGCAAGTGTGTAGCCGAGTGATTACTAGCACATAGAGCACGTAATTTTGTATTAACTTTGGCTTGGAACGTAGCATTTAGATTTTGAGGTAATTGCTTCGCAAAATGCAAGATTAAATTGTTTTCTTTTTTAGTGTCTATAATTTCGATGGTTTCATTTGCTGAAACCAATGTGCCTTTATCGCCTACTTGCCCTCCTCCTTCTGGATAAAACGGTGTGCTATCTAACACTATTTGATACAATATTCCATCTTTTTTTGAGTCTACTTTACGAATACGTGTAATTTTTACTTCATTTTCGGTTTGATCGTAGCCTACAAATTGTTCTACATTGCCTTCAACCAACACGTTCCAATCTTCGGTAGAAACTTCGGAAGCGGCGCGAGAACGTGCTTTTTGTTTTTCTAATTCTGTATCAAATTCGGTTTCATTAAACGTATAGCCTTTTTCTTTTAATATTAAAGCCGTTAAATCTTTTGGAAAACCAAAAGTATCATACAATTCAAATACTTTTTCTCCTTTAACTTCATTTCCAGTTGTTTCAGCAACTACTTTTTCTAAAAGTTGTAATCCTTGCTCCAATGTTCTTAAAAAAGAAGTCTCTTCTTCACGAATTACTTGAGTTACCAAGTTTTGCTGTGTTTTTATTTCTGGGAAAAATGAGCCCATTTGAGTAGCTAAAACAGCTACCAGCTCATTGATAAAAGGTTCTTTTTTGTTTAAAAATGTAAATCCGTAACGAATGGCACGACGCAAAATTCTACGAATAACATAACCCGCACCTGTGTTTGATGGCAACTGTCCATCGGCAATAGCAAAAGCAACCGCACGCACATGGTCTACAATAACACGAATAGCAATATTGATTTTGTTTTGCTCTTGAGATTCTTCACTATCGTTCAGAATGACATTATTAGGTGTATATTTTAAACCTGTAATTTGTTCAATTTTCTCAATTAGTGGTGTAAAAACATCGGTGTCGTAGTTTGAAGTAACGCCTTGCATTGCCATACACAAACGCTCAAATCCCATACCTGTATCGACGTGTTGCGCAGGTAATTTTTCTAGAGAACCATCGGCTTTACGGTTGAATTCCATAAAAACATTATTCCAAATTTCTACCACTTGCGGATGATCGGCATTTACTAAATCTCTACCTGAAACTGCATTTCTTTCGGCATCTGAACGTAAATCGATATGAATTTCTGAACATGGACCACATGGACCTTGATCGCCCATTTCCCAAAAGTTGTCTTTTTTATTTCCTAAAATAATACGATCTTCTGCAACGTATTGTTTCCAAATATCAAAGGCTTCTTGATCAAAAGGAACATTTTCTGCTGGATTTCCTTCAAATACTGAAACATACAAACGGTCTTTATCAAGTTTTAAAACCTCGGTAAGAAATTCCCAAGCCCAAGCCAGTGCCTCTTTTTTAAAATAATCACCAAACGACCAGTTGCCCAGCATTTCAAACATAGTGTGGTGATAGGTATCAAAACCTACATCTTCCAAATCGTTGTGTTTGCCCGAAACACGAAGACATTTTTGGGTATCGGCAATTCGTTTGCTTTTTGGTGTTCCGTTGCCCAAAAAATATTCTTTAAACTGTGCCATTCCCGAATTGTTAAACATAAGGGTTGGGTCGTCTTTTAATACAATAGGTGCTGATGGAACGATTAAATGCTCTTTGCTTTTAAAAAAATCTAAATATGCTTTACGAATGTCTTGCGATTTCATGTGTTTTTGTTTACAGAAATTAAAATGGTTTATTCTTATAGCCCTGATAGCGCCAAATAGCTCGCAACGAAGTGAAGACTATGGGCAATAGCAGGAAAATGGACTACAAAAATGCCAAAAGTTTCGCTTCTAAAAAAATAAAATTAGATTTAGTTTGAAACATTTCTTAAATTTGTTCGTATAAGTGTATAAAGCACTTAGTTTTAGTTTGGAAATTCTATAAAATGGCAAAAAAAGTTAAGTATTATTATGACCCCGAAAGTTTGGCTTTTAGGAAACTAAAAACCAAAAAAAGAAAAAAAATAGGTTATATTTTACTGTTCTTAGTATCGTCGGCTTTATTTGGTTTTTTGTGTTTTGTTTTGTTTATGAATGTTCCATTTTTGGAAACTCCAAAAGATAAAATTCAGCATCGAGAAATAGAAAATTTGAAAATAAATTACTCGATTATTAAACGTAAATTGGATAATATTGACGAGGTTTTGACAGCTATAGAAGATCGCGACAACAACTTGTACCGGGTTTATTTTAACAGTGCTCCCATAACCGAGCAAAAACGTAGAGAGGGTTTTATTGATGCTCATAGGTATAAAGAATTGGAAGGTTTTAACAATTCAGACTTGGTAATTTCTACCACAAAAAGAGTAGACGAATTGACAAAAGCATTGGTTATCCAATCTAAATCGCTTGACGAAATATTGCGTTTGGCAAAATCTAAAGATAAATTATTGAGTGCTATACCTGCTATTCAACCTGTAAAAAATGAAGATTTAAAGCACATGGCTTCTGGGTTTGGTTATAGAAGTGATCCTTTTACAAAAGCAAGAAAAATGCACGAAGGCATGGATTTTACGGCACCAACAGGAACACCTATTTATGCTACAGGCGATGGCGTTGTGCGAAAGGCAGATAATTCGCTATCGGGGTATGGAAATCATATAGAAATAGAACATGGATATGGGTATTTAACATTGTATGCTCATTTAAGTAGTTACAAAGTAAGACCTGGACAACGCATAAAACGTGGAGATGTTATTGGTTTGGTAGGAAGTACAGGAAGAAGTCAAGCACCACATTTACATTATGAAGTTCATAAGGATGGTAAAGTGGTGAATCCTATTAATTTTTACTACGGAAATATATCGGCTGTAGAATATGTGGCTATCTCAAAAATTGCTAATCAAGAAAACCAATCGCTCGACTAATGCATATAGATTTACCTTCTGAAAAACTTTACTATAGTATAGGCGAAATTGCCGTAGCTTTTGACGTGAATGCTTCTTTAATTCGGTTTTGGGACAAAGAGTTTGATATATTAAAACCTAAAAAGAATGCCAAAGGAAACCGAATGTTTACAAAAGAAGATGTCAAAAATTTACAATTGATATACCATTTGGTAAAAGAACGAGGTTTTACACTAGATGGCGCTAAAACATATTTAAAAGATAATCAGAAAAAAACGTTAGAAAATTTTGAAATTATCCATAAACTAGAAACCATAAAAGCCGAATTATTAAAAATAAAAAATCAACTTTAGGTACGGTTTTTGTAAAAACAAACACAAATTAATATAACTTAAAAAACAAACACTATGAGAAAATTTTTGCCTTGGATTTTGGTAGGAGTCCTTTTACTATTCGGATATTTCTATTTTAAAGGAATTAACAACACTGCTGTTCGATTAAATCAAGATATTTCTGAAGCTTGGGGTAATGTTGAAACTGCATATCAAAGAAGAAATGATTTGATTGTAAATTTGGTTAAAACTGTACAAGGAGCCGCTGAATATGAAAAAGGAACTTTAGAATCTGTAATAAAAGCTCGTTCTGAAGCTACTAAAACAGTAATCGACCCTACAAATATTACTCCTGAACAACTCGATAAATTTAGTCAAAATCAAAGTGCATTATCTAGGTTACTAGTAACTGTTGAACAGTATCCTAGCTTACAAGCAAACGAAAACTTTAGAAAACTTCAAGATGAATTGGCTAGTACAGAAAATCAAATTTTAACGGCTAGAACACGTTTTAATGAGGCTGTTAAACCTTATAATAATCATGTAAGTGTTTTCCCTAATAATATTTTTGCTGGATGGTTTGGCTATAAAGAAAAACCATATTTTAAAGCTGAAGCTGGAGCTGAAAAAGCACCCGAAGTAGAATTTAACTTTGATAAAAACACCGAAGACAAAAAATAATGTCTAAAGTAGAAGCTTTTCTTACCCAAGAAGAAGAACAAGAAATTGTAGAAGCCATTAGACTCGCCGAACTTAATACTTCTGGCGAAATAAGAGTGCATCTAGAAAAATCTTCTGAAAAAACAGTATTACAACGTGCTATAGAAGTGTTTCATTGGCTTAAAATGGACGCTACTCAAGAGCATAATGGTGTGCTTATTTATGTTGCCATAAAAGACAAAACGTTTGCCATTTATGGCGACAAAGGCATACATGAAAAAGTAACCGATAATTTTTGGAATACTACCAAAGATGTCATGCAAAAACATTTTAGAGATGGTAACTTTAAAGAAGGATTGGTACAAGGAATTACAGAAGCTGGCAAACAATTAAAAATTCATTTTCCTTATCAAACCAATGATACAAATGAGTTGAGCAACGAAATATCTTTTGGAGAATGAAAAAATCTATCCTTTTTAGTTTCTTTTTGCTTCTAGTCTCGATTGCTGCAAAGGCACAATTTACAATACCTGAAAAACCTAGTTTTCAAACTTCGGTATACGACTATGCAAAATTGCTTAGTGATTCTGAAAAAAGCCAACTAGAACAAAAGTTAATTCACTATGCCGATACTACTTCTACACAAATAGTAGTGGTTACTATTGAATCGTTAAAAGGCGAAGATATTGGTTTACTCACTCCAAAGTGGGGACATCAGTGGGGTGTAGGAGGAAGTGAAAAAAACGATAACGGCGTTATGATTTTGCTGGCTAGAGATGAAAGAAAGATATGGATATCACCTGGCTATGGTGTTGAAGATAAATTAACCGCAGGTATTACAGGAACTATAGTAAGAAACGAAATCGTACCCGAATTTAAAGCAGGTAGTTATTACAATGGATTAGACAAAGGAACTTCTGCTATTATAGATGTTTTAAAAGGAACTTACAAAGGTACACGCCAAGAAAACAATAGTGATGGCAGTATTTTTCCGATAGTTGTTTTTATTTTTATATTCATCATTATTATCATCATTTTATCAAAAAGTAAAGGCGGTGGCAATGGTAATTCTGGTAGGTTTTCTGGGCCAGATTTAAGCGACATCATTATTTTAAGCCGTATGGGAAGAGGTGGAAGTTTTGGTGGTGGTTTTGGTAGTGGTGGCTTTGGCGGTGGATCTTCTGGAGGTTTTGGTGGCGGCTTTGGCGGCGGTGGCTTCTCTGGAGGCGGAGCTGGAGGTAGTTGGTAAATTCTAATTAATAATTCTATATAAAATATACTTATAAAAAAGGCTGCACTAATTTTGAGTGCAGCCTTTAAATTTTATAAAATATATATTTAAAACAAACCATTCAATTCGGCGTCAATTCTATTTATAATATCTCCTAAATCTTCTGGATTGTTTACAAAATCAATATTATCAACATCTATAATTAGCAGCTTGCCCTTGTTGTATGTTTGTATCCAAGCTTCATAGCGTTCGTTTAAACGGCTTAAATAATCTATAGAAATAGAATTTTCATATTCTCTACCACGCATATGTATTTGTTTCACCAAATTGGGTATCGAACTACGCAAATATATAAGTAAATCGGGAGCTTCTACCAAGCCTTCCATAAGTTCGAAAAGTGAGCTATAATTTTCAAAATCTCTATTGGTCATTAAACCCATAGCATGAAGATTGGGTGCAAAAATATGAGCATCTTCATAGATTGTTCTGTCTTGAATAATTTTTTTACCACTTTGACGTATTTGTAAAACTTGACGAAATCTACTATTAAGGAAATAAATTTGTAAATTAAAACTCCAACGCTCCATTTGATGATAAAAATCGTCAAGGTAAGGGTTGTCTACCACATCTTCAAAATGAGGTTCCCATTTAAAATGTTTTGCCAAAAATTTTGTTAATGTAGTTTTACCTGCTCCAATATTGCCCGCAACTGCTATATGCATTTTATTTTTTTATTTGAAAAGTTAGTATCTCTTGGTTTGTAAAAGTAGATAAAATTCCATTTTTGAGCCAAAGGTTTTTACCTAAAAAGTTATCCACATAAATATCTTGTATTTGTCTTTTTTGTAAGTTGTAATATACCATCTTCAAATCATCATAAAAAATTACATCATCAGTATTACCCAATATAATATGGCTTTGTGGATAAGGGTTTTCTAAATTATCTATTACTCCAAATCTATTTAGTGTATGCAGTTTATTCAACTTATCAAACCAAATAAAATAATTGTAGTTATTGGCATAATGTACAATATTATTTTCAATTGGATTGGAAATAAATCGATAGCTTAACGTGTTGTAATTAAGCAAACCTATTTTTTGTTGAAGTGTATCAAAAAACCAAAGCTCATTTTGACTCGATAGCCCTAAAAGAGATAGTAAAAGTGGCTCTTGCAATTGATTGAAGTTAATGGTTTTTATTTCATTAAATTGATTATCGAGTAAAACACAACTATTAAAATCGGCATAAAACACAACAATCAACAATGGATTAAGCGTATCTACACTAGAAATTTTTCCTAAAGAAACATTTTGATAGCTAAATATTTTATCGCTGGTTTTTTTGTATAAAATTGAAGCATTAGAATAGTAATAATTACCCAAAACATCTGTACCATAATACGTATCGGCTACTACTTTTACCGCATTACTTTGGTAATAATTTAGGTTTTGAGCCCAAGAAAATGAAATCAAAAAATAAAGCAGTACACTAAAAATAACATTCTTCATGTAGCTAATTTACAATAAAGTAAATATAAAAAATATATTGAGCGTGAATATTTTAACAATTTATTGGTAACAAAGCTTTTTACATTTAGACATATTTGTACAAAATATAAACATAATGAAACAGTTACCTATTTTATTGATTTTACTCTTATTTGTATCTGGAATTACTTTTGCACAAAAAGATTTTCAAGGAATGGCCGTTTATGAGTCTAAAACCAGCACTTCAGAGTTTAAAAGCAGACTTCAAGGCAATAAAGATATTACGCCCGAAATGCAAAAAATGATTGAAGAACGTATGAAAAAAATGTTTGAAAAAACATACATTTTACATTTTAATATGCAATCGTCAATTTACAAAGAAGAAGAAAAACTAGATACACCAGGACAGCAACAAGGAGGTTTTAGAATGATGAGTAACATGATGGGAGCTGGAGGAACTTATTATAAAAACATAAAAGACAAAAAATATACCGTAGATCGAGAGTTTATGGGTAAAGAATTTTTGGTAAAAGATACGCTCACCAACTACAAATGGCAAATGAGTGGCGAGACAAGAGAAATTGGTGGTTATATGTGCTATAAAGCCACAGCAGTAGTACCTGTAAGTAAAACAGATTTTAAAAATTTCCGACTTAAAAAAGAAGACACGAAAGAAAAAGAAAAATCTACAGAAGAAACAACAAAAAAGACAAGTTTTTTAGACGAAGTAGATATTCCAAAAGAAATTACCCTTACCGCTTGGTATACAACCGAAATACCTGTAAGCCAAGGCCCTGAAGGATATTGGGGATTACCTGGTTTAATACTAGAAGTAAACGATGGAAGAACCACCATATTATGTTCAAAATTAGTAATGAACCCTAAAGAGAAAGCCGATATTAAAGCACCCACCAATGGAAAAGAAATTTCTCAGAAAGATTACGACGAAACAGTTTTAAAAAAAATGGAAGAGTTTCGAGAAATGAATCAAGGGCAGGGAGGCAAACGTATGGAAATAAGAATGGGAAGATAGTTAATAACTCTAAACTACAAATAGCTTATAGCCTTGTCCTCTACAATTTATAATTTTAATAGTTGGGTCAAGGCTTAATTTTTTTCTCAATTTAGTTATAAATACGTCTAAACTTCTTCCATTAAAGAAATCTGCTTTACCCCATATTTTTGTTAAAAGTATATCTTTTTGTACAACTTCGTTAATGTTTAAGGTTAATAAATGTAACACTTCGGTTTCTCTATAAGTCATAGGTATACTTGTGCTTTCAAAATATAATTCTTGTGACTTGGTATGGTAAGTATAATTTCCTATTCCAATAATTTGAGGTTTAGAACTACTTCTTGCCACTAAAGCATTAATTCTAACAATTAATTCTTCTATGCTAAAAGGTTTTCGTATATAATCATTACCTCCCGCAGAAAATCCGTCAATAACATCTTGTGTTTGAGATTTTGCTGTGAGATAAATAATAGGAATGGTATGATTAATTTGTCTGATTTTTTTTCCGAGTGTAAAACCATCCATTTTGGGCATCATTACATCAAGAACCAAAACATCAAAGCTTGCAGAATAAAAAGCTTCTAAAGCATCATTGCCATTTTCTACAAGATGAACTTCAAATGCGCGTGTTTCTAAGCTTTCTTTTACTATTGTGCCTAGTGATTTTTCATCTTCGGCATATAAAATCTTAATTTTTTTCATACGGAATGCTTACTATAAAAGTAGTATCAATATTTGTAGATTGTAAAACAATTGTTCCTGCGTGTTTTTCTACAATTTTTTTTGCATAGTACAACCCAATGCCAAAACCTTTTACATCATGAACGTTTTTAGATGATATTCTGTAAAATTTTTGAAATATTCTATTGTGTTCATTTTTTGGAATTCCTGTACCATTATCTTTTACCTGTAAACACCATTTTGTTTTATTTGAAAATAAAGTAATATCTATTTTATTACCTCCATATTTTATAGCGTTTTCTAGCAAGTTACCGAACACATTCTTAAAATGGAATTTATCAATATCATCAAAAATATCATTTTCAATAGTACAGTTTAGTTGTTTAGTGTCTAGCAATAGGCTGTACTCTTGAATTACATCATGTAAAATGTTAGATACGTTTGTGTTTGCTAAGTTTAAACGTATAGAATTAGTATTTAAACTACTGGTTTCTAATATTTTTTCTACTATAGACTCTAGCTTTTTTAGTTGCTGATGAGCCATAGAAATATAACGCCTTTTTTTATCAGGATTATTATCGTTGTTAAAACTTATTATACTTTCTAGCGCTACCCCTACAATTGCTATTGGCGTTTTCAACTCGTGTGATACATTGCTAATAAAATCATTTTTTATTTGGTCTAGCTGTTTTTGTTTACGAATAATGTTTCTTAAATAAACTATACAAAGTATTACTGCAATTGTACTTATAATAGAGAATGATATGATATAAGTATTCTTAATAAAAGAATTCATCAAAGTAGATTTGTATCTAAACTCAACATTTTTCTTTGTTAAACCAAAAGTATTATCGAGTTTAATTTTATTGGAAAAGACAGCGACTTTAGTATCAAATGTATTAGTAGATGAATTGTAAAGTTTTAGTATTGAATCGTTTTCGCGGACTATTATTTGATAATCAATAGTATTACATAAACCAGCAATACCCTTATTTATGTTTGTTATCAGTTTTCGATCATCTATAGTAATTGCAATAGTATCAAAAACAGTATTTACAACTTCTTTTTTAGGCTTTTCAATCTTTAAATTGGATTTATTTACATTATTTACTTTTTTATCATTAGAATCTATTGTGATGGTTATGTTACTAATAGTTATTGGGCTATTTATTTTACTACCAAGTTTTAATTTTTTAGTAGGATTATAACTTTCTTTTTTAATACTTTTAGAATAAACACTATCTGAATAAACAAAAACTTTATTAGAAAATTTGTCTTTTTTAAACGCTTCTAATCCTACATCCAAAATACTTTTATCGATAACATTCTCTATTTTTAGTTGTATATTTTCTAGAGTTTTCTTGCTGTCTTCTTCAAAGTATTTGTTTATCCAAAAAAACTGAATAAAAACTATAGATACGAGTACAATAACTGTAATCCAATTTATAAAAGAAATTTTTTTTAAGGTCATGTAATAGCATTTATCTTTATTAGCCAACGCAAGCAAGTTTATTACTTACTGTAATTTTATAAATATTGTACTCAAAGATAATTAGATTATACCTCAACATACAATCATTAACACTCATTAACACTACTTAACCTTTGGTTTAAAAGTCATTTATTTACTTTGCCTAATATAACATGAAAAATAATTTATTATGAAAAGTAAACGAACACTTACCGTTCTATTGATGCTTGTTTCTGTATTTGTTTTTTCTCAAAAACTACAGGGGATTGCCTATTATTCATCAAAAACTCAAATGAAGAATATTAAAATAGAGAGCAAAGATTTTACAGGCGAAATGCAAGAAAAAATGCAAAAAGAATTAGCCAAAGCTTTCGAAAAAAATTATATTCTGCAATTTGACAACCATGAATCTGTTTATAAAGAAGAGACAACATTGGAAAAACCATCTCCCAATCAAAATCAAATAGCAATTGTATTTTCAAATGGAAATGGAAGCACCTTATATAAGAATACTAAAAAACAAGTTTATATAGCTGAAGAAGATTTTTTTGATAAAGAATTTTTAGTTAAAGATTCATTGAAATCTTATCATTGGATTTTAGAAAAAGATCAAAAAATGATAGGCGAATATTCGTGTCACAAAGCAAAACTTATAATTCCTGTATCAAATAAAGAAAAAAACGATTATGAAGCATACAAAAAGAAAAAAGACGAAGGAAAATTAAGTTTTTTTCAAATGGAAGAACCCAAAGAAACAGTTATAGAGGCTTGGTATACTCCCGAAATCCCTATATCAAATGGCCCAGAAAAATACTGGGGTTTACCAGGGTTAATATTAGAGTTACACGAATCACAAACGACTTATATTTGTAATAAAATTGTTTTAAATCCTACCAAAAAAATTAAGATAGAAGAGCCTACTACTGGTAAAAAAGTAACACAAAAAGAATTTGAGGGTATACAAGAAAAAAAACTAAAAAGTATGATGAATGAAAACGGAATTATTGAAATTAGACAATAATGTTTTATCAAATTTAACAATGTATTCAGTAACAATTTACCCTTTTTTTTGTCAAATACTAAATTAATGTACACACAATGAACAAAATTTTATCATTTTTAATATTTTTTATATCAAGTCAAATTTACGCTCAATCCATTAAAATGGAGGGCATTGTAAGCGAAAAAGGAACAGGTATTTTGGAAATGGCAAATGTAGTAGCCCTAAATACAGCCACCAAAGGCATGGATGCCTATTGTATTACCAATGACAAAGGAAGGTATGTACTGAATTTAAAAACTAATACTTCATATAAAATAAAAGTAAGTTATATAGGTATGCAAAATAAAGAGTTTGTAATAGAAACAAGTACTACAAATATTTCTCAAAACATCATTTTAGAGCAAGCGTCTAATACTCTTAATGAAGTAGAAATTGTACGCGAAATGCCTGTTTCTATAAAAGGAGATACTCTTATTTACAATGCAGATTCTTTTAAAGTAGGAACAGAAAAAAAACTTGAAGATGTACTTAAAAAACTTCCAGGTGTTGAGGTCAATGCCGACGGAGAAGTAGAAGTAGAAGGCAAAAAAGTACAAAAACTTATGGTAGAAGGCAAAGATTTTTTTGATGGCGACACAAAATTGGGCGTAAAAAACATACCTGCCGATGCTGTAGACAAAGTACAAGTATTGCGCAATTTTAGCGAAGTAGGCGCCTTAAAAGGAGTAGAAAACAATCAAGATAATCTTGCTATGAATATTAAACTAAAAGAAGGTAAAAAAAACTTTTGGTTCGGTGATATTTCAGCTTCTACAGGAGTAGCTCACAAAGAAGAGCGCTATATTGTAAACCCAAAAATATTCTACTACTCTCCAAAATACAGCTTGAATGTTATTTCCAATTTTAACAATGTTGGCGAATTACCACTTAGCATGCAAGATTATTTTAAAATGACTGGAGGTTTTAGAAATGTAATGGCAAAAGGTGGAAGTACTTTTAATGTTTCTTCCAACGATTTAGGTTTTTTGCTTATGCGAAACAATAGAGCCAAAAATATAGACACAAAGTTTGGCGCAGCCAATTTTTCATTCAACCCATCAAAGGCAATGAATATAAGTGGTTTTGGAATATTTAATTCTTCTATTACCGACATACAAACCAATAGTCAAACTACTTATTTAGCCAATAATGCTCAACAAAACAACGAAGTAAACACACACCAAAAAAATAATTTTGGATTGCTAAAATTAAGTGCTAGCTATAAACCAAACACAAAATTACAAGTAGATTACGATGTATTGGGTAAACTTTCCAACCAAAATGAATATGGTAATCTATTTAGACAATCTATTACTAATTCTGTATTAAATAATGAGACTATTTACACCAATAAAACGCAAAAACCTAGCTCTATAAATCAAAACTTAGGTACTTATTATACATTAAGCGACAAACATATCTTTGCTTTTGAAGCTCAACACTTATATCAAAATGAAGATCCATTTTACAACGCCAACTTACAAACCCAACCATTTATTTTAACCGATTATATATCGGGGCAATTGCGAAATAACATCAATCAAAATAGAATAGTTACTACCAATAAAATAGATACCAAGCTAGATTATTATTATGTATTAACACCAAAAAGCAATTTGAATATTACTGTTGGAAATACAAATTCTCACCAAAATTTTAGCAGTCATATTTTTCAAGTATTAGACAACTCATTGGTCAATAATTTGAATGCTCCAGAAAACAATAATCAGGTAAAATACAATTTTAATGATGTGTTTATGGCAATGCACTACAAAATTTTGTGGGGTAAATTCACCTTTAATCCTGGTGTAAGTCTGCATTACTACACCATGAACAACCAGCAATTGGCAACCGTTTTTTCACGTAATTTCACACGTGTTTTACCCGACTTTTTTGCTTTATATCAAATAAAAAAATCGCAATCTTTAACTTATAATTTTTCATTAAATAACAATTTTACAGACATTAACCAATTGGTAGAAGGTGCTATAGTAAGAAGTTACAGTAGTTTATTTCGAGGTAACAGAAACTTAGAAAATTCGCTTTCGCAAGTACATTCGCTACGTTATTTTAAATACAATATGTTTAATATGGAAAACATATTTGCCAATGCTACTTATACCAAACAAGTAGATGCTATAAAATCTATAGCCAATTTTAATGGCGTAAACCAGTTTGCAACACCTTACAATTCTAATTTTGCCGACGAATCATTCATGGCAATGGGGCAATACGGACGCTCATTTTTGAAATATTATAAAGGTTCTCTAAGTGCAAATGTTTCATGGAATAAATTTTACAACATCATTTCGGGATTAAATAATAGCACCGAAAGTTTTACTCAAAATTATACTGCAAAAATTGCAACCAATTTTAAACAAATTCCTAATATAGAATTAGGTTATACATATATATTGAATAAAAACTCTACCGCAAAATTTTATACCGATAAACCTTTTGCTCGCTTAGATTACTTCTTTTTAAATGGATTTGCATTTGTAGCCGAGTATGAATTTTACCATTATTATACAACAGACAAAAAAGTAAACAACGAATATGATTTTTTATCATCGAGTTTAACCTATCAAAAAAAGGATAGTAAATGGGAATATAAAATTTCAGCTACAAATATATTAAACACTAAGTCTTTAAATGACAACGGTTTTAATCAATTTGCTATATCAAATTCGCAATATTTTGTACAACCTCGTTATGTATTGTTTGGATTAAAATACAATTTATAACGGTGTAATTATATTATAAGTTTACTATTTTAACAAACCTATACTTTTGTAACCATTTTCACGTTTATAATTGTATATTTAAACATTAAAATAGTAAACTTTTATTTTTTATGAACTTCAAAATTTGTTTAGCACTTACACTTTTTTCGAGTTTTATTTTTGCTCAAGAAAAGAAAATTAAAAATGGAGATTATATTCTTCAAGAAACCAATGGACCAAGAATTAATTTAAAAATTGAAGACAATCAATTTTCGTTAACTTATATATTGGGTACTTATGAAATAAAAAACGATTCTCTTTATTTTAAAACAGAAAACGACGGAAGACCAACCTTTTTATTGGATTTTTCTGGTGACAATTCAAAATCGAAAACCATTTCTATTAAATTAGATTCCAATAGATTTCGATACAATACTTTTAATAAATACATTGGTTTTCAAGAAACGCCTACTTCAGAAATAAAATATCAAACTTTTGCAGAAGCATTTCATATCGAAGATGAAGACTATAGAGAAACAAACCCCATTTACAGTGCAGAATTTGATAAAGCAGCCTTTATATATTTTGTAGAAGAAAGCTATAAAGAAAGTATTGTTGAAAAATATGCTATTCCACAAAATACTACAAATATTTCAGTAGGATATTCTACCAGTTTTATGAAATCTATAAAATTAAAAGGATATTATGATGAAAAAGAAAATTCTGTAGTGATTACCGAAGGTAGAAAACCGATAAAATTTATAGAAAAAACCAATCTTCCTGAAACTAAAAATAGCATTTTACCTATTGAAGTTACAAACCCTAAAGTCTTTTCGTATGTAGGCAAAAAATCTAACCCGTACGACGATTATGGTGTAGAGGTAGATACTGTAGCTGTTTCAGAAATAGATGGCGATTACAAACCTCCCTACACTTTTAAGCATACCAAAATCGGTTCGTATAAAGAAGGTATTCAAACACTAGAAAAAGGATCGAAATATTTGGTTGTAGTACTTGACAATTCAAAAGATGCAAAAGATAGTTTTGATGAATTTATAAAAGATTCCGAGCAATCTATATCCAACCAAATGTATGATGGATATGATGCAGAAATGGATAAATTTAATTTCTATCTAGCCAACACAAAACAAGATAAAGCATTGTACGATAAATATGCTAAAAAAGGTGTAGAAATTCTATTTTTTAATAAAAATAACACCTTGCTTTATCATACAAATGGTAATTTGAATGCTAATGACGAATTGTTTTCTACATGGAGTAGTTTTTATGATGGGTTACAACAACTAGATAAAAAAGAGCAATTGGACAAAATATTATCTAATAAAAAAGTTAGTTTAGAAGAAACCAAGAAAGCATTAGCCTCTTTAGATGCGGCACATAATACTCCAGAAAATGTTGTTGAAGACTATGCAGTACCACCACCAATACCTGTTAAAACAATAAGTGTAGAAGATAAAAGCGGAGACCAAGAACAACGTGAAAATATTGATAGAGCTGCAATAGCTGCCGCCGTTGCCGTAGATAGTGCTGCAGCAGAAGTGTACTCCAATAATTATGATTTTAGAGACAAAGAAAACATCTATAAACTAAAAGCAGAAAAATCTTTGGTAGCGAGCAAATGGAATCAAATTGCCAACCAATATTTAAGCACAGGCAATTACGACAAAGATTTTGCAATATTGGCACTACGTGAACTAGAATATGGTGTTGTAGAAAATCTTTATGATGAAAACAAAAGTTATCAAACATCAGACAAAAAATATGTAGAGTACTTATTAAAACATAGTACAAGTATTTTAAATGAAGACCCAAATGATTTGAAGTATAACACTATGTTGAATAGTTTAAACCAATACTTTCAACGTAATTTATACGCTCAAACTGTATCAGAAACAGACAAAAATGCTATTTTAAATGATTATAAAAATTTCATAAAATTGTCTGGAAATACGTATCAAAGTGTTTCAGATTTGTTATACTTCTTAGAAGATAAAGATAGAGCACAATATTTTGAAGTTTATGAAGAATTTTACAATTCTATAGTAAACAATAAACAATCGATTATTGAAAATCTAGACCAAAAATTTTCAATAGAAGGCACACATCAATCTTGGGACTATTATAAAGAAAGTGTTGGTAGTTTATCAAACAATGTAGCATGGAAAGTGGTAGAAGATAGAAATCAGAGTTATTATTCTAAAGCTTTATCATGGAGCGAGTTATCTTTAAAACTAGAACCAAAATCGCATTATTCGATAGACACTTATGCCAATTTACTGTATTTAAATGGACAAAAACAAAAAGCAATAGAAACAGAACAAAAAGCAATAGATTTGGCTAAGAAAATTGACAAAACCTACAGTACTAAAGAGTATGAAAGTGTTTTGGAAAAAATGAAAAATGGCACATATTAAAAACAAAAATGGCAGTCTATAAATAGACTGCCATTTTTTATACTATAGAAAAATAAGTATTACTTATTTGTAACTCTAATATCTACTCTACGGTTTTGAGCCTGACATTCTTTAGTATCATTAGCCGCACAAATAGGGTGTTGCGGACCATAGCCTTCAGCAGAAATTCTAGAAGCTGCTATACCTGCTTTTACTAATTCATTTTTAACAAAATTTGCTCTTTCAGCAGAAATTTTATTATTAGCATCTACCGAACCTGTATTGTCTGTATAACCTCCAAGTTTTATAGTAGCTTTTGGAAAATCTTTTAAAATTTTAGCAATATTATCTACTTGTTCTTTCGATTTTTCAGTTAATTCACTTTTACCTAATTTAAAATAAGTTCTGTCTAGCGAAATCCAACCTTTAGTTTTATCGGCATCAACTTTGGCTGTAGCATCAGATAAAAAGGAAAACAATTTTTTCTCAGAAGAAACTTCTCCTACTTTTAAAACAGCTCCTGAAGGAAGTTTTATCTCTCCAACAGAGCCTAAATCATAAATATAATTACCGTCTGCATCAACTTTTGATGTTGCTGTTCCCTCGCCTATGTATTTTCCGTTTTCGTCATACATAGCCATACATTTTGCTTTTTGATCGGCAGAACAACCTAATGAGTCACACATTTTAGCACACTCGCCTTTACTCATTGTAGCACATTTACTCATGTCGCATTTACCATTCATTTCTCCTTCTTTCATTTCAGAGCAACAAGCCGAACCTTCTTTTTTACAAGACTCATTACCATGACCATTACCTAATAGTGGTGCAATTACCAAACCTACTAAACACGTTAATTTAATTAAAATATTCATTGATGGCCCCGAAGTATCTTTAAAAGGATCACCAACTGTATCACCTGTTACAGCTGCTTTGTGCGCATCAGAACCTTTGTAAGTCATTTCGCCGTTGATTACAACACCTGCTTCAAAAGATTTTTTAGCATTGTCCCATGCACCACCAGCATTGTTTTGGAAAATAGCCCAAAGTACACCCGATACACAAACGCCTGCCATATAACCTCCAAGAGCCTCTGCTCCCATAAATAAGCCTAATAATATAGGAGTTATAATCGTTATAGCACCTGGCAACATCATTTCACGTAAAGCAGCTTTGGTAGAAATATCTACACATTTTCCGTATTCTGGTTTGCCTGTACCTTCCATAATACCTGGTATTTCACGAAACTGACGACGCACTTCGTTTACCATGTCCATAGCTGCTTTCCCTACAGATTGCATAGCAAGAGCAGAGAAAACTACAGGTATCATACCTCCAATAAATAAAGCAGCCAATACATCGGCTTTAAAAATATTTATACCATCTATACCTGTAAAGGTTACATAGGCAGCAAACAATGCTAACGCTGTTAGCGCAGCCGAAGCAATAGCAAATCCTTTTCCTACTGCTGCAGTTGTATTTCCTACAGAGTCTAACACGTCTGTTCTTTGACGTACTTCTTTTGGCAATTCACTCATTTCGGCAACACCACCCGCGTTGTCTGCAATTGGACCAAAAGCATCAATGGCTAATTGCATTGCTGTAGTAGCCATCATCGCTGAAGCAGCAATAGCAACACCGTAAAATCCTGCTAGAGCATAAGCTCCCCAAATAGCAGCCGCAAATAAAATTACAGAACCAAAAGTTGATTTCATACCTGTTGCTAAACCAGCAATAATATTGGTCGCTGCACCTGTTGATGAGTTTTGAACAATATTTAAAACTGGTTTTTTACCAAGTGCTGTAAAATATTCTGTAATAGCAGAAATCAACAATCCTACACCTAAACCTACTAAAGTAGCGTAGAACACGTTAATTCTTGGTATTTCACGTACACCTTCTCCAAAGAAGTTCATGTTGATTTTTTCTGGCAACATCATACCTATTAAAAACCAACAAGCAACAACTGTTAAAGCTAAAGAAATGTAATTTCCTAAGTTTAAAGCACCTTGTACTTGTGCTTCTTTTGCATCGTTATTTTTTACTTTTACAAAGAAAGTACCAATAATTGAAGCTAAAATTCCTATACCAGCAATTACTAATGGTAATAAGATTGGTCCCATTCCATTAAATTCTGTTAAAGTAGTTCCTGCTTCTTTCATGTCTTTAATGATATAGTTACCCAATACCATAGAAGCTAATACTGTAGCTACATACGAACCAAATAAGTCGGCACCCATACCAGCTACATCTCCTACATTGTCACCAACATTATCGGCAATAGTGGCTGGATTACGTGGATCATCTTCTGGAATACCTGCTTCTACTTTACCTACTAAATCGGCTCCTACATCGGCAGCTTTGGTATATATACCTCCCCCTACACGAGCAAACAAAGCAATTGATTCTGCTCCTAGAGAGAATCCTGCTAGAGTTTCTAATACCATAGACATATTATCGTAGAATGGTTTAGAAGTGTCGCTCATAAATTGGTTAAGGAAAAATATAAAGAATAAACTTAATCCTAATACTGCTAATCCTGCTACACCTAAGCCCATTACTGTACCACCACCAAACGAAACGTTTAATGCTTGTGGCAAACTTGTTTTGGCTGCTTGTGTAGTTCTTACATTGGCTTGGGTTGCTATTCTCATACCAATATTTCCTGCCAAAGCAGAAAAAATAGCACCAAAAATAAAAGCAACTACAATCATCCAATGTGAAGCACCTGAAAATTGAGAAACTGCAAATAATGCAACTGAAGCAATAACCACAAAGATTGCTAAAATTCTGTATTCTGCTTTAAGGAATGCCATAGCACCTTCTTGAATACTTTTTGAAATGCTTTGCATTTTGTCGTCACCAGCATCTTGTTTGTTTACCCAAGACGCTTTGATTGCCATAAATGCAAGACCTACTAATGCCATTACTATAGGCACATAAATCATAAATTCATTCATATTTAAGTTATTATTTTTGTTAAAAATTTAACAAATATAAATAAAAAAGGTAACTTGAATGATGTCAAATTACCTTTTTATTAATATATTTATTTATCGTATACTAAATAAACCTTCAGGTTTGTTTTCAAGCGCATTAAATCGATCTATACACTCTTTTAATATGTTTCTGGCTTCGTGCACATCGCCCCAACCTTCTACATCTACTTGCTTGTTTTCTAAGTCTTTGTATACTTGGAAGAAATGTTCAATTTCTTTGAGCAAGTGAGAGTTTATATCGCTTAAATCGTTTAGTTTATTCCAAATTGGATCTGATATAGGAACACAAATTACTTTTTCGTCTGGACCTTTATCGTCTGCCATGTGAAATACTCCAATAGGTTTTACTTCCATTACACACCCTGGAAAAGTTGGTTCTGTAACGAGAACAAGCACGTCTAATGGGTCGCCGTCTAATGCAAGGGTTTCTGGAATAAATCCATAATCTGCGGGATACATCATAGAGGAAAAGAGCATACGATCGTAACGGATTTTTTTTAGATCAAAGTCATATTCATATTTGTTTCTACTTCCTTTTGGTATTTCGATCAGTACGTCGAAAGATTCTTTTTTATCTGCTGTCATACTTACTTTTTTTGCGGTGGCAAATGTAATTAAAACTTAGTGTTTTTTGGTATTATGTATATAAATTTTGCAGGTTTTTTAAAAATATATAGTGTTGCGTTATACACTACGGTTTCTTATTGATAAATAATGATGCCATAATATATAGGTAGCATAAGATCGGTAAGGTTTCCATTGGTTTGCTTTTTCTTCCATTTGCTGTATTGTTGTACAACCAAAAAGTTCTTGCATTGTTTTTTGTACAGCTATATCGCCTACTGGAAAAATATCGGGGTTTTGAAGGCAAAACATCATGTATACTTGCGCTGTCCAATTGCCGATTCCTTTTAATGAGGTAAGTTTTTTGAAAATTTCTTCATTTGGAAGTGTGTGTAAATTTTCTATATCTATTGTATTATCAACGATTTGTTGGGCTAGATTTTTAATGTAGAGTGTTTTTTGTTTGGAAACACCCAATGTTTTAAATTGTTCGTCGGAAATTAATAGTAGTTTTTTGGGAATTATTGGACTATGATTTTCTATTTTGATGTAACAAGATTTTGCCGATGCTATTGATACTTGTTGCTCTAATATAAGATGTACTAATGCTCCAAAACCTGCTTTGCGAGTAGTTATTTTGGGCATTCCATAGCGTAGTATTATGTTTTGAAATATGGGTTCTGCTTGTGTGAGCTGTTGTATGTAATTTTGTATCATGTGCATGAGGGATAGTAGCGGCATCCTTTTGCATACATTTACTTTTTACAAAAAGTAAATGTATGCAAAAGATAGAGCGGATAGCCCGACCCGCAAGGGCATGCCCTAGAAATAAAAACCGAAAGAGCCTTTTATGGTAAAATTACTCGTTTCTGGAACGTCGCGATAGTTACCTCGCCAAGCAAAATCGAGTCGGAATACTTTAAAGATATTACCTATGCCAAACCCGTATTCCCAATAGGGTTTTGTTGGGGCTAAGTACTGAATATCTGACGCATTTATTTTTATATTTTCGTCTGAAATGGTTCCGTAGGCTGCACGGATACCTATAATTTCTCTAAGGTTTAATTTTCTTAGTTTTGGAACTCTTGAAAATATTTTTCCTTGAAAATTATGTTCCCAATTGAATGTAGCATATTGATCTGTAACAAACTCGTAGTAGTTAAGGTTGCTAAAGGTGTTTTCTATAGAAAAATAGGATTGGTTTCCGGGTACTACACTAAGTAATCCGAGAGGAACTTGACCGAATGTTTTTCCTAATTCTAGTGTGAAATTGCTTTTACCGAGCCCGGCAACACTCATAGGTTGTTTGTAGTACAATTGTAGTTTAGTGTAATCAAAATCGCTATCCAACAATCCTTTAAATCCTTGTGTTACATTGGCATATATTCGGCTAAAAGGGTTGGTTGCATAAAGTCTTTCTACTCCATAACCCACTGATTTTTTGTTGGGTGTAAAATCTATTTGAAAACTTACTTCTGATTGTTTTACCTCGCCCGATGTTGTAGTATAGGTATCGTTTGTAAAATAATCCATATTGAAAATATCTGAAGCAGAGCTTAATTTTTTGTGTGTAAACTCTGTTCTAAAAATAAGATTTTTTACAGGTTCTATTTCGGCAGAAAACATAGATAGATTTACATTGGATAATTTTCCATTGGTCCCCGAGCTTAAAAAACTTGTTGTTGCAAAACTTCTACCCAACACATC
Organism: Flavobacterium croceum DSM 17960; assembly: GCF_002917885.1. Taxonomy (GTDB): domain Bacteria; phylum Bacteroidota; class Bacteroidia; order Flavobacteriales; family Flavobacteriaceae; genus Flavobacterium; species Flavobacterium croceum. The sequence goes on from NZ_PQNY01000003.1 coordinate 120,858, forward strand.
GTTGCTGCCTGTAAGATTGGCTCCTATTTGTTCTACATCTCTACGGTTGCCTGCGGCAAGAATAATTCTGTTTTTTTTGTCTACCATCCATTTGCCTGAAACTCCATATTTGAATTTATCGTCTTTAAAACCGTAGGCTGTATAGGCTTGTAATCGCCATTTATCGTTTGGTCCAAAATAGGTTCTACCTCCTACTCTTAGCCTTAATCCTTCTACATAATTGTAACCAAACGTAGAGAATATTGGGCCATAATCAAATTGTTTGTAATTGATGTAACCACTACCTAATATGGTAACTAAATTGTAGGCTTGTTTAAATTTTTTTACCGTTTTGAGTGTATCTAGCATTTTGTAGATGCCTATTTCGTCTTTGTTGAGTTTTTCAAAGCGATTTTCTTCCCAATATTCATTGGAACGGTTGTACACTTTATTGTCTACATAATTTACTTCTTCTCTGTAAAATTTTTCTGGTTTTTCTTGATTGTATTTATGGTTTCTGTACAATGTTGTACGTTTACCGTAAACCCCTTGTGATTTTTCTTTTTTGTTTATCGAAAAATCAGACATCATATAATCTCGTGTAAGTATAAATACCGAATCGTTTTCTACATCAAACTCTTGTTCTAGAAAAATATCTTTAACCCAATTTATATTTGCACTTTTGGTAACCGACATTTCTATTTTTTTAATGGCATAGGTTGTATCGTTTACCCAAAAATTTCCTTTAAATGTGAGTTCGCCTTTACGTCTTGGGTAAAACACTATATTGTAGCACCATTTTTTATCGATATAACTACTATCGCTCAACACATAATTGTATGTATCTATACCTGTTCTAGACAAAGGTGATGTAAAGTTTTTATCAAAAAAGGTGATGTAATTATCATAAATATTATAATCGCTGTATAAATCTTTAATAAATGTATTTACTCCGTCACCATTCCCTAAACCTGAATTTTTATTGGCTTTGATAACTTCTTTTTCTTTTCCTATTTTATTATCGCCGTATACATCGTAAATCGATTCGTTAATAAAAATTGGTAAATACGTTTTGCCTGTTACATCTGAAGTGTCTACTTTACTAAAAACAAACTCTAAGCCTTTAAATACTTTACTATTCATAAAAGAACTATCTATGGTATTTAAATCGAATTCTACTTTTTCGTATTTTTCGTATTCATATTGATGAAACATTTTGAGTCCGTTACTTTTTTTACGAGCCCATATTTTTCTCAAAATATCTATAGCAGGGTTATTTTTTTTTGATGTTTTTCCTTTAAATATTACTACTTCTTGTAATACTTGTTCTGATTTTAATACAATTTTAAGGTTAAAATTTACAGATTTATCCAAAGGAATTTCTGCTCTTTGATAACCTACAAACGAACAGTACAAAGCTGTATATGTTTTATCGGATTCCATATAAAACTTACCGTTGTCATCGCTTACCACACCAGATGTAGAACCTTTAAAAACAATATTGGCAAAAGAAATGGGTTTGTCTTCGGCATCAACAACAATACCAGATACTTTGGTTTGCGCCCAAGTTATTTGAACCAATACAATAAGTATAAATATAATTTTTTTCATAGCGTAAATAAAAAAGCTTCATTAAGTAGTTTACTTAATGAAGCCTCAAATATAATTTATATTCTTATTTATACATTACTTTTTTTACTGCTTTAACAACATCGTTAGCATTTGGCAACCATTCTTTTAATAATGCAGCCGAAAAAGGTGCTGGAGTATCGGCGGTAGTAATACGTTGCACAGGAGCATCTAAATAATCAAATGCACGCTCTTGTACCATATATGTAATTTCTGAAGCTACACTAGCAAAAGGCCAAGCCTCTTCGAGAACTACTAATCTATTTGTTTTTTTAACAGAATTGATAATACAATCGTAGTCCATAGGGCGCACGGTACGCAAATCGATTACTTCGCACGATATACCTTCTGTAGCTAATATTTCTGCTGCTGTAAGAGCTTCTTTTATAATTTTACCAAAAGAAACAATAGTTACATCTTTTCCTTCTCTTTTAATATCGGCCACACCCAATGGAATAGTGTATTCACCCTCTGGCACTTCTCCTTTATCGCCATACATTTGTTCCGACTCCATAAAAATAACAGGGTCGTTATCTCGAATTGCAGATTTTAATAATCCTTTAGCATCATAAGGTGTAGAAGGAACTACTACTTTAAGACCAGGACAATTAGCATACCAATTTTCAAAAGCTTGAGAGTGTGTTGCAGCCAATTGACCTGCAGAGGCTGTTGGCCCTCTAAAAACCATAGGCATAGAGAACTGTCCGGCTGTCATTTGACGCATTTTTGCAGCATTATTTATAATTTGATCTATTCCTACTAATGAGAAATTAAATGTCATAAATTCAACAATTGGTCGGCAACCGTTCATAGCAGATCCTACAGCAATACCTGCAAAGCCAAGTTCGGCAATAGGTGTATCGATTACTCTTTTTGAGCCAAATTCATCCAACATTCCTTTGGAAGCTTTGTATGCACCGTTGTACTCTGCTACTTCTTCACCCATAAGATAAACAGCTTCATCTCTACGCATTTCTTCGCTCATTGCTTCACAAACGGCTTCTCTAAATTGTATTGTTCTCATATATATTATCTTATTCTATATCTATATTACGAAATGCAAAAATAAAAATTTAATATGAGAAAAATACATATTAAACCCATTTAAAAATAGTAGAAGTATTGATTTTCTACGAAAACGATTGAAATTTGAAAAAATATTATGCGTGCATATAAAAATTAGAAATATATTTTATATTTTTACCCTCAGAAACTTATTACACAAAATAATATGAAAATACTTGTATGCATAAGCCATGTGCCAGATACCACTTCAAAAATAAATTTTGTAAATGGTGATTCTGAGTTTGATACCAATGGCGTCCAATATGTAATAAATCCTAATGATGAATTTGGTCTTACTCGTGCTATTTGGTTCCAAGAACAACAAGGAGCTAAAATTACTGTAGTAAATGTGGGTGGTGTAGACACCGAACCAACTTTAAGAAAAGCACTTGCAATTGGTGCAGACGATGCTATAAGAGTAAATGCAAACCCTACAGATGGCTTTTTTGTAGCTAAACAATTGGCAGAAGTGGTTAAAAATGGCAACTACGACCTTGTTATTTGTGGCAAAGAATCGCTTGACTACAACGGAGGAATGGTACCTGGTATGCTAGCCGCTTTACTTAACTATAATTTTGTAAACGCAGTTACTGATATTAAAGTAGAAGGAGACCAAACCAAAGTAGCTCGAGATATAGACGGTGGTAAAGAAATTGTTGCAACAGCACTTCCGTTGGTAATAGGTGGGCAAAAAGGAATTGTAGAAGAAAAAGACTTGCGTATACCTAATATGCGAGGTATCATGACAGCTCGAACAAAACCTTTATCTGTAGTAGAACCAGTAGATGCTACACAAACCACACAAGCTGTAAAGTTTGAAAAACCCGCACCAAAATCGGCTGTAAAAATGATAAGTGCTGACAATTTGGACGAGCTTATTAGTTTACTACACAACGAAGCAAAAGTTATTTAATTAAAACTCTTAAAAACGCAATCAAGATGTCTATATTATTATATGCAGAATCGGCAGAAGGAAAACTAAAAAAAGTAGCTTTTGAACTTTCTTCTTATGCAAAAAAAGTTGCCGAAACACTAGGTACAACTGTAACTGCAGTAACCATAAACTGCAACAACAATGCCGAATTATCAAAATACGGAACAGATAAAGTAGTTAAAATAATCAATCCAAGCTTAAACGATTTTAACGCAAAAGCATACGCCGATGCAATAAAACAAGTAGCACAAAAAGAAAATAGCCAAGTAATTTTACTTTCTTCTACTACCGATAGCTTGTATCTAGCGCCATTAGTAAGCGTAGCTTTACAAGCAGGATATGCTTCAAACGTAGTGAGTTTACCATTAGCTATAAATCCATTTCAAGTAAAAAGAACCGCTTTTTCAAACAAAGCTTTCAACATTACAGAAATAAATACCGAAGTAAAAGTTCTTTCAATTTCCAAAAACTCTTTTGGAATTGTTGAAAACAACACTTCGCTAACCGAAGAAGACTTTACGCCAAACCTAAACCAAGAAGATTTTGCAGTAAAAACAGAAGCTGTTGAAAAAGCTACAGGCAAAGTAACCATAGCCGATGCCGACATTGTAGTATCTGGCGGTCGTGGTATGAAAGGCCCAGAAAACTGGCACATAATAGAAGATTTAGCCAATACACTAGGCGCCGCTACAGCTTGTTCAAAACCCGTATCAGATATTGGTTGGAGACCTCATAGCGAACACGTAGGGCAAACAGGTAAACCCGTAGCATCCAACCTATACATTGCCGTAGGCATATCTGGAGCCATACAACACATTGCAGGTATTAACTCATCAAAAGTAAAAGTAGTAATCAATACCGACCCAGAAGCTCCATTTTTTAAAGTTGCTGATTATGGCATTGTAGGCGATGCGCTCGAAGTAGTACCTCAACTTACCGAAAAATTAAAAGCTTTCAAAGCACAAAATCACTAAAATATAACTAACTCAACCCGAAAGTAGGCTGTTGCATTATTTGCAGCAGTCTATTTTATTTAGAGCATTTGTTTTTTTTAAGAAGCAAAACTTTTTTGCTACCTTGCAAACCATATTCCTGCTGTACGCTTTATCTTTTTGTTTTTGAAATATAGATTATACAAACCACAAAAACAAAAAGGATGCCGCTTCCATCAGGGCTAAAAAATATACTTTTAGACTATTTGTAATCGTATTTAAAAACTATAAAGCATAATGAGTTTAGTAAAACTTACCATAAAAGGAATTTCTTACAGCCAAACACAAAACGGAGCATACGCCCTAATACTCAATGAAGTAGACGGCGAAAAAAAACTTCCGATCGTAATTGGTGCGTTTGAAGCACAATCTATAGCCATAGCCTTAGAAAAAGAAATAAAACCACCTAGACCACTCACACACGATTTATTTAAAACCTTTGCCGACCGATTTGATATTGTAGTAAAACAAGTTATTATACACAAACTTGTAGATGGTGTTTTTTATTCGAGCATCATTTGCGAACGCGACAAAATAGAAGAAATTATAGACGCCCGAACTTCCGATGCTATAGCACTAGCACTGCGTTTCGATTCGCCTATATTTACATATAGAAACATACTAGACAAAGCAGGAATATATTTGAGCAATAACCCTGCAGAAAATGAAGACACCGATAGCCCAATAAACAATCTAGAAGACGTGGTAAGCTACCAACCAGAAAAAACTTCTGAATTAAGCGGACTAACAATTACCGAGCTTTACACTCTTTTGGACGCTGCTGTACAAGAAGAAGACTATGAAAAAGCAGCAAAAATAAGAGATGAGATTTCAAAAAAAGAATCTTAACCATGAAACAATACCACGACTTAATAAAACACGTTTTAGAACACGGTGTTCAAAAAGGAGATCGCACCGGCACTGGTACTAAAAGCGTATTCGGGTACCAAATGCGATTTGATTTAAGCGAAGGTTTTCCTATGGTTACAACCAAAAAACTTCATTTAAAATCAATAATATATGAGTTATTATGGTTTTTAAAAGGTGATACCAATATAGCATATCTCAACAAAAATGGCGTTAAAATTTGGGACGAATGGGCAGACCCAAATGGAGATTTAGGCCCCGTATATGGACATCAATGGCGCAATTGGAATAGTGAAGAAATAGACCAAATTACAGAGCTTATAGAAACCTTAAAAACCAATCCAAACAGCCGCAGAATGCTCATTTCGGCTTGGAACCCTTCGGTTTTACCTAATACTTCTCAATCATTTGCCAAAAATGTAGCACAAGGTAAAGCTGCATTACCACCATGCCATGCTTTTTTTCAGTTTTATGTAGCACATGGTAAACTCTCTTGCCAGCTATACCAGCGCAGTGCCGATATATTTTTGGGCGTTCCTTTTAACATTGCTTCTTATGCCCTACTTACTATGATGATAGCGCAAGTTTGTAATTTAGAAGCGGGAGAGTTTATACACACTTTTGGCGACGCACATATTTACAACAATCATTTTGAACAAGTAGAACTACAACTTTCTAGAGAACCAAAACCTTTACCAAAAATGATATTAAACCCAAAAGTAAAGAATATTTTCGATTTTACTTTTGAAGACTTTACCTTAGAAGGTTACGACCCTCACCCACACATCAAAGGAATTGTGTCTGTATAACTCATTTTTTTTAATTTAATAGTTTAAAATCAATCCATTATGAATGCAGAACAACACGAAATATATGAATACGCACGAAAACGAATTGCTCAAAAAAAACGATTTTATTTTCATTTTTTTGTATTCTTCACGACCTCTGTTTTCCTTTTCATTCTCAACAAATGGGTTGGTATAGGCAAAGAATACCATTGGCACTTATGGGCTACACTTATATGGCTGTTTTTAGTAATAATTCATTTTATTCAAGTATTTATAATAGACAGTTTTATGAATAAAAAATGGGAACGAGAACAAATAGATAGACTTATGGCAATGCAACAAAAAAAACTAGAACAGCTTAAAAACGAACTAGAAAACCAAAAAAAATGATTATACTAATTGCTGCTACTGCCCAAAACAATGCTTTAGGTAAAAACAACCAACTACTATGGCATTTACCCAACGATTTTAAGCACTTTAAAAACCTTACCTCGGGCCACTATATCATTATGGGCCGCAAAACCTTCGAAACTTTTCCAAAACCCTTACCAAACCGCACCCACATCATCATTAGTCGTTCGCAATACCAAGCGCCCGAAGGCTGTATTACTGTAAACTCATTACACGAAGCCATACAAAAATGCCCAAAAGACCAAGATATTTACATCATTGGTGGCGGTCAAATATACCAACAAGCAATAAACATTGCCAACAAAATAGAACTCACACGAGTACATCACCATTTTGAAGCCGATACTTTTTTCCCAGAAATAGACCCTAACAAATGGCAACTTATTCAAGAACATTACCACCCTAGCGACGAAAAACACGCCTATAGTTTTACTTTTCAAACCTATATAAAAAAATAGTTTTTTTTCTAGAAGCGAATCGGTAGTGCAATTGCTATACCCTATTCCTGCCATCACTATTAGGCTTTCGCTTCGCTACAGCGCTAGCCGTTCTGTCAGGGCTAGATTGCCAACCATAAAACGAGAAAAAGAAAATAAATTTGTACTTTTGCCCAAAATTTTACCTTATGTCTCAAAACATTACGCCTTATAAAAATTCTACACTCGGAAAAAAAGAACAAGTAACGCAAATGTTCGATACTATTTCTGAAAACTACGATGGACTCAATCGCGTAATTTCGTTTGGAATAGATGTAAAGTGGCGTAAAAAAGTACTTCAAATGGTGGCTTCTCAAAACCCCGAAACCGTACTAGATATAGCTACAGGAACTGGAGACTTAGTATTGTTGATGGCACAAACCTCAGCCAAAAAAATTATTGGATTAGACATCTCTGCTGGAATGCTCGAAGTAGGCAAGAAAAAAGTAGCCGAAAAAAAATTAGAACATAAAATAGAAATGGTACTCGGCGATAGCGAAAACATACCCTACCCCGACAATTATTTTGATGCCATTACAGTATCTTTTGGAATAAGAAACTTTGAAACTTTAGAAAAAGGTCTTGCAGAAATATTACGTGTACTCAAACCCAATGGTATTTTTGTAATTTTAGAAACTTCGGTACCTACCCAATTTCCGTACAAACAAGGTTATGGAATTTACACAAAATATATACTGCCAACCATAGGAAAATTATTTTCCAAAGACCAAGTTGCCTACGGATATTTATCGGAATCTGCCAATAATTTTCCATTTGGAGAAAAGTTAAACAATATTTTGCGAAAAGTTGGGTTTATAAATGTAGTGCATCAACCCCAAACGTTTGGTGTAGCTACTATTTATTCGGCATCAAAAAAATAATCATCATGAAAAAATGCTTCATCCTAATACTCATTGGTTTATACAGCATATCTGCTGTGTCTCAAACCAAAGGGTTATTTAGCAAAGACCCCATTATAAATCTAGAAAACTGGAATAAACAAAGAGTATTTTGGGGATTTTTTTTAGGATTTAACAACTACGATTTTAAAATTGACTACAAAAAAAACCAACCTACAGATATTTTGGTTAAAAGCACAACAGGTTTTAATGTAGGTTTAATTGGTAATTTAAGACTTCAAGAATATGTAGATTTACGCTTTGAACCAGGACTTTATTATGCTCAACGCGATTTGACTTTTCCAAATTTAACACGCGAAAAAGATTACCTCAGACAAGTAAAGGCAACCTATATTCATTTTCCTTTATTATTAAAATATTCTGCATTACGCACAGGAAATGTACGCCCGTTTTTACTTGGCGGATTGTCTACTACTTTAAACCTTAGTAGCAATTCTAAAACCAAAGATGATAATGTTCAAAACCGTTTTAGAGTACAACCTTGGACACAAAATTACGAACTAGGCTTTGGTATCGATATTTATACCGAGTACTTTGTTTTTTCGCCGTCTATACGTGGAGTATTTGGTTTTAAAGACGAGTTGATAAGAGACAACGATCCAAACAGCCCTTGGACAAGTAATATAGAATCTATGAAAACGCGAGCAATTTTAATAAATTTTGCTTTTCATTAACAATTCCGTTTAAATTCGCTTAAAAAAATAGCCGTTGCAGAAGCCACATTTAAACTTTCTGTTTTTTGGTGTGTTCCAAACCTAGGAATAGCAATTTTATGAGTAACCAAACGCTCTATGTTTTTTGAAATACCATTGGCCTCATTGCCCATAACAAGAATACCTTGTACAGGTAATTGCTGTTGATACACATTTATACCGTCCATAAACGTGCCATAAATAGGCAAATTGGTGTTTTGTAAATAGTTTTCCAAATCAATATAACTTACTTGTACTCTAGCTATAGAACCCATTGTTGCCATAACGACCTTTGGGTTATACAAATCTACGGTTTCTTTGCTGCATACTATTTGAGAAACTCCATACCAATCACAAAGTCTTATTATAGTACCAAAGTTACCTGGGTCTCGCACATTATCCAAAGCGAGTACCAATCCGTTTGTTTGCATGGGTTTCTCGGCAGGAATTTCAAAAACAGCCAAACAACTACTAGGAGTGGCTAAACAACTTATCTTTTGCATTTCTGTATCAGAAACTAGATGCTTTTTAATACTCGAAACTTGCGTAAACAAACTACTATTGGTTACAAATAGTTGGTGTAAAACATATTCTGCATCGAGTAACTCATCTATTACTTTTATTCCTTCGGCAATAAAAAGCTGGTGCTGTAGTCTATATTTTTTGTGTTGCAATGAGGTTATGAGCTTAATTTGGTTTTTACTAAGCATAAAATATGTATTTTTGAAAAAAATTGTCGTTTTTGAAAAATAGAATTACAAAAATAGCATTATATCTTGTAACCTTGCTTATTGTAAGCTGTAATATTACGAAAAGGGTTCCAAATGGAAAGAGACTTCTTTCTGAATCTGATATTTTGGTAAACAATAAAATATCGAAAGATGAAGAGGCTTATTATCAATTGTACCAAAAAAGAAATAGTTCTATTTTGGGCTACAAGTTAAGGCTGAATTTGTATAATTTGGCAACTCCAAAAAAAGACTCTTTGTATGAAGCTTGGCTTACAAAAAACCCAAAAACACATCAGTTTTTAACGAGTTTTTTATCTGATAAGCAAGTAAATAGATTAGGAAAATCATTTGTTGTTTCGGGTATGGGAAATTTTTTACGAGGTATTGGAGAACCTCCAGTTATACTCGATAGTACCAGCACCAAAAAATCTTTAAAAAGATTAGAGTCATTTTATTTTAACAAAGGGTATTTTGATGTAAAAAATCATTTTGTTGTAGATACTTCCAAGGCAAAGCAAGCTTTTTTGAAATATTATATAGAACTTGGCAATCCGTACAGTGTAGATTCTTTGTATTCCAAAATTGACAGTCCCGTTTTAGATTCTTTGTATCAAAAAGGATTAAAACAAACCGTATTAAAAACTAACAAACAATATAGCACAGAAGATTTAAACTACGAGCGTACACGTATTACAAGCCATTTTAGAAACAACGGAGCCTATCTATTTCAATCAAATTATATTACTTATGATATAGATACCATTGGAAAAAAATATAAAACCAGTGTAGGCACGCTGATTAAGAATTTTAATTATTACGAAAACGACACATTAAAACAAGCTCCTTTTAAACTCTATAAAATAAACCGAGTAAACATTTATACAGATCATAGCAACAACAAAACTGAAAACTTTATTATAAAAGACAGTACACAGTATAGTGATTTTTATTTGTACAGTCAAAAAAAATTAAAATACCGCCCAAAATCTATTACCGATGCTATTTTTATTACCAAAGGAAGTATGTTTTCGGACGAAAATACATCACTCACATCAAGATACCTTAGTAACCTACGTGTGTTTAACTACCCAACCATAATTTACAAACCCGATCCAAAAGATAGTAACGGACTTATTTCAGAAATTTATTTAGTACCTCGAAAAAAATACACTTTGAATACCTCTGCCGATTTCACACATTCCAACATACAAGACTTTGGTATATCGGGTAATAGTTCGGTGAGTATTCGAAATGTTTTTAATGGAACCGAGACTTTTGAAATAGGCTTGAGAGGTACTATTGCAACGTCCAAACAATTGGCAAATCCAGACAATCGCTTTTTTAATATTTCGGAAATTGGTATCGATGCTAAATTGAATTTTCCGAGAATATTTTTTCCAATAAAAACAAACAAAATAATTCCAAAAAGCATGATTCCTTCTACTACTTTAAGTGTAGGTTTTGCCAAACAAACCAATATTGGTCTTGACAAACAAAATCTTACAAGTAGTTTTAGTTACAATTGGAAACCAAGTTCAAAAACTACGGCAAAATTCGATTTATTTAATATTCAATTTGTAAAAAATTTGAATATTGGCAATTATTTCAACATCTACAAATCGTCTTACACTACTTTGAACAATCTTGCTTTGGCCTACAATGCTAATACCAATTATTTTTATACAAATCCAGATACAAATTTGCCCGAGTTAATAATAGAAGATGGTGTTGGTGGATTTATATACGATGCCTTAGTACAACCTAATAACCTAGGTAATCCGTTTATTTCTCTAGAAGATTACAAAACTGTTTTGAGCATATTGGAACGTTACAACAGGCTTACAGAAGATAATTTAATATTTGCTTCTACATTTTCATACAATAGAACTACCCAAGAAAACACAGGCGATAAAAATTTTCATTCATACAAATTTAAAGTAGAATCTGCAGGAAATTTCTTGGCGCTAATAGCTAGAATGTCTAAACAATTAAAAACACAAGAAGGAGCGGGTACTTTTTTTGAAGTACAATATTCACAATATGTAAAAGGAGAATTTGAGTTTATAAAACATTGGGATTTATTTGGCAAAAATGTACTCGCAACACGAATGTTTGCTGGAATGGCAATACCCTACGGAAATTCGAAAACTGTTCCTTTTTCTAGAAGTTACTTTTCTGGAGGTTCAAACGATAATAGAGCATGGCAACCTTATAGTTTAGGCCCTGGCAGTAGCGGTAGTATTTTTGATTTTAATGAAGCTAATATGAAAATTGCTCTAAATGCCGAACTTCGTTTTCCAATGTTTGGTAAATTTAATGGAGCTATTTTTGCCGATGCTGGTAACATTTGGAATTTTTTGGATGCCACTACCGAAAAATCATTTTTATTCAAAGGAATTAATTCGTTAGACGAATTTGCCTTAGGTACAGGTTTTGGACTTCGTTACGATCAAGGCTTATTTGTAGTGCGTGCCGATTTGGGTTTTAAAACCTACAACCCTGCCCTAGAAGTAAATCACCGTTGGTTTAAACAAATTAATCTAAACGAGTCGGTTATAAATATTGGTATTAATTATCCGTTCTAATTTTTAAAATTAGTATTTTTGTAAATTATTAAAACTAAAAACAATGGCACATAACATTAAACCCGGAGTTGCAACAGGCGACGATGTACAACATATTTTTAATTACGCTAAAGAAAAAGGATTTGCACTACCCGCAGTAAATGTAGTAGGTTCTAGCACTATAAATGGAGTTTTAGAAACGGCTGCAAAACTTAATGCACCTGTTATTATTCAATTTTCAAATGGTGGAGCACAATTTAATGCCGGAAAAGGCTTGAGCAATGAAGGAGAAAAATCGGCCATACTTGGTGCCATTGCAGGAGCAAAGCACATACACACATTAGCAGAAGCTTATGGAGCAACTGTAATATTACACACAGACCATTGTGCCAAAAAATTACTTCCTTGGATAGACGGTTTATTAGATGCTTCTGAAAAACATTTTGCCGAAACAGGTAAACCACTTTATTCTTCACACATGATAGATTTGTCGGAAGAACCTTTGCATGAAAACATCGAAATATGCAAAACTTATTTGGCAAGAATGAGCAAAATGGGTATGACTCTAGAAATTGAACTAGGAATTACAGGAGGAGAAGAAGATGGTGTAGACAACTCTGACGTAGATAGCTCGAAACTATACACACAACCCGAAGAAGTTTGCTACGCTTATGAAGAATTGATGAAAATAAGCCCTCGATTTACTATAGCAGCGTCTTTTGGAAACGTACATGGTGTTTACAAACCTGGAAATGTAAAGTTGATGCCGATCATTCTTAAAAATTCTCAAGAATACATTCAAAATAAATTACAAACACAAAGCAATCCTGTAGACTTTGTATTTCATGGCGGTAGCGGCTCTACCTTAGAAGAAATTAGAGAAGCTATCTCTTATGGTGTAGTTAAAATGAACATCGATACCGATTTACAATTTGCTTTTACCGAAGGTATTCGTGATTATATGACTTCAAAAATAGAGTATCTAAAAACCCAAATAGGTAACCCAGAAGGTACTGATGCGCCAAACAAAAAACATTACGATCCAAGAAAATGGGTGAGAGAAGGAGAAATTACCTTTAACAAACGATTAGAACAGGCTTTTGCCGACTTAAATAATATAAATACATTATAAATTTGTTTCAAGTTTAAGGTTTCAAGTTAAACTCTAACTTGAAACTTTTTTTAACCTCAAACTAAAACGTATGGCTTGGTTTAAAAGAAAAGAAAAAGGGATTCAAACCCCAACAGGTGAAAAAAAAGATGTTCCTAAAGGACTATGGTATAAATCGCCAACTGGAAAAATTATTGATACCGAAGAATTAGCAAAAAACTTATGGGTAAGTCCAGAAGATGATTTTCATGTTCGTATAGGTAGTAAAGAGTATTTTGAAATATTGTTTGACAACAATGAGTTTAAAGAGCTTGATGCCAAAATGACTTCCAAAGATCCTTTAAACTTTGTAGATACCAAAAAGTATTCTGACAGGTTAAAAGATGTAATGAGCAAAACCAAACTCAACGATGCTGTACGCACAGCTGTGGGCAAATCAAAAGGAAAAGATTTGGTTGTATGTTGTATGGATTTTGCTTTTATTGGAGGTTCTATGGGGGCTGTAGTAGGCGAGAAAATTGCACGTGGTATAGATTATTCTATTAAACACAAAACACCATTTGTAATGATTTCCAAATCGGGAGGCGCTCGTATGATGGAGGCTGCTTATTCGCTTATGCAGTTGGCAAAAACCTCTGCAAAATTAGCCCAACTTGCCGAAGCCAAAATACCTTATATTTCTTTGTGTACAGACCCTACAACTGGAGGTACAACAGCTTCATACGCCATGTTAGGAGATATTAATATTTCTGAACCTGGTGCTTTAATAGGTTTTGCAGGCCCTCGTGTAGTGCGTGATACCACAGGAAAAGATTTGCCAGAAGGGTTTCAAACAGCAGAGTTTGTGTTAGAACACGGGTTTTTGGACTTTATTACTCCAAGAAAAGAACTAAAAGATAAAATAAATTTATATCTAGATTTGATATTAAATCAAGAAATTAGATAATTTTACTTTTTACTTAAAAAATAATTGCTGTCTATAAGTATTTAAAAAACTTTTAGACAGTTTTTTTGTACCTATTCTTTAACAAATTTTATTATTTTTCTTTCTTGTGAAGCATTTTTTAAAACCAGTATATAGTTACCCAACTCTAATTCACTTAAATTCAAACTATTATTTAAATCTTTATCAAGAATTTTATCTAAAATAATTTGCCCTAAATGATTAAAAATTGTGGCAGAAGTGAAATTAATATTATCAAAATAAAGTATATCTTTTACAGGGTTTGGATAAAATACGATAGGCTCTATATTTTCAAAATCTGTATTTAAAGTACTTGAAATAGTAAATTGATAAGGTGTTTGATAGTTTGTATTCGTTGGATTTTCACTAGTAATCTTTAAAAAATAATTACCTGCTAAAAGTGCTCTTGAAAAATTTAGGCTACCTCCTATACTGTTCTGTACTGTACCAATTAAAGCTCCCGATTCGTCTAGTATAGAAGCACTCATTGTTGATGTTGTTATATTAGTAATTGACACATTAGCATTTACAGAATTAGTAATTGAAAACTTATAAAAATCGTTATCTGCCGCTACTAGATTTTGAACGGTTGTAAATCCAAAATATAATTTATTAGTATCAACAGTATAAGCTAACTCTTTTACATTAGGTTCATCTAACCCCTGCATAATTTGATAATAATAGCTAGTAAGCTCTGTATGGTTTTCAATTAAATCATAGCCAGAATTGTAATAAAACAATTTTGCAGGATAAGTTAATAACGGATAATAATAATTAAGATTTGATGAAGGTTCTGCTACAATTCCATCTGTAGTGATATTAGTACCTGAAAAGTTTGTAATTCTACCTATTACACACGAATAATCTATAAAATTGTCGATAGGTTTTTGATTTAAACCAACAATAGTTTCACCTAATATTCCATTACAATTAATATCAACATTATAAAAATGAGGGGTATAAGAATTGTCATTCATATTGGTATTATTTTGGACTTCTATTCCTCCAAATAAAAATCTACCTGGCTCTCCACTATAATAATATGTAGATTTTAAGTCTCTTATAGCTTCCGATTGTAAATCAGTTCCTGTAAAATATGCCAAAGAACTATCACTTGCATTACTACCTCCATTTGGGGTACCTACGCAAAGTAATTTTGCTACATGGTGGTAATTATCTGTTTGCCAATTGTAGGAATTTTGAATATACTCTCTAGAAGCTAAGCCTCCCATACTATGCCCTACTAAAACAACTTTATTTTTACCCGTTATTTCCATTATGCGTTGTATCGCTACTTTAATAGCAGCTCCTTGCTTAGCAATAGCCGATTGATTACTTAAAACTGTAGTACCCAAAGTTCCACTAGGGTTTACGTTAAAATTTATGTAATAATAATCTCCATTTTGAACAGAACTTTCAAATGCTATAATATCTGCATTTGAAACGGGATAAAAGTTCTTGTTGGTAGTCGTATTATTACCATCTGCATTTAAGCAAAAATCAAATCTACCACCAAATGTGAACATATATTGAGTGTCAAAATAATTTGTAGTAACATTCCATGTTTCGGAACTAGAATTAAGACCATGTATAAATACTATAGGATAAGGCAATTTACTTTGAAATGTTTTTAAACCATTGATAGATTTAAATACTATTTTTACACTTGAGGTATCTGGTAATTTAGTTTTAAACGAAAAGTCTACTTCTTTATTTTGGGAGTAATTTTTTGAGAAAAAAAACAAAATAACAATAAAAAATAATGCCCTTGTCATAATTATATTTATAAAATAAAATGCAAGATATTATTTTTAAATTTCAAATTTGATTAAAATGAACACAAAATAAAACATCTGTTTTTTTGTAAAGTATTACATGCCACTTCGAATAGCTTCTACTGGGTCGAGTTTGGCGGCTGAATAGGCTGGAATAATACCCGCCAACAAACCAATAAATATGGCTAAACCAGAACCTAACAATATTTTGCCAAAACTAAGTACAAACTCAAAATCTAATGCTGCCGAAAGTATTACGGCAATAATCCAAACCAAAAATATTCCTACCAAACCTCCAAACAAACATAGTATAACAGCTTCAAACAAAAACTGAAATAAAATAAATTTTCTTTTGGCTCCTAATGATTTTTGAATTCCTATTTGATTTGTACGCTCTTTTACAGAAACAAACATAATATTGGCAATACCAAAACCGCCTACAAGTAACGAAAACAAGGCAATAATCCACCCCATAAGGTTTAAGCTAGAAATAATAGATTCTATTTGGTCTGCGGCTCCTTTAAGTAAATTAACAAAAAAATTGTTGTCGTCACTCGATTTTAACCCTCGCTTGAGTCGGAGTTTTTGTGTTATCTCGTCTTGAGCGTCTTCTAGAGTTGCGCCAACAATGGGTTTTGCTACGATAATTGGTGTAAAAGCATCATTACTATCTCCATACATGGCTCGAACTTTATTAAGAGGAATATAGGCCGAATTATCGGGATTTGGGCCAATACTCACCATACGCTCGCCTACTTTTTTTAACACTCCTATTACTGTAAATCTTTGTCCGTATAAACGAACTTCTTTATTCATTGCATTACTACCAGAAAACAAAGCATCGGCAATGTCGTAACCCAAAACAATACAATTTCTACCTGTATTTGATTCGCTTTCGTTAAAAAACCTACCTTCACCTAATTCAAGTAAATCAATATCAGCGTATTCAAAAGTACATGGTCTAATGCTTACCGAACTTGCTGTAACACTCTCGTTTTTAATATTTTGATTGTTCGTAAAATATTGATAGCTTAGAGTACCTGTTTTGGTACAATTGTTTTTTAAATAAAGATATTCTTCATAATTCATTTCTGGAAATTGTTCTATTTTCCATCGAGGAACATTTGATGGGCCAAATGGGTATTTGAAGATAAAAATGGTTTTGCTATCTAGGCTACTTAAGTCTTTTTTTATTTTACGATCGAGTGAATCTACAGCTGCAAGCACTGCAATAATTGAAAATATACCAATAGTTACTCCTAAAAGCGACAAAAATGTGCGCAATTTATTATTGCGTAAGGCATTCATTGCAAAGCCAAAACTTTCTTTTAATAAACGGATGTAAACTATCATAAGCTATATACAAGTTCTCTATTGGTAGCTATTGTGAACAAAATGTTACAAAAATGCGGTAGTTTTTTATCTAACCCTGATAGAGCCAAATAGCTCGTAGCGTAGCGGAGACTATGGGCGAAAGCAGGAATATAGATTACAAACAAGCACTAGCGTTTTTGTTTATAAAAAATATAAAAACAGTCTATTTAATTTTGTAAAAAAACTATTTTTGCGCCACAAACAACAACACAACATTTATGACAACTTTAAAAAGCATTCATTCGGCTTTAGTATCTGTATTTTATAAAGATGGGCTTGAGCCAATTGTAAAAGCTCTTCACGCTAATGGCGTAACTATTTATTCTACAGGTGGCACTGAAACTTTTATTAAAAACTTAGGAATTCCTGTAGTTGCAGTAGAACATATTACTGATTTTCCTGAAATATTGGGCGGAAGAGTAAAAACATTACATCCTAAAATTTTTGGAGGTATATTAAATCGTCAAAACAATCATCAAGACGGCATAGAAATGCAACAACACAATATTCCGCAAATAGATTTGGTTATTGTTGATTTATACCCGTTTGAAAAAACAGTTGCTTCTGGTGCAAGCGAGCAAGATATTGTTGAAAAAATAGATATTGGAGGAATTTCTCTACTACGTGCAGCGGCAAAAAACTTTGAAGATACTGTTATTGTGCCTTCGGTGGCAGAATATGACTTGTTTTTGAAATACTATCTCGAAAATAACGGTGGCACTACGCTAGAACAAAGAAAAGTATTGGCTGCCAAAGCTTTTCAGGTATCATCGCACTACGACACTGCTATTTTTAATTATTTTAATGAAAATGAAACTGTGTTTAAGCAAAGTTTTTCAAATGGAAAAACACTACGATATGGCGAGAATCCGCACCAAAAAGGATTTTTCTTTGGAGATTTTGAAAAAATATTTACACAATTGCATGGTAAAGAATTGTCGTACAACAACTTATTAGATATTGATGCAGCAGTAAATTTGATTTTAGAATTTAAAGAAAATCTACCTACGTTTGCCATTTTAAAACACAACAATGCGTGTGGTCTAGCCACCAGAAACACGATGAAACAAGCCTATCTCGATGCGCTTGCTGGCGATCCTACTTCGGCATTTGGTGGTATATTGATTGCTAATAATGCAATCGATGTAGAAACGGCTCAAGAAATAAACCATTTATTTTGCGAAGTAGTCATTGCTCCTGCTTTTACAGACGAAGCCCTTGAAATACTTAAAGAAAAAAAGAATAGAATTATTTTAACATTGCATGATGTGCAGTTACCTCAACAACAAGTGAGAACTTGCCTAAATGGTGTGTTGGTACAAGATAGAAATAGCGTAACTGACACGCAAGAAAACTTAAAATTAGTCACCAAAAAAACAGCTACACAAACAGAAATTGACGATTTATTGTTTGCTTCAAAAATATGTAAAAACACCAAGTCGAATACCATTGTTTTAGCAAAAAACAACCAACTTATCGCTTCTGGAACAGGGCAAACCTCGCGAGTAGATGCCTTAAAACAAGCTATAGAAAAAGCACATTCTTTTGGGTTTAATTTAAAAAATGCGGTAATGGCTAGCGATGCTTTTTTTCCTTTTCCTGATTGTGTAGAAATTGCTCACAATGCAGGAATTACAGCAGTAATACAACCTGGAGGTTCTATAAAAGACGAATTAAGCATTGCGTATTGTAACCACAACAATATAGCTATGTTCTTTACAGGAACTAGACATTTTAAACACTAAATAAAACCAAGAGTTAATTCGCAAATTAAAACTTTGATATTCAGTGCTATATATTGAATATCAAAGTTTTTTTATTTCTTAAATAAATTCACAAAAAAACCTATATTGGTATAGTTATTTTATTATTTTTGTAGGCTGAATAAAACTTAGACTAAACTAAACACCCTTTATACAACTATGGGATTTTTTGATTTCATGACCGAGGATATTGCCATAGACCTTGGAACCGCAAATACACTAATCATACACAATGACAAGGTGGTTATAGATTCTCCATCTATAGTAGCTCGCGATAGAATTACAGGAAAAATAATTGCTGTAGGTGCCGAAGCCAATTTAATGCAAGGTAAAACTCATGAAAATATTAAAACCATACGCCCGTTAAAAGATGGTGTTATTGCAGATTTTGATGCTTCGGAACAAATGATAAATATGTTTATTAAAAGCATACCTGCATTAAAAAAGAAACTTTTTACCCCTGCTTTAAGAATGGTAGTATGTATTCCTTCTGGGATTACAGAGGTAGAAATGCGTGCTGTAAAAGAATCGTGTGAACGTGTAAATGGTAAAGAAGTATATTTAATACACGAACCTATGGCCGCTGCTATTGGTATCGGCATTGATATTATGCAACCAAAAGGAAACATGATTGTAGATATAGGTGGTGGTACTACAGAAATTGCAGTAATTGCCCTTGGAGGTATTGTATGTGATAAATCGGTAAAAATTGCTGGAGATGTATTTACCAATGACATCATCTATTACATGAGAACTCAACACAATTTATTTGTAGGTGATACAACTGCTGAGAAAATTAAAATTCAAGTAGGAGCCGCTATAGATTCTTTAGATTCTCCGCCAGACGATATGTCTGTACAAGGTAGAGATTTACTTACAGGAAAACCAAAGCAAGTAGAGGTTTCTTTTAGAGAAATTGCCAAAGCCTTAGACAAATCAATACAACGTATTGAAGACGCTATTATGGAAACCTTATCTCAAACACCACCTGAACTGGCTGCAGATATATACAATACAGGTATTTATCTTGCTGGAGGAGGTTCAATGTTAAGAGGATTGGACAAAAGAATTTCTCAAAAAACAGATTTACCCGTATATATAGCCGAAGACCCATTAAAAGCAGTCGTAAGGGGAACGGGTATGACACTAAAAAATATCCCAAAATTTAAAGGGATATTGATAAAATAAATTTGGAATAGATTAAAATTTAGGTTAAACTAGTACAACCCTTTAGTTCATGCAACAAATATTTTTATTTTTAATAAAAAACAGCTACCGTATGCTGTTTTTGTTGCTTATGGGTATAGCAATCACGCTTACTATACAGTCACACTCATACCACAAGAGCAAAGTAATAAGTTCTGCAAACTTTGTAAGCGGTGGTGTTTACAGCCAAATGAATCGTGTGAGTGATTATTTTAGTTTACAAACCCAAAATGAAGAACTCGCCAAAGAAAATGCACGATTAAAGAGTTTACTTTTTAATCAAAAAGATACTGCAAAAATTGTCTTGAACGACAGCATAAAAGGTGTTAAAAAAACCGACTTGATTATTTCTAAAGTAATTAAAAACTCCTACAGCAATCAAGAAAATATACTTACTATAAATTCGGGCAGTAACCAAGGCGTTAAACCGTATATGGGCGTAATAAATAGTTTAGGTATTGTAGGCATTATAGACCAAACCTCTAGCAACTACGCTACGGTAGTGAGTATTTTAAATACTTCGTCAAAAATTACAGCCAAACTAAAAAAGAATAATCATTTTGGCACTCTTACATGGAACGGAAAAAACACAGGTTATGTTCAGTTATATGATTTACCTAGGCTAGCAACTGTAAGAAAAGGTGATACTATTGTAACCTATGGTGAAAACACTATTTTTCCAGAAAACATAAACATTGGTACCGTAGATAAAGTATATATTGATAATGAAACCACATCATTTACCATACAAGTAAAATTGTTTAACGACATGACGAGCTTGGGGCATGTATACGTCATAAATAATAAAGATGCAGATGAACTACGAAATTTAGAAAAACAATCTAAAAAAGAAAAACATGAGTAGTACTGCATTATTAAATATTTTACGATTTGTGTTGTTGCTTTTCGTGCAAATTATCATTTTTAATAACATTGACTTTTTACGCTTTATAAACCCGTACCCATACCTATTATTTATTCTTCTATTTCCAGTAAATGGAAACAAATATGCTCTTTTATTAAGTGCTTTTTTATTAGGCATCATAATGGATACATTTTTAAATTCTGGAGGAATACACACTGTCGCTTGTACATTACTTGCTTACATAAGACCCTCATTATTTCGATTTTCTTTTGGATTAAGTTATGAATACCAAACTGTAAGAATTAACGATAATTTATCTCCAGAACGTTTTTCATTTATAGCCATATCGGTGCTCATACATCATTTATGTATGTTTGTTCTTGAAATATTCACTTCAGAATACCTACTAGGCATTATACTAAGAACAATAGTGAGTAGTATCTTTACGTTAATTTTATGTATCCTTATCATTTATCTGATAAAACCAAGTAGACGATGAGAAAAGTTTTATTGCCTACATTAGTTATTGCAAGTGCTGTTTTATTACTTGTTCGTATATTCTATTTACAGATAATAGATGACACAAACATGGTTAAATCAGTAAACAATGCTATTAAAATAAAATACGATTACCCAGAAAGAGGATATGTATACGACAGAAATGGTAAGTTACTGATTGCCAATCAACCCTCTTACGATATTATGGTGGTGCCTCGAGATGTAAAAAATATAGATACCACTGAGTTTTGTAATCTACTAGATATTGATAAAGATTTTTTCTTAAAAAGAATGCACAAGGCAAAAGTTTACAGCCCTATGCTCCCATCTGTGTTTTTGCCTCAATTGAACAAATTAGAGTTTGCTGCCTTTCAAGAAAAAATTAGAAAATTTCCTGGTTTTTATATACAAAAAAGAGCCTTACGAGATTATCAAGTAGACTTTGGCGCTAATATCTTTGGTTATATCACACAAGTTAATGAAAATATTATCAAAAAAAATCATTACTACAACAGTGGTGATTTGATTGGAATGCAGGGTATTGAACAAAGTTATGAAGAAGTATTAAGAGGACAAAAAGGAGTTAAGTATTTACTTCGAGATAAATTTAATCGAGAAATAGGCCCTTACAAAGACGGAAAATTTGACACCATTGCCAAGCAAGGAAAAGACATTACGCTCACCATAGACTCCGAATTACAAAAATATGGCGAAGAACTTATGGTAAATAAATGGGGCGGTATTGTTGCTATAGAACCAAAAACAGGTGAAATATTATCGTTGGTATCTGCACCAAGCTACGATCCAGCGCTATTAGTTGGTAGACAACGTTCGAAAAACTACAACCTTATCAATGAAGACAAAATAGCCAAACCTATGTACGATAGAGGTTTACTAGCAGAATATCCTCCAGGTTCACCATTTAAAATTTTAACAGGTTTGGTAGCGCTACAAGAAGGTGTTATTTCAGATAGTACGCGTTTTTCATGCCATCACGGATTTAGTTACGGTAGAGGTCGGTTTATGAAATGTCACTGCGGAGGTGGTTCTCAACAACTACATAGAGCCATTTACCAGTCGTGCAATACTTTTTTCTCACAATCTTATATGAGAACCATAAACAAATATAAAGATCCTGCAAAAGGAGTAGATGTTTGGGCTTCTCATTTAAAAAGTTTTGGTCTTGGAGACTTTATGGGTTACGATTTACCTACCGGAAGACGAGGCAATATTCCTACATCAAAAACATACAAAAGAGTCTATCCAAACGGCGGCTGGAGAAGTACAACAATTGTATCTAACGCAATTGGACAAGGAGAAGTATTAATGACACCCATTCAGCTTGCCAATTTTATGGCTACTGTTGCCAATAAAGGTTACTACTATACGCCTCACATTATTAAAAAAATTAAAGGTGATGCAATTAATGAAAAATTCCGGAAAAAACATATTACCACAATAGAGCCACGATACTTTAACCCGATTATAAGCGGCATGGCCGATGTTTACAAGCAACCTAGCGGTACAGCTGCAGGACTAGGAGTTGCTGGCATAGAAATTTGTGGTAAAACAGGAACTGCAGAAAATTTTGCAAAAATAAATGGCAAAAGAGTAAAGCTTCAAGATCACTCTATATTTGTCGCTTTTGCACCTAGAGAAAATCCAAAAATTGCGATTGCTGTTTTTGTAGAAAATGGATATTGGGGTAAAAGATGGGCTGGTCCTATTGCTACATTAATGATTGAAAAATACCTCAATAAGAAAATTACTCGTTTTGATTTTGAAAAACGAATGAAGGAAGGTAGTTTGAAAGATCAATATGCAAAACTATACCCTAGAAAACATCAAGATAGTCTTTCTGTAATTAGTAAAAAAATTAGAGATAGTATTACAAGAGAAAAACGCAAAACAGATTCTCTAAATGGTAAATTTAAACAACCCATAAGAAAAGAAAACACAATAGATACTATAAGTAATCCAACTCAATAAAATGAAAAATCAAGGGGTTTCTGGTTATATAGACTGGCTTAGTGTTATTATTTATATAGCACTAGTGATTATGGGGTGGTTTAATATATACTCCTCTTCTCTATCTAATATAGAAGGCGATACCTCTATTTTTGATTTTTCACAAACCTACGGTAAACAACTATTGTTTATTTTATGTACGATTCCGTTAGTGTTATCTGTACTGGCAATGGAAGCCAAATTTTTCGAGAAATTCTCAACCGTAATATTTATAGCTTCGTTGGTATCATTAGCAGGGTTATTTTTATTTGGAAAAACCATTGCTGGGCAAAGATGTTGGTATGCCATAGGTAACTTTACTTTGCAACCCTCTGAATTTGCAAAAGCAGCAACAGCACTCGCTCTTGCAAAATATTTGAGCGATGTACAAGTCAATTTAAAAGACGTAAATAGGCAAATACAAGCCTTAATGATTGTAGGGCTTCCTGTATTGCTTATTTTACCTCAACCAGACCCAGGTAGTGCATTAATATACAGTATTTTCTTTTTTGTTCTTTTTAGAGAAGGACTCCCAGCTTGGTATATCATTACTGGTTTTTTGGCTATTGCAATTTTTATTCTAACTTTAAAATACAACAATCCATTTTTGGTCATTGCTATAGCAACGGTAATTCTTGCATTTATTTACTTTAGAACCCGAAATGCCGAAAGAAATATTATAGCAAGTCTTATGATTTTAGCTGCAGTTACCGCTTTTAGCTTTTCTGTAAATTATGTTTTTAATAATGTTTTTAAACAACATCATCGAGATCGTTTTAATATTCTATTAGGTAAAGAAGTTAATTTAAAAAAAGAAGGATATAATACCGACCAATCTGAAATTGCCATAGGTTCGGGTGGTTGGATTGGCAAAGGCTACTTAGAAGGAACACAAACCAAAGGAGGATTTGTACCCGAGCAACACACCGATTATATTTTTACTACTGTAGGTGAAGAATGGGGATTTGTAGGGTCATTTGTGGTAATATGTTTATTCGTAGGACTTATTTTAAGAATAATTTATCTCGCAGAAAGGCAAAAAACAAAATTCAGTAGGATATATGGCTATTCGGTTGCAGGCATACTGTTTATACATTTTTTTGTAAACATAGCTATGGTTGTAGGCGTTTTTCCAACCATTGGAGTTCCACTACCTTTTTTCTCGTATGGAGGTTCAGGACTTTGGGGATTTTCTATTTTACTTTTTATCTTTTTAAAACTAGATGCTAATAAAATTAATGAATGGTAACTTTTACAATCACACTCCATTTGTAGTAAACATTAGACATTAAAAATCTGTTTTACATGTATATAATTAGTAATTTTATACCTAAAAATTAAGCAAACTTATTTGCGCTTTTTTAAAAAAAAATATTAACTCTATAAAAAAATTAAAGACGATGAAAATCAAATTACTTATTACTACAGTATTATTAATGGGTTCTCAATACTTTTTTGCACAAGAAAATCCAGTAGCAACACAGGTTGTAGATTCGGTAAAAACGAAACAACTAGAAGTTGAAAAAGCTGCTCTTGAAGCCAAATTGATAGCTGAAAAAGAGGCTTTAAAAGCAGCAAAAGAGCAAGAAAATGCTATAAAAGAAGCCGAAAAGGCAAAAAAAGAAGCTGAAAAAGCTGAGAAAGAAAGACAAAAAGCCGAAAAAGAAAGAGAGAAAGCTGAAAAACAGAGAGAAAAAGCTGAAAAAGAAAAAGAAAAAGCAGCAAAAAAATTGGAAAACGCTCAGAAAGATTTAGAAAAAAACAAAGAAAAACTGGATAAAGCTCATAAAGACTTAGATAAAAAAAGAGAAAAATTAGATAAAGGTATAGCAAAAGGAAAAATGTCTCCTGTAGATATTGAAAAAGCAAATGTAGATATCACAAAACAACAATTAAAAATTAAAGAAATTGAAGAAGACATTGCAAAATCTCAGAAAAAACTTGAGAAACTCAATTAG
The DNA here is from genome assembly GCF_002917885.1 of Flavobacterium croceum DSM 17960. Lineage (GTDB taxonomy): Bacteria > Bacteroidota > Bacteroidia > Flavobacteriales > Flavobacteriaceae > Flavobacterium > Flavobacterium croceum. The sequence goes on from NZ_PQNY01000003.1 coordinate 146,427, forward strand.
TCTATTTTTGTAATATACATAATTTTTCAACTGCATAAAGAAAGGGTTTGGCTTAAAATAAAGTCAAACCTTTTTTTATTATTGACTAATTACAAGCAAATTGTATATTACAGTATTAATTTATTTTTAATTACTCATATCAAAATAGAAAACTATATAAAAGCAAATAAGTGTTTTTCTTGACTTTACAAACCTAATAAATTACAAATTAATAGCAGTTCTTAAATAGTATTTGTTTCTGTAGAGGTAAAGAAAAAATAAAGGCTACCTGTTTGAGGTGACCTTTATTTTTTTATCAATGCAATTTTAGCATTATCCTTTTTTCTGAGCTAGTGTTTTTGATGAGTTTTTATAGATATCATTCAAAATATTTACTGCTTCTTCTACATATACATCTTTAGTTAAATCGTCAAACCATACTTCTCTTTTTTCTTTCAAGGTTTCATCTTTACTCATAAGATTTTTATCATAAGTAATCGGCATAAACGACAAACCATTATTGTATTTGGTAATTGCTTTAAATTTTTTATTTGCCTCTTCTAATTTCTTTTGCTCTGCTTTATAATCATTAACATTTAATGAAATAGAGTGTATATCTTCTCTTGAGTCTAAAAATTTAGCGTTTTCATCAATTAATTTAAGTTGCTGATTGTTTAATAATCTTGACTTACTATTTGCAATAGCCAAATCGAGAGCTTGGTAATTTGACCAAACTGTAAACTTAGCTGGTTCAATTTTATCCCAAGCCAAAGCATTAGGCACATCTTTTTCGCCCATTTTTAAATATTCGTACTTATCGGGCATAACAACATCACTTTTTACACCCTCTTTTTGAGTAGAACCTCCATTTATTCTATAAAATTTTTGAGTAGTAGCTTTTAATGCTCCTAAATCTCCAAAATTACTACCTCTTACAAAGTTGTTTAAATCAATCATATTTTGAACTGTACCTTTTCCGTAAGACTGCGTGCTTCCTATAATAACGCCTCTTTTATAGTCTTGCATAGCTGCCGCCAAAATTTCTGATGCAGATGCTGAAAATTCATTTATCATTATTACCAAAGGACCATTCCATTGTATTCTTTCATCTTTATCGGGCATGGTTTCGGCACGACCATCTGCACCACGCACTTGTACTACAGGTCCTTTATCTATAAACAAACCTGCTATATCAATTACAGTTTTTAAAGATCCTCCTCCATTATCTCTCAAATCTATAGCGATACCTTCTACTCCTTCTTGTTTTAATCGCTCTACTTCTTGTGCCACATCTTTGGCCGCATCACGACTGTCTTTATTATCAAAATCTATATAAAACTTTGGAAGATTTATAATACCGTATTTTACTCCATCTTTCACGGTAATTGTAGATTTTGCATAGGTTTCTTCAATTTCTACCTCATCACGAATTATAGATATTACACGTACAGTACCATCGTTTTTCTTTACTGTTAAGCGAACTTCTGTACCTTTTGGTCCTTTAATTTTTTTAACAACATCGTCAATACGCATACCTACTACATCTACAGGCTCTGCATTTCCTTGTGCTACTTTCAAAATTTTATCTCCCGCTTCTAATTCTTTACCTCTCCAAGCTGGCCCTCCAGATATTAGTTCGGAAATCTCGGTAATATCATTTTTCTTTTGCAATCTCGCTCCAATACCTTCAAGTTTTCCGCTCATTTCTACATCAAATTTTTCTTTGGCTGTAGGCGGAAAATAAGATGTATGAGGGTCAAATTGTGATACTACAGAATTAATATATACCGAAAACCAATCTTCTCTATCCAAATCTTTTACAAAATTGAAATATTCGTTGTAAGAGTTTAAAGTGCTTTCTCTACTCTCTTTTTCCAGTTCTTCATACGATTTTGGTTTTTCAGACTTTCTTTTTTCTAAATCTTGTTGGTACTTTTTGCCCAACTCTTCAGTATATCTTTTACCCAATTTAGTTTTGTATTCTTCTAGACTTTCTTGGGTAGTTTTACTAGCGTTTTTCAATAAATCTTCCTGCATTTTCTCTTTGTCTACCAAAGTACCCAAAACCGAAAACTTAGTTTGTTTTCTCCAACGTTCTTTCAATTCTTTTACATTCTTAGCAAAAGGAAGTTTTTCAAAATTTGTATTATACTCTTCTTTTACATTAAAATCTATAGGTTTTGATAGAACATCTTGATAATAGGTTTTACTCTCTTGCATACGTTGTAACAATCTATCGTAAGTAAGATTGAAAAAAGTAAATGTTCTATTGTTTAAATCGTCGTCGATTTTGGTCTCATATTTAGAAAACTCATCTATATCCGATTGTAAAAAGAATCGCTTAGACGGATCTAAAGCTTCTAGATAATCTTTATATATTTTTTTGGATAAATTATCATCTATTTTTGCAGGTTGGTAATGCCCTTTTTCCAATACATACGAAAGAATTTCAAGTAAAACTTTATCTTTTTCAGGGTCTGTTCCCGAAAATTTCTTCGGCATAAAACTCCACAAACCAATAGCCATTACAACTACTGTGGCAATTATTTTATAATGTCTTTTCATAAATGCAATTATTGTATTCATTATTTTTTTAACTAAATTATACAAAAAATCATGCCAACAGCAACGAGCATCGCATAAATTTTTGTTAAATGCACCAAATTATTGAAACTTATATCGAGTATGTTTTTAGTACTATTTTAGAATAAAAACCTAAAATTTTATAAGCCAACAACTTAGTCTTTTCTGTAAGATATCGCTTATATAAGTAGTAAAATAAGTATTTTTGTTACAAATTTTAAAAATCATGTCTAAAAAACCTGTAATATTGATTACTAATGATGATGGAATTTCAGCTCCAGGTATCAAAGCACTTATCGAAGTAATGCAAGAAATAGGAACTGTTGTTGTTGTAGCTCCCGATAGTCCACAAAGCGCTATGGGACATGCTATTACGATAAACAATACTTTGTATGTGAACCAAATTTCAAAAGAAAATGATAAAGTTTTGCAATACTCTTGCTCGGGCACTCCTGTAGACTGTGTTAAAATGGCTGTAAATGAAATTTTGCATAAAAAACCTGATTTATGTGTTTCTGGCATCAATCATGGTTCAAACTCATCTATAAACGTTATTTATTCTGGTACGATGAGTGCTGCTGTAGAAGCGGGTATTGAAGGCATACCTGCTATTGGTTTTTCATTGTTAGACTATTCATGGAATGCTAATTTTGAGTCATGCAAAAAATTTGTAAAAACCATTGCGCAACAAGTGCTACAAAACGGTTTACCTAGTGGTACAGTGCTAAATGTAAATATCCCAAATGTTGATGAAAAAGAAATAAAAGGGATTAAAATTTGCAGACAAGCAAAGGCATTTTGGCAAGAAAAATTTGATAAACGCACAAGTCCTTTTGGTAAAGATTATTATTGGCTTACGGGTGCTTTTGTTAATTTGGATAAAGGCGAAGATACAGATGAATGGGCTTTGGCTCACAACTATGTTTCTGTAGTTCCTGTACAATTTGACCTCACAGCCTACCACGCAATACAAGAATTAAACAATTGGGAATTTTAAATAAAATATATGGATAAAAGAGATTTTTTTATTGGTGTTTTACTAGGTTTATTTACTTCTTTGTTAGGAAGTTTATTATACACTGTATTATTTATAAAAATACCACTCAAAAATGCTTTTTGGTATTTACAACATTTTGAATTAATAGGAAAAGTAATTACTATTGGTTCGATACTTAGCCTTGTATTATTTTTATTTTTAATGAATAAGAAAAAAGATATGATGGCAAGAGGCATCATTATGTCGATTATTATTTTGGCAATTGCCACTATATTATTATAAAAATGAAGTACTATATTATAGCTGGAGAAGCATCGGGAGACTTACATGGTTCAAATTTAATGAAAGAAATTTTCAAGAAAGATGCTGAGGCAGAAATTAGATTTTGGGGAGGCGATTTGATGCAAAATGTAGGCGGAACACTGGTAAAACATTATAAAGAACTTGCTTTTATGGGATTTGCCGAAGTGGTTTTAAACCTCAAAACAATTTTTAACAATATTAAATTTTGCAAAAGAGATATAGTAAATTTTCAACCCGATGTTATCATTTTTATTGATTACCCAGGCTTTAATATGCGTATTGCAAAATGGGTAAAAAATCAAAAAATTAAAACCCATTACTATATATCGCCACAAATTTGGGCATGGAAAGAAAACCGCATAAAAGCTATAAAAAGAGATTTTGACAAATTGTATGTTATTCTTCCTTTTGAAAAAGATTTTTATGAAAAAAAGCATCATTTTCCAGTAGAATTTGTTGGGCACCCATTGATTGATGCCATTTCAAATAGAAAAAAAATCACGTATCAAGAGTTTTGTGAAGAGTTTGACTATCAAAATAACAAACCTTTTATTGCCATATTACCTGGAAGTAGAAAGCAAGAAATTGCCAAAAAACTACCTATAATGCTTAGTGTAGTACATTATTTTCCTGACTATAATTTTGTAATTGCAGGAGCACCGAGCATAGAAAAAGAATTTTATGATTCTATAATTGCCAACAAACCCAATGTAAAACTTATTAACAATCAAACCTATAAAATATTGGATGTTGCCGTAGCTGCTTTGGTAACTTCTGGCACAGCTACTCTAGAAACCGCTTTGTTTAAAGTTCCAGAAGTAGTTTGCTACAAAGGCAATAGAATATCGTATGAAATTGCAAAACGCATCATTACACTAAAATACATTTCTTTGGTCAATTTAATTATGGACGAATTGGTAGTGACAGAACTTATTCAAAATGAATTAAATACAGAAAATTTAATTACTGAACTCGGTAAGTTATTACAAACTGAATACCGAGAAAATCTATTGAAAAAATATGATGCTTTAGAAAAAAAATTAGGCGGAAAAGGTGCGAGTGAAAAAACAGCATCTCTCATTATAGACAACATTCAAAAAAAATAGAATACTTATATTTGTAAAAATAATTGTTTTGAAAAAATACTTAGCACTACTTATACTTGGATTTTTATTGTTTTCTTGCAAAGCAAAGCAATCTGGCGTTATTACGTCAAAAAATGAAGCTATTAAAAAAAATATTTACGATACTCGCTTGCCAAAACAAGTAACGGCACTACAAACTAAAACAGCTCCACTTCTTTTTGAACGCACAGCTCAAGAACAAAAAGAAGTAGATAAACACAATGAAAGTTTGGAAGTAATAGAGAAAAAAAATACCGATAAAATTGTCTTGGAAGATAATGTTCAAGATGTAATTATTAAGGTAGAAAATTGTAGCTCTATGGGCGAAGATTTAGTAAAACTTGCCAAACAAAATTTAGGATCACCGTACCATACTGGAGGTACAAGTCCAAGCGGTTTTGATTGCTCTGGACTTATGTATGCTACTTATAAAAAATTTGATATTTTTTTACCTCGTACTTCTACACAAATGGCACAAATTGGTCGTATTTTGGACTTAAAAGACATACGTCCAGGTGATTTAATCTTTTTTAGAACCAATGGCAAACACCACATCAATCATGTTGGTATGGTAGTAGGTGTTAATGATGAGGAAATTACATTTATACATTCTTCTACTCAAAGAGGTGTTATTATTTCTTCTACTAAAGAGGCATATTACAATAGAACCTTTGCTCAGGTTAATCGTATTATCGAATAAAATTTATATATTTGGCTTTCTATATATCAGCCAAATACTATGATTATCAGCACAAAAAAGATCTTTTCTTTTCAATTACATGGATACCTTTTTGGGATTGTTAAACAAACAAAAGTGCTTTTTTTATGAAAAAAGTACTTTCTTATCCGCTTACTAAAATTTGTGCGTTTTATGTATTGGGCATTATTACTCAATATACTTTAAACGTTTCTTTTTCTGTATATTTTTTATCTATACTCTGTTTTTGTTTGCTGTTATTATTAGCCTATTTTTACTACGCTAATCGTAAAATTGCTTTTGAGTTTACTACTTTTTCTATTGCTTTTATTTTGGCTTTCTTAATTATTGAATTGCAAAATCCAACATTTAAAAAGTCGCATTTTACACATTTTTCTACAACTAATTCCAAAACCAATTTGGAGATGGTAATTATTGAAAAATTTAAAACAACACAAAAATATACGCGCTATGCAGCTCATTTAATCAGAATAGACAATCAAAACACTTCGGGCAAAGTAATACTCAATGTACCTAAAATTGAATCTTCAAAAGAGTTCGTTCCTAGTACGCACATTTTGGCTCATGCAAGACTGGTAACAAAATACCCAAATAGTGTTCCAAGCCGTTTTAACTACTCCGATTATTTAAAAAATAAAGGTATTTATGGTCAGGTCTATACTGATTCAAATTACTACATTGGAAAAAACCAACCTTCTCTTGCTTATTATGCTGGTTGTTTTAGAAATAACATAATCAACACTTTAGAATCTAAAATACCCAAGAATGATTTAGCCTTAATTATGGCTTTGCTATTAGGTCAGCAACAAGATATTGATGCAGAGTTAATGAACAGTTATCAAATGGCAGGTGCTGTACACATGTTATCTGTATCGGGGTTACACATAGGGATTTTGTTACTTGCCTTACAATTTTTATTAAAATTTATTAGCAATACTCCGCGTAATAAAATAATAAAACTTTGTATTCTGTTGGTATTTTTATGGGGTTTTGCTTTACTGGCAAATTTTTCTCCTGCGGTATTACGCTCGGCAACTATGTATAGCTTTTTACTTTTTGCAATGTATTTAAAAAGAGGTGTATACATTTATTATTCTTTACTGACTTCGTTATTTGCTATACTCATATTTTCACCATTCATGCTCTTTGATGTGGGTTTTCAACTGAGTTATTTAGCACTATTTTTTATAGCATGGTTGCAACCTATATTCAAAAATGGATATATTCCAAAAAACAAAATCGGCGTCTATTTTTTTGATATTATAACTGTTTCATTAGCCGCTCAAATTGGCACTTTACCATTATCTCTCTACTATTTTCATCAATTTCCTGGCTTATTTTTACTGACTAATGTTGTACTACTACCTTTATTAAGCCTATTACTATTTGTAGGTGTTATTGTAGTACTTATGGCTTCAATAGGTTGGGTTTTAAATCCTATAGTTGAATTATTGAGTTGCCTTATTGGTATTTTCAATACAATTATACAATGGGTAAGCTCTTTTGAAGATTTTATATTCAAGAATATTTCGTTTAATTTCTCTCTATTACTCATTTGTTATTTTGTGATTGTATGTTTTTTTGTATGGATAGAAAACAAGAAAATAATTTATTTTAAAATGTTTTTAATGAGTATACTTGCTTTGCAGTGCAATTCTATTTTCGAAAAATATTCCTATATAAATAGAGAAACTATGCAGTTGTTGCATATTTATAAAAATAGCGTGTTAATACACCCCAAGCAAACCACTCTACGTGTTTATTCGAGCTATAAAATACCTCATACAAATGCAGAAAAAATCATAAATACTTATGCTGTAGAACATGGAATTAAAGCAATAAAGTATTTATCTCTACAAAACTATTACTATCATAAAAACGCCAAAGTAACAATAATAACAAATAATAACGCTTATTTAAAAAACACAAATCCTGATGTTTTAATACTAATAAATTCTCCAAAAATTAATTTAGAATATGTTTTGGAAGAATTAAAACCGAAAGTAGTAGTTGCCGATGGTTCAAACTTTTTTGAATATAAAAAACGATGGAAAGAAAGCTGCTATAATGCAAAAATCCCTTTTCACGATACGAGCGAAAAGGGATTCTATACTATAAAATAAGTAATTATTTTTTTACTTTCTTTTTAATTTTCTTTGATGATTTTGTAGGTTTTGGATCTGGAACAAATTTGGCTAAAGAAGCATTTGCATTTTCAATCCATGTGGTAGGCCCTCCAGGCATATAACCACTAGAACCTAATTGTTCATAAGTTGTATTTCCATCTTTTACAACAGGCTTAGCAAACCAAACAGTAGGATAGCCACGTACTTGAAATAGTTGTTGCAATTCCATATTTTGCTTTTGAATTTCGGCAGCAAGCTGAGTTCTTCTAGGAAAATCTAGTTCTACCAAAACTACTTTCTCATTAGCCCATTTTACAAATTCTGGCGTTTTAAAAACTTCATTTTGAAGTTTCATACACCAACCACACCAATCGCTTCCGGTAAAAAATAAGAATAAAGGTTTTTGTTCGTTTTGAGAACGCTCAATAGCTGTCTTCATATTATTTTCCCACTTTAATCCATCTTGCGCTTGAACAAAAGTAGTTGTTGCTACAAGTAAAAAAAGTATTACTAATTTCTTCATTTTTTAAATATTTATTACTGTTTAATTTGTTTTATCTTTTTCAAAAATAATGCCGAAAGATACTAATTATTTTACTTCCTGCATTAATTTTTTAATTATGGGAGAAAGTATAATTAAAATTATACCTGCTATTAAAGCGTAAATAGCTAGGGTATAATATCCATCTGTATATGATTGCAGTTTAGTTAACAATGTAGTCCCTGTATTAGATTTTGATATTTCGGCGCCTAGCTTTCCTGCCGCCCATTGTCCAAATGCACTTGCTAAAAACCATAATCCCATCATCATGCCAAATAGTTTTTTTGGCGAGAGTTTAGTAATTATAGACATCCCTATTGGACCTAAACATAATTCTCCTATTGTAGTTACAAAATAGGCAAAAGTAAAAACGTTTAGCGAAGTTATACCTTTAGAATTGGCAAAGAATTTTGTGTAATAAAAAATATAAAATGACGCTGAAAGAAATAAAAAACCTATTCCAAATTTGATTAAAGTATTAGGCTCTATTTTTCTTTTGGCTAAGGCTAACCAAAGTAATCCTATAATAGGGCTTAATAAAACCACAAACAATGTATTAGAGCTATTGTTTACAAAGTTTGGATCCATATTAAATCCTAATAAATTGTGTGTAAGATTGTCTTTGGCAAATAGAGAAAGTGAGCCTCCGCTTTGCTCGTAAATAGAGTTAAATACAAAATAGAAAAATATAAAAGTAAATGCAGCAATCATTTTTTTCTGAGCACTGTTATCAGATAGTTTCCAAACTTCATAAATAAAATAACAAACAGCCACAGCACCTATTAGATACATAAAATAATCGGTATAATTAGTGTTTTTTACCATAATATATATCAAGGGCATCGATAGAAGTGCTCCTACATAAACTGCTATTTCTTTAATATTACTTTGTGGCTTTTCATCTTTAAATTTTGGAGAATCACCAATTGGTCCTAATGATTTTTTTGTAATAAAAAAGGTAACTAATCCAAAAACCATAACAATGGCTGCTGCCAAAAAGCATAATTGCCAAGAAACATATTTGCCTAACCAAACACATAATAGTCCTCCAAAAAAACCACCAATATTAATTCCAGCATAAAAAAGACTATACCCTGCATCTCTACGATTGTCATCTCTAGTGTAAAGTTCACCAACCATTGAAGAAATGTTTGGTTTAAAAAAACCCGTTCCAATTATAGAAAATACTATCCCAAAATAAAACATATCCTTTGGAGAAAAAGCAATTAGTAAATTACCCAAAATCATAATAATTCCACCAAAAACTAAAGCTTTTTTAAAACCTAAAATTTTATCGGCAAAAATACCTCCAATAAAAGTAAAAGCATATACAAATGCCTGAATAGCTCCGTATTGTAAATTGGCGGCATCTTCTTTAAGAAACAATTGATCTGCCATAAAAATAGTGAGTACTCCTCGCATTCCATAAAAGCAAAAGCGCTCCCACATTTCTATTGTAAATAAATACCAAAGTTGTTTTGGATATTTTCCTTTAAAATTTTGAATTTGTTCTAGAGTTAGTTGGTTTTCCATATATAGTTAGTTTAATCCTTTTTCACGCATTACAGCATTTAATTTTTTAAGTATTAGTAATCCTAAACTTGTTGCAAAAAGTAATAATGCAAAATTTACCCAATAAAAATTAGCCTTATCTTCATAATTGTACCACATACTAGCCAATACTCCGCTTAGTTTGTTACCTATAGAAATAGATAAAAAGAAACCTCCCATCATCAATGCAGTAAGTCTTGGAGGACTTAGTTTAGACACAATGGAAAGCCCCATAGGAGAAAGACATAACTCTCCAATAGTGATGACTCCATAGGTTGCAACCAACCATAGAGGTGAAACTTTTACAGTTCCATTTGAACTAGCATATACTGCGGCAACCATTACCAAACAAGACAAAGCAGAAATAAACAATCCTAAAACAATTTTTGATGGTGTTGTAGGCTCTTTTCCTCTTTTTCTCATAAAAGCAAAAACAGACACTACTACAGGTGTTAGCAATATAATCCAACCTGGATTTATTGATTGAAACAATTCTGTATTTATTAAAGATACTTTTTTATTATTGTTTGACTCGAGTTGTGTTCTGTTTGTAGGCGAAATATTTGTAAAATAAACATCTTTACCAACTACTTTAATGGCATTCCCTTGTGCATCTTTCTCTGCTTTGAATTGTTTATCGTATTTTTGAACTTCTTGTGTTTCAAAACTTTTTTGATCTACTAAATAAATTTTTTCTAGAGATTTTTCGGCAACTCCAGTTACTTGTCTATCTGTGTAATAGTTTGCCCAACGAGTTAGCGCTGTTCCATTTTGTTTAAAAACAGCCCAAAATAGCATTCCTACTGCAAATATTGCCAATAGTGCACCTAAAGATTTTTTGTCTTCTAGGCTCGCTTTTAGATACAATCGTACATAAAAATATATTACGGGAATACACGCGAAAATAAATGCGTCTGTACTATCACTTTTAAAAATATTGTTTGGAATCATCCATCCTATTATACCAAAAATTAATGCAGGCAAAAACACTTTAACCAAAATACCCGTTAATGATATATCTCCTTCTTGTACAGGTTTCATTACATTGGCGGTTTCTAGATGCTTTCTTCCCAGTGTAAATATAATTAATCCTAAAAACATGCCTATTCCTGCAGTAATAAAAGCAGCACTCCAACCATATTGATTACGCATAAAAGCAGCTATAATATTACATATAAATGCTCCAATATTAATACCCATATAGAAGATGTTATAACCTGCATCTTTTTGATTTTTGTATTGATCGGAAGAATACAAATTTCCTACTAAAGTCGATATACTTGGTTTAAAAAATCCATTTCCAATTATTATTAATGCCATAGATATATAAAACACAGTAAGATTATGAAATCCTAGCCCTATATAACCCAAACCCATTAATGTTCCTCCTACATATATTGATTTAAAATAACCCAAAACTCTATCGGCTAAAAAACCACCTAAAAAAGGTGTAAGGTAAGTAAGTGCTATATAGGTTCCGAAAATATCATCTGCTTTTTGGTCTGCAAACGCCAAACCTCCAGTACTTGAAGGGTCTATCATGTACAATACAAAAATTCCGATTATTAAATAATAACCAAAACGTTCCCACATTTCTGTGAAAAACAAAAACAACAAACCTTTAGGATGATTATTTTTCATATCAAAAAAACCTTCAGAAAGTACTGAAGGTTTTCAAAGATATAAATTTTTATTTAGTTTACTCCGTGCATCATTTTTTTCAATTTTGGCGTTAGGAAGGCTAAAATAACAGCTGCTATACCACACAAAACAACAAAAACCATAAAAAATTCATATAAATTATGGATTTCAAAACCTCCAAATGAAGTATACTCTGTTGGTAATTGTTCTTTCTTAAACATAGCAACTTGCTCAACTGATAAAGTTGTCTTTTTATCTAAAACATCTTGAAGATTTACACCTAATGTTTCTGCTTTTAAAAATTTATCACCAGTAGCAGGAATAATTGCTCCAAGAGAACCTGCTAATGCATATCCTGCTGCGTTTGAAATAAAGAAAACACCATATAACAATGAAGCAAAACGTTTAGGAGCTAATTTACCAACCAAAGATAATCCGATTGGTGATAAACAAAGTTCACCCATAGTTTGTATAAAATATAATAATACCAACCATTTTATAGCCAGCAAACCACTATTCCCCAAATCTTTAACATTATGAGCTATAATAAAATAACTTAATGCAATCAAAGATAGTCCCACAGCTTGTTTCATTGGTGAAATTGGTTCTTTTTGTTTTGCTCTTAACATATCCCACATGATACTGAAAGGCACTGCTAATATTACTACAAAAAGCCCATTAAAAATCTGAACCATTGAAGCAGGCATATCCCATCCAAAAATAAAAGTTCTATCTGTTTGATTTGAAGCAATAAAAGTTAATGAAGAACCTGCTTGTTCAAATGCCGCCCAAAAGAAAATAATGAAAAAAGAAACGATATAAATTACAGAAATTCTTTCTCTTTCAATTTTGCTTTCAGCTGAACTCATAATTAAAAAAGCTAAAGAAATTCCAGCACCATAAATTATAGGATAAATGATTCCTTTAACTAAGGTTCCAATTTCAAAATTACTAAATCCAATTTCTGAGACTAATAAGTATCTAAAAGCAAAAAATAAAGCAAAAAATAAAACTATTGCAATTCCTATTGATTTACTTGAGAATTTTGCTTGTTCTTCAACTTCACCTTTTGAAGAATCTTTATTAGGTTTTGCTCCAATAGGAGCTCCTTCAGGTGAAACAACGTATTTATCTTTTAAAAAGAAAAAAACTAATGTTCCTAAAACCATTGCAATAGCTGCCATTAAATATCCCCATTTAAAAACTGTAGGGTCTTGAACTCCTTTTATCTTTACATCAGCAAAAAGAGGTACAAAATATTGACTCAATAATGCACCGATATTAATTCCCATATAAAAAATAGTAAAAGCAGAATCTAATTTTGTCTTTTCTTGAGGTGGATATAAACTTCCAACCATAGAAGAAATATTTGGTTTAAAGAAACCATTTCCAAAAATAATAACAAAAAGACCTAACCAAAAGATACCTTTTGACAAATCTAGATTACTATCATAGATGGTAGCACTATAAAACAATGAAAACTGACCAATTGCCATCAAAGTTCCACCAAGCATAATACAACTTCTATTTCCCAAATATTTATCAGAAATAAAACCTCCTAAAAGCGGTGTTAGATAACAAAGAGCTAGAAAACCTCCATAAATAATTGATGCATTTGACTCTCCCAACATTAAGGCATTTACCATAAACAATGTCAAAATTGCTCGCATTCCGTAGAAGTTGAATCGTTCCCACATTTCGGTTCCAAATAATACCCAAAGTCCTTTTGGATGACCTGTTTTTACTGTATCACTCATTTTAATTTATTTTTAGTTTGTATTTAATTTATTATAGTTTTTCTTTTATAAAATTGGTCATTTTATTAAATAGTTGGATTCTCGTATAGCCACCATAAATCCCGTGGTTTTTATCGGGATATATAGCCCAATCAAATTGCTTATTGGCTTGTACCAAAGCTTCTATCATTTGCATACTATTTTGTACATGTACATTATCATCGGCTGTACCATGAATGAGTAAAAAGTTTCCTTTTAATTTATTTACATGATTAATAGGAGAATTATCATCGTAACCCGAAGCATTTTCTTGTGGCGTTTGCATATAACGCTCTGTATAAATGCTATCATAAAAACGCCAATTGGTTACAGGGGCTACTGCTATGGCTGTTTTAAACACATCGGCTCCTTTTAAAATACAATTACTTGCCATAAAACCGCCAAACGACCAACCAAAAATACCAATTCTCGATTTATCTACATACGGATAGTTACTTATTGCTTTTGCAGCATCTATTTGATCTTCTACTTCATATTTTCCTAATTCTTTTTGTGTACATTTTTTAAAAGCTGCTCCTTTATACCCTGTTCCTCTTCCGTCTACACAAACTGTAATATAACCTTGTTGGGCAAGCATGATAAACCAATAATCGTTTGCGTCTAGCCAATCGTTTGCAACTTGTTGAGAACCTGGACCAGAGTATTGATACATTAGTACAGGGTATTTTTTTGAAGTATCAAAGTCTTTTGGTTTCATAATCCAAGCATTCAACGTATTACCTTTTTCTGTAGTAAGTTCAAAAAATTCTTTAGCTGGTAAATTGTAGTTTGCTAATTTATTTTCGAGTACTTTGTTATCCAATATGGCTTTAATTTGAGAGCCATCTTTAGTGCTTTTTAAGAAAAAAGAAGGTGCCGTTTTGGCATTCTGAAATTTATCTATAAAGTAACCAAAATCAGGACTTAAAGTAGCCTCATGTGTTCCTAGTTCTTTAGAAAGTAGCGTTTTATTTTTACCATCAATAGAAATTTTATAAATATCTCTTTGTATAGAACCTCTTTCTACAGATTGGTAGTAAACCATTTTGTTCTTTTCATCAAAACCATAATAAGTAGTTACCTCCCAGCCTCCTTTGGTTATTTGGTTTTTTAACTTTCCTGTTTTGTCGTATAAATAAATATGATTGTAGCCATCTTTTTCGGAAGTCCAAATAAAGCTATTATCTTTTAAAAAAGTTAAATTGTCTGTAACTTCTACATAGGCTTTATCTTTTTCGTTAAGCACTACTTTGGCTGTCGCTGTTGTAGCGTCTACAAACAAAAGATCCAAATTATCTTGATGCCTATTAAGAACTTGTGCGCTAAATATATTGGCATCATTAGTCCATTTTATACGAGCAATATAAAAATCGTTGTAATTTGAAAGATTTACAGTTTTGGTAAGTGCTGTGTTTACATCAAAAACATGAAGTGAAACCACTGAATTTTTTTCGCCTGCCTTTGGATATTTAAAGGTTTCTACCTTTGGATAGAGCTCTTTTTGAAAAATATTCATTGAGAATTCAGGCACATTACTTTCGTCAAACTTTATATATCCAATTTTTTTACTATCTGTACTCCACTCAAAGGCACGCACAAAAGCAAATTCTTCTTCGTAAACCCAATCGGTAATTCCATTTATTACCGCATTTTTTTTGCCATCTGTAGTAATTTGAGTTGTTTTTGAAGTGGTAATATCGTAAACAAATAAATTATTTTCTTTGGCAAATGCTACTTTAGTTCCATCTGGAGAAAATGTAGGTTCTTGTACTTGCTCAAAAAGTTTGGTAAGAGTTTTGGAAACGGTATTATACAAATAATAATCGGCCGTAAATGAATGACGGAAAATTTGGTTGGAATTGCTAGCTATTAAAATTTGTTTTTCTGCCTTGTCAAAAATATAACTATCAATACCAGACGATAATTCTTTAAAATTTTCGGTACTTAGCAAGGTTGCAACTTTATTTAGCGTAGCAAAATCATACAAATCTATTTGCTGGCTACCTTTGGAACTTCCATTATTTAAAACCGTATATTGATTTGTATTTTTAAGCGACTGTAGTTCGTCCATCAATTTGGGTCTAAAAGCACCTGTAAATATTTGTTCTACTGTAACTTTTTGTTGGCAAACACCTACAAAAGAAGTAATTATACAAAATATAATAATATAAACTCTTTTCATTAAATAATAGTTTTTTAACGGGAGTTCAATTTTAGTCATTTTTTTTTAAATATCATTAAGTTTTTTACATAAATACACGTTTGCTTTTAAAGAAATACTAAAAATCAAATTTTAAAATAAATGCAATACTTTATCTTTGCTTGAAATTTAAGCACTAAAAATTAAATTATGAATCAGGCAGTTTCAGGATTTTCAAAACTTAGTAAAGACGAAAAAATAAATTGGATTGCGCAAACGTATTTTAGCAATCCAGAGCAAGCTACACATACACTAAAACAGTATTGGAACAACGATCAAAAACTACAACAACTACATGATGAGTTTATAGAAAATACAGTTTCTAATTTTTATTTACCCATGGGCATTGCCCCAAATTTTCTTATCAACAACACATATTATAGTGTACCTATGGTAATAGAAGAAAGTTCGGTTGTAGCAGCAGCAGCAAAAGCAGCAAAATATTGGAGCACACGTGGCGGATTTAAAACAACTGTTATCAACACTGAAAAAATAGGTCATGTGCATTTTCTATTTACAGGAAATCACGAAAAACTAACTACTTTTTTCAATCAAATAAAGCCCCAATTATTACAAAGTGTACAATCTATTACAGCCAATATGCAAAAACGAGGCGGAGGTATTATAGATATTGTATTGGTAGATAAAACATCAGATTTACAAAATTATTACCAACTGCACGTTACTTTTAATACCATAGATAGTATGGGTGCCAATTTTATAAACTCTTGTTTAGAACAATTGGCAACTACTTTAAAACAAAAAGCATTAAACTATGAATTTTTCTCGGAAGAAGAAAAAAACATTACCATAGTTATGAGCATACTTTCCAACTATGTACCAAATTGTTTAGTTCGTGCAGAAGTATCCTGCAAAATTGAAGACCTTGCCGAAAAAAAAATAGAAAACCCTCACGAATTTGCTCAAAAATTTATACAAGCCGTTAAAATTGCCGAAATAGAACCCTACAGAGCCGTAACACACAACAAAGGCATTATGAATGGCGTTGATGCCGTAGTACTCGCTACCGGAAATGATTTTAGAGCTGTAGAAGCTGGTGTTCATGCCTATGCCTCCAAAAACGGTAACTACTCAAGCCTATCACACGCCAAAATTGAAAACGGAATATTCCATTTTTGGCTAGAAATACCGCTGGCACTTGGTACTGTTGGCGGACTTACAGCGTTACACCCTTTGGTAAAATTAGCCTTAGAAATACTACAAAAGCCATCTGCCCAACAACTCATGCAAATTGTAGCCGCAGCAGGATTGGCTCAAAATTTTGCTGCCTTGCGCTCACTTACCACAACGGGCATTCAAGAAGGACACATGAAAATGCACCTTAATAATATTTTAAACCAATTTCAAGCCACAAAAGAAGAAAGACAATCAATACAAAAACACTTTGAAAACAATACCGTATCGCACGCATCTGTTGTTGAGTTGTTAGAAAGTTTAAGAAAATAATATAAAGCGAAAGGCTTGGGCACATTTATAATCTCTATTCCCGCTTTACACAGTATCTTTTAAAAATTTGAAGTAAATAAAAATTTACACAAATTTTTAAAAGGATACTTGCTTCAATCGGGGCTACTACAGCAAACCATAGCACAAAAAAACTCATGAAAAAAGAATTTTACAGCAACGGAAAACTATTACTAACAGGCGAATATGTTGTGCTAGATGGAGCAAAAGCTTTGGCGCTACCCACAAAATTTGGTCAAAGTTTAGTAATAGAACCCGCTACAAACTTTCAAATTGAATGGACAAGTTTTGACCATGACCACAGCATTTGGTTCAACAGCATCATCACTTTTGAAAACATTATCCAAAATAAAATTTATATCGAAGATTCTATTGCACAAAAACTTATAGAAATTTTGCATGAAGCCTACAAGTTAAATCCCAACTTTGTAAAAAATGCGCAAGGATACAAGATAACCACACATTTAACTTTTCCAAAAAATTGGGGTTTAGGCACCTCTTCTACACTTATCAATAACATTTCCGAGTGGTTACAGATAGATGCGTACACACTGCTAAAAAATAGTTTTGGCGGTAGTGGTTACGACCTTGCCTGTGCCAAACATAATTCTGCTATTGTATACCAACTTATAAACGAGAAACCCATAATACACGAAACTCCTTTTCACCCTACTTTTAGCGACAAAATACATTTTGTATACCTCAACAAAAAGCAAAACAGTAGAACAGCTATTGCCTCGTACTTAAGCAAACAAGGAAAAATAGAAGATGTGGTTGAAAGAATCAATACAATAACTCAAACTGTATTAGAATCAAAAAAAGCAAATGAATTTGCTCTTGCACTCCAACAACATGAAATAGAAATGAGCAACGTTTTGGAACAACAAACCATTCAAGAAGCTCTTTTTGAAGATTTTGATGGCGTTATAAAAAGTTTGGGCGCATGGGGAGGCGATTTTGTTTTGGCTATTTCAAAAGAAAATCCTACGCAATACTTTAAAAATAAAGGCTACCCTATTATTATTTCGTATCAAGATATGATACTATAAACAAAAAAAGTCTAGATTTCTCTAGACTTTTTTTATAATTCTTTTTTATCTATTAATAAAAAGTAGCTCTATTATCATTAATATCTGCATCATTACGAAGTGCTTGTATTGCTCTTCCTGATGCTTGTGCATTGGTAGCTTTTACTTTTTTCACATATTCGTCGTAATTAGCAACTTTTGGAGCTTTTGTTACCGATTTGGTTTTTACTACATAAACTCCATTATTTCCTTCAATAGGAGCAGATATTTTGTTTACAGCTAGTCCTAAAGCGGTTCCTACTACTTTTGGTTCTGCACCTACACTACCTAAAATAGCATTGTCTATAGAAGCCATTGGCGCATTTTGTACTGTCGTATTATTTGCTTTTGCTACAGATTCTAGAGAAGAACCTTTTAACTTAGCCATTAATTTTTCAGCTTTTTTCTGATTTTTAAGAATTGGTTCTACCATTGTTTTAGCTTCGGCAGCAGTCATCAATCCTTTTTCATTTACTTTTTTCAAACGAGCTATTACATGACCCACATTGGTTACTTCAAAACGTTTTACATCACCAATTTTAGTATCATCATTATAAGCCCATTTTACAATTTGTCTTTGGTTTCCTGCTGGTCCAAAATACTCATCCATTGGTTTCGCTTTAATAGCATCGCCAATTGAAAGACCTGCTTTTTTTGCTAAAGCAGCAAAATCTTTACCCGAAGTTGCATCCATTTCAAATTGAGTAGCTTTGGTATAAGCTTCATCAGTCGTTTTTTGAGATGGTTCTATTTTTTGAGCCAATGTTGCTAGTTTAACAGCATCTTGTTTATCTGTAACGTTAATAACATGATAGCCAAATTCTGTTTCTACAATTCCTAAACTTCCTACAGGATTGTTAAATACAAAATCATTAAAAGGTTTAACCATTTGACCTGGACCAAAATAACCCAAATCTCCACCACTTTGTGCAGAACCGGTATCTTCAGAATTGGTTAATGCCAACATCATAAACATTTGTGGGTTTGCTTTGGCTTGAGCCAACAAACTTTCTGCTTTGGCTTTGGCTTGCTCTTTTGTTCTTTTTTCTTTTGCTTGCGCTTTAGAACCTTCAAAAGCTATTAGAATATGACTTGCTTTTACTTTTGCTCCTGCTTTTTTACCCATCATTTTGGTAATGCAAAAATAATTACCGTCTTGGTAAGGACCATATATTTCTCCATTTGCCATACCATAAAGTTTATCGGCAACTTGTGGGTTTAAGTCTTGTTTTGTTACATAGTTTGTATCTACTGGCTTATCTGAATTTTCTGAAACAAATTGATAAGGATTTGAAGCCGATTTAAAACCTGGTAAGGTATCGTTTGTTCCTGTTTCTTTGTTGTAAGAAACTGTAGCATTTAGTAATGCTGCAATTTTAGCTTTTGCTTCTTCTGTATCTGCTGGAGATGCTTTATCTTCGATAAGTACGTATTCTATTTCTCGTGTCCCTTCGCTTTTAAAACGCTTTTCGTGTTTTTGCATGTACGCTACAATATCTTCGTCTGTAATTTTGATATCGCTATCTTTTACAGATGAATACATTAAACCTACATAATCAAAGTTTACAGTTTCTTTTTCCAACTGATATTTAAACTTACCATCGGCAGTAGTAGCATACATACCTCCTCTTATTAGGTTATTGTATACCGCATATTTTGAATTTACTTCTGCATCTTTTTCATAGCCATCCATCATATTTGCTATTTCAGGATTTTTCTCTAAATACGTTTCAAATTTTTTAATATCAAACTTGCCCGTTGCCTCATTTACAAACATTGGGTTTTGACCAATTTGAGGGTTTTTTGACAAAGCGTCAATAATATGTTTTTTGCCTGAAGTTATCCCTGCTTTTTCAAACTCTTCATTTAATAATGCTATAGCAATTTCTTGATCCCAAACTTGGTTTGCAGCCTGAATAGCCGTCATACCTTGTTGGCTCTTTTCAAGATTGGCTACTTTTTTTGAAAATGAATCAAAAGCAATGTCTTTTCCATTAATGCTCCCTACATCTTTTGATAAACTATTGCTTGATTTTGTAAATAAATCTTGCACTACAAAAGCTAATAATGCAAAACCAATTGCTAATAGTAATAAACCTGAGCGTTTTCTAATTTTTTGTAAAACTGCCATTTTTATATATGTTAATTTTATTTCAGTTTGCGAAAATACAATTATATAATTAATTTATGCAAATGAATGTTGTTTTTTTTAAATAGAAAAATAAAGTAATCTATATCTTACAGATACTTCTTGTTAAGAGGATTTGTTATTGTGGTTATAATGGCTTTGATTTTTAGAAAAACGATGTCTAAAGTAAAACAAAAAAAAAGCCATACAAGAAAACCCTACATAAATCCACCTTTTTGATGTGTCATTCCATTGCGTATAGGCTTCAATTGCCATTAAAACACCTGCAATAAGGTAAATGTATTTGGTAATATTTAAATATTTCATACTATTATTGATTTTCCAATTCGCCAGAAACCCGTTGCGATTTGATTATTTTTAAGTCTTTGCTAAAATCTACACCTTCTCCAAAAGAAAATCCTTTGGCATCTGTAAATTTATATCGGTTGTCTGTATAAAACCATTCGTTTTTTTGGTCAAAATACAATTGATCTGTCTCAAATACCTGTCCTGCTTCGTTGGCTATTTTTACATTATCACGTAAATCTATTAAATCGGTTCCTTTGTATGAAACAGCATATTTTGAGGTTACAAATGTTTTTTTACCTTTTTCGTCATAAATGGTAACATTTACACCTTTTGGAAATTCTGTAAACGGAAATTCTACGGTAGAATAATCTAACATTTTTGGGCTTATCAATACCGATTTTATTCTGCCCGAATCGGTATATTTCATATTAATAGAATCTGCTTCGCCAGAAGGTGTAAATTCTGAAATAACCGATTTTTGGACTTCTTTAAAATTACTTTCGCAGGCCACGAAACTAAACAATATTACTATATAAAATAGGACTTTCAACAAAGTATGATGCTTTGAGTTTTGCATTATATTTTTATTGTTTTATGTATCCAACATTCTAAAGAAATTTCTTTCTTAGAAGGTTTTTTAAGCCCGTCTATTTGCTGCTGAAAAGAAGCTTTAGTTTGTGTTGCTGTATTTTTTAAATAGGCACTCGTTTGACCTGCTTTTTCAACTGTTTCTTGTGCAAGCTTAAGAACCGCAAATTTTTCATCATTAGAAAAATTACAACCACTATTTGCATATAAACTTGCGAGTATAATATAATATTTGCCCTCTTTTGGGTTATTATCTATAGCAATTTGAATAGTTTGCGCTGCTTTCTCAGGGTTTTGCACCATTAAAAGTTTGGCCAATGTAGTTGCTATTTCTGCTTTTTGTAAAGCATCTGTTGTTACCTCTAGAGCTTTCTCATAATCATCTAAGGCTAAAGATTGCTTTTTAGTCTTTAGATAATATTGCGCTCTATATTGAAGAATTTTAGCGTTTTTTTCGATAGAAATACTTTTTGTAGTTGTTTTTTCTAACCATTCTGAACGAGGATTATAAACGCTTAAAATTTCTGAAACGGTATTTAACCAAGCTAAATTTTCTTGATTATCCTCAAACTTAGCTTTTACATAATTTTCAAATGAATTGGGAGTAAAACCGTTGTACAACAAAGATCGCATAACTACTTGACCATTATTAAAATCCAACTCATTGATATTTGCTTTGTTTTTTTCTAAAATATCGGTTGCCCAATAGTATTTTTCAAAAAAGGTTTCAAACGAAATTTCTTTATTGTTGTACTTGTCGTAATACGATTTTGTAAACAAATAGGTAGGATATGTATCAAAAATAGCTGTTTTGCTTTTGTTTATAGCTTTTTCGAGTAACTGCAAATTTTCTTCATTAGCTCCTGTTTTCTCTACTATTAATATTGCTTTTTTTAGCGCATTATTCGATTTATTCTCTGGAAAAGATTTGTCGTATAAGTCATAAAAAGCTACAAATTCATTAAGTGGTTTTTGTATACTATCTTGAGGAGCTATATCTAATTTGTATTGAAGAATTTCTTTTGCTATAAGATAGTTTTTTTCTGAAAAAGTTGGGCAATTTTTCTTGATTTCCAACCAAGATTTATAAGCATTTGCATAATCTAAATTGCTATGAAAAATTTGTAATTGTTCTGATAAATTGGAACAATTTGATGTTTGTGCCTGCATGGTAATACTTAGCAGAGCAATAATTACTTTTAATCCTATATTTTTCATACTAATTTAGATTAACTATTAATCGTATTTACGTTTGGTAAACCATTTATCATTAAACGATAAAGCAAAACTTACTGTAAAATAATTTTCTTTTATTAAATTACTTGAAACAGTTCCTCTTGAGCCATATTCAAACCCAATATTTACATTTGAAAAAGACCCTCGTACTGGCAAACCTATTCCTGCTGTAACGGCTTTATCATTTACAGTTTGATTGTTAATTACCAATCCGGTATTTTCAAATCGAAGCCCACCTCTATATACCACTTTCTTAAAAAAGTTAGAATACGCATTATATTTTGGAATGTAATATCCACCAAAATTTATTTTATTTCCGTTTTTATACGTGCTACTAATATCTGCAAAACGGTTAGAAAAATTAGCATTATCTACCAAAGTTACTTCGGCTCCAATAGCCCATTTTTTTAATTCCCCTACTCCTATTCCAAACGAATATTTTGTAGGCAATTTCATTTTGGTATCTGGCACTGTAACATCTGTAGCTGAATCTATTAATGATTCTCCACCTGTTGAACCTACTTGAATTGTAGCAATAGAACGACTGTTTTTTAATTTTAGTGTAGCCTCTGGCGTAAAAGTTGCCGATGAAAACAATTGTACTTTATTGTTTAATTTTCTTTGATAAAAAACTCCAGTTACAATATTCATTCCTGTTGCGTTTGATGTATTGATTTCTCTTGTACTATACTGAACTCCGTACACTGAATAAATGGAACGCGTTTCTATTTGACCAAAATTGTATTGCATTTCTGCTCCAACACTAAAATTGTCAGACAACTTATAACTTGCAGCCAAATAAGCCTTATTTATACCACCTGTTCCTTTATATTCATGAGCTTCGGTATTGCTTATTGAAGATAAATTATAACCTACTGATGAGTACGGAATAAGTCCAATACCTAAACCTACTTTTTTTGTAGGAATAGCAATAGACAAATAATCTATAGTGGTACGTTGTGTATTTTCTTTTTGAGTGGTCGTTTTTAAAGTATTTGTAGTATAACTTCCTCCTATAGCATAATTGGTTAAACGCAAATTCGAATACGAAGCTGGGTTTTGAAGATTAACGTGTATAGAATCTGGAATAACTGAAAGGCTCCCCATTGAACGATTTTCAACAGTTCCTTTAAATTTTATCTCTCCTATCCCAAAAAACGAATAAGGTGAAGACGAACTTTGCTGTGCTAATGCACTCACAGAAAACACAAAACAAAGGCTTACTATAATTTTTTTAATCATGTTCTTGATATTGGTATATTAAGTTTAAACTTTCTAATAAAAAATTTTCATTGGCAAAGATGATATTTTTTAGTTGTTTAGCCAAAAATTCTGTGTCTCCTCCCGTTAAAATTATGATAAAGTTTTCATAAATAGCACGATAGTGGTCTATAAAACCATCTATTTCGTGCAATAATCCATAGATTACCCCTGCATGAATAGACTCTGAAGTAGCATTCCCGATAAAATGTTCCGGCATTTGTGCTTCAAGCAAAGGTAATTTGGCGGTATAATCGTGCAAACTTTTGTACCTAATACGCAAACCCGGAGATATAGCTCCTCCAAAATAGCTATTGTTACTATCTACAAAATCGTAGGTTACACAAGTGCCAGCGTCTATTATAAGTCTATTTATATTTTGATATTTTAAAACGGCTCCTGCTGCAAGAACTTTTCTATCAATACCCAAAGTATTGGGTGTAGTGTATAAGTTGTGAAAAGGTAGTTTGGTATTATTTGTAATAAAAATTAATTTGAATTTGGATAAAAATAAGAAGTCGTTTTCATCAAATTTGGCAACAGAAGCCACAATAACAGTTTCTATTTTTGAAAAACTATCAATTTTTTTTAAAATATTTTTCTGCCAATTTTCATATTCAAAATCAGTGCGCACAACCAACTTATCTGCTTCAAATACAGCCGTTTTAATTTTGGTATTACCAATATCTATAACAAATACCATGCTTATAATGGGTTTGGACAAAGATACAAATTAGATTTTTTTTAAAATAAATTTTGGATAAATTAAAAATCGTTCTATATTTGCACCCGCATTAAGGAAGTCAATTCTTGAAAAGCAAGGTACCTTAGCTCAGTTGGTAGAGCAACGGACTGAAAATCCGTGTGTCCCTGGTTCGATTCCTGGAGGTACCACCTTTTAAACCCTTGAAAATCAATTAGATTGTCAAGGGTTTTTCTTTTATATCATAAAAACGTTTTCCAAGCTACATATACAAACCATAGCGTAAACGATAGACACACAATTACTTTCATAAAAGTAGACACTATAAAACCTATAAAAGAGCCTATAGCTGCTTTTAAAGCTCCTTTTTTATCATTGGAATTATACAAAAGTTCTCCTACAAATGCACCAACAAAAGGCCCTAATATAAATCCGAAAGGCGGAATAAATAATCCAACAACCAATCCGATGTTGGTTCCCCAAATACCGTATTTTGAACCTCCAAATTTTTTTGTACCTTGCGCTGGTATTACATAATCTAATATGGAAATTGTAATGGTTACTATTAATGTAGCTCCCAAAACCCAATAATTATTTTGGACTTTATCCGTTAGGTACAGTAATAACAGCCCCACCCAAGATGCAACAGGACCTGGCAAAACAGGTAAAAAACTTCCTACTATACCTACTATGCAGAGTATAAAACCTAATGTAAGTAAAATTGTATCCATTGTTTTTTATATTTTATTGTTAATTATGAGAAAAAAAATATTTTTAGTACTACTTTTTCAATTTTTATTGAGCTTAAACCTTTCTTCTTTTGCACAAACTATGCCAAATGCAGATGCCGATAAAACTATAAAAGACCAATTATACAAAAAATACAGACGTGAAGTATTGGCTTTTGATAGAAAAAAATACGACGATTTGTTTTTTGAATACATTAGAAAAACAGGCGAATCTACAATTCTTACCAAAGAACAATATTACACTTATACCATAAAAATTTCGATTTATGCTGAAAAACTAGGCTTGTTGTATCGAGATCAAAAGGAAGAGTCTTTAAAAACTAAACAAGTTTGGTATGATAAAAGTTATAGTGATTATTTAAAATCTAAAAACAAAAAATAACGTGTCTAAAACACTACTGCTTTTGCTAAGCTTAGCTTTGGTATCTTGTTCATTTAATCGAGAAAAAATCCCGAATGAAAAAGAACTACTTGAGCAAGAATTATCCAAAATAAACTGGAAAACCATAGATAAATATCCATATAGCCCTATATGTGATAGTGTTTTGGATAATGAACAAAAAGTGTGTTTTGAAAATTATCTATCGCAAGAAATCCAGAACAAGTTAGATACTATAACCTCTTCAACGCGCCACTTAATTCCTGTAGATACTCTAGAAATTGTTGTTACTATAAATAGAGATGATACGGTAGAATTTAACCCGAATTACAAAAATATCACATCAAAACTAGATACGCTTAAACTAGATAGCATTATAAGTCGTAAACTTATAGATTTTCCAACAATAAAAGCAGCTACAAAAAAAGGAATTAAGGTAAAAACTCAATTCAAAATACCTTTAATTATCAAGTCGGCATCTCACTAACTCTTAAAAACTCTACCTTTCCAAGTAAAGGTTCCAAATAGACTGTATAATCCGACCGCAGTAGCAAAAAACGGATAAATAAAAGCACTCGCAAACGGAAAATTCCATTTTTTTTGAGGTGTTAAAAATGTTCCTTGCTGTATTAAAATAAAATCTGACACATATTTTAGTAAAAAAATAAGCATGAAAAAAGATACTGAAATTTTATGTAACATCAACAAAATCAAACCAGCAATCATAGCTACATTGGCAAAAAAAACGACTAAGGCAAGTGTTTTTGCATACAAAGAACTATATCCAGAAGATTTTGATACCCAACGTACACGTTGCATAAAAAGTTTGTCTATCTTTTTTTGAGGTTGTGTACATACTTTTGCTTCTTCATTTTTTAAAAATGCGACTTTCAAAAGGTTTTTGTTTGCTGCTTTTTGCAACAACAAAACATCATCTCCACTTGCTTTATGTAGCACTCCTCCAAAACCACCTATTTCGTTAAAAAATCTTTTGGTGTATGCAAAATTTGCCCCATTGCACATAAAAGGTTTTTGAATGCCAAAAGCGCCTATCGTAGTGGCTTGAAGACTTAGCAATTCTAATTGTTGAAAATGATGAAACCAATTATTTTTTTCCTTGTAAACCACAGGAGCAGCAACCATTTCTATGTTTTGATTTTGCTGTATAAAATTATCAAATGCTAACAACCATTTTTTGCCTACTCTACAATCGGCATCAATTGTAATAATCCAATCGTGCTTGGCTATAGGTATTGCTCTTGTAAGTGCGTCTTTTTTTGGAGAACCCGAAAGATGCATATTTTCTAGTAGTGTTGTACTTATCTCTTGATTTTGTAAACGCCAAACATTATATTTATTTACCGATTGATCATCAGAAAAATCATCAACAGCAATAATTTCAAATAAATCTAGAGGATAATTAACTCGCGCAATAGAGTTTAAAAGTTTGGTTAAATGTTTTTCTTCGTTTCTAAAGGGAATTACAATAGAAAATTTAGTTTTAGGCTCATTTTTAGTGAATTGAAAAGTTTTAACTTTTGTAAATCCATATATAATTTGAATGATAAAAACCACATAAACTACTATCAAAAAAAACACTATTACTGTCATACTTTTAACTCTTAAATTTAGGATTATGATTTACCTTAAAACTCAAAACAAAATAGCTTCCTATAAGTACTGGTAAAACAACATTTAAAAACCACATTAGGGTACTTACAAAAACAACAATCCATTCATTTATATCGAGTTTTCCAAAAAAATAGACACCTACGCTACCTTTTACAGCAAAATCTAAAAACTGAAAACTAGGCAAACAAGAAGCTAAAAAATACACTACGCTAATAGTCGCCATCAAATCTAAATAGGAAATATTTTGTACACCAAAAACAGTAAATAAAAAATAATATTGATGCGAGAAGACTAAATATCTACCCACAGCCAACATATTATTTTTATTATGAATTTGTTTTGGAATTTCTTTTATTTTAAACACTAGTTTGTTGAGAGAATAGCCTTTTATTGTAATCTTTTTGGTAAAAAAAAGAACAATAAACAATAGTACTAAAGCAAAAAGAACGTAAACCCCGTATAAAAAATACCCTAAATAAAACAATCCTAATACACCAAAAAACACGGTGAGAATCATTTGTACACCATTACAAACCAAATTTAAAAAAACAATCGTTTTGGTTTGATTTTTATCGAAATATAAAGCTTTTCCTGCGTACTCTCCTACTCCATTTGGTGTAAAAATTCCAGCTGTTAATGCCGCCAAAACTTGTTTGCTTGCTTCTTGTATTGCTATTTTTTTTACAACCAAAACCAAATTTTTCCATTTTAAAATTTCTAGAAATCGGTTTGTAAAACTAAACAACAGCAGTAAAAAAACAGTAGCAAAAGTCCAATTTGTAGTAACCAATACATAAAACTCTTGCCATTGCAACGCATTATTGTTGGCTAATTGTTTGTAAATAAAATACAGCGCACCAATAACTATTAAAAGTTTTACAAGAAAAACCAGGAATTGTTTAGCTTTGTAAGAAATTAAAACCATAAGTGCAAAGAAACGAAACTTTGAACGTGAAACCTAACCCGAGGCAAACCCGAATTGTATGGCGTGCGGCGGAATAAAACTTGAACCCAAATAATTGGCAAACGAAAGAATAATTTTAGGAATCGACCCAGGAACTACTATTATGGGTTTCGGATTGATAAAAGTAGTACAAAAAAAAATGGAGTTTGTACAGCTTAACGAGCTTTTGCTCAACAAATATGATGATCATTATTTGAAATTAAAAAAAATATTTGAACGTACTATTGAGCTCATTGACACGTATAACCCCGATGAAATTGCTATTGAAGCTCCTTTTTTTGGAAAAAATGTTCAATCTATGCTAAAGTTAGGAAGGGCACAAGGCGTGGCTATGGCCGCTGGATTATCCCGTCAAATACCAATTACAGAATACGAACCCAAAAAAATTAAAATGGCAATAACAGGCAATGGAAATGCAAGTAAAGAACAAGTTGCCAAAATGCTTCAACAACTGTTAAACATAAAAGAATTACCAAAAAACCTAGATTCTACAGATGGCTTGGCGGCAGCCGTTTGTCATTTTTTTAATTTAGGAAGAGTTGAAATTGGAAAAAGTTACAGCGGTTGGGATTCTTTTGTTAAACAAAATGAAGATAGAGTAAAGAAATAGCATTCAGTGTTCAGTCGGCAGTTCTGAACACTGAAACCTGAACACTGAAATCTAAAAAATGGGCGGCATCTACATTCATATTCCTTTTTGCAAACAAGCGTGTCATTACTGCGACTTTCATTTTTCTACCAACATGAAAAAGAAAGAAGAAATGGTATTGGCGTTAGCCAAAGAACTCGAATTACGAAAAAAAGAATTTCAAAACCAAACCGTAGAAACAATTTATTTTGGTGGTGGCACACCAAGTATCTTAACGCTAGACAACCTATTATTTATTATCGATACCGTTTACAAGCATTATCAAGTAACTAAAAATCCAGAAATTACACTAGAGGCAAACCCTGACGATTTAAGTGATGAAAAAATTAAGTTATTGGCACAATCACCAATTAATCGTTTATCGATAGGCATTCAATCTTTTTTTGATGATGATTTAAAATTAATGAATCGCGCTCACAATTCAGGAGAAGCTAAAAAGTGTTTAGAAATTGCATCACAATATTTTGAAAACATTACTATCGATTTAATTTACGGCATTCCCAATATGTCTCAACAAAAATGGATTGAAAATATCGAAACAGCCCTGTCGTACAATATTCCTCACATTTCGAGTTATGCACTTACTGTAGAACCCAAAACGGCTTTAAACACTTTAATACAAAAAGGCAAAATAAATGCACCGAGCGATGAAATGGCAAAAAAACATTTTGATATTTTAACTCAAAAATTAAAATCAGAAGGTTTTATACATTATGAATTATCCAATTTTGGCAAACCCGATTATTTTTCGATAAACAACACAGCCTATTGGCTTGGTAAAAAATATATTGGCATAGGGCCTTCGGCACATAGTTTTGATGGCAGCTCTAGAAGTTGGAATATTGCAAACAATTCGCTTTATATCAAATCTATACAAAGCAATCAATTACCTAGTGAAACCGAGTTTTTGTCCAAAATCGACAAATACAACGAGTATGTTATGACTGGTTTACGAACCATTTGGGGTATCTCTTTACAAAAAATAGAATTGGAATTTGGAAAAAAAACGTTAGACTATCTCTTAAAAAACGCTCAAAAACATCTTGAAAACAATGCTCTCGAAATTAAAAACGAAACACTAACAATTACCGAAAAGGGTAAGTTTTATTCCGATGGAATTGCAAGTGATTTGTTTTTGTTAAATTTGGAGTAACTTAAACGCAAAGTTCGCAAAGATTTACGCAAAGTTCACTAAGAAAATAAATATAAACGCCAAAATAAAACAATAAATGAGAGAAAACGAATTGTCTAAAATCGTGTTTGATTGTGCGTTAAAAGTCCATCAAACTTTAGGTCCAGGACTTTTAGAAAGTGCTTATGAAGAATGTTTATTTTACGAATTAAAAAAAACAAGATTGTATATTGAAAAGCAAAAAGCACTTCCATTAATATATGAAGAAGTAAAACTAGATATTGGTTACAGAATTGATATTATAATAGAAAACAAATTAATTTTAGAAATAAAATCGGTTGAAGCATTAAATGATGTACATTTTGCACAACTAATGACTTATTTAAAATTAACAGATTGTAAACTTGGAATGTTACTAAATTTCAACGTTTCATTAATTAAAAACGGAATTAAACGTGTAGTTAATAATCTTTAAAATCTTAGCAAACTTTGCGTAAATCTTTGCGCTCTTTGCGGTTAAAAAATGAAAGCAACAATCAATAATTTCCAAATCGACCTATCAAAACCCATTGACATCTCGATTTCATTATCCAATACAGAAACAAATCCAATAGCATGGTATATAGAAAAACCTGTTATAGAACCCGTTACCTTTGGAGAATGGATAGGAAAAGTTTCTAAAGGAAGTTCTACCAACTTTAACAATATTTTTTTTAATCCACACGGTCATGGTACACATACAGAATGTTTGGGGCATATTACCCATGAGTTTTACTCTATAAACCAATGCTTAAAAAAATTTTTTTTTACTGCCGAATTAATCACAATTACTCCCAAAAATTACAACACAGACTTTGTTATTACAAAACAACAAATTCAAGATGCACTTAAAAATAATACACCAGAAGCCTTAATAATAAGAACTTTACCAAATAGTAACGACAAAAAATCCAAAAACTACTCACATACCAATCCGCCTTATTTAGTAGAAGAAGCTGCCGTTTATCTTCGTGAAATAGGCGTACAACATTTGCTAATAGATTTACCAAGTGTAGATCGAGAAGAAGATGGTGGCGCACTTTTGGCACACAAAGCTTTTTGGAATGTACAAAACATTACCAACCTTAACCCCGATGCTCGCTTGCATTGCACAATAACCGAAATGATTTTTGTCGAAAACACTATTGCCGACGGTAATTACCTTTTAAACTTGCAAATCGCTTCGTTTGAAAACGATGCTACGCCCAGCAAACCTGTTTTGTACAAAATTATAGCTTAAAAAAAACGTCTTGTAATGCAATAACCGTTTCTATAAACAAATTGAACATTGCTTTTTTTTCAAAAAATCTTAAAACGATGAATATCCAACAACTGTATGAATTTTGCCTCTCCAAAAAAGGAGTAACCGAGCATTTCCCTTTTGACGAAGATACTCTTGTTTTTAAAGTAGGCGGAAAAATGTTTGCTTTAACCTCTTTAAAAAAGTTTGAAACTGGGCAACCTTCGTTAAATTTAAAATGCAACCCCGAAAAAGCATTAGAACTTCGTGCCAATTACCAAGGTATAGAACCGGGTTACCACATGAGCAAAGTACACTGGAATACGGTTCATATCAACCAAGATGTTTCTACAAAGCTGCTCTGCGAACTCATTACTCACTCTTACGATTTGGTTTTCAAAAGTTTGACCAAAAAAATTCAAGACGAAATCAATAAATTAGAAAAATAGGTATTATTTTTGATTGTTTTTTAGAGCACCTACATACTATTTCAATGTACTTGCATTCCTGCTTTTCGCACTACAAGGTAGTTTGCTACAATCAGGGCTAAAATAGAAATACCATTTTTCAGAACAAAAATTTTAAACATACAACATGATAGATAACTTAAAAAAGATACTCAACGAAGATCAAGACCCAAAAGCTATTGAAAAAATAACCTCAAAATTGGAAAACCTATTAATGTCCAATGAAGAAGTAGGTTACATTGCAGTACAAAAAAAACCCGCTATTACTGTTCTACCCGACAGCATTGTTGTTACCAACAAACGAATTATTTTATGTAAACCAAAAAACTTAGGTTTATCTATGGAATTTGTAGATTACGATTGGGACGATATATCGGGATCTTTTGTAAAAGAAGGTTTACTTGGAGCCGAATTTACATTTTCAACAAAATCCGATTTAACACATACTGTAGATTATTTACCAAAAAATCAAGCTCGAAAACTCTATACTTATGCCAAAGAGCAATTAGATTTATTAAAAAATGCGGCAACAACTGCGCCTTCTTCGTCTATTAAAGAAGAAATTGCGCCTGTTTTTGACGAAATTATAGAAGAAACTCCTGTAGAAGAAGTTACTAACTTTGCCGAAATTTTGCCTGCAACCGCAGAAATCATACCAGATACCGAAGTAGAATCGCCCATAAGCCAGAAAGACAATCCATTGGCACATCTATCAAAAGAAGAGTTGTTTGAAAAACTTCAAAACTATAAAAAACTTTTAGACAACGGTTTAATACTACAAGGTGAATACGACCGTCTTAAAACAGAAATTTTAAATTATTTATAGAACTGTAATTTAACTAAGGTAATAAATGCTTTGAGTTTTCCAATTCAAAGCATTTATTTTTTGAAAGAAAAAACCTACTTTCAATCTGTAACTTTTGCTACCTTATTATACTAGATTCTAGTATACCTTTATGCTGTAAAAGAACAAATTATGACAACTACAGTAATTATAGGAGGAAGTTTTGCCGGAATGACGGCTGCACTAGAAATAAAACGAAAAGGAAAAGACCAACACAAAGTAATATTAATAGACAAATCACCGTTGTTTTTGTTTATTCCGTCGCTTATTTGGGTTCCTTTTGGCAGAAGAGAAATCAAAGACATTTCGTTTAAAAAAGAAGATATTTTAAAGAAAAAAGGAGTAGATTTTGTACACGCCGAAGCCATATCTGTAAACACAAATACTCAAATAGTAACCACAGACAAAGGTGATTTTAAATACGACCATTTGGTGGTAGCTACTGGGCCTAAAGTAAAATATAATGTTGCTCCAGGTGTAGAAGAATACACACATTATATAGGTACGCCCAATGGAGCTATGAAAGCGAGAAAAGCATTAGAAGAATTTAAAAAAAATCCAGGAGCTATAGTAATTGGTGCTACACAAAATGCAGGTTGTATGGGTGCTGCTTATGAATTTTTATTCAACACCGAAAAATGGCTTAGAGAGCAAAACATCCGTAAAAAAGTAGACCTATATTGGGTTACACCCGAAGACTATTTGGGACATTTTGGTATTGATGGTATGCCTCTTGGAGAAACTATGCTTAAAAGTTTTATGAAAATGTTCAACATACATTATCGTACACAAGTAGGCATACAAGAAGTAACAGAAAATAAAGTAAAACTCACCAATGGAGAAGAAATAGACTACAAATTCTCGATGATGATGCCTCCATTTATTGGAGTAGATTTTGTTACAAACTCACCTACTCTACAAGCTACAACCAATGGCTATATACCCGTGGGCGATGATTACAAACACAGTACAATACCAAATGTTTGGGCAGCAGGTATAGCCGTAGATGTAAAACTACCGTTTACACCAAAAACAGTTCCGTTTGCATCTCCAAAAACAGGTTATCCTAGCGACGAAACTGGTAAAATTGTTGCAGAAAATATTGTTCGTACAGCAAAAGGACAAACCAATTTAAAGAAAAAAGCTTGGGGAAAAATTCCAGGAGTTTGCATTATGGATGCTGGCAAAAAAGAAGTTATTATTTTTAGCGATCATTTATTTAAACCAAGAAATTTTGCAATCATGCTACCCAATGTAATTTATGATTTTAATAAAGTTATTCTCGAAAAATATTTTCTTTGGAAAACCAAAAAAGGATATTCTTTTCTACCTTAAGTAAGTATTTAAACAAAAAATCCAACAAATATTACTGTTGGATTTTTTGTTTAAAAAAACCTTTTGTATTGCTACATTGATTTTTTCTGTTTTTCTACAAAACCATCTGCCTGAAGTTTTAATAATTCCATAGCTCCTTTTTTCTTGTATTGAAAAAGCTCTCTATCTTCTTTTATTTCGGCATAGACTTTATCGTAAATTTCGGCATCTGTTTTCTTTTGCAACTCGCTTTGATAACGGTTTTGAGTTAGCATATTTACTATGCCCATTTCTTTGTCTTCCAGTTTAAAATCGTATTCCCCTTTTGGAGAAAGTAATTTGGCGATTACAGGTGCCGTTTCTATAGCAAGAAACAATAGCATAATAAAAAAACTAGGTATAAATGGCAATTTATTTAAAGCATTAATACGAGCCATAAGACCGTCAAAACCATCTATAACAGGTTGGGTTTCGCTAACTTTTTTATCTAAATTTGCTTGCAACTCTTTTGCTCTTATTTCTTTTTCTGCAATAATTTTTGCATTGGCATTTTTTAAAGAATCTAACTGCCGAACTGATAAATCATAAGCATTACGCTTTTCTTTATAAATAGGTCCCTTTCCCATTTTTTTGGTTCCTGCAGTACCTTCAGCCTCTGTAATATACGAAGTATAAAGGTTGGACACTTCTTTCTCTTTGCTTTTTATAGCACTCTTTAAGCTGTCCAACTCTGCTTTGTTTTTATCTACATCTGTTTTAAAAAAATTGGATACTTGCTTTTTATTGCTTAAAGCCATATCATTTTTTTGTTTGAGAAGCACCGCATTGATTTCTTTTTCAAAAATTTTAATTTCTAAGGGTTTAGAAATAACGATAGCAATAATTATTGCTAATACGATACGTGGGGTTGCTTGCCAAAATTCTGTGCTAAATTTATCTCTCTTTTTGATAGTAGAAACAATAAATCTATCGAGATTAAAAATAAGTAAACCCCATACTATACCAAAACCTATAGCCATATAGGGATTGTCAAACACTGTATATAAGGCATATCCGCTGGCAATAAAAGCCATAATTGCTGTAAAAAAAACAGTTGCGCCTATACCCGCATATTTGTTTTGTTCGCCATTTGCGCAACTTTCTACAATGTCTTTATCGACACCAGAACAAAGAATAAAAAAACGTTTTAACATGATTGATTGATTTTGATTTTTATCCGCTGCGCTCCAAACAGTTCTGCTACGCCTCGGTTGATGATTGATATACAAATTTAACGCCAAAAATGTTGAAATATTACAATATTTTTCTATTCTATGGTTTTATTGCGTTAGGGATAGTAGTGAAAAGCCCGCAGTGAGGAGTTTACGACGAGCGAGGACTTGTAACGTATAGCCCGACCCGAAGGGTAACGCCAAAAAAGAAAATAAAATATAAAAGCCTAACACTTTAAGGTTTGTTAGGCTTTTTTGAGAGTTTACTATTTTGACATCTCCACAAAATATTTATAAAACAACGGAATAGTCTCAATACCTTTTAAATAATTGAATACTCCGTAATGCTCGTTTGGTGAGTGAATAGCATCACTGTCTAATCCAAAGCCCATTAATATAGTTTTAGATTTTAATTCTTTTTCAAACAACGCTACAATTGGAATGCTTCCGCCAGAACGCACAGGAATAGCTGGCACTCCAAAGGTTTCTGTATAGGCTTTATTGGCCGCTTGGTAACCAATACTATCTATTGGTGTTACATAGCCTTGTCCGCCGTGATGCGGAGTTACTTTTACTTTTACAGCAGGTGGTGCAATACTTTCAAAATGTTTGGTAAATAATTCGGTAATTTCTTCCCAATCTTGATTTGGTACTAATCGCATAGAAATTTTAGCATACGCTTTGCTTGCAATAACGGTTTTGGCTCCTTCGCCTGTATAACCTCCCCATATACCATTTACATCGAGTGTAGGTCGTATAGAGTTTCTTTCGTTGGTTACATAACCTTTCTCACCATAAACATCGTTAATATCTAATGCTTTTTTGTAATTATCTAAACTAAACGGGGCTTTTGCCATTTCGGCTCTTTCCTGTTCTGTTAGTTCTTCTACTTTGTCGTAAAAACCAGGGATGTTTATTTTATTGTCTTCATCGTGTAAAGATGCTATCATTTGACATAAAATATTAATAGGGTTTGCTACTGCTCCTCCATATAAACCCGAATGCAAATCGCGATTAGGCCCTGTAACTTCTACTTCAACATAGCTTAATCCTCTAAGCCCTGTAGTTATAGACGGTTGTTGATTGGAAATCATACCTGTATCGGAAATCAAAATTACATCGTTGGCCAATTTCTGTTGATTATGTTGTACAAACCAACTCAGACTTGACGAGCCAACTTCTTCTTCTCCTTCTATCATAAATTTTACATTGCATGGCAGGCAGTTGTTTTTTATCATGTATTCAAATGCTTTTACATGCATATACATTTGCCCTTTATCGTCGCAAGCACCACGGGCAAAAATGGCTCCTTCGGGATGTATTTCGGTTGGTTTTATTACAGGTTCAAAAGGTGGCGATGTCCATAAATCTATAGGATCTGGTGGTTGCACATCGTAATGACCATATACCAATACTGTTGGTAAATTGCTATCTATAATATGTTCACCATATACTATAGGATAACCTGGAGTTTCGCATATTTCTACTTTATGGCAACCTGCATTTTGAAGGCTATTTTTAACAGCTTCTGCTGTAGCAAGCACATCGTGAGCATAAGCAGTATCGGCACTAACCGATGAAATTTTTAATAACTCTATAAGTTCGTTAATAAATCGTTCTTTATTGTCTTGAACGTATTGTTTTATATTATCCATGTTACAGTTTTTGATTTATGTCAAATATACAAAAATGATTTTCAATTTATTAAAAAGTAAAATGGTAACGAAATAAAAATATTTTAAATAAATGTATCAATAGGCTTTGGAAATAAAAAATAATATCTATATTTGCACTCACAATTTTTGCGGGTGTGGCGAAATTGGTAGACGTGCCAGACTTAGGATCTGGTGCCGCAAGGCGTGTAGGTTCGAGTCCTATCACCCGCACAAAAGGCTTAGAAATTCTAAGCCTTTTTTTATTTTATTGCACGTTATTTGGCGTTGGGTTATATTCTATTTCTTCTAAATCTTCGGTTTGTTTACCCAACTTTATTTTTGGATTTTCTTGCGTTCCTGTAATAGTCATTGGTACACCAATAATACCAAATGGCGGTAGCCCAAGTCTCATTTTTAAATTTAATTTTCCGTCTAAAGATGTTTGCCCTTCTATTCTAGGTCTAAATCCTGCTACTTTAAATTTAAATCGATCAATAGTAATAATGTTGTTTTTTATTTTTGATTTGATATCTACCTTGGTAATATCGGGGTTTTTAATTTCTTCTTTATTTGTTTTGGCACTCACAGCATTAAATAATTTAAACCCTTTCATTTTGACTTGTTTAACAGAAAGTGTTCCTTCTCCTTCTAATGAAGGAAATATTGGCATCATATTTTGATTGAGTTTTCCAGACAAATGATAATCTAAAGATATTATACCTTCGGCCGATTTTGCAGCAGATGCCATTTCTCTGAACATTTTAACTTCGTTGTACATTTTTTTAATATCAAAATTTGAAGCCTTAACAATATAATCAAAATGAGCTAAAGTATTGGATTGATTGAAATACAGTATATCCATGTTGGCTTGTACTCCTGCAACAGTAAAATTAGTATTTTGCAGATTAAGTTTTCCTTGATTTACAAGTAGTTTACCTGATATATTTTTTATATCTAAATCATTAAAACTTACATTTTGGGCTTTAGCTTCTATAGCAATATCATAAACTTTTGGAATAACAATTACTCCTGTTTGTGTTGGGCTAGATGGCTCTTGTTTTTTTGCATCATTTGAACCTATATTGGTATTTTGCATAAATTCATCTATGTTGATATAATTGGCATACAAAGAAAAATTTCCTTTTAAAACTGCATTACTTGTTAAAGCATAATCTATTACATTTTGTAAATATCCATTCATCAAAAAATCTGATTGCCCGTAAGTAGCAGTAAAATTGCTAAAACTCATTTTATCTTGATTAAAATTAAAGTTACCGTTTTTAATTATCAAAGATTTTGGTAAATAGGTAGAATTAATAGCAATGTTTTTCAATAAAAGTGTGCCTTTGTTTTGGAGTTTTTTATAATTTCCTGTTTGAGCATCTTGCTGAGAACCTTTAAAACTAACATCTGCTTTTATATATCCTTTTAAAGCAAGTCCATCTCTAGAGAAAACTTTGTAAATTTTAGCAACATCTAGTTCGCCTTTGGCTTTTATGTCATAGTTTATGTTTTCAAAATTGTTGAGTTTTGCAAATAGGTTTACAGGCTTACCTTCAAAAACAAAACCTCCTTTTTCTATGTACAAAGAACCATCTTTTAAAAAACCCGTTTTGTTATTTACACTTGCAATAAGGTTAATATTTTGAATTGGATTAGGATAGTATTTTGTTTTTATCTTTCCGTTTTGAAAGTTTATTGTACCATTTAACGTTGGCATTTTATGAACTGTTGCATTATATGTGCCGTTTGCCTTTATGTCTAAATTAAGTACTCCTGCCAAATCTAATCCGTTTATGCCTATGGCATTATTAAAATTGGTTAAGTTTAAAGATGCCTTTGCTTGGGTACTAATATGAGGCGCATTTAAACCTTTGGATAAAAATTTTGCCTTAAAATAATCTTTACCCACATTAAAATATAACGAATCTAAATTTACAACTAATTCATTTGTATTTAAAGACGGTAATTTGGCTCTAAAATTAAGGTAAACATTGTTTGCAGGAAGTTTTGCTTTATTGTAATTAAGTTCTCCGTTTCTTACATTCATACCAAAAAACACATCTGGTTTGAGGTTTTCCTGCTTAATATATTTGCCTTTCATTTCAAAAGTTAAATCGGTAATGCCTTTTACTTTTGATTTTTCGAGCCATGTAACATATTTTGGAGGCAATGCTGTAAATAAATCGTGAAGGTTACTTTTTATAGACTGCACTTTAAAATCTATATCGTATCCGTTTGCCAAAAAATCTAATTTCCCTTTAAAATCTATTGGCAATTGATTTATTTTTAAATCGTTTTGCTGAAAAATAAAGTTTAATGAGTTTGTATTTATTTGTGTAATTAAATTTGCATTTACTTTTTTATTTTTAAGATAGATTTCTCCATCGTAAGAAAAATTAAAATCATCTATTTTGGCTTGCGTGTCTAGGTCAAAAATGGCTTGGTCTAAATCTCCTTTACCTAAATAATTAAACCCGACAGCATCTATAAGCATTCTTGTAGATTTATCATCGTATATAATATGGGTGTTTTTTATTTCAATACTACTCAATTTTAAGGAAGTACTACTTGTATCTGTTTTTTTATTTTGCTCGCTATCCGATTTATAAACGTTGTAATTAGCACGTCCTTTTTCATCAACTTTAACATGAGCATTGGCATCAGAAACGTAAATTTCGTCTATTGTTACAGTTCTGTCAAATATTAATGTTTTAAGATTTATGCCAAAAGAAATTTCATTGGCAGATACTAAATCTTGATTTTCATAGGGCTTTGAACCTTTTAAAGAAAATTGATGCAAAGTGAGTGTTAAAGATGGAAAATGATTGAAAAAAGATAAGTTTGCCTCTTTAAAATCTAATTTACTGTTGAGTTTACTATTGGCAAATGTTTTTACTTCTTTGGTTATATATTCTGGAAACAGCATAGGTAATACTACCATAAGCGTCAATAGAACTAGAATACTTATGAAAAAAACTTTAA
Organism: Flavobacterium croceum DSM 17960; assembly: GCF_002917885.1. Lineage (GTDB taxonomy): Bacteria > Bacteroidota > Bacteroidia > Flavobacteriales > Flavobacteriaceae > Flavobacterium > Flavobacterium croceum. The sequence goes on from NZ_PQNY01000003.1 coordinate 186,001, forward strand.
CCGATTTTATAATTTTATACTTCACTTTACATTTTTATTTTGGACAAAAATAATTGTTTAATCATCAAATAACGCTAATATTATAATAAAAAAACACCCTCAAAAGAAGGTGTTTTAAACAAAAATAACTCACTCTATAAATTTATTTTTTTATAAGTTTAACCGTTTTTTCTTGGTTTTGATTATTTATTATTTTCACTAGATATATACCCTTAGCCAAATCTGAAATCGTATAATTTGAATTTTCTTCTTTTGAATCAAATTCTTTAATTAACTGACCAGCTACCGAAATAATTTGAACTTTATTTGTAGGCATATTTAAGGTAAAATAGTCTGATGCAGGGTTTGGAATTAAAGCTATATTTTGAGTTGCAAAGAAATCGGTATTCAAAGTACTAGATTGATTGCCAAATACTCTAAACCCTCCAGCTTCTATAGCTATATTCATATTTGTATTGGTTACATTAACGGTAGAATTATCCATTAAATTTACCCAAGTTCCTGTATAAGGGAAACCTGCTGTAGCATTGTAAACGCTATCTGTAAAGTTGGTTAATACAAAAACATAACTTAATGTGGTTTGTGGAGAGGTTGATGTGTAAATATCTAGTCTTGGGTGTCCGGTTTGAGAAAAATTCCAAGCATGTTGCCCTAGTTCGAAAACATCTTCTGTTTTTTTAAGGTTAATAAGTTTTGCCCATGTATTATATACATTACTGCGATTTGAATCTGATAACCAATTGTTTGCCCATTGTGGTTGCGGTTTTGTATCTAATTTACAATCAGGATTTGTGAAGGATACATTTCCTGCATTACAAGTCCATAAAGAGCTGTCCCATCCTAAATCTCCAAAATGCCAAATCATTTTTGGTCCAGGAACCAATAAATGTAACGCACCCATTGCAGGAAGTCTTTGCAACGCTTTGGTTAAATTGCCTTGTGTTTGCCCAGATTCTGTTATAGCTTTATAAATTACACGCTCTTCGTCATGACTTTCTGCATAACCAATCATTCTTTCTGTAGTATCAGTAATTGAAGAAACATCTGCATAATTGCCTTTTATTAAATTCGCATAACCATCTGTTCCTTTTCTCCATTGCATGATACCTTTAATATCTCCAGATTTTAAATAATTTGCCCACTCTGTTTCTTCAGTAGCAGAACCTCCTACACCCAAATGCTCAAATATAACTAAGAAATTAGGGTCTAATTCCCACTGTTTGTCGGCATACCATTTAAGTTTTGCCACACGATCTGATCGATATCCATTTGTACATGTTTCGTCACCTGATGTACATTGATTGGTAAAACCTTTGGTTAAATCCCAACGGAAACCATCTATTTTATATTCTTGAATCCAATGTTTTATGGTTCTTGTAACATAAGTATTCGTTAAATTGTCTGGTTCTCTAAAATGATTTAAATCACTTCCAACGCCATAAGCATGTGTAGCGGTTTGGTTTATATATGGGTTTTCTGTTGTTGTAGCTACACTGTCTCCCCAACCATCACCATTCGCATCTTGCATCCACATACGCACTAGTGGTGAACGACCAAAAACATGGTTTAGAGCTACATCTAAAATTACTGCAATGCCATTTTGATGACACAAATCAATAAATTCTTTTAATTTTGAAGGCGGACCATATCTCTTATCTGGTGCCATGTGAAATACTGTGTTATAACCCCAACTCATATTACCTTCAAATTCCATTACAGGCATTAACTGGATAGCATTAATCTTGAGGTTTTTAAAATAATCTATTTTATTTATCAAATCTTGATAGGTTCTGTTTGCATCAAAATCTCTTATCAAAACTTCATAAATAACTAAATCTTTTTTCTTAGGTTTCACAAAATTAAGAGTCGCTGCACTCCAAGTATATGGCGTTTGACCTGTTTGTAATACTGTAACTTCACGTTCTTGCCCTGTTGGATAAATGGGTAAATTAGGGTATACTCCAAGTGTTTGTATTTCGGGGTCATCAAAAGGTGATAACACTAAGGTAGAAAAAGGGTCGGCAGTTTTTACAATAGCGGGTGAATTGGCAGGCCTATCTGTATTATCACATACCCAATATTGATATGTGTAAACTTGTCCAGAAGTAAGACCCGTTATTTCTAACCAAAATTTACCCGTAGTTGGGTCTTTTTTCATGGCATAAGCCCCTGTAGGTTGCCAATTATTAAAACTTCCTGCTACATAAACAAAGTCTTTGTATGGTGCATTAAGTACCAATGTTGCTTTGGTTGCATCTGACGAATTATAATTTATTCCATCTTCTAATCCTGTAGGCAAAGCTACTGAAGCTGGAGATACAACTTTTATCGCCGAAAAATTATATGTTTTGGTTACTCCGCTTTGGGTAACTTCTAATGTATAATTATTAATATCTAAGACACCTGTATCAACATAAGTAAAACTTGGGCTACCAGAAGATGCAGGCAATCCAGTTTGTGTATTTATTACGGTTCCGTTTCTTTTTAAAACATAATCTGCATTTGAACCAGAATGTCTTGCCGCTATTGTATAGCTTGTGGTACAAAGCTGGGTAGCTCCTGCAACAATATTATTCAATAAGGTTACTTGAAAAGAACCAACATTTAATACAATATCTTGCGATTTCTTATCACCTGTACCATTCTTAGCTTTAATTAAAAAACCTACTTTTGCCACATTTGTGCTTCCAAACAATGAAAAAACAGATGGGCTATAAGTAAATGAATACGTATCATTAGATGAGTTATATGTCATTAATTTACTAGCATCAGAATTATCCCAAGTTCCATTACCATTGTATGAAACAGCTGCATTTGCAGTATCCAATGCCCAAACCCAAGCGTACAACTGGTTGTTTGTTACGCCCCAAATAGCTTCATTAATTGAAGATCCATTTACTGTAATTGTTAAAGCATCTGTACCCTCAAAAGTTGGAGTTGGTGATGAAGTGTAAGTAACTGTTTGTTGCTGTGCGCTAGTTAAAAATGTAGCAAATAGGAATAATAGTAATATCTTTTTCATATTTTTCTTTTTTATTGATTCTTTTTCCAAAAGCAAAAAATTATTTTTTATTTTGAACAAAAATCAATGTTACTAAAATATTTAAAAACTATCCAAAAAGACAAATTCAAGTGTTTTAAACAACTTTAATTTCAAACTAAATTGATCCTAAAAGTGTAACTACTAAAAGTCTTTTTGAATAGTTTTTTTAAACTAAATTAAATTACAATTACAATAAAGTAATTGTGTATGATTTAGCAGGAAATGCAACTGGGCTAGAGAGTGCATCTCCAAAATTAACTGTTATTTTGTAATCTCCAGTTACCGTAACAGGTATATCTGCCCCATTTTGATCTAATGTCAAATTATTTCCATCATCACCAAAATTCATAGACCAACTATCGTCTAATCTAAATTTGAAAGCTCCACCTGCTGTTAAATGAATTGTGATTGAATACAATTTAGTATTTAAATCGTAATTCATATTGGTATCTGTAGACCATCCTGTTGGAGTAGCACTACCTAAAATACCCCAATTTGGCCAAGAAGGATAAGGAGTTAATTTTATAGTGAAAAAATTTGACACTTGAGAAACAGCAGTTCCTGTTGTTCCTACCGTTGATTTGATTCTAACCTCAATGTTGTTTAAAACAAAAGGTGCAAAACCTGCATCTAAAGCGGCTTGGTTTAACTCTCCTACCGTAAAGTTTTTAAATTTATCGGTTGTAGTAGCAACTACCGTTGGAGATTGAAAGTTATTACCCGCAGAGTCAAACTCAATACTGTAATTTACTACTGTGTTTGTACCGTTGTACTTAGCATAATCCCACACAAATGTAGTTGCTAAATCTGCAGCGTTATCTTTGTTAAGAACTAATTCTAAAGCTGTTGGAGATTTTAATACTGGAGCTGAGTTGCCAGAAACATTATCTCTATCTATAACATCATCTGTACAAGATAGTAAAGACAGTCCAGCAAAAGCTATTATAAGTCTAAATATATTTTTCATATTATAAGTTAAATTTTAGTTTTAGTATAAGTATGATTATTAAAATCAGCAGTTATAATATATTTTGCTTCTTCTGTAATTGGAATATTTGCTCCTCCTGATTCTAATGACAAATCATTACCATTATCACCATAATTTACACCCCAATCGTGATTTAATCTAAACTTGAAGGTTCCTACTTTAAGCTTCATAACTATAGAATATTTTTGAGTAGTAGCATCATAGTCCATCAAAGTATCATTATCCCAACCTGTTGGTGTAGCATCACCAATAATACCCCATAAATTGGTAACTGGAGTAATAGTATAAGATTGATTTGCTAAATTTAAAACAATAGTATAAACTCCTCCATTAACTGGAATATTTGCTCCACCTGGCTCCAAACTTAAATTATTGCCATCATCGCCATAGTTTGTTGTCCAACTATTATCTAGTCTAAATTTAAACTCTCCTGTAACTAGAGCTGTGGTAATAGAATATTTACCTGTTATTGGATTAAAAACCATATCAGTACTATTATTCCATCCATACTGAGTAGCAGAACCTATAATACCCCAATTTGGTTGATATGGTGTAACTTTTATCGTTGCATAGTTTGAAACTCCTGATGTTTTTTTAACTCTTACATCTAATTGTCCTTCAACCAAAGCTGGAAGACCTAATGTTTTAGCAGCAGTATCTAAATTTCCAACTGTAAAGTCCATATACAAATTGGTAGTAGTACCCATTGTTACTGTTGTAGCAAAATTTGTACCTGCCTTAGCAGCTTCTACAGTATAAGTAACACCCGTTCCTGCTGGGTTATCTGAATCTGTCCATACAAAAGTAGTAGCTAAAGTATTTAATTTTGCTCCGTCTAATACCATATTAAAACTTGATGTAGGAGCAATTAATTTAAAACCCGTTTCTTGCTGAACAGCTGGTGTGTCTTGTATATCATTTGTACAAGACAATGATATAAGACCTACGAAAGCTATTAATAATTTAACAGTATTTTTCATTTTTATTGTTTTTATAAATTAAAATTAATACCCAGGGTTTTGAGTTAAATTAGAATTGGCATTTAAAGAATTTGCAGGTATAGGGAAAATTTTCATATTATCTGAAATAGAAGTACCATTTTGAACATTTCCTTTCCAAGCCCAATTATATCCTGTTGTATAAACATTAAATCTTATTAAGTCTTGACGTCTATGTCCTTCCCAATGTAATTCTCTTGCTCTTTCGTCTAAAAGATAAGATAATGTAACATCTGCCTGAGACAGAGTACTGCTATTTGCTCTTGTTCTTAAAGCGTTTAGATAACCTATAGATGTAGCATTAGCATTTTTGATAGTACTACCGTTTGTAGCTCCATCTTTTCTCATTTGTGCTTCTACATACATTAAGTAAGCATCTGCCAATCTAAATAATGGAAAATCTGTATCAACAAAAGTAGAATTTGGACCTGGCACACCTGCTGATGTTTTGTTTGAGAATTTTTTAAGTATATAACCTTGTCCGTTTGTTGTAACATTAGTTATCTCTATTGGTCTAGAACCTGCAAATATTGTATTTCTTGCATCGCTAGAAAAACCGTCAAATTTTTGAACAAATTGTTTTCTTAAACGTAATGCTCCTCCCCAGCCTCCAACGCCAAGTTCAGAACCATTATTTTCTACAGAACCAACCTCTCCATTTATAATAACTGTAGTCGCTCCATAATTTTGAGTATGAACACCATCTGATTGTAATGTAAATATAAGTTCTGGAGAAGTGTGATTATCTGCTTTAAAATTGTTTAAATAATTGGTATTTAATGTATATGCACTACCAATAACATTAGAACACTGAGTCATACACTCAGCATATTTTGGAGTTCCAATATATACCTCTGCATTTAAATACATTTTTGCTAATATCATTTGAGCCATTACTTTATCTAATCGGCCATATTCGTTAGCTCTGCCCGCTTTTAAATTTGGCATAACTGCATTTAATTCACTTTCTACAAATGTAAACAATTGTTGTCTGTTGTATTCTGGCCCATCAAAATCAATAGGGTCATTTTCAGTAATCATAGCTGCTTTTCCAAACAAATCCATCATCACATAGTAAGAGTAAGCTCTTAATACTCTTACTTCATTACGATAATCGTTAATGTTTGCAATATCAGTAGCATTTGTAATTCCTCTTGAACTCAATTTCTCTGGTGTAGATTGTCTTAAAAAGTCGTTTGCAAAAGCAACTTCTGCCATAGTTCTACTATAAATACCTAATAATAATGGGTTTGAAGCTGTCCAAATATTTCTATTAAGTTCTTTTGTTCCTTCATCATTTTCATAAGACCAAACTACCTCGTCAGTAGTAAGTTCTTGTAAATACCACAAGCAACGTCCAAACTGACTCGTTCCTGCATCAATTCCATCTAGAAAAGAAGAACCTGCTCCGCCAGTACCTGTTAAACTTAAATTGGCATATACTCCCGCTAGGGCTTGCTTGTATCCTTGAGGTGTACTATACAATTGCTCTGGCGTTAAATTTAGTGGATCTTCAACCGCTACATCTAAATCCTTTTCACAAGAATAAACTCCTGCTAATAGTACGGATAATAAAATATATTTTATTTTTTTCATCGCTATATTTTTTTAAAATTTCATATTAACTCCAAATAGTAACTGACGTTGTCTAGGATAAATGGTACTATCTACTCCATTATTACCTATTTCTGGATCGAGTCCTGAATATTTAGTAATCAAGAAAGCATTTTGGCATCCTGCAGAAAGTCTTAAAGAAGCTTTTCCTTCTAACCATTTAGGGAATGTATATCCTAGAGTAATATTATCCATTCTTAAGAAAGATCCATTCTCTACATATAAATCTGACAAAACTACATCTGAAGTTGTATTGAAGTTAGTGTCTACTACTGATGTTGGAATGTTCCCTAGAGCATTTCCAGTAGATAATTGAGAATACTGAGCTTTGCTCGCTGCTACTTGATTGAATACTCTGTTACCTACAGAAGCTCTTAAATTGAATGAAAAATCAAGATTTTTGTAATTCATGTTTGAAGCAAAACCAAAAGTAACTTTTGGATCGGCATTTCTATAAATATATTTATCACTTGCATTGATAACACCATCTCCGTTCAAGTCTGCATAAGCACCTTCTATTGGTTTACCAGCATTGTCATACAATTGTTTGTAAACTAAATAAGAAAATGGAGCATAACCTACCATATAAGCTTGTCCTTGAGTACCTGTTCCTGCTAAGTTTTCACCGACTCTTATATAAGATACTTTTTTCAATTCTTCAATTTTTCTTTGGTATGCAGAAGTATTAAAATTCATGTTCCAATTAAAGTTTTCAGCTTTAACCGCTTCAAAATTAACATTAAATTCTACCCCTCTGTTTGATAATGATCCAATATTTTGCCATGAAGTATTAGAGAAATTACTACCATCTGCAGTTGCTACTCTAGCAATTAGGTTTTTAGAATCTTTATAGTAAACATCTAATGAACCTGTTACTCTATTATTAAACAATCCGTAATCAATACCTGCATTATAAGTATAAGTAGTTTCCCATTTTAAACCACTACTCATTTTAGCAGATACCGCTATTGCAGTAGCTGAAGAACCAAAATAATATTGAGAGTTTGGATTACCTAAATTGTATATTTGAATATAATCATTATTATTTCCAACATCTTGTTGCCCTGAAGTACCTACTCCTAAACGCAATTTCATATCAGAAATAGTATTGTTGTTTTTAAAGAAATCTTCTTTCATTTTCCATGCAAAAGCAGCTCCTGGAAAGAAACCAGTTCTGTTACTACTATCAAATTTTGAAGATTTATCGGCTCTAGCCGTTAAAGTCAATAAATATTTATTTTTAAAGTTTATATTAGATCTTCCAAAATAACTTATTAACACTCTATCCCATTCAACAACTTTAGTAGGTCCAGTATAAGTAGGATTTAATATGTTGTTTGAGTAATAATAATCTGAATCCCATTTTTGATAAGAATATCCAGCTGTTACATCAAAATTAAAATCATTGTATGCTTTATTATACACAAAATAAGCATCTAATAATTTATTTTTTCTCATACTTTCAGAATACTCATTGGTACCATAAGGAATATTATTGTTTGAAGCTGCTGTAGCAGCATTAGTACCTACCAATTTAGTTCTTTCTCCATTGGCCTCATCAAAACCAACATTTACCACTGCTCTTAAAGCAGGTAAAAAGTGAAATTTGTAGTCTAATTCAAAATTACCATAGTATCTGTTATTTTTACCAGTATCATAAGTTTGTAACAGTTGTGCAACTGGATTTCTTGGCGTTTGAGTAGTAAGCTCACCATTTGCATGATTGTAATATTCAAAGAATCCGCCATAAATAGATGTGGAATCGTAAACAGGTTGTGTAGGATCAAATCTTATAGCACTTCCTTCAACACCGTCTGCAAATCTGTTTTTTTCATTGGTGTAATTTGCATTCAAACGCACTTTTAAATGATCTTTAAAAAAAGTTGGATTTAAAGCTAAACCAGCTGTTGTTCTATTAAAAGAGTTTGTTAATCTTAACCCTTCTTGATAGGTATTACCAACTGTTAAACGTGTTGGAATAGCATTAAACAAATTACCTCTTACAGAGATATTGTTATCCACAAAATCTGTTCTTCTATAAATTTCATCTTGCCAATCTGTATTTGCGTTTCCAAGTTTTGAAACATCTAGTGGGCGGTATTGAGCTATTAAACTTCTGTATTGATCTGCATTAAATACATCAATTTTTTTAACTAGACTACCAGAACCATATTGAAAATTATAATCTACAGCTAATTTTTTAGTTCCTTTTTTTGTAGTAATTAAAATAACCCCAGACGCCGCACGAGAGCCATAAATAGCTGTTGCTGAAGCATCTTTTAATACAGATATAGACTCTATAGTACTAGGGTTTATTGAAGCTAAAATAGAAGTTGAACCTATATTTTTATCTGTATTATTTTCTATTGGCAATCCGTCAATAACAATTAAAGGATCATTAGAACCAAACAATGAAGAACCTCCACGTACTCTAATTGTAGAACCCGTTCCTGGCGCTCCCCCTCCAGAGTTTATTGTAACACCCGCTACCCTTCCGTTCAACAAGTTTTCAGTAGTTACAATAGCACCTTTATTAAAGTCTTTAGCAGAAATCACAGATACAGAACCTGTCGCATCTTTTTTCTTAACAGAACCATAACCTACTTGAACCACTACTTCTTGTAGCGTGTTGGCTTCTTCTTCAAGTTTTATAGTAACACTACCTTGATTTGAAAAAACAATGGTTTGCTTTTTGTACCCCACCGAACTAAACGAAATTACATCTCCGTTTTTAATTTTTGTAAGTTTAAACCTACCTTCTGAGTCGGTAATCGTACCATTTGATACATTTTGTACCTTTACATTTACTCCAGACAAAGGAAGCGAAGTTTTAGAGTCGATAACATTTCCCTCTAAATTACCTTGCGCATACATTCCGAAAGGAAGCAATAGTAATAAAAATAACAACTTTTTATAAATTGTTTTCATACATTTTGTTTAGGTTAATAATTAAATTTAAAGTACTTATACTTTTTACTTCGAATGTTAAAATTATGTAAATAATCTACATAAAAAAATGACATTTATTACAAACTGTCTCGAAAACGTTTTCGTGTTGAAAACTTTTTCAAATTGACGAAAGTTTAGTGGTATTTTTTAGGTTATGAGAAAAAAAACATACCTTTATTGTCAAATAATCAGACTCGTACTTTATAATGAAGAGAAAAGTTACCCTCAAGCAAATTGCTAAAGAGCTAGATGTTTCTATATCTACCGTTTCAAAATCTTTAAGAAACAGCTTGGAAATAAGCGAAGATACTCGGCAAAAGGTTCAAGCATTTGCAAAATTATACAATTACAAACCCAATAATATTGCGTTAAGTTTAAAAAACAAAAAAACAAAAACAATTTGTATTATAATTCCTGAAATTATTCATCATTTTTTCACCACAGTTATTAGTGGTGTTGAGCATGTCGCAAATGAAAAAGGATATAATGTAATTGTTTGCTTATCTGACGAATCTTTTGACAAAGAAGTCATCAATATGGAAATGCTTGCCAATGGTAGTATTGACGGATTTATTTTATCACTTTCTAAAGAAACACAAGCAAAAAAAGATTTTCACCATATTACAGAAGTAATCAATCAGGGCATGCCTGTTGTAATGTTTGATAGGGTTACCAACGACATTCTTTGCGACAAAGTTATCATTGATGATAGTTTGGCCGCTTTTAATGCTACCCAATTTTTAATCGACAAAGGATTTAAAAAAATCGGACTCCTTACTACCGTAGATTACGTTAGTGTTGGTAAATTAAGAACAGAGGGATATACCAAAGCACTATTATTGAATGACATAAAGGTAGACTACAATATTATAGTTAAAATAGAAGATACTGAATATTTTGAGAACCAAGTAACCGAACTCCTGAGTAATCAAAAACCTGAAGCTGTATTTGCCGTTAATGAAATATTTGCCGTAACCGCTTTAAAAGTAGCCCATAAACTAGGGCTAAAAGTTCCCCAAGACATTTCAATAATTGGATTTACAGATGGTATTATTTCCAAATATTCTTCGCCAGCCATTACAACCATAAGTCAAAATGGTATAAAAATGGGCGAAAAAGCGGCTCGAATGCTTATTGAACGCTTAGAAAACGAAGAGTTAGAAGATTATGAAGAACAATATAAAACAGAGGTTATTGAAACCGAACTAATACAAAGAGAATCTACAACATAAACGCTGTAAAAATCAAACTTATTAACAAAACAACGTTTTCGTAAGCAATATTTTCCAAATATTTTTTGGAGACGTTTCAACAATCGAAATCTTTTTTAACTTTACAACATCAAAACTTATACTTTTTTACTTCGAAAACAAAAAAATAAGTTTTGATAAGCTACTTTAAATGCTTATCGTAAATTTTTAAACTTTTACGATACATGGAAAAGCGTAAGTTAAGTTTCTGGCAAATTTGGAACATGAGTTTCGGATTTCTAGGAATACAAATGGGTTTTGCCCTTCAAAATGCTAATGCTAGCAGAATTCTCCAAATATTTGGTGCAGATGTACATGAATTATCTTGGTTTTGGATTATAGCACCACTCATGGGGCTTATTGTACAACCCATAATTGGTCATTACAGTGACAATACTTGGGGAAAATTTGGAAGAAGAAAACCTTATTTTCTTGCTGGAGCTTTACTTGCTTCTATAGGACTGGTATTAATGCCACAAGCAGAAATTTTTATAGCTTTTATGCCAGCTTTATGGGTTGGTGCTGGAATGCTAATGATTATGGATGCATCTTTCAACATTGCAATGGAACCTTTTAGAGCATTGGTTGGAGACAGTCTTAGAGCCGATCAACACACACTTGGTTTTAGTGTTCAAACAGCATTAATTGGAATTGGTGCTGTGGTTGGATCTTGGTTACCATACGTTCTTACCAATTGGTTTGGAATAAACAATGTAGCGACAGAAAATTCAGCAGTTCCTCAAAACTTAATTTATTCTTTTATTATTGGCGCACTCATTTTAGTGGTTTCAATATTAATTACCATTTTTACTACAAAAGAGTATTCTCCTCTAGAACTTGCAAAATTCAATGATGAAAAAGAACATCAAGAAGCTATGGGTGAGACTACCAAAGAAGCCAAGCTATCTGATATTTTCACTGATTTTGCTAAAATGCCAGAAACTATGCGTCAGCTTAGTTGGGTACAATTCTTCTCTTGGTTTGGACTTTTTGGAATGTGGGTTTTTACAACACCTGCTATAGCTCAACATATTTATGGACTAGATATTCACGACACAAAAAGTCCTGAATTTCAAGCAGCTGGAGATTGGGTTGGAATAATATTTGGAGTATACAATTTAGTTTCTGCCATTGTTGCTTTTGCTTTACCTAAAATAGCAAAACAAATCGGAAGAAGAAAAACACATGCTTTGTCACTCGTATTAGGAGGAATTGGATTAATTTCTATGTATTTTATGCCAAATAAAGAAGCTTTGCTATTTTCAATGGTATTAGTTGGGTTTGCTTGGGCAAGTATTTTAGCAATGCCCTATGCCATCTTGGCTGGATCAATTCACCCAAAGAAAATGGGGGTTTACATGGGAATATTTAATTTCTTTATTGTTATTCCGCAAATTGTTAATGCATTAATTGGCGGGCCACTTGTAAAATATGTTTATGGAGATCATGCAATTTATGCAATCGTAATGAGTGGTATAAGTTTTATCATTGCCGCATTTTTAGTAACAAAAGTTAAAGATAACGTAGACACGAAATAAATGTCAAAAAAAGCATTCATATTCGACCTTGACGGCGTAATTGTAGACACCGCTAAATATCATTATTTAGCTTGGAAAAAATTAGCACAACAACTCGGTATCGAATTTACACACCAGCATAATGAACAATTAAAAGGCGTGAGTCGCGTTCGTTCATTAGATATCATTTTAAATCTTGGAGGCATTCAAGCTTCTCAAGAAGATAAAAACAAATGGCTCATTCAAAAAAACGAAGATTATTTATCGTATTTAGTAAATATTGATGAGCGTGAAATTTTACCAGGAGTTCTTCCTGTATTAACCTATTTAAAAGAAAAAAATCAAGGTATTGCCTTAGGCTCTGCCAGCAAAAATGCAAAACCTATATTGGAAAAAACAGGCATTATTAATTTATTTGATGTCATAGTAGACGGAAATGACGTTACAAACGCCAAACCCGATCCTGAAGTTTTTTTACAAGCTGCCAAAAAACTAAATATCACAAATGAAAATGCCATAGTTTTTGAAGATTCTGTAGCAGGAATTCAAGCAGCAAACATTGCCAATATGATAAGTATTGGTATTGGAGAGGCAAATACGTTACACGAAGCAAAATATATATTTAAAGATTTTACATTTATTGATGTTTCTTTTATTGAATCATTGATTAATTAGTAAATGTGTCAATTTGAAAATGTGCCAATTTGAACATTTTCTGAACAACAATAAATTATTTAAATACGCAGACATTAAACACAAATAATTATCCAATTTAATAATTGACAAATTATCAAATTGCCTAATTGTCTAATTTATAATAAAATGAACCAAGATTATATACAACCAAACGATTGGTCTATTATAGAAGAAGGATTTGACCCAGAGAGAGTAAAATCGTCTGAAAGTTTATTTAGCATTGGAAACGGTGCAATGGGACAACGCGCTAATTTTGAAGAACATTATTCAGCAAAAACCTTTCAAGGAAGTTATATAGCTGGAGTATATTACCCCGATAAAACCAAAGTAGGTTGGTGGAAAAACGGCTATCCAGAATATTTTGCAAAAGTTCTTAATGCACCCAATTGGATTGGTATTGATATAGAAATAAACGGAGAACAACTTGATTTAGCAAAGTGCAAATCGGTTAAAAATTTCAAAAGAGAACTGAACATGCAAGAAGGTATTTATTACCGTTCTTTTGATGCTGTGTTGCAAAACAATATTGAAATTGCTGTAAGAGTAACTCGATTTCTATCTTTAGACTTAGATGAAGTAGGTGCTATTAATTTTGAAATAACTCCAAAAACAAGAAACATACAATTAAAATTTTCTCCCTATGTAGATGCAGGCGTTCACAATGAAGATGCCAACTGGGAAGAAAAGTTTTGGGAACCAATAGATGTGAAACATTTTGGAAACCAAGGTTTTGTTACCGCACGCACCTTTAAAACACATTTTGTAGCTACTACATTTATGAGTAATAGCCTGTACATAAATAATGAACAGCAAAATATTGAACCCGAAAAGGCAGAAATTAACACCGATAAAATCGGTTTGACTTACAGTACTTTTGTAGCGTTAAACCAAACAGCAAGCATTCAAAAATTTGGTGGTTACACTGTATCATTAAACCACGACGATACCCAAATTGCAGCCGAAGAAGTTCTAGAAAAGGCGCATGCAATAACCTATTCCACTTTGTTGCAAAATCAAAAAGATGCTTGGGCAAAAATTTGGGAAATGAGCGACATTACTATTGAAGGTGATACCAAAGCGCAACAAGGAATTCGTTTTAATATTTTTCAACTAAATCAAACCTATCTCGGAAAAGATTCTCGCTTAAATATTGGCCCAAAAGGATTTACAGGAGAAAAATACGGTGGCTCAACCTATTGGGATACCGAAGCCTATTGTATTCCATTTTATATGGCAACCAAAGACCAACAAGTAGCAAGAAACTTATTAGCATACCGATACAATCAATTGGATAAAGCAATTGAAAATGCTCAAAAATTAGGTTTCAAAAACGGAGCAGCTTTGTATCCAATGGTTACCATGAATGGTGAAGAATGCCATAATGAATGGGAAATCACTTTTGAAGAAATTCATAGAAATGGTGCAATTGCTTTTGCTATTTTTAACTATCATCGATACACAGGAGATTACTCATATATTCCTGAAAAAGGATTGGAAGTTTTAATAGGTATTGCACGTTTTTGGCATCAAAGAGCCACTTATTCTACATACAGAAATCAGTATGTAATTCTTGGCGTTACAGGTCCAAATGAATATGAAAACAATGTAAATAATAATTTCTATACCAACTATTTGGCTAAATGGTGTATCGATTATGCTATTGAACAAATCAATAAAGTAAAACAAGAATTCACTCCAGATTATACCCGAATAATGAATAAAGTACAACTAGACGCTACCGAAATTGCTCAATGGAAAGAGGTTTCTAGCAATATGTACTTGCCTTATTCTGAACAGCATGGCGTTTATTTACAACAAGATGGTTTTTTAGATAAAGAACTAATTACTGTTGCGCAATTAGATAAAAGCCAACGACCAATTAACCAAAAATGGTCTTGGGACAGAATTTTACGTTCGCCCTACATCAAACAAGCCGATACCCTACAAGGTTTTTACTTTTTTGAAGATCATTTTACCAAAGAACAGTTGGAAAAACATTTCGATTTTTACGAACCATTTACGGTTCACGAAAGTTCACTTTCTCCATGTGTACATTCTATTCAAGCAGCCGTTTTGGGCAGAATGGAACAAGCTTATACTTTTTATTTAAGAACCTCTCGTTTAGACCTAGACGATTATAATAAAGAAGTTGAAGAAGGCTTACACATTACCTCCATGGCAGGAACTTGGATGAGCATTGTAGAAGGTTTTGGAGGCATGAGAGTTAAAAATAACACACTGCATTTTGAACCAAAAATACCAAAACAATGGCAGGCCTATTCATTTAAAATTAATTTTAGAAATCAAATTTTAAAAATTTCTGTAAACCAAAACGAAACTCTTTTTTCTCTAGAAGGAACAAAAGATATAGTCGTTATGGTACATGGAAAAGAAGTTAAAGTTGAACCCAATAGCTTGGTAACTGTTTAATTTTTGTAAAATATTCTAGTAACCCTTTCAAAAGTGAATAACGATGAAAGGGTTTTTAACTAAAAAACCATGAAAAAAATAGTATTCTTTCTCATTATTACCTCTTTATCTTTTGCACAAATAGATCGTGTAGAACCTCCTTTTTGGTGGAGCGATATGGAGCATACCGATGTGCAAATACTATTTTATGGAAAAAATATTGCTCAAAATGAGGTTTCTGTTTCTCACGGAATTACTATAAAAAACATTCAAAAAACTGAAAATCCTAACTATATTTTTGTAACGATAGACACCAAAAATGTACCCAATCAAGATTTTCTTTTCACCTTTAAAAATAAAAATAAATCATTTACACAACCGTACTCTTTAAAACCAAGAAAAGAAGGCTCAAAATACAGAAAAAGTTTCGATAGTTCGGATATGATTTATTTGCTCATGCCCGATAGATTTGCCAATGGAAATGTAAACAATGACAACGTAGCATCTGTAATTGAAAAAGTGGATCGAAGCAAAATTGATGGTCGCTATGGCGGTGATATCGAAGGTATTATTAAAAATTTAGATTACATACAAGACTTGGGCGCTACAACGCTATGGTCTACGCCTCTGTGTGAAGATAATGACGAGAAAGGCTCTTATCATACTTATGGGCAAAGCGATTTATATAAAATTGATCCTCGATTTGGCACCAATGATGACTATTTAAAATTAAGTACCGAATTGCATAATCGTAAAATGAAACTTGTACTCGATTATGTTACCAATCATTGGAGTTATAACCATTGGATGATGAAAGATATGCCTACTTATGATTGGTTTCATCAATTTCCGGGTTACAAACAAACCAATTTTAAAACCACCACACATACAGACACAAACGCATCTGAAAGCGATAAAAACTTAGCTACAAGTGGTTGGTTTGTAAAATCAATGCCCGATTTGAATCAAAAAAATCCTTTAGTATTAAATTATTTAATTCAAAATGCTATTTGGTGGATTGAATATGCCGACATTGATGGCTTTAGAGTAGATACATATCCGTATACTGATAAAGAATCTATAGCACTCTGGACAAAAGCTATAACAAACGAATATCCAAATTTTAATATCGTTGCCGAAGCTTGGCTTTACAATCATGCTCAAATTGCTTACTGGCAAAAAAACAGCAAAATTGCAGCCATACAAAGTTATAATTCTTATTGTCCTTCTATTATGGACTTCATGTTGCAAGGCCTGTTTGAAAAAGGATTTTTAAAAGAAGAAAAACAAGAATGGAACGCAGGCATCATCAAACTATATGACCACTTTGTCAATGATTTTTTAATAGAAAACACAAATAATCTTTTAATTTTTGCCGAAAATCACGATACTCAACGCTTCAATCATATTTATCCAAACGTACAAGATTATCAAATAGCGATGTCTTTGTTGGCTACTATTCGAGGTATTCCACAATTATATTATGGCTCCGAAATTGGTATGGCTGGAAGTAAAGATGTAGGCGATGGCGATATTCGTAGAGAATTTCCTGGAGGCTGGCCAGATCATAAACAAAATGCTTTTACAAAAGATGGTAGAACAACCTTACAAGAAAAATACCATGCTATTACCAAAAAACTTTTTAATTGGCGAAAAAACAAAACTGTAATTCATACAGGCAAAACCACGCATTATATTCCAGAAAACAATGTTTATGTTTACTTTAGATATGATAACATAAACCCAAACGACAACAAAACACAAAATCAAACGGTTATGGTTGTTATAAACAACTCTACAGAGAAACAAACCATTAAAACATCTCGATTTCAAGAAAATATAAAAAATTACACATCGGGAAAAGATGTTGTAACTGAAAAAACATTTGTGCTAAAAAATGATATTGAAATTGAAGGAAAATCTGCCCTAATATTAGAATTAAAATAAAATGAATAAACTTCTCTACCTATTTTTATTTTTAACTTCTTATTGTGTTGCTCAAAACAATATAGAAAGCCGTAAACTTGTAGATAAAGAAAAATTTGAAGGGATAATTCATAGAATAGATAGTTTTCCTACAAAATATATTGCTACTCGAACGGTAGACATTTGGGTGCCCGAAAATTATTCAAAAAATAAAAAATATAGCGTTTTATATATGCACGATGGGCAAATGCTTTTTGACGCATCAACCACTTGGAATAAGCAAGAATGGATGATAGATGAAGTTGCAACTAAACTCATGACAACCCAAAAAACAACAGATTTTATAGTTGTTGCCATTTGGAATATTCCTAAACTACGCCACATGGATTTATATCCCAAAAAACCTTATGAATCTCTTTCTATAGAAACCAAAGAAAAAATTAAAACGGAAGCCCAAAAAACACAATTTAGTTTTGATGATACAAAAATCAATTCCGATAATTATTTGAAATTTATTGTAAAAGAGCTCAAACCCTATATTGACAGTAATTTTTCTGTTTATACCGATGCCAATCATACCGCAATTATGGGTTCGAGTATGGGCGGCTTGATTTCTATGTATGCCATTTGCGAATACCCTAAAGTTTTTGGAAAAGCCGCTTGTCTTTCAACGCATTGGGTTGGATTTCGAGACTTTGAAAACAATCCTATCCCCGAAAGTTTTTTTACATATATGCAAAAAAAACTACCCAATCCAAAAAATCATAAAATCTATTTTGATTATGGCACCGAAACTCTTGACAAAAGTTATATACAATATGAATACAGAGTAGATCAAGTGTTGCAATCAAAAGGTTATACTAATACAAATTATACAAACTTAAAATTTGAAGGAGAGAACCATTCGGAAGCATCTTGGCAAAAACGAATAGATATTCCTTTGCAATTTATGTTTGGAAAATAAATATGTTATGAAATCGCCATTTACAACAAGTTTGCGTAAGCAAACACCTATGATTAAAAAGGCGATACCATATGTTACCGCTAAAAAATAAAATTTAAACATATGAAAAAACTACTTATTCTATATTTTTTATCTAGTTTATCATTTGCACAAAATGCAAATAGAAAATTCGTATCTGAAACGCTTGAAAATGGTTATACAAAAATTTTAGTTTCTGACGGAACGTATTATATAAAAATCATTAGTGATAAAATTATAGAAACTTCCTTTGTTCCAAAAGGAGAAAACTTTACAAAAAAATCTGATTTGGTTGTTCCTGTTAGCACACCAAAATCTGATATTTCATCTTCAAATACTCAAAATGAGCTAAACATAAAAGGCAAAAACATTGCAATAAAAATTCAAAAAACACCTTTTCAAATAAGCTATTTTTACAAAAACAATTTAATTACTTCAGAAAAACTAGGCTACTTAAAACGCAAACACGTTCCTCTTGAAAACGTAAAAGGTAATATTACAGCCGATTCTACAGAGGTTCTTCAATTCAACATTTCATCCAACGAGGTGCTTTATGGTGGTGGCGCAAGAGCTTTGGGCATGAATCGTCGTGGCAATAAACTTGCGCTTTACAACAGAGCCCAATATGGGTATGAAACACGCGCCGAACTCATGAATTTTTGCATACCCTTGGTGTTATCTTCAAACTTGTATGCTATTCATTTTGACAATGCTGCCATTGGCTATTTAGATTTAGATTCTAAAAAAGAAAATACAGTAGAATATGAAACTATATCGGGTAGAAAAACATACCAAATCTTGGTAGGAGATACTTGGGATGAGCTGCTAAAAAACTACACCGATTTAACAGGCAAACAACCCTTGCCACCACGTTGGGCATTCGGTAATTTTTCATCTCGCTTTGGGTATCACACGCAAGAGCAAGTAGAAAAAACGATTAAAAAATTCGAAGACGATAAAATACCTGTAGACGCAATTATTCTCGATTTATATTGGTTTGGAAAAACCATTCAAGGCACTATGGGAAATTTGGATTGGGATAAAGATAATTTTCCAAACCCAGAAAAAATGATTTCCGATTTGAATGCCAAAGGTGTTAAAACCGTTTTGATAACTGAACCATTTATACTTACCACTTCTTCAAAATGGCAAGAAACTGTTTCAAAAAATGTTTTAGCAACAACTACTCAAGGAAAACCTGCTACTTGGGATTTCTATTTTGGAAACACTGGAATTGTAGATATTTTTAAACCCGAAGGAAAAGATTGGTTTTGGAATGTGTACAAAAATCTTATAAAACAAGGTGTTCAGGGTGTTTGGGGCGATTTGGGTGAACCCGAAGTATTTCCTTCATTTGCCAATACTGCAGCAGGTAAAGCCGATGAAGTGCATAATATTTACGGTCATTATTGGGCAAAACTAATTACAGAAGGGTATCAAAAAGATTTTCCAAAAATTAGACCTTTTATTTTAATGC
Organism: Flavobacterium croceum DSM 17960; assembly: GCF_002917885.1. Classification (GTDB taxonomy): domain Bacteria; phylum Bacteroidota; class Bacteroidia; order Flavobacteriales; family Flavobacteriaceae; genus Flavobacterium; species Flavobacterium croceum. Next base: position 205,850 of record NZ_PQNY01000003.1, read on the forward strand.
GAGCAGGATATTCTGGTTCGCAACGTTTTGGTATGATTCCTTGGAGTGGTGATGTTTCGCGCTCTTGGGGAGGGCTACAAAGCCAAACAGAAATTGCTTTGCAAATGGGCATGCAAGGTATGGCGTATATGCACAGCGACTTGGGTGGATTTGCAGGCGATTACTACGATACCGAATTGTATACCCGTTGGTTACAATATGGTGTATTCAACCCAATATTTCGTCCTCATGCACAAGAAGAAGTAGCTAGCGAAGCTGTATATAAAGATGTAGATACAAAAAACATAGTACGAAAAGCTATCGAATTGCGTTACCAAATGTTGCCTTACAATTACAATTTGGCTTATGAAAATGCTACAAAAGGAACTCCATTAATGCGACCTTTGTTATTTGAAGAACCTCAAAACAAAGCACTTTTAGCAAAATCTGATGGCTATTTGTGGGGAAATGACTTTTTGGTATATCCCATTACAGAAAAAGGTCAAACTCAAAAAGAAGTTTATTTCCCTAAAAATTCAAACTGGTACGATTTTTACACAGGCAAAAAATATGTGGGTGGCAGTACAGAATTGATTTACTTAAATAAAAATAATATACCAACATTTGTGCGTGGAAATGTATTTTATCCAATGACAAAATTAGTTCAAAATACAAATGAGTATTCAAATTCTGATTTGGATTTACATTTTTATTTTGACGGACAAACATCAAGCGAAAGAGAGTTTTATTTTGATGATGGAAAAACAACGGAAACTATTAACGATGCCAAAAACCATGAAATTTTAAATTGTTCTACTGAGTTAATTAAAAATCTGTTTTCTATAAGATTAGAAAGTAAAACGGCCAACCAAGAAATACTTTCTCAAGGAAAAAAAGGCACAATTTTTATTTACAAATTTCAAAATCAACCAAAAAAAATAACGAGTAATGGCTCCAAAGTTGATTATACATATAATGCTAAAACAAAACTATTAGAAATAAAATACAATCACTCAAGCTATCAAACTGACCTTAAAATTATATTTTAACAATGAAGAAATTATCGTTTTTATTAATCATGTTGTTCTTTTTTTTAAGTTGTAAATCAACTAAAGAAATGAGCACTAAAGAAACCAAAACGCCTTTTGTTTGGGAAAATGCCAATGTATATTTTCTTTTAATAGACCGATTTAACAATGGTGATACAACCAACGATTTAAACTTCAATAGAAATAAAAAAGCAGCAAAGTTAAGAGGATTTGAAGGAGGCGATATACGAGGAGTTATTCAAAAACTGGACGAAGGTTACTTTGAAAAACTTGGTATAACAGCTATTTGGATGACACCTGTAGTAGAACAAATTCACGGCGGTGTAGATGAAGGTACTGGTTTTACGTATGGTTTTCATGGGTATTGGGCTCACGATTGGAGTGCTATCGATCCAAACTTTGGCACGAAACAAGATTTGAAAGAATTGGTAGAAAAAGCACATGCAAAAGGCATTAGAATTTTGCTAGATGCCGTAATAAATCATACAGGACACGCGACAGAATTTGATGAAAAATACCCCGACGATTGGGTACGCTCTTCTCCAAATTGCCAATACAATTCGTACGATACCAATATAAATTGCACATTGGTTAGTGGTCTTTTTGATATAAAAACCGAAAGCAAAGATAACGTTGCGCTACCTCATTTTTTAGTAGAAAAATGGAAAAAAGAAAGTCGATATGAGCAAGAAATTAAAGAGTTAGACGATTTTTTTGCCCAAACAGGTTACCCAAGAGCTCCAAGATATTATATTATGAAATGGCTTGCCGATTACATAGTAGATTATGGTATAGACGGGTATAGAATAGACACCGCAAAGCATACTACAGAAGATGTGTGGGCAGATTTTAAAAAGGTTTGTGATGCTGCTTTTTCAACCTACAAAACCAAAAACCCTACAAAAGTATTAGACAATAATCCGTTTTTTACCGTAGGTGAAGTATACGGATATAATATAGGTGCTAAACAATACTACGATTATGGCGACAAAAAAGTAAATTACTTTGAAAATGGTATGACAGCCCTTATAAATTTTGATTTTAGAAATGAAGCCAAAATGAATTACGAAAACATATTTTCAAAATACTCAAATATACTTCAAAACGATTTGAAAGGAAATACCGTAATGAACTATGTTTCGTCGCACGATGATGGTTGGCCTTTTGACAAAAAAAGAGAAAAACCTTTTGAAAGCGCTACAAAACTACTATTAGCACCCGGTATTGCCCAAGTTTATTATGGCGATGAAACTGCTCGTTCACTCGATATAAAAGGAACAACAGGAGATGCCACTTTGCGTTCGATGATGAATTGGGAAGATATTAAAACCCAAGAATCTACACAAAATATATTGACACATTGGCAAAAACTAGGTTTGTTTAGAAAAAACCACCCCGCAATTGGTGCGGGAATTCATACCCAAATTTCGAGTACACCTTATATATTTAGTCGTGAGTATTCTAGCAACCATTATACAGATAAGGTTGTCGTTGGGCTAGATTTGCCTTTGGGCGAAAAAGAAATAGTAGTTGGAACCATTTTTGCCGAAGACTCATTGGTAAACGATGCTTACTCTGGAAAAATATATCGTGTACAAAACGGAAAAGTTACTTTAAATACTCCTTATCAAATAGTACTATTAGAAAAAAATAACAAATAAACTTTATACTCATGAAAAAAATAGCAATTCTAGTCATGGCAACAGTTGTACTGTCGATGCAAGCTCAAAAAAAAGCAGTAGCAAAAAACCTAGCTCCTGTTTCAGATAAAATCATGGAAAATGCTGTTATTTACGAAGCAAACATTCGTCAATATTCAAAAGAAGGAACTTTTAATGCGTTTGCAAAAGATATTCCGCAGCTAAAAAAACTAGGTGTTAAAATACTTTGGATTATGCCAATTCATCCAATAGGTGTAGAAAAAAGAAAAGAAGGTTTAGGAAGTTACTATTCTGTTCAAAACTACACAGGCGTAAATCCAGAATTTGGAACGCTTCAAGATTTTAAAAACCTAGTAAAAAAAGCCCACGATAATGGTATGTATGTTATACTAGACTGGGTAGCAAACCATACCGCATGGGATCATGCGTGGGTAAAAAATCATCCCGATTATTATGTAAAAGACAAAGACGGTGCTATGGTTTCTCCTTTTGATTGGACTGATGTTGTAAAACTAGATTACAGCAATGCCAATTTGCGTAAAGCAATGATATCTGACATGAATTATTGGCTAAAAAATGCCAATATAGACGGTTTTCGTTGCGATGTTGCTATGGAAGTTCCGGTAGATTTTTGGGAACAAGCTCGACCAGAGTTAGAAAAAACCAAACCAATATTTATGTTAATGGAAGCCGAACAACCCAATTTAATGAAAAAGGCTTTTGATATGCAATATGGTTGGGAGTTTCATCATTTGATGAATGCTATTGCAAAAGGTGAAAAATCGGGAAAAGAAATTGATGAGTATTTGGCTAAGCATGCCGAAAAATATGAGCCAAACGACATTTCTATGATGTTTACTTCAAATCATGATGAAAATTCTTGGAACGGAACAGAATATGAACGTATGGGTAACGCCGTAGAAACTATGGCCGCACTTACCTATGTAATGCCCGGAATGCCACTTATATACAACGGTCAAGAATATGATTTTAACCGCCGATTGAAATTTTTTGTAAAAGACGAAATTACACCCAAAAACTTTGGAAAAATGTTTCCTGTTTATGAAAAATTAGGAAAATTAAAAAATAATAATGCCGCTTTACATGGAGGTAAAAACCCTGCCTCTTTTAAAAAAATAGAAACTGGAAATGAAAATTTTTATGCTTTTGAAAGAGAAAAAAATGGAAAAAAAGTAGTATTCATTGCCAATTTATCCAATAAAACTATCGAATCTACAGTACATTTAAAAGGTGAGTTTAAAGATTATATGTCGGGTTACAAAATACAATTTAGTACCGATGCTCCGTTGGGTTTAAAAGCGTGGCAGTATTTAATTTTAGAGCCTACAAAATAAAAAGCAAATACAAATCCGCATCGTAAAAAATTACGATGCGGATTTTTTTTATTGAATATTAAAGTATTTACTACAAATAAGCGGTTATACTATTGTTGATAGCGAATATTTCTCAACACTATGAATTGACCCATAAAAACCGAACAATTGTGTAAGAAGACCAAACAATTACGGAACGAAACTAAACAATTGCGGATATAAACTACACAATTGCGGAAAGCAACCGAAAAACTTTGTAAGGAAACCTAAAAATTGCGGTTAGGAACCTAAAAAATTCGTTAGCAAACCTAAAAACTGCGTTAGGTAACCGAAAAATTTCGTAAAGAAACCGAAAAACTCCATTAGGGAACCAAAAAACCTCGTAAAGGAATAACCAGCACAGCATCAGTTTTTGTAAAAATAAGCCTTAAAAAAATATTTGATGATAATTTATAATATATTTGCTTTATGAGTACGATAGTTTTACCGCAAAAAACAGTTCGGGTTATAAAGTCTGTAACCAATAGCACCTACTTGGATATAATTGGTTTAGCCATTGTAATATCTGCATCTGTAGCTTTAGGATATCATAAAACAGAATACAAATTCTCTTTCAATAACCATCACTATTCTTTTTTACTAGGTTATGTTTCTATTGTAAATACAAGCTTATCTATGATAGGCAATAGATTGGTTACCAAAAAAAATAATCTCGGAAACTTTGTAACCACCTGTAACACTTTTCTTAGCGGAGCTATAGATTATTTACTAGGCAATGTAGGCGCAATACTTACATATCCTGTTTCTTTTGTAGGGAATTATTTAGCGTTTAGTAGTTGGAAAAAAAGTAGAGTACTTCGCAATATTGATACTATTTTTTATAGAAATATTGCTTTGGGGTTTGTATTTTCTTTTTTACTAAATTTTATAGCTTTTAAATTTTTATCGGAAAATGGTATTGATTGGAAAGTATTTTTTGCCGTAGCTATACCTGCTGGAATCACTTTTGGAGGCACGTTCAATACAGCACGTATGTATCCCGACAACTGGTTTATGTGGCAACTTTATAATCTTACCAAAATTGTTCAAAACATACTTTTAGTAAATATTGCAAATACTGCAAAATATACGTTTTACTTTTTTAATGCCATACTAGGTTATATTACCTGGAATGATGATAGAAAAAAAGGTTCTATTTAATTTTTTTGGTAGAATCGCGTTGGCGTAATTCGGTTTTAACAATTTCTGTTTTATATTTTGCATATTCTTCTTTACGCTCCAATCTTTCTATAAGTAATTTGGTAGCAACTTCACCTATTTCTGGGCCATGTTGGCTTATTGTAGATAAACTAGGTGTCATTCTACGTGACCAAACCCCATCTGCAAAGCCAATTATAGAGAGCTCATCGGGAATTTTATACCCGAGTTTTATTCCTTTTTTCATTGCTGTAACCGAAGCGTGCTCATCTAGAGCAAAAACAGCATCTATTTTATTTTTAGAAAAGAAATCATCAACTTTTGCATCAAATTCTTCTGCCGATTCACATACTAACACCAAATTATCATCTAGTTTTAATCCATTTTCTTCAAAAGCCTTATAAAAACCTTTTGCTCTTAATTGAGCCACACTCAATTTGGCTATCGCAGAAAAAAGCGCCACTCGTTTACAACCTGTAGCTAGAAGATGATTGGTTGCGTGTTTTGCCGATTCTAAATCGTCTACAATAACTTTATCACAATTTACCTCATCGGCAATACGGTCGAACATAACTATAGGTGTACCATCGTTGATAATAGATTTAAAATGATCAAATTTTTGAAGTTTTTGTGCTTCTTCAGAAATAGAAAGTAAAAATCCATCAATAGTGCCGTTGCTAAGCATTTCTAGAGCATTAATTTCTTTTTCCAACGATTCATTGGATATGCAAGTAATGACTTTATACCCTCGCTCATCGGCAACTTTTTCGATACCTGTAAAAACCTTAGCAAAAAATGAATTAAGTATATTTGGAATAATAACACCAATGGTTTTTGTAGAACGGTTTTTTAAATTTAAACCGATAACATTTGGTTTATAGTTTTTCAATTTTGCATACTCTTGTACTCTAAGCTTTGTAGGTTCGCTTATTTCTGGGCTATCATTGAGTGCTTTTGAAACAGTAGAAACAGAAACACCAAGCTCTTTGGCTATTTGTTTTAATGTGGCTTTAGATTTCATAGTGCAAAATTTATGTGTAAAGTTACTAATATTTTTTTGTTCTGATTTTTATAATTACAAATCCTCATTGAATTGTATTATTAAGATTAAAATTACCAACAAACAATCGTGTTTTGAATATTTGTAAAACTTACTTTTTTTGGGTTTATAGAGTCGCTTTTCGTTGCTTTATAATATCTTTGTACTATGATATTAGTTACTGGAGCAACGGGCTTAGTAGGCGCACATTTATTGCTACACTTGGTTACATTAAACCAAGAAAACAAGCCTATTAAAGCTATTTATCGCAGTAAAAGTAGTATAGAAAAAACCAAATCTCTTTTTGAACTATACGATAAACTCCCCTATTTTGAACGTATAGTTTGGGTACAAGCAGATATTACCGACATTCCTTCTTTAGAAATTGCTTTTCAAGGCATTACAAAAGTGTATCATTGTGCTGCAAAAATTTCTTTTGACCCTAATGAAGAAGAAATTTTGCGAAAAATTAATATAGAAGGCACAGCCAATATTGTTAATTTTTGTATCGACAAAAAAGTAGAAAAACTCTGTCATGTGAGTTCTATAGCTGCTTTGGGAGCATCGATTAATAAAGCATTGCCTGTTACAGAAAGTACCGAATGGAATCCTGAACTAGAACATAGCGACTACGCTATTACAAAATATGGCGCCGAAATGGAAGTGTTTCGTGGCGAACAAGAAGGGCTAAAAACTGTTATTGTAAATCCGGGTATTATACTTGGCCCTTACCCAAAAACATGGGATAAAACTCAAGGTTCTGGAGCATTATTTACCTCTGTAAAAAAAGGAATTCCTTTTTTTACAAAAGGCAACACAGGTTATGTAACTGTAAATGATGTAGTAAAAGCAATGGTTATGCTTATGGAATTTAATGTTAGTGGCCAACGCTATATTTTGGTTTCCGAAAATATATCTTATCAAAATATTATTAATTTAGTAGCTCATCAATTACGAGTTAAAACACCTACAAAACAAGCTTCAAACTTTTTATTGGATCTTGCTTGGAGAGTTGATTGGTTTTTACATCTGATATTTAGAAAAAAAAGAAGTCTATCGAAGCAAAGTGCTTTAGCATTACAGAATACGGAGATAATTTCATCAGAAAAAATTCAGAAAGATTTTGGATTTACTTTTACTCCTATTGCTCCTTATATAGAACAAATTGCAAAATACTTTTAATAGATTTTAGCTTAACTAAACCACTATGAACTAGAAGTCCATAGGTTTGGTTGGCAGACTAAAAGTCTGCAAGGCTGAAAAGCAAAAAACTGCCACTGATTAAAATGATTTCCGCTGATTAAATCCTTTAAATCATCTTAATCAGTGGCAAAACTTTTTAGAAGCTAAAGCGAGATGCACTCAAAGTGCATAGTTTTAACTATATTTGAGACCAATAAAAAAATCCCAAACTATTACATTTGGGATTTTTTATTGAGTATAAAATTATTTTACAATTCTAAAGCTTTTTGTGGATTTCCACCCATTAAGATTTCTGCTGGATTTTCTAATGCTTCTTTTACAGCCACTAAAAAACCTACAGATTCACGTCCGTCTATTATTCTATGGTCATACGATAAAGCAACGTACATAACTGGAGCAATTACAATTTGTCCATTTTTTACAATAGCTCTTTCTACCACATTGTGCATTCCAAGAATACCCGATTGCGGCGGATTGATAATTGGTGTAGATAACATACTTCCAAATACACCACCATTTGAAATAGTGAATGTTCCACCTGTCATTTCATCAACCGTTATTTGACCATCGCGTGCTCTTAAAGCCAGTCTTTTTATTTCGGCTTCAACACCTCTAAAAGATAAGGTTTCTGCATTTCTCATTACAGGAACCATCAAACCTTTTGGCCCAGAAACAGCTACAGAAATATCGCAAAAATCGTAAGATATTTTTTCTTGACCATCAATCATAGAGTTTACATCTGGAAATAGCTGTAAGGCTCTTGTAACTGCTTTTGTAAAAAATGACATAAAGCCTAAACCTAAACCATGTTTATCTTTAAAAGCATCTTTGTATTGCGCTCTCAATTCGTATATGGCTGTCATATCTACTTCATTAAAAGTAGTAAGCATTGCTGTTTCATTTTTGGCAGAAACCAATCTTTCGGCAACTTTTCTACGCAACATAGATAATTTTGTTCTCTCTGTGCCTCTGTTCCCTCCGGTTGGTGTTCCCATAGAAGGTACAGCATTTACAGCATCTTCTTTGGTTATTCTACCACCTTTACCTGTACCTACAATAGTAGAAGGTTCTATATTTTTTTCTTCTAAAATTTTTCTTGCGGCTGGCGATGGCGTTTGTGTAGCATAGGTTTTTTCGGCTACAGGTGCTGGTTTTGGTGCTTCTGCTTTTGGCGCTTCTGTTACAACAGGTTTTGGTGCTTCTGTAGTCGATGCTGATTCAGTGCCAGATGGCTTTGGAGCACTAGTGTCTATTAAACAAACCACAGCTCCTACAGCTACTGCATCACCTTCTGCTGCTTTTAGTGTAATAATACCGCTGGCTTCTGCTGGCAATTCTAATGTAGCTTTGTCTGAGTCTACTTCTGCTATGGCTTGGTCTTTTTCTACATAATCACCGTCTTTTACTAACCAAGTAGCTATTTCAACTTCTTTTATCGATTCGCCTGGTGAAGGCACTTTCATTTCTAAAATCATGCTTTTATAATTTTATATGTGTGTTATTATCTAAATAAATTTTTATCAAAAACCATTCTTATGGCATCTGTATGACGTCTTCTATCTCTAGTATGGCTACCCGCAGCAGGCGCTGCATACGCTTTAAGTGATGCTAAACGCCAAGGCACCAAATCGAAATTCATAAGCATATAGCTGTAAGCCCCCATATTCTTCGGTTCTTCTTGCGCCCAAACAAAATCGTCTGCATTAGGGTAAGAAGCTATAATCTCTTTTAACTGCTGCACTGGCAAAGGAAACAATTGTTCTAAACGTACCAAAGCTACATCATTTCTGCCCAATTTTTCTCGCTCTGCCAAAATATCGTAATAGAATTTACCTGTTACAAAAACTACAGTTTTCACTTTTGTTTTATCTACTACTGCATCATCAATTGTTTCTTGAAACTGTCCGTTGTATAATTCTTCTTGTGTAGATACACACAATGGATGTCTTAATAAACTTTTTGGTGAGAAATGTATAAGTGGTTTGCGGAAATTGGTTTTCATTTGTCTTCTCAACAAATGGAAAAAGTTTGCTGGAGTAGTACAATTTGCTACATACATATTGTGACGAGCACAAAGTTGTAAATAGCGCTCCATACGTGCCGATGAGTGTTCGGCCCCTTGACCTTCATACCCATGTGGTAATAATAATACAATTCCGTTTTGGTTGTTCCATTTATCTTCTCCACATGAAATATACTGATCTATCATGATTTGCGCTCCGTTGGAAAAATCTCCAAATTGTGCTTCCCACAATGTTAATGTTTTTGGTGATGCCAAAGCATAGCCATAATCGAAACCTAGTACACCATATTCTGAAAGGAAAGAGTTGTATACTTGAAATCTTCCTTTGCTATTTTTTAATTGATCTAATAAGATTACTTCTTCTTCACTGTCTTCAACTTTTACTACAGCATGACGATGCGAAAAAGTACCACGTTCTACATCTTGTCCAGACAATCGCACATCAAAACCTTCATACAGCAACGATCCGTATGCTAATGTTTCTGCTGTACCCCAATCTATAACATTATTGGCATACATTGTTTTTCTATCAGAAACTATTTTTTGTATTTTATTGATGAATTTTTTATCTGATGGAAGTGTCGAAATGGTTTCTACAATTTCTTCTAATTGTGCTTTATCAAACGTTGTGTCAAATTTTTGCAACATTACATCATCTGAAACTTGCTCATACCCTTGCCATTCATCTTGCATAAATGGTTTAATAATAGTAAGCTCTTGTTGTCTAGATGCTTGCAGGTTTTGATCTAACTTATCTTTGTATTCGTTTTCTATTTTTGTTAAATAGGCAGCATCTACAATACCTTGTGTAATAAGTTTTTCTGCATAAATCTCTCTCGGATTTTTATGGCGTGCAATTATTTTATAAAGTACAGGTTGGGTAAAACGAGGCTCATCTCCTTCATTATGCCCATATTTTCTGTATCCTAATAAATCGATAAATACATCTCTACCAAACTGCATACGGAAGTCTAGAGCAAACAACATAGCATGTACTACAGCCTCTGTATCGTCGGCATTTACGTGCAACACGGGTGATAATGTTACTTTTGCCACATCGGTACAATAGGTTGAAGAACGAGCGTCTAAATAATTTGTAGTAAAACCTACTTGGTTGTTTACCACAATATGTATGGTTCCTCCTGTTTTGTAACCATCGAGCTGTGCCATTTGCACTATCTCGTAAACAATTCCTTGCCCTGCAATAGCTGCATCTCCGTGTACAGCTATAGGCAATACTTTGGAAAAGTTATCTGGACAATGATGGTCTTGTTTTGCACGAGCAATACCCTCGATTACAGCGCCTACTGTTTCTAAATGAGAAGGGTTTGGTGCTAAATTTATTCTAATTTTTTTACCGCTTTTTGTCGCTCTTTCAGATGTTAAGCCTAAGTGATATTTTACATCACCATCAAAATATTCTTTATCGTAGTCTTTTCCATCAAACTCCGAAAAAATGTCTTGTGTATTTTTGCCAAAAATATTGGCTAATACATTAAGTCTACCTCTATGTGCCATACCCATTACAAAATGCTCTACTCCTTTGTCGGCAGCGGCTTCTATAACGGCATCTAGTGCTGGTATTAAACTCTCTCCTCCTTCTAATGAAAAACGTTTTTGACCTACATATTTTGTATGCAAAAAGTTTTCAAAAGAAACAGCTTCGTTGAGTTTTCCTAAAATATACTTTTTTTCATCTGATGAAAAATTAGGCAAATTATCATTTGGGTTTAAACGATTTTGAATCCATTGTATAACCTCTGGATTTCGCATATACATATACTCAATACCAATATGTTGGCAGTAAACATTTTTAAGATGCGTGATTATTTCGCTTAATGTACAAGGTTGTTTACCAATGATTTTTGCCGATTCAAAAACAGTATTCAAATCTGCATCTGAAAGACCAAAATTTGATAAATCTAAATTAGGCGCATGAACTCTTCTATCTCTTACAGGATTTGTTTCTGTAAATAAATGACCTCTTGTGCGGTAGGCATCAATGAGTTTAAGTACATTAAATTCTTTTTGTATTTTATCTGAATTTACTGCCTCATTAGATGTGGTATTAACATAGGTTACAATTTGCTCACCTATATGTTCTTCATTGTACGTTTGCAAACCAAAGTCAAACCCTTGAAAAAAAGCTCTCCAACTAGGTTCTACACTATCGGGATTTGTTAAATATTGTTCGTATAAATCTGCAAAAAATTGAGTATGTGCAGCATTTAAAAAGGAAAACCTATCCATGTTTTTATGTTGAAATAAACGTTGTGTAATAAAATTTATGCAAAAGTAAAATATTTATGAGAATAATTTAATCTTTTTAATACATTTATAGCGCAAATTAAATATATACAAAGTTATAGATATGAAAAATTCAAAAATGACAATAAAATTTCGTTTTTTTGTTTTTATCGCAATAATTACTCTAAATAGTTATGCTCAAAACAATAATTCTGGTCAAGTTGATGCAAAATCTACACCCGATTTTTGGAAACATGTACAGTTTGGTGGTGGAATCGGATTTTCGTCGGGCAATGGTTATACAAATTTTGCAATTTCGCCTAGTGCTATATATAATTTTAATGAAAAAATTTCGACTGGGTTTGGCTTGCAATACAATTATTTAAAATCGAGCAGTTCTTTTTCGAGTCATATGTATGGTGCAAATGCTTTGGTATTGGTAAATCCGATAAAAGAGATTCAACTTTCGGCCGAAGTAGAGCAATTGCGTGTTAATATAGATGGAGCAAACTCGAACTCTAAAGATTTTTGGAATACTGGATTGTTTTTGGGCGCTGGATATAGAATGGATAGCGTTACTATTGGCGCTCGATACAACCTATTGTACAAAACAGACAATGGCGTGTATGCAGATGCTTTTATGCCTTTTGTGAGAGTGTATTTTTAATACGCTTTACTTCGAGTTTTATTAAAATTTGAATTTATGAAATTTTATATTAACTAAAATATATATGAAAACTTTCAACAGAATAATGTTTTCTTTATACATAATAGTCATAATTTTACATATCATCAATTATGTAGTGCGCAAACAAGATTTAACAACTTCCATTTTAGGAATTACAACAATGATATTGCTCGCATTAAGTTTAATAATTTCAGAAAAAAGAAGAAATAAAAATTAAAAGTTTAATACTTATTTCTAAACCAAACTTTCATCCATTCTCGTTGTAATACCAAATAAGCAACTTGTTCTGCAAGTGTAACAACATCTGAACCATCAAGTTTTTTTACTTGATTTTCAGAAACATCAATAATATATAATAGGTTAAGATACTCTGCGAATTTAGTTTGAATTAACTGAAATATCTTTTCATGCAACACGTTTTTAAGTTGGCTGGGAGTACAACTTAATGAAACATCGAGAGGCTCATTTGCCAAATTAAAATCTTTGTTGAGTTGCTCTATCAGTTTTATATACAGACTCTCTTTCTCGGCTTGAAAAAGCACATCATCTGTTGATATTGGGGCTACATACATATTTAATTAATTACAAAATTCAATGGTAAATTCAATGACAAATTCAATGACAAATTCAATGGCAAAATTCAATGACAAATCCAATGGCAAAATTCAATGGCAGTAACAAATTATATTGATTTTTAACATTGCTATTGGTATTGTTATTGACATTGATATTAATATTGTTATTGTTATTGCTATTGTTATTGCTATTTCTACACCTTTCTATTCATTAAATTTTCTCCAAATGCTTTTAAAATTTGCTTTTTTTCTTGAGATATATCTAACTTTTCTAATATTTTAAAAGCTTTAAAAGTATATTCCTCTATGGCTTTTTGTGTAGCCATTGCCGCATTGGTTTTTATAAAAATATCTTTTACTACAGCAACTTTATCATCAATATTGGTTGGCTTTGTGGTAAATAAGGTAAGTAATTGACTCTTTTCTTCTTGGTTTGAAAACTCCAAAGCTTTGAGGTAAAGGTATGTTTTTTTATTTTCTATAATATCGCCACCTACTTGTTTTCCAAATGTTTCTGGATCGCCAAAAGCATCTAGATAATCGTCTTGCAGTTGAAAAGCAATACCTAAATTTAATCCAAAATTATAAATCAGTTCTTGGTTTTCTATTGAAGTTTGCGCTACAATAGCACCCATTTTTAATGCAGCGCCTACCAAAACAGCCGTTTTGTATTCAATCATTTTTAAATACTCTGAAATGGTAACATTGTTGCGTGTTTCAAAATCTACATCATATTGTTGTCCTTCACAAACTTCTAATGCTGTTTTACTAAACAGCTTTGCTAACTCTTTAAAAACAATGGGTTCGTAATCTTCAAAATGCTGATAGGCTAAAATAAGCATTGCATCGCCCGAAAGTATACCCGTATTAATATCCCATTTTTCGTGTACGGTTTGGTTTCCTCTACGCAAAGGCGCATCGTCCATAATATCATCGTGCACCAAAGAAAAATTATGAAAAACCTCTACCGCAGTAGCCGCAGAGAGTGCTTGAGTATAAGTTGCGCCAAAAATCTCAGCTGCCATAAGCGTTAATACTGGTCGTAATCTTTTTCCGCCTAAATCAAGAATGTACTTTATGGGCTGGTAGAGATGTGTTGGTTCTTTTTGGAGTTGCAAAGAGGCTAAATGTGAGGCTATAGATTGTTGGTAAAATGATAATGCTTGCATAGTTGGTAGTTTATTTGCCGTTGTAAGTATTCATGGTATTTGAAAGTCCAGATGCTACAAATGATTGAATAATTTCGGCACTTAATTCTAATCGTTCGTCTAATGTCTTTTTTTCTTCGTCACTCCATTCTCCTAATACATAATTTACTTGCTGACCTTTTTTAAAAGCATCGCTTATTCCAAATCTAAAACGCGGATACTCGGTGGTGTTAAGCAGTAATTGAATGTTTTTAAGCCCGTTATGCCCTCCATCTGAACCTTTTGTTTTTATTCTAATGGTGCCAAAGGCAAGGTTTAAATCGTCTGTTATAACCAATATGTTTTCTTTGGCTATTTTTTCTTGATCCATCCAATATTTTACGGCCTTACCACTTAAATTCATGTAAGTATTTGGCTTGAGTAAAAAAACGGTTTTACCTTTTATTTTTGTTTGTGCTACGCTTCCTAATTTTGCAGATTGAAAATCGAGATTGTTTTTTTTGGCAAAATAATCGAGTATTTTAAAACCTATATTGTGTCGGGTATTTACATATTCTGCGCCTATATTCCCAAGTCCTATTATTAGATATTTGTTCATAGGGTTTATTTGTTCTTGTTTTTTATGTGATGCAAATAGTTTTTGAATCCAAGACATATTTTTTACAAAAGTATTATTTTCTAGTTTATAGTGTACTTTTTTACCCCTGATTGAAGCAAGTATCCTACTCTTGAAAAGAGTAGATACTGCAAAAAGCAGGAATAGGGTATAGCAATAGCTCTAGGTTTGCGGTACTTATAAAAAAACCGGCTACAAATGTAACCGGTTTTTTTATAGTTTCTCTATTTTCTAGAGTGTTTATGTAGCGTGATTATGCTTCAAAAGGTACTACAGATACAAATGATTTGTTGTCTGCTTTTTTCTGAAACTTAACAACACCATCTACTTTTGCATGTAGTGTATGGTCTTTGCCCATATATACATTTTCTCCTGGGTTGTGTTTAGAACCTCTTTGTCTTACGATAATGTTTCCTGCTGCGGCAGCTTGTCCACCATAAATTTTAACGCCTAAACGTTTCGATTCTGATTCTCTACCGTTCTTAGAACTACCGACACCTTTCTTGTGAGCCATGATGTATTGGTTTTATAAGTTAATATTAATAAATTAAGCTTTTCTACCAGCGTTTAATTTATCTTGTAATTCTTTTAATTCGTCCATTTTACCATCGGCAGCCAATTGTGCTTGTTCTGGCCAAGTGGTAGTATCTAAATGGTGTACTCTTGCTGTAGAAGCGTCTAAAACTGCGTTTAGTTCTTCGGCAGTTGCAGCTGCTATTTTTGCAAATGTGTCAAAACCTGCAGCGATAAGTACTTCGGCAGCTTTTGGGCCTATTCCTTCAATGATAACGATATCATCTCCAGCAGCTTTTTTAGCAGCTTTAGCCTTTGGCGCTTTTTCTTCAGCAACAGGAGCATCTACAAGTTTTTGAGCTTTTGGAGCTGCTGTTTCTGTTTTTGCTGTTGCTTTTTTAGTGCTTCCAGAACTTAAAATTCCTTCTACTAAAATTTGAGTTAAGTATTGACGGTGACCATTTCTTTTTTTGTATCCTTTTCTTCTTTTCTTTTTGAAAACGATTACTTTATCACCTTTTAAGTGTGCTAACACTTTTGCTTCTACTGAAGCACCTTCTATAGCTGGGGCGCCTAGAGTAACTGTTCCGTTATCGTCTAATAAAAGAACTTTGTCAAAAGTAACTTTTGAACCTTCTTCTTGAGACAATCTGTGAACAAATACTTTTTGGTCTTTGCTTACTTTGAATTGTTGCCCTGCTATCTCTACGATTGCATACATAACAAATTGTTTTAATTTTTTGAGTTTGCAAATATATAACTTTTGTTTTTATCTGCAACATTATTAAATGAATTATTTTTTATTGAAAGGAATTGATTTTCAGAGAGAATAGTTTTTTGCTATTGATTGTGTTTTTTACCTACAAAAAACTATTTTTGATGTAACAAATTCATTGGTTTAAATACTAATGCAATATCAAATAAATAAACTAAGTTATTTTTTTATGAAAAAATCTTTAATTGCTTTAAGTACACTATTTATGCTTGGCGGAACATCTTTTGCTCAAAAAGTAGCATTTGAAGAATACGACTTGGCAAACGGTATGCATGTTATATTGCACAACGACCCGTCTGCGCCTGTAGTAATTACTTCTGTAATGTATCATGTAGGTGCCAAAGATGAACAACCCGATAGAACTGGGTTTGCTCACTTTTTTGAACACTTACTTTTTGAAGGTACAGAAAATATTAAAAGAGGAGAATGGTTTAAAATTGTTACTTCAAATGGAGGTGTAAACAATGCAAACACTACCGAAGACAGAACTTATTATTATGAGGTTTTCCCTTCTAACAATTTGGAATTAGGTTTATGGATGGAATCAGAACGTTTGATGCACCCTGTAATCAATCAAATTGGAGTAGACACTCAAAATGAAGTGGTAAAAGAAGAAAAAAGACTTCGTTATGACAATAGCCCTTATGGTCAAATTATACCACAAATAAAAAAATATATGTTTAAAAACCATCCATACCGTTGGACTACTATTGGTTCTATGGATCATTTGGATGCCGCAAAACTAGAAGAGTTTCAAGCTTTTAATAAAAAATTCTACATTCCGAATAACGCCGTATTGGTTGTTGCTGGAGACATTAGCAATGTAGCACAAACGAAAGAGTGGATTCAAAAATATTTTGGCTCTATACCAAAAGGCGAGTCTATCTCGAGACAAACTTACAAAGAAGAACCAATTACACAACAAATTAACGGTACTTACGAAGATCCAAACATTCAAAAATCGATGGCTTTGGTAGCCTACAGAACACCTTCTATGAAAACTAGAGATGCTCGAGTACTCGATATGATTTCTACTTTATTAAGTGATGGTAAAAGCTCTAGAATGTACAAAAAAATTGTTGATGAAAACAAAGTTGCATTGCAAATAGGTGCTTTTAATTACAGCCAAGAAGATTATGGAACTTATATAGTATACGGATTACCTCAAGGTGATTATACTAATGCAGATTTAATAAAACAAGTAGACGAAGAAATTACAAAACTTCAAACCGAGCTTATTTCTGAAAAAGAACTTACAAAATTGTTAAACAAATACGAAAACCAATATGTAAGCCAAAATTCTAGCGTAGAAGGAATAGCAAGCAATTTGGCAACTTATTACTTATTGTACAAAGATGTAAACCTTATCAATACTGAAATGGATATTTACCGTTCTATAACAAGAGAAGAGATAAGAGAAGTGGCAAAAAAATATTTGAACAACAATCAACGTTTGGTTTTAGACTATATTCCTGCCAAAGATAAAGCAGACAAAAAATAACAATAAGATGAAAAAGATAGTATTTATAGCAGCAAGCTTGTTTTTATCAATAACTATGCAAGCACAAGATAGAACACAACCAAAACCGGGACCTGCACCAAAAATAAATGTAAAAAAACCTGTAAGTTTTACACTTGAAAATGGTTTAAAAGTTCTTGTTGTAGAAGACCACAAACTACCTAGAGTTTCTTTCAGCCTTAGACTAGACAATGCTCCATATACCGAAGGAGATAAAAAAGGTGTAGCCGATTTAACCAGCGCATTACTTGGTAATGGTTCGTTAAAAACTTCTAAAGATGCGTTTAATGAAGAAATTGATTTTTTAGGTGCTGATATTAATTTTTCAACATCAGGCTCTTATGCTAGTGGACTTTCAAAATATTCTAAAAGAATTTTAGAATTGTTTGCAGAAGGAAACTTGCAACCAAATTTTACTCAAGGAGAATTTGACAAAGAAAAAGAAAAACTTATCGACGGACTTAAAACTCAAGAAAAAAGTGTAAAAGCTGTAGCTGGCAGAGTTGAGAATGTTTTAATTTATGGTAAAAGTAACCCAGCAGGAGAATACCTTACAGAGCAAACTATCAAAAATGTTTCATTGGCAGATGTAAAACAAAACTACGCTACCTATTTTGTTCCTGGAAATGCTTATTTAATAGTAGTAGGAGATGTGAAACTAAATGATGTTAAAAAAGAAGTTACACGACTTTTTAGCACTTGGACAAAAGGAATTGCGCCAAATCAAAGTTATTCTACACCAAGCAACCCGCAATATACTCAAATCAACTTTGTAGATATGCCCAATGCTGTACAATCTGAAATAGCAATTCTAAACTCTGTAAACCTTAAATTATCCGACCCTGATTATTTTCCTGTTCTTGTTGCCAATCAAGTGCTTGGAGGTGATTTTAACGGATACTTAAACATGAATTTACGTGAAAAACACGGGTGGACTTATGGTTCATATTCTGACATTGAAGACAATAAGTATTTAGCAGGTAAATTTAAAGCCGAAGCTCAAGTAAGAAATTCAGTTACAGACAGCGCTGTTGTTGAAATGCTAAACGAAATAAAAAGAATACGTACTGAAAAAGTAAGCGAAGAAACTCTTAATAGCGTAAAAGCTGGTTATGTAGGTCGATTTGTAATGCAAGTAGAAAAACCTCAAAGCGTAGCAAGATATGCTTACAACATAGCAACCGAAGGACTTCCTGCAAATTTTTATGAAAATTACATCAAAAACATACAAGCTGTTACTGCAGACGATGTAATGCGTGTAATGAATAAATATGTATTGGCAGACAACCTTCGTATACTTGTTACCAGTAAAGGTTCTGAAGTATTACCAGGTTTGGAAAAACTAGGAATTCCTGTTTTTTACTTTGATAAATTTGGAAATCAAACCGAAAAACCAGCCTTAAAAAAACCAGTTCCTGCAGGAATAACAGTAAAAACAATTACCGATAATTATGCTAAAGCTATTGGTGGAGAAAAAGCTATAAAATCTGTAAAATCGATTGTTTCTTTAGGAAGCACAAAAATTCCGCAAGCCCCAGCACCTCTTTCTTATACTTCTAAAATAGATAATAAAGGTAGAATGATGATAGAACTATCGATGTCTGGCATGAGTATTATGAAACAAGTTGTAAATGAAAAAGGCGGCTACATGATGCAACAAGGTCAAAAAATAGCTGTAGAAGGAAAAGACCTAGACAAAATGAAAGAATCTGCAATGTTGTTTTCAGAACTTTCATTACCTTCAAAAGCAGGTGTTACTGTTACAGGTATAGAGCCAATAAATGGTAAAGACGCTTATGTAGTTGCAGACGGAGACTCAAATTATTATTTTGATACTACAACAGGACTTAAAGTAGCCGAGTCTCAAGTACAAGAACAAGGTGGTAAAAAAATGACAACTACTACCTATATAAATGATTATAGAGATGTAAAAGGCGTAAAAGTTCCTTTTAACATTGTTATGAACGTTGGTTTTGAACTAGATATTAAATTATCTGAAGTAAAAATTAATGAAGGTACTACAGATGCTGATTTTCAATAATTTTAAAATTAAAACTATAGAAAAAGCCGTTTCAGTCGAAACGGCTTTTTGTTATATACGATTATTTTCGAAGTTTTAATTTTTGATTACTAATAAAAACTTTATTTCAACATGATATGTAATTCATCGAGTTGTTTAGTATCAATTGTAGATGGGGCATCAATCATTACATCTCTACCTGAATTATTTTTAGGGAAAGCAATAAAGTCTCTAATGGTTTCTTGTCCTCCTAAAATAGCTACCAATCGATCTAGTCCAAATGCCAATCCTCCGTGTGGTGGCGCACCGTATTGAAAAGCATTCATTAAAAACCCAAATTGATTTTCGGCTTCTTCTTTGGTAAACCCAAGCAATTCAAACATTCGGGCTTGCAACTCTTTATCGTGAATACGAATAGAGCCTCCACCAATTTCATTTCCGTTCAACACCATATCGTAAGCATTGGCTCTTACCGCACCTGGATTGGTATTAATTAAATCAATGTCTTCTGGTTTTGGTGAAGTAAACGGATGGTGCATGGCATGATATCTACCCGATTCTTCATCAAATTCCAATAACGGAAAATCTACTACCCAAAGTGGCGCAAATTCATCGGGTTTTCTTAAACCTAATCGTGTTGCCAATTCCATACGCAATGCCGAAAGTTGTGTTCTAGTTTTATGAGCATTACCCGAAAGAATAAAAATCATATCGCCTGCTTTGGCGTTTGTAGCTTTAGCCCAATTTGCCAAATCTTCTTGATTATAAAACTTATCTACCGATGATTTAAAAGTTCCATCCGTTTCACATTTTACATATACCATTCCTGAGGCTCCTATTTGTGGTCGTTTTACCCAATCTATCAAAGCATCTATTTCTTTACGAGTATAGGTAGCACAGCCTGGCGCAGCGATACCAACAACCAATTCGGCACTATTAAACACAGAAAAATCTCTATGCTGAGCAAACTCATTTAACTCTCCAAACTTCATTTCAAAACGAATATCTGGTTTGTCGTTACCATAGGTTTTCATGGCATAATCGTAAGTAATTCTTGGAAATTTATCTACCTCGATACCTTTTACTTCTTTCAGTAAATGACGGGTTAATCCTTCAAATGTATTTAAAATATCTTCTTGTTCTACAAAGGCCATTTCGCAATCTATTTGTGTAAATTCGGGCTGGCGGTCGGCACGCAAATCTTCATCACGAAAACATTTCACGATCTGGAAATATTTATCCATACCTCCTACCATTAATAGCTGTTTAAAGGTTTGTGGCGATTGTGGCAACGCATAAAATTGTCCTTCATTCATACGGCTCGGCACTACAAAATCACGTGCGCCTTCGGGCGTAGATTTTATCAAATAGGGAGTTTCTACTTCGCAAAATCCTTGATCTGATAAATATTTACGAACCTCCATTGCTACATTATGACGGAATAGTAAGCTATTTTTTACAGGATTTCTACGAATATCAAGATAACGGTATTTCATACGGATATCTTCGCCACCATCAGTCTCATCTTCTATTGTAAATGGCGGAAGCATAGCTTGGTTTAATATTGTAAGTTCTGAAACTAAAATTTCTATATCGCCTGTTGGTATATTTTTGTTTTTAGACTCACGCTCTATAACTGTTCCTTTTACTTGAATTACAAACTCTCTACCCAATGATTTAGCTTTTTCAAAAACAATTTTATCGGTACGGTTTTCATCAAAAATTAATTGGGTTATCCCGTATCTATCGCGTAAATCTACCCAAATCATAAAACCCTTATCGCGTGTTTTTTGTACCCAACCCGCAAGCGTTACTTCTGTATTTATAGTATTGGCATTGAGCTCTCCACAAGTATGACTTCTAAACATAGTATTAAAATTTTGGCAAAAGTAAGATAATTTTATTTTTCTTAAGAGTGTTATGTCTATATTTGAAGTCTAATTCTATTTTAACATGAAAAATATTTTTTATTTACTTGTTGTTCTCATTACTTCTATATGTAGTTACGGACAAAACAAAATTAGTTTTGAAGGCACAATAGCCCATAAAAATGGTGATGTTGTTTTTATAAAAAATAATCAAGGTGCTATTGTAAAAGAATTAAAAGTTGATAGTGACGGAAAGTTTAAAGACAACTTCGAAATAAAAAAAGAAGGTTTTTATATGTTTTTTGATGGTAAAGAATATACCGAACTTTATTTGAAAAACGGTTACGATTTAAAAATGAAACTTGATGCTGAGGACTTTGATGAAACAGTAACTTACAAAGGTAAAGGTGAAAAAGAAAATAACTTTTTGGCAGAAAAAATTAGAAACCAAATTACTTTTGAAGAAAAACTAGCGAGTATAGACACTAAAGATGCTTTTACAACACTGCTAGACGCAAAAAAAGCAAATGAAGACAAAGCACTCCAAGCAAAGGGTCTTGATGCAGATTTTATTAAAACAATGAAAGGTAAATTCTTAAATGAAAATTTAGAAGTTCTTGATATGTTTAACGATAAACTAAAAGAAAAAGAACTTATTGGAAAACCATCACCTACTTTTGATTTTGAAAACCATAAAGGAGGCACAACAAGTTTGGAAAGTTTAAAAGGAAAATATGTTTATATCGATGTTTGGGCTACTTGGTGCGGCCCGTGTAGAGCAGAAATTCCATATTTGCAAAAAATAGAAGAAAAATACCATGACAAAAACATCGCATTTGTAAGTATTTCGGTTGATGAAAAGAAAGATTATGAAAAATGGAAAAAAATGATAACCGACAAAAATATGGGTGGTATTCAACTTATTGCCGATAAAAATTGGATGTCAGATTTTGTGAGAGCTTATGGCATTAATTCTATACCTCGGTTTATTTTGATAGATCCAGCAGGAAATGTTGTCAATGCTAATGCTGCTCGCCCTTCTGAAAAGGCATTGAGCGAATTATTAGATACGCTTTTAAAATAAAAGAATAGATAATTTACAAAACTCCAAAAATAATTGACATTGTTTTTGGAGTTTTTATTTATAATACTGTTGTAAACGAGCAACATACTTACCTATCACGTCAAACTCCAAATTAACCACCGAGCCTATTTTTAAAAATTTAAAATTGGTATGTTCAAAAGTATAGGGAATAATTGCTACACTAAATGTATTTTTTTCTGAATTTACAACCGTTAAACTCACACCATTTACTGTAATAGAACCTTTTTCTATGGTAATGTTGTGTAAAGCAGCATCATATTCAAAAGTATAGCGCCAACTGCCATTTTCATCTTCAATATGGGTACAAACTGCTGTTTGATCTACGTGTCCTTGCACAATATGTCCGTCTAGCCTATCGCCCAATTTCATAGCACGTTCTAAATTTATAGTATCATCAAGCTGCCAAGCACCTATATTAGTTTTATCAACGGTTTCTTTTATGGCAGTAACCCAATATGTGTTTTCCAAAATATTTGTTACCGTTAAACATATACCATTATGCGCAACGCTCTGATCTATTTTTAGTAGGGTTGCCAAGTCAGATTGTACTCCAAAAGTAATATTATCGGCTTGTTTCTCTATACTTTTTATCAATCCTAACGTTTCAATTATTCCGGTAAACATGTCTCGTTTTTATTTATTAAATTTGCAGTCAAAATTAGCAATAATAAATTCTAAAAATGAAAAGGGAAGAAAATATATTGGTGGGAATTTCTGTAGGAGATTTAAATGGTATTGGGAGCGAAGTTATTTTAAAAACATTTGAAGACTCTAGAATGCTAGAAATATGTACACCTATACTATTTGCGAATGTTAAAATTTTATCTTTTTTAAAACGAAATTTAAATATTTCAACGCCTATTCATGGCATAGACAAACTAGAGCAAGCTATAGCTGGAAAAATAAATGTTCTTAATGTATGGAAAGAAGGCGTCGATTTAAACTTTGGTCAAAATGATGCTAACGTAGGAAAATATGCTATAAAATCGTTTGTTGCTGCCGTTAAAGCCTTAAAAGAAAACCAAATAGATGCTTTGGTAACAGCACCTATTAACAAATACAATATACAATCGGAAGATTTTAAATTTCCTGGACATACCGATTATTTAGACCAACAACTAGAAGGCGATGCGCTGATGTTTATGGTTCACGATAATTTAAGAGTAGGATTACTTACAGATCATCTTCCAGTAAATGAAGTAGCAAAACACTTAACAGAAGAGCTTATTTTTAAAAAAATAAAAACCATAAACCAATCATTACTCCAAGATTTTAAAATAAACAAACCTAAAATAGCGGTACTAGGTTTAAACCCTCATTGTGGAGATAATGGTGTTATTGGTAAAGAAGAAACAGAAATACTAAAACCTGCCATAAACAAACTATTTGATCAAGGCATTATGGTTTTTGGCCCTTATGCTGCAGATGGTTTTTTTGGCAGTTCTCAATATGAACAATTTGATGCTGTTGTAGCCACTTATCACGATCAAGGTTTAATCCCTTTTAAAACACTATCTTTTGGTAATGGTGTAAACTATACCGCAGGACTGCAAAAAGTAAGAACCTCTCCAGATCACGGCACCGCCTTCGATATTGCTGGTAAAGGAATTGCCGATTTTACTTCTTTTAAAGAAGCCGTTTATATGGCAGTAGATATTTTTAAAGCGCGAAAAGAGTATCAAAAACTTACAAAAGACGTGTTGAAAATCAAACAGTAAGAATAATTTTAAAAAAATGTTCATAACTTTTTTAATTTTACAATAATTATATATCTTTGCACTCCTAAAATTTAATTTAGGAATAAATTGATGTCTATGAAAACTCTAAATGAATATTTAATTCCATTTATTGGTTTAAAACTAGGAAAACATCAATTTGAATATGAAATAGATAACAAGTTCTTTGATAATTTTTCGTATCATGATTTTGAACAATGTAATGTAAAAGTAAATGTAGTTCTAGAAAAGAAAACCACATTTATGGAGCTTACATTAAAGCACAAAGGCACAGTTACTATTCCATGCGACCTTACTAACGAAATTTTTGATTTACCAATAAAAGGTAAAATAAAGTTGGTAGTAAAATTTGGAGATGAGTACAACGATGAAAATGAAGAAATGTTGGTTTTACCTCATGGCGAATACCAACTTAATGTAGCACAATATATTTATGAAATGATTGTGCTTTCAATTCCTCAAAAAAGAATTCATCCAGGTGTAAAAGATGGAACATTACAAAACGGTGTTTTAGAAAAACTATCAGAACTATCTGTAAAAAAACAAAAAACAGAAGAACAAAAAAACAATATTGACCCTAGATGGGATAAATTAAAACAACTATTAACGGATAAATAATACAATAAAATGGCACATCCTAAGAGAAGACAGTCCTCTACAAGAAGAGACAAAAGAAGAACACATTATAAAGCAACTGTTGCGCAAATCGCTACTTGCCCAGTAACAGGAGAAGCTCATTTATACCACAGAGCTTATTGGCATGAAGGTAAAATGTATTATAGAGGACAAGTAGTTATTGATAAGTCAGTAGCCGAAGCCTAATATAATTTAAAAGATACGAAAACTCTCACAAAGTGAGAGTTTTTTGTTTTTTATAGCAATTTTAAAACATAATAGATATTTTTTTGTAATTTACACCACTTTTTTAACCCCAAAAAAAGAGTGATTTAATATAAATTTATGAATAAAATTACTGCCGCTATTACAGCCGTTGGCGCCTATGTTCCTGATTTTGTTTTATCAAATCAAGTCTTAGAAACTATGGTAGACACCAACGATGAGTGGATTACCACAAGAACAGGAATAAAAGAACGAAGATTATTAAAAGAAAACGGCAAAGGAACTTCGTATCTTGCTATAAAAGCCGCTCAAAACCTTATAGAAAAAGCCAATTTAGACCCAAAAGAAATAGATTTAGTAATAATGGCTACTGCCACTCCAGATATGCCTGTTGCATCAACTGGAGTATACGTTGCAACACAAATAGGAGCTACAAACGCTTTTGCTTTTGATTTGCACGCTGCTTGTTCTAGCTTTCTTTATGGTATGTCTACCGCTTCTGCATATATTCAATCTGGAAAATATAAAAAAGTATTATTAATAGGTGCCGATAAAATGTCTTCTATAATAGACTATACAGACAGAGCCACTTGTATAATATTTGGAGACGGTGGTGGAGCTGTTTTGTTTGAACCCAACGAGGAAGGATTAGGACTTCAAGACGAATATTTACGCTCAGATGGTATTGGAAGAGAATACTTAAAAATCGATGCAGGAGGTTCTATACTTCCTCCTTCTGAAGAAACTGTAAAAAACGGACAACATTTTGTTTTTCAAGACGGTAAAACTGTATTCAAGTATGCAGTTTCTGGAATGGCAGATGTAAGCGAGAAAATAATGGAGCGAAATAACCTCACTAAAGAAGACATCAACTGGTTGGTTTCACATCAAGCAAACCGAAGAATAATTGATGCTACTGCTTCTAGAATGGGATTAGACGAAGAAAAAGTATTAATAAACATTCAAAAATATGGCAATACAACCTCTGCAACACTGCCATTACTATTGAGCGATTTTGAACACAAATTAAAAAAAGGAGATAATTTAATCTTTGCTGCTTTTGGCGGAGGATTTACTTGGGGTTCAATCTATTTAAAATGGGCTTACAACAAACAATAAAACTATAACTAAAACTATAATTAAAACAATACTATTATGGATTTAAAAGAAATTCAAAACCTAATTAAGTTTGTTTCAAATTCAGGAGTAGCTGAAGTAAAATTGGAAACAGGTGATATCAAAATCACAATAAAAACTACACTAGAAGGTACTACACCAGAAATAGCTTATGTACAACAAGCACCTATTGCACAAGCAATGCCGCAAATAGCAGCTCCTGCTCCAGCACCAGCGGCTCCTGTAGCAACTCCGGCAGCAAATGATGAAAGCTCAAAATATGTTACTATAAAATCTCCAATTATTGGTACTTTTTATAGAAAACCTGCGCCAGATAAAGCACCTTTTGTAGAAGTAGGTGCAAGCATATCAAAAGGATCTGTATTATGTGTGGTGGAAGCTATGAAACTATTTAACGAAATAGAATCTGAAGTTTCTGGTAAAATAGTCAAAATTTTAGTAGACGATATGTCTCCTGTAGAATTTGACCAACCACTATTTTTAGTTGATCCATCTTAAATAAGTTAGAAATTAGAAGTTAAAAGTTAGAGATTTTCTATCTTCCAAATTGTCTAATTGACACATTGTCTAATTATCTAATTAAAGAAATATGTTTAAAAAAATACTCATTGCCAATCGTGGCGAAATTGCTCTACGTGTTATTAGAACATGCCGAGAAATGGGCATAAAAACTGTAGCGGTATACTCTACTGCAGATGCTGAAAGTTTGCATGTAAAATTTGCAGACGAAGCGGTTTGTATTGGTCCTCCGCCAAGTAATCAATCCTACTTGAAAATGGCAAACATTATTGCTGCAGCAGAAATTACCAATGCAGACGCAATACACCCTGGATACGGTTTTCTTTCCGAAAATGCTAAATTTTCAAAAATTTGCCAAGAACATGGTATAAAATTCATAGGAGCATCTCCAGAAATGATTGACAGAATGGGAGATAAAGCCTCTGCAAAAGCTACTATGAAAGAAGCAGGTGTTCCATGCGTACCTGGATCTGATGGTATATTAGAATCGTTAGAACAAGCCAAAGCCATTGCAAAAGAAATAGGATATCCTGTAATGATGAAAGCCACTGCTGGTGGTGGAGGTAAAGGAATGCGTGCTATATGGAAAGAAGAAGAGCTAGACAAAGCATGGGAAAGCGCTAGACAAGAGGCTGCTGCTGCATTTGGAAACGATGGTATGTATATGGAAAAACTTATAGAAGAGCCTAGACATATTGAAATCCAAGTAGTAGGAGATGCTTATGGAAAAGCGTGTCATCTTTCTGAAAGAGATTGTTCTGTACAAAGAAGACATCAAAAACTTACAGAAGAAACCCCATCTCCTTTTATGACAGATGAGCTTAGACAAAAAATGGGTGAAGCTGCTGTAAAAGCTGCTGAATTTATAAAATATGAAGGCGCTGGTACTGTAGAATTTCTTGTCGATAAACATAGAAATTTCTACTTTATGGAAATGAATACCCGTATTCAAGTAGAGCATCCTATTACAGAACAAGTAGTAGATTACGATTTAATCCGAGAACAAATATTAGTAGCTGCAGGTGTTCCGATTTCAGGGAAAAACTATCTTCCGCAATTGCATTCTATAGAGTGCAGAATTAATGCAGAAGACCCTTATAACGATTTCAGACCTTCACCAGGTAAAATCACTGTACTGCACGCTCCAGGAGGTCACGGAGTTAGATTGGATACACATGTATATGCTGGATATACGATACCTCCAAACTACGACTCTATGATAGCCAAGTTGATAACTACAGCACAAACTAGAGAAGAGGCTATTAATAAAATGAAAAGAGCTCTAGATGAGTTTTATATTGAAGGAATAAAAACCACTATACCATTTCATAGACAATTGATGGATGACCCTGATTATGTATCAGGGAATTATACAACAAAGTTTATGGAAAGTTTTAAAATGAAAGAAGAAATAGAATAATTCTTTTAATATTATATAATGAAAGAAACCTCTTAAACTAAATTAAGAGGTTTTTTTATTGTAACATCTCAACGTCTTCATATCTCGTTTACGTAAAATAGTATGTATAGATTCGCATATCCAAATCGAAAATCTTCACGGCATAGGTTTTCGCTTTACGGTAAAAGAGTGATTTTATAGAGTTTTTATAAGAAGTAATTCTCAATACGCTGTTACTTAAAACAAAAAACCCTTGAAGTAAGTCTTAAAGGATTGAATACAAAGGCTGATTTAGAGTAAAAATCGAACTTTAGAGTATCTATAAAAAAATGAGTTCTGATTTTGATCAGAACTCATTAAAAGAAGGCGGCGAACCGAGCTCGCGAACACGCCGTACCAATAACAAAAAAAAGAGGTT
>NZ_PQNY01000004.1 GCF_002917885.1 Flavobacterium croceum DSM 17960
TTTTACTGATAACGATGCTGAGCCTACACCATCACCTGTAGCAGGTGCGCCACAAGAACGGTTTGCTCCTGCTGATAATGTAAGGTTAGAGCCTGAAATGAAATTACAATCGGTTTGTAATTGGAATTTTATTCCCATTAACTGATTATTAGGAACTCCACCATTATTAAGTACTCCTGGTAAACCTTGTGCTGGATAAGCTGTATGTGTGGTTAAATCTAACGTGGTAATTGTTCCTGCAACAGAAGAAGTTACTGCTTGCCAATTCCCACTTCCTACAGGATATTCTGCTTGTAACGATCCTGCTACAAAACTAGTTCCTGCTGGTAAATCTATACTGAAAGTATTATCAATAGTGTTTCCAGGACCTGCAGAATTAACTCGGTAAACATATGATAATGGTGTACATAAATTTACATTACCGCTTGGCTGACTAACAGTAACTATTTGTATTTCTGCCCCTTGAGGAACAAAAGTTAAATTTTTAGTTAATTTTCCACAAGTATAGGTAGATGGATCTGTTGGATATGAACCACAGTTCCAACCTCCTTCTACAGGAAAAGTTGTACTTACACAAGTTGAATATGTAAAGTCTATACGATAATCTTTGTGATTATTTGGTGCTATACCCGTAGTACTTAATTGTACCCAAACTCCACCTGAATAAGCTATTGGAGTATATGCTGTATTTGTAGCTACGTCTACTACTTGAGTAATAGTTACCCCTGCTGTTGTAGGAAAACTCAACCAAGTATAAGGTGCCGTTGCCAAAGATGCATTATCTAAACGTACAACAAAACTTTCGTTTGGTTTTGAAGCTTGTACAGTACCTGTTTGGTCGTTTAAAGTTAATGCTGGAGCGTTACTGTAAGTAATAGCTTTAGAAGAAGTAGCTGCCACATCATAAGTAGTTGGTTTAACAGCATCTGTAGCATAATCATAATAAAACTCTTTTGCATAATATTTAAAAACCAAAAGATCTGTATTGCTTGCAGAACCACATGTAGGTATTACTGTAGGTTGCAATGTTAAACCATAACCATTTCCTCCTAATTTTCTTACAGAATCATGTCTCCAAGTACCTGGATTAATATAAGTGTAAACATTACCCACAACTGAATCTGGTGTAATTGTTGTTAATGCTACACCACTATAGTCTTGTACTGTAGTACTTACTAACTGATACCCTACAGGCAATGTCATTTCTACTTTTTCAATATACTGCTGTGGTCTAAATTCATTTGTATATTCAAATCCTGAAGAATCAAAAAATGATGCTGTAAAGAATCCTTGGTTTGGTACTCCAGCAGTACATGCTGATAATGCTCCTATAGATTGACTATAAGTATTTGAAACACCTACTAAATACATTTCTGGAACCATAGTATTACATTGTTCTCTAACACTAGAAGTGTTAAGATTGAAAAAAGACCATGTTTTACCAGACTGAACATCGTGTTGTGGTAAATTGTTGGTTGCTACTTCATATCGAGAAAGTACTTCAACTACGTCGTTTGCTTGTAAACCTCCTATGGCTGTAACAGCAGCGGTTAAATCCCAAACAACACTTTGAACAGATGCTGTAGATGCACTTTGACTAAATGATGTAAGTGTCATAGTGGCACCTATTTGGCTACCTCCTCTTTTAATTACTACATCTATGTTTTTAGGTGTCAGCTTGTTTACAGCTCCTGCTTTATCCAAAGTAAGTTCAACAAACATATTGCTCGCCGCATTATTTTGGGTAGCGCTACCTGTTATTTCAATATCATCTAAATACAATGCTTTAGACAAATCGTAAGCTGAAATTTGAGCACGTGTTCTACGTGTAGCCAACGTATAGTCTGTCCAACCCAAAGAATTATCCGCTCTTTGAACCAAAGGCACTCCCGTAGTAGGTCCAACTGCACAAGGAGAAGGACAAAATGCTAATGAAGTAAGTGTACCGCATACTTGCTCTGCACGACAGTTACAACCTGTAACCACATTGTTTCTTTCGAATAATTTCCAAGTAATAGAATAATTACTTCCAGCAGAACAATTATAAGATAAATTTAACTTAACCCAACCCCAACCTGTAGTTGCTGTTGAAACTAAAGGAGATGTTATTGTTACTACATTTCCAACCTGTGTAAAAGTTACGGTAGAAGTAGTTCCTGTAGGGTTGTATGCTCCATTTGCCCATTTTGCAGAATTTACTGTAGTACCTGCAGGCAATGTTATTTGATATTCGTATTTAGTATTTGAAGTATTTAAATAGTTGTAAAAATCATAATAATTTATACCTATATTTACATCAAATGGTGTGCCTGGATTAATGTTTGCAGGTATATAACCCGCAGGAGTTACACTAATTTTTCTTGTAGACAAACCAGCACCACCAGAAAGCCCTGTAGTTGTAACTCTAGTGGTTTTATCACACATGGTGAAATATTTAATATCGCCCCCTATATGATCTTGGCTAACAGCTCCAACTCCACAACTCATTGGTGCACAAGTCATTTGAATTTCAATATCTAAAGTAACTGTATTTCCAGGTGGCAAATCATCATAAAAACCATCACCATCTACATCTTCTAGCCCTACACCTGCTCCATCAGGGTCTGTGGTAAAGAAATTGGATAAATCTGATGAGTGTATACGTGCACCAGCTCCTGAAGACGGAAATGTAAAAGGAACAACTACTGAATTGGTACCAGCGGCTACATTTCTTACATATGCGTTCCCTAAAGTAAGATAATTTGCAGCAATACTCCCTAATGGTACACCTCCAAAATAAACATCTCCTTTTCTTAGGATTACGTCATACATAGTAGCAGCTGCTGTATTACCAGAACCTGCATTATTGTAGGTATTTCTAATAACAAAAGGAGTACACATATCTGTATATCCTACCAAAGTCATGGTGTGTGTAGTGTAATTTGGAGTACCCGAAACCATAGAGGTAGAACCTGTACCTGTTTTTGTATCACACCAGTTTGCAGGTGCAGGATCACACCCCCAACCTGCTGCATAACTTGTAGATGCATTACATTTTAAAATTTTGTAAACTTCAGTAACAACTAAAGTTTCTCCAAAACCAAAAGTTCCACCTGTTAAATTAGAAGATGGAATGGTATAATAAGAAGTAGTTCCAGAAGTACTTGTTGGTGTAAGCACCAATGGTGTACCTGTACTACCGCTACCCCCTGTAAGTGTTACTGATACATTTTGAATACCAGAGGAAGGATAATCTATTGAAAAATAGACTTGTGAAACCGAACCACTACCTCCATTACTAATAGTAAAAGTTCTAGTGTAATTGGTGTTCATCAAAGCATTATTCTGGCTAACTGGCTGCGTAAAAGTAAACGCTGGATACGTAACCGAGTAGGTAGACGATACCTCTGTGGTTGCCGTAGCTCCTGTTATACTTCCAGTAACCGTGTCTTTAAACGCCGTACCTGCCAAAGCAGCTGTACGAGTAGCACACGTAGCTTTTCTGTCGATAGTAAAAACCAATCGATTTGCCAAAGCTAATGCATTTGGACCTACCTTAAACTTAGGTGCGTTTGGCGTTCCTCCATCGTCTACTATAGTTAATCCCGCGTTTGTACTTACTACAGCCACCGAACCCGGCACATATTCTACTCCTGCGCCTAACTGTATCGTAACAGAGGCTCCTGTAGTAGAGGCTGTTGTAACATCGAGCTGTACCTGTAATTTCGAGGACGAATTACAAACTTCCAAACTTCTAGGGTTGGAAGTAGGTGCTGATGAAAACGATGGGAAACTAATACTAAACGATGACTGAGCGACCATGCTTAGTCCACACAAAAGTGTAAACAAAAACATCATACGCTGAGTCCATCTTAAAAAATAGTTGTTTCTCATTGATAAAAAATTAATTAATAAATATTTCAACTGATCTTTTATTTATTGAATTGTCGAAGACCAAAACGACAATTTTATTATTACTATAATTACTATTAAACAGATTATATACACTAAGCATCTATAAATTCAATTTTCAATTGGGTTTATACATACAAAGTGTATTGGTTACTCTATTTTGGGGCAGATTTTTTATAAACAAATTATTTACCATACAAAAACTATTGTTTGTAAATAAACTATGCTTGCATACTACATAACACTTTACATTTAATATGATATGGTACCCTTTGTTAAGCATTTATAGTTTGTTTTGTATTTATAGTTTTACTATTATTTTGCAATTATTTATATTGTTGCTGTTTTATACGTATTCTATTTCATTAACCAGTGCTTCATATTTAGTTTAACAACCAAATACCGCAAGATTTTTGCTTCTTTTTAGAATATTTTTAGACAAATAATCGAGACAAAAGCATAAAAATTGCAAGTAAACACTAGTATTCAAACTATAATGCAAACTTAGCTTTGAAAAAAATGTAATGAAATGTTAAAGCCGTAGAGATATAATTACTACAAAATAGAATTTATACTACACAATGAGTAGTCAATATTTTAAATAACATATAGATTGTATGTGTACCACGGATTCTTTTGTGTGTTAGTAAATTCAATTTTAGAATAGAAGATTATAAGATTTGAGTAACACTGAACAGTAGATACTAATTACAGCTAATACATGAGATTTAATCTTGAAAAAAATACCCAACGCGCAACACAAGTGTATTACTAACTTTGTTATTTTTTCGTGAAAATAGTGTTTATAACCAAAAAAACAATAGTTATATCTTAATACAATCTTTAACTTATTAGGGTAAAACTTAAATAAATCACAATAAGTAATTGCATATAAATCTACAATACAGTAGTATTATTTTTATAAATACATAGTTTTGTTTCTAATACTACATATCACACTTCAACATATCTTTGAGGATATAAATAGATACGTATTTGGCGAACTATTTGAAAACCAATTAAAGGTAATTTTTACGAAAGTTTTAATTATTTACAGTATGTGCTTGTTGAAATTTTAAAAAATTAGTTATGAGGCTATAAATCAATATTAACTGTAACTTGGTGTAGAAACTTTAAATAAATCTACTATTATGTTTACAACTTATGCCCCAAGTTTACTTACTGTGTTAAGTATTAAGTGTAACCTATTAACAGGTATTGTCAAAACACCTCTTAATTGGTTTTTATTATTGCTTATAGTATTAAATATAAGCTTTTTAGAAATTTTTTATTTATTAAAGCATAGATTGCTATTAAAGAGTTTGAAAAAGAAAAATGAACTAGATAAAAAGAAAACTAGAACTAAGGATAATTTGACAGTTGAAAATTATTATTGTAAAAACGCTTTAAAAGCTATAAGCCACGACATGATAAGTCCTTTAAAATTTATGGTTTTAATTACAAAAGAACTCCAAAACTCATTATTGGTTGGAGACATACATAAATCAAAGGAATATGCCCACACACTACTTAATTCCACAACAAACCTATTTTGTTCTACAACAAACCTAATGGAATTATTGAAAGAAGATTTTAATAGACAGAACGAACATAATTTATACTCTATCAATACATTGATTAATAAAGAGATAGCTTTCTATACAGATATGGCTACTATTAAAAATAATAAAATAGAATATAATTATTCAAGCGAGATACTTATTCCAACAAATAGAAAAACTATTTCTCTAATTACTAGAAACTTGCTAGATAATGCTATTAAAAACACTAGTAATGGAAAAATAATATGTAAAACTTATACCGAAAATAAAAGTTTAATACTAGAGATTGACGACAACGGAAAAGGAATGTCTACAGAAATGATAGAGTATTACTTACAAATACAAAACAACCACATCAATACTATGCTAAACAAAAAATATGGAATAGGTATTCATTTAATAATAGAACTTTTAAAGCCATTGGGAGGAAAAATTTATTTCAAAAAAAATATCAAAGGAACTAATACTCAAGTTATAATACCACTTTAAAATCAATTAAAATGACAAAAATATTAATCGCCGATGACCATTTAGTAGTAAGAGCTGGAGTAAAAATAATATTGTCTCAAGCTTTTGATTCACTCCAAATCGAAGAAGCTCAAGATTATGAAGAAACAAAAAACAAAGTTCAAAAAACAAACTTTGATTTACTTATTCTTGATATTAATATGCCCGGTAGTAAAAATAAAGAAATGATTAAGGAGTTAAGAGAAATTGATAACAATTTAAGAATATTAATATTTTCTGGGTATGATAGCGAAACCTATGCTGTACAGTATATTATAGCTGGGGCAAATGGATATATAAACAAACTTTTTAGTGAAAATAAAATAGTCGAGGCAGTAAAATCTATTATTGAAACTGATTATTATTACCCACCTAACATAGTAAATAAAATAATTAAAGCTAGCTCAGACAAAAACCAGTTTTTACCACTAAAAAAGTTATCCAAAAGAGAATTAGAAATAGCCAATTTGCTCGTGCAAGGAGATGGAAATATTGAAATATCAAACAAATTAAACATTCAAATGTCTACTGTAAGCACTTACAAAAACAGAATTTTTGAAAAATTAAGTATTAAAAAACTCGTTGATTTAATTTACTTACTTGAAGAATCAAAACATTATTAATACAAAAGCAAAAGTCTTTTATACGTACACTAAAGGTTATTCTACAGCCCTGTAGAATGATGCCTAAAGTAGAATTTTCTAGGAAAAATTGATTTTTTTTAGTATATATTTGAACCGTAATTAATCGTTATATATAGATAATATTGCACGTTTTATTAAAAGATTAATTGCGTATAAGTTGTTTCTCATAAATACAACTTAAATTAAAATTTAATTAAAAGATGAGCTACCTAAATTAAGGTAGCTTTTCTTATTAAATTCAGTTTTGATAAAAAAGTAAAGAATATAACAATTTAAGATATCAATTATAAAATAAATATTTAATTTATTTAGGTATAATTACATCTATTTTTTATTAAATTGGGGTTAATATTACTATTTCTTTAACATCAAAAGACTAGAATCATTTCCAACAATTAATAGTTTCAAAACAATATTTTTAATTATCCCATAATAATGAAACTTATTGCTAATTTTATACCAATCAGTAAAATCAATTTCCTCATTAGTTTTACAAGGCTAATTTAAAAAATATAAAAGTAAAAAATTATCAAATATTTTTGAAAACACTGCAAAAAGTAAAGAAAAAAAACAATGAAATTTCAAAACTTCATTATTCTTAAATCAGAAAGTTTATAGTACACTACCTTTATTTTTTTATAAACTTATGATACGATGTTCCTTCAGAAGAAATTGCTTCAACAATATACATTCCCGATTGTAATGCCGAAACAGAAATTGGCGTAATTTCATTTTGAGTACTCATTTCTTTTACTACAGCTCCTGTAACCGAAACTATTTTTACTTTTATATCAGCATTATTAAAATTGTTATTTTTAATAAACAAAACATCGTTGGCTGGATTTGGATAAACAGTAAAATAGCTATCCAATATGTTTTGTGCTGTTCCTAAAGCTACACTAGTTTCTAAATAATCTGGAATTGAGTTTCCGTTTGTATCATCATCGGCTGGATTTCTATTTCCGTTGTAATCTTCGTTCATAGTCAATACACCATCTCCATCATCGTCATTATCTAGATAATTTGGAATACCATCGTTGTCTGTATCTAAAACACTATTTGTAGTCGAAGTTGCATTGGTATTTTTATTGGAATTGAAAACATACTCAATACTGGTTAATATTAAATCGCCATCGTCGTCGTTATCTATAAAATTTGGAGTACCATCAGCATCGGTATCATCATTGGCTAGATTTGTATCATTGTTTAAATCTTCTAATGATGTTGTAACATTATCTAAATCATAATCATTATCACAAGAAAATACTTTTAAATCTATCGTTACAATTTCTCCTGTACTTTTTAAACCATATATTTTTTGATTAAAAGCCGTAGTGTTTTGATACAATTCTGGTAAAGCTGTATTTACATCTACTTGACCGTTTATTATACCAGAATAAAAAGTCATACTTGGTTCATTCAAATCGGTTTTTACAACAGCCAAATTAAAAGGTTCTAATCCATCACCATCTGTTTCGCACTTCCAAAATTTATAATGATTTGCTCCAAAAGTATTGTAGAAACGCCATGCTTCATAATTTGCTGTCCAAGCCGAAGTATTTCTACCTGGTGCAGCTATAGCACTTGCACCAGTAGGATCTATTAACCCTACAACTGCTCTACCTCCATTCCAAGTAGCGCAGAGATCTTTTCTTTTTATTTGGACATCAAATTTTTCGCCATCTTCATACATAATCATTGCAAATGTACTTATAGCGCTATTGTTGCAACTAAACTGCGGATTATTACTGTATAATACGATTACTTTTCTAAAAGGTGCATAGCCTTGAATAGAATAGACTACAGATTGCGGATCGGTGGTATTTACAATAGCATTATTAATATCATGGTAACAACCTAAAAAAGCATTTTTAACGGGGAAACCTGCATTTGGAATTGTTGTATTAAAAGACCACGGAGAATTACTCCCTGCCGCATTACTATTGAATGTTATATATCCATTAGAAGAAACATTCATAAAATTATTAGTAACACCATAAAAGTTAATATTAAATGGCAAGGCAATAGGACCAGAATAAGTATCGTCTAGATTAAAAGAGATGGTAGTACTAGCCATTGTAGGAGATAACACCACATTTTGATATGGAATACTTACCACATTATAATTTGGCACTTGAGCCACAGTTGTGGCTAAACCAATAAAAAATAATAAAATTTGTAGGTAAAGTTTTTTCATGCTGTTTGGTTTTGTGTTAATAGATACCAAATATAATAAAAAATAATAATATTCTTGTTTTCAAGTGCTTATAAAAAAAATATTTCTGTTTTTATTTTTTTAGCGTAATAAGTTTCAAAATGGCATAATTTTGGTACAGTCAAACTATCAAATCTATCTGTAACATTTAACCTTATTTATTATGAAAACAAAATTATCTTTTTTTATGCTATTATTATCGATAGCAATGTATTCTCAATTGGCAGGCAAAAAAATTAAGACACCTATTACAGCTATTGACAACCATGTTTATTCTATAGGAGACAGCTTATCGATAGGTTTTCCTTCAAAAGGAGAAATTTTTCAATATGTTGGTATTTACAAATTTGAATCAGGCTTTAGTACTGCTACTAAAGTGATTGGAGTTCTTGCTGGAGATAAAGTTGAAAAAAATGAAATAGTTTTAGCAAAAAAAGATTTATCAAAATTAAAAGCTAAAATAATTCATTTTCAAGACATTAAAAACACGCTATTTGCATCTTTAGAATACAAAGATGGCTACAGAATATTAATACAGCTTAATGAGGCTTTAAAGTCTAGAGAAATAATTTCGAACAGTAAAGAGTATAATGATAAATTTCTAGAAAATACAACAGCCGATATTAATAGCGATAAAACAATTATTAAGAGTTTTAACTCAGACTATAAACTACAACTCGTATCTTGTATAGGCAACAAAAACGACCAAACTGTAACTGTAAACTTACTAGTAAGCCATAAGCTACCTCATCAAAGTATTTCCTTTGGTCATTACGTAGGGGACGGCAACAATCTTGTATACGATTTTAGTGGTAATTTTTATCCCTTAAAAAGTGTGAAATTTGGCTCAAGTAGTCAATTAGGTATTTATAACGGGAAATTACCTACAAATGTTCCTATAAATATTTCTTTAACATACAAACAAATATTACCCGAAGTAAAAGAGCTAAGTTTCTTAACCAGTAATTTTTCTTTTGGTGCGTTTGATGACTATCATAAAGAAAATGGTGTACTCGAAATATCAAATCTAAAAATAGATTGGAAATAAAAATAATAATTTAAAGACTTATTCTGCAATATACTTTTGTACAGAATAAGTCTTTTTATTTTAATAATTATTCCTTTCTAGTATACTTACAACAGCTGTGTAAATTTTCGTAATCTTCTTGGGTTGCTTTTACATTTTGGGTATCGTGACCTACTTTAGCCACGGCTGTTTCTACCTGTAGCAATGTGCATTTTTCTTCATTAATAATAAGGTGTAACAAATTATCGTCTAGGTGATATTCTGCGCTTTTAACGCCTTTTACACTGTAGGCTGCCTTCTCTATTCGCTTTTTACACAAATCGCAGTTGCCACTTACTTCTATATCGTATTTGGCGTTTTTATTTTTCTTTTCTTGGCTTAGTCCGCTTACAGAAATGAATAAAACAAAAACTAATATTACATTTTTAATTTGCATTTGATGATTTTGAATTGTTTGCAACAAACTTGTTGATAATAGTGATTTCATATCTTATATTATTTTTGTAATTTTTATTACAGTTTTTACTTATTTAATAAATTTTAAAACGCAGTCCTAGATAATACATTTGTCCAAAAACAGGTGCGTAAAGTATTGTGGTGTCAAAATGATTACTAAAAGGATTATGACTTCCTAAAATAGCTTTTTCCTGACGGTAATTTCCTATATTTTCTCCTCCAAGATACATTTCAAATTTTTTAGAAAAAATTCGAGTAAGTTGAGCATTTATCAATCCGTAAGTAGAAGAAAAACTAGGCAATTGTTCTGTTATAGGGTTTTGAGTAGTATTGGGTAATTGTTGTTTCCCTACAACATGCAATGTGGCATCGAGTTTCCAATAGGCATCATTGTTTTGGTGTGTTTCGTACTCAATATTGGCAAAAAATCGATTTTTGGGTTGCAACGGACGTTGAAAATCTCCCAACAAATAGGTTGTTTTTATGTCATAATATTTATAAGAAAATCTCATGTTTAGATGTTTTATCACATTATAATTCAAATCAAATTGCACACTATTGGCATACGATTTCCCTTTTAAATTATAAAACAATACTTCTTGCGCACTTTGCATAAGATCTACTACAACCTGATTTTTAAAATCGGTTCTATATGCATCGATTGTAAATTCTGCCGAACGAGAAAAAAGAGAAAATTTTTGATTAAAACTAAAACCGTAATTCCAAGCAATTTCAGGATTTAAACCATACAATTTTCCCGCAGAATCTAGAATAGAAAACTGCCTAGAACTCGCAAACAAATTTTGGTTTTCGGCAAAAATATTAGCTGCTCTTTTACCTCTACCTGCCGAGAATCGAAATACTCCTTTATTCCAAGCCAAATATTTTACGTGTAGTCTTGGGGTAAAAAACAAACCTAATCTATTTTGATAGTCTACTCTTGTGCCGAGTACATAGCTTAACTTTTCATTGGCATCAAAAGTATATTCTGCATATGCTCCAACACCCGAATCTATACGATTGTAGTTTGTATAGAGTGCATATTCTAGATATTTATCGGCATTAAAATTAATACCTACAGCAAACTTATGGTGTAGATTGTTAATAATCGAGTTAAAAATAAGATTGGAGTAAAAACTTTCTTGCTTGATATGGTATGTATTAAGCCCAAAATAAGATTGTTGGTTATGAAATGAATAAGCATTTTGAAAACCAATACTTTGAAAAGGCATATCTTTAAATACATAACCAATTTTTGAAGACAAATCAATGCGTTCGGTATTAATTTCAGATCCCCAATAGTTCGTTGTAAACTTATCTGTATCGGGGTTAAAACGAACATCTCCTGTTTGCTTATCGTCTTTGAGATATTTTATATTAAAAAATGTGACCCAACCTTTTTTAGCATTAGTGTACTGCCATCTATTTGTAATATTAATTTGTTTAGACAAAGGGTTATCTAAAAAATTATCATGATTCATGTCTGTTTTTCCAGTTCGTACATTAGTATGAATGTAAAAACTTGTAGCAAAATTATCTGACAACTTATGACTTACTTGTGTATTTAACTCATACCGACTACCTGTATCGGCATAAGCATTAATAAATAACGGGATATCTTTTAGAGGTTTTATTAACTCTGTATTAATTTGTCCCGATATACTTTCGTAACCATTTACTACGCTTCCTGCTCCTTTGGTTATTTGTATACTTTCTACCCAAGTTCCGGGCACAAAAGACAATCCATAAACTTGAGATGCTCCTCTTACAGAAGGAATATTCTCTTCGGCTATAAGTATATATGGGCTTGTAAGCCCCAACATTTTTATTTGTTTTGTTCCAGTAAGAGCGTCCGAAAAATTAACATCAATAGACGGATTGGTTTCAAAACTTTCTGCCAAATTGCAACAAGCAGCTTTAAGAAGCTCTTTACTGGTTACAATGGTTGTATTTCCTACTTTGTTAGTAGCTTTTTGCATGCCTTTTTGCTTGTTTTCGATAACTACTTCTTTGAGCTGCTTTTGCCCAAACGAAATAACAGAAAACAATACCAAAATAGCACTTAGGGTATGTTTCATACGAACTATTTTTACATTAAACTTTTATTATAAATCGAGTATAATGTAAAATTTATGCGTAAAAAATGTATTGATGATAGAGTTTATAAAAAGGCGGTGCATGTACTTGACAATAATACTGAGGTGTATTATTTTTAACAGGAAAATAATCTGGTCTTGATAAATAAGTAATACAAATTTCTGGAACTAAGATAGCTACACATTGAAAATCTAAAGATTGAACAATAGTATGTTCTTGTTTTTCTACAGATTTTACAATTTTGGTATCGCAACATTTTGAGTCGCGCTCTACAACTCCACAACAAGATGCTTCAATTTCATGCAAAGAAATATAAGACGAAGTGATAGAAGCAATTTCATTATCACAAAAATGAACATTAAAAGCTACTCCTACTTGAGAAAACATGAGGAATGTACTTAAAAATACAGCTATATATTTTTTGATGTTCATGCTACAAAAGTAGTTAATTATTACTTGTTTACAGCACTTTAACTTTTTTTTGATAAAAAAATGCTGGCAGTAATACTAATAATAATATTGGATGAATAATAAATCGTCTGATGTAAAAGAGTATCATTTTGTGTTCGTAAGCAAAAAATTCTAACACAAAGAAAAAAGATATCATAAGTAGCATTCCTACAATGCTGTAAACAAATACAGACACTTTACTTACAGACGCATCTTTAAAAACTATCCAAAGTAACAAAATAGATAAAATAGAATTGAGATAATACCTAAATCCTAAACTCAAAAACAACTTAACTTTATTTACATTTGGGAGTTTTGCATGAGCAAATTCTCCTTCAAAAAAGGAAAGAAAAGGATCGTAAAAAACACACTTTTCATAAGCTCTTATCAATACAAAAAGTAGTAAAACAAAAGTTACTAGTATAAATTGCTTTTTATTTTTAAAAATTCTATTTTGCATAATAAGAAAATTTATGTATCCAAACAAACCACAAAACAAACACCAAACCGTAAATAACCAACGGAAAAACAATGCCATGCAAAAAATCTTGATATGCTGGATAGTAGTATATAGATATAGACAGACAAGTTATTCTAATAATATTAACGATGTAAATTAACACGCTTCCTAAGCACATAAAAGCAAAAGTATTGATTATTTTACCTCTAAATGCTACAATAAAACTGATAAACAAAATTAATACACTTACAGCATTACAACCTTCTATAATGCGTACTACCCATTTATTGTTGTAAAAAACATTCATACAAGGTTCTGTAGTATTGGGTATTGCATAAGCATTACCATCTACAAAATTCATAAATTGTACTGTTTGAGTAGAAACTATTTTAGTAATTCCATCAACTTCATTTTTTGCCACATCATATTGCGCCAAATAATATTGATACAGAATCGTTGCTAAAATATAAACCGCAAAAAAACGAGCTAAAAAAAACAGAAAAGGTTTGTATGCTATTAAGGTTTCTTTCAAAATATTATTTTTTGTA
This sequence comes from Flavobacterium croceum DSM 17960, assembly GCF_002917885.1. GTDB lineage: Bacteria > Bacteroidota > Bacteroidia > Flavobacteriales > Flavobacteriaceae > Flavobacterium > Flavobacterium croceum. The sequence continues at coordinate 13,858 of NZ_PQNY01000004.1, forward strand.
AAATTAATTATATTCTAAAATTTTGCTGTAGTATTTTTGTAAAAAATAAAACTATGAATTTCGACGTATTAAAAAGCACTGTAACAGATATAATAGAGAATAATAATTTAGATATTGATAGTAGATTAAAAAACATCTGTAGTGTATTGCAAGAAAATGTTTCTTATTACAATTGGGTTGGTTTTTATTTTGCCAATCATGATACCAAAACACTACATTTAGGCCCTTATGTAGGTGCTGCTACAGACCATACTGTAATCCCATTTGGCAAAGGAATTTGTGGGCAAGTTGCAGAATCGAATAAAAACTTTGTTGTACCCGATGTGAGTGCTCAAGATAATTATATTGCTTGTAGTATAACTGTAAAATCTGAAATTGTAGTGCCCATTTTTGTTAATGAAAAAAATATCGGACAAATAGACATTGATAGTCATGTAATAAATCCATTTACAAAAAACGATGAGATTTTTTTAGAATTTATAGCAGAAAAAGTAGCCACCCTTTTTAAATAATAGTTAATTTGTTTTTCAATAAATTTCAAAAAACATATTCTTTGTTACATTTGCATTCTAAAAAGTAAACAAAATGCACTTTAGCCTACCCAGTTTAGAACTTCCGTTTTTTGTAAACTTATTGCTTTTACTTGTAGTAGCGCGAATTTTTGGCGAAATAATGGAGCGTTTTAAACAACCCGCTATGATTGGAGAAATTTTAGCAGGTGTTCTATTAGGCCCTTCCATGCTAAATTTTATTCATCGCACCGAAGATTTAAAGGTAATTTCAGAATTGGGTGTTTTTTTATTAGTGATTATTGCAGGGTTAGAAATTAATTTTGACGATATCATTAAATCCATTAGAGGAAAAAATATTGTAATCTCTCTTCTTGCTTTCTTTTTACCGATACTTTCAGGGTTTTTAGTAGGTCATTTTTACAATCAAGACGTACTTACCACAATTTTTATTGGTCTTTGTGTTGCTATTACCGCTTTGCCCGTTAGTGTACGTATACTCATGGATTTAGGCAAACTTAACTCACCCGTAGGGCAACGTATAATATCTGTTGCAATTTTTGACGATGTAATTGCTTTAACCGTACTCGGTATTTTATTAGATTTAAAAGATGTAGAAAAAACATTCTCTACAGTTACCTCAACTGTTGTGTTCACATTGCTTAAATTAATATTCTTTTTAGCGATAATTGCTATCACATATAAGTTTATTAGAAAATTTTCCAAACGAGAAAATTTTATAGAAAACCAACTTAACCTAATCTTATCTTATTTAAAAGGTAAAGAATCGCTCTTTGCTGTATTTTTTGTATTTATATTAATATTTGCATCTATTACCGAAAGCATTGGTCTTCACTTTATTATAGGTGCTTTTTTTGCATCAATGCTTATTTCTAAAGATTTAATAGGCGAAAAACATCTCGAAACATTCCATAATACCACCAATAGCATGGCAATGGGTTTTTTGGCACCTATCTTTTTTGCAGGGATTGGTTTAGAGTTTCAAATATCGTCTATTGAAAACTATGGATTGCTATGTGCTATTATTATTGTTTCATTTATATCTAAAATTGCTGGAGGCTTTATTGGAGGAAAATTTGTAGGTTTAAACAATCGATTTTCATTTGCCTTGGGCATAGGACTAAATGCACGTGGCATAATGGAACTTGTTATTGCAAATATCGCCTACAAATCTGGAATTATCAATATAGAAATTTTTTCTATGCTTGTTATCATGGGGCTCGTAACAACATTAGCCACGCCAATTATGCTAAAAAAATCATTAGACCGTATAACAGAATAGCATTTTTGAAATATACTTTGGATTTTAAAAAAATAAAATTACCTTTGCAACCGAATTGAGAAAAACTCAATCTACATAATAATCATTTAAATAATATTAGCATGTACTTGACTAAAGAAGTAAAAGGAGAAATTTTTGCAAAACATGGCGGTTCTACAACCAACACAGGTTCTACAGAAGGACAAATTGCGTTGTTTACATTTAGAATTAACCATTTAACAGAACACTTGAAAAAAAATCGTCACGATTTTAATACCGAGCGTTCTCTAGTAAAATTGGTAGGTAAAAGAAGAAGCCACCTAGATTATTTGAAAAGAAAAGATATCAACAAATATAGAGAGTTGATCAAAGAATTAGGTATCAGAAAATAAATACCATATAAAGAGGCGCTTTTGTGCCTCTTTTTGTTTAAAAAAATAGTAAAAAAAAGTTTGGTTTTTCATTGGGTTATCAAAACAACTACACAACAACAACACAACTAACCCTAATTGTTTAAAACGAATTATTAGATTTTTATGATTCCAAAAGTAACCCAAGAAATTATCGATTTAGGAGATGGAAGAACCATCACAATCGAAACAGGAAAATTAGCCAAACAAGCAGACGGATCTGTAGTGGTTCGTATGGGTGATGCTATGCTTCTTGCAACAGCAGTATCTGCACGAACCTCCAATCCGGGGGTAGATTTTTTACCTCTTACTGTAGATTACCGTGAAAAATTTGCCGCAGCAGGGCGTTTCCCTGGCGGATTTTTTAAGCGTGAAGCTCGTCCAAGTGATGCCGAAGTACTTACCATGCGTTTAGTAGACCGTGTATTGCGTCCATTATTTCCAGACGATTATCATGCTGAAACTCAAATCATGATACAACTTATGTCTCATGATGAAAATGTAATGCCCGACGCATTAGCAGGATTGGCTGCTTCTGCAGCATTAGCCGTATCAGATATTCCTTTTTACAACCTTATTTCTGAAGTAAGAGTAGGTCGTATTGACGGAAAATTAGTAATCAATCCAAGCAGAGAAGAATTAGAAAAATCAGACATTGACATGATGATTGGTGCTTCTATGGATTCTGTTGCTATGGTAGAAGGTGAAATGAAAGAAATTTCTGAAGCCGAAATGGTAGAAGCTATCAAGTTTGCTCATGAAGCTATAAAAGTTCAAATTTTAGCGCAACAACGCTTACGTGAAGCTGTAGGTTCACCAGAATACAGAACTTATGAAGGTGAAATAGAAGACGAACAAGTTTATAAAAAAGTAAAAGAAGCAGCATACGATAAATGCTACGCAATAGCGCAAGAGGCTTCTGGAAAAAGTGAGAGAAGCGAAAAATTTGCCACTGTAAAAGAAGAATGTAAAGCTCTTTTTACAGAAGAAGAATATGCCGAAAACCCAGACTTAGCTGGATTGGTTGGAAAGTATTTTTATAAAACAAATAAAGAAGCCGTTCGTAATGTTATTCTTGAAAAAGGTTTACGTTTAGACGGAAGAAAAACCACCGAAATAAGACCTATATGGTGTGAGGTAGATTATTTACCTTCTACACACGGTTCTGCAATATTTACACGTGGAGAAACTCAAGCATTAGCTACTGTAACATTAGGAACTTCAAGAGAAGCCAACGTTATAGATTCGCCAAGTGAACAAGGAGAAGAAAAATTTTATTTACACTACAACTTCCCACCTTTTTCAACAGGAGAAGCAAAACCATTAAGAGGTACTTCACGTAGAGAAGTAGGTCATGGAAATTTAGCACAACGCGCTTTAAAAAACATGATACCTGCCGATTGTCCTTATACCATTCGTGTGGTTTCAGAAGTCTTAGAATCTAATGGTTCTTCGTCTATGGCAACTGTTTGTTCGGGTACGTTAGCACTTATGGATGCTGGTGTACAAATGGTAAAACCTGTTTCGGGTATTGCCATGGGATTAATAACCGATGGAGAAAAATTTGCTGTATTATCTGACATATTAGGCGATGAAGATCATTTAGGAGATATGGACTTCAAAGTTACTGGTACTGCCGATGGTATTACTGCTTGCCAAATGGATATAAAAATTGAAGGCTTACGCTACGATATTATGGAGCAAGCATTGGCACAAGCTCGCGATGGCAGAATGCACATACTTGGAAAAATAACAGAAACTTTAGATACACCTAGAGCAACTGTTAAACCAAAAGCTCCAAAAATTGTAATGACTACAATACCTGGAAGTTTTATTGGAGCACTTATTGGCCCTGGTGGAAAACATATTCAAGAACTACAAAAAGCAACCGAAACTACTATTGTTATTAACGAAGTAGACGAACAAGGTGTTGTAGAAATTCTAGGTACCAATCAAGCAGGTATAGATGCTGTACTTGCTCGAATAGACGCTATGACTTTTAAACCACAAGTTGGCGAAACTTATGAAGTAAAAGTAATAAAAATGCTAGATTTTGGTGCTGTAGTAGAATATACAAGTGCGCCAGGTAATGAAGTTTTACTACACGTTTCGGAATTAGCTTGGGAACGAACAGAGAAACCTTCTGATGTAGTAAATATGGGCGATGTATTTAATGTAAAATATTTAGGCATTGACCCTAAAACTAGAAAAGAAAAAGTTTCTAGAAAACAGTTATTACCTCGTCCGCCAAGAGAAGATAAAAAACCAGAACAAAAGAAAGAAAATCCGCAAGGATAATCAAGTATTAAATAACTTAAAGAGGCTGTCTACAAAATGTAAGCAGCCTCTTTTTTTGTATCGCTATTAAAAATTCCAACTACCTGAAATACCATAGTGAATAGATGAACCTCCAAAGTTTTTCTCAACTTTAGAAGTAAACAAATCGTAAGGAGCATATTGATAGCTACACAAAACACCAAAACCATGATAAACGACTTTAAACCCTTGGCTAACCCCAATAGTGTGCAATGTTGGGTTTAAGTCTATTTCGCTATAAATTTCATCTTTTGGTTTTGAATAATGTAAGTACTTCCAACCTAAACCTGTGTTGGTTTCAATATGAAAATTTTCATTTCTAGATTGAACTAAAAATCGGGTGTAGCGGAATCCTAAAAACAATGCCGACTTGCTACCATCTAGCTCAATTTTTTGATTCTCAAAATCGTAGGGTATATCTTTTCCTTTAGCAATAGCACTTAATTCTAAACCAAAATCAACAAATTGGCGTTTAGCTATTTTGGTTCGCATAAAAAATGCAGTCGTAATAGAACTCTCGTACTTATTTTCCAAATTGCCTAAAGGTTTGCCAAAACTTACTTCAAGAATGTTTCTTTTAAAAACATCTACCTTTGGAAAAACAATGGTATCTTGCGCTTGTAGCTTGAATACCAATAATATAAAAAATAGCTTAATTCTAATCATGATTTATTGTTTTAAAAATATATTCTTCGCCATATGAATTTCCTGCTCCAAATAAAAGTACTGCTCCTTCATTTGTAGAATTCATTTGAAACAAAATTGAACTGTTATTTGGGATTTGAATGGTAAATTTTGTCATTTCTTTGCTAATGAACAAAAACGGAAATGATATTGTTTCATAATTAATATAGAATATAAACCTCTTGCCTTGTCTTTTTCCGAAAAAATTTAAAACATGAAACTTATTTTGATTATCATAAAATTTTATATACAATTGATTTTCTACTATATGAGCCTCAATAGGTTTTGAATAATTAATAGTTGTATTGTTTGATAAAGTTTTCATAAAACTTCTAGTATAAACCTTATCATTACATGGTGTTTCAAGGGTATCCAATTTATCATAAAACTGAAATTGGGCTGTTTTTGGAATTTTTTTAAACTCCTCTTTGTTTATTAAATTTTGAACACTACATGATGTTAAAAAAAGAACAAACACAAACCGACTACTTCTTTTAAAGTATTGATTTACAATTTTTGAATAATGTTTTAAATCTTTTTCTCGAAAAAACTCAAAACATTCTTTATTAATTTTTTTCATAATTTATGGTTTAAAATTACGAATCAAAATTATTGTGATTAACACAATTTTATTAGCGATAAATAATTATAATTTTTTATATATTTGTGATAATCGCAAAATAATGAATACACAAGAATTACTTTTAAAAACCATTAGAGATATAATACCTTCAGATACTTCTTTAATTGATGCAATAGCATCTGTATTAGACATCAGCTACGATGCTTCACACAGAAGGGTTTCCTTGAAAAGTAAATTCTCTATAGAAGAAACAGTGTGCTTATGCAATTTTTATAAAATATCAATGGATAGTATGTTTGGAAACAAAAACAATGTTGTTTTTAGCCAAACAAAAGAGGTAAAATCTATAGATGATTTAATATTATACTTTAAAGATTCTGTAAGTTATTTACAAGAATTTAAAAATACAGATGCTACTTTGTATTATTCTGCCAAAGACATTCCGTTATTTTACACTATAGGCGGTAGTTTATTGTCAAAATTCAAACTCTATGTTTGGTTGAATTTATTATTAGGAAAAGAAAGCATTACTCCTTTTGAAAAATTTCATTTAAACCAAAATTTATTTCAATACACATTGGAACTTCAATCAATCTATCAAGATGTTTCTATACATGAAATATGGAATGATACTACTATAAACAGTAGTATTCAACAAATATTTTACTTTTTTGAAGCAGGATTAGTAACTCAAGAAAATGCCATTTTACTATATGAGGATATTAAAAATATTCTTCAAGAAATAGAAGATAAATGCAGTAAAAACTCCAAAAATTACCATCTATATTATAACGAACTCTTAATTCTAAATAACAATGTACTAATAAAAAACCAACAAATTAGTAAATTATTTGTTCCATATACTATGCTTGGCTATTTTATTACCAGCGATTTATATACCACAAAAAATGCCGCTGTCTATTTTGCAGATCAATTAAAGAATTCCAAATCCCTAAATCTGTCGGGAACTAAAGACCGAAAAATGTTTTTTAACAAAGCGCATCAAAAAATAGAATACTATATACAACGGATTAATAATCATTTTTCAATAGATTTTTAATTTTTTTTGTAACTTTTTTGTAACACCCAACGTATAACAACTCGAACACTTTAAAGTAAAGGAGAAAAATACATGAGACAGCTCAAAATCACCAAACAGGTTACCAATCGTGAAACCGCATCTTTAGACAAATACCTACAAGAAATTGGTAAAGTGGATTTGATTACTGCCGATGAAGAAGTAGAATTGGCGCAACGTATAAAAGCTGGAGACCAACGCGCTTTGGAAAAATTAACTAAGGCTAATTTGCGTTTTGTGGTTTCGGTAGCAAAACAGTATCAAAATCAAGGACTTACACTTCCCGATTTAATTAACGAAGGAAACTTAGGTTTGATTAAAGCTGCACAACGTTTTGATGAAACTCGTGGTTTTAAATTCATTTCGTATGCCGTTTGGTGGATTCGTCAATCGATTCTTCAAGCACTAGCAGAACAATCTCGTATTGTGCGTTTGCCTTTAAACAAAATTGGTTCTATCAATAAAATTAATAAAATGTATGCTTTGTTAGAGCAATCTAACGAGCGTCCACCAAGTGCTGAAGAAATTGCTAAAGAATTGGATATGACTGTAAATGATGTAAAAGAGTCAATGAAAAACTCTGGTCGTCATTTATCTATGGACGCACCTCTTGTAGAAGGTGAAGATTCTAACTTATACGACGTTTTACGTTCTGGGGAATCACCAAATCCTGATAGAGAATTAATTCACGAATCGTTACGTACAGAAATTGAGCGTTCATTAGAAACCTTAACTCCAAGAGAAGCCGATGTAGTGCGCTTATATTTTGGTTTAGGCGACCAACACCCAATGACTTTGGAAGAAATTGGAGAAACTTTTGACTTAACTCGTGAGCGTGTACGCCAAATTAAAGAAAAAGCTATTCGTAGATTAAAACATACTTCTAGAAGTAAAATCTTGAAAACATATTTAGGATAATCCTATAAACGCAACAACAGTTTCAAAACTGTTCGTTTTTTGATTGATGATTGAAACTCCGGCTGATTACCGGAGTTTTATTTTTAAAACAACTTCAAAATTCATTATTCGTTGTTCGTTATTCATTGTTAAATTCCAAAAATTTTGAGTATTCAACTTGGAATTTTGAATTTTGAAATGTTTTAAATATTGATGATTGAAACTCCATCTGATTACCAGAGTTTTATTTTTAAAACAACTTCAAAATTCATTATTCGTTGTTCGTTATTCATTGTTGAATTCCAAAAATTTTGAATATTCAACTTGGAATTTTGAATGTTGAAATGTTTTAAATATTGTACATTTGCAAAACAACAATAAGGTTGAATATTCAATGTTGGACAACGAATTTTGAAATCTTAAATACAACACAAACTACAAAATGAAAAACACACTTATTGCGCCATCAATTCTTGCTGCAGATTTTGCCAATTTACAACGCGATATTGAAATGATTAACAATTCTGAAGCCGATTGGTTTCATATCGATATTATGGACGGCGTATTTGTGCCCAATATTTCGTTTGGAATGCCTGTTTTGGAAGCAATAACCAAACATACAAAAAAGATTATCGATGTACATTTAATGATTGTAGAACCCGATAGATATATTAAAAACTTTGCCTTATTGGGAGCTAATATACTTACTGTTCATTACGAAGCATGTACGCATTTACATAGAACAATTCAAGCCATAAAAGCCGAAGGTATGAAAGCGGGAGTAGCCTTAAACCCTCATACGTCTGTGTCTGTTTTGGAAGAAATTATTAATGATATAGATTTAGTGTTAATTATGAGCGTAAATCCTGGTTTTGGAGGTCAATCGTTTATAGAAAACACGTATGCTAAAGTAGAGAAATTAAAAGATTTAATCCGCAAAAAAAACGCATCAACTCTTATTGAAATTGACGGTGGAGTTACAAGCAACAACGCTAAAAAACTTGTTGAAGCTGGAGCAGATTCTTTGGTTGCAGGTAGCTTTGTTTTTAATTCTATAAATCCTTTAGAAACGATACACGAACTTAAAAAAAGTTGCTATTAATAATATTGTTGTAATAAATATTTAATTAAATCTGTAGTTGTTACAATACCTACCAAAATTTCGTCTTGTACTACAGGCAAAGCGTGAAATTCTTTTGCTGACAATATTTCTGCTACATCTTTAATAGATGTTTCTGGCGAAACTTTCACTAATTTTCTAGCCATTACTTGTTCTACTGTAAACATATTGTAAACGGTTACATCTATTTCGTTTTCATCGTCATCTAATGCATCTGCAAAGGAAATACGCAACAAATCGGTATAACTTAGCATGCCTACAATTTTGTTGCCAGACACAACTGGTATATGACGTATATGATATTTTTTAAAAAGTGATTCTGCTTTGGTTAAATCGTCTGACAAATTAAGTTTGATAACATTTTTTGTCATTATGGTCGAAATTGGAACATTGTTTTTCATAACTCAGGTATTATTATTTAAGTACCATAAAGTTAGCTCGACCTTTATCTAGAAAACATGACAAAAATCAAAATACACAACAAAAGAAATTAGTATACTAATGTTCTTTTTTTACCAAAACTAGTTTGTTCTTTTCTTCAAAAATTTATAAAGTACCGGAAAAGTTGTAATAGCAATAATACCTATTACGATATATTCTATATAATGTTTTAGGTCGATACCTAAACTTTTTAAGAAAAATTCATACAAGTAGTGTCCAGAAAATATCATTGAAAACGACCACAATACCGAACCTAATACATTATAAAAAAAGAAACGCTTTTTATCCATTTCAGCAATACCTGCTACTACAGGTGCAAAAGTTCTTACTATGGGCAAAAAACGTGCAAATACTACTGCTTTGCTTCCGTATTTGTCAAAAAAGTCTTTTGATTGATATAAATATTTTTTCTTAAAAAAGAAATTATCTTGCTTCTTAAATAAATAATTTCCACTTTTTTTACCAAACCAGTAGCCAAAAGAGTTACCAATAATACCCATTAAAGATACCATGGCAGACAACAAAGTAACATTAAGAAAATCGTTTCCTGTAGAAAATTCTTTAACAAGTGTTTCGCTATATATTCCGCTTAAAAAAAGTAAACTATCTCCTGGCAGAAAAAAACCTGCCAACAAACCTGTTTCGGCAAATACAATAAATAAAACTACATAAAGCCCTATTTTTATTCCTCCAAACTCTAGTAATATATAAAACTCTGGATTAAAAAGTTGTTTCCAGTCAAAATTATTCATGAAATATTATTTAGCCCGTGAAATTACAATTATTTATTCTCTATTAAAAAGTTTTAATAAAAAAATAAGAAAAAATGGAACTGTCTACAATATTTATTCTAACTCTATTAACTACATTTTTTTATCAAATACATAAAAATTACATTTGCATTCTAAAAAGCACTAGAGCATGAGACAAATCAAAATTATTTGGGATTTTAGAGGAGCCGATAGCTTGCAAATTGCCAAGCATCATGTTGTGCATTTAAAAGAATATGTTACTTTAGAAAAACTTCCTATTTCTATAATTGATTTTGAAATAAAAAATGAAATGCACACAATAGCCTTTTTGGTGGTTACAGATGTGCATTTATTAAAAGTTCGCGATGAACTAAAGCCACATAGAGCAGAATTATTTGTGGTTTAGAACTCTATTAATTGGCTACTTCGCTAATAAATTTAATTCTCATAAGTCGTAGTTCTTCAATATCATAATCTCCATCAAATTCTTTAAGAGCATCTTCAATTTTATCTGTTTCAGAATCCATAAAATACTCATGAATTTCTTCTTGCTGATCTTCGTCTAGAATTTCATCAACCCAATAGCTTATGTTAAGCTTAGTGCCAGAATACACAATTTGCTCCATCTCTTTCAATAATGCGTCCATGGTAAGCCCTTTGGCTGAAGCAATATCGTGTAAAGATAATTTTCTGTCTATATTTTGTATAATGTATAACTTGTTTGAAGAGTTAGCTCCTGTAGATTTTACGACCAAATCATCAGGACGAATAATGTCGTTATCTTGTACATAGCGAGCTATTAATTCTACAAAATCTTTTCCATACTTCTTTGCTTTCCCTTCTCCTACTCCATGTACATTGCTCAATTCTTCGAGCGAAATTGGGTATTTTAAAGCCATATCTTCGAGCGAAGGATCTTGAAAAACTACAAATGGAGGAACACCCAATTTTTTGGCTACTTTTTTTCGTAAGTCTTTCAACATGGTCATCAAAGCTTCATCGGCAATTCCAGTATTTTTGGAGGCTGTAATGATTGATTCATCTTCTTCTTCACTATATTCATGATCTTCAGACATCATAAACGAAGTAGGATTTTGTATAAAATCCAGTCCTTTATTAGATATTTTTAAAATTCCGTAGGTTTCAATATCTTTATGCAAAAGTCCATCTACAAGTACTTGTCTAATGAGTGCCATCCAATACCTTTCGTCATGGTCTTTACCTATACCAAAGTAAGGTTGGCTATCTGTACGATGCGCTTTTATAGCGGCGTTTACTCGACCAATAAGTGTATACACTATTTCTTTAGATTTATAGATATGCTTGGTGTCTCGAACTATTTCTAGTACTTTTTTTACGTTATCTTGTGCTTCTACTTTTACTTTTGGATTGCGAACATTATCATCCATATCGGCTCCTTCTCCTGTTTCACCGTCAAATTCTTCTCCAAAGTAATGCAATAAGAATTTTCTTCGAGACATAGAAGTTTCTGCATAAGCCACTACTTCTTGCAATAAGGCAAACCCAATATCTTGTTCGGCAACGGGTTTACCAGACATAAATTTTTCAAGCTTTTCTACATCTTTATAAGAATAATAAGCTAAACAATGCCCTTCACCTCCGTCGCGCCCTGCTCTACCTGTTTCTTGATAATAACTTTCTAAAGATTTTGGAATATCGTGATGTATTACAAATCTTACGTCGGGTTTATCTATTCCCATACCAAATGCAATAGTTGCTACAACAACTTCTACATCTTCCATAAGAAACATATCTTGATGTTTGGCTCTCGTTTTGGCATCTAAGCCTGCGTGGTAAGGCACTGCTGAAATACCATTTACTTGCAATACTTCTGCAATTTCTTCTACTTTTTTACGGCTTAAACAATATACTATACCCGATTTTCCTTTTTTCTGCTTTATAAACCTGATAATATCGGCTTCTACATTTTTGGTTTTGGTGCGTACTTCGTAAAACAAGTTTGGCCTATTAAACGAAGCCTTAAAAACCGCTGCATCACTCATATCTAGGTTTTTAAGAATATCTTCTTGCACTTTTGGGGTTGCTGTAGCAGTAAGCCCTATAATAGGCACATCGCCTAGTTGCTTAATGATACTTCTTAAATTTCGATACTCTGGACGAAAATCATGCCCCCATTCTGAGATACAATGCGCTTCGTCTATGGCTACAAAAGAAATTGTTACACCTTTTAAAAACTCTACATACTCTTCTTTGGTAAGTGATTCTGGAGCAACATACAAAAGCTTTGTTATTCCCGATGTGATATCTTTTTTTACCTGATTGATTTCGGTTTTATTTAACGAAGAGTTTAAAACATGTGCAATACCACTTTCTGAAGACAAACTACGAATAGCATCAACTTGGTTTTTCATTAAAGCAATAAGTGGCGATACCACTATAGCGGTGCCTTTTTGTATAAGAGCTGGCAATTGATAACATAATGATTTACCGCCTCCTGTAGGCATTATCACGAAAGTATTTTTCTTTTGGGTAATGCTTTTTACAACTTGTTCTTGCAATCCTTTAAACTGACTGAAACCAAAATATTTTTTTAGTTCTTTGTGTAAATCAATTTCGTTTGAATTCATTCTTTACTAATAGTATTTTTACATAAATTTGCACAACATAAAGATACGACTTTTTTTAAAAAAACAAATTTTTATTCCATTTCGGTTTTGACAACACAAGAAAAAATTATTCAAGCAGCAAAAGATACTTTAGTTTCAGAAAGTAAATCTATAGCGAAACTTATTGACTTTATTGACGATACCTTTGTAAAAGTAGTAGAAACACTTGCCGAATGTAGAGGTCGAGTAGTTGTTTCTGGAATTGGAAAAAGTGCCATAATTGCACAAAAAATTGTTGCCACATTCAATTCTACAGGCACACCTGCCCTATTTTTACATGCTTCAGAAGCTATTCATGGTGATTTGGGTATGGTTCAACCTAATGATGTTGTAATTTGTATTTCAAAAAGTGGAAACAGCCCAGAGATAAAAGTTTTAGCTCCATTACTAAAAAGATACAACAATATTTTAATAGGAATGACAGGTAATACATCGTCATTTTTAGCAAAAGAATCACATTTTGTACTCAACACTTGGGTAGATAAAGAATCGTGCCGAAACAATTTAGCTCCTACCAACAGCACCACTGCTCAATTGGTTATGGGAGATGCGCTAGCAGTATGCCTTATGGAACTGCGTAGTTTTTCTGCCGAAGATTTTGCAAAATACCACCCTGGTGGTGCATTGGGTAAAAAATTACTATTAAGAGTAGGCGATGTACTCGACCAAACGCATAAACCTATGGTAGAATCTGGCAGTAGCGTGAAAGATGCTATTGTAGAAATTTCTGAAAAAAGACTCGGTGTTACCGCTGTACTTAATCAAAACAAATTGGTAGGCATTGTTACCGATGGCGATATTCGAAGAATGCTCAACAAAACCGAAAATATTTCGGGACTTACCGTAGAGGAAATTATGACTAAAAATCCGAAAACAATTTCTTCAGAAACCCTAGTTAGTGAAGCTCTCAATATTCTAGAAGATTTTTCTATTACACAACTTATTGTACTAGATAATCATGAGTACAAAGGTGTGCTTCATTTACACGATATTTTAAAGGAGGGAATTTTATAATGACTCAAAAAGAATATAAAGATATGTCTTTCTTGGATCATTTAAATGATTTAAGATGGGTATTGGTAAAAAGCTCAATTGCTATAGTGATTATGGCTTTTGTAGCTTACTTTTTTAGCGATTTTATTTTCGATACATTAATATTTGGCCCTACACGAACCGATTTTGTTACGTATCGTTTTTTTTGCGAAGCTTCTCATTATGTTGGATTTAAAGACAGTATTTGCATTGAAGATTTGCCTTTTACAATACAAAATACAGAAATGGAGGGTCAAGTAAATATTTTTATTTGGACATTAATATTAGCGGGCTTTATTTTGGCTTTCCCTTATGTACTATATCAATTTTGGACCTTTATAAGTCCGGCTTTGTATGAAAAAGAGCGTAAAAACGCAAAATTGTTTATAGGCGTTTCTTCTTTTTTATTTTTTATAGGAATACTATTTGGATATTTTGTTATTATTCCGATGTCTGTTAATTTCTTAGCAACATTTAAAATAAGTGATGTTGTTAAAAACGATATTAATATAGATTCTTATATAGGTATGATAAAAACTTCGGTTATAGCAAGCGGTTTGTTTTTTGAATTACCTATTATTATGTATTTTTTATCTAAACTTGGTTTAGTAAACCCCACATTTTTAAGAAAATATCGTCGTCATGCTATAGTTGGTGTATTAATTATTGCAGCAATAGTTACGCCACCCGACGTGGTAAGCCAAGTTATTGTAACGATACCTATGCTTATGGTATATGAATTGAGCATTTTTATTTCTGCTTATGTAACAAAAAAACAAGAACAAAATGGATAATTTGGTAGAAGAATTTAATGTATATCGATCTAAAATGAATGATAAATTATTGGCAGATAATAATTTATTAGTAAAAAGAATATTTAATCTAGACACCAATGCCTATCAAGAAGGAGCCTTAAATGTTAAAACAAAAGAACTATTAGGGCTTGTTGCTTCTACAGTACTTCGATGTGATGACTGTATTAAATACCATTTGGAAACTTCGTATAAAAACGGTGTAACCAAAGAAGAAATGATGGAAGCCATGGGAATTGCAACGCTTGTGGGAGGCACTATTGTTATACCACATTTAAGAAGAGCTTACCAGTTTTGGGAAGCTTTAGAAAATAACTAGATAAATATACTTTTATCCCTATTATTGTTAATCAATGCACAATAAATATTTCACAATTATATATTTTTCTATTTTTACAAAAAATTATTAGCTTTTTGAATGAATGATAGATGTTTTTTTATTCAAATTTTTAAAATAATAGTATAAAATTGCCTTTAAAAAGAAGTTTGTATAAACAAGCAATTCTATATGATTTTCAACAAACAAATGAATATCTACTTATGAAATCGCTATTAACAAGAAGTTTGCGCAAGCAAACACCAATGATTAAAAAGGCGATACAATATGTTACCGCTAAAAAATAAAATTTAAACATATGAAATTAAGAGCAGACAATCTTATCAAAACATACAAAAAAAGAAACGTAGTAAAAGGCATTTCTGTAGAGGTGAATCAAGGAGAAATTGTTGGGCTATTAGGACCAAATGGCGCTGGTAAAACGACTTCTTTTTACATGATTGTAGGCTTAGTAAAACCCAATTCTGGTACAATTTATTTAGATGATTTAAATATTACCGATTATCCTATGTATAAAAGAGCGCAAAATGGGATAGGCTATTTGGCTCAAGAAGCATCTGTTTTTAGAAAATTAACTGTAGAAGAAAACATATTAAGTGTTTTGCAATTAACCAACCTATCTGAAGAAGAGCAACACAAAAAAATGGAAGCTTTACTCGATGAATTTGGTTTACAACACATTCGCACCAATAGAGGCGATTTACTTTCGGGAGGAGAACGCAGACGTACAGAAATTGCGCGTGCACTTGCCGCAGATCCGAAATTTATTTTACTTGATGAGCCTTTTGCTGGTGTAGACCCTGTAGCTGTAGAAGATATTCAGAGAATTGTAGCTCAACTAAAAAATAAAAATATTGGCATCTTAATTACAGACCATAATGTACAAGAAACTCTAGCAATTACAGATAAAACCTATCTTATGTTTGAAGGTGGCATACTTAAAGCTGGTAAACCCGAAGAATTGGCGAGCGATGAAATGGTTAGAAAAGTATATTTGGGACAAAACTTTGAACTTCGCAGAAAAAAAATAGATTTTAATGCTCCAAAAGAAACTCTAAATCAAGGTCATTAATATTTTAATAGTATGGATAAAAGCCCAACATCAGAACAAATCAATGCGTGGCGTAATGATGCAACCAACTGGAAAATGGGTATGTTTTACTACAACAAACAAGATAATCGTTTGTTTGTAGATAAGAAAAATCCAAATTTAGGCTTTACATTAAATTTTGCCCACTCAAAATCTTATTGGTTTTTTGTGGGCGCTGTATTGTTTTTTGGACTTGTTCTTTTTACTATTAGCTTAGCGGGCTAACAATGGCTTTTTTTCAATGCTTTGAAATAAAACGATAGTAGCAGCTACCATTACAAAACCATAAAATGCATCTTCAACAGGAATAGTTGCTATTCTTTTCCCTAAATTTTCGTTGTTATTATACCAAACTACGGGCTCATCTATCCAGCTCCCCGTTAATATTCCATTTACAATTAAAAACGGGAGTAACGTAATAATGTACCCAAAATAAATATACCCCATATTTACTTTTTTCCAATATATCACGGCAAGAAAAATAAAGAAAAACAAAGAAGTATAAAACGTATAAAACCTTTCATAATTAATAATTGCTACAACAAAACTAAAACCTAATAAAAATGTTGTAATAGCTTTATGATAATTTTCCAACGGACATTTTTTTACTAAATAAAGCATAGAATACCATATAAATGCACTTGAATAGGGTATAAAAAAGAAAAACATAATTTCTTCTATAGGAAGATTGTATATTTTTATACCTAGCAAATACTTATAGTTAAATCCCCATACTCCTATATGGGTAAAAAGCATATCCCAAACTATAAAAAACAAAGCCACAATACTATTGGCTATAAAATAGCTTTTCCAATGTTTGTAAAAAGCATGTTTAGGGTAAAAACTAGCCAAAAACGGAACAAAAACGCTACCTATATTAATGGCTAAATACAAATAATGAGTATCCATTTAAAAAAAATATTTTTTGGGTACTAATAGCATTCCAAAACATTCTCCTTCTTCTTTACCCAAATGTTTGTGATGCACTTTGTGCCCGCGTCGTAAACCACTTATGTACTTGTTTTTACTTCGAGTAAACCATTTTACACGCTGATGAATAATAATATCATGCACTACAAAATATGCAAGACCGTAAAGTAAAATACCTAATCCTACAAAAAACTTATAATTGAGCTCTGGATTTACTCCAAAATAAAATAAAAGTATACTTGGTATCGCAAAAATCACAAAAAAAGCATCGTTTTTTTCAAACAAACCTTTGTATTTGGGCTGATGGTGATCTTCGTGTAAATACCACAAAAATCCGTGCATAACATATTTGTGCGTAAGCCAAGTAACCATTTCCATAATTAAAAATGTACCAAGGGTAATTAGTATAAAATATAATGTAGTCATTATAACATATAATTTAGTTGGTATTTCACATACGATTTACCAATGATGAATAATTTTTTCCAATCGTGAACCCGTATTCTTTTACTTAAAATTTCTTCGGGTTGTGTTTGTTTAATTTTTTCTAACAAACTTTTGTAATATTTATAAGCGGTATATACGCCAAACTTAGCCTCTTTGGGTAATTTTTTTATACCTAATAAAGCGGCATTAAAATCGTCTTCTATCTCTAGAATTATTTTGTGTTTTTCAGCTTGCGAAAGGTTTTTTAAATCTACTCCAGGAAAATAAACTCTGCCTAGCGACTCGTAATCATGTTGTAAATCTCGTAAAAAATTCACTTTTTGAAAAGCAGAACCCAAACGCATAGCACTATCTTTCAATTCATTATACTTCTGCTTATCGCCATCTACAAAAACCATTAAACACATAAGCCCTACTACATCGGCCGATCCGTAAATATATGCTTCATATTCAGCTTTTGTAAGGTAATTTTTTTTGTGCAAATCCATACGCATACTTTTTAAAAACGGCACAACCAAATCTTGCATTTCAAAACGATGCACAACTTCTTGAAAAGCGTTTAATACCGGATTTAAACTTATTTTTCTTTCTAATGCTTTGTGGTATTCTAGCTCAAATTCTGTGAGCAATAACTCTTGATCAAAATCGTCAAATGTATCTACGATCTCATCTGCGCAACGCACAAATCCATAAATGGTATATATATCTTTTCTAATTTTTGGTGCTAATAATTGAATAGCCAAAGAAAATGATGTGCTGTACAATTTAGTAATTGTTTTACAGCATTCTAGCGAAGATTTGTCGAATAACGATTTCATAGTTTTGTCTCTTTAATTATTTTTTCACTAACAATTTTTCCCGATATTAATGACGGAGGCACCCCAGGTCCAGGCACAGTAAGCTGACCTGTAAAAAATAAATTGTGTACTTTTTTACTTTTTATTTTTGGGCGTAAAAAAGCAGTCTGTGTTAAAATATTTGCCAATCCATAGGCATTACCTCCATACGAATTGTACTCTTCTTTAAAATCGTTCACACAAAATGATTCTTTAAAGATAATACTATTTTTGACACTTTGCTGTGTTATTTTTTCTAATCGAGAAATAATCATATCAAAATATTTCTCTCGCAATTGTGGTGTGTCTTCCAAATCAATTGCTATGGGAATTAAAAAAATAGCCGCTTCTTTGCCTTGAGGAGCAAACGAATGATCTGTTTTTGAAGGAAAACTAGCATAAAACAATGGTGCTTCTGGCCAATTTTTAGTATCGTAAATTTCTTCGGCATGCTTATCAAAAGGCACATCAAAAAACAATGAATGATGCTCTACATTGTCTATTTTTTTATCAAATGCAACATAAAACAATAATGATGAAGGTGCAAAAACTCTCGATTTCCAATACTTCTCAGAATATTGTCTTAACGTATTGGGCAATAAAGTTTCTGTAAAATGGTAATCGGCACCGCTTAACACAAAATCACTTTCTATGCTTTCACCATTAACAAGAATACCTTTTGCAACGTTGCCGTTGGTAATAATTTGTTCTACATTACTGTTGGTTTTTATTTTAACACCCAACGATACAGCAAGTTGATGCATAGCTTCTACAACTTTATACATTCCGCCTACGGGATGCCAAGTACCTAAACCAAAATCGGCATAGTTCATAAAATTGTAAAAAGAAGGTGTATTGGAAGGTTTTGCTCCTAAAAAAAGAACAGGAAACTCCAGTATTTGTTGCAATCTTCCATCTTTAAAAGTACTTTTTACATCTTTTGTAATGGTAGAAAAAAACTGATTTACTTTGAGAGCCGTTTGAGGAGTAATAAGTTCTAAAATAGAATCTCCAGGTCGATAAACCAAATCTTTTATTGCAATATCGTAATTTGATTGCGCCGACTCAATAAACCGTTTGAGTTTTGCGCCGCTTCCTTTTTCAATATTTTCAAAAGTATTACAAATAGCCTGTAAATTATCGTCGATAGTAATGGTATCATTGTTTCCAAAATAAACTTTATAAGCTGGAGAAAGTTTTTCGAGTTGGTAAAAATTTTTGGAAGAAGTACCAAAATCGTTGAAAAAGCGCTCAAAAACATCGGGCATCCAATACCATGTAGGTCCAATATCAAAAGTAAAGCCTTCTTTGTGCAATTGACGTGCTCTACCACCTATTGTGTGGTTTTTTTCGTATATGGTTACATCATATCCTGCTTTTGCTAAGTAACAAGAAGCTGCCAATGATGAAAAACCAGAACCAATAACCGAAATTTTCTTTTTCATAATGCTATTTTGTTTAACAAATTTAAACAAATATTAAACAACAAAAAATTTTTAGTAAGAAATTAACGGAAATACTATTCTCTACACTACTAAAATGCTTCTACAAGTTGGTCAAATGATGGATAAATTTTTACTGATTTTAATGTTTGATTTATAAATTGTGTTTGATTTCCAGTAACATGCAATACTATATTATCATTATCTGCCGCTATTATTTCTTGAAAATTTTTTAAATAATCATTAATTTCTTCTGCATTGGGTTCTACTGTAAAATGCGACACAAAATGCACATGATGATAAAAACGGGTAATTTCTTGCAAATCATCAAAAGGAATATTTGTACCCAAATAAATGGTTTTATAACCTAACTTAAGTAAAGAATAGTTTACAAAGAGCAATGAAATTTCGTGTACCTCATTGTCTGGCAAAAACAGCACAACTATTTCTTCATTATTGTTAGTCAAATTGTTATCTATTTGCAACTGACTCGTTTTTTCAACTATTTTTTGGTAAATAAGTTGGCTTATAAAATGCTCATGAACTGGCTTTATAGACGCTGTTTGCCATAAAAGACCTATTTCAAACAAAAACGGAATAAAAGTTTTTATAAAAATAATTTCAAAAGATTGAGTTTTGGAAAGCTCTAGATACGTATCTTGAAACAATTTGGAATCAAAATTCAGCATCGCTATTTTAAGAATATTTATGGCATAGCTCGAATTTGTTTTTTCTGAATATACTTGCTTTACTAATTGCTGCAATTCTTTTTCTGATAAGTCTGCTATTCTCGAAATTTTATATCCGTAATTATTTAAAAAAGAAATATTTAAAAGCTTTTGAAGTTCTTCTACAGAATAATTTCTAATATTTGACTGCGAACGTTCTGGATTAAAAATAGCATACCTTTTTTCCCAAATACGAATAGTATGAGCCTTAATACCTGATAGGTTTTCGAGATCTTTAATACTAAAACGTGTTTTTATTTTGTTCATCAATTGTTACAATTAATTAAACAAAGGTAAACTATTTTATTTTATTTTTAAATAATTTAGCATTAAAGGAGTACCATTGTAAATATTTATATCAACTTTACTAGAAACTCCGCGTATAACCGCTTTTTCTGTAAACTGCCAAAAAGTCCAATCATCTTGAATGGTTTCTACAAAAAAATTATAATTGGCAACCCAAAAAACATAGCCCGAAAACTCTTCTTTTAAAAAGTCTTCATAATATTTTTGCCCAGAATAAATAATAGGTTTTGTGCCAAAATGTTTTTCTATTTTAGTGCAAAATCGTTTTAACCCCACCTTTAAACTATCCATAGATTGTGTTTCGGGCATTTGCTCTATATCTACCACGGGAGGTAAATCGCCCGATTGCAATTTAACAAACTTGATAAAATTGTTGGCTTGCTCTATAGAATTTTCATTAGGCCTGTAATAATGATAAGCCCCTCGTATAAAATGATTTTCTTTGGCTTTTTTCCAATTGTATCTAAATCGTGCATCTAACTTATCATTCCCGCACGTTGATCGTATAAATACAAAACGTAGTTTTCTTCCTTCTACAGAGTCTACAATCTCCCAATCAATATCTCCTTGATATTCAGACACGTCAAAACCGACCACTCTGTCTGGATTTTCTTGTAGTATTTGAAATATTCTAGCTTGTGTAGCTTTGTCTTGCTTTAAAACTTTATCGGTTTTAAAACTAAAATAATATAACAAAGCATCTCGATAGTGATAGATTGTGTAACAAAAAAGTATAATAAATAATCCCGAAAGCCATTTACCGTATGGAAATGGTTTTCTTTTGCTTTTTGTATTTTTTCTAATAGTTTTTTTTCTTATGGTTTTAGCCATGCAGTTTTTTAGAATTCATCATATTATTGACTACCGAAAGCACTACATAAAGCACAATAATAATTGGTACTGCAACCACTTTCAACAACAAAAGTAACACCAAAGATAAAAGTAAAAAACTTATCTGAAGTTTATATTTTGCAAAGCTAAATTGCTTAATTTTTAATGAAAACAAAGGTATTTCGGCATTCATAACATAAGCACTAAGAAAACATAATGCTATTAAAACATATGAATTAAAAAATGTTTCTGAAAAAATCGACTCTTTAAACTTTTCAAAAACAAAGGGCAAACTCATAAAAAATAAGCTATTTGCTGGGGTAGGCAACCCTATAAAACTATCGGTTTGTCTTGTGTCTATATTAAAATTTGCCAATCGATAGCAAGACCCAACAGTTATTGCAAAACCCGCATAAGACCAATATGAGTTTCCTAAAACATATGGATTTGACAACACTCCATACATCATAAACCCCGGCACTACACCGCTTGTAACCATATCGGCAAGCGAGTCGAGTTGTACACCCAATGGCCCAGAAACATTAAACTTTCGGGCAAAAAATCCATCAAAAAAATCGAAAAATATACCTAAGCAAACTGAATAAAATGCGGCTTCAAAATTTCCTTTTGTTAAAAAAACCAACGCAATACATCCACAAAAAAGGTTTAATAATGTAAGTATATTGGGTATATGCTTTTTAATATTCATACTATATAATTTTTATTTATCTATTTAGCATTTCAATTATCTTATTTTATAGCTCTTAATAAAGTTATTCGCAATACAATTTTAGTATAGAATAAGCGTTGAAAACACAAATGTAGTACAATAACTTGTAGTTGTATGCGTTTTTTTATAGAGAATTTTATATGATATTTGTAAAAATTTTATTTTGAGAAAAATAACCTTATTGTTTTTGATATCTTGCTGTATCACAATGGCTCAAAGTGTGAGAAAATATTCCAATGAGTTTATGAACATTGGTGTAGATGCTCGCGCTCTAGCCATGTCTAGTGCTATGGTATCGCATAGTAAAGATGTGCACTCGGGCTATTGGAATCCTGCTGGTTTGGTGGATTTACAAGATGCTCAAGCAGGTTTGATGCACGCAAACTATTTTGCCAATATCGCACAATATGACTATGCTGCTTATGCTAAACCTATAGATGATGAAAGCGCTTGGGGAATGTCTATCATTCGTTTTGGTGTAGATGACATTTTAAACACTACATTGCTTATTGATAGTCAAGGAAATGTAGATTACAATCGTATTAGTAAGTTTTCTACTGCCGATTATGGCATAACTTTTTCGTATGCTAAAAGACTAAAAGTGCCTGGTTGGCAATATGGAGTTAATGCAAAAGTCATAAGACGCATTATAGGAAAATTTGCCAATTCTTGGGGCTTTGGCTTTGACGCAGGGCTACAATTTGAAAAAAACGATTGGCATTTTGGAGTTATGTTGCGCGATATTACCACAACATACAATGTATGGAATATAAATGAAGAAGAATTTAATACCATAAAAAATGCTGTGGCAGGTCAAAACTCAGAACTTCCAGAAAGCACCGAAATTACTTTGCCTAAAGCACAAATTGGTCTGTCTAAAAAATATGAATTTCATGCCGATTATTCATTGCTAGCTGCCGCCAATTTGAATATGCAATTTACCCGAACCAACGATATCATTTCTTCTCAAAAATTAAGTATAGACCCTGCTTTGGGTTTTGAATTTGGTTACAACGATTTGGTTTTTTTAAGAACAGGTGTAGGAAATTTTCAAAAAATAACCCAAATAGACAATACTAAAAAAATTGGTTTTCAGCCCAATATTGGATTAGGTTTTAAATACCGAGGAATTGCCGTAGACTATGCCTTAACTGATTTGGGCGATCAAAGTGCAGCGCTTTATTCTAATATTTTTTCTGTAACTATAGATTTAAGCATTTTTAGACGATAAACTTATGCGTAAAAAATTATTTATTTTCTTGATATTACAAACATGTATTGCTTTTGCACAGCCTATACATCTTAATGATGATGCTACAATAAAAGTAATTACCTGTGGTAAGGGCGCAGAACTATATACTACTTTTGGGCATACCGCAATACGCATTGAAGACACAAAAAACAATGTAGATGTAGTATATAATTTTGGTTTATTTGATTTTACGACTTCTAATTTTTATGCAAAATTTGTAAAAGGCGATTTGCAATATTTTGCTGGTGTATGTCAATATTCAGATTTTATAGCCGAATATCAAAATGAAGGCAGAAAAGTAACAGAACAAACCTTAAACATAAGTAAAAGTCAAAAACAACAACTATTTGATTTACTCAATAAAACTGCTTTTTCAGAAGATCGATATTATACCTATAAATTTATTGATAGAAACTGTACCACAATGATTCTGGAAAAGATAAATGCTATATTAGACACAAAAAATATTGAAAAAACAGATTTTAAAACCCTTAGTTATAGAGAAGTGTTATACCCATATTTTGAAAATCATTTTTGGTTTAAACTCGGTATTAATGTCATTTTTGGAGAAAGAACAGACAATAAAGCAACCCAACTTTTTCTTCCAATAGAATTACAAAACAGCTTAGAACGCTATCAAACTAATGGGAAAAAATTAGTTTCAGAAACAAAAACTATACTTCCTGATAGGCAAACAGAAAGCTCTTTTTCATTTTTTGATAGTATTTATTTTATTATTCTAATTTTGGCAGTACTTGCTATACTAAGAAATAAAAAGGTTTTTTTATTTACTTTCTTTTTATTTGGTTTATTGGGTCTGTTTTTGTGTATGGTTGGTTTGTATTCGCAACACCAAGAGGTTTTATGGAACTATAACGCACTACTCTTCAATCCATTGTTTATACTTATGCCTTTTGTAAAAAATAAAAACAAAAAGATACTTATTTATAGCATACTAGCCTCACTAACCATCTATATATGCATGTTGTTTAACAAACCACACTTCACCCTTATGCTGCCGTTTATTATTTATACAGCATTTGGGTTATTTTGGATTTACCGAGTTAAACAAAAGTAGTTTATTATTGTCCTCTGTAAAAAACCACTGTACTTATGGTTTTAATGATAATATTAATATCAAGATATAAACTGCGATGTTTTATATAATACAAATCGTATTGAAGTTTCATTAAACTATCTGAAATAGAATCGCCGTAAGAATAATTTACTTGAGCCCAACCCGTAAGCCCTGGTTTTACAACATGACGTGTTTCATAAAATGGCATTACTTTGGCTATTTCTTCAACAAATACAGGTCGTTCAGGTCTTGGGCCAATAATAGCCATATCGCCTTTTAGTATATTAATAAATTGAGGGAATTCGTCTATACGCGTTCTTCTTAAAAATTTTCCAAATGGGGTTACACGCACATCATTAGTGCTGGCAAAAACGGCTCCGTGTGCTTCTGCATTTTTTACCATAGTACGAAATTTATAGATTTTAAATGGTACGCCATTTTGCCCTACCCTTTCTTGGGTGTAAAACAACTTTCCTTTATTGGCAAACAAATTGCCTAGTAATATAAAAGGAATAATAATACACATAATACCCAATCCTACCAAAGAAAGAATTACTTCTAAAACCCGCACTACAAGCAAGTATAATCTATTATGGTTGTTTCTACTAAAAGGGAAATATCTATAAAAATCTTTAGACACATAGTGTACTGGTATGCGTTGGGTAATATTCTCGTAAAGTTGTGTATATTCTCTAATTATAAATCCGTTTTCGAGTAGTTTTAATAATTGACTGTACAAATCTGCCGTAATATTGTTTGTATTTTGTGTAGCGACTACTATTTCGGATATAGAGTTTTGACGAACAAAATGCTCCAAATCATTCAAAGCAATACTGCTTACATTTCTAAACTGTACTGTGGGCTTTAATCCATCTGAACTCACATGAGCAATAAATCGATAATGTGGATCGGCTTTTTGTAATTCGAGTAAAATATCTTGCAATTGATCGTTATCACATACTATAATTGATTGTTTTACAAACCTATGCGACGCCATAAAAGCCACATAAAAAAACCGCCAAAGCAATAACGATGTAAATATTGCGATATAAAACAATATAATTTGCAACCTATTGGTTGGTAAAAATGGAGTATAAAAAGGTGTAAGTATGTAAACTAAAACTGTAGTAGAAGTAGTTAGAATAATACTTTTTATAATTTGATAATAATTGCTAGCTACTTGTAGGTTGTACATTTCAAAAACATTACCAAAAACATGAAGGTACAATGCTAATACAATAAACCAAGAGTAATGAGTAAGAGATATTCGAAAATAGTCGAAGTTAAAAACCAAACTTACTAAGTATAAAGTGAGTAATACTGCAAGCTGGTCGAAAATTTTTAAGAGAATTTTTCTCTCAGAAATTTCAAAGTGTATTTTTTTATTAGAAGTCATAAGGTAGTTGGGTTGCTTGTGCAATTTAGTAAATATTACACGAGTAATGTGTTAAAAAAGTAAATCGTTCCAACTTTTTTTTACTACATTCCAATCCAATCTCTCTACTTTATTTCGTGCATTTGTAACACATGTGTTGGCTAATACTAGATTATGTATTAGAATATCAATACATTCTGCCATTTTTTTTGCGTCATTATCGGGTACTAAAAAACCATCAATATTATTTTCAATCAGGTATCTTATTCCTCCTACATTGGTAGATACAACCGGGAGCCCGAGCAACATAGCTTCTAGAACACTCATTGGGGTATTGTCTACACGGGTTGTATTGATAAAAATACTGTGCGATTTTGACAACTCCAACCATGCAGCTTTTGATAGCTTACCAGTAAATGTAACATTAAGATTTTTACTTTTTGCTATTTGCTCAAGTTCTTGCTTACGATTTTCTTTGTCTGGGCCTACCATAGTTAAACTAGCTTGAGGGAATTTTTGTGTAAGTATTTGTATTACTTCTAGAGCCATTTTTGGATTGTATATTTCATCTAAAGCTCTTACCCATAATAGTTTGGGTTCAAACAGAGTTCTGTTTACAAAAGAATAATTATTTACCTCTATCGGGTTTGGTACTTTTACTGTATTTATAGGGTACTTATTAAAAAAAACTTCGTACAAATAACCGGAAGGAGCTACATTTTTGTAAGCGTATTTAAAAATGGTATCTGATAATGTTGGCGATTTTTGTAATCTATTGGGCAGATTACCGCCGTGTAAAATAGGTATGTATTTTAACTTTAATATTCTACACAATTGACTCACAATCCATGCGAAATAAAAACCAGACGTGCTATATGTATCTATCAGTACATACTTTACACCCTTTATTTTTGCCATTACAACTGCAAAAATCATATCCAACAAACGAACTACTTGATTTTTTTTGCTCGAAGCATAGCTTATTTTATAGCCTTCTTTTTCAAGTAAACTTCCTAAGAGTTCTATTGTAGTTACGTTGGCTGTTGTATGCGTGAGTTTGTTTCCAATATATAATAATCTAGGCTTCATCTAATTTTACTTTTAATAGAGAAAGAGCGTAAATAAATGCGGGCGAAGCCGTTCGCATAGCTGCATGATTGATTGTTAGCAACCAAAATGCAACAAAACAAAACAAGTACAGATATTTTTTATTATTTAAATACAAAACAAAAGGAGTAACAAATAAAATAAGTAGTCCAAAAAGTCCAAACAAGCCATGTTCTCCCAGCATACGTGTTATTTCGTTGTGTGAAGCAATTGTTTCTCCAAAAATTTCCATCCGTTCTTCTGTTCCTTTGGCTACTCCAATACCAAAAATAGGATTTTTAATAAACGATTCTATTTCATGTTCGGCAATAACTTCTCTACCACTAAAAGAGCTTTCTTTTTTTCTACCTACAGCATCTTTATTTGCATAGCGTTTTCCTATAAGTCCTCCTGTTTGTTGTTCTGTGTAAAACCATGTAAATAAAAGCCCGAATACAACAAAGAACAACATCAAACTCAATTTATATTTTCCTGTTTTATTAATATTCAAATAAATAAAAACTATAAGCACGAGAATCAATACACCGCCTGTAATCATACCTCCACGAGAAAAAGTAATCAAACCTCTATAAGCTACATTAACTATCAGAAAAATATTTAACAACAGTATCAATTTATTTTTTGAAAGAAATACAATTCGTGTAAACAAAATAAATACTCCTAAACCTAAAATGGTAGAAACTTGGTTTGGCCCAAAACCTCCAGATGTATCCATGTTTGAACCTGTTCCTGTAACGACTTCTCGTAAATCGGGGGTATACAAAATAAGATATGCTGTTGTAGATATTATTGGCAACAACATATACATTAATAGCTTATTGATTTGAGAAAACTGAATACGCCTGTTAAAACAATAAATAGATGTAAGCCCCAAACATATTGGCCCCGACATATTGAAAGCTATTAAATTTCTTATATTTAACCGATGTATATCTAACGATTGCACACCTATAAGCAAACCTGGAATTAACAATACTAAAAACAACCAATAAGGAATAGCATTTTTTGAAAAACCACTATAAAACATTCCCATCAATACAAATACAATAACACTATACTTTGTAAATTCATAATTGGGGTTTCCGTCTGTCATTCTTAAAAAAACCTCACTACCAACAATATAGGCTGCAACCATTAAGACTTCGTTATTAGCATTTTTATTTTTTACAACAAAATAAATCCCGAACAAAAAAATCAATATCCCATATACTTTTGATATAGGCGTGAAAAAATATACACCTACTCCTAAAAGTATATGCAGTACAACATAAAGTAAATATGTACTTGATTTTTTATCCATATATCATTTTAAGCAACCAGTTTTGGTACAAACCTAACACTTTATCTTCCAAATATTCTTTTTCTATCGTTTGATACAATTGTAAACCTAACGAATTGGCAAGCTGTTTATTTGAAATTAGCAATTTTATTTTTTCAAAAAAATCGTCTACGTTGTTTACCTCTGCAAGGTAACCATTTTTGCCGTTTTCAATGATTTGAGGAATTTGCCCTACTGAAGTACAAACCACAGGTTTAGAAAAAAGTCCATATTCGAGTAATGAAACGGGTAAACCTTCAGATAGAGAAGTTAGTATTCCTATATCAGATTGGGTAATTATATGATAAATATCTTCTTTAGAATCATAAAAAAACACAACATCTTGTAACTGCATTTTAGCAACGGTTTCAAATAAACTTTTCGAGTAATCATCTTTAAAATCTTTACCTACGCAGTGAAATGTCCAATCTGGAAAATCTTGTTTAACCTTTTCTGCCAATTTTAAAAGCATTTCATGGTTTTTCTGTTTTCTTAAATTAGCCAAACAAAGTATTCTTTTACCTGATATTCCAATCAATTTTGTTTCTTTTTTAAAATTGATTTCTGGTGTAATGTAATTGGGTAAATAAAGTACATTTTTACAATACAATTTTTTTTCAGCCCATTCTTTCAAATTAGTATTTACCGAAATAATTCCGAGAAAAAACAAAGAGGCTATTTTTAAAAAATAAGTTTTAATACCCAAGTTTTCTACCCCAAGCCCATTATGATCGTGCCAAACAATTTTAAGTTGAGGCACAATAAATTTTAAAAGTATCGCTATAAAATAAGAACTCGAATGGGCATGAATTATTTCAACATTGTGCTGAATACAATATTTTTTTAAACGATGTAGGGCTTTGAAATCGAATGTTTTTTTTCTATTCAGAAATAAATAAGTAACATCCTGAAACAAACTTTCTTTTAAAATCCCTTCCTTTCTTGTGGCAACGAGCCCAGAAAACTTAATAGATTTTGACAACGAATTCGCATACGTTACAGCCATACGCTCGGCACCACCCGCTTCTAATGAATCTATAAGTTGCACTACTCGCATACCAATTTTTTAATTTCGGTTTCAAAGGTATCAATAGTATATTGTCTAGACCAATTTATTGCTTCTTTTCTTTTACGGGCATACACTGCATTATTTTGAATGAGGTCTATAATTTGTTGTGTATCTGCTTCCAAATTCAAACTTAGTACTATTCCTCGAGAACCATTACCCAGCATATTAGCCACGCAAGATATGGGTGTTGCTACGGGCAAACTTCCCCAAAACATAGCTTCGGCAACAGCTTTGGGCCAACCTTCACTTTTGGAAGGCAATAGAGTAAAATGACTTTCTTGGTATTTTTGTTTTAAAAAATCTTTAGATTTATTTCCTCTTAAAAAAACATAATTTTCTAGATTATTCTCAGCAATATACCGCTCTAGATTTGCTCGCTCGTTGCCTTCTCCAAATAATTCTAAAGAAACAGTATATCCTTTTTTGAGTAGATTTTGTACCAACTTTATGGCATAAAGAGGTTGTTTTCCTTTGGATAAAGTTCCAACAAACAAAAACTTTAATGGATTTTGCAACGTTAATTCTGGCAAAGGTTGTTTTTCGCTCTCGGTATAGGTAGCTGTATAAAATGGATATATATTTTTTGTAGCATTTTTCCAATTACCATAAACAAGAACACGCATTTTTTTGGAAAAAAATGTATTGGCAAGTATTTTTTTTTGCAACACGTAAGTTATAGGCTGTTTTGATTGAGGATCCCAATTTCCTGCATATTTCGCCGTTTTTTGTTTTTTTGGAAATGCAAT
The DNA here is from genome assembly GCF_002917885.1 of Flavobacterium croceum DSM 17960. Lineage (GTDB taxonomy): Bacteria > Bacteroidota > Bacteroidia > Flavobacteriales > Flavobacteriaceae > Flavobacterium > Flavobacterium croceum. Next base: position 44,044 of record NZ_PQNY01000004.1, read on the forward strand.
TTGTACTAATGCTCCAAGTAATCCCATATTTCCTGGGCAACGTAAGTGGATATGATTTGATTTTTGAAACGCCTTAAAGAGTTTTATTACAATAGATGGTGCCACCCAAATCGTTTTAAAAACTTCTCGAATAGAAAGCAAAGAAAATTTTTCAACCTCAATGAATTCTATATTATTGTGCTGATAGCTCGTTTCTATCACACTAGGTTTATTTACAGACAAAGGCGCTACGATAATCACTTTATCTACATATTGTAACCAAATATTCATTTCATTTACATAGGGTGCATAGGCATAGTATTGGTTATTATGCCAATGATGTTCTACGTATGATACAATACAAAATGTCATAGCTAAAACATTTTGGGTTTGTTAAAAAGTAAACTAAACCAACCTACAGTTCTACCCAAAGCTTCGGTGAATGCTTCCTTTTTTTGATTGGTATTCAATACATTTAAAGCTCTAATTAATGTTAGCAAAAAAGCCGTAATATTCCACTTAAATCTAGATAATAGCGATGGGTTTGGGTATTTTATGCGCCAAACATACCAACCATTTCTTACTACCATTTTTCCGTATTTGTATTGATTTGGTCTGCCCAAAGCATCGTGATAATGGTACAATTGGGCTGCAGTAGCTATGTAGTTTTGACCATATTGTAAGGCTCTTAAACAAAAATCGGCATCTTCATACAAACCATAGCCTTCAAAATAGGTTGAAAACTTTTGATTATTTATTACTTTTCTTGAAAAATTCATAGACATGCCTACAATTAAATCTACTGGATACACTTTCCCTGTTATAGGGTAACCACAAGTTCTACCATGAGAAAAAGTAGGCATTACACTCGGTAATTCATTAGAATTTAATCGAAGTACATTGCGTATTACATTTCTAGATGATTCTTTATATAAAAACTCTTCAAAAGTGTAATGATAAATTGATTTTTTAATGCCGTGCAGATTTGGCAACCACTTATTTTCGTTTAATGCCACACCGCCAATACCTGCTGCATTTGGGTTTTGTTGAAATGCTTTTATAATTTCTTGAAAATAGGTAGTTGTTAATACCGTATCATCGTCTAGAAAACAAACTATTTGCGAAGTTGGACTTAACTTTGATATTCCAACATTGCGTTGTTTGGTAAGCCCTCTATCGGAAGCTGAAACTAAAAAATACTTTAGATTTTTAAAACTGTTTTGGTTGAAATAGTGTTGCGTTTCTGTATTAGTAGAACCGTCTATAATAATTATTTCTGAAGGATACACAGTTTGATTTACCACCGAATGCATTAATTTTGCTAAAGCATTTGGTCGCATATAAGTACATATAATCAAAGAAAACTCAATATCGTTCAAATTATTTTAGGGCTTTGTAGCAATAAAAATTAAATTATTATATCCTTTTTTTCTATTGTAGCTAATGTTTCTTGCTTTGTAAAATTCGTCTAAAGAGTAAACTTCTATATTTTTAAAGCCAGAATGTGATAAATCTTTTATCAATCCGTTTTTGGTATAGTAATAACCTGGCACTTTAAACCCATTAAAACCAGTATTTCTATTACCTACTTTATCTTTTAATATAAAAGAAAACAAACTACGCAATTTAAAATAAAGTGTTTTGGCAGGCGTACCAACTTGATTGTGTACTGTACCTATAAGAGTAGCTTTGGGTTTTAAAATTTGATAAGAATTCTTAAAAATAGTAATTCTGTCTTGTCTATTGGGCACATAAGTAAGCATACTGTTGAGTATGGTTACCAAATCAAAATAGTGCTTTGGTTCATGATATTTTGTAGCATCGGTAACCAAAGTTTGTGTGGTAGCTGTTAAATTCCATTGTTGCAAATTAATTTGGCATCTGGCAATCATTTTTTCAGAAATATCTGAAGCAACAATTTTATTTGGATGAAAAAATTGAGCGATGGCTTCTATTTCTCTACCCGTACCACAGCCAAATATTTTTACTGTTTCTATATCACTATACTCTTGGTATCTTTTCTTTGCATTTTCAAACATAAAAAGTTCAAAATCTGAAGCGTTTTTAAGTACTTCTTGAGTTTGTATAATATGTTCTTTTTCCCAGAAATCTTTGTTGTTTATTTTCATTAGAATCTATTTGAAAAGCTTAACTATTTTAGAAAACAGTTTTTTATTTTTAGCAAAAGTAGAATTTAAAATTAAATATAGTTTAAAAATAAATGTATTCAACACCACATAATGTGGCTTAGATTCAAAATAAATGGCTTTACTATTAAATTTACTTTTAAACTGCATAACCCCCGAAGATCCTCCCATAGAAATATCATAACCTTTATATCCCATTTGGAAAGACAGTTTTATGAGTTCAAAATGAAGCATATAACCCCATTTTAAATCGGGTTTTTCTTTTTTTGTTCCTCCTGTTATATACACCAAATGGTTTGCTGCTCTTACTGCCAAAGCAGTTCCTTTTATCTCATTATTATATACAATATAAAGCAAATAGGCTTGCTCATTTTGTATAAGTTGCATCAGAGTTTTTTGAAAATCTTTAAAACTTCTTACAGCATAATTGCCCAATAGCGCATTTTCTTCAATAATTTTGTAAGCCTCTTCACACTCAAAATTTGTTTTGGCATACTTAATACTCGGATTATTCTTGTATGGAATAGCAATGTTTCTACGCACTTGCTGCGGCAACTGTGCTAAAAATTCTTGTGCGGTGCTATTTGTTCCAAAATCTACCCAATTTATTCCATAGCTACTGTATACATATTTAAACTTATTGCCTAATTGCCCTACAAATTCTTTTATGTTAAAATATGACTGAGTATAAACAAAATCGGATATTAAAGCATCGTTTGATATTGGCACATGATATTGAAAATAGCAACATTTATGCTTATGTGCTTGTGTTTTTGCGATAGTTAAAAAATCTGTTACTGTATTTTTTCGGGGTAATGATACTATAGGCCCATACGGAATGATGTAAAACTTGAAAAATAAACTTTTGGCTAATACAGCTCCATAACCACCTAATATTTCACCATCTTGATGCTCTAAAACAACTTCAAAATCAAACCCATACGCACTATACGACGCTAGCCATGAAGAGTAAAGCAAATGAGAAGCCTTATTATTTTGCAATAAAAAAGAATCCCATTTTTGTAACCAATCTTTATCTTTTGTGATTAAAATTGCCATTTAGTATACTTCTCTCGTGTTTAAATTATGAGTGGTAGATAAAAATATTTTACCTGAAGCATCAACATCAAAAACTGCCTCATCAATTTGTTTCCAATAAGATACTACTTCAGATAAAGTTGGGTTCCATATCTCTCTATTTTTTATTTTTTTTGCTAAATATTCAAAATTGGCTTCTACATCACTATTTATTTTGCCATTATCTAAAATTATTCTACCTGAATGATGTTTCATATTGTCTGAAAAATAAGTATGCGCTACACAAACTCCTTTTTCTAGCACTAATGTATCAATATTTTCGGGAGAAAGTGATTTTTTAAAATCGACCATTTCAAGCGTTTGAAAAATGGTAATTTTCTTATTTTTAATGGTATGTTTAAAAATAATAGGTGCATATTTTGCCGATTTGTATACTTGTTTTTTTATACTACTCCAAAAAATTGCAGTATTAAAAACAACTCCAAAAACAGGGATAAGATTTTTTATAAATCGGAATAAAAACTTAGGTTTTTTAGTTTTTGTAAAGCTATTCCAATTCATTTTGAAATTAATGTAATTGCGAATGTGTTTTGGATTATTATCATAATGAAACAAAACACTTTTAAATAGCAAAGCAATTTTTGACTTAAAATGGGTATTTGCAACCGATTTTTGAAAAGTACCCAATGTAAAATGATGCGCATTTAGTTGATTGATAACCCCATTTGTAGCTATGCCACTGTCTATATAATTCCAAAAAATATCTATTTTATTTTGCTCGATAACTTGTAAAAATTCGTTGTTTGTATAACCCGAAGTTTCATACAACGATAAATTGTAAGGTTGATAACCGTGATCTATCCAAACGTTTATATCGTTTAACGGAGCTTTAAAAGAAAGAAAATCTTGTTTACTCTCTTGGCTAGACTTTATAGATTGTGATAAAGAATGATAACACAATTCGTGTCCGTTTTGTATCCATTGTATTAATTCTTCTCGATGGTATTCAAAAGAAGCATTATCATTTCTTTTTGAAAAGTGATTTAAAAAAAAACCTTTGGTTGTTGTAATGTTATGTTTTTTTAAAAAGGTTCTAAGTAATTCTAAATTTTGCAGAGTATCAAAATCACAATGATCTGTAAAACAAATCATTCCGGTAAAAGGAATTTTAGATCTACTGATTTCTACAGCATATTGTGTTGTAAATAATAAACTAGGTGTTGTACAAAACGGTTTTTCAATATATGTATCTATCAATTGTTTTTGATGTAACGCATTATATTGAGTAATTTGTTTGGAAGAAGCAGGTTGAAATCTCCAAATTAACGTTTTTGGATTTTGTTTAGAAAATATCCAATACCCCTGATTGATATTCGACTGCACCAAAACACCCGAATTTAGCCGAATAATTTTCGGACAATATTCGTATAAAATTGTTTCTTTTTGTAACGGTATCCAATTGTAATCGTGATTTCTAACTTCTTTTATTACTTCTGTAAATTCTACGTAAATATCAAACGAACTCCAGTTTTTAGGAATAGTAAGCAGTAATTTATTTTGAACAATTTCTTTAGAAATTTCAATTTTTTGTTTTTGAGCTTGTATGTAGCAATGTTTAATCAATTTTTTTCGGCTTTTTCAACAATTCGTTGTATTACTTTAACAGGTGTGAGGTATTTTTGAAAATAATGAAATGCGTTTGTTTCTAATTTTATGAGCTTATCTGGATTTTCTTTTAAACCCAGCAATACTTTTTGTATTTCTTCCGAAGTATTGGTTTGAAGCTCTACATAATGCTCATTGTTGATAAAAGGCGCGGGCATTTCGTTGTAAAACTTGGTAGAAATTATCGCTTTTCCCATAGCTAAAAACTCTCCAAGCTTCCAACCATGGCATTGTAACACTGCAGGTGTATTAAACACCACCATAGATTGTTTTATTTTTAATGTATATTCTTTTAATGAAAATATTTTTTGCGAAGCAAGTAAATCGTCATACCCAAGATTGTCTCCGTTACTTCTAGGCACAAAACCTCCTTCAAAAGTAAACCAATGTAAGGCTTTGCAAGCTCTAATAAAGTTGGCTCTATAAGCATTTGTTTCTGGTTCGTTTTTCCAAAGAGAAGCCGTAAAAAACAAATACTTTTTTTGCGCTTTTATTGGTTTGTAATATTCATGTAAATAATTCCTTTTGGATTGCGCTATAAAGTTGGATACATATCTTTTTTTATGTGGAATATGATTAAAAAAACGCAATACATTACCAAAAACTGTAAAATATAATGCTAAAGTGCTTGCTGTTTTTATACCAAAACTTGGCCCAATAGAAATAACCTTAGAATAACGAGCAAGATCTGAATATTGTACATTTACAACGCCATATACATCACACCATTGTTCTAATTCTGGGCGTATATCGCTATTGTCTCTAGAATCTATAGCTATTTTGTAACTATAAGTGGGATACTCTACCAAAATAGCACAAACATCTTGATTAAACTTTGGAAATTTTGAGGTATTAAAATACACTTTTTTAACACCAAAATACTCTTTTAACCCTTGTATATAATAGGCATCGTAGTAAACATCTAAAAGAGCATATATGTAAATTTTAGGTTTCATTATTGGGTTCTTACTCCTAGTTTTGCTAATTTTTTAGCATAAAAAACAGATTTATTAAATTGAAGAATTCTTTTTGGTAATTGCAATAGTCTAAAAGGCAACATCATTTTTGAACCATTCCATAAAAACAATGCAAAATATTTGTATTTAAATTCTGTAAGCTGACTCTCAGGATAATGTTTTACTATCTGATACATTATTGTAGGACTTGGTACAGGGCGAATGTATTGTACAGGTGTATCTAATTCCCAAGGCTGAGTTTTTCGTTTTTTGCCTAAAATTTTGGCTTGCTCACCCCAAAAACGATAGCCTCCTACAGGCGGTTTTAAATGTAGATTAGTAGAAAACGGATTGTGCAATACACAAATACCTAATTTTACTAATGAGAAACCAAAATCAGAATCTTCGCCATATCCGCCATCGTAGTTAATATCATTTCCTATCAATTTATCTACATATACTTTGCTTACGCATGAATTTGCATTATTAAAACCACCTGCTCCTACATGCCAACGGTTGGGATTTATTTTTTCTAACTTTACTTTTAAATCATCTAAATTTTGTTGTTGATGATCTGCACGTATATCCAATCCGTTGCAAGCTTCTGCATTGTAGGTTTGTAAAAGTTTAATATGATTTTCTATAAAATCTGGTGGAATTCTTATATCGTCATCACCAAACACGATATAATCTGAAGTGCATAGCTGTATAGCTTCATTTCTTGCTCTACAACTTCCTTTGGTTTGTTGCCATTTTACAATAAGCTCAAAAGGATAGGTTTTGGTTTGATATAAATGCGTATCGCGTTTTTCTGCGGGAGTGGCATCTACCACCACTACTTGGGTAGGTGGATAAGTTTGGTTTGCTAAATCGTTTAATAAATTTAAAGTAAAATCCTGACGCATCATCGTAGGGATAATGTAACTTACTGTTGGATTTCCATTAATAGGTTGTAAAGCTCTAGCTGGAACAACAGGAATATTGTTTCGCTTTTTAAAATGCTTTTTGGCATAATGTAATGCCGACCATTCGTTTAAATTGAAAATTCCTTTTCTAAAAAGCATAAAATAGCTATGCTCCATTTTAAAGTTTTTTCGGTAAAAAACATAGCGGTCTTTGGTAGAAATAGTAATCGGTTTTGAAATAGTTTCGGTATACAATCCTTTTACATACATAGGTATTGCTGCTTGATAAGCCAAAGCATTGTAAGCAAAATCGAGCGCAGCTATTTCAGGATTTCTATATTCTTTATCAAACCCTCCAAGTAGTTCCCAAACCGATTTTCGTACAGCAAACAAATACGGATTAAGGCGCCAACTTACACATTGATCTAAATTGTCAAAATCGTTTACATACCAATAAAATACTTGAACTTGATAGACTATATCTTTAAAAACATTTTTATAACCTTGCTCAAAAGAAGAATGCCAAATATCTCCATAACCTAAAGATAATTTTTCCAATAAATCTAAATTTGGGCTACCTAAGTAATATAGTATTTCTCCTCTGGAATTGTTGTACTCTTTAAAATTCATGCTACAATAATGTGCTGTAAATTTCGGCATTTTTTTTGGCAATAACCTGTAAATCGAAATTTTGTATTACTTTTTTTCGAGCATTTTTTGCTATGTCTTGTACAAGTGTTTTATTTTGAAGCAAATTAATAACATATTGCGCAAAAACTTCATACTGGTTTGGGTATGCTACAAAACCGTCTATATTTGGAGTAATTATTTCAGTAGCCCAACCAATATTTGATGCAACTACTGGTTTTTGTACAGCCATAGCTTCTAGCCAAGAAACAGGTAAAGCTTCTGCATACGAAGGGAAAATACACACCGAACTTTCTTGTATTTTTTCTTGCATTTTTTGATAGGGCAATGCCCCAAAATAAGTAGTTTGCTTAAGTGCTTGTGGCACAAACATGGGTTTGGCCAACTGCCAAGACGAATTACTTTTTGTTTGTATATCAAACGAATCTTTTCCTACAAGCCACAATTGGGCATGTGGTATTTGCTCTACTACTTTATTAAATATATGAGGGATTTCAAAAATTCCTTTTTTTCTAATTAATGTTCCAAAATACAATACTATTGGTGCACCATTTTCAACTGATTTTGGCTGGAACATTTGCGTATCTACAGCGTTTCCAACTACCGAATATGAAAAATTTAAATCAAATATTTTTTGCGTTTCTCTACCTACAAAATCACTTACAGCAATTACTTTATCGGCATTTTTTAGGTTTCTTTTTTCATGAAATTTATTGAGAAACTTGACAGGTCTTTTGTCTAAATTACAAAAATAGGCGTCACTACCATGTAATTTAACCACCATGGAGCATTGGGGTTTAAAAAATGACATAAAACCTGTCCAATCTGGCACTTCTAGTACATCTAACTCTTTGTTTTTGTACAAAGCATTAATGTGTTTTTGGATTTTTCTTTGGGTTAAAAAACGAGTGAAACCTTTAAATTTTGGATTCTTAATTTTATAAATTGTAAATTCAGGCTCCACAACAACCTCATCATTATTTTGTCCGTACACAAATATTTTTACCGTATGCCCTATTTGATGCAATCCTTTTGCTAAATTGAGTATACTGCTACCAATGCCTCCCGAAGTACCTGTAGCGTTGTGTGGAAATTCTGGTGTAAGAAACCCTATTGTCATGCTTATTGATTTTTTTGCCAAATACAAGCCAAATTTCTTCCAAAAAGAGATTTTTCTTGAATTAATTGCTCTTCTATTTCTTTAAAATTTGAAGGTAAATCGTGTTTTAATACTCCAAAAAAACCATACGAACGCGTACTTAGTAAAGTAAAATCTTTGAGTGTGTGCTTCAAAAAATGCAGCGAAATTCCATTTATTTCATCATTTACATTTGATGCTATTTGAATATCGGTTACACTCCAAAGCTCATTGGCGGTCATTCTTTTTTGAATAACATTTTGACGTATCAACTCATCGTTTATCAAATCGATATAGTCTTTTCTGTTTAATAATCGTTTTATAAACCGTTTTATTTTTTTAAAGAATATGTTGGTATTATTGGTTGTTAATTTTGGATTTTGTTTTTTAAAATCATCAACTCTTTTGGTGTATTCTTCTGTTTTTAAAAAATCGGAATTTGGATCTTGCAAATGAATAAGTAATCCGTTGGGGTTTAGTTTTTGGCTTACATCGTGCAAAAAAGTAGTTAAATCTGGAATATGATGCAATACTGATGATATAACAATTACATCATACAACTCTGTAATTTGTGTGATATTTCCGTTTATTACTTGATAATTAACATTCCACGTTTCTGCTTTTTTTTGGGCAAACTTAAGCATATTTGGCGATGTATCTAGAAGCGTAACTTGTTGTACATAAGGCTTTATTTTAGTATTAAGTAACAATTCGCTACTAAGCCCTGTACCGCATCCTATATCTAAAACTTTAAGATTTGTACGATGAGTAATATACTGCAAACCATCTTGTACGAGTAAATCAAATTGTTGTTGCAAACTCTCCCACATATCTTTGTGCAAGTCGTCGTAATAATTGGCTTCAAAATCATGAAAAACTACATTTATTTTTTCTTGAAATTCTTTTACGGTAAGTTTGCTTTTGGTTTTTGTAAGCAAAGGTATAATTCTTGTATAACTCATTAATAATGCGTTAGTTTATTAATTTAAAATGATTTTCCACCATGCTTTCTAAAGAATAATGTGTAGCTATTAAATTTCTGGTATTTTGGTTTATGGCTAATTCCCCACCGATTACTTTGGTAAGTAATGCTGTAAGTTGGGTTACATTTTGAGCACAAAAAATAAATCCGTTTACACCATTTTTAACTACTTCTTCATTACCTCCAACATTTGTAGTAATTACAGGTACATTGGCTGCCAAACTCTCTAGTATTGATAAGCTAAAACACTCCATATAAGTAGGTTGCAATAAAAAATCATACTTATGAAATAGTTGTTTTAAATTACTTACACTACCCTTAAAATAAATGTTTGTTAGTTGTAGGTTTTTACACATCTCCCTCAAAACATCTTCATATTCGCCTTCTCCATAAATATCAATACTGCAATGATGCGTTATTTGTTCTGGAAGTTGCGACCATGCCAATAGCAAGTCTTGTATACCTTTGGAATACCGCAAATGTGACGCTACAATAAATTGGGTTGGGCGTAGATTTTGGCTTGTGCGTTCTACAATATCATCTATAATTACACCGTTGTAAATTACTTTGGTTTTTGGTGCTATAAAAGTTCCAAAATCGTGCAACAATTCATGTACTGTATATTGCGAAACGCCAACAAATGTGTCTATATATTTAGAATATAAAATGCCTTTCATTTTTTTTTGCAACTTCTTTTTAAAAGAATAGCCTTGCAATGGTCTTGGATTATGATCTATTGCAATAATCTTTGCAGCCGATTTTTGTTTTACTTTTTTATAAAAAGGAGTACATAACTCCAAAAAATGAGTGATGATGTAATCGTATTTTGTTTTTTCTTTTGTGAGATGCTCTAAAAAAGTGGCTTCAATACTTGTGTTTGGAGCAGAAATTATTGAAAATGTAGTATAAAATCCGTGCGTTTCATTATTTGGAAAAAACCAATCAACAGCTACATCATTTTCTTGACATTTTTTGTTGAACTGCCAAAAAAAATAATCCATACCACCTACTCTTTCTTGAAGTAGTTTATAATCACATACTATCGCTATACGTTTTGACTCCATTGAAATACAGTTTCTGCAATGCGTTTGCTAGTGCCTTGTAGTGGTTTACTTATTTGTAAATCTAATAATTTTTTACGGTTTTCAGAATCGGTACTTGGACTAGACAAATATAAATTTATAGCCTTGATTAATTCGTGTTCATTTTTTACAATTTTAGTAGCTTTTGACTGTACTACATAATCTATATGAACGTAGCCTAAAAAACGTTGGTCGTTGTACAAATTGTTCTCTTCATTACCAAAAACAGTATTAATTACTGGCTTATCAAAACACATAAAATCTAAACTCATAGTAGACAGCATATTGATATTCAAATCTGTAAACTGCAAAATACTTTTTAAATCTACCACGTCTTCAATAGTAGGTATACGTTGCGACCATTGCTCTTGATGCGAGTTTCTGGCTTGTTCCCATTTTGGGTAATTCCACTTTACAAATGGATATTTTTTTACTAAAGAAGAAAATCTTTCGGGTGTTTCGGCGGGAGATGTTCGTATTAAAATATTTATATCAGGAATTTTTTTTGATACATAAGCCTCACAAATGGTTTCGATATACAACGCATCGTTTTTGCTTGTGGCTATATCTCCACAAGAGAAACACATGGTTTTTTTAGAATTATCGAGCTCAAATGATTTGAAAAAATTTTCTTTGTGGCAAGCAAATCGATCTAGCACATAGGGTTCAAACTGAGGCGTTCCAACCACTTCTACTTGCTTGGCTTTTAGTTTTGGATAATAGGTTAATAGCTCATTCTTCATTAAATCGCTCCACACCAAATAATAATTAAAATCTGAAGCCATTCTACCTTTTGAAGCTAAATTATCCCAACTAAAAATAAAAGTAGCAATTGGTGTATTTGTTTTTTGAGCAGCATAGGCAAGTGGTGCAATATACGGTGGCCGTTGGTGTGTAAATAAAAGCAAATCAAATTTTTCTTGCTCTAACAAATCGATATATTGCTTTGTAATAGGCTCTTTGCTAAATGTTTTTTGTTGCCAACGAGTGTAGGTTGTTATAGCGTTCTCTGAATGAAAATAGGGAACTAATTTATAAATTAATCGTGTGGCAATACCTCGCGTATTTTTTTGTGTAGAATAATTGGTTTTAAGATTATCTTGAATACCTAAATTATCTTTTTTATGATTAAAAAGATGCGCAACTTCTTTTGCTTTTCTAAAAAACCAATGTTTAAATTTTTCTTGAAAGGCTTCGAGTTCTATAATTCGAACATTTGATTCTGGATAGACCGATGCTGGCAAAAATGAAAGTATAACTACTTCGTCAAACTTATTTTGTGATTCGGCAATACAATCGCTTAACACAAAATTTCTATACCCAACGCCGTCTGTAATTACTATTGCTAATTTGCTCATCTCGATTTAAAAAATTAAGCTTTCGGCCTTAATTTTGTATGTATTTTTCTTAGAAGCTTTTCTACTTTTTTTACAAGAGCAAAGGTATACTTTTTATACATTGTGTAATGCACTTTTGCTGTACCTACAACCTTAAATTTTTGCAAATAATAATCAATTCTTTGGGTATGTTTTTCATTTTTACCATAAGCACGTGCATACCAAGTATGTACAGCAATTTGCTTGTTGTTAAAATAAATTGTATTTGCTATTGCATCGGGTTTCATTTGAGATTCTAAAAACAAAAACTCTTTACCCATTCTCCTTAACCAAAAATAGAAACAATAATAAGGTTCGTACAAACTATTTACGTCATAAGTAAAAGGCAAATTATCGAGTGTGTCATCAAATTCTTTTGGAATAATGTATTGATTTTTAAGCATTTCGTTTTTATTCCAAAGCGACTTAATTTCTTTAAAATTCAATACCGAAAAAAAAGTATTTATAGCATAAGGATTAAAATTTCTGTGAGTAATTATACCACCATCTCGTATACCCGCTACCGTATAGTTTTTTTCTTGCATAAAACTTATAAGTTCAAAAACAGCATCTGTATTGGTAAAAACAACATCTTCATCTGCCATAATAAGCCAATCTATCGATTTGTTTTTGAGTTTTTTCATCATATACAAAATACTGTCTATTCCATGCATACCATTTGTGCCATCAATTACATACAGCGTTATGTTGGAAGGAAAAAGCGAAGCTGTTTTTTGATATAAATCGAAGTTAGCCACCGTAGTAAGCAACGCTATTGACTCTTTTGCTATCATACTACATTAGTTTATAAAAAGCATTTTATACATACCGTAAAAAGCAATTAGTATAGTAAAAAGCATATTAAACGTAACTAAATTATTGTATACTTTGTTTTCGTTTTTAAACTCTGCATAATATAAAATGGCTACGATAAATACAGAAACTAACCATCTTGTTTCTACATACGAAATGATAATAAGCGAAAAAACAGCAACCATTACTGCTAAAATGATAGGAATATAATATTGCTTAATCCTTCTGTTTTTAAATATGTACAAACTAAGCGACATAACAATAAGTACAATGAGTCCTGTTTGTCTGATAGATTGTATAGATACGTCTAAAAAGTCTTTAAAAAACTCTTTAATGGTAAGTTTTACATCAAAAAACAAACCTTCAAATGTGGATTTTGGCAGTGAGTTTAAACCATGTTGTTTTAAATACGCATCGGTTTCTTCCCAACTAGGATGCTGATGATTTTCTAGTTTTCCTTTATTTACAAGCAATTGTGCCAAGTATTGACGTTGATACCAATTGGACAAACCATTTTTTGGAGCTTGTTTATCATCATAAGATAAAGTATGATTTTGTTGCAATGAAGGCAAATGTAAAAGCAGTACAACCAATAACAAAACAAATGATTTCCAGAATGATAGCACTGATTTGTCTTTAGAAAAAATGTAATGATGTACCAAATACAAGCTAAATACTATAACTGGTAAATAGATAACGACCATTTCACGTGTGGTAATCGCTATTATTAATGAAGACAACATTAGATTTGGTCGGGTATTGGTTTTGTGTAGTAGTGTATAATATACTTCTGAAAAAAATAGGGTAAGCGATACAATAAACAAAACATCATTGGTAGCCAATAAAAACCAACATGTAGAACTGTAAAATAAAAAATAGTAATAAAACAATTTATTTTTTACCCTAAAATATTTAAAGTAATACAGAAGTAACCCTATAAATAACAATACGTTTACAATACGCAACGTAATAAATGAGCTAAAAATAAAGCGAAAAGGATAGCACAAAAATAAAAGCGTTGGACAAGATTTTTGTGCTACTACCGCATACCAACCTTGAGCAAACAATTTATCTAAATGATTGATAAACATAACTTCATCGCCACCAGCAGGTTTCGTACTAAAGAAACTTAACCCAACAATAAATGAAAGTAAGGTAAAAATTTTAAAAGTAACTTCTATTTGTTTTTGCACAATTATTCTAAGGTATTAAACTGTTTTTGATGATTACTATTCCAAAATTCTTCTGAATGTAGTGCTTGCAAAAATAAAGAAGCACTATTACCCTTACCAAATTCTGAATGTGATGCTTGGACATTATGCTTTTTTACCGCTTTTAAGGCATCTAAAATATTGTGCAGGGCATAATCTGTGTTCAAAATATCGGCATTGAGTACTCTATTTTGCTGACGAGTACCAACATTTATAGTAGGAATTCCGTAGTAAGGAGCCTCACGAACACCAGCACTACTATTACCTATAATAAACTGAGCTTTTTTTAATAATGCTAAAAAATATTCAAATCGAAGTGATGGAAAAATTCTAAATCTAGCATTGGATTTTAACTTTTGATAAGCTTGCAGTATATATAGGCTTCCTAAATCGTTATTGGGGTAAATTACTATATAATTGTGATCATCTTGTAACAATGCTTCCGAAAAATCATGAGCATAACCTTGCATATAATCCGATTCGGTAGTAACAGGATGAAACATAACTATAGCGTATTCATTAAAAGGAATTTGATAATAATTTTTGGCATCTTCCAAACTTGGTAAATTTGCCGAAAACATAATATCAACATCTGGCGATCCAATGGTATAAATTGAGCTTGGTAATTCTCCCATTTGTATCAATCTTTTTGCAGCCTCTTTATTGGATACAAAATGAATATGACTAAGCTTGCTTACACTATGGCGTATAAGTTCATCTACAGTGCCCGAAAGTTCTCCTCCTTCTATGTGAGCTACCAAAATATTATTGAGAGAACCTACTATAGCTCCTGCCAAAGTTTCTACCCTATCTCCGTGAATAACAATTAAATGAGGATTTATATTTTTACAAAAATTCGAGAAGCCTTCTATGGTTTTGGCTAACGTTAAATCCATAGTGGTTTCGTGGGTATGGTTTTCAAAAGTATGTATATGAGCATAACCACATCGCTCTATTTCTATGAGCGTGTAGCCATACTCTTTTTGTAAATGCATTCCTGTAACAAAAATGTGTACCTCAAAATCGGGACTACTTTCTAGTATAGTAATAAGCGATTTTATCTTTCCAAAATCGGCACGAGTTCCTGTAAGAAATGCTATTTTTTTTGACATTTTGGGGTAGTAGTCTATTTTATGATAGATATTTTACAAAAATAAAAAATAAGAATGGTTTGAGTGTAGTATTTATAAGCTATTATTCTTACTGAACATACAACTAAATTTGCTCAAAATCTTCAAAAGTTAGTTGCTCGTCGTTCGCTATGTTTCGAGTTGCCTTTTTACCTAATAATATATTAAAATGTTCTGCCAAAATTTTACCCGTGCCTGGTCGTTTTACCCAAATATTTTCTTTTGTCAAAACTTCTCCTTTAGCAATCGGTTTAATACTACAAACGGTAGCAAATGCAAAATCTATAGTAACTTGTTCTTCGGGTGCAGGTTGTTTAGTACCTCCTCGCATTTGCCAAATTTCATGAGAGGATTCTATTAATTCTTTACACGCTTTTTCGTCCATACTACATACAATATCTGGGCCTGTGCGGTTCATGTGGTCTGTAAAATGACGTTCAAGAATACTGGCTCCAAGTGCTACAGCTCCCAAGCACGCATTGTTGTTGAGGGTGTGGTCTGAAAGGCCAAATACTTTGTTTGGAAAAGCATTGTGCATTTGCATCATAGCACCATAACGCACTAAATGCGTAGGTGTGGGATATAAATTTGTGGTATGCAACAAAGCAACAGGAATATTATGTTTGTCAAAAATTGCCACTGCTTTTTGTATGCTTTCAATAGTATTCATTCCGGTACTGAGAATAACGGGCTTTCCAAACGAAGCAATATGCTCTAATAACGGGTAATTATTACATTCGCCAGAACCAATCTTGTATGCTGGTATATCAAATTTTCGTAATCTTTCGGCAGCAGCTCTTGAGAAAGGTGTAGAAATAAAAATCATGCCTTTGCTTTCAACATATTGTTTTAATTCCAACTCTTCGTTTTCGTTTAGGGCACAACGCTCCATAATTTCATAAATAGAAACATCAGCATTACCTGGAATAACTTTTTTGGCTTCACCGCTCATTTCATCTTCTACAATATGGGTTTGGTGTTTTACTACTTCTACCCCTGCTCTATATGCGGCATCAACCATTTCTTTGGCTACTTGCAAAGAACCTTCGTGGTTAATTCCTATTTCGGCAATAACTAGTGGTGGATATTCTAAACCTATTTTTCTTCCTTGTATCTCAAACATACGTGCCTTAATTTTTAATTTTTTTAGTATTTTGAAATGCTATTCTTTATTTGCTTTTTGTAAAAGATATGCAGCATAATCAAAATCGTCTTGTGTATCTATATCTACTTTGGCATAAATATGATTTACTTCTAATGGATAAGCATTATCAGAAATTAGTATATCTTTTTTGATAAGCGATGCTTTTGCAATGTAAAGCAACCCATTTTCGTAATACAAAGGCTCCAAATCTTGACTGCGTTGCCCTTTTGTATAATTGAATGATAAAAACTGATTATCAACTATTTTGCCCAACTTTTCCCAAGAGCGAGATACTGTAAATAAACTTTCTAAACCTTGCTTTTGATATATTTCAAAAGCGTCAAACAATAAATTTGAAGGGCGTAATGGATTGGTGGGTTGCAATAAAACAACATGTTCTACATTATTAATAAATTCTAATGCATGTTTTAATGCAGAAACAGTAGGTTCGTTATTGCCCGATAATTCCTCTGGTCTATCTATAACTTTTGCATTATACTGCAATGCTATTTCTTTTACTTTAGAATCATTTGTAGTAACAAAAATATCATCTATAAAACTAAATTGTTTTGCATAAAGAATGCTGTGAGCTACAAGAGGAATTCCTTGTAAAAGCAAGGTGTTTTTGTTGGGTAATCTTTTAGAACCTGCTCGTGCTGGTATTATAACTATTGTTTTACTCATTTTGAGGCTTCCAATAAATGGGTGTTTCGGGTAAAGATAAAAATTTATTCATTTCTACAGATGAAAATCTATTGGAGTTCCGCATTAATTTTGGAAAATAAATAAACACATCAAAAATGGCTAAGCCTAATGCTAAGGCAGCTTTATAATCGCCTTTTATTACTTTTATTTTGATTTGCATGTACATAGAATAGAGTATCTTTTTTGGGATAGACTGCCACGGGAAAAACATAAAATACAAAAACCAACCTGCTCGTAAACTTCTTCGTAATCGAGCGGTATAGTCGGGTTGATGTTTTCTTGTAGCTACTTCAACCCTATGTTGTATTAAAATTTGGGGCGTGTATTGAATTTCTATGTCTTTTTTAAACAATTCATAAGCAGCAAATTCTTCTTCGCCATAAAACACAAACCATTCTGGATAATTGGGTGTTTTTTTCCACGATTCTAGGCGCCATGCGTGCCCGCAACCTACAAAACCTTGAACTCTTTTTTGTTGCTGGTTTGTATGTGTTGCTAAAAGAGGTTGTTTACTCCAAAAAATTCGGAAAGCCAATACACCACAATTAGGGTTAGTCGTAAAAGCTTTTTCTATTTCTTCTAATGGATTTTCAGAAACAAAATGAGCATCATCGTCTAGCGATATAGCAAATTTTGCTTGTGTTATTCCTAGCATTTTGTTTCTGCAAAAAATTAAGCCTTTTGATTTTTCGTTTCTATAAAGCTTAATTTTCGGGTAATTTTTCAGTACAAATTCTGAAGTTTTGTCAGTACTTCCGTCATCAAAAACAATACACTCTACATCTTCTCTTTGCAACAAATTATTTATTTTTTGAAGTGTAAATTGTAATTCTTCAATCCTATTTTTGGTTGTTATTAATATAGAAAATAAAGGCTTTTGCATTAGTATTCTTTTCTTTCTTGTGGCGATAAGCCTTTTATTTTATAATAATAGTTCCGTATCCATTTTTGTTTGAACAAACGAGCAAATAATTTATTTTTTACAATATAAATCAATTTAGATTGTTTTGTATTGTTTTTATGTGCCGTGTATTGCAACTCCTTATCTGTAGGTTGCAAGGTGTATTGAAGCATCCATTCTTCTATACTATTACCTAAATGATACGCATAATTATCAAACGTGGTAACGCGCCAATATCCTTTTTTAAGAGGTTTTTCATCGAGGTAATTTTCTGAACCCGCACCCATTTTTGCCGCAATATATGATGTGTTTTCTTCAAAAATAGTTCTTCGGTAGCTTGCTACAAAATGACCCGAACCTACGCAAACTTTTTTATTTTTAAGTTGCAGTGTGAGTATTTTATGTAAATAATCTTTATTGTAATTGTCTTTCCAACCCAAACTTTTATAAAATGCTACAAGTGCTTGTGGATTTTGTGGAGTTTCAAACTTTACTTTTTTTGAAAATAAGGTATCAAAAATAAGGTTGTGCGCATTGGTTTCAAACATTTTAAACTGCGGTGTCAGTCCAACAACTCCTATATTGGAATGGCTATTAAAAATTTGAAATGTTTCGTGTTGCCAACCCGACAAAAACAAAACATCGCTGTCGGTAATAGTTACAATAGGTATATTGGAACCTGCTAAGCCTTTTAAAATGGCATTGAGTTTTCCAATATTTTCGGTATGAATTATTTCTTGTATTTTGTTTTGAGCATGAAGCTCGTTTAAATAGTCTAAAACTTCGTTACAACTTCCGTTATTAACAATCGTAATATATGTTTTTTGTGTATGTACAGTGGCAAAAATAGAGTTTAATGATAATTTTAATATGTCTAATGCTTCTTTAAAATATTCTTTCAAATACGGAATATATACCGGCATAATAATTTGATTAAAATACTCTTTGTCTTGGTATTCTAAATCTTTATTGGGGTTGTTTCCTACTCGCATTACACTATTTTTTTTAGAAAATTAAACCAATTATTCCATTGACAATGCAGTACATAATACACTTTTATTTTAAGTACTAAAAGTAACGCTTTTTTATTGTTGAGGTATGTGTTTTCGGCAATTTTTAGAATTTCAAATTCATGCGGAGAAAAATAATTTACATGATTGAGCAAAAAAAGTGCATACTGAACATTTGCTTTTCTTTTTTGTGCAGAAAAAGTTTCGGAGCCCGAAATACTCAAACTTGAAATTCTAATTTTTACCAAGGCATTGTTTATGCTATATATTGTATTAAAATTTGAAACTTCTAGTACAGCAACTACATCGGAATGCCAAGCCAACGGAAAATTTTTGAATTTTACTTGTTGAAGTGTTTTAAAATGGAATATATATTCGCTCAATGAACTTCTTGTTTCGCCAAGGTGCTTTCTTACTAAAAAATCTGTAGCTTTTTCAAGCAAAGGATGTTTATAAACATCTGAAACTGCATCATTGTGTGCCGTTATTTTTTGCGATGCAAAACGAACTACTTTACAATTTTGTGTTTCAATTTTGTGTAGATTGCTGTAAAATTCGTCTACTACATTGGTTTCCAAGACATCGTCATCGCCAAGTATCATGACCCATTGGGCATTTTGAACACTATTTAAGCATCGTTGCCAATGATGAGTAAGCGCTATTTTTCCTAAATTGGTTTCAAATTTTTGGTACTTTATTTGGAGCTTGTCTTTAAATTGCTCCAAAACAACCGTAGGATCTACAGGGCTATTGTCGTTGCCTATATATACTGTAAAATCTTGGCACGATTGATGGGCTAGAGACTGTAAGGTTTCTTGAAAAAAATCAATTTTGTAATATGGAATTACAATCGCAAGCATTTAGTTTTTAACTATTTTAGAAAATAAACTCTTTAAAAAACCCCATTTATTTACACCTTGAAAACGTATTAATTTTTGTGGATGCAAATCAGCATATTTTTTAATAAATTCTTCTATATTTTGTGCTTCTAGAAAATACAATTTATCCCAAACATGAGGTACCAAAGGGTGAAAATTCTGTATTTGTTTGTAATTTGAAGCGTCTAAATTTTTCCAAAAATCATAGAACTTTTGGGTGTCAAAATCATCGCGATGTCCCCAATTTTTTATTTTAAAAGCTATCTCATCTTCGGTTCTAGCCCACGATTGATGTATAACTTTTGCATTAAAAAAATGATTTTTTATTTCGTTATTTCTTCGAGCACTTATATATTTTGGGTAGTTGGTAATAAAAGGAAAACGCTCGTTGTTGTCTATATATAAATACCCTGTTTCTGTTTTTTTAAACAAAGTTACCAAAGCTCCTCTAAAAGCAACCGGAGTTAGCTTAGGGAACAATGTTAAATACCAATACTTGCCTAGAAATTGTTTTACTTTTTTAAAATCGTATAAATATTCATCGGCATCTAACTGTATAAGCCACCCTTTGCCCATTTTTTGGAGTAGTTTGTTGCGCTCTCTTATTTCACATTCCATAGGAGAAATAGTTGGCACGTAAAAACGGTCGTAATAAAATTCTATTTTATCTTTGTTATCAAGAGTTTTAATCTTATCAAAAAAATCTTTGTTTATAGCTATAGGATTGCCACTCCAAGTGAGATAATCTTGATCTATAGCTAAATAAATTTTAGAAACATATGGATAAAGCAACTCAATTGAAGGATAAATCCATTCATAATCATAAGAAACAAGATAGCCTACTTTTATCATTTTTGTAGCCAATTGGTGTGTAAATAAACTTTGGATTGCTGCGGAATTGCTTTAGTACGCTTGGTATAATCACTTTGTTCTAACACAAAGTTGAAAGCATTTTTTATTGTATATAAAGTTTCTTGTTGTCCTACTCCAAACCAAATATTAATACTGTATATTCCTGGCGAAAATAGTAACTCTCGCGTAGTTATTTCTAAATTAAAACTCTCATTTTTTTCAACTTTAGAAAAATACATACCATCATCTTCATTCGTAACATGAGCTACGAGTTCTTCGTGAATATTTAAAATATCCATAGCGATAGAAAGGTCAAATATAGATTCTAAAGCTTGAAATTGAAGTTGTATGGTTATTTTGTCTCCCAACAGCAATGTGGCGTTAGGAAATATTTTTTTATTATGAAGAAAAACGCCTACTTCAAAACAATTTATTTTATGTTGCACATTGTAATGCTTGGCATTTTGTGCTAGACTTTCTTCAAAATTTTTAGAATATACAGCAATAGATTCTTCTACAGCACCTTGATACTTTAGCATGCCGTTTTCGAGCACCATAGCTTTGTTACATAAGCTTTTTACAGCACTCATATTGTGGCTTACAAACAGTACTGTTCTACCTTCTCCTCTGCTTATTTCGCTCATTTTACCTAAGCATTTTTTTTGAAACTCGGCATCTCCTACTGCTAATACCTCATCTACAACCAAAATTTCACTTTCTAAATGGGCTGCTACTGCAAAAGCCAAACGCACGTACATACCCGAAGAATACCGTTTTACTGGGGTGTCTATATAGCGTTCTACCCCCGAAAAATCTATTATTTCGTCAAGTTTTTGAGTAATCTCTTTTTTGCGCATTCCTAGAATAGCACCATTCAAATAAATATTTTCTTTACCCGACAATTCTGGGTGAAACCCTGTGCCTACTTCTAGCAAACTTGCTATTCTTCCTTTTACTTTAATGCTTCCTGCTGTAGGGCCTGTTATTCTAGATAATAATTTCAACAACGTTGATTTTCCTGCTCCGTTTTTCCCAATTATTCCTACGGCATCTCCTTTATTAATTTCAAAATTAATATCTTTTAAGCTCCATACTATATCACTTGTTCCTTTGGTGCTTCGGTCGTTGGTTTCTCCTATCTTTAAAAAAGGATCTTCTTTACCTAAGACTTTTGTAATAAAAAAACGCTCTACATCGCGCGAGATAGTACCTGTTCCTATTTGCCCTAATTGATAGGCTTTTGAAAGATTTTCAACTTTAATAACTATATTACTCATGCTATATGGTATCTACAAAATTCTTTTCGGTTTTGTTAAAAATAACGATTCCAAAAAACAAAATTATAAGTGAAACTACAACAGAATATGTTATAGAATATACTGAAAACTCTCCTTTGCCTAAAAAAGCATATCTAAAACATTCTACTATAGGAGTCATAGGGTTTAATTCTATATATTTTTTATAACTCGTATTGATGTAACTTAAGGGGTATATAATAGTGGTGCCATACATAAGCAATTGCACGCCAAAAGTAACTAGAAATGTAAGATCTTTATATTTGGTGGTAATGGCAGTAATAATAAGTCCTAATCCTAACCCAAGAAGCGCCATAAGTAGCACCAAAAATGGAAAAAACCATATTGCGTGAGTTATATAAAAACTTGCATTTTCTACTGGAAATAGCGCAAAATAAATCATCATAAGTAACAATAATACTAATTGTACGCCAAAACGAACCAAGTTACTTACCACAATACTCAACGGCATAATAAGTCTGGGGAAATACACTTTGCCAAATATGCCTGCATTGTCTTTAAAAACAGTGCTTGTTTTGGTTAAGCAATCTGAAAAATAGTTCCAAGCAGTAATACCTGTTAAATAAAATAGTTGATGTGGAGTTCCATCGGAACTTATATTGGCTAAATTTCCAAATACAAATGTAAATACCAATGTGGTAAATATAGGTTGAATAAAAAACCATAGTGGGCCGAGAACAGTTTGCTTGTAAAAACTAACAAAATCTCTTTTTACAAACATAAAAAGCAAGTCTCTATAAGCCCAAACATCTTTAAACTTTATATCAAATAACGATGTTCGTCCTTTTATGACCAAATCCCAATTAGAATCGTTGTTTTGCAACATAAAAAAACAGTATGATTTAAGGCTTACAAATATAGCTATTCTAAGTTAATGGGCGTTTTGTAATATCTAAATATAATTTTATTTGTTTCTTTGTATTAAAAATAAGCAAGTGTTTTTATTTTCTAGAAGAAAAAAGTTACTTAAAGATTTCATATCCAACGGATATATTGATATACATTCGCACTTATTACCAAATATAGACGATGGTTCAAAATCTATCACCGAAACAATTGATCTGATAAAATCATTAGAGAATTTAGGTTTTAAAAGCGCTATTGCTACACCTCATATCTATAAAGCCGTATGGGATAACTCTCGCAGTGATATTGAAAACAAGTATCAAAACACACTTCCTGATGTAACACAAAACTGTAATTTAAGCTTGCATATTGCTGCAGAATATATGCTTGATGAAAACTTTGAAAAACTTTTATCTGCTGGAAATTTACTTACGCTTAAAAATGAATATGTTTTGGTAGAAATGTCGTATTTAAGTCCTCCAATAATGCTTTTTGACTTGCTTTTTGAATTACAACTTGAAGGTTACAAGCCAGTTTTGGCACACCCAGAGCGGTATAATTTTTATCATAATCATTTTGAATATTATCATAAACTAAAAACCGCTGGTTGCTTGTTTCAAATGAATTTATTATCATCTACAGGATATTATGGAAAACATGTAGCCGAATGTGCCGATCGTTTATTGAAAGAAAACTTAATAGATTTTGTAGGTTCTGATGTACATCATCAAAACCATATTGCTTCTTTTGAAAATAAAGTACTCTTAAAAAATAGTAACTCGATACCTGCTCTTGTAGCGAATAACTTATTTTTTGAAAAGTAACATTTTTACTTTTTCTATAAATGTAAGTTCTTTAGCATCTTGCTGATAGCCATAACCGTAGCCGTAGCCATAACCGTAGCCATAGCCATATGTTTTCTTAATTTCGGTGTCGTTTAAAACAATCGACATTTGTGGTAGTTTATTTTCTTTATACAAACTATCTGCAAATTTAATCATACGCTTATCTAGGTAGTTGGCTCGCATCACATAAATAAAAACATCTGCATTTTTGGCAATAATCATAGTATCGGTAACCATACTTACTGGAGCCGTATCTACTACAATGTAATCATATTGTGATTTTAAATACTCAAACGTTTCAGTTACTTTGGTATTCATTAATAATTCTACTGGGTTTGGAGGAATTGCCCCAGAAGGGAATACGTCAAAATGTGGATAGCCATCAAGTTTAACTATAAAGTCTTCCAATTTACTATCGGTTTTTGCAATATAATTGGTAAAACCTTTGGAAGGAACAGTAAAATAATTGTCTAGTTTAGGATTACGGATATCAAGCCCCATCAACAATACCTTTTTTCCAGAAACGGCAATAGTTGAAGCTAAATTTAAAGCAAAAAATGTCTTTCCTTCTTTTTGAATAGAAGAAGTAACAAAAATAGTTTTCGATTTATTTGAGGGTAAATTACCCAAAATAAATTCCAAATTTGTTCTAATCATGCGGAGTGCTTCTGCCGAACTCGATCGATCTTTACTATCTATAATTGTATTGGGTTTGTCAAATTTTGGTAAATCTCCAAGAAAAGGAATCGCAGTTGCCTCTTCTATATCTCTTCTAGTTTTCAATTTAGTATCTAGCATTTTGTAAATGTAAAGAACACCAAAAGGTATTAATACACCTGCTATTAACGCTACAAGATAAAACAAACCAGGGTTTGGCGACACTGGCCCAGTGAGATAGGCTTTGTCTATTATTTTTGCCTTTGGAGAGGTTACTGCTAACGACAGCGCTGTTTCTTCTCTTTTTTGCAAAAGATATAAATATAAAGATTCTTTTATTCCTTTTTGTCTTGCTATACTTGTATATATTTTTTCATGAGTTGGAACTTGACCTACTTTTCCTTGAAAAATATTTTTTTGTTGTGCTATATCCGATTGGTTTATTTTTAAATCGTTTTCTTTGCTTTTGATACTTTCAACAATATTTGATTTAATAGACTGTAATTGAGCGTCAATAGTTTTTATTTTTGGATTTGAATCGGTAGCGCTTACGGCTATTTTTTTTCGTTCCAATACCAATTGATTGTATTGTTGTATATAGCCTGCGGCTGTTTCATTACCATTAATAATATTGCTCGGAATGGTTTCTTCTGGTTTTAATTTTTTAACTTCAGAAAGCATCAACTGCCCTACTTTTATTTGGGTTTCTAGCTCTATCAATGCTTTTTCGTAATCTTCGGCTTTTGTTAAGTTTATCTGAGCATCTGCTTCTAGATTGGTAAGTCGATTTTGTTTTTTATAAACTTCGGCATCTGTTTCAACCTCTCCAAGTTCTTTATTAATAATTACCAATCGTTCGTCTATAAATTTTTGAGTATTGTTGGCAACCTCATTTCTATCGTTTATAGCATCGATATTGTATTGTTGTACTAGGCTATTTAAGTAATCTTTGGCTCGTTGTTCTAAAATATCATTTATTGTTAAAGTAATAACATTTGTTTTTTCTTGGTTTTGAATTCCTAAATTACCTGCAAATGAAAGTGCTTTGGGTTCTAGCTTACTTTTTACCACAAATGTTTCAGTACCTACAGGTGAAGATGCTGCTTGTTGTAACACAACTAGTTTACCTAATGAAGTATTTATGGGCTGCCCAAAGAGGTATTTTGTTTCTTTCTTTTTTGAAAAATCTGATAAAACAAATGCTTTTTCTGATACTTTTTTGACTACTAAACTCGTATCTTTTATAGAATATTTTTCAGATTTTGTAATAAATTGAACTTTAATAGGACTGCCATTATACAACTCTCTTGTTACTACTCTACCTTCAGAAAAATAACTAATATCTAAATCCATACTACTCACTACTCGTTGAGAGAGTTCTCTAGATTTTAATATTGCAATTTCATTTTCTACACTACTTTTTGTAGAAAACAAATTCAAATCACTAAAAGCTGACAATTCGCTTTGTCCGCCTTTTTTGTCATCTTTAATTAATATGGTTGTGGCTACACCATATCTAGGTACATAATATCGTAGATATACCATAACCGCTACAAAGGCTACAATAACGCTAAGTACAAACCATTTCCAATATTCTAAATATTCTAGAATAACATCTTTTACATTAAACTCTGAATAGCTCGTTGTTTTGTTCGATTTATCTAAAGGAGGAAAAGCATTATTCATATTACTTTGTGGCTAATAAAATGATAGATAAACCAAAGCTAACTATAGAAATAATAGTACCTACATTGTTTCCGAAAGCAGCTGAGTCTAACTTAGATTGTTTGGGTTCTACATACACTACATCATTTTGATCCAGATAATAAAATGGAGAGTTTATAAAATCTGATTTGGTAATATCTACTCTATTAAATGTTTTTACACCTTCAATTTCTCTAATAACAAGCACATTATCTCTACGTCCGTAAACGGTTAAATCGCCCGAATCTGCCAATGCTTCCAATAGTGTTATTCTTTGACTTTCAGATTTAACAACTCCTGGTTTCGTTACTTCGCCCAAAACAGAAACTTTAAAATTTACTATACGAACATTAATAACAGCGTCTTTAATATAGCTTTTCAATTTTTCGTGAAGTATGTTTTTTAAATCTTGAACAGATTTTCCGCTTACATGAAGTTTACCCAAAACTGGAAAATCAATACTTCCTTGGTTGTCTACCAAGTACGTTTGCTTTTGTGTAGAAAAAGTCATACTTGCAGAACTACTACCTGATGATGCATCAAGATTGAATGGTGCAGATGCTTCTGCATCTTGTGAATTTACATTGATGTATAGCATATCATCGTTTTGTATAACAGGCTCGTAAGTAGACACCGCACTATTATTCTGCGCAAGATTTCCTTGCATGTATACCATGTTTTTTTTGGGTACACAACCCACCAAAAACAAAGCTAAAATGCCATATATAAAACTATTTTTCATGCTATTTTTATTGCAAATATAATAGAATTGAAATAAATACAGCTTTTTAGTTATCGAGTGCCTGATAAGGAGAGTTTAAACTCATAAATTCTGGAACAATTTCTTTCATTTTAGCAACAATTTGATAATTATCCCATAAAGTGCAATGGCTTATTAGTTCCAAAATTAAATTCATTTGTTTTTGGCAGTCTTTTGTGTCATCTATGGCTATCATAATTTTTTCATGATAGGTAGGTACATTTTTAGAAGTATCATGAAGCAATTCTTCGTAAAGTTTTTCTCCAGGGCGCAACCCTACAATATCTATTTTAATATCTTTTTCGGGGATATAACCTGCCAAACGGATCATTTTTTTAGCCAAATCAATAATTTTTACTGGTTTACCCATATCAAAAATAAATATCTCGCCACCTTTACCCATAGTTCCTGCTTCTAGCACCAATTGACAAGCTTCTGGAATGGTCATAAAATACCGAATAATATCTGGATGAGTAATTGTAACAGGGCCTTTCTTTTTTATTTGTTTATTAAACAGTGGTACTACCGAACCATTGGAACCCAATACATTTCCAAATCTAGTAGTAATAAATTTAGTTGTTTTTTCTTTATTCAAATGTTGTAAACTTTGCACATATAATTCTGCAATACGTTTACTTGCTCCCATTACATTGCTTGGATTTACTGCTTTGTCTGTAGACACCATCACAAATTTTTGAGCTCCATATTGCAAAGCAGCATCTGCAATGTTTTTAGTACCTAATACATTGGCTAACACAGCTTGCTTAGGGTTTTCTTCCATTAACGGCACATGTTTGTAAGCTGCTGCATGGAAAACCATATCGGGTTTATGAGTGGCAAACAAAGTTTCAATGGTGTTATTATCTTTTACATCGGCTATACAATATACGAGTTCTACTTGAGTAGCAAGACCACTTACAAGAATACTTAAATTATTGAGAGGCGTTTCTGCTTGGTCTAGAAGTACTAATTTTTTAGGATTAAACTTTAATACTTGCAACACTATTTCGCTACCTATAGAACCAGCAGCTCCAGTTACCAAAACTACCTTATTTTCTATATCTTTTGAAATAGCATCGTTGTTTAGAACTATTGGATTTCTTTCTAGTAAATCGTGAATATCAAACTCTTTTATGCTGTTTGCTAAATTATTGTCATTGTTCCAATTTGTAATTTTAGGAGAAACAAAAACTTTAAAATTATAATCGGTACATTGATCTGCTATAGAAACACTCTCTTCTTTGGTTAATGCATCATCGGCAATGATTATGCCATCAACTTTTTGATAGCGCAATAAAACTGGAATTGTTTTTTTTATTGAAAATATGGGTAAATTAATAAGATGCTTGTGCTCATTAATCGCCATTGGATCTATAAATCCTTTGATGTAAAATCTCTTCGGCACTTCAGCTTTTATGGCATTGGCAACTGCAATAGCCTTAAAATCTGTACCATAAATAAGAACTCTTGTTTTAGTAACCGATGGATCGAGGTAATTTTCAAAAATTTGTTTTACAAAAACTCTATATACAAATAATAAAATAAATGTAATTAGTGAATTGAAAAAAGCCCCTGTGGTAAGCAATATTTTACTATCGTAATAGTATTTTGAAACTCCATTTAACAACAATACTGTAATAAAAACGGCAAGTTGTGCAATAATTATTTTTACAGCATCTATTAAAGTTGAATGTCTTATAATGCCAGAATATGTTTTAAACACCCAAAATGACAGCGTATTTAAAAAAACATAACCTAAAATAACCAAAAAGGAAAAAAAAGGAAATTGTATGTACTGCAACTTGATTCCCTCAAACAACAAAATAGTTATAATAAAGGAAAAAGCTACGACTATTATATCCAAAAGAAGTATCAGCCAACGAGGAAGATACCCCAAATTTTTAATATTTAATTTAAAATTTACCTCCGAAAAAGCTTTCTTTATACTAAGATAAATTTTCTCCCATATCCCATTCAAAATCAAATTTCTTTAATGCAACACGTAAAAATACAAAACATATTTTTATTTTGAAACAAAAGGTATCAAGATACTTTTAATTTTTTGTTTTTCTTCTTCTGTAAGATTAGATCCCGATGGCAAACAAAGTCCTCTATTAAAAATATCTTCAGACACATTTTGTCCATAATAAGGTGCATGTGCAAAAACAGGCTGGAGATGTAAAGGTTTCCATAATGGTCTACTTTCTATATTCTCCTTTTCAAGCTCTAATCTAATATTTTCTCGTGTTTCAAAAGAGTCTGTAAGTATAGCTGTAAGCCAATGATTGGAATAATAGATAGAACTAGGTTCCGTAAAAACTTTTATAGACGAATTTTTAAATATTTGGGAGTAAAATTGATTCATGGCACGCCTTTTATCGACTCTATCGTGTAGCACTTTCATTTGTCCTCTACCAATTCCTGCACAAATATTACTAAGTCTATAGTTATAGCCAATAGAACTGTGTTGATAATGAGGTGCATTGTCTCTGGCTTGCGTGGCTAAAAAAACGGTCTTGTTTTTTTCTTCTACACTCGAGGTAACCAATGCACCTCCGCCAGAAGTGGTAATAATTTTATTTCCATTAAAAGATAAAACAGCACTGTGCCCAAAAGTACCACAAGGTTTGTTTTTGTATGTACTACCTAGCGCTTCGGCACTATCTTCTATAAGTGGTATTTGATAACTATTACATAGTTGCAAAATTTCATCTACCATAAAAGGCATTCCGTAAAGATGCACAGCAATAACAGCCTTAGGTTTTTTACCTTGTGTAATTCTATCTTGTATGGCTTCTTCTAAGGCTTTTGGACAAATATTCCAAGTAGTATATTCACTATCAACAAAAATAGGTGTTGCTCCTAAATAGACAATTGGATTGGCGGAAGCCGCAAAAGTAAAACTTTGACAAATAACCTCATCTCCATACCCTACTCCTAAATTTATTAAAGCAAGATGTAAGGCTGCTGTACCCGAACTTAAAGCCGCTACATGTTTATTGTTTTGAAGAAAATTTTCCAAATCTTCTTCAAAACCTGTAACATTTGGCCCTAATGGTGCTACCCAATTGGTATAAAAAGCTTCATGAACATATTTAAGTTCATCTTCTCCTATATGGGGCGATGAGAGCCATATTTTATTTTTAGTCATTATTGTTGTATTTAATTATTTTTGCTGGATTACCAACGATTACTGCATAATCTGGAACATCTTTTAAAACTACCGATCCTGCTCCAACTGTAACCCATTTTCCTATATTTATTCCTTGTATTATACAAGCTCCAATTCCAATATGTGTACCTTCGCCAACTACTACATTCCCTGCTAATGAAGCATTTGGAGAAACATGAACAAAATCATCAATAACACAATCATGTTCTATTACAGCATTTGTATTTACAATACAATGTTGCCCTACAACAGCACTTGCATTTATTACAGCTCCAGGCATTACAACTGTTCCTTTTTTAATACTAGAGCTTGTTGAAACTATTGATGCTTTATGTATTGCTGTTTCATATCTAGCATCCAATTTTAAGGCTATTTTTTTTCGCGTTTTGTTATCACCTATGGTAATAATTAGAGGTTTTTGATGAAGCTCTTGGTAATAATTTTCTGACGTTTTTTCTACGCAAATATCATTAATATAAGACAATTTTGGATAGTCATCTATTATTTTTTTTACTATTTTACCATTTGACATGATTATGTCTACAACTACTTTTGCATGTCCGCTGGCCCCATACAAAGTTATATTATTTTCCATTAAAAGGTTCTATTGTGGCAGCATTTGCTGCGTTTATCCCATCGCTTTTTAATACTTTAACTATTGTTTTAAATAATATTTTTAGATCAACACTAAAAGATATATTATTTACATACCAAACATCGTATTCAAACTTTTTATCCCAAGATATAGCATTGCGCCCATTTACTTGTGCCCAACCTGTTATACCTGGTTTTACCTCATGACGTCGATTTTGAAAATCATTATACAAATGTAAATAGGTGGTTAGTAAAGGTCGTGGCCCTACAATACTCATATCTCCTTTTAAAACGTTGATTAATTGAGGAATTTCATCTAACGATGTTTTTCTAACAAAGTTACCTACTTTGGTAAGTCTATCTTCATCGGGCAATAAATTTCCATTACTATCTTTTTTATCATTCATGGTTTTAAATTTGATAATGGTAAAAACTTTTCCTCCTTTACCTGGTCTAGGTTGCAGAAAAAATGGATTCCCTTTATTAGCCAAAATTAAAAACAAAGTTACAATGATAAATATAGGTAAAAATAATATCAATACAATTGTGGCTGAAAAAAAATCAATTATTGGTTTTACTATATTTTTATACATATTTTACTTCGTTTAGCAATTCTTGATATTCTTGTAGTAAAGCGTTCCAAACAACTTTTTGTTCGTAATGCGAAGTTATCATTTTTCTGGAATTGCTTTTTAATTGATTGCTCCAACTAACTTCTTGAACCATTTTTCGCATAGAGTTTTGTAACGTAATACTATCTTTTTTTGGGACTATACTACCATTTACTCCTTCTTTAATAATTTCATTACAGCCATTAATATCTGTTACTATACA
This sequence comes from Flavobacterium croceum DSM 17960, assembly GCF_002917885.1. GTDB lineage: Bacteria > Bacteroidota > Bacteroidia > Flavobacteriales > Flavobacteriaceae > Flavobacterium > Flavobacterium croceum. Next base: position 75,332 of record NZ_PQNY01000004.1, read on the forward strand.
AGGTAACCCCATAGCTCCTGCTTGTAAAACTACATTTGGAAATCCTTCTCTATAACTAGGAAAAACCAAACAATTACTAATGGCAAAATATGGGCGTACATCTTCTTGATAACCTGCACTGATGATATTTGTATTGCTGTTTATTTGTTGCAAAGTGGTCTTATCTAAAGGGTCTAAATCGTGTTCGTAATTACCAACCAACAATAATTTTACATGAGGTAATGACAATGATACATTTAAAAATGCTTTTACTAACTCATTAATTCCTTTGTCTTTAACTAATCTTCCTACAAATACAAAAACAAAATCTTGATTTGTTATATTCAAGGTTTGTTTTAATGCCGTTATTTTTTCAGTATTTATGGAATCTGGAGAAAAATATTCTGTATCTATCCCATTGGAAGAACCATTGGCAATGACTTTGAGTTTTTGAGTATGTGTTAGTTTATTTTTCAGGATAAAATCATAAAGTCCTGTAGAGTTAGGGTAAACTTTATTTGCACAAGCATACGTTATTTTTTCAACAAAATTAAGAACTTTTCTTTTTATTCCTTTTGTTTCCATAAGAGGTAAGCCTGCTACTGTGTGAATTCTAATAGGAACTCCAGCCAATTTTGAGCCTAACATAGCAACAATACCTGCTTTTGGGGTATGAGAGTGCACAATAGTTGGTTTTTCTTTTTTGCAAAACTTATAAAATTTCCATACAGAAACCAAATCTTGTAAAGGCGATATTTTTCTTGTCATATTTATGGCAACAGTTTCTACACCTTCTTCGCTACTTATTTCTCTAAGTTCTTTCTCATTTGAAGAAACACCAATAACATCAAAGCCATTTTGAGACATAAAATGATGTTGCCCTTTCAATAATTTTTTTAATGAAATTGGCACGGTTGTAATTCTAATTAATTTTGGTTTCATTAGTAAAGCGTTGCTTTGATTTCAATTGAAACAATATAGACAAACAAACCACTACTAAAAATGGTATATATTGAATTTTTGTTCTAATAAAGATTCCTAAATTAGCATATCTTTCCGAATAGATTATTGTTGAAAAAATAGAAAAATAAAGTATTATTTGATGCCAATATACAATATTAATTTTTCTATAATGCTTAATAAATAAACCTATTGTTAAAATAAACAACAGTAATATAATCATATTTTCAAAACTAACTAAAATTTGATAAAAACTAGTAGCATCATAAAACAAAGGTCTAAAATTTAAACTAAACCATTTGTAAAAATAATTATACTCGTTCATTGGGACAAAACTACCCCCAATAGTTTTAAAATTATGAATTGAAATTGAGTTGTAATACAAGATTTTTGATATAGAATAGGTCTTTAAATTCATTACTCTTGTTAAAAAATACAGAATAATTAAAGCCAAGATACTCATAGGCAAAATCAATACTATTTTCTTAATGAATAAAGTTTTATATGTAACTAATATATAGAAAACTATTGCTAAAATTAACATGAAGGCAAGGTGTGGTCGTAATAAAATTATGATTGTGCTTGCTATTAAAGTTAGTATCCATCTTTTTCTGATTTGTAAAACGCTATATGCTATAGTAGAAATAGACGTAAAAATAATGGGTTCTTTGCCTAACAATGAAGTCCAAACGTGTAAATTTGGAAATAACAAAATGCAGTGTAAAATAACATACTCTACACTTTGTTGTTGAACTTGTACTATTTCTAAAGCCCATTTTCTAAATATAAAAATGCCTAATAATCCAAAACTACTATACATAAAAAATCCAAACCAAAGCGGAACGTGTAAAGTAATTAAAGGATAATTAATTAATAGTAATAAAGCACTCCCTGGCTTAAAAAAATGTATCCATGTATATTTCGATATATCAAATGATTGCCCCCAGTACAAATAGGCATCACCTTTGTGTTGCATCACATAATTATAAATAATAAAAGTTGCTATGATATGAGTAATGATTAAGTTACTTTTTAAATATTTTGAAATATACATTTAACTATATAAAAATTTGTACCATTTTTGAAAACAATAATAAGTCCATACTCTAAATGTATTATCTACCTTATTATTAATATGATTGTGTATTAGTGGGACTATTTGATTATAATTAAAAATATTTTGTTCTTCAATAAATTTTTTATCGCTTAGCATAAGTAATTCATCTTTTAAAGAAGTTCTTAACCAATCGCCAACAGGAACACCAAAACCTTTTTTGGATTTGTTTAAAAAATTATCAGGAAAATATTCTTTGAAAGCCTCTTTTAAAATATATTTTTTATCCCATTTGTTAATTAAAAAATTTTCTGGTAAATGATTGCTAAAATTCCATAACTTTTTATTTAAAAAAGGCGCTCTACATTCTATAGAATTTAGCATACTAGTTCTATCCACCTTTACTAACATATCTCCTTCTAAAGATAACATTCTATCAATTTGTCTAAAATCTGATATGGTTTTTGCGCTACCTTTTTTTCTATAATAATCCAAAACATTTGAATAGAATAAAGGTTCTTTTATCATATTTTTCAACTCTTTTTCTGAAAAGCCCAAAGAAATAATATTGTAGTAAAAATCTTCATCATAATTAATTGCATTAATTGCTTTTTTTATCTTAAACCGCATACCTCTATTATCATCTTTCGTTGAAAGCAAGATATTTGTAAAATTTAAAAACTTAGAGTGCCATTTACTAGGAATCAAATGAGTATATTTTTCATTTAACCTACCCATATAATATTTATTGTAGCCTCCAAAAACTTCATCGCCTCCATCGCCTGTTAAAGCTACTTTAACATGTTTTGCTGTTTTATTAGATACAACAAAACTTGGCAATGCCGATGAGTCTGCAAATGGTTCATCAAAGTTTAAAATAATTTGATCTAAATTTTTAATTAAATCATTCTCATTTAAAATAAATTCATGGTGATTACTGTTTATTAACTTTGATACTAGCTTTGATTTGTTGGTCTCATCAAATGATTTTTTATCAAAACCTATCGAAAATGTGTCTATTTTTGTATTGCTTTGTTGAGCCAAACAAAGCGACACGATTGAAGAGTCTACACCACCCGAAAGAAATGTTCCTACTTTAACATCTGCAATAGATCTTGAAGAAACACTTTCTTGAACCATTTCTTTGGTTTTTATGGTCGCTTGCTTTTTATTTTCGATAGCAATTTTTTCAAAATCTTGCTCTATAAGATGTAAACTATATGTGAAATTTTCTAAGTCAAACTCTAAACAACTGTTAGGTTCTAGTTTATAGATGTTTTCATAGATGGTATAGGGAGCTGGAATATAGGTAAGCTGAAAATATAAATTTAAAGCTATCTTGGATAATGAAGGTTTGTATTGTAGTATGTTTGTTATTGATTTAAGTTCTGAAGCCCAGTAAAACAAATTATTATCTAAAAAATAATACAGTGGTTTTTCTCCAAAAAAATCGCGAGCTATAATAATTTTATGTTTTAGTTTATCATGTATGCTAATAGCAAACATACCGTCTAGCATTTTAAAACTATCTTTTCCATAAACTTCATACAGTTTTAGCACTACCTCTGTATCAGACTGCGTTGTAAATGTATATCCTTTTTTTTCTAGATGATAACGCAGTGTTTTGTAATTATATATCTCTCCATTAAAAACTATAGAATACATATTATTTTGGCTATGCATCGGTTGTTCTCCTGTGTGCAAATCTATTATAGACAACCTTCTCATACCCATAGCAACTGTGTAATCTAGTTGGTTGCAAAAATAATTTCCCTCTTGATCAGGACCACGGTGAATAATAGAATTATTCATAGTAGCTATAATATGCTTAATAGCTATTTCGTCTTCTTTTTTATTTAAGATTATTCCATTTATACCACACATAATTAACTATTTTACAGATGTTTGTTTTCTCACAAAACTTATTGATAATGAATGTAACATATAGATAAGAAATGGAGCTAAAAACATATTTCTCATTCTTAACATAATACCTAAATTTCCTAATGACATAGAGAACAATATTGATCCAATGATTAAGTATATAAGCATTGCTTTTAATAAGAATCCTGAATTTTTAAAAGCCCATAAGGGTTTATTTCGTAAAGCTTTTACAAATAATATGAATAAAAATAAATTTTCAAATGCCGCAAATAATGCATTTAATGAGTTTATATCTGTAAAAGTTGGTCTAAACAAAAATGTCGCTATTTTTAAGGGCAACGGATATGAACTTACATTTACACTCGAACCCGCTTTGTCGGTAAGCAATTCTGCTTGTGCAGAAGTTTTAGAATCAATTGAATTTACAGATAACGTTTCGATTTTTGTAAAAGACAAAACTTTTGGTAAAATAATTATTCCAAAACCAATAAAAAAAAATGATAAAATAATTTTTCTAACAACTGAAACACCATAATCAAACCCTAACGAAATACTAATTCCTAAAAATAAAAATAATGTAATATGAGGACGTATTAGTAGTGATAAAATTATTACAAATAAAAGCAGTATAAACCTTTTTTTTAATTCTAGCATCGAATAAAAAAAACCGCCTATGCAAAAAAACAATAATGAGTCTTTACCCAGCCCTGAACTCCAGAAATGTAAGTTGGGTAAAAAAAATATCCATGGAAATAACGGTATTTTTTTTAAGAAAAAATTATACTCAATAGTTCTGTTTGCAAACAAATAAAAAAATATTATTCCTAGATAGCCTATATAGGTATATATCATAGTATTTGCAAAAAAACCCAATTGTAACACTTGAGTAAATATAGAATTTAAGCCCACCATAAAAGCTGTCCCTTCTAATTTGGATATTGTTTCAAAAAAATTGTCAAATGTAAATTTACTCGATGATACCCAGTAAAACCAAGCATCTCCTCCACCATTTCTAGTAAAGAAATAATACATCACTCCAAAAAAAACATGAACAAGCCATAGCAATCTTAAATTTTTTAAATACTTTCTCTCATCATCATAAATAAAAAAGTGGGGAGTCAATAATCCGAAAATAAAAATAAAAAACACTATAATTACATCAAACATGTGTTACTTTTTTTAAAATATTGATATATTTTTTTGAGGTTTTATGTAAACTGTAATTTTCTTTAACATTATTGTATCCTTCTTCTCCCATGTTTATCCGTAAGGAATCATCTAATATTAATTTTGTTAGATAATTTTCCCATTCTAAAAAATCTGAGGCAAGATAACCATTTACATTATGTGTTACTACTTCGTTATTCATACCTACTGGCGATGCAATTACAGGTAACTTACTAGCCATATATTGAATAAGCTTGTACGAGCATTTGCCTTTTTCCCAATTTGTATTCTCCAAAGGCATAATTCCTATATCAAACTTTGCTATTTCTTGTTTTTCTGTTTCTTCTGTCCATGGTATATAGTGAATGAAATCTTGTGTTTTATAAGTTGTATAAGCTCCAATTATGTGAATAGTAATATTGAATTTTTCTGCTAATTTATAAAAAACAGGAAACAAAAATATAACATATTTAACCGTTGAAGGCGAACCTATCCAACCAATTGTAATAGTTGAATTTGTAGCTTTGTTGTAACTTTTTTGAATATAACGATCTATATCGACTACTGTAGGTATTTGCTCTATCATTTTTGCTCCAGCGCTAAGAGCTCTTTGAGCCAAATAATCATTTCCAGCAATAACGACACTACTGTATTTCATTACAAGGTCTATTTTATTGCTTAATGTTTTATTTATTAACAAGTTGGTACTTTGATCGTAGTTATGAAACACAGCATCGTCGTAATCTACAATATACTTAACTTTAAAAATTTTAAAAAACCATTCAAAAATAGCAGGAAAATATGGAAAAAGTTCATATTCTATTACAACAACATCGTTAAAAAAGACTTTTCTTAAATCGAAAAAACGTTTTATGTAATACTTAAACACATGATAGTAAGAGCGTTTTCCGTTGTACAATTTATATAAATATTCATCGTCAAAGAGTGGTTTTACAGTACATTTGTAACCATTTTTTTCAAAATAGGGTATATACTGCATGGTTCTTAATCGAGAACTTGCACCATTACGTGAGTATTTTGTAAAAAAAAGAATTTTCATTAAAGCAAGCTTGTATAAATTTCTAGATATTTCTCTATTCCTTTTTCTAGCGAAAAAACATCTTCTGCTAATTTTCTACAATTTTGTCTAACCTCATTGCTTAATAGATATTTAACTTTATTTTGTAAATGCTCTAATTCTATCTCTTCATCAATGTCTACAATTATTCCTGTGTTGTAGCTATTTATTAATTCTTCATGGTCGCCAACATTAGAATTAGTAATTACAGGAACACCACAAGACATTAATTCTCCGAGTTTAGTGGCTGCTGAGGCATTTTTTGAAAACAAAGGTTTTATAAAAAATATAGAAATATCCATTTTTGCTATTTCTTTAGCTATTTCTGAATGGTTTACTTTTTTTAAATTGTATTCTTTATTAAATCCGTGTTCTAGTAGCTTTTTACTAATTAATTGATGCTGGTCTGCATTGTAAATAACAAGATTAAAATCTAAAAATTTAGAAATTTGCACAAGAATTTTCGCTGTTTTATCAAAATCGTACCAACCAACTGCGTTTCCTACATATCCAATAAAAGGCTTACTATTATTTGTAGATTTACTAAAGGAAAATTTATTCAAATCTGTACAAGTAGGAATATAATGAATATTAGTTATATTATTTCCATTTTTAAATACTTTATTGCTTTTTATTAAAGAAATACTTTTTTTAGAAAGCATTACTACAGCATCTGCATTTAAGTATAGCTTGCTTTCTAATGTTTTTGAAAATTTATAAAAAAACCCACTCTTTTTCCATTCGCCTACATCTACTTTTTCATCAAACCAAAAGCCTCTTGTGTCAAAAATATTTTTAAAAGTATTAAGTTTACGTTTCAATAAATAAGACACAACATAGGGCAAATATCCTCTTGCGTGTATTAGTTTTATGTTGTTTAATTGTACTATTTTTTTTGATTCACTATACATTTTATACAAATTTTGAAAATAATATTTACCTCCAAACTTGTATTCAAAAAATAACCAGTCTATATTATGGCTTGATAATTTGTTTTTAAATTGATTTACTTTGTTATTATTTTCTATATCTACTTTGCGCTCAAAAGAAATAATTGTAAAATTATAAAAATTGCTTAAGCCAAATAAATAAGATAACACTTGAGATTCTCCTAGAGGCTCCATCATTCCTGTATAGCTTAGATACAATACTTCATCTTTTTTCATCATTTAACTAAAGATTTTTTGTAAATTTCTTTTATATTTTTTATGTATTGCTCTTGCGAATATCTCTTCAATATATTTTCAATTTTATTATTATTTAATGGCACTAGCTCTTTATGAATATTTCTAATTTTTGCAATAAAACTATTTACATCTCCCGATCTAAAATAAAGCGCATTATCTTCGGCTATTTCTTTAAGTGGCTGAACATCTGACAACAACAACGGCAATCCTGCTTGTAGAGCTTCTAGTGGAGAAAGAGGACAAGCTTCAGAGGTTGAAGTCATACAATACAAATTGTAATTTTGCATTACTCTTTCAACATTGCTTGTAGAACCCATAAAAACTAAATTTTTTATTTTTAGTTCTTTTACTCTATTTTGATAAGTTTCTAATAAGTTTCCAGATCCGTAAATATGAAATATTAAATTATCTTTATGTAATTCTTTCTGAAAAGCCTCTATTACTAAATCATAGTTTTTTTCTTTTTTTATGTTTCCTATAGATACTATTCTTAATGTATCAGTAATTTCAGTTTGTTTTTCAGTTTGTTTATTAGAAACAATAAAATTTTTTAATACAATTGTATTCTTTATTTTTAATTTGTCTTCTACTATAGATTTTACATAATTTGAAACACAAATTACTATGTGCTTTTTTTTGTATAACAATCTATCAATATATGCCAACAATTTTACTTTTTTATTATCCCACATTGTATCATAAATTGCATTATGATAACTTTGAACTTTTATAACGTTGGGGCAATTTAGTAATCTAGAAATAAGATTAGTCCAATAGGAATGACTATGTATAATACTAACTTTATTTTCTTTAATAATATGTTGTAGCTTACTTGTAATTTTAAAAAACGATTTCCAAGAAAAAGGCTCTTCTAAGCAAATTACTTTAGCGTTTGTTATACTGTTTTTTAAATCATGCGGTGCATTAAGATATACTACAATATTCTCAAAATCATTTCCTAAAAGATTAACTGTGTTTACTAGTAGCTTTTCTGCTCCACCACGCCCTAAAGTATCAATAAAATGAATAATTACTGGCTTCATTTGTCTTTTAAATAGTCTTTAAAAGTAATAGATTGTATGTTTTTAGTTGAAACATATATAAAAAACTCTTCTAGATTTTTGTAAAACAATGCTTCTTCTTGCTCGTTTTTTATGATACTACTAGTCCCTTTTACCAACTCTGACGAATGAATTATATAGTCAAGGTGCTCAGCATTAGATTCTAATTTTACATCAATAATTTTTTTTAAATCACTAATATTGTTCAAAGACGATCTTAATATTAATTTCTTTTTATTGCATAGTTTGTTTAATGCTCTTTTTAATATGAAATTATCTGAAAATGAATTTAAAATTAATTTTGGAATATATGTAGTAACAGGAATTTCTATAATATTTGGATAAATTTCATAAATATCTTGTGGATAATTTGTAAAATCTACGCCTCCTTTTTTAAGTGGGTCTCCAAGAGAATTTGTCCAATTAAAGCCTGGTACTACACTACAATCTATTTTAATACCTTGTTTTGCAAGCGATTCAAATATTTGTTCAGATATTCCATATCTACCTCCTCTATGTGAAACAATATCTGTTTGAAAAGTATCTTGTAATAATTTTATTGTAAAATCTATTTTTTTATCAATTATTTCTTTTGGATATTCAAATAAGTAGGGCTGATAGTACAAATCGTTAGCCGTTAAATCAAATTTTGGAGGTGTATTCCAAGCGTGTAAGTGTAAGCCTATTTCTAAATTGGTTTTATGAATATTTATAAATTCTTGAAACTTTTTATTAGAAGCCGCTAAATAGTTCACAAGGTATATAGGCTTTATGTTATATTTTTCGCACAGCAACTGAAATCTATATAGATTTTCTACATTATGTGTTTTTGCATTAGTGGGTTTTATCCAACTATTGTCTTCTTCTGTATCTATGGTAAGAAATAAAGGTATTTTTGGCATCATTTTTTTAGTACTTTTTTTATTAGTAACAACAAATAGAAGAGTTTCCCTTTTATACTTACTAATTTCACATAATTATAACTTGTAGCTTTATAGCCTCCAAATGATTCTTTAAATTTATTAATCCCTACTAATTTTTTATCGTCATTACCTACATACCATCCTCCAAAATCATAGTATTTTAAATTAAGGTTTTTAAAAAATAAAATATCCTTCCAATGAAGCAATTTATTGGCTCTGCCTATTAAATTTTTTGTTTCGTTTGATTGGTTTAAAAATATTGAATTTGATGTTTTTAATCTTGCTGTTTCTTCTGCTATAATATAGGTGTGCCATATCAATATATCTGTATTACTAGATATAGTTGTTATGGCTAATTGATTGTTTTTATAATAATATTCAAATTCTATTCCAGATATTTTTTCTTTTTCTCTTTCAACAGCAAAATCATTGTAACAATTTATAAATTGTTGTAAAACGGTTTCACTAAATTCTTTATAATAATAATTAATAGTTAAATTATCTTTTTGTATAGCTCTATTTATTTCATACCTAACACTTTTTGCAAACCGTTCAAAAATATTATTTTCATCTAAATTGAGTTCAACAAGTAATGTTACAAATGGTTTTACATTAAATTTCTTATTTATATTCAAGTCTGATTGGTTATAAAAAACAATATCCGCATTTTTATCTATAGTGGTCTTGCTGTTAAACCAAACATTTTGAGCTTTAATAAATTTTAATTTATAAACCATATACTCTATTTTGAATTTGAGCTTTTTATTATTTCAAATTTTTTTTTGAATCTTAAAAAATATTTTTCAAAATATTCAAAAGATAGCCATGAAAACAAAATCGTTAATAAAATAATACTTGTATATATTATCAAATAATTCAAATAATTCAAATTATTCGAAATGGAAATACTAGTATAAATTTTAGAAAACAGGTATATAATTAATATGTGTATTACATAGATTCCGTACGATATTTTGCCTAAAAAGTTTAAAACTTTTAATTCTAAATTAATTATTCTATTTTTTATATTAATTTGTCCTACAATTATTGCTAATGCTACTATACTAATTATTTCTACGTCTATAATAGATGCAATATGAAACTGGTTGATAATGACAGTAAACAAAATAATCCAAGCTATCAATTGTGCTATCTTGTTGTCAAAAAATTTTATAAATAATAAATAATTGCTTTCTAGTAATATTGCTCCTATAGCGCCAATCATCATACAATGAAATCTTGTTACATGAAGTATAGTTTCTAGTATTGTATTTGGGGTATAAAAGTGTATTATCCATCGCACAGCAACTAAAATAATTACTAGTGCTATTAAAACTTTTAGTAAATAATTTTTAGATTTTTTGACGAGCCATGGCCAAAAAAAATAAAATTGTTCTTCAACACCTAATGACCAGTAATGATTTAGCAATTCGATAGTAAAGCCATAAATAAATGGTATATTAGCTGTAAAAAATAAATAATAATTCAACTGTTTAGAACTAAATGCTTCTCTATAATAAAGCATTGCAATTATGCATAATAAAATATAAGTATAATATAATGGCCATATTCTAAGTAGTCGTCTATAATAAAATTTTTTAATATTGATTTGTCCAAGTTTTGCTTCTTTAAGCAACAAATAGGTTATCAAAAACCCGCTAAGTACAAAAAAAATAGTTACTCCATGCCCTCCTAGAAGGTATCCTTTTGGGGTTCCATCTAGATTAGTGCCTAGTACATTGGGGTTTAAATTAAACTTTGCTAAATTCCCTGTAATATGATGAACAACAACTCCTAGTGCTGCAATAGCACGTATTCCATTTAATCCGCTAAAATATATTGGATTTTGCTTAATCATATTTTTTTTGTTTAAAAACGCTTAATATATAACCTGCAGGAATTGAAAAAAACCACAAAACTATGCCCCAAAAGCTTTCTATTTCTTTTATTTGGCTAGTAAATTTCTTTTTTATAAGAAATGATATATTAACATAGTAAATAGATTTTATTATATATTCTTTTGGAAATTTAAAAAAATACCTCATGCTGTATTTTAAAAAGCCTAAACAGCCGTAAGACAATCCTTTTAAGTTTCTTCTTTTTAACAATTCATTAGACAAGTGATCTTCTCGTTCATCAACCCAAGGCACTATAAGTCTTTCGTTTACACATCTTACATTATATTTTGAAGACATAGCATGAAAAAAATAACTTTCGGGTAGGTAAACATTTTTTACATCTTCTGGAAAAGGAAATTCTTTAAAAACATCCATTTTTATAGAATAACCTTTATCTCCTTGCATATTATCTAACATTATTTCAACCCAATTCCCGTCTAAAATATCTTTTTTAAACTTATTGCCTATTAAATTTCCGTTTTGATCTTCCGCTAAACAGTAGATACCCCAAAAATTATTTTTACCTTCAATTTCTAGTTGATTTAAATGAAATAAATTTCTTTCTAGCCAGTTATCTTTAGCAGCATCATCACTATCAATACTAATAAAGTATTTTCCATTTGCATACTTAGAATAATGATTATATGCAATGTGTTTTCCTTGATTTGTTTGATAGTAATAACTTATCTTGAATTTATTTTCTTTAATCCATAAACTTACCAAATCTTGTGTTCCATCAATACTTCCATCGTCAATTATTATCCATTCAAAATCTTTGTATGTTTGATTGCATAGTGTATTATAGGCTCTATGTAAGGTATGTTTTCTGTTGTATGTAGGTGTAAATATTGAAAATGTAAACATTATTTATAGTAATTGATTGTTAACTAAAAAATCTTTTATTTCACCAATTGTCATTTCTTGTTCATTATTGCTAACATAAACTTTATTAGTTGTTTTTTGATTTTCAGAGTATTTTGAATTTTCATGAGGTGTATTTACTATGACAAAAAAGTTTTCAATTTCTAATGTTTTATTAGCCTCTTCAACAGAACTAAGTTCTTCATACAATTTTTCTCCTTTCTTTGTTCCGATAGAAACAATACTTAAATTTTTATTTGACAACTCAATCATTGCTTTTGCTAAATCAGCTATTTTTAAAACATTCATTTTGGTTACAAAAACTTCACCCCCTTTTGCTAAGAATAAAGATTCTATTACTAAATCTACAGCTTGTTTATTAGTCATAATAAACCTAGACATATCTTTGTGTGTCAAAGTTAAATCTAAATTGGCTTCAATTTGTTTTTTAAATATTGGTATTACAGAACCATTAGAACCTAAAACATTGCCAAATCTAGTTATTGCAAAAATTGTATCGCAATTATTTTCACTTGCTTCAATAATTTGTCTTTCACCTATAAGTTTAGTAGCTCCCATAACATTTGTAGGACCAACAGCTTTGTCTGAAGAAGTAAAAATAAACCGTTTTACTTTGTTATGTATCGATGAATCTATTAAGTTTTGAAGTCCAATAATATTAGTGTTTACTGTTTCAATTGGGTTTTCTTCGCTAATTATAACATGCTTTTTTGCTGCCGTATGCAATACATAGTCTACATTGATCAATAGTTTTTCAAGCCTATTTTTATTTAAAATATCACAATGTAGCAATACTACATTATCATAATTAGTGTATTCATTTTTTAAAAAGAACAATGCACTTTCATTATTATCTATTCCTATTATTTTCTTTGGTTTACTTAAACTTATTTGTTTTAATAGTTCAGCACCTATAGAACCACACACTCCTGTAATAAAAATAGTTTTATTACTAAATCTCTCTTCTATCATATTCCTTTTATTGTTTTTTTGTTTAAATATAAAATAAAAATTCCAATAATTACATAACCAATTATTTTTACAAAAAACATATAATAGCTAAATGTTAAATCTTTAAATAAAAAATAAAAAACAATACTTAGCAATACAGAAAATAGTATTACTATAAAGTTTTTTAAGATGTTATATTGAATTGGATAATTTTTTTGTGAGTAGTAATATGTAATCATTAAGTTAAATACTTGACCTACAATCATGCTTATAGATGCACCTACAGCACCAAGTTTTGGTATTAATACAAAAAACAGCACCGATGTAATTAGAGTGTAAACTGTCATAGATTTTGTATATGCTGTTGTATTCATTTTTATTGTATTACCAATATTTATTATTGTAGGTAATGAAGCAATAAAATAATAATAAACTATAAAAATTATTACTACAGAAGACTCTTTGAACTTTTTGTTGATAAATATTGCTAAAATATCGTATGAAAAAATACTATAACCCAATATTACAAAACACATTAATAGTATATATATATTTAATATTTTTGAATACTCGGTTTTAGAGTTCTCTTTAGTCATAATTGAAAAACTAAATGGAATATATGCTTGTAAAAATGCAGATGTAATTAAGTTTATGACTGCTGCTAATGTATTAGCCATTTGATATATTCCAGTTTCTTCTATGCCATAATTTGATATTATTATAGCGTAATTTGCTAACCAACTTATTCCAATTGACATAAATGTTGAGGGAACAATTGGAGCAGAATATTTAAGCATCTTTTTAAGCAAACCAAAGTTAAATTGCTGAAAACTTATTCTTTTATAAAGCAATAGTATAGACAATAGACTGCATATAGAATATGAAAGTAATTGACCATATATAAAACCCATATATCCTTTTGATTCTAAAACAATAAAATAATAAGTTGAGCTAACATTTATAATTGTTAATACTATTGCAAATGTAAAAGCATGAATAGCTTTTTGCTGTATTCTAAAATAAACCTCAATAATACTAGGCAATATATAGCTAATTAATACTAAAAAATAAACGATAAAAAAATTCACATTGAATTGATATAATGAATATAATTTATCTATAAAAAGACCATTAAATATGTAAAAGAGAAGTCCAAAAATTAAGGTAATTATAAATTGAAAGAGTATCCAATTCATGATTACAGCCTTCTTATTTTTGTTGTTTTCGTCAAAAAAAAATCGCATCGATGCATTATCCAGCCCAAACTGAAATATTACCAATAATAGATAAAATGATGAATTGTAAAAACCTAAAAAGCCAAAATCTGCTTTTGAAAGTACATTTGAATATATTGGTAATGTAATAACACTTATTAGTTTACCTATTATTCCTGGCAAACCATAGATAAAAGAATCAGAAAGTAATTTCTTTTTCATATATTATTTTTCTGACTTAACTTTTAAAACCAAATACATATTACAAAATATTAATGTATGCAATTATTTTGTTACAAACCTAAGTTATTAACAATTAAAGCCCCGAAAGTACTAAACAATAACCAAATACCACAATAATAAAACTCTAAATTAGATTTATTTTATATCGTTTTTAAACTACAAATAAACTAATAAGTTGTATGCTATGATTCTTAGCAGTATATTTTAACATATTTATCAATTTAAAGGCAAAAAATAGTCGGTTAATGTATGCCTAGTGTATTGTTAGTGTATCGTTAGTGTATGCTTAGTGTATGCTAGAAGTATAGATAAGATATGTACAAGGTTACATAAGTATACCGTAAACAGCACATTCGTTTTGCTTCTATTTGAGTTGAGTGAATGATTGATGTTGCATATTAAGCTCTAAACTTAAAAAATAGCTTATAAACTTAGCTACCCTAAACTCAAAACCAATCTTTCTATATCTGTTTCATTCAATTCGTAAAATAAAGGAAGTCGAACCAAACATTGTGTAAACTTATCTGCATTTACAAGTTCTCTACCATCGTGTTTACCAATGTAGTATGGGCTAGAATGTAAAGAAATATAGTGAAATACAGCATGAAACCCTTCATTTTTTAATTTCTCAATAACTTGGGTTCTTTCTTCTACAGAAGGCAATACCAAATAAAACATATGTGCATTATTAGATGCGTATTCAGGTAAATTAGGTAAAGCATTTTTGTACTTTTCTTGCGTTGCTAGTAATTTGTAGTAAGTTTTCCAAAGCTGTTTTCGCTTGGCTTGTATTGCATCTAAATTTTCAATTTGTGCCCACAAAAAAGCAGCTATCACTTCTGAAGGTAAAAAAGAAGATCCTGTGTCTACCCAACCGTATTTATTGACTTCTCCTCTAAAAAATTCGGCTCTGTTGGTACCTTTTTCCCATATAATCTCGGCTCTATGTATAAATCTTTCATCGTTTATGGTAAGCATACCGCCTTCGCCAGAAATTATATTTTTGGTTTCGTGAAATGAGAAAGCTCCTAAATGCCCTATACTTCCCAATGCTTTTTTTTCTCCGTTTGAAAACGTAAAGTAACTATCTATGGCTTGAGCTGCATCTTCTATAACCAATAAATTATATTGCGAAGCTATTTGCATAATTTTTTCCATATTGCAAGCTACACCTGCATAATGTACTACTACAATAGCTTTTGTTTTATTTGTGATAAGGCTTTCTACAATATCGGCATCGATATTTGGGTTATTAGAATAAGAATCGGCAAAAACTATTTTTGCTCCTTGCCTTACAAAAGCGATGGCACTAGACACAAAAGTAAAGCTAGGAACAATGACTTCGTCTCCCTCTTTAATATTTGCTAAAATAGCACACATTTCTAAAGCATCTGTACACGATGTAGTCAATAATGCTTTTTTAAAACCATATTCTTGTTCAAAAAAATCTTGGCACTTTTTGGTAAACATTCCATTACCAGAAATTTTTCCAGACTGAACAGCTTGTTTTATATAATCGGTTTCTTTTCCTGTAAGATAGGGCTTATTAAAGGGTATCATTTATTAGAAATAATGATTATTTATATTGCTTTTCGTAATATTTTTGGTATTCTCCAGAGGTTACATTTTTAAGCCATTCTTCGTTATTTAAATACCAATCTATCGTTTTATCTAGTCCTTGTTCAAAGGTTACCGAAGGTTCCCAACCTAACTCTTTATTTATTTTGGTAGCATCTATAGCATAACGCAAATCGTGACCTGGTCTATCTTTTACATACGTTATAAGTTGTTCTGATGTACCTTCGGGTCTGCCTAACTTTGTATCCATTTGTTTACAAAGTAATTTTACTAAATCAATATTTTGCCATTCATTAAAACCTCCTATATTATACGTTTCATGATTTTTTCCTTTATGAAACACTAAATCGATAGCACGAGCATGGTCTTCTACAAACAACCAATCACGTGTATATTTTCCGTCGCCATAAACAGGTAAAGGCTTGTTGTTGATGATATTATTAATAAATAATGGTATTAATTTTTCTGGAAAATGATAAGGCCCATAATTATTTGAACAATTAGTAAGCACATAAGGTAAACCATACGTTTCTCCATAAGCTCTTACAAAATGATCTGAACTCGCTTTGGAAGCAGAATATGGTGAATTTGGATCGTATGGCGTAGTTTCTGTAAACAACCCTGTTTGCCCTAATGTTCCATATACCTCATCGGTAGAAACATGGTAGAATCGTTTTTCGTTGTAATCTTCTTTCCATATGTTTTTGGCTGCATTAAGCAAGTTCATTGTACCAATAACATTGGTTTTTACAAATGCTAATGGGTCTGTAATGGAGCGATCTACATGCGACTCGGCTGCCAAATGTATTACGCCATCAAATTTATACTCTTCAAATAATTGATTTATTGTGGCTTCATCTGTGATATCGGCTTTTAAAAAAGTATAATTGGGTAAATGCTGTATATCGGAAATATTTTCTAAATTTCCTGCATAGGTTAAAGCATCTAAATTATAAATGTGATAATTTGGATATTGAGTTACCATTCTTCGCACCACGTGCGAACCTATAAATCCTGCTCCTCCAGTAATAAGTATTTTTTTCATTAGAAATATTGTTTATAATTTTCCGTCTACGTTTTCGGTTAAAACTCCTTTTACATCGTAAACTACTGATTTTTCTTTTTTTATACTTTGCAAATCTAATGATTTGAATTGATTGTGTGCTACTGCTAATACTATAGCATCAAATTTTTCTTGAGGAACATTTTGGGTAGTTTCCAAATTGTATTCGTGTTTCACTTCGCTTGGATTTGCCCAAGGATCGTAAATAGTGATGTTAATACCATATTCTCTAAATGCATGAACTACATCTACAATTTTGGTGTTGCGTACATCTGGACAATTTTCTTTAAACGTAATTCCTAAAATAAGAACCGAAGCTTTATTAACAGGGATTTCTTTTTTTATCATCAGTTTTACAACTCTAGAAGCTATATATTCTCCCATACTATCATTGAGCTTTCTTCCTGCTAAAATAATTTCAGGATGATACCCCACTTCTTGAGCTTTTTGAGCCAAATAATAAGGGTCTACCCCTATGCAATGCCCGCCTACTAAACCTGGTTTAAACTTTAAAAAATTCCATTTGGTTCCCGCAGCTTCTAATACTGCGTTTGTATCTATATTTAATATATTAAATATTTTGGCAAGCTCATTTACAAAGGCAATATTAATATCTCTTTGTGAATTTTCAATGACTTTAGCAGCTTCGGCTACTTTTATAGAAGGTGCTAAATGCGTACCTGCTGTAATTACTGACTGATAAAGAGAATTTACAATATTTGCTACTTCGGGAGTAGAACCTGAAGTTATTTTCAAAATTTTCTCTACGGTATGTTCTTTATCTCCAGGATTAATTCTCTCAGGAGAGTAACCTACAAAAAAATCTATGTTGAATTTAAGATTGCTGTTTTTTTCTAATACAGGTACACACTCTTCTTCTGTAGCACCTGGATATACTGTAGATTCATATACTACAATATCTCCTTTTTTAAGCACTTTGGCAACGGTTTCGCTTGCTTTGTACAACGGTGTAAAATCGGGTCTATTATTTTTATCAACGGGTGTAGGTACTGTAACAATATAAAAGTTACAATTTGCTAAATCATTTACAGAACAACTGCAATACAAACCTTTTTGATTTGGTGTACTACTTAATACTTGTTGAAGTTCTTCGGTATTTATTTCCAAAGTCTCATCTATACCTTTTTGTAATTGCTCTATTCTATGCTGATTAATATCAAACCCCACTACTGAATATTTTGTAGCCAATAACCTTGCTAGAGGTAAGCCTACATATCCGAGCCCTATTATTCCTATTTTATATTCCATACTTAAGATCCTATGCTTTGGTATTTAAAACCTATTTTTTCTAACATTTCACTGTTTAACAAATTTCTGCCATCAAAAATAAAAGCAGGCTTCAACATAGTATCGTAAATTTTTTGCCAATCGTATGTTTTAAATTCGTCCCATTCGGTAAGTACTGCAATAGCATGAGCGTCTTTACAAGCTTCATACACATTGGTATGCGATTGTACTAAAGTTGCATTCGTTTGTTCTGATCGAGTTTGCAAATAATTCAAATCATATTGCACTTGAGCCGAAGATACTTTGGGGTCGTATACCGAAATTAGTGCTTGTTCATTAAGCAAATCATCTGCGATATAAATAGCGGCAGATTCTCTGGTATCGTTGGTATCTTTTTTGAAAGCCCAACCCAAAAACGTGATTTTTTTACCCGAAACGGTATTGTATAATGTAGACACAATATTTTTTGAGAATCTTCTTTTTTGATGATCATTCATAATGATGACTTGTTCCCAGTATTCGGCAACTTCATGCAAACCATAAGATTTTGCTATGTATACCAAATTTAAAATATCTTTTTGAAAACAAGATCCACCAAAACCTACTGAGGCTTTAAGAAACTTATTTCCTATTCTACTATCCATTCCAATAGCTTTGGCAACCTCGCTTACATTTGCTCCTGTTTTTTCGCAAAGCTCGGAAATAGCATTTATAGAAGAAACTCTTTGGGCTAAAAAAGCATTGGCCGTAAGTTTGGACAACTCTGATGACCAAACATTTGTAGTAAGTATTTTTTCACGAGAAACCCAATGGGCATAAATATCTACCAAAGATTGAATAGCTTTTTGACCTTCGGGTGTTGTATCGCCTCCTATTAATACTCTGTCTGGGTTTAATAAATCTTGTACTGCGGTTCCTTCTGCTAAAAACTCTGGGTTGGATAATATTTGAAATTGTACACCGTTACCTGTATTATGCAATATACTTTTTAAAGCTTCGGCTGTTCTTACAGGTAGAGTAGATTTTTCAACTACAATCTTATCTGTTGTGGCCACACGAGCTATTTGTCTGGCACACAATTCTATATATTTCAAGTCGGCTGCCATACCTTTACCAGAACCGTACGTTTTTGTAGGGGTATTTACAGATATAAATATAAGTTGTGCTTCTTCTATAGCCTTATCTACTTCGGTAGAGAAAAATAAATTTCTACCTCGTGCCTCTTGTACTACTTCGGGTAAGCCTGGTTCGTATACGGGTATATTTTGAGTATTTGCATCGTTCCATTTATCAATACGTTCTTGATTTAAATCGACTACAGTAACCTTTATGTTTGGACATTTTTGTGCTATAACTGCCATAGTAGGCCCGCCTACATAACCTGCTCCTATACAACAGATAGAATTGATTTTCATTTTTATTTATCTTTTAAATTTTCCCAATACCATTGTACAGCTTCTTTTATTCCTGCTACAAATGAATAGTGAGGGTTGTAATTGAGTAATTTTTTTGCTTTGTCTATACTTGCTAACGAATGTGGAATATCGCCAATGCGTTGTGGCCCATAACTAATTTCTACTTCTTGAATCGTTGGATCAAATTGGACTAATAATTCTTTTAATACGGTAACCATTGTATTTAAAGAAGTGTTTTCGCCATAGGCTGTATTGTATACTGTATTTAGTGCTTCTTCATTTTTAACAGACAACGCTAGTTCATTCATTTGCAAAACATTATCTATATAAGTAAAATCTCTAGAAAAAGTTCCATCTCCATTAATTATAGGTGCTTGTTTATGGATAAGTTGCTGGACAAATTTTGGAATTACCGCTGCGTAAACACTATTTGGATCTTGTTTTCTGCCAAAAACATTAAAATAGCGTAAACCTATTGTTTCTAAACCATAGAGTTTACTAAAATTTTCGGCATACAATTCATTTACATATTTGGTTATAGCATAGGGAGACAATGGTTTTCCTATTTGGTGTTCTACTTTGGGCAAACTTTCTAAATCTCCGTAGGTAGATGAACTTGCTGCATAAACAAACCTTTTTATACCTGCATCTCGAGTGGCAACAAGCATATTTAAAAAACCAGAAATATTTACTTCATTGGTTGTAATAGGATCTATGATGGATCTTGGTACAGAACCTAATGCTGCTTGATGCAATACATGTGTAGCGCCTTGAAGGGCTTGCTTACACACGTCTAAATTTCGTATATCTCCTTCTACTAGAGTAAAATTTGGGTTGGATAATAAATGAGCGATATTGTGTCTATATCCTGTAGAAAAATTATCAAGACATACTACTTGGTCTCCTTTTGCGGTAAAAAAATCGCATAAGTTAGACCCAATAAATCCTGCACCGCCTGTAATTACAATTTTTCTCAATTTACTTTTTATTAAATCTATTTTTAAATTTTTTAATGGTAGAAGTTATTAGATTTTCTTGTTTATCTTCTTCATGATATCCATTTGCATAAGCACCATATCCGTAGCCGTATCCATAACCATATCCTGCACCATATCGAGCTTTGTTTTCGTAACCATTCAATACGATACTCACATTATTTAGCTCGCCTCTTTGTACACGAGTGTTTAAAACATGTATCATTTCTTTCTTTGTAAAGTTCTGTCTCGTAATATATAATGTTACATCAGAATATTGTGAAAGTTCCACAGCATCTGTAACCAAACCGACTGGAGGTGTATCGAGAATAATGTAATCGTATGTTTGTTTTAATTCTTCCATTAAATCTTTCATCGCTTCACTCATAATGAGTTCTGAAGGATTGGGAGGTATAGGCCCCGAAGTAATCACATCTAAGTTGGGTACTTGGGTTTTTTGTACAATTTCAGACAATTTTTTCTGACCTATTAAGTAGTTTACAACACCAAAATTGTTATTTACTCCAAAATCGTCAAACAGTTTAGGTTTGCGCATATCTAAACCTATTACAACTGTTTTTTTATCGCTCATGGCAAATACTGTTGCAATATTCATAGAACAAAATGTTTTGCCTTCTCCACTTACAGATGAAGTAAGCATAAGTGTTCTTCCGCCTTGTTGTTGCTGTTTTTTGTATAAAAACTGTAATGAAGACCGAATAGCTCTAAATGATTCAGATAAAGCAGATTTTGGTTTTTCAAATACTGCTAAATTACCTTCTGATTTTTTTGTGCCGACAATTCCTATTATTGGAATGTTGGTTTGTTTGGCTATATCGTCTGTATTTTGAATAGAATTATTAATAAAAAATATTATGAACACTACCAATAGCGGTATAAAAAGTCCTACAAATATTGCCATTACATAGTTTACACTCGTTTTTGGCCCTATAAGTCCGCCACCTATATCTTTTGCTGGATCAATAAATTGAATATCCGATAAGTTAGCAGCTTTTACAATTAAAGCCTCACTTCGTTTTTGCAAATAGGTTTCGTAAATTGTGCTACTTAAATCGTATTTACGCATTATTTGAAAATATTCTTGCTTGTCTTGCGGAAGAGTACTTATTTTGGATTCTGCCTTATTTATTTTGGTTCTTACAAGTCTAGAATCAAACTGTATCGCATTTTTTGCTGTAGCAATATTTTCTAATAACACTCTCTTTAATGCAGATATTTTGTTATCGACATCTTCAAACATGACCTTACTTTTTACCGAGTATGCCATTTCTGATCGTTGAACAGATAAATCAATAATATTGGAAACATTCATCACAATATTTGGATCATCAATTCCTGCCACTGCTGGCGCAGGAAGTTTTGAGTAGTCATTACTACTTAATAGATAATTACGTAAGGTGTTATAATAATTAACTTTTCGGTTAATTTCGTCATTTAAAACATCAAGTTCTTTTATTTCAGACTGAATTCCTTCTCCACCTTTTTCGATTTCAATAAAGTCTTTATTTCTATTGAAATTCTTTAACTCGTTGTTGGCATCTTTGAGGTTTTTTTCCATCAACGTTAAAGTAGTATCGATAAATTTTACTGTATTGTCTGCAAATAAATTCTTGGCATCTAGTTGCCTTTTTATTAACATATTTACCGTTGCGTTTAGATAATCTACGATGCGTTTTTTGTTGGTTCCGTCCATAGACAGCTTCAATATAGACGCTGCTTTTTCATCTATAGCAACTCTTACATTGCGGTATTTTGATACTGTATTGTCAAACGAATTAAATTGTACAATATACTCTTTACCCACATAGGTATCTGGAATAGATCTAAACTCCAACGTAGCATTCAAAAACGGAATGTTTATATTTTGCCCTAGTTTGAATGTTTGCTCATAGTGAGTTGAGGCTACTTTTTGTGTATTTACCTGATTGGTGATATAGTTTATTACAGGAACTTCCAAATTATTAAAATCTGCTGTAATTTGATAGGTAGAAGTTGTGAGAAACTTTACTTTGAATGGTACTTGATATAACTGATTTTTATCTTTTTGCAATTTTACTACAAATGGCGTGTATCCGTAAACATCTTCTGTAAAATATTCTTTTTCTTCTAAATAATCGATATAAAAATCGAGTTTATCTACTACCAATTCGTTATGCGAACGCGACTTTAATGTAGTTGATATACTTTGAACCTGATCTGAAGCGCCTCCCCAATTAAAAACCAAACTTGTATTGGAAGTAAACAATGGATTGTCTTGTTCTTTTACGGCAATTGTTGTTTCGAGTTCGTAAATTTTTTGTTTTCTAATATTAACTTGATGTGCTACAAAAAGACACAGAGTTACTCCAAGCACAAACCACTTCCAATAACTAAGTGTTTTAAGGAGAAAACCCTTAAAATCGAAACTGTTTTGATTTTCTAAAAATGAAAAGTCTTTTATATCTAGCATCAAGAGTAAGGTTTATTTAAGCAATAAAAAAGTGGTGGTTGCCAAAGACAAAATTGTAATGATAGTTCCTAAAGATTCTATACCTGTTTTGCCTGTTCCCCATGATTTTTGCTTGAGTGGTTTTACGTAAATATAATCGTTGGGTTGTAAATAAAAAACAGGCGAATGGATTGCATTACTATTTGTAAGATCTATCGAAAATGTTTCAACTTTACTTGGAAATTGACGAATAATTTTTACATCTTTTCTATTGCCAACCATAGTAATATCGCCAGAATTTGCTATGGCTTCCAAAACAGAAACTTTATCTTGGTACAGTACTTTTGTACCTGGATTTCCTACTTCGCCATTTACCGTATACCTAAATCCACCTAATTTTACTGTAACAAATAATCCTGCACTATTTTTGAAATGGTCTTTAAGTAATAATTCTTCTACTTTTGTTCTTACCTCTTCGGTGGTATACCCCAAAACATTTACTTCTCCCAAAATAGGCATTCGTATATTACCATGATCGTCTACTGTGTAGCCTTTCATGTATAAACTTTGTTCCGAAGCTGTATTTTGCTCCGAATTATCAGTATTAAAAATTGCCACGAGTTTTGGATCTAAAGCTCTTACTGAAATACTTATAATATCGTGAGACTGCAAACGATAAGGCTTGATGTTGTATGGAGTAACTACCTCATTACTTACTTGGTTTTTATCTTGCAAATACTCTAAGTCTTTGGTAGAAACACAAGATTGTAAACAACTAAATAATAGTAATAAAAATAGTATTTTTTGGATATTCATTGCAATTTAATTAGCAAACAAAGATAGTTTTTCAATATCAAAAATAAAAATACTATGTATTAATATATTATCAACTGTTTTTCAATGAATTTTCAAAAGGAATTCGATACACAATACTTCTACCCAAAGTTACCTCATCGGCATATTCTAGCTCGTCTCCAACCGAGATTCCTCGTGCTATTGTAGAGGTTTTTACATCAAGATCTTTAAGTTGTTTATAAATGTAAAAATTGGTTGTATCGCCTTCCATGGTAGAACTTAATGCAAAAATAACTTCTTCTATACCGTCATTTTTTACTTTATTTACTAATGATGTAATGGTAAGTTGGCTAGGCCCGATACCATCTATAGGCGAAATTTTACCACCCAAAACATGATAAATACCTTTGTATTGTTGGGTATTTTCTATAGCCATTACGTCTCTTACATCTTCTACTACACAAATGGTTTTATGATTTCTTGAAGTGTTATTACATATCTCACAAACATCGAAATCTGAAATAGTATGGCATGAGGTGCAAAACTTAATATTATTACGCATATTTTGAAGCGCATCTGTTAAAAACAAGGTCTGTTCTGCTGGCTGTTTTAGCAAATACAACACCAATCTTAATGCTGTACGTTTACCTATACCTGGTAGCTGCGCCACTTCTTGTACTGCTTTTTCAAGTAATTTTGAAGAAAATTCCATAGTGCAAATTTATAAATTTGTAGGCTTACGTATTTCACTATATTTATTTTATTGTATTTTTAGCAGAAATTTAGATAACACGTATGACACCTACTGTAATATTAACCATTATTATTCTGTATTTTGGACTTCTTATTTTTATTTCGAATGTAGTAAGTAAAAAAAGTACAGATAATGATACTTTTTTTAAAGCGAATAAAAATTCAAAATGGTACATGGTCGCCTTCGGAATGATAGGTACTGCCTTATCTGGGGTTACTTTTATTTCGGTACCAGGAAATGTAGGAAATATCGAAAATCAATTTAGTTATTTTCAATTTGTTTTGGGCAATGCTATAGGTTTTATTCTCATTGCTACTGTATTATTGCCTCTCTACTACAGAATGAATCTAACTTCAATTTATGGCTATATTGAAAAAAGATTAGGCACAATAAGTTATAAAACCTCTGCTTCTATATTTTTGATAAGCCGTACAATTGGTTCTGCTTTTAGATTGTATTTGGTTGTGTTGGTGTTACAAAAATATGTTTTTGATGCGTTTGAAATTCCTTTTGCTCTTACTGTTCTTATTTCACTCGGGCTTATTTTTGCTTATACCTATAGAGGCGGATTAAAAACCATTATTATTACAGATACTTTACAAACTTTTTTCTTGGTTACTTCTGTGTTTTTAACCATTTATTTTATATGCGATAGTATGGATTACAGTGCTGTTCAAGCTTTTGAAGCTATTAAGCATAGTAATTATTCTAAAATATTTTTTTATGAAGATTTTTTAAAAGGGAATTATGTTTGGAAACAAATTGTAGGAGGCATATTTGTAACGATTGCTATGGTTGGGCTAGATCAAGATTTGATGCAAAAAAACTTAAGTTGTGCTACAATTTCTGAGGCACAAAAAAACATGTTTACCTTTACCGGAATATTTGTAATTATCAACTTGTTTTTTTTGAGTGTAGGTGCTTTATTGTATTTGTATGCAGAAAAAAATGGTATTGCCATTCCTGTAATTGGCGATGCAAAACGCACAGATTTGTTATTCCCAGAAATAGCTTTTAACCAATTAAACATAATACCTTCGGTAGTATTTTTACTAGGGCTTACCGCTGCTACATTTGCCACCACCGATAGCGCTTTAACTGCATTAACAACCTCTTTTTGTGTAGATTTTTTAAATATGGACAAAAAAAACAGTGATAATGACGGTAGCATTACACTTTCGGAACAAGCATTAAAACAAAAAAACAAAAAACTAGTACGCATTAGACACGCAGTACATTTGGGTTTTTCGTTTTTAATGTTTTTGGTAATACTTATTTTTAATGCACTCAACGACAAGTCGGTAGTAACTATGATTTTTAAAGTAGCTAGTTATACCTATGGCCCTTTGCTTGGACTTTATGGTTTTGGTTTGTTTATAAAAAATCGAACAGTACGAGAAAAATGGGTGCCTGTAATTTGCATTGTTGCTCCGTTAATTTGCTTTTACATTTCTAAAAATTCTAAACTTTTATTAGGCAATTATGTTATTGACAATGAACTTATTTTATTAAACGGCCTGATCACTTTGTTCGGACTGTTAATAATAAGTAAGCCTACAAATGCAGTAACACGGTTTTAAAAACACTGTTTAGTATTGATGCGTTGCCAATAAAACCAATGTACAAGCTTCTTCAAATTGAATTTGATTTTGACGCAATAATTCTTGTAAATCTCGATTTTCGGTACCTGGATTAAAAATTACTCTTTTGGGGTTTAGCGTTACAATGTAATCGTAATATATTTCTTGATTTTTAGGATTTAAGTAAAGCGTTACTGTATGAATATCTGGAACACGTATTAATTCTTTATGTATGGTGACACCATGTGCTACGTCTTGTTTATTGCCTATTGCTTCTACTTGATGCCCATGTTGTAATAAACTAAAAATAGCTTTATTACTATATCTTTCAGGATTGGAAGATGCTCCTAATACTAATGTTTTCATACGTTTTAATTTATTGTTTGCAGTAACATAATAACATAGATTATTTAATCATTTTGGGGTTACCCACTTTAAAATTGGATAGTATAACTTGTTATTGATTATTATTTAATAGTAAATTTCTTATTGTTTGGTTAAAGATAACTATTAATATTACCTTTGCAAAAAAAACGATGGTCATATTTTTTAACACATTTTTTGTTTTGCTCGGTGCTTTATTTTCGGTGCTTAACCCAATTGGGGCTGTACCTATTTTTGTAGGACTTACTCAAGATTACGACAAAAATGAACGTTCTAGAGTATCACTTTGGACAGCTATTGATGTATGTTTAATATTATTGATAGCGTTTTTTGTGGGAGAATATGTTTTAAAGTTTTTTGGCATAACCATTTCTGCATTGCGTATTGCAGGTGGTTTATTGATTACCAATTCTGGATTTGGGTTATTAAATGCAAATCCTAAAAAGCGTAAAGGTATTAGTAAAGAAGTTGAAGAAGATATACACAACCGCAATCAAATTGCTCTTACACCTCTAGCTATGCCTATGCTTGCTGGCCCAGGATCTATATCATTATTGGTTGCTTTTTATCAAGACCATAACGATACTGTAAACATGATTGCCTCATCTTTTGCTATAATAATAGTTTCTGCTCTTATTTTTATTATTTTAAGAAGCGCCCATTATTTGGCTAAATATTTAGGAGCTTCTGGTATCGTAGCAATCTCTAGAATTGTAGGTTTTTTAACCATAGCTATTGGAATTCAATACATAATAAGCGCAGTATTAACTATCATTAGAGGTATTTAATCAACTTTTGTGATATTTAGCTTTTAGTTTTCTTTTGGCAAAAAAACTTCAGCCATCATACATCGAGCACTTCCACCACCGCAGGCTTCAATAATATCTAGTGGTGCATGGAGTATCGTAACATGTTCTTCTATTCGCGCAATTTGATTTTTGGTTAATACCTTGTAGGCCGATGAACTCATAATCAAAAATCGTCTCTCATCTTTTCCTTTTACTTCGAGCATATTTCCTGCAAAATTATTTACTTGCTCTTCTGTAATGAGAATAATTTCTTTTTCATCTCCTTTAAGGCTGTCTAGCACCATTTTGCGCTCTTTTTTATCATCTATACAATCGGCACAAATTACAGCAAATGTTTCTCCTATACACATCATAACATTGGTATGGTATATGTGTTTGCGTTGGTTATCTACAGTTTGAAAAGCTTCAAAAATTACTGGAGAAAATTCAAAATCTTCGCAAAACTCTATAAAAAGTTCTTCATCTGCTCTAGGAGAAAGCGCACAATAAGCTTTTTGATTTTGTCTGTCTAAAATAATACTACCTGTACCTTCTAGAAAAATATTATCTTCTTCTGCCGAGGTATAATCCATTATTTCGTTAACAATAAAACCTTTTTCTTCCAAAATATCCAATATATCTTCTCGGCGTTCTGCTCTACGGTTTTCTGCAAACATGGGGTACAATACTACATCGCCATTTTCATGAAAAGATATCCAGTTGTTTGGAAAAATACTATCGGGCGTATTAGGCTCTAGTGTGTCATCTACTACAACTACATGAACACCTGCCATTTGTAATTTTTGTACAAAAGCGTCAAATTCTGCTTGAGCCTTTTGATTTACTGTTTCTGGAGTTAATTCGTCTAATACTTTTTGATAATAGTTGTTCACGGCTGTTTGTTCGTTCATTCTGAAAGAAACAGGACGAATCATTAGTATAGAGTTGGTGGTTTGATTCATTTTTTACTTTGTTGTATGTTATACGTTTTTAGGTTATAGGTTGATTAGCTTATCGATTATTTTATGTTTTCCAATTTTGTTCTACGTATTTTATAAAATTGAAAATTTTGGAACTTAACTCGTTGTATCTAACAATCAATTCTTCATTATTAGGAATTATATTTTTATACAGATGATTAATTTTTTCTAAATGATTTACTGTCTCTAAACAACTTGACCAAGAAAAAGTCAAAAATCTGATAAATTCAGCTTTGTAAGCTTTTCTTCCATAACCCTCAACAATATTCGTTACCAAAGAATCAGATGAACGCCTTAATTGACTTCCTAATTCATACATTTCATATTTAGGAAGTTTTAAAGAAGCTGGATGAACGATATAAAAAAGCTCCAATCCAATTTTATAGATATCTAAATCTCTATAACTACTCATCTTAAAACATATCAATATTAGAAAGAGAACTTACAAAACTCATAACATAAAACTTATAACAAATCTAATCTCTTATTAAAGGTAATGTTGAACATCTTAAAAGCCCTTCTTGCTTTGCTATTTCGGCATAAGGAATTTCTTCTACAATAAAATCATTTTCTCGAAGCCAATTGTTAAGCCTTGTAAAATTTCTTTCAGATACGACAACATTCTCGTCTATAGAAAACACATTAGAATTCATATGATACATTTCGTCTCTTGTAATATGAAATAGATTCTCTTTGCCAAATAATTTGACTAAATACACATAGTCAGCTTCTTCACGAAAACCACTTTTATAAATAATGCCTTTGTTTTTACCAACAGGCTGGAAACAACAATCCAAATGCAAGGCATTGTCTCGAGCTTCTAGTTTCGACTTTACTAAATCGAACTCTTTAACAATTTTGTTGGGAAACAAACTTTTTATGTATGCTACACCTTCCATGTTGGTTCTTGCTGTAATATAATCTTTATAATCGGAACCCTTGTAAGTACCAATAAAGATATAATCATTCCAAAGCATAACATCGCCTCCTTCAATATGAACTTCGTGTGGCGGTCTAACAATTTTTGAAGGTTCTATTTGCTCTAAAACGTAATGAATAGCATCTAGCTCTCTCTCTCTATCGGGCAAAATATTAGCCTTAATAAATACATCATCTATAACAAAGCCTATATCTCTAGAAAAAATTTGATTGTAGTTTTCTAAAAGCTCAGGGCGATAAACTTCAACATTATATTTTTTAAATACTTGATAAAAGGCGTCCATTTCGGCAACCATATCTTTTTCTATAGGATAGGTTTCTGCTAAGATATGTTCTAGCGATTTGGGATCGTAAGCTTCATTGGCTGTAGGAGTTGGGCCATTACTTAATGCGGTTCCTAATACTACAGATTTTAATCGAGAGGTTTCGTTTTTAACGTTTAATTTTAACATAAAATAGCTTTTGGCTTTGCACAAAAATAAGAAAGCTTCTCCAAAAAGAGAAGCTTAACTTAATAATATTCATTAAAAGAAATTATCTTTTATCTTTTTCAACAAAAGGTCTTAGTGGAGAACCTGTGTATACTTGTCTTGGTCTTCCAATTGGTTCTTTGTTGATACGCATTTCTTTCCATTGTGCAATCCAACCTGGTAAACGCCCTATGGCAAACAATACGGTAAACATTTCTGTAGGAATTCCTAATGCTCTATAAATAATTCCTGAGTAAAAATCTACATTTGGATATAAATTTCTAGATTTGAAATAGTCATCTTCTAGTGCAACTTGTTCCAATTGTTTGGCAATATCCAAAAGCGGATCTTGTACTCCTAATGCAGAAAGCACATCGTCTGCCGCTTTTTTGATGATTTTTGCTCGTGGATCGAAATTTTTATACACTCTGTGCCCAAATCCCATCAATCGGAATGGATCGTCTTTGTCTTTTGCTTTTAAGACATATTTTGCAACATCGCCTCCATTATTATGAATTTCTTCAAGCATTTCTAAAACAGCTTGGTTTGCACCTCCATGAAGTGGCCCCCAAAGAGCCGATACACCTGCAGCTATAGATGCAAATAAACCAGCATGCGACGAACCTACTATACGAACTGTAGAAGTTGAACAGTTTTGCTCGTGATCTGCATGTAAGATAAATAATTTATCCAAAGCATCTAAAACTCTTTTGTCTGTTTTGTAAGGCCCAGTAGGTAATTCAAACATTAAGTGCATAAAGTTTTCTACATAACCCTTGGTGTTATCATAGTAATTTAATGGGAAGCCCATTGTTTTTCTATACGTCCATGTTGCAATAACGATAAATTTTGCCATTGTTTTACAAACAGCATCGTACATATCTTTTTCGTTATGCGGATTCACAGCCTTAGGGTTGAATGCTGTAAGAGCACTTGTTAATGACGAAAGAACTCCCATTGGGTGAGCTGTTCTTGGAAAACCATCGATAATGTTTTTCATTTCTTCGCTTACCAAGGTGTATTTTCTGATGTCATTTTCAAACTGATCTAGTTGCTTTTGAGTAGGTAGTTCTCCAAAAATTAACAAATAAGACACTTCTAAAAAATCTGCCTTGTCTGCTAATTCTTCTATAGAGTAACCTCTGTAACGTAAAATACCTTCTTCGCCGTCCAAAAAAGTAATTTCACTTTTACAAGAACCTGAATTTTTATACCCTGGATCGAGTGTTATGGCTCCTGTTTGAGCTCTTAATTGCTCAATATCGATAGCTACTTCATTTTCTGAACCTACAATAACTGGAAGCTCAATTTTTTTGCCATCTAACTCTAATATTGCTGTTTTTGACATAATATGACTTGAATGTTGTAATTATTTATAATTTAACAAAATTATGCAATTCAAAATAAATATTAAAAATTTATAACGCTGTTTTCGTTAATATTTCATTAAATTTTGCTAAATTAATATACAATTATTGGTATATCTCACAATTATAAAAAAAACACCTAAAAGATTTTTAACTTTTAGGTGTTGGTTGCTATAAATAACAGTAAATATTAAATATTTATCAATATTTTAAGTAACAAAAATTTAACTAAATAGATGTGTTATCGAATTTTAATCTTTTAAAACAGCTTAACTTAAAACAATATTTTAAATGTGAATACTATTAATTAACTTGTTATTACTTTAAAAAAATAAATAATTTTAATGAATTACCAATAACTATACTATTTCTGCTTAAATGCTTTTATTCCTGGAAAATAAGCTGTATCACCTAGTTCTTCTTCAATTCTAAGAAGTTGGTTGTATTTTGCCATACGATCGCTACGAGAAGCAGAACCGGTTTTTATTTGTCCGCAGTTTAATGCTACAGCCAAATCTGCAATGGTATTGTCTTCTGTTTCTCCAGAACGGTGACTCATAACCGATGTATAACCTGCGTTGTGTGCCATATTTACTGCAGCAATAGTTTCGGTTAATGTACCTATTTGATTTACTTTTACCAAAATCGAATTGGCAATTCCTTTTTCAATACCTGTAGCAAGTCTTTGTACGTTGGTTACAAACAAATCATCACCCACGAGTTGTACTTTATCTCCAATTTTATCTGTGAGTAATTTCCAACCTTCCCAATCATCTTCATACATACCATCTTCTATAGAAACTATAGGATATTTTGCTGCCAATTCTGCCAAATAACTCGCTTGCTCTTCAGAACTTCTTACTTTTCCTTTATCGCCTTCAAACTTGGTATAATCGTATTTTCCATCTACATAAAATTCTGATGCTGCACAATCTAAAGCAATTTTAACATCGGCACCAAAAGTGTATCCTGCTTTTTCTACAGCCAATTTTATAGAGTCTAGCGCATCTTCTGTTCCTCCTGCTAAGTTTGGTGCAAAACCTCCTTCATCTCCAACAGCGGTAGACAAATGTCTGTCGTGTAACACTTTTTTCAAATTATGAAAAATTTCGGTTCCCATTTGCATCGCATGAGTAAACGACGTTGCGCTTACAGGCATAATCATAAATTCTTGAAAAGCAATAGGAGCATCACTATGCGAACCACCATTTATTATGTTCATCATAGGTACAGGCAAGGTATTTGCCGAAACTCCTCCAATATAACGATACAAAGGCAATCCTAATTCATTGGCAGCTGCTTTTGCTACAGCCAACGAAACGCCCAAAATGGCATTAGCACCCAAGTTTCCTTTGTTTGGTGTGCCATCAAGCTCAATCATTATTTTATCAATCAAATTTTGCTCAAAAACAGATACGCCTAATAGCTCGGGAGCAATTGTACTGTTTACATTATCAACAGCTTTCAAAACACCTTTACCCATATAGGCTTTGCCACCATCGCGCAATTCTACGGCTTCATGTTCTCCTGTAGAAGCACCACTTGGTACAGTAGCTCTACCCAAAATACCATTTTCGGTTACTACATCAACTTCTATTGTAGGATTTCCGCGTGAATCCAATATTTGTCTAGCATGAACTTTTACTATAATACTCATTTTATTTATGAATTTTTAATTAGCACTATTATTATATTACAAATTTAAGCAATAAGAAAATTATTCGTATTGAATAACTTAAAAACTTATAAACGCAAACGATTTAGTGTTATGTTAAGCGAAAGGCTTTTGCATTTTTATAAACCATGTTCCCGCTTTTCGCTCCAATCTTTGCTTCAAGCCTATATACTTTAAACCTGTTAGCTTGAAGCAAAGGATTTCCACTTCAATCGGGGCTAGAAAGTAATCCTTATACCTTTTGCAAGGCATAGATTTTAATAAGGTCTACAAAATTGTCAAACAAATATTCTGAATCGTGTGGCCCTGGACTAGCTTCTGGATGATATTGTACAGAAAAAACAGGGTTGTTTTTCATACGCATACCAGCTACAGTAGCATCATTTAAATGATAATGTGTAATTTCTAACTCGCTATGCGCTTCTAGTTGCTCTCTACTTACAGCAAAACCATGATTTTGAGAAGTTATTTCTCCTTTGCCCGTAATCATATTCATTACAGGATGATTAATACCTCTATGCCCATTAAACATTTTGTAGGTCGAAACTCCATTTGCCAAAGCAAGTATTTGATGTCCTAAACAAATACCAAAAACAGGTTTACCCGATTCTATCATGCACTGGGCTGTTTGCTGCACTTGAACTAAAGGTTCTGGGTCTCCAGGTCCATTAGATAAAAAATAACCATCGGGGTTTATTGCTTGCATTACTTCAAAAGGTGTATTGTATGGAAAAACTTCTATATAGCAATCTCTTTTGGCAAGATTACGCAGTATATTGGTTTTTATGCCCAAATCTAAAGCAGCAACTTTGTAAGATGCGTTTGGGTTTCCAAAAGTATATTTTTGAGCAGTAGATACTTTTGATGCTAATTCAAGACCTTTCATAGGAGGTATTGCTGCTAACATTTGTTTTAACTCTTCTATAGGTGTTCCGTCTGTACATACTACAGCATTTTGAGCACCATAATCTCTTATATGCGCTACGAGAGCTCGGGTATCAATATTGGATATCGTAACAATATTTTGTTGTTTTAGATAGTCTAATAAACTACTTTCAGAATTTGGTCGAGAGTATACGTCGCTAAAATTTCTGCATACCAATCCTGCAATTTGTATTTTATTTGATTCTACTTCGTTTGCATTTATCCCGTAATTACCAATATGTACATTGGTAGTAACCATAATTTGCCCGTAATATGAAGGATCGGTAAAAATTTCTTGATACCCCGACATACCTGTATTAAAACATACCTCGCCAAAGGTTTTGCCTAAAACACCTATAGAATTACCGTGAAATATTGTACCGTCTGCTAGGAGTAAAATTGCTTTTTGATGTAAAAATTGCATATGTTGTTGTGTTGTTGTGTTACAAATATATTGCTTTTAGAGCGTTTATAAAAACACTATGGTTTAGTATTTTAGCCCCGGTTGTAGTGTAAATCCTTTTGCAAAGCTCAACTATTTGTAAATTTGGGCTTTGCAAAAGATTGGAGCGAAAAACGGGAAAATGGCTTGTAAATAATCAGTTAGTTTTGCTCCAAAAAAAAAGGATAAACTTTATTGAAAGCTTATCCTTTTTTAATATTATGCTGAAAATAATTTCATTATTCTGCAGCTTCATTGGTTGGTTCTTCAGAAGCAGGAGCAGATGTTTCTGCTTTTTTAGCTTTTCCACCACGACGGCTTTTAGCTTTTTTCTCTTCTTTTTTACCACCATTATAGATTTCGTTAAAATCTACTAACTCTATCATAGCCATATCAGCGTTATCACCAAGACGATTTCCTAGTTTAATGATACGTGTGTATCCACCTGGACGGTCGCCTACTTTTGCTGCTACTTCTCTAAAAAGTTCAGTAACGGCATATTTATTTCTTAAATAAGTGAAAACGATACGTCTATTGTGAGTAGTGTCTTCTTTTGATTTTGTTACAAGTGGCTCAACAAATTGTTTAAGCGCTTTTGCTTTAGCAACAGTAGTGTTTATACGTTTGTGCTCTATAAGAGAACAAGCCATATTGGCCAACATAGCTTTTCTATGTCCTGTCTGTCTGCTTAAATGATTTACTTTTTTTCCGTGTCTCATTTTAAATACTTTTTAACTTGAATAAAGAAACTAGTCTTTATCTAATTTATATTTTGACAAATCCATTCCGAACGTTAAGTTTTTATTGGCTACTAGTTCGTCTAACTCTGTTAGCGATTTTTTACCAAAATTACGGAATTTCATTAAGTCGTGTTTGTTAAAAGAAACCAAGTCTCCTAGTGTATCAACTTCTGCTGCTTTTAAACAGTTAAGTGCTCTAACAGATAAATCCATATCTACCAATTTTGTTTTAAGCAACTGTCTCATGTGTAGAGATTCTTCATCGTAAGAATCTGTTTGAGCAATTTCATCTGCTTCAAGAGTGATTCTTTCATCAGAGAAAAGCATGAAATGGTGAATTAAAACTTTGGCAGCTTCGGTAAGGGCATCTTTTGGATTTATAGAACCATCGGTTTTAATTTCAAAAACCAATTTCTCGTAATCTGTTTTTTGCTCTACACGGAAATTTTCTATAGAATATTTCACATTTTTTACCGGAGTAAAGATAGAATCTGTAAAAATTGTACCTATTGGAGCGTTTTGTTTTTTGTTTTCTTCGGCTGCAATGTAACCTCTTCCTTTTTCAATTGTTAATTCCATGTTGAAATTAACTTTTGAGTCTAGATTACAAATAACCAAATCTGGATTTAAAATTTGAAAACCTGAAATAAATTTTTGGAAATCACCAGCAGTAATTTGTTCTTTACCTAAAATAGAAATCGTAACACTTTCGTTATCGATGTCTTCAATTTGTCTTTTAAAACGTACTTGTTTTAGGTTAAGAATAATTTCTGTAACATCTTCAACAACACCGGAGATAGTAGAAAACTCATGTTCAACACCTTCTATTCTTACAGATGTAATTGCGTAACCTTCTAAGGCAGAGAGCATTACTCTCCTTAGTGCATTACCAACCGTCAATCCATAACCCGGTTCTAAAGGACGAAATTCGAATTTGCCTTCAAAATCGGTAGAATCGATCATGATAACTTTATCTGGTTTTTGAAAATTAAATAGTGCCATAATTTAGCTTGGTGTCAATTATTATTTGTTGTATAACTCAACGATTAATTGTTCTTTGATGTTTTCAGGAATTTGGATTCTAGCAGGAACTGAAACAAAAGTTCCTTCTTTAGTATCGTTGTTCCAAGTAATCCATTCATAAACATGGCTAGATGCAGCTAACGAACGCTCAATAACTTCAAGAGATTTTGATTTTTCACGTACTGCAACTTTATCACCTGGTTTTAAGTGATAAGATGGGATGTTTACAACCTCACCATTTACTGTGATGTGACGGTGAGAAACAATTTGTCTTGCAGCTCTTCTAGAAGATGCAATTCCCATTCTGAAAACAACGTTGTCTAAACGAGCTTCGCAAAGTTGTAAAAGGATTTCACCTGTTACACCTGAAGCAGCAGATGCTTTTTCGTATAAATTTCTGAATTGTTTTTCTAAAATACCATAAGTATATTTAGCTTTTTGCTTTTCCATTAACTGAACAGCATATTCAGATTTTTTACCTCTCTTTTTTGCCAAACCATGTTGTCCTGGAGGGTAATTTCTTTTTTCGAAGGCTCTATCGTCTCCGAATATTGCTTCGCCAAATTTACGAGCAATTTTAGTTTTAGGACCAGTATATCTTGCCATTTTAAAATTGTTTTGATAGTGATTATGAATTCAGGTCAAATCCTTCGATAATCAGATTTCTATCAGGTTTATACTATAAATAAATTATACTCTACGTCTTTTTGGAGGACGACATCCATTGTGTGGCATTGGAGTTACATCAATAATTTCTGTAACTTCTATACCGCCATTGTGTATAGATCTTATTGCAGATTCTCTACCGTTACCTGGTCCTTTAACGTAAACTTTTACTTTTTTAAGACCAGCTTCTAGTGCAACTTTTGTACAATCTTCGGCTGCCATTTGAGCTGCATATGGAGTATTCTTTTTAGAACCTCTAAAGCCCATTTTACCAGCTGAAGACCAAGAGATAACTTCACCTTTCTTATTTGTTAAAGAAATAATAATGTTATTAAATGTTGCATTAATATGAGCTTCGCCAGAAGATTCTATAACAACTTTGCGTTTTTTAACGTTTGATTTAGCCATATTACTACTTATTATTTAGTTGCTTTTTTCTTATTAGCAACAGTTTTTCTTTTACCTTTTCTAGTTCTAGAATTGTTTTTGGTTCTTTGACCTCTTAATGGTAAACCAGCTCTGTGACGAATTCCTCTGTAGCAACCAATATCCATTAAACGTTTAATGTGTAATGATGTTTCAGAACGTAATTCACCTTCAATTTTGTAGTATGATACTGCATCACGGATTGCTCCAATTTCAGCATCATTCCAATCTTGAACTTTTTTATCTTGGCTTACTTGAGCTTTTTCTAAAATCTCAATAGCTCTGCTTTTACCTATTCCGAAGATATAAGTTAAAGCGATAACTCCTCTTTTATTTTTAGGTATATCTACCCCTGCTATTCTTGCCATAATTATCCTTGTCTTTGTTTAAATCTAGGATTTTTTTTGTTTATAACGTATAATCTTCCTTTTCTACGTACGATAATGCACTCGGCACTTCTTTTTTTAACGGATGCTCTTACTTTCATTTTATATAGCTTTAGTATCTATAAGTGATTCTTGCTTTTGTCAAATCGTAAGGACTCATTTCTAGTTTTACTCTGTCACCAGGTAACAATTTAATGTAATGCATACGCATTTTACCAGATATATGAGCAATTACAACATGACCATTTTCTAATTCTACACGGAACATAGCATTTGATAATGCTTCTACAATGGTTCCGTCTTGTTCTATTGCTGATTGCTTTGCCATAAACTAAGCTACTGCTTTTCTGTTTTTGCCTGACTTCATTAAACCATCATAATGTTGGTTTAATAAATAAGAATTAACTTGTTGAATAGTATCGATAACTACACCTACCATAATGATAAGCGATGTTCCACCATAAAACATTGCCCAAGATTGTTGAACTCCTAAACCTATAATAAGTGAAGGAAAAATAGCTATCAAAGCTAAAAACAAAGCTCCTGGGAAAGTTAATAATGACATAACATGATCTAAAAAGTCAGCGGTATCAATACCTGGTTTAACACCTGGAATAAAACCTCCACTTCTTTTTAAATCGTCAGCCATTTTGTTTGTAGGCACTGTAATTGCTGTATAGAAAAATGTAAAGATTATGATTAACATTGCAAATACAAAATTATACCAAAAACCAAACATATTACTAAACACAGCTGCAATAGATTGTGATGTATCTGATTTTGACAAATTTGCCAAAAACGGAGGAATAAACATAATGGCTTGGGCAAAGATAATTGGCATTACACCCGCAGCATTAAGCTTTAAAGGTATCCATTGTCTATTACCACCAAGAGCATCTTGTTCAAAATCACCAGTAGTTGTTCTTCTTGCATATTGTACAGGAATTTTTCTAATAGCCATTACTAAAAGTACACAAGCTATAATTACCAATAACCAAACTATAATTTCGAAAACCAATAGCATTGGCCCTCCTTGATTATCTGTAACTTTTGATTGAAACTCCTGAAATAACGCTTGAGGAAGTCTAGCCAAAATACCAACCATAATTAAAAGTGATATACCGTTTCCTATTCCTTTGTCAGTAATTTTTTCTCCTAACCACATAGCAAATATAGTGCCCGTAGTTAAAATTAATACTGATGAAAATAAGAACCAAGGGCTATCAGCACCCAATAAAAATGCAGATTGTGGTATTGTTTTATATAAATTATAAATATACCCTGGACCTTGAAGTAGCGTGATTAAAATTGTTAACCAACGTGTAATTTGGTTTAATTTTTTTCTACCACTTTCTCCATCTTTTTGCAATTTTTGTAGATATGGTATAGCAATACCCATTAATTGAACCACAATTGAAGCAGAAATATATGGCATAATACCTAATGCAAAAACAGAAGCTTTAGAGAAGGCTCCTCCTGTAAACATATCAAGTATAGAACCTAATCCTTTTTCTGTTTGACCTGCCAAGCTATGAAGCTGTGAAGCATCTATACCTGGTAAGGTAACGTGTGCTCCAAAACGGTATACTAAAAGCAAACCGAGAGTCACAAGAATACGATTCTTGAGCTCTTCGATTTTCCATACATTCTTTAAAGTTTCAATAAAATTCTTCATAATGGAATTTATTAAATGGTTACTGCTTCACCACCTGCAGCTTCTATTGCAGCTTTTGCAGTAGCGGTAAATTTATGAGCAGAAACTTTTAATTTAGCTTTTAACTCTCCTCTTCCTAAAATTTTAACAACCTCATTTTTAGTAGCTAATCTATTTTGAACGAATACTGTAAAATCTACAGTATCTGTTACAATTCCATTATCTACTAGAGTTTGAAGAGCATCAAGATTAATACCTTGATATTCTACTCTATTGATGTTTTTAAAACCAAATTTAGGAACACGTCTTTGAAGTGGCATTTGACCTCCTTCAAAACCTATCTTTTTAGAATAACCAGAACGAGATTTAGCCCCTTTATGACCTCTTGCAGCAGTTCCACCTTTTCCAGATCCTTCTCCTCTACCCACTCTTTTGTTTTGGTTGTGTGTAGAACCTTCTGCAGGTTGTAAGTTACTTAAATTCATAATACTGTTCTTATTATTTAGTCTCTTC
Organism: Flavobacterium croceum DSM 17960; assembly: GCF_002917885.1. Taxonomy (GTDB): domain Bacteria; phylum Bacteroidota; class Bacteroidia; order Flavobacteriales; family Flavobacteriaceae; genus Flavobacterium; species Flavobacterium croceum. The sequence continues at coordinate 115,046 of NZ_PQNY01000004.1, forward strand.
AACAGAAACTAAGTGTTTTACTTTATTTACCATTCCAAGGATTGAAGCTGAAGCATCATGTGCTACAACTTGTCCTATTTTTTTCAAACCTAAAGCTTCTAATGTTCTCTTTTGAGTTTGAGGACACTTGATTTGGCTTTTTACTTGTTTTACTAAAATTTTTGCCATGTTTCCTTGAATTGAATTAACCTTTAAATACTTTATCTAAAGAGATTCCTCTTTGTTTTGCTACTGTATAAGCACTTCTCATTTGAAGTAAAGCATCAAAAGTAGCTTTTACCACATTGTGTGGGTTTGAAGAACCTTGAGATTTTGACAACAAATCGTGAATTCCTGCAGATTCAATTACTGAACGAACAGCACCACCTGCAATAACTCCAGTACCATGAGAAGCTGGCATTAAAAACACTCTAGCTCCACCAAATTTACCTTTTTGTTCGTGAGGTATAGAGTGACCACTTAAAGGTATTCTTACTAGATTTTTCTTAGCATCTTCTACCGCTTTTGCGATTGCTTCAGAAACATCTTTAGATTTACCTAAACCATGTCCAACTACTCCTTTTTCATCACCTACAACTACTATAGCAGAAAAGCCAAAAGCTCTACCTCCTTTAGTAACTTTAGTAACACGATTTACACTAACTAAACGATCTTTAAGTTCAAGACCGCTTGGTTTTACTAACTCAACATTTTTATAGTTATGATACATAAATTTAGAATTTAAGTCCGGCTTCTCTTGCGCCTTCTGCTAATGATTTAACACGACCATGATATAAATAACCACCTCTATCAAAACTTATTGTTTCAATACCGGCTTTCAAAGCTTTTTCAGCTAGTAGTTTCCCTACTGATGCTGCTACTTCAGCTTTGGTTCCTTGCACATTTGCTCCTTTATCTCTTGATGAAGCAGCCTGCAAAGTCACACCATTTACATCATCTATAAGCTGAGCATAGATTTCTTTATTACTTCTAAATACAGATAGTCTAGGTCTAGAAGCAGTTCCTGAAACCACTTTTCTAACTCTGTACTGTATTCTTTGTCTTCTTTCAGATTTTGATAATGACATAATCTAATATTTTTAAGCAGATTTACCAGCTTTTCTTCTTAATTCTTCACCAACAAACTTAATACCTTTACCTTTGTATGGTTCTGGTTTACGGAAACCTCTAATTTTTGCAGTTACTTGTCCAAGTAATTGTTTATCATATGAAGTTAATTTCACTATTGGATTTTTACCTTTTTCAGAAATTGTTTCCAAAGTAACCTCTGGAGCAATATCTAAAACAATGTTGTGGGAAAATCCTAAAGCTAAATCAAGTTTTTGACCTTGATTTGACGCTCTATAACCTACCCCTACCAATTCTAATTCGTTAGTAAAACCAGTCGATACACCAACAATCATGTTGTTGATTAATGCTCTGTATAAACCATGTTTTGCTCTTTCATCTTTGTTATCAGAATTTCTGCTAACAACCACGTTACCTTCTTCAATTTTAACATCAATACCATTGATTTCTTGAGAAAGCTGACCTAATTTTCCTTTTACTGTAACAACTCCTTCATTGATGGTAACATCAACTCCAGCAGGTATTGCAATTGGATTTTTTCCTATTCTTGACATCGTTTAGTTTTTTTAGTATACGTAACAAATAACTTCTCCTCCAACGTTTAGTTGTCTTGCTTGCTTATCTGTCATCAAACCTCTTGAGGTAGAAACGATAGCAATTCCTAAGCCGTTTAAAATTCTAGGTAATTTAGAAGCACCTGCGTACTTACGTAAACCTGGTTTACTAATTCTTTGGATATCTTTAATTACAGGCTCTTTAGTATCTTTATCATACTTAAGAGCAATTTTGATACTACCTTGTACTGTGGTAGTTTCAAACTTGTAACTTAAAATGTACCCTTGATCGAATAAAATTTTTGTGATTTCTTTTTTAAGATTAGAAGCAGGAATTTCTACCACTTTGTGGTTAGCTCTTACTGCGTTTCTTACTCTTGTCAAGTAATCTGCAATTGGATCTGTATACATATGTATAAATTTGCGGTTATGGTTTTCATTTATTATAAAAATGAACCTTTAACCAATTAAACTTAATTTTTGGTTTGCAAAAGTATAAAACTTTTTTTAAACTACCAACTAGCTTTTTTAACACCAGGAATTAATCCTTGGTTAGCCATTTCACGGAAAGTAACACGAGAAATTCCAAATTGTCTCATGTATCCTCTTGGTCTACCTGTTAATTTACAACGGTTGTGAAGACGTACAGGAGAAGCATTTCTTGGTAATTTTTGTAATGCTTCATAATCTCCAGCTTCTAAAAGAGCTTTACGTTTTTCTGCATATTTTGCTACAACTTTTTGTCTCTTAACCTCACGGGCTTTCATGGATTCTTTAGCCATATCTTAATTCTTTTTAAAAGGTAAACCTAATTCAGCTAATAATGATTTTGCTTCTTTATCTGTTTGTGCAGATGTTACAAATGTAATATCCATACCAGAGATTTTATTTACTTTATCAATATCAATCTCAGGGAAGATGATTTGTTCTAAAACACCTAGGTTATAATTACCTCTTCCATCAAATCCTGTTGCTTTGATACCGCCAAAATCTCTTACACGTGGTAAAGCAGAAGTGATTAGTCTATCTAAAAACTCATACATTCTTTCTCCGCGTAATGTTACTTTTGCACCAATTGGCATACCTTTTCTCAATTTGAAAGAAGCTACGTCTTTTTTAGAGATAGTAGGTACTGCTTTTTGACCTGTAATTTTAGTTAATTCTTCTACTGCATAGTCTACCAATTTTTTATCAGAAACTGCTGCTCCAACGCCACGGCTGATCACAATTTTTTCTAATTTTGGTACTTGCATTACATTTTTGTAACCAAATTCTTCTGTAAGAGCTTTAATTACTCTGCTCTTATATTCTTCTTTTAGTCTAGGTATATATGCCATAACTATAATACTTGATTAGATTTTTTTGAAAATCTCACTTTCTTATCTCCTTCCATTTTAAAACCTACTTTTGTAGCAGATTTTGATTTAGCATCAACTAATGCTAAATTAGAAATGTGAATAGGAGCTTCTTTTTTTACAATACCACCTTGAGGGTTGTTTGCACTTGGCTTAGTGTGTTTTGACACCATATTTACACCTTCTACAATGGCTTTGTTGTCTTCACGAAGAACTTTTACTACTTTACCTTCGGCACCTTTATGGTCTCCTGCGATAACTTTTACTAAGTCTCCTGATTTTATTTTTAACTTTGTCATCATTAATAGAATTAAAGCACTTCTGGTGCTAATGATACAATTTTCATGAATTGTTTTTCACGAAGCTCTCTCGCAACTGGACCAAAAACACGAGTTCCTCTCATTTCGCCTGCTGCATTCAATAGAACGCATGCATTATCGTCGAAACGGATATAAGAACCATCGGCTCTACGAACTTCTTTTTTGGTACGTACAACAACTGCAGTAGATACAGCACCTTTTTTTACGTTTCCGTTTGGTGTAGCATCTTTAATTGCAACTACAATTTTATCTCCAACAGAGGCATAACGACGTTTCGTTCCTCCTAAAACACGGATAGTTAATACTTCTTTAGCTCCCGTATTGTCTGCTACTTTTAATCTTGATTCTTGTTGTACCATAATTACTTAGCTCTTTCAATGATTTCAACTAATCTCCAACATTTGGATTTACTTAATGGACGTGTTTCCATTATGCGTACTGTATCTCCAATGTTACAGTCATTTTTTTCGTCGTGTGCAACATATTTTTTTGTTTTTAACACGAACTTACCATATAATGGGTGTTTGATTTTTTTAGTTTCTGCAACAACAATAGATTTTTCCATTTTGTTACTAGTAACAACACCAATTCTTTCTTTTCTTAAATTTCTTTTTTCCATCTTTCAGCAGACTACAATTATTGTAATTCTCTTTTGCTTAATTCTGTTGCCAATCTTGCCACAGCTCTACGCACAAAACGTATTTGCAATGGATTTTGGATTGGAGAAATAGCGTGAGCCGATCTTAGTTCGGCATAGGTTCTTCTAGTTTCACTAAGTTTTTCTTGCAACTCAGCTGTAGACAGTTTTATAATTTCTGATTGTTTCATAATTTACTATAGATTATGCTTCGAAATCTCTTGCAACAACGAACTTAGTTTTTACTGGAAGTTTTTGGGCAGCTAATCGCAATGCTTCTTTAGCAACAGATAAAGGAACGCCCCCAACTTCAAACATAATTCTTCCGGGTTTTACTACTGCAGCCCAATATTCAACTGCACCTTTACCTTTACCCATACGAACTTCAAGAGGTTTCTTGGTAATTGGTTTATCTGGGAAAATTTTAATCCATAACTGACCTTCACGTTTCATGTAACGAGTTGCAGCAATACGTGCAGCTTCTATTTGACGTGATGTTAAGAAAGCAGAATCTAAAGATTTAATTCCAAACATTCCATTAGAAAGGACATGTCCTCTTTGAGAAACTCCTTTCATTCTACCTTTCTGTACCTTACGGTATTTTGTTCTTTTAGGCTGTAACATTTTTTCTTAATTTAATAATTACTTTCTTTTACGTGTTGGTTTACCACTTGGTTTACCATTTGAGTTACCACCTTTACCGCCTGTAGCTTGTTTTTTATCCATTCCTACAAGTGGAGATAGGTCTCTTTTTCCGTAAACTTCACCTTTCATGATCCACACTTTAATACCCATTCTACCATAAGTTGTATGAGCTTCTCCTAGTGCGTAATCAATATCGGCTCTGAAAGTTGATAGAGGAATTCTACCTTCTTTGAACATTTCTGAACGTGCCATTTCGGCTCCGTTTAAACGACCTGAAATCATTACCTTAATACCTTCTGCATTCATACGCATAGCTGCCGCGATAGCCATCTTAATAGCTCTTCTGTATGAAATACGGCTTTCGATTTGACGAGCGATACTTGTTGCAACTAAATAAGCATCTAGCTCTGGTCTTTTGATTTCAAAGATGTTAATTTGAACCTCTTTGTCGGTAATTTTTTTAAGTTCTTCTTTTAACTTGTCTACCTCTTGACCGCCTTTACCAATAATGATACCTGGACGAGCCGTAGTGATAGTAACGGTTACAAGTTTTAAAGTTCTCTCAATGATTACCTTAGACACACTAGCTTTTGATAAACGAGCATGAATATACTTTCTGATTTTGTGATCTTCGGCAATTTTATCACCATAATCATTTCCACCATACCAGTTTGAATCCCATCCTCTGATGATACCAAGGCGATTTCCAATTGGATTTGTCTTTTGTCCCATACTGTTTATTAATTACTTTGTGTGTTATCTAATTGTCCTAATACTATAGTTACGTGATTAGAACGTTTTCTTATTCTATGTGCACGACCTTGAGGAGCGGTTCTTAATCTTTTTAACATAGATCCACCGTCTACTCTAATCTCTTTCACAAACAAGCCTGCTTCTTCCAAACTAGCATCTGCATTTTTCTGTTCCCAGTTGTTGATAGCAGATTTTAATAATTTTTCTAATTTTCTTGAAGCTTCTTTTGTACTAAAACGTAATATATTTAGTGCTCTTTCTACTTTCTGACCTCTTACCAAGTCTGCTACTAAGCGCATTTTTCTAGGTGAAGTAGGGCAGTTATTTAATTTAGCAAAAGCTAAAGACTTATTAGCCTCTTTTCTTGCGTCTGCAGTTTCTCTTTTACGAACTCCCATAGCTTCTTATTTTTTACCTTTATTTTTTGCTCCAGCATGACCTCTAAAAGATCTTGTTGGTGAAAACTCTCCTAATTTATGTCCTACCATGTTCTCTGTAACATATACAGGAACAAATTGACGACCATTGTGTACTGCAATAGTCTGACCTACAAAGTCTGGGGTTATCATAGATGCTCTAGACCAAGTCTTAACAACACCTTTATTTCCACCAGCTATATTCTCTTGAACTTTCTTCTCTAATTTATAGTGAACAAATGGTCCTTTTTTTAATGAACGTGCCATGTCTATCTAATTATTTCTTTCTGCGTTCTACAATATACTTATTACTTGGGTTAACTTTAGAACGAGTTCTGTAACCTTTTGCAGGAAGACCTTTTCTTGAACGTGGATGACCTCCAGAAGAACGACCTTCACCACCTCCCATTGGGTGATCTACAGGGTTCATCGCTACTGGTCTAGTTCTTGGTCTTCTACCCAACCATCTGCTTCTACCTGCTTTACCAGACACAAGCAATTGATGATCTGAATTAGATACTGCTCCAATTGTAGCCGAACAAGTCAATAAGATTAATCTTGTTTCACCTGAAGGCATTTTAATAGTAGCAAATTTTCCATCTCTTGCCATTAACTGAGCAAAAGTACCGGCACTTCTAGCAATAATAGCTCCTTGCCCAGGACGTAATTCAATACATGAAATTACGGTTCCTAGAGGAATTTTACTAAGCGGTAAAGTGTTTCCAATTTCTGGAGCTGCATTTTCACCTGAAACTACAGTTTGACCAACTTGTAATCCATTTTGAGCAATTACATACGTTTTTTCTCCATCTGCATAAGCTAACAAAGCAATAAACGCTGTTCTGTTTGGATCATACTCTATAGATTTAACTGTAGCAGGAATACCTGCTTTAGTTCTTTTAAAATCTATAATACGATACCTTTGTTTATGACCACCACCTGTATAACGCATGGTCATTTTTCCTTGACTATTTCTACCTCCTGAGTTTTTTTTCGGTGCTAGCAATGAGCGCTCCGGCTTATCAGTTGTAATAGCGTCAAAACCATTAACAACTCTAAAACGCTGACCCGGGGTAATAGGTTTTAATTTTCTAACTGACATTTTAATTAGATATTGTTATAAAAATCTATTGTTTCTCCTTCTTTAACCTGAACTACTGCTTTTTTATAAGCATTTGTTTTTCCAGAAATTAATCCACTTTTAGTGTATTTTACAGATCTGTCAGGTCTTACATTCATTGTATTAACATTTACAACAGTTACTCCATAAGCAGCCTCTACAGCTTTCTTAATTTGAACCTTATTTGCTTTTCTATCAACAACAAAACCAAAACGGTTAAATATTTCACCGTCTTTAGTTATTTTTTCAGTAATTATAGGTTTAATTATGATACTCATGGCGTATTATTTGCTTAAATTTTCTACAATTCCTTCTACAGCTCCTTCTAAAAGAACAAGTTTGTTTGCGTTCAAAATTGAATAAGTATTTAATTCTGAGTTAGTTACAACCTTGGAAGCTTGTAAATTGCGTGACGACAAATATACATTATTATTTGTATCACCCAAGATAAATAGAGACTTTTTGTTTTGAACACCCAATGCACTTAAAACCGTAAGGAATTTTTTTGTACTTGGAGCTTCAAAAGAAAAATCTTCAACAACAATTAAGTTAGACTCTTTTGCTTTTATAGAGAAAGCAGATTTACGAGCTAATCTTTTTAATGACTTATTCAATTTGAAAGAATAAGATCTTGGTCTTGGTCCAAAAATTGTACCCCCACCTACAAACACAGGAGACTTTTTGCTACCTGCACGAGCTGTACCAGTACCTTTTTGTTTTTTAAGTTTACGAGTACTACCCGCTACTTCATTTCTTTCCTTTGCTTTATGAGTACCTTGTCTTTGATTTGCAAGATATTGTTTTACATCAAGATAAACAGCATGGTTGTTTGGCTCGATAGCGAAAACTGAATCAGACAATGTAATTGTTCTGCCAGTCTCTTTTCCGTTGATATCTAAAACTTTTACTTCCATTACTTTTGAATAATTACGTAAGAGTTTTTGTGTCCTGGCACACAACCTTTTATTACTAAAAGATTTTTGTCAGCAACTACTTTTAAAACTCTAAGGTTTTGAACTGTTACATTTTCTCCTCCTGTTCTACCTGCCATACGCATTCCTTTGAACACTCTTGACGGATAAGACGACGCACCCACAGAACCTGGCGCTCTTAATCTATTGTGCTGACCGTGTGTAGATTGACCAACACCACCAAAACCGTGACGTTTTACTACACCTTGGAATCCTTTTCCTTTAGAAACTCCAACCACATCAACAAATTCTCCTTCGTTAAACAATTCTACAGTGATATTATCACCTAAATTGTAATTTTCTTCAAATCCTTGTATTTCAACGACCTTTTTCTTAGCAGAAGTACCCGCTTTCTTAAAGTGACCTAACTCAGCTTTAGTGGCGTGTTTTTCTGTTTTGTCATCGAAACCAAGTTGAAGCGCTTCATACCCGTCAACCTCTTTGGTTCTGACTTGGGTAACGACACACGGACCTGCCTCTATAACGGTACAAGGAATGTTTTTCCCGTTTTCGTCAAAGATGCTCGTCATGCCGATTTTTCTTCCAATTAACCCAGACATAATTTACAGTTATTAATTTATTTTTATTTGAGAACAGAACAGACTACTCCCATTATGAGGGTGCAAAAGTAATACATTTATTTTATTATGCAAACATTTGATTATCCTTTTTTTAAGTTTTTTTCATATCATAAAAAAGTAAAAAAAATAGCAACCCTAAAACGCAAAAAATCCGTTAAACCTAAATTTAACGGATTTTAAATTATGTAAGTCTACAAAAAACTTATACTTTTATTTCTACTTCAACACCACTAGGTAATTCTAATTTCATTAAAGCATCAATCGTTTTTGAAGAAGAACTATAGATATCTAATAATCTTTTATAAGAGCTTACTTCAAATTGTTCTCTTGATTTTTTGTTTACGTGCGGAGAACGCAATACAGTAAATATTTTTTTGTGTGTAGGTAACGGAATAGGACCTGTTACAACAGCACCTGTGCTTTTCACAGTTTTTACGATTTTTTCTGCTGATTTATCAACCAACATATGATCGTAAGATTTTAGTTTTATTCTAATTTTTTGACTCATTTTGTTAAAAATTAAGCGTTACCTTTTGCTTTTTTGATTACCTCATCAGAGATATTCGAAGGGGTTTGTTCGTAATGAGAAAACTCCATTGTAGATGTAGCACGACCAGAAGACAAAGTTCTTAAGGTAGTTACATAACCAAACATTTCAGAAAGTGGCACATTTGCTTTGATTGTTTTAGCTCCATTTCTGTCGCCCATATCATTTACTTGACCTCTTCTTCTGTTTAAGTCTCCTACAATATCCCCCATATTTTCTTCTGGAGTGATTACTTCTATTTTCATGATTGGCTCTAGAATTACAGCTCCAGCAGCTTTTGCTACTTCTTTGTAACCCATTTTTGCAGCCAATTCAAAAGAAAGTGCGTCTGAATCTACTGGGTGGTACGAACCGTCTAAAAGCGTAACTTTTAAACTATCAACTACATATCCAGCTAAAGGACCTTGTTTCATGGCTTCCTTAAAACCTTTTTCTACTGCTGGTATATATTCTTTAGGAACATTACCTCCTTTTACTTCATTGATAAATTGTAAACCTACAAAACCTTCATCCGCTGGCTCTAAACGGAAAACGATATCTCCAAACTTACCACGACCTCCAGATTGTTTTTTATAAACCTCTCTGTGTTGTGCAGATTTTGTAAATGCTTCTTTATACTCAACTTGTGGTTCACCTTGATTTACCTCAACTTTAAACTCACGTTTCATACGATCTACAAGAATGTCTAAGTGTAACTCACCCATACCTGAGATAATCGTTTGACCTGAAGCCTCATCAGTTCTAACAGTAAACGTTGGATCTTCTTCTGCTAATTTTGCTAAAGCCATACCCATCTTATCAACATCTGCCTTAGTTTTAGGCTCGATAGCGATACCAATTACTGGATCTGGGAATTTCATTGACTCAAGAATAATTGGGTGTTTTTCATCACACATTGTATCTCCAGTCTTGATATCTTTAAATCCAACTGCTGCTCCAATATCTCCTGCCTCGATATACTCGATTGGGTTTTGTTTGTTAGCATGCATTTGGTAGATACGCGAGATTCTTTCTTTGTTTCCAGAACGTGTGTTTAAAATATACGAACCCGCATCTAAGCGACCTGAATAAGCACGGAAGAAAGCTAAACGACCAACATAAGGATCTGTAGCAATTTTAAATGCCAAAGCTGCAAAAGGTTCTTTTACATCTGGACGACGTAAGATTTTAGTTTGATCTTCTTCTAATAAATCTGCATCATCTGGATGAATACCTTCGATACCTTCTTTATCTAATGGAGATGGAAGGTATTTACATACAGCATCCAACATGAATTGAACTCCTTTATTTTTGAATGATGAACCTGCAATCATTGGTATAATTGCCATATCAATAGTCGCAGCTCTTAAAGCAGCATTGATTTCATCTTCAGTAATAGAGTTTTCATCCTCCATATATTTGTCTAATAGACTTTCGTCATAAGTAGCAATTTCTTCAATAAGTATCGATCTGTATTGTTTTACTTCATCAACCATATCGGCAGGAATATCAACAATATCAAAAGTAGCTCCTTGTGTTTCATCATGCCATACAATAGCTTGATTTTTAACCAAATCTACTACCCCTTTAAAATCAGCTTCTTCTCCAATAGGCAAAGTAATAGCAACAGCATTAGACTTTAACATATCTTTTACTTGCTGACAAACACCTAAAAAGTTAGAACCTTGACGATCCATTTTATTAACAAATCCCATACGAGGAACTCTATATTGATCTGCTAAACGCCAGTTGGTTTCTGATTGTGGCTCTACACCATCAACTGCAGAAAACAAAAACACCAATCCATCAAGTACACGTAAAGAACGATTTACCTCAACGGTAAAGTCTACGTGACCTGGGGTATCTATAATATTAAAATGGTATGGTTGCGAATCGGCGGTGTTTTTACCTTGCTCTGTTGGAAAATTCCATGTACAAGTAGTTGCAGCAGAAGTGATAGTAATACCTCTTTCTTGCTCTTGCGCCATCCAGTCCATAGTAGCAGCTCCATCATGCACCTCACCTATCTTATGCGATTTACCTGTATAAAACAATATTCGCTCGGTAGTTGTTGTTTTACCTGCATCAATATGCGCAGCGATACCTATATTTCTTGTAAATTTTAAATCTCTTGCCATTTCTCTAGGAATTAAAATCTAAAATGAGAGAATGCTTTATTAGCATCTGCCATTTTGTGAGTATCCATTCTTTTCTTAACAGCAGCTCCTTCTTCTTTTGCAGCAGCAAGAATTTCTGAAGCAAGTTTACCTGCCATAGATTTCTCGTTTCTTTTTCTAGCATAAAGAATCATCCATTTCATCGCCATTGATATTTTTCTATCTGGACGTATTTGCATAGGAATTTGAAATGTAGCACCACCCACACGACGTGAACGTACTTCTACATGAGGCATAACATTTGTTAAAGCATCTTTCCAAATTTCTAGAGCAGATTTTTCTGCATCTTGCTTTTTAGTTTCTACAATTTCCAATGCACTGTAGAACACATTAAAAGCAACTGATTTTTTACCATCCCACATTAAGTTATTCACAAAACGTGTAACTAATTGATCGTTGAATTTTGGATCTGGTAAAAGAGGTCTTTTTTTGGCCTGTCTTTTTCTCATTTCTTTGTTTTTTTGTCTAAAATATTAAGTTGAAAAACTTTTAAAGCTCTACAACTTTTATTTTTGACTAGTTAAAAATTACTTTTTGTCTTTAGGGCGTTTTGCACCATACTTAGATCTTCTTTGAAGACGACCGTTTACTCCGGCTGTATCCAATGCACCACGTACAATGTGGTATCTAACTCCTGGTAAATCTTTTACCCTTCCGCCTCTAACTAATACTATCGAGTGCTCTTGTAGATTGTGTCCTTCTCCCGGAATGTAGGCATTTACCTCGTTTCCGTTTGTTAAACGTACCCTAGCCACTTTACGCATAGCAGAATTTGGTTTTTTTGGTGTAGTAGTATACACACGTGTACAAACTCCTCTGCGTTGAGGGCAAGAATCTAAAGCAGCCGATTTACTCTTCTTAGTTACTTTGGCTCTCCCTGTTCTTACTAATTGTTGAATTGTTGGCATAATTAATTCTTAAATTTTCTTATGTTTATAATAACCCTTTTTACGGGGTTGCAAATGTATAAATTATTTTTAACGAAACAAATCCTAATTTACTTATTTTCAACAGAATTGTTTTTGTCTTTATTTTTTTATGTATTTTGGTTTAGATTTTAAATTATTTTTACCACAATAATTCGTAATCTGTTTTGTTATTTTTAATCAAAGAATTGCCACAATGCGTTATCTTTATCTTTATTTGTACTTTATTTTGCCTTTTGCTTTATTTTCTCAAAGCAAATCACTAAATATTATTGGTAAGGATAAACATGAAACAGATATTATAAACAATTTTGATTATAAAAAAAGCTTTAGTAACGAAGAACAAGCCGAAAAAGAAATCAATCTCTTAGTAGACAAATTAAAACATCAAGGTTATTTTGGGGTAGAAATAACAGATAAAACACAAACTGCAAAAAGTTTAGATATAACATTGTCTTTAGGTCAAAAAGTCAATGAATTTATTTTGAAAATCCCAAAAGAATGGACAAGCATTATTAACGAAAAAGAAGAAAAAAAGATTAGCACAAATCAACTCGATGCGTATTTATCCCAAATTTTAAATGGGCTCGACAAAAAAGGATATTCGCTTGCCAAAGTATCTCTAGCAAATATTTTTACCAAAAAAGAAATAGCTTACGCTGATATCCTGATTACTTCGGAAGAGAAAAAGAGAGAAGTAAACGATATCGTAATAAATGGGTACACTAAATTTCCGAAAAGTTATAAAAAACAATTACAAAAAAGCTTTAAAAAAAACCTGTTTTCACAAGAGCAACTACAAATCTTAAATAAAAATCTAAACACTATTCGATTTGTAAAACAAATTAAAAATCCAGAGGTATTATTCACAAAAGACTCAACCAAAATATATGTGTATATTGAAAAAATTAAAGCAAATAGTTTTGATGGTCTTATAGGATTTTCTAATTCGGAATCTCAAAAAATAAATTTCAACGGCTATTTAGACATAAATTTAGCCAACATTCTTAACAGTGGCGAACAATCTCATATATACTGGAAAAGCAATGGTAATCAGCAAAAAACTTTTCAATTGGATTTTGAAATTCCCTACATATTCAATACACCCATATTAACAAAATTTGGATTATCTATAGTCAAGCAAGATAGTACGTTTCAAAATTCAAAAACCTATATTCATTTTGGGCATCAATTTAATGCCAATACAAAAGTTTATCTAGGCTATCAAAAGCAAGAATCTAGCGACATTAGAAACCAAAATTCAACCCTTATAAACGATTATATTGCCCATTTTTACACAGCAGAATATTCATTCATTCAATACAACAATTACGCTATACTATTTCCAGAAAAAGCAATTTTTACTGCTAAAATAGGTACAGGCACTAGAAATTCTAAATTCAAAACCAATCAACAATATTTTATCGATATGGCTACAAGCTACAATTATGCGATTAACTCTAAAAACAATCTCTACTTAAAAAATAGTATACAACATTTAAAAAGCAATCAATACCTCACCAATGAGCTCTATAGATTTGGAGGCGTTAATAGCTTTCGAGGATTTGGAGAAAACGTACTTCAAGGAAACACATTTATCGCTTTATTATCTGAATACAGATACCTATTATCCAATAATTTATACATCCATTCTGTGCTAGACATAGGTTATTTACAAGACAAAACACTAAACTTAAATCGAAAATTATGGAGTTCTGGTATCGGACTAGGGATCAGAACTCAATCGGGTTTGTTAAATATAATATATGCAAACGGAAATACTGACAATCAAACATTTAACTTTAAAAATTCTGTTTTTCAAATTAGCTTTAAAAACACCTTTTAGCATTTTTTATAATAAATTTAACTTTATTTTTGATATTTCTTTGAAATGTAAAGATTTTTATAGACTTTTGCTATTAACTAACTCAAATTAATAATAATAATGAAAACAAAGTTACATGTGTTTTTAGCGCTCTTCGTGGCGTTGTTTGTGCAGTTGTCTTTTGCACAACAAAGAACAGTAACCGGTACAGTTTCAGACGACAAAGGCATGCCAATTTCGGGAGCTAATGTGGTAGTAAAAGGAGCAAAATCGGGTGTTCAAACAGACCTTGACGGAAAATTTTCAATTAAAGCCGAAAGTGATCAAACATTGGTTATCACTTATGTAGGTTTTAACAAAAAAGAAGTTTCTGCATCGTCAAACAATTTAAAAATTAAACTGCAATCAAATGCAGTAGAACTTGAAGGTGTAGTGGTTACTGCTCAAGGAATTAAACGTGAAAAAAAATCTCTTGGTTACGCAACACAACAAATTACAGGTAATGATTTAAATGGAGGAGCAACAGATGGTAATGTCGCTAACTTATTATCTGGTAAAGCTGCTGGTGTGGAAATCAGAAGAAACAACAACATGGGAGGATCTACAAATGTTGTTATTCGTGGAAGTAAATCATTAACGGGAAACAACCAAGCTTTATGGGTTATTGATGGTGTGCCTATTGACAATTCGAATTCAAACTTTACAAGTCAACAGCAAGGTGGGTCTGGATACGATTATGGAAATACTGCATCTGACATAAACCAAGAAGACATTGAAAGTATTAATATATTGAAAGGAGCAGCTGCAACAGCTCTATATGGCTCAAGAGCTGCAAATGGCGTTGTATTAGTTACTACAAAAAAAGGTAAACAAAAAGCAGACAAAGGTATTGGTGTATCTGTAAGTAGCTCTTTAACTGTAGGTACTGTAGATAAATCTACATTTGCAAAATACCAAGACAAATATGGAGCAGGTTATGGTCCTTATTATGGAGACCCAACAGGATTTTTAGACTATTTTGATGTTAATGGTGATGGTATTGATGACTTAGTAGCTCCTACATACGAAGATGCTTCATATGGTGCCCCTTTTCAAGGGCAAATGGTATATCAGTGGAATGCTTTTACACCTTATTCTAGTAATTTTGGAAAAGCAACTCCTTGGAGAGCTGCTGAAAATGGACCAATCACGTTCTTTAAAAATTCAATAATCACTAACAATAGTGTTACATTGGAGAGTGCAACTGATAAAAGTAATTTATTACTATCTTATTCTAACTATGATGAAAAAGGAATATTACCAAATAGTGGTTTAAAGAAAAATCAAATCAGTACTAGATTTAGTCAAAAAGTTACTGATAAACTTACTGTTAATTCATACGCTTCTGTTACCCTACAAAATACTATTGGAAGAAACTCTACAGGTTACAACGATAACATTATGACCAATTTTAGACAATGGTGGCAAACAAATGTTGATTTAAAAGAACTAGAAGATGTTTACTTTAACTCTGGGGGTCAAAATATTACTTGGAACTGGAGTGATGTTTCTAGTCCAGATGGATTAGTTCCTATTTTTTGGGATAACCCTTATTTTACTCGATATAAAAATTATTCTTCTGACAATAGAAACCGCTTAATAGGATATACTGCTGCTACTTATGACATTAACAAATGGTTAAATGCAACTGGAAGAGTTTCTATTGATACTTACAAATCTTTACAAGAGGAAAGAAGAGCTATTGGCTCTATTGCATCTGGATTTGGGCTTTCACCTGTAGACGAGGGTTCTGGGTATCAAAGATATGATCAAAGTTTTAAAGAAATTAACTATGACTTCATGTTAAACTTCAATAAAAAATTTGGCTCTGATTTAAGTTTAGCTGGAGTTTTTGGTACAAACATTAGAAGAAAATCTGTTGATAATGTATTGGCTTCAACAATTGGAGGTTTAGTTGTGCCTGAATTATATGCTCTATCTAATTCAAGATATGAGTTACCTTTTCCTATAGAAACAAAATACACTCATGGTGTTAATGGTATCTATGCTCAAGCAAGTTTAGGAATTAAAGACACTTATTTCATTGAAGGTTCGATAAGAAGAGATGCTTCTTCAACATTACCAAAAGGAGAAAATGCATACTATTACCCTGCAATTTCTGGATCTGTTGTTCTATCTAATTTAATTAAATCTGACAAATTGAATTTTGCAAAGTTAAGAACAAATTATGCTGAAGTTGGTAATGATGCTCCTCCATTAAGTTTAATAAATACGTTCCAAAGAAACACAAATTTCCATGGACAACCAGTATACACTTTACCTAACGTTAATAAAAATCCAAACTTAAAACCAGAAAGAACAAAATCATTTGAAGTTGGTTTGGAAGCTAGTATGCTTAACAAACGTTTAGGATTTGATTTGAGCTATTATGTAAACAACTCAGTTGATCAAATCGTTTCAGGTGCTGTGTCTTCTGCTTCAGGTGTTACTAATGCAGTGGTTAATGGAGGTGAGATACAAAATAAGGGTATTGAAGTTCAACTTACTGCAACTCCTTTAAAAGCAAGAGACTTTCAATGGGATGTTACTGTAAACTGGTCGAAAAATAAAAATACTGTTATTTCATTACCAGGAGGTTTAGAGAACCTTCAATTGGGTAGTTTTCAAGGAGGCATAACCATAAATGCTACTCCTGGAGAGCCTTACGGAACTATTAAGGGAACTGATTATATTTATCATGCTAATGGGCAACCTATAGTTAGTCAAACTACAGGTAGATACTTAAGCACCTCAACCTCAGATAAAACTATTGGAAATATAACACCTGATTGGGTTGGAGGAATTAGAAACAAGTTTACTTATAAAAATATATCTTTAGGATTTTTAATAGACATGCAAAAAGGAGGAGATATTTTCTCATTAGATATGTATTATGGTTTAGCAACTGGATTATACCCTGAAACTGCTGAAGGAAATATTAGAGAAACTGGAGTAATCCACCCAGGTGTTGCTCCTGATGGAACTCCAAATACTGTTTACACTATTGCTCCTGATCAATACGGAAATAATTATGGTTACAGAAGAGAACCTAACAAGAGCTTTATTTATGATGCATCATTCGTAAAATTGAGAGAGGCTTCTATTACTTATAGTTTTTCTAAAAAATTCTTGGGAGAATCATTCATAAAAGATTTGAAATTAAGCCTTGTAGGTACAAATCTATGGATAATACATAAAAATTTACCTTATGCAGATCCTGAAAGTGGTTTAACTTCTGGTAATCTTTCTAGAGGATATTCAGTAGGTTCATTACCTACTACAAGAAACATAGGTCTTAACTTATCATTTAAATTCTAAATAAAATGAAAAAAATATTATTTATTTTAGGTTTTTCAATTCTATCTGCTTCTTGTAGTGATGATTTATCATCTTTGAATACAGATGAAAAAAACCCAGCAGTAGTTCCTGCCTACACCTTATTTACTAGTGCAGAACGTTCTTTAAGTGACCAGATGGTAAATACAAATGTAAATAGAAATATATTTAGACTTACTTGTCAATATTGGACAGAAACTACTTATACAGATGAGTCAAATTATGATTTTGTAACTCGAAAAATATCCGACAATCATTGGAATGCACTCTATGCTGGTACTTTAGCAGATTTATACAAAGCAAAAGAATATACTGACTCTGAAGTTATTCCAGCCAATGATCCTGCATTTGCAGAAAAAACAGCTATAAAAAAGAATAAATTAGCACAAATTGATATCTTAATAGCTTATACATATCAAGTTTTGGTGGATACCTTTGGAGATGTTCCTTACAGTGAAGCATTACTTGGACAATCAAACTATTTACCTAAGTATGACAAAGGTGTAGATATTTATAAAGCATTAATAATAAAATTAAGTAATTCCGTTGCTAATATAAATGATAGTTATTCTGGATTTAAAGATGCAGATGTGATTTATTCAGATAATTTAATTAATTGGAAAGCTTTTGCAAATTCTATTAAATTAAAATTAGGAATAAATTTATTAGCATCTGGGCTTGATAATACAACAGCTACTAATGCGATAAATTCTGCTATTACGTCAGGTCTAATTTCTTCTAATTCTAGTAATGCAAAAGTACCTTATATGGCGACAGTTCCTAATACTAATCCTCTGTATAGTGATTTAGTTGCATCAGGAAGACACGATTTTGTTGTTACTAAAACAGTAGTTAATAAAATGATAGCTTTGAATGACCCAAGAAGATCAATTTATACAGATGGAAACTCAAATGGAGGAACTGTTGGAGCCTCTAACAGTTATAGTTCTAGAACTCATGTAGGTTCAATAATAGAAACTCCTGATTTTAGTGGGACTTTATTAGATTATGCGGAAGTAGAATTTTTACTTGCAGAAGCTGCTGAAAGAGGTATTTCTGCGGCAGGAAGTGCAGAAACTCATTACAACAATGCAATAACTGCTTCTATGGAAGATTGGGGAGTTGCGTCAAGTGCAATTGCTACTTATTTAGCACAACCAACTGTAGCATATACTACTGCAACAGGTACATGGCAACAAAAAATAGGGGAACAAGCTTGGTTAGGCCTATACAATAGAGGTTTTGAAGGATGGACATCTTACAGAAGACTTAATTATCCTGTTCTTACAGCTCCTGCTACTGCAAATGCTGCTGCAGAGGGCAAAGTTCCTGTAAGAATGCAATACCCAATAAGAGAGCAAACTTTAAACCCTACAAATTACAACGCAGCTTCTTCTGCAATTGGAGGCGATAAACTTACTACCAAACTTTTCTGGGACATTAACTAATAAAACTTCCAGAGAACAAAACAATAAACCGCCACTTTTGTGGCGGTTTTTTTATACCTTTGCCACATGGAAAAAGAAAATGTTATTTTTGGAATAAGAGCCATAATAGAGGCTATTCAAGCTAAAAAAGAAATCGACAAAATTTTTATTCAAAATGAAGCGAATAGCGAACTCATGAAAGAGTTGTTTAAAACCATTAAGCAACACAATCTCAATTATGCGTATGTTCCGGTAGAGAAACTCAACCGAATGACTACTCAAAACCATCAAGGAGCAATCGCTACCATAGCACCCATTTTATTCCAAAAATTAGAAACGTTTATAGACAATCTTGTAGAAAAAAACGAAAACCCATTACTTCTTATCTTAGATCAGTTAAGTGATGCTCGCAACTTTGGAGCCATAATTCGAACAGCAGAATGCACTGGCGTTGATGGTATTATTATTCAAAAAACAGGTTCTGCTCCCGTAAATGGAGACACAGTAAAAACAAGTGCTGGCGCTGTTTTTAATATCCCTATTTGTAAAGTAGACCACATCAAAGACGCGATATTTTATTTGCAAGGAAGCGGTATTACCACTGTTGCTGCTACCGAGAAAACCGAACAAAGCATTTATGACGTCAATCTAAATCAACCAGTAGCAATTATTATGGGAAGTGAAGACAGAGGCATTAACCCTTCTGTACTAAAAATTGTAGATCAAAAAGCAAAATTACCTATGTTTGGTACCATTGGTTCGCTTAATGTATCTGTGGCCTGCGGTGCTTTTTTGTATGAAACCGTAAGACAACGCAGTCTTTAATTCATTTCTAGAAACAAAAACCCATAGCATCTCTGTAATCCATATTCCCGCTTTTCGCACTACGCGGTAGTTTGCTTCAATCGGGGTTAAATTATAGGCCATTTTCCTTTTTGTAATCTTTGTTTTCAGCATAATGGTATACAAAAGGTGTTTGTTGTGGCGTATCAGAACATAAAATCTCTTCATATTCTACAACAATTTCTTCTGATTTAGGCGGATTTACAAAATTTCCATTCTCGTCAAATCGTTTCATAAAAGCATCATTCATGGGGTTAAAACTCGATTTTTCCCAATCATACTGCATATCTTCAACATAGTTAGGCGTTTTATATAAAAAAACAAAAACTAATCCCACCACAAATCCAGATAAATGGCCTTCCCAAGAAATATTTTGCAATTCTGTAAGTATAGGATCTGGAAACATATACCAAACCATACTGCCATAAAACAACAATACAGTAAAAGACAACGCCATTAATCTATAATATCCCGTATACAATCCTTTAAAAAAAATAAACGAAACCAAAAGGTAAATATAACTACTTGCTCCAATATGAATGTTACTTCGAGCGACAACCCATGTTAATAAACCCGAAACTAATATTCCGTAAACGATAATTTTTAAAGCAATAGTTCTATAAAAATAAATTAAAGCACCAGTAAGCACAAATACCGGAACTGTATTACTCAAAATATGATTCAAATCGGCATGAAGAAATGGGCTAAAAAAAATTCCGAGAAGTCCATGCCAACTTCTAGGATATATACCCAAACTATTTAAGTTAAGATTAAAAACCTGATTAGTATAAAATGACAACCACATAATCACAACAAACAATGTAGGAACAATCCACACCGAAGGGGTAAATTTAAAAAAGCTCAATTCTTTTTCCATATACTACTTTTGTACAGTAATTAATCAAAAATACGCCCAATTATTATTACTATGCTAATTTGTCAGCTATAAGAAAGCCTCATATAAACTATTTTAGCACATAAAAATCAAAAATTATAGCGGTAAACAAAAATTTAAATTTGTTATTTTTACATCGAAATACATACAAAATGACCGCACCTCTAGCCGAAAGAATTCGTCCAAAGAATTTAGAAGAATATATCAGTCAGTTGCATTTAGTAGGATCAAAAGGTTCTTTAACGCAACAAATCGCTACAGGCAATATACCTTCTATGCTCTTTTGGGGACCTCCCGGAACAGGTAAAACTACTTTAGCACAAATTATCGCTACACAAAGCGAACGTCCTTTTTATGAACTAAGTGCTATAAATAGTGGCGTAAAAGAAGTTCGTGATGTTATTGATAAAGCAAAACAATCTGGAGGTATTTTTACCTCAAAAAATCCAATTTTATTTATAGATGAAATTCATCGTTTTAGTAAATCACAACAAGATTCTTTACTTGCTGCTGTAGAAAAAGGCTGGATTACCCTTATTGGTGCTACTACCGAAAACCCTAGTTTTGAAGTAATTCCTGCATTATTGTCACGCTGTCAGGTTTATATATTGCATTCTTTTTCAAAAGAAGATTTAATAGCTTTACTGCATAGAGCAATTGAAAAAGACGAGATTTTACAAAAAAAGAAGATAACAATTAAAGAGTACGAAGCCTTATTGCGTCTTTCTGGCGGAGACGGCAGAAAACTCTTAAACATTTTTGAATTGGTTATCAACGCTTCTAAAAGCGAACATATAACCATAACAAACGAGTTGGTTTTAAATCTTGTGCAACAAAATACTGTTTTATACGATAAAACGGGAGAACAGCATTACGACATCGTATCTGCTTTTATAAAATCTATACGAGGCAGCGATCCTAACGGAGCAGTATACTGGCTTGCCCGAATGATTGAAGGCGGAGAAGATGTAAAATTTATAGCACGTAGAATGCTTATACTTGCGAGTGAAGATATTGGCAATGCAAATCCTACGGCATTAATTATGGCAAACAACACTTTTCAAGCAGTAACTACTATTGGATATCCAGAGAGTAGAATACTATTGAGCCAATGTGCTATTTATTTGGCTACATCTGCCAAAAGCAACGCAAGTTACTTAGCCATTGGCAAAGCGCAACAATTGATAAAACAAACAGGTGATTTATCTGTGCCTTTACATTTACGAAATGCTCCTACCAAACTTATGAAAGAACTAGGGTATGGCGAAGCATATTTGTATGCTCACGATTTTACAAACAATTTTGTAGAACAAGAATTTCTACCCGAATCGATAAAAGAAACTACTTTTTACGAGCCTGGCGATAATGCAAGAGAGCGTGAATTACGTCAGTTTTTAAAAAACAGATGGAAAGATAAGTATGGATACTAAATCTAGTTTATTCTAAATTATATTGTTCTACCACTCGTTTTTCATTTTGATAATATTCAAAAAACCACTGGTTATTTTGTAAATAAAACAAGCCTTTTTCTCCATTTTTATCGGCTAGATATACATTTTCTAAAGAAGTTTTATAGCAAGAAAGCAAAACAACACCATTATAATCTAATATCTTAAAGTTTTGTCCGTACATTACTTTTTGTAATTTCGTATTCATTACAACAACTTCTTTTTGTTCTGTAGTATGTACTGATTGAGAAACTTTAGTCTGATTTTCACTGGGTGTGTATTGATACATTTTTAAAGCAGAAAAATTATCAAAAGCCATTCGTAGTGCTTCATTATATGCTGTGTAATATTCTTTTTCTTTACTTATACCTACACCAGACTCTGCTACAATCTTTTTTTCGCAGTCTTTTAATAAAACTTTAGTTTTGGTAGAAAACATAGTATTTGTAGCCTCTACATCTAGGTAAAGTACTTCACAAGGGTTTGACGTGATAAAACTTGGTATTGTATCGGCTTCTGTGTAGGCTATTAATCCATATTTTTTTAGCATGAGTTTTGACAAAACATTCAAGTTGTGTTGATTTTCTACTTTAGAAAAAGAAAATTTATTGGGTACTATTGCATACTTATATTTGTTAATGGTTTGTGCATTAGAAACTTGAATAAAGATTATAAATAAGATTAAATATTTTTTCATATTTACTAAATTATGTATTTTTTAAAGAATGTAAGTATTACTATATTTCTGTTGGTCTTTGCTAATGAGATAGTTTGCATGTAAGACGAAATCATCAATTTGATTTTACAATTATAAATAATTTTTTATTTCTCCTAATGTATGTATGGCAATTATATCTTTTGGCGGTGTTACTTTAAATTCATTAAACCAAATGGTTTGCATTCCTATTGCTTTGGCTCCATAAATATCTGCTTCCAAACAATCGCCAACCATAACGCTTTGTGAGGCTTTTGCATTTGCAAATCGTAAAGCATATTCAAATATTTTAGGATTTGGCTTTTTTACACCCGCCATTTCAGAATTGGTGATGGTTTCAAAATAATGCATAATTCCCGAATTTTTCAATTTACCCGTTTGAACTTCGTTAAAACCATTGGTAATAATATGCAATGAATAGTTTGTTTTTAAATAATTTAAAACATCAACAGCACCTTCAAAAAGATGATTGTATGTAGGTAAAGTAGTTATGTATTGATGGGCAATAGTCCAAATATCAGCATCTGAAATAGACATTTTTAAACTATCAAACGAATCTCTAAGTCTACCATAACGTAGTTCTTCTTGAGTTACTACTTCATTTCTATACTTTTCCCAATAGAGTTTATTCAACGGAATATATACTTCTAAAAAGTCATTCAAGTTTACAGAAATATCCAAATTTGTAAATATTTCTTGAAACGCTAATGCCGAATTTTTTTCAAAATCCCACAGGGTGTGATCTAAATCAAAAAAAATATGTTTATTGGTACGAAATGGCATAATAACTAAAATATTCCTTCATCTTGAAAACTTAAATACTCTTTTTCGGTAATAATAATATGATCTAAAACTGCTATATCCATGTAATTGCCTACTGTTTTAATTTTTTGGGTTATTGCTTTGTCTTCTTGGCTTGCTTCCAATTTACCCGATGGATGATTATGAACCAAAATAATAGACACAGCACTTTGTTCTAAAGCTGTTTTAAAAATTAAGCGAACATCTACCAAAGCACTTGTAATGCCTCCTTTTGCAATTTGAGACTTATACACTACTCTATTGGCATTATTTAAATACAAAACCCAAAACTCCTCATGAGGCAATTCGCCTACAATAGGTTGCATAATTTCAAAAACAGCTTTACTTGAAGTAACTTTTTTTAATTCTATAGTGTCTTCTTCTCTTCTACGCCTTCCTAATTCTAAGGCAGCAGCAATAGAAATGGCTTTGGCCTCTCCTATTCCTTTAAACAACATCAATTGTTTAAGGGTAAGTTTGCCCAACTTATTTAAGTTATTATCAACGCTTGCAAGAATTCTTTTTGACAAGTCTACCGCACTTTCATTTTTATTTCCAGAACCAATAAGTATTGCTACAAGTTCGGCATCGCTTAAAGATTCTTTGCCTTTAAGCATGAGCTTTTCTCGAGGCTTATCATCTTCTGCCCAATTTTTTATCGAAAAAGAATTATTTTCTAGATTCATGGTATACAAATAAACAAAAAAATGCGTTTAGTATTGAAAACAACAACATGAAAATACTTCATTTACTTCTTTTGCTCATGCTTTTTATGATGTGTAGTCATAATAAAACGGAATATCGTAAACAGCAAAAACCCATATCTTTTGAAGAAAAACTTTCAAATGCTGCTCTTTCAATTATCGATGCAAGCATTGTATATACACCAGATTATGTAAAAATTAAATACCCAAATGGTGATGTGCCTGCAAAAACTGGTGTATGCACAGATGTTGTAATACGAAGTTATAGAAAACTAGGCATCGACCTACAAAAAGAAGTGCATGAAGATATGCTTGCGCATTTTGAGGCTTATCCGAATTTAAAAAAATGGGGGCTCAAATCGACCGACACAAATATAGACCATAGAAGAGTGCCCAATCTAGAAGTCTTTTTTGCCCGAAAAGGAGAAAAACTACCCATAACAAAAAATGCTGACGACTACAAAACAGGAGAAATAGTAACGTGGCTTATTAACGATAAATTACCTCATATTGGCATTATTACCCATAAAAAGTCTCAAGATGGTAAAAGACATTTAATAGTTCATAATATAGGCAACGGACAAGTGCTAGAAGATTGTCTTTTTGAGTATAGTATTGTAGGGCATTACAAGTACACCAAGTAAACCCTTTTAACACATTTCTTAGGATAATATCTATTTTATTAACTGTTTTACTTCTTCAAAATCCAATCCGCCATAATTTCCAGAACTCATTAAGAGTAATGCACACGCATCAAGATTATACGTAAAAAGAAATTCTTTAAACTCGGCTGGTTGTGTGTAGATTAGTAAATCGTTTCGCTTAAATGCTTGTGCAATTTGCTCGTAGCTTACTTCTTCCAACTGTTTAATTTTTACAGCATCGGGCGAATAAAAAACAACAGCAACATCTGCGGCATCCAATGCGCCTTCGTATTCTTTTAAAAAATCAGCATTTAGACTACTGTATGTATGCAATTCTAAACAAGCTACCAATTTTCGATTAGGATATTGATTTTTTACTGCTTTTGTAGTTGCGGCTACTTTACTTGGCGAATGTGCAAAATCTTTGTAAGCTACTTTGTTGTTGCTTTCGGCTATTTTTTCTAATCGTTTAGAAGCTCCTTTAAATGTTGCTATAGCTTCATAAAAATCGGCTTCATCTACACCCATACATTGGCATATCCATTTTGCACCTGAAAGATTGTTTAAATTATGGGCTCCAAAAATTTCTATAGGCATAAAACCATTTGGCGTTTCAAGAAGTGTTTTTCCATTTTCAACCTTGTATAAAGCGGTTTGATAAGGTATTTTTCGTATTGGATTTTGAGTTTCTTCAGCTACTTTTTTTACCACCAAATCTTCTTCATTGTATACCAAAATTCCTCCGCTGGTAACTTGGTTTACAAAAATTTCAAATTGTTCTACATAATTTTCAAAAGTTGGAAACACATTAATATGATCCCAAGCTATTCCAGAGAGCAATGCAATATTGGGCTGGTATAAGTGAAATTTTGGTCTTCTATCCATGGGCGAAGAAAGATATTCATCGCCTTCCAAAACAATAAAATCGTTTTCTTCTGTAAGATGCACCATCGTGTCAAAACCTTCCAATTGTGCTCCAACCATATAATCTACGGCAATATTATGGTAATTCATTACATGTAAAATCATGGATGTAATTGTTGTTTTTCCATGAGAACCTCCTATTACTACTCGTGTTTTGTTTTTTGATTGTTCGTAGAGAAATTCGGGGTAAGAATAAATTTTTAAACCCAACTGTTGCGCTTTTAACAGTTCTGGGTTATCTGGTTTGGCATGCATTCCTAGTATGATAGCCTCGACATCGGTCGTAATTTTTTCGGGAAACCAACCTAATGATTCGGGTAATAATCCTTTGTTTTGTAATCTTGACTTAGAGGGTTCGAATATAGCATCATCGCTACCTGTTACTTTATATCCTTTATCGTGTAGAGCCAATGCTAAATTGTGCATGGCAGCACCACCAATAGCTATGAAATGTGTACGCATTTGAAATTTTAATTAGTAAAACACCAAATTCCAACGAGCTAAAGTTTTGGAATTTGCTATTTGAGTTTTGTTATTTTTTATCGAATTGTTCTTTAAGCTTTTCGGCTTTTGCTTTATTTTTTAATTTATTATAATAAAAATCGTAAAGTTTTTTAAATGTTGTTTTTGAATTTCCTAGTTCATGGGCATCTATATAATTCTTTTCGGCTTTATTATATCTTTTAAAATATTCGTTTATATAACCATCTGCCAAATAACCATCAACTTTGGAAATGTTCATTAACTCATCGGCATATTTTTGAGCTTTTTTTTCGCTACCTCCTATAATTGCAGGTAATTCTAGATATAAAAACACTAATGCCCAACGGGTTTCAACGTGCTTTGCATCGAGTTTAGCGGCGGTTAAAAAAGCTTGTTCAACATCGTTTATCATACTTAGTGCTTTGAACTTGTTTACCGATTTTGCTTTCATACCCATAGCACCTCCATATTTATACCAATAATTGGCACTTTTTGGAAACTTATCTTTCAACGTTTTGTATTGCTTTATCGCTTGATCCCAATCTTTAAGCTGCCCAGCGCAATCACCAATATACTCTATTGTTTTTATGTGATTTGGATTGGATTTTAAATAAGTTTCAAATAAGACCTTAGCCTCTTCGTATTTTTTTTGTTCGAATAATTTTTCTGCTTTTTCAAATGACGATTGAGAAAAAGCAATTTGAACCAAAAATAAAAACAATAAGTATTTCATTTTAAAAAAATAAGTTCAAAAATAAGAAAATAGAAGTACTTTAGCTTTATTTTTATACGTTTAATTATTTTTAATTGTTGTTTCCAACCTTTTATTTGTATTTAAACTCTATATATTTAGAAATTATTTTTTTATGCAAAAAATCTACTTAACACTTGTTTTACTATTTTCTGTTATGGTTTTTGGACAGCGTAACGACACATGGAAAACTGTGTATAAATATGAATTAAACGGTGAAATCAAACTCGCCCAAAAAGAAGTTGAAAAAATTTATAAAAACGCAAAACGCAAAAATAATGAAGAACAAATTGTGAAATGCTTTTTCTACTTGTCAAAATTTGAACAAGTTGTTAATGAAGATGCTCAGTCTGAAATAATAAATAATTTGCAACAAGAAATTAAAATGGCTAAACCTGTTGCTAAATCATTGTTAAACTACATATATTCTTCAATATTAGAATCTTACATCAACAACAATTATAACATTAGAAAAAGAACAGATGTTCAAAACATAGAAAATAGAAAATTTCTTTTATGGACAATGTCTAATTTTGATATCGAAATTGAAAACGCTTATCAAGATATTTTAAAAAACAAATCTAATCTAGTTAATGTTTCTATAGCGAATTATAAAGATATTTTTGAAATTTCCCCCGATATTGATATCAACAATTTTAGTGTTTATGATTTTTTGTTTTCTAAATGTTTACTTCACTACAAATCAAAAGTTTCCAATTGGTACAATTTAAAAAAGCAGTTTTTAAATTTTGATTACACAATACTTTATGAACCTTCAGAACAGTTTATATTGTTTAATTCTGCTAGTATTCCGGAAAAAAATATACAAAAATTAATTGAAATTATGCAAGATTATGAAAGGCATTATTTTTATGCTGATAAAAACAAAGTAGATGTAGCATATTATAATCGAATGAATCTTTTTGTAAACAGTGGTTTAAATTTAGACACATATTTTACAAAAACAATTGCTCTAGAAAAAACAACTAACAACAAATACCTTTTACAAGATTTAAAGGTTGATAGAGCAGAATATTACAATCAATTGACTTATGAGAAAAAAGAGAATTTACATGAAAAATCTTTACTATTGTTAGATAGTATATTGCAACAAAAAATTAACTATTCCGCATTGTATAAAGCAGAAAACATAAAAAATAATATACTTAGAAAACAATTATCCATAAACTTACCAAAAACGAGTTATCCTAATGAAAATTTACGTGCCTTTGTAAATTTTAAAAATGTAGATTCTATAACCGTTTCGTACTATCGTTTTCCTCAAAAATTTAATGAAAATTTAGAATACAATTATTACAATGGAACATTAAACAAAATAAACAAAGACTCATTAGTTAATGTTTTTATAAACAAAAATAAAGCATTCAAGATTCAAAAAATAAAGTTGTCAAACGCAAATAATCATTTAGAAAATTCTACAGAATTTTTGTTAGAAAAATTAGACATAGGCAACTACTTGATTTATATAGAGGCTAACAACAATATAAACGAAAAAGACAAAGCATACACCTATAGCACTATTCTTACTACTAATATATATGTTGTTGAAGATAATGAAAATAAAAAAGATGCATTTTATATTTATCATAGAAAAACAGGCAAACCATTGGAAAATGTAGTTGTAAAAAATTCTGATGAAAAAATATTAACCAATAAATATGGCAATGCTTACTTTAATTTGAAGCCTTTTGAAAAAGATAAAAATTATTACGAAAAACTAGAAATTTCATTTGAAAATGACACTCTTATTACAAAATACAATCGGCATTTTTCACTTTCAGAAAATAAAGAAAAGCAAGATGATTACAGCATTTTTGAATCACAAGTAATGCTTCATTTTGACCGAGCTATTTATAGACCTGGCCAGAAAATGTATTATAAAGGCATTTTAATACAAAAAAAAGATTTTGAAAAAAGTGTTGTTCCTTTTGTAAGTATTCATATTAGCATAGAAAATGCAAGTCATAAAATATTAAAAGAATTTGATGCACAAACAAATGAATTTGGAAGTTTTTCGGGTGAGTTTGATATTCCAAAAAATGAATTAACTGGCGAATTTAGCATTAATATAGACCAAGCAGATAATATTGAAACAGATACAAAGTATTATGACATAAAAAATGACAAACATTCGTTTTGGGATAATGTGGACTTTGTTGGCAAAGAAGAATTTGCTTTTATGGTAGAAGAATATAAACGTCCAACATTTGAAGTGACATTTGAAAACATAAAAGAAAATTATAAACTTGGTGATACCCTAAAAATAAAAGGAAATGCCAAAGCACTAGCAGGAAACACTTTAACAAATGCAACGGTAAAGTTTAATGTTTCAAAAAGTATTTCAAAAAAGAATGAATATGTGTCAAACCAAGAAAACTATATTGAAAACACAATAACTACTGATGAAAAGGGCAATTTTGAAATTGAAATAATTGATAATACAACCAAACTCGACTCTATACAATTGATAACCTACACGGTAAATTGCAATGTTATTGACACTAATGGAGAAACAAGAACAGCCAAACAAACTATTAAAGTTGGCAAAGAAACATTGCAATTAAAAGCAAAAGTAAATCCGACAATTTACTGTGAAGATAAAAACAATTTAACAATAGAAGCCACAACACTCAATAATTTTGCTATAAATGCAATTGGCGTTATTAAAATATATGAACGAAAACAAAAACTTTACTTAAACCAAAGGTTTTACGATATACCTTCAATTCAGGGGTTTAACAGAGAAACTTTTGAACAGTTGTTTCCAAACGAGCCCTATAGCACAGAAGATTTAATACCTAATGAAACCCTTGTAAAAACTATAGATTTTAACACCAAAGTAAACAATACCATTGCATTAGATTTTTTGAAAAATTATTCAAACACCAATCTAAAAATAGTACTAGAATCCTATGATGACCAGAATAATTTAATAAAAACCGAACGAATCATATCTATAAAATCTAAACAAAACCCATTATCACAACACGAGCTGTTTACCTATCGAGATATATCTAACAAAAACGCTACGCATCATATTATTGAAATTTTATCAAATAAACCAAATATTTACGTTACAGCACGTTATTATGACAACCAAAATAAGTTGCAAAATCTACAAACAATACAACTCAATAATGGCAAAGGTATTTTAAAATTTGCCAAAAACAGTAACAATAAAAACATTGTTAATTTTCATTTTTCAAGCATTTGGGAAAACAACAGCTATTCAAAAACGTGTACTATAAATGAAGATTCTATAGTAGAAAAATTAAAAATTGAAGTTCAAAGTTTACGAAGTAAAATAGAACCCGGAAGTGAAGAAAACTGGTCGTTTAAAATTATTAATTCAAAATTAGAGTCGGAGATACTAGCAAGTATGTACGATATTTCGTTAGATCTATTTGGTATAAATCCATGGAAAGGAATTAAATTTTACAACAATAATGAGCCCAATTTTTCATCTATAGAAAAGTATCAACCAACCAAAAGTTATTTATACATTAACAATTTTATTCATTCAAAAAAATATTATTTTTATTCAAACAGAAATCCATACATTAAATCATTCGGTTTTGATTTTAACAACCCCAAAAACAATTTTGTTCAAAAAAAATATTTAGAATCCATACAAACCACTTTAGATATTCCAAAAAAATCTAAACAAATAAGTGGAAAAATAATTGACACGAAAGGCGTGCCCACCCCAGGTATAAATGTTGTAGTAAAAGGCACTAAAAGAGGTGTTCAAACCAATTTTGATGGTAACTTCGACCTATATGCCGTAGAAGGAGATACCATAATTATAAGTGGTGTAGGGTTTAAAAAACAAGAATTTGTAATAGCAAAAAAACATGATTTTATCATTGAATTAGAAGCTAACGAAAGATTACTAGAAAGTGTTGTAATAACTGCTATGGGGATTAAAAGAGATTTTTCTGATGAGGATGAAGATATTTTATATGGTATGTCAAAAAATGTAAAAAATTCCTTAAGCGGATCTATAGTTCAAGAACAAAACGACTTTAACTACTACAGAGGCAACCTATACAACAAAGCTTTACAGGGGAAAGTTGCAGGTATAAAAATATTTAATGATGGTCAAGTTGGAGCCTCTGGAAAAGTAATTATTAGAGGTACAACTAGTATTAACAACAATAGTACGCCTCTTTATGTTATAGACGGAGTGCCGTTTTATGGAGATGTTACCTCCATAAATCAAGACGAAATTCTATCGATAGATTTAGTAAAAAACAGTACTACAACTGTCTTATATGGCAACAACGCTAGTAACGGTTTAATAATAATAACCACCAAAAAAGGCATAAAAGAATTGTCTATGGTAAAAACTAGAACCAATTTTAATGAAACTGCATTTTTTTATCCACATTTAAAAACTGATAACGATGGAAAAATTTCTTTCAACTTTACCACTCCAGAGTCATTAACAGAATGGAAATTACGTCTATTTGCTCATAATAAAAATGCAGAAACTACATATTTTGAAACCAAAGTTATTTCGCAAAAAGACATTATGGTTCAAACTAATATGCCAAGATTTGTTCGAGAAAAAGATGTTATAACTCTAAAAGCCAAAGTTGTAAATATGACCTATGAAACCAAATCAGGAACTGTTATGCTATTGCTATACAATGCAAATAGTATGGAAGTTTTAGACAAAATAAATAGCACTCCAAAAAGTTTTATATGTAAACCCAATCAAAGTGTTTCTGTAAGTTGGACAATTACTGTTCCAGAAAATTTGCAAGGTTTACAATATAAAATCGTTGCAAAATCGGGTAATTACAGCGATGGAGAGGAAAATATTTTACCCGTTTTAAGCAATAAAATTTTAATAACCGAGAGTATTCCTATTTGGATAAAAGGCAATTCAAAAAAGGAATTTATTTTTGATAATCTTAAAAACAATATTTCAAAAACAGTAAAAAATCATCAATTCACATTAGAATACACATCTAATCCTACATGGCTGGCGCTACAATCTTTACCTTATTTGATAGAATACGAACACGATTGTGCCGAACAAACGTTTGCTAAATATTACAGCAATTTTATTGGCTTTGAAATAATAAACAGCAATCCAAAAATTTCAGAATTACTCAATCATTGGAAAAACAACACAAGTTCTATATCTAAACTTGATAAAAATGAAAACCTAAAATCTATAGCTTTATCTGAAACACCTTGGTTACTCGATACCGAAAGTGAAGAGCAAAAAAACAAGCGTTTAGCTCTGCTACTAGAATCAAACACATTGAAAAAAATGCAAGAAAACACCATTAAAAAACTAGAAGAAAAACAATTGCCTTCTGGAGCATTTTCTTGGTTTGATGGCGGGGTAGAAAATTTGTTCATAACTCAACATATTATAGCTGGTTTAGGTCATTTATCAAAAATGTTTCCTCAAAAGGAATATGCTTTTGATAAGATAGTTGCAAAAGCTATCCCATATATGGATAAAAAATACACTATCCAACACAACGAAAATGGCAAAGAATCTATAATCAATTTGCATTATTTATACGCTAGAAGTTTTTATATCGAAAAAATGCCTATTTCTAAAAAACTAGACTCCCTAATTTCTATAGAAAAAAATAATTTGAAAAAAAATTGGATTCAATATAGTCTATATCAGAAAGCCTTGTTAGCAATTGTTATGAATAGATACAATGAAAATGAATTTGCTAATAAAATTATTACTCATTTAAAACAAACTGTTTCTAGAAATGAAGAAAACGTAATGTACTGGGTAGAAAATAAAAATGGTTCTTTTTGGCATCAATCGTCTATAGAAACACAGGCATTATTGATTGAAGCATTTAGTGAAATTGACAAAGACACAACCTATATAGATGAAATGAAAGTGTGGTTACTACGACAAAAACAGTTGCACAATTGGCCTACTACCAAATCTACAACCGAAGCCATATATGCATTGTTTATGCAAGGTAGCAATTGGAGTTCTATAAAAAATAACACTGCTATTAAAATTGGTAACAAAAATATTCTAACCGAAAAATTACCTGAAAAAGAAACCGAAACAGGGTATCTAAAAATGAATTACAAGTCTAATGAAATTATTAAAGATATGGCACAAGTATCCATAGAAAACAAGTCGTCAGTTACTGGATTTGGAGGAATATATTGGCAATATTTTGAAAATTTAGAATCAATAAAAAACGATACTAATTCTGAAATATCTATTTCTAAAAATCTTTACAAAACTATTAAAAATGAAAAAGGCAGCCACTTAATAGCTTTAACAAATGATAACATAAAGATTGGCGATATAATAACCGTTCAACTTATTATTACAACCGCTAACGATTTAGAATTTGTACATTTAAAAGACCCTAGAGCAAGTTGCCTAGAACCAATAGATGTAATTTCTTCATATAAGAGTCAAGATAATTTGACTTATTATATGAGTACCAAAGATATAGCGGTACATTTCTTTTTTGACACAATAAAAAAAGGCTCCTACATTATTGAATATCAACTTAGAGTAAATAATGCAGGAACATTTAACACTGGTGTTTCAACTATCCAAAGTATGTATGCGCCCGAATTCAATTCGCATTCTACCAACATCATTTTAAAAACTGAATAAAAAAAACCGGGCTAGCAAAAAAACTAGTCGGTTTTTTTAAGTTTAAAATAAGTTATTATGCTTTAACTTTTTTCTTAGTTACAACTTTCTTTTTAACTGCTTTTTTTGGTGCAACCTTAGGCGTTGGTGGAGCTACTAAAGTCATTTCATCTACAATATGTTTTGCGTTTGAGAATTTCTCAATTACCCAAAGTACATAACGAATATCAACATTTATAGTTCTTTGTAAATTACTATCAAATATTACATCGCCTGCCATAGCTTCAATGTTACCATCAAAGGCTAAGCCTATCAATTCTCCTTTTCCGTTTAACACTGGCGAACCCGAGTTACCACCTGTAATGTCATTATCTGTAAGGAAATTTAAATGTAAAGAACCATCTTTATCTGCATAACGACCATAATCTTTAGATTTTTCCATGTCTAAAACTTTTGTTGGAAGGTCGAATTCTGCATCATCTTTTTTGTATTTTGCTACTTGACTAGATAATGTTGTGTAGTTGTTAATGCTTACAGGATTGCGCTTATCTGCAGGTAATGAACGAACTTTACCATAAGTAAGACGCAAAGTAGAGTTCGCATCTGGATATTTTATAGTACCTATACCAGAAACACGAAGTCCTTCAACCAATTTGCGGTATGATGCTCCAAAATCGTTTTGCGCTTTGGCTAGTTCTGGTGATTTTGCTGAATAATGAGTAAATAAATCGTTTACAAGTTTGTATAACTCATCGTTATCTAAAGCATCTTGACTAGGATTGTTTAAGAAAGCATTTATTTTTTCTTCTGAACCAAAAATACTAGCATCGATAGCTTTACTTATGTAAGCACTGAAATCGTTTGCATTTTCATCTCCAATTTTTTTAGCATAAGGCGCCAAAGCATAGCCTGCTTTTGTAACATACAATTGTAATTGTGCAGCCAAAATATCTTTTTCAGCAGGAATGTAAAGTTCTTTAAACATCTCTTTAACGGCTTCTTGAAGTTTTGGAGCCATTTCTTTTCGTTGAGCTTCTCCTGCTTTTGTATACACATCTAGTGGTTTACCTAGTCCTCTGCAAACACCAAAAAGTCCAGAAGTTCTAAACAATTGCATCATGTAATTGTCATGACGCGATTTTTCGTTGGTCATTTTGTAGTAGTTGTTTATAGTTTCTACTACGGTACCGTATTTTTCTTTATTTTCTGGTTTATTTGCCCAAGCATTAAACTTTTCTTCTTGTGCCGCTTTTGTTTTTGCAGTTTGGAATTTTGTCAAAGCATCAATCATTCCTTGACGGTTTTTCCAGTAATTGGCAGTTGAAGCATATTTCGAAGCATAAATAAGACGTAAATCGTCGCCCATATCCATATACTTTTTCATTTGGTCCATACCTGTTTTTGCTCCTTCTACCCAAGCAGGATACGCAAATTTTACATTTTGATCAATACCACTAGCAGGCATCCAACGGTTGGTACGACCTGGATAACCCAATATCATAGCAAAATCGTTTTCTTTTACACCATTGATATTTACAGGCAAATAGTGTTTAGGCTGTAAAGGAACATTGTTTTCTGAATATTCTGCTGGGTTTCCGTCTTTGTCGGCATATACTCTAAACATAGAAAAATCTGCTGTTTGACGTGGCCATTCCCAATTGTCTGTATCGCCACCAAATTTTCCTAAACTTTCTGGTGGAGTTCCTACTAAACGAACATCTTTATAATCTTGATAAACAAAATAGTAATATTCATTTCCTTGAAAGAAGGATTTTACAGAAACTACATATTTTCCTCCTTCATTGTTTTCTTTTTCTATTTTAGCAATTTCTTGATTGATTGCTTTTTCTCTTTCGGCTTCGCTCATAGCATCATTTACAACCGATAAAATACGTTTTGAACAATCGTCCATACGGACAAAAAATCGTACATACAAACTAGAGGGTTTTAATTCTCCTTTTTTGTCTGCTGCCCAATACCCATTTTTTAAATAGTTTTTCTCTGCAGTAGACAATTCGGCAATAGCATCATAACCACAATGGTGGTTTGTTAATACTAATCCATCTTTAGAAATGATTTCTGCTGTACAGCCACCGTTGAATTGAACAATAGCATCTTTTAAAGAATGATTGTTTATGCTATAAATTTCTTCGGCTGTAAGTTGTAAGCCCATTTTTTGCATATCGCGGTGGTTTAAACGTTCTATAAACATTAAAAACCACATTCCTTCGTCTGCTTTTACAGTAGTAGGTACTAACATAATTGCAGCAATAAGGGATAAGATAATTTTTTTCATTGTTGATTAAATATTAATTTCAGTAAAATTTGTCTATAAAAGTAATAAATTGTTACAATATTGATTAAATATAGTTTCGTTAAAAACAAAAAGATTCTCCTTTAGAGAACCTCTTTGTTTTTATTTGTATAATACACTTATTCTATTAACAATTTCTTAGTAATGATTCCTTCTGGAGTTGTAATATTAACAAAATATATTCCTGTTTGAGCATTTGGAATGGATACATTTTGAACTAACCCTGATGTGTTTTTAAAATTTTCTTGATATATAGTTTTTGCAGATATATCAAATATCTCTATAGAATAATTTGGAGTTTCACTTTTAAGAGTAATAACAATATCTCCTTTACTTGGATTTGGAGTTATTGAGAAATTATTTGATAAAAACTCTGTATTACCTAAAACATTTGTTAAGTATTGTGTTTTAATTACATTGTAATAGGCTAACATTCTTGTGGCTTGACCTGAAGTAAACATATACATACAAGCATCATCAACATAATCCATATAGTTCATAGTTAAAACTTTTGTTCCATTACATTGCAATACAGATCCGGGAGTAGGACAACCATAAGACTCAGCACTTGATGCAGGAGTATCACAAACTTTATCTCCTGCCGTAGAACAATTTGAAGATGTTGAACACCCAGCAAAAGTATGATCTAAATTAAAAAAATGACCTAATTCATGAGTAACCGTTCTTCCTAAATCAAAAGGTGAAGCTGGTTGATATCCGGTACTACTACAACCAGATCCAGAACCAAAACAAAAAGTATTCATAACAACAGTATGTCCTGCGCTTGGAGAACCCGCTAAAGGAGAATAACCTAGAGTAGTTGCTCCCTCATCTCTAACAACAAAGTTCATATAACCTGCCCAAGTAGTATCGCTGTCTGCTCCATTTAAAAAATCTGTACCGAAAGTTACTGCAACTGTACCGTTTGGGATTCCTGTTCCAGCTGGATGGTTTTGAGTAGCAATTTGAAATTGAATATTCATATTCCCCACTGTAATACCTGGATATAAAGCATTAACCCCTCCTGTCCAGTTAGACAAATCTGCATTCGCCGCATTATAATCTGCATTAATTACATTAATTTGAGATTGTGCTAAAGCTCTTAGGCAATCTTTGTCTGCGGCAGATGCTGTACTAGATACAGAAGGAAAATGTACGGCAACAGGAATTACAATAGTTGCAGCTGGGCTCGCTGCAGAATTTTTTGAGTAAACAGATTGACTCAGTAATCTATTATATTCTTTTTCAAACTTCGCCTGAATATCTAAATAACGTTGTCTCTCTGTAGGATTACTCATTATTTGCTGCATTTTTTGTTCCATTCCGCAATTTCTCTGCGTAGGTTGTGCAACAGCAACCTGAATGAATAGAATTGAAAAAAGTAATTTTAGTTTCATAATGTAATGTATTTTTTAAACAAAAATATAAATTTAATTGAGCATTTGCCACAATTTATCTTTAAGCTCTTGTAAGCCTTGTTGTGCTACAGATGATATAAATAGATATGGAACACCTTTTATTTGAGCATCTAGCAATTGTTTCATTTCGGTTTTGAGTTCATCATCGAGCATATCCGATTTTGAAATTACCAAAAGCCTATCTTTTGTGAGCATTTCTGGATTATAGCGTCGAAGTTCATCTAATAATATTTCATATTCTTTTTTAATGTCATCAGCATCGGCTGGCACTAAAAATAATAATGTGGAATTGCGCTCTATATGCCTTAAAAAATAATGTCCTAACCCTTTTCCTTCTGCGGCTCCTTCAATAATGCCTGGAATATCTGCCATAACAAAAGACTGAAAATCTCTATACGCTACAATTCCCAAGTTTGGTTTTAAGGTAGTAAAAGGATAATCGGCTATTTTTGGTTTGGCAGAAGTTAGCACTGATAATAATGTAGACTTTCCTGCATTTGGAAAACCTACCAAACCAACATCAGCAAGAACTTTAAGTTCTAATATGATATCTTTTTCTTCAGCAGGCATACCTGGTTGAGAATAACGTGGTGTTTGGTTGGTTGCACTTCTAAAATGCCAATTACCTAATCCGCCTTTACCTCCTTTAGCTACTATTTTTTCTTGACCGTGTTCTGTAATTTCAAAAAGAATTTCTTCCGTTTCTTGATCTTTTACAACAGTTCCAAGTGGTACTTCTATAATTTTGTCTTCTCCATCTGCACCTGTACTTCGGCTACTGCCTCCATCTCCTCCATGCCCAGCCTTTACATGTTTAGTAAATTTTAAGTGAAACAGAGTCCATAAATTCTTATTCCCTCTTAGTATAATATGACCTCCTCTACCGCCATCACCACCGTCTGGACCTCCTTTTTCTATAAATTTTTCACGATGCAAATGGGTAGAACCCTTCCCTCCTTTTCCTGAAGAAATATATATTTTTACGTAATCTACAAAATTACCTTCTGTCATTATTTGCTTTTTTATGTATAAAATAAATCATTGATTTTAAATTTTTTAATATCAAGAATTTATATAGGTTTAAAGTTGAGTTTTACCTATCTAAAAAATAAAACTCACTTTTATATATGATTAATCTTGTAGTGTTTTTATTAGGACCTTGTCTATTTTAACACCATCCATTTTTTGTGCTTCAAGCTCTAGCTTATTCCATATTAGTTTTTCTCCTTGTTTTGGAATATTACCTAACTCTGTGATAAAAAAACCACTAACAGTAGTTACTTCGTAGTCTGTTGTGTGCTCGTCAAGATCAAAATACGTTAAAAAATCATGTAGCGAATATTGTCCATCAACTATCCAAGTACCATCTTCATTGGCTATGAGTTGGTATTCATCTTCATCAAAATCTGAAGCATCACCTACTAAAGCTTCCAAAATATCGTTTAAAGTAATTATGCCTTGAAAAACAGCATGTTCATCTACAATCAACGCATAATGAACTTTAGACTTTTTAAAAATTTCCAACGCTTTGTATGCCGATGTATGCTCGATAAGATATTCTGGGGCTTTGGCTATTTTTTGTAAATCAAAATTACCACTCTCAAAACTCGTAAACAAATCTTTTAAAAGTACGACACCTACTATTTCATCTAGGTTATCGTTACACACAGGAAATACAGAATGTAATTCATGAAGGACTTTGGCTTTCATTTCTTCGACTGTATCATCTAGCGTAAGATATACTATGTCCGAACGATGTGTCATTAAAGAGTTGATTTTTCTATCGCCAATATGAAACACGCGTTCTAAAATATCTTGCTCAATTTCTTGAACTTCACCAACTTCTGTCCCTTCTTTAATAATTGCTTTTATTTCTTCTTCGGTTACTTTGCCGTCTGCTGTTGGTTTTATTTGTAAAATTTTTAGAATAAAATCGGTAGACTTTGTAAGTAACCAAATAAAAGGCATGGTAACTTTTGAAACTACTTTCATAGGTAAAGCCACAGTTTTTGCAATACTTTCTGGATAATTTAGACCTATTCTTTTTGGGAGTAATTCACCCAAAACGAGTGAGAAAAAAGTTAAAGTAACCACAACAACTCCTACAGCTATACTTTGCGCATAAGGGGCTAAAACTTCAAATTGACTTATAAACAATTTAACGTCTTCTGTTACTTTATCGCCAGAATATATACCCGTTAATATACCTATAAGTGTAATACCTATTTGTACTGTAGATAAAAATTCGTTGGGAGAGTTTGCCAAATCTAGAGCGGCTTTGGCATTTTTATTTCCTTTCTTTGCCGAAGTTTCCAAACGGTTTTTTCGAGCCGAAATAAGAGCTATTTCTGACATTGAAAATACCCCGTTAAGTAGTATTAAGAAAAGAATTATGACTATTTCCATTAATGTTATGTTTCGTTTTAAATACAATTGCAAGCAAATTTATATAAATTACTTGCAATTGTATTTGTCTGCAAAACTACAAATTATCTATAACATTACTCAATCTTTCTGTAACTTCTTGAATTTCTCCTATTCCGTCTACAGCATGAAACTTTTGTTGAGCCTTGTAATAGTCCATTAAAGGAGCCGTTTTTTCATTATATTCTTGGTAACGATTTCTAATTTTTCCCTCGTCTTGGTCGTCTGGTCTTCCTGATGTTTTTCCTCGCTCTAAAAGTCTTTTTACTAATATTTCATCATCGGCTTCCAAAGCTACAGTAGCTGTTATTTTTTGATTTTTTGATTCTAAAAATTTATCTAATGCTGCTGCTTGAGCTAAAGTTCTTGGAAAACCATCAAACAAAAAACCTGCAGAGTGAGGATTTTTGTCTACTTCACTTTGAAGCATTTGGATTGTAACTTCATCGGGAACCAAATCTCCTTTATCCATATAGGTTTTTGCCAACATACCCAATTGGGTTTCGTTTTTAATATTGTATCTAAAAATATCGCCTGTAGAAAGATGAGTTAAGTTGTATTTTTCTTTCAAAAATTCGGCTTGTGTGCCTTTTCCTGCTCCGGGTTTACCGAAAAGAACTATGTTTATCATTCTTAGTTTTATTTTATTAAAAAAATTGTATTAAATTTCTATATGACTCCAGTTTTCACCTTTTTTGATTCTATACAACTGCATTTCGCTAATGTTAAATCTTTTGGCAATAATTTTTAATCTCGTTTTTCTAGAAGGGTTTGCAAGTTCTCTTTTTAAGCGTATAACTTGTGTAGAGGTAAGCTTTTTTCCATCTCTTTTTTTATTATACTCTATTAAATTTAGCCTTGCAATTTTTACATTTGGACTGTTTTCGTAATGTTCTTTTTTCTCTTGTGGTGTAACCCATTTTAAATTAGAAACATGATCATTATTACTTTGATAATCCAAATGGATAATTTCTGTATGCGCTTCGGTTGGTTTTTCAAGAAATGCATTGGCTACCAATTTATATATAAACACATGTTTGTTTGAAATAATATTGTTCTTTTGCATTTTATACCTAAAAAGCTTATAACCATTTGTATAAGAACAATTCAACAACCTACCCTCATTCAAATCATGTTCAAAACTAATAAACCTTCCATAATTTGAAACCGCATAATTTTTGGTTAATTTATGAGGAAGCTCTACTTCCTTAAAAATTTCGTTTGGATAAAGTACTATCATCATTTATTCAGCTAGTTGATAAACATCTGGCAAGTTTCTTCCCAATCCGTCATAATCTAAACCATATCCTACTATAAATTTGTTAGGAATACGAATGCCTACATAATCGATTTTAATGTCTTTTTTATAAGCTTCTGGTTTAAAAAATAAAGTGGCTATTTTTAAATGCTTTAAATTTTTGTCTTTAAAAATATTTTTCAATTCTTCTAAAGTATTCCCTGTATCTATAATATCTTCAACTATTACGACAGTTCGACCTTCTAAATTTTCGTTAAGTCCAATCAGTTGTTTTACCGAATTGGTAGATTCTGTTCCTTGATATGAACTCACTTTTACAAAACTTACTTCGCACATACCTCTGTAATGTTTCATCAAATCTGCCATAACCATAAACGAACCATTTAAAACTCCTATAAAAATAGGTGTTTCATCAAAAAAATCATCGTCCATTTGCTTGGCCAAATTAGAAATAGCAAATTCTATCTCATCTGAAGTAATAAAAGGGACAAAAGATTTATCATGAAGATGTATCATAAATTAGTTTTTATTTTAAGTAAACAACAAAATTAAGCAACCTATATCATAATTTTACATTTCTTTGATAGTTTTTTGCAAATTAGATATATTTACTAAATGAATACAGCATACTATGAATCACTTTCAAAAATAAAAGCGTATCGTGAACAACGCGATGAACAAAAGGAATTTATCTATAAAAACCCTGAATTCCTACCTATTTTAAATAAAATCGCTTGTAATTCAAATGATAAAAACCAAAATAAAGCACTTTGGATTGTAGAACTTATTTGTGAGGAACAAATAACTCTGTATACATTATACATTGAAGATTTTTGTAATGCTTTAAAAACTTTTAAAGGCGATGGTATAATAAGGCCCGCTAGTAAAATTTGTATGTTTTTATGTAATTCTAATATTCTTTTGACAGAAGTACAAGAAGAAAAAATTATCGAATTTTGCTTAGACCGAGCTATAGATTTTAGAAAAGCAGCTCCGTTATCTTACGCTACACATGCCTTGCTACATTTAGCTACCAAGCACACATGGATTTATGAAAATTTAGAATACATTTTTGAAAAAGATTTACCTACCAACACCACAAGAGGTGTACAATTTACCGTAAAAGAAACTCTTAAGAAAATACATAAAAAAAAGAAATAATTTATCTTTGCCTACTCGAGGCATAATGCCAAACAGATGAAACAAACAACAACACAATGAACTATTTTTCTTCTGATTTTAAACTAGGAATACTTGGTGGCGGTCAATTGGGCAAAATGCTACTTGCCGAAACTCGAAAATTTGACATTCAAACCTTTGTACTCGACCCAAGCAACGAAGCTCCTTGTAAGTTTGGAGCCAGTGAGTTTTTTACGGGCAATTTAATGGATTTTGATGCGGTGTACAATTTTGGTAAAAAAGTAAATTTACTTACTATTGAAATAGAAAATGTAAATTTAGACGCATTAAAAAAACTAGAACAAGAAGGCTTACCTATTTACCCTTCGCCCAAAACCTTAGAATTAATTCAAAACAAAGGCAATCAAAAAGATTTTTATGTTGCCCATAACATTCCAACAGCACCCCACAAACGATTTATAGATTTAGATGCACTTAAAAATGCTATTTCATTGGGCACTCTAGAAATGCCTTTTGTATGGAAATCTGCGCAATTTGGGTACGACGGAAACGGCGTAAAAATAGTACGTTCGACAATTGATTTAGATAATTTACCAAACATAGAATGTATAGCAGAACAAATGATTCCGTTTAAAAATGAGTTGGCTGTAATTGTAGCGCGTTCAGTTTCGGGCGAAGTAAAAACCTATCCTGTAGTAGAAATGGAATTTCATCCCGAAGCCAATCAAGTAGAATATGTAATTTGCCCTGCACGTATTGACGAAAAAGTAGCTCAAAAAGCAACTGAAATTGCTCTAAAAGTTTCAAACATTTTTAATCACGTTGGTTTATTAGCTGTAGAAATGTTTCAAACAAACAATGATGACCCGAGTGCTCCGCACGAACTGGCGAAGCAAATTTTAGTAAACGAAGTCGCTCCAAGACCTCACAATTCAGGACATTATTCTATAGAAGCAAGTTATACATCGCAATTTGAAAATCATTTGCGTGCTATTTTAAACTTGCCTTTAGGAAACACCAATAGTAAAGTTGCCGGAATTATGGTAAATTTGGTGGGTGAAGAAGGTTTTTCAGGACAAGTAGTTTACGAAAACATTGAAAAAATTATAGCAATCGATGGTGTTACGCCTCATATTTACGGTAAAAGAGAAACACGCCCTTTCCGAAAAATGGGACATGTTACCATTGTCAATGAAAATATGACCGAAGCTAGAAAAATTGCGGAAGATGTGAAGAACAGTATTAGAGTTATAAGTAATTAATATCCACATTTCAATACAATTGTAATTTTACTAAAGAATATATCCTAACCAAAACATTCAAAAATTAGATGGAACTGAAATATAATTATTGGATTGGAAGTTTCAAAAATGTTGATTCTGTATTAAAAAAATCAATCAGTCAATATACTAGAAACTATTCAAAAGTAAAAATTGGCATAACAAATAAACCAGAGAGGAGAAAAGTTCAACATTCAAAATCAAATTTAAGTTGGGAGAAAATGGTCGTTCTCTATCAAACTAAATCAATAAATTTCATAAATAAAATGGAAAAAAATCACATAACATACCAAAAGCTTTATGTAATTAATCAAAGAAATGGTGGTGGTGGACCAAATGGAAAAATAGGACCATATTATTTATATGTATTATTAAAAAAGTAAAACCCTACTCACCCCTAGTAGGAATTCCCCCTTGGGGGTTAGGGGGCTTATATGAAAGTAGCCATCATAATGGGAAGCATATCCGATATGCCTGTAATGCAAGAAGCCATCGACATCTTAAAAGGATTTGATATCGAAACTGAGGTTGATATTGTTTCGGCGCACCGTACTCCTGAAAAGTTATTTGATTTTAGTAAAAATGCCCATACTCGTGGCATTTCAGTAATTATTGCTGGTGCAGGTGGTGCGGCTCATTTGCCTGGAATGGTAGCTTCGATGTCGCCATTGCCCGTTATTGGTGTTCCTGTAAAATCGAGCAACTCTATCGATGGTTGGGATTCGGTTTTGTCTATTTTGCAAATGCCTGGTGGCGTTCCTGTAGCAACTGTGGCTTTAAATGGTGCAAAAAATGCCGGGATTTTAGCCGCACAAATTATTGCAAGTCATGATAAATATGTGTTGGACAAAATAGTTTTTTATAAAGAAAGCCTAAAAGAAGCTGTTAATAAAGCTTCAAATGAATTGAAAAAAT
The DNA here is from genome assembly GCF_002917885.1 of Flavobacterium croceum DSM 17960. Taxonomy (GTDB): domain Bacteria; phylum Bacteroidota; class Bacteroidia; order Flavobacteriales; family Flavobacteriaceae; genus Flavobacterium; species Flavobacterium croceum. The sequence goes on from NZ_PQNY01000004.1 coordinate 159,310, forward strand.
AAAATTAAACCATTAAGAAATTAAGAAAAATTAAGATTTTGGTTAGCCATCTTATTTAATGAATCTTAATCTCTTAATGGTTAAAAAAACAAATTGTTATAATGAAAATACTTACCTCAACATTCAACACAAAACACAATACAGCACCCTTTTCGCAAATAAAACTAGATGATTACAAACCTGCTTTTATTGAGAGTATCGCCCAAGCTAAAGCTGAAATTGATGCGATAATCAGTAACGCTGAAGCTCCAACATTTGAAAACACTATTGTAGCTTTAGATTTTTCTGGAGAAAAATTAGACCGTTTATCTTCTATTTTTTTTAATTTAAATTCTGCCGAAACCTGCGACGAAATGCAAAAAATCGCCCAAGAGGTTTCACCGTTATTGACTGAATTCAGTAATGATATTGCCTTAAATGAAGATTTATTTAAACGAGTAAAAACCGTTTACGATCAAAAAGACACTTTAACTTTAACTACAGAACAAGCTACTTTATTGGATAAAAAATTTAAAGGGTTTTCTAGAAATGGCGCTTTGTTGAATGATGAAGATAAACTAAAATTACGTGAAATTGACACCGAATTAGCCAAACTAAAACTGACTTACGGCGAAAATGTTTTGGCGGAAACTAATAACTATCAATTACACATTACCAACGAAGCCGATTTAAAAGGATTGCCTGATGGGGCTAAAGAAATGGCTCATTCTTTGGCAAAATCTAAAAATTTGGAAGGTTGGGTTTTTACGTTAGATTTTCCAAGTTATTTACCTTTTGTAACTTATGTTGAAAATCGTGAATTACGAAAAGAAATGGCTATTGCAGCTGGAAAAAAATCATTTCAAAACAACGAATTCGATAACCAAGAAAATGTAAAACGAATTGTAGAATTACGACATAAACGTGCTAATTTATTGGGATACAAATCGCATTCCGATTTTGTTTTGGAAGAACGAATGGCTCAAAATCCTGAAAAAGTGCTTTCTTTTTTAAATGATTTATTGGAAAAAGCAAAACCTGCTGCTCAAAAAGAATTTGCTCAATTAACTGCTTTCGCAAAAGAACTAGACGGAATTGAACAATTAGAAAAATGGGACGGAGCTTATTATTCTGAAAAATTGAAACAAAAACTATTCAACTTAGATGATGAACTTTTAAAGCCTTATTTTAAGTTAGAAAATGTTTTAAATGGAGCTTTTAAAGTGGCTGAAAAATTATACGGAATTAGATTTAAAGAAGTTTTTGATATTGATAAATACCACCAAGATGTGCAAACTTTTGAAGTCTTGGATGAAAATGACAATTTGGTGGCGATTTTCTATGCTGATTTTTTCCCGAGAAAAGGCAAACGAAATGGTGCTTGGATGACATCTTACAAACCACAATATATTAAAGACGGAATTAACGAAAGACCACATGTTTCTATCGTTTGTAATTTTACACCACCAACGGAAACCAAACCATCTTTATTAACATTCAATGAAGTAACCACTTTATTCCACGAATTTGGTCATGCATTACATGGTCTGCTAGCCAATACAACTTATCCGAGTTTGTCGGGAACTTCTGTGTATTGGGACTTTGTGGAATTACCAAGTCAAATTATGGAAAACTGGTGTTACGAACCCGAAGCTTTGGCATTGTTTGCAAAACATTATGAAACAGGAGAAATTATTCCGCAACACTATGTAGAAAAAATAAAAGAGAGTGCAAGTTTTTTAGAAGGAATGGCAACATTGCGTCAATTAAGTTTCGGAATTTTAGACATGGCATATCATGCCAAATCACAAACAATCGCTGATGTAAAAGCCTTTGAAAAACAAGCCATGGAAATTGCATCGTTATACCCAGATGTAGCCGAAAATTGTATGAGTACCTCGTTTTCTCATATTTTTCAAGGTAGCTATTCTTCTGGATATTATAGTTATAAATGGGCCGAAGTTCTCGATGCCGATGCTTTTGCGTATTTTCAAGAAAAAGGAATTTTTAATAAAGAAGTCGCTACTAAATTTAAAAACAACGTACTTTCAAAAGGCGGTACCGAATTACCTATGGAATTGTATAAAAAGTTTCGTGGTCAAGAACCGAAAGTGGAGGCTTTGCTGAAAAGGGCTGGGTTGATATAAATTACGAAATATAAAGTAAAGAAATGACCGAAGTGTTGTGCTTCGGTTTCTTTTATAAAATAAACTTTCATTTTTTTTTGAAACTTTAAAAACTTTATATATATCTTTGTACTATCAAAATGAAATAACATTCTAAAATGGAATTCAAAGAAGCTAAAAATAAATTCGTTCAAACTTGGGGTGCATTGGGCAGTCAATGGGGCATCAACAAAACCATGGCTCAAATACATGCCTTATTAATGGTTTCGCACGAAGCAGTTTCGATGGAAGACATTATGGAAGAATTACAAATTTCTCGCGGAAATGCTTCGATGAGTTTGCGTGCTTTAATGGATTGGGGAATTGTATATAAAGAATACAAAGCTGGCGAAAGACGCGAATATTTTACAGCCGAAAAAGATTTAGATGAGTTAGCCGTAAAGATTTCCAGAGAGCGTAGTAAACGAGAAATAAAACCTGCTTTAAAAATTCTTAAAGAAGTTTCTGCTATTTCTGCCAATTCAACTTTAGAAGAAAAACATTTTGTAAACCAAACCAAAAAATTGTACGATTTTGTTTTAAAAGCTGACAATGTTTTAGAAAAAATAACAGAATATAAAGACAATTGGTTGGCACAATTACTTGTAAAATTTGTGAAAAAATAATTTTTTTAATCAAAACTTTCATTTTTTTCTGAAAGTTTAAAATATTTTATAATTATGAGACAACTTATATTTTACCTTAACTCAGTTTTAACGACACTTGGTTTTATTTTTGTTTTCTTGGAAAACATTATAGGTTTAGACTTAGACAGTAGCATTGGTTTTTTAATGATTCTTGGGGCTTTTCAAGTTTTAATATCTTTCATATTAACCTTTTATGCAATAATCTACAATAGATTATTGCTAATGCCCTACATACTCTACTGGCTTATTGTATTCTTATTTTTTAAGTATCTTATAAATGACTTATTTTATATATGCTTGCTTATAGCCATTTACAATTTATATATAAACTATTGCAGTTTTTCAAAATCTAAATTTAACATCATAAAACCATGAGTTTCTTAACCGCACAATGGAGCAATCTAGCACTAATTAATTATGTAATTGATCCTAAACTATTAGAAAATTATATTCCAAAGGGAACAGAACTCGACTTTTACAATAACAAATGCTATATAAGTTTGGTTGGATTTATGTTTGAAGATGTAAAACTATTAGGCATAAAAATTCCGTTTCATGTGAATTTTGAAGAAGTAAACTTAAGGTTTTATGTAAAGCGTTTTGAGAACAACGAATGGAAACGTGGTGTAGTTTTTATAAAAGAAATTGTGCCAAAACCCGCATTAACATTAGTTGCTAATACAATATACAATGAACATTATAAGACGCTTCCGATGAAACATTCGGTTATTGATAATCAAATCTCTAAAGATTATGTTTATCAATGGAAGACAAAAAATAAATGGAATACAATTTTAGTTGAAACAGAAATGAATCCAATGGAAATTGAAATAAACTCAGAAGCCGAATTTATCACAGAACATTATTTTGGATATACAAAACATATAAAACACACTTTTGAATATGAAGTAAAACATCCAAGATGGAAACAAGTAAAAATTGTAAATCACCAAATTGATGTAGATTTTAAGGAAGTTTATGGAAATGAATTTGAGTTTTTAAATAATCAAAACCCAATTTCAGTACTTTTTGCTCAAGGTTCTAAAATAAGTGTAGAACATAAAAAGAGAATAAAATGAAATATTTAGTACCTCAAGAAGTGGGAAATGTCTATTTCTCAAAAGCAAACACAATCTATTTATATTCAGTAATAATCCCTATCTTTTTTATAGATTTCAATAGAATAACTACATCATTAATAGCTGTGAATATACTATTGTTGGTACTTACCGTGTGCATAGGTCATTCTATAGGATTGCATAGAGGTATTATCCACAAAACTTACAAAACCTCAAAAATATTCCAAAACATTCTGGTATACCTCTTTGTTTTAACAGGTTTGGGTAGTCCAAAAAACTGGATAAAAATGCATTATTATAGAGATTTTTGGCAAAATAAAAAGGATTGTCCAAAATATTTTAAATACAATCATACAATCTTGTTAGACTTCTATTGGAATTTGCACACTTCATTTGTTCCAAAAAATGAAATTTTATATGAAATTCCTAATACAGACTTGAATGATACCTTTATAAAATTTCTACATAAAACTTGGATTTTTCACATACTCTTTTGGTTTATTCTACTACTACTTACAACAAACTTAAATACTGCTCTTTTTATCATAAATTTTAGAATAGCAATTACAATAGTAGGTCATTGGTTTATAGGATATGTATCTCATAAATATGGTTATGCTCATTATGAAATTGAACATGCAGATGAAAGTGCTTATAACAACTTAATATTAGGATATCTATCATTTGGTGAAGGGTTTCATAACAATCATCATGCTTTTCCAAAATCAGCAAAACTAGGCTTAAAATGGTATGAATTTGATTTAGGCTGGTATATTATTTTATTCTTTAAAAAAATAAATCTAATACAAAATGTACAACAAAGCATAAAAAAAGAAACAGCAAAAGAGATAAAATTAAAATATAATTTTCCTATCAAATTATGAATTGGAATTATTTATTTAAACATTGGTTTTCTACAATAGTATTCACTCCTATTTTAATTGAAATACTAGAATATTTAGAATCTAAAAATTATGCTTCAATAAATGAATCACTTTTACTTTATTTTCTAATGCTTGTTTTTGGATTTATTTTTTCCATCCCAACCTATATTATATATAGTATTGTATATTATATTTTGGCTAAAAAAAATATCAATAATTATACTTCAAAATTACTATTAATTACAATTACTGTAGTCGGCATATTAGGTTCATTTTATATATTCTTTAATAATAGAGAACCCAAAATTGGTTTACAATATATTGCAATTTCTATTTTTTTTGGGTGTTTAATGCCGCTAAAGTTTAAAAAAGAACAATAAAAAAGGGTTGCTTAAATAAGCAACCCTTTCTTTATAATCTAAAAATTAAATTATTTTTTTACTACTTTAATAGTTTGTGTTCCGTTATCCGCAGAAACTTTTACAAAGTAAGTTCCTGTTGGATACATTGAGAAATCTACTGTAGCATTTACATCATTATTTGTATTGTTTTTCAATACTTGTCCATTAATGTTGTAAACTTCAATTTTCGAAATATTTTGACTGTTTTCAATAAATAAATTATCAATTACAGGATTTGGATAATATTTCAAATCTTTAATTACATTCTCTGCTGTTCCTAGTGTAACGGTAACCGTTACAGGAAATGGAGCACTTGTACAACCATTTACAGTTTGCGTAACAAAATAAGTAGTACCACTTACCAATTGAGTAGTAGTTGGTATAGCATTAGTACCTGCTACTGCATCTGCTTGTGTTGGATACCAAACAAGATTGGTACCATTTACTACAATACTTGCAATAGTAGCTTCACTTAAAGAATTCACAGTAAATGATTGCGAAGCAGAACCTGTTGGTGCTACTGTTGTATTTATTGTTACTGAAACTGAAGTTCTTGTACTCTCACAACCATTGTTTACTTGAGAAACATAATAAGTACCTGTAGCTAAAGCATCTGTACTTGATAGTGCAGTACCACCTGTAGCAGAAGAATACCACATAAAGTTTGCACCATTTGGCACTAAATTGGCAACTGTAGCAACATTACAGAAAGATTGTGCTGAGGCATTTGGAGCACTTGGCACAGCATTTACTACCGCTGTTACAGCAAATCTTGTTGTACTCTCACAACCATTTACGGTTTGAGAAGCATAATAAGTAGTACCATTTACCAATCCGATACTAGACCATAAAGCAGAAGGATATTCAGTACCAGCCGTTGCTGCACTATACCATCTTATTCCAGTACCTGTTACTTGTAGCTGAGACAAGTTGGCAGATCCGCAGAATGTTTGTGAAGCAGTTCCTGTTGGTGCAGCTGTTGTGTTTACTGTTACCACTACTGAAGCTACAGAAGAGCATCCGTTAGCATTTGTACCTTTTATATAATATGTTCCCGAAGTAGTTACTGCACTTGGAGTTGCCAAAGCTGTTGTAGCAGCAGCATCTGTAAAATATGTAAAGGTCAAACCTGCATCTGAACCTGTAGTTACTGAAGATGCCGTTAAATCTACTGTAGCTGGTGCGCAAACTGCTGCTGGAGCTACTGTTACCACAGTTGGTAAAGGATTTATTGTTACAACTACAGAAGCTATAGAAGAACAACCATTGGCATTAGTTCCTTTTATATAATATGTTCCCGAAGTAGCTACTGCACTTGGTGTTGCTAAAGCTGTTGTAGCGGCAGCATCTGTAAAATATGTAAAGGTTAAACCTGCATCTGAACCTGTAGTTACTGAAGCAGCTGTTAAATTTACAGTGCCTGGTAAACAAACTGCCGCTGGAGCTACAGTTACTACCGTTGGTAATGCATTAACAGTAACATTTACAGTTGCTGTTGTAGTACAACCTAGAGGAGAAGTAGCCGTTACAGTATAAGTTGTTGGACCACCAGCTGTATTGGATTTGAAATATACAGAAGTTGCGCTTGAACCAGCAGTATAAGCCGTTGTAGCTGTAGCATCAGTATATAAATTTGTAGTTGGACTCCAAGTTAGAGACGTAGTTTGTGTTCCAGATATAGAAACATTATCTACTGCCCAATACCAACCATAAGTATCAGAATAATTAAAACGAACTTTTACACTACTTTGATTTAAAGCAGCAGCTGGTAAAGCAATTGTTTTTTGAACAAATCCTGTAGCTGTACCATCTGTAGCAGTATAAGTAGCTAAATCATTCCAAGTTGTTCCGTCAATAGTATATTGAACTTTTGCATTTCCAGAATTTACTCTGTAATATTGATAGAAAGACAATGTTGCATCGGTAAAATTAACAGTAGAAAAACTTGGGGACTCTAATAAAGTACTATTTGTACCTCCTGAACCCTGACTATCTCCATTTGTCATGTAGAATTGTGAGGCGTCATTTGAAGTAAATGTAGTAGAAGAATACACATAATTATTAGCTCTAAGTGTCCATGCTGAATTTGCAGGCGTACCTCCCGTAGAATTATTTACGGCATTCCAGTTATTTGTAGCTCCATTGAAGTTTTCAGTCAAAATCGAAACATTAGAAATAGTACCTCCTGTTGCTGATAACTGTTGTATGTTATTAACACATACAGAACCTGTAGCTGGAGTAATAGTAATAGCTGATGGAACTGGATTAACTGTTACAGTAACTGTTGCTGTTGTAGAACATAAATTTCCAGCCGATTGAGAAGCTGTTAGTATATAAGTTGTAGTTGCTGTTGGGTTAAATGTCCAACCAGTAGTAGCATTACCTGATACACCTGTAGCTGGACTCCAAGAATAAGTATCATAATCTGAAGCTCCTGTAGCGACTGTGATAGCAGTAGAAGTACTTCCTGCACAAATAGTAGCTGTTGAAGCACTTAAAGCAAATGCTGGTGGAGGAGTAACAGTAGCCACAACTGGTACTCTAGAAGACGAGCAAGCAAGTGGTATTTGAAAATTAATTTTATGAATACATCTCAAATCTGTAGAGTAAGTAGTAGTGGAAGACCAACCATACCCACCTGTAATTGAAACTCCAGCAGTTGAATACGGATAAGAGCCTGTTTGATAATACCATGTTTGAGATGCTCCTTTACTAGTACATATTAAATAATATCCATTTCCTGGATTTGGAATAACAAACGATGAAGGAAACGTAACAGTTGTTAATGCAGTTGAAGAACCTACAACGCCTACAATTGTTGTTGTAGCTATATCTGTTCCTGCTGATGTACGTAAAGCAAAAGTCATATCGCCTGTTCCAGAAACATATATATCAGCAGAGTTTATTTGCACATTTGGCACAGTGGTATTAAACACCATTCCTCCATTTGTAGATGATGTTGTAAATGTTGAACTAAGAGCTGCAGTAGACCCTAGAGTAGTATTGTTTATAGAAACTGTTTCTGCAGCTGCATAATAAGTTGTAGTAGCCGCAATGGTAGGAGTGGTAAAACTATTTCCTGAAGCCAAAGCTACACCACCTGTTGCCGCATCATACCATTTTACTGTACTTCCTGTACTTCCTGTAGCACCTAAAGTTACTGTACCAGAACCACATCTAGAAGCAGGTGTAGTACCTGTTACTTGGTTAGAGAATGTAATTTGTACAGGTGTTGATATTCCTGTAGATGGTCCTGCGGCACAAGTAACTTTACATTGATAGTAAGTCATATCTGTAGGAGTTACTACATAGGTAGTAGCCGTTGCACTTGGAATATCTGTATAACTAGTACCATCTGGAGAACTCTGCCATTGGTAAGTTACTCCTGTACCTGGTGTTGTGTTTTGTAAACTTAATGTTACTGTACTTCCTAAACAAATGGCATTAGCACTTGAAATGGTGTTTCCAGGTGTAGGTGTTCCTGAACAAGCGTTAGAAAGTGCATAAGACAAGAATCCAGTGTAATTAGCTGCTAAAACTACCGTATTTGACTGCGTAGTATTTGGAGTGCCTGCTGTATATGTAGCAACACTACCAAATGAATTAGTATATTGTCCAGATGCCGTAGGAGCTTGTACTGGAATATTAGTAGCGGTTATACCTGCATCTCCTAATTTTACATTTATATCTGTAATAGTACCACTTACTAAAGGTGCTTCCCATCTTCTTGTAGTAGACAAAGAAGTTATTGAAGCATCTGTAGTACCTGTATTGCTATCAAAAGCTTCTGCTTTCATATTAGTAACTGCTGTAGTAGTCGGCGCTAATGAAATTGGAGCATAAGCTGCTTTACCTACTGGATATAATATATAATTTGTATTTGCATTAGCCGAAGCTATTGTTCTAGCGAAAGGTCCTTTTACATAAGCTGTAGCACTACCACCACTCAATGTACCTGCAGCAGTAGCAGTTCCAAGAGTTAATAGACTTGTACTAGAGGTATTTATTAAACCTTGTGTTAATGTTAATGTTCCACTTACAGACAATGGTACACTCAAAGTAACTCCTGTAGCATTTGAATTATTTATTGTAAGTGATGTTAAACTTGCCGTTGATGCTGTACTTAAATTTTGGAAAACACCTGAACCACTTATAGTTTGAGCAGTAGTAGAAGGTATACTTGCAGAACCATTAAATCCAGATAAATTAAGTGTACTTGTAGAGGTTAAAGTACCTGCATTTGTAATATTACCAGCAATATAATGTGTAGAAGCTAGCTGGTATTCACCTGTAGTGATTGTAAGATTTCCAGCAATAGAAACTGTACTTGTTGTTTTTACAAAACGGTTTGTACCCGTTAAAGCGTCTACAGTAACATTTCCTAAACCATAATAATATGAACCTGGGAATAAGTATACATAAAACCCATTAGTATGACCTCCTGCGGTTGTTGATACTCCGTTTCCAAATTTAACAGTGTGGTTTGCACTTGCAGAATTGTAACCACCTCCTTGAGATATAGAAAGAGCATAGTCTGAAGTTGAAGTACCATAATGAGGATCAACAATAGTAAGTGTACCTCCTGTTAAATTTAAGTTAGATACCGCTGTTGCTGTAACTCTTACTAATGGAGTTCCTGTTGCTACAGAATTTGCAGTAGTACCATCACTTCCATCTACATTAATATTACCACCACTTTGATTAAAAGTAGAGCCTGCATTATTCATTAAATTACCATTAATATTTAATACACCTCCAGAAACGGTTAAAGTTCCATTGTTTGTAAGTGGATTATTATTTAAGGTACAACCTACTGTTAAATCTCCAGATGTAACAGCCAATGTAGCTCCTGAATTTATTGTAAGATTTTTAGCAACATTTGCTGCCGAATTTACAGTAACCGTATGTCCCGAAGCTATAGTAACTGGGTCTGAGCAAGTTGGCACAGTACCTTTATTCCAAGTTGTAGCTACATTCCAATCTCCAGTAGCTACAGAAGCAAAAGGAATATCAACAGCATTAATTGCTAAACTAAAAGGCTCTGCCGTTAAATCTGCAGCAGTAAGTGTTATCCTATGTCCGCCTGGTGTAGTAGTTCCTGCCTCATGAGTTCCAACAAAAGTATTAGATGTTGCTTTTAAAACTCTTGTACTAGCATTAAGTAAAGCACCTCCAAAAATACCTGGAGCTTGCATTTGTATTTTAAATGAAGTGGCAGCTGTTGGAGTACCTTGTATTACAGAAACTGCCCAAGTATCATTAGCTTTAGTATCTAGGATTGTTGCTCCATCTGTATACGTACCTGTAGTTGTACCTGATATATTAGAATAAGTAACACCTAAAATACCAGCAGCGGCAGTAGGACTAACTCTTTCTATCCACGCAGAACGCAACTGATTATTTGCATCAACAAACGGATATCTACTGGTTGCACTAGTAACATCAGCACCTGCAGTAAAAGAACTACCTGTTCCTGTAGCAGTAAACCATCTACCAAAAGTTGTACCTGATGTAAAACCTCCTGATGTATATGAAAGTGTACCTGCTGAAGGTGTAGAAACACCTAATATAAATTTAGCTGAGCCTGATGTACTTATTCTTCCAGATGTAAATGTTAATGTTCCACTTACCGAAACAGAATTTGCGGGTTGCGAAGCTATATTATTATATCCTGCAAAAGTTACACCTCCAGCACTAGAATTATTAATAGTAATTGCATTAAAGTTTGCTGTAGGTGAAGTAGTTAAATTTCTAAAAACTCCCGAACCAGAAACAGTTTGTGCAACAGTATTTACAACAGAACTTGTACCCAAAGGCATTGCAAATGTTAAGGTTGAACTCGCTGTGTGAGTACCATTATTTATGATATTACCACCAACAAATAACCCTATAGAATTTTGATCTAATTCTCCAGCTGTGATTACTAAGTTTCCTTTTATACCGTTTGAATATGTATATAGCTTAACCACCCTGTTTGTACCTGTAGGGTTATTAATTTCTACATTTCCGAAATTTAATTTTCCCGAACCTACATAGTTATAAATATAAAATCCACTTGTACTTCCTCCTGCGTCAGCAGAAACACCATCTCCAAACTTTAGAGTATGATTTGTAGAAACTTCTGAAGAAACAGAAGTACTATAATAAATAGAATAATGACTTGTTGAAGTAGAAGCAGGTGGATCTAACAATACTAAAGAACCTCCTGTCCAATTTACCCCGTTTGAAGATGTAATATTTAGTGTGTATTGAGAACTTGTTGTACTCGTAGCTGTAGCTCCCCCATTATTTGGATCTACAGTTATTGTACCTCCACTTTGATTAAAAAAACCAGAAGTAAAACTCAAATAACCGTCAATATTTACATTCCCTCCTGAAACGTTTAAGGTTCCTCCATTTATCAACAAACTTGAACTTTTTTGACTAGCAATTTGCACTGTCAAAGTGTTTGCCGAAACCGTTAAACTACCCGAAGTAATGGTAAGTTGTCGTACAGTTGTACTGGCTGACATTGTCATAACCGCATTATTCTGTACCACAAAATTATCTGCATTACTTATGGTAGCAGGTGCCGTACCCGTACCATCTGTAGCTGTTCCCCACGAATTTACATCAGAAAAGTCGGTAGCCGTACTTTTTGAATAATACGTGGTTTGAGCATAACTCATAGAAAAGAAACTTCCAACAACAATAAGCATCATCAAGCACCATCGAAATAGTGTTCCTGTTACTTTTATTTCTGAAGAACTTTTCTCGGAAGAAAACATAGTTTTTCTTCCAAAATTGTAATAATTCATCATAAATTAAAAATTTTTAATAGCTAACAAATATATAGTATTATTTTAGAATATTACAATTTTAAAGCCTTAATTAATTCTACACAGTATTTTTTTTCTTAATAGGATATAAATTTCTAAATAATAAGCAAATAGTACCAAAACAATGGCGCAGATTCTATTATAAAATACAGAACATAATAGTTGTATTTTTTATAAAAACTCAAAGCAAACAAGCAAACAAAACCACACATCAAGCAAGCAATCACAATAGATTTTGCAGTATATACTTTAAATAAAAAACAGAAGCCGTACAACAATAACAATAAAACAAACAACAAAACTGCCAACCATTTGGTCTTTAGTATGCCAACACGCAACGGAATTGTTTTAATAGAATTTTGATCAAACTCTAAATCATTCATCTCAAAAGGAAGCATCAAAAGAATTACAAACAAAAAGCGTAAAACAAAATCTACGAGTAGCTGAAAACCCTTAATAGCAGAACTCTCCAAAGGTATATACACTGTTACACAACTTACTACAAACGAAAGCCATGTTATTTTCAAGACGCCATTTACTCTAATTTTCGGATACAAAAAAACCAACACAACCACACTAACCAGAAGAGAGAATGGTTTAAAAAGTAATTTATAACAAAAAAAAGGCAATATAAAAATGGCTATAGCTGTTATCGTAAAAATACTTTTAAGAAGTCGATTTTGATTTTTAATACCAAAAAACAAACGACTGTATTTCAAAAAATTATAACAAATTAAAGTGCCTAAAAAAAGAATCACCACATAATTACTATCTACAACAATAGAAAAATTATGATATGTAATTAATGCAAAAAATACCATTGCAAAACCTACATGTATAGAACTTTTTATATACAATTTAAAGAGAAAATCCATAAAGCAAATCTAACATATTATCAAATAAATATGATATATCTATGCCAAATACTCAAAAATAACCTGCTGTTTTAACCTAAAAATAGAATATTAATAATTACATTTGTTACCAAATTTTTTGAAACTAAACTACATAAACTAAACTTTTTAAGAAAGCATATCAAATGAATACACATCTTTTTTCTGCAAGACATATTGGTACACGAGAAGCCGATTTACAACACATGTTACAAACCATTGGCGCATCAACTTTAGACCAATTAATTTATGAAACTATTCCCGATGATATTAAATTAAAAAACAGTCTAGATCTTGAACCTGCTTTGTCTGAATATGAGTTTTTAAACCACATTCAAGAATTAGGAAACAAAAACAAAATATACAAAACCTATATTGGTTTAGGATACCATCCAACGATTGTTCCTGCAGTAATTCAAAGAAATATTTTTGAAAACCCAGGTTGGTATACTGCCTACACCCCTTACCAAGCAGAAATTGCTCAAGGTCGTTTGGAGGCTATTTTAAATTTTCAAACCATGGTTATTGAACTTACGGGTATGGAAATCGCCAATGCTTCTCTATTAGATGAAGGTACTGCTGCTGCAGAGGCAATGGCATTATTATTTGATGTTCGCTCTCGTGATAAGAAAAAAAACAATGCTGTTAAATTTTTTGTATCTGAAGACATTTTACCTCAAACACTTTCTGTACTACAAACACGTGCTACTCCAAAAGGAATAGAATTGGTGGTTGGAAATCATGAAACATTTGATTTTTCAGAAGATTATTTTGGGGCTATTTTACAATACCCTGCAAAATTTGGTCAAGTAAACGACTATTCGAGTTTTGTAGCAAAAGCTCATGAGAAAGAAATAAAAGTTGCGGTAGCTTCCGATATTTTATCGTTAGTAAAATTAACTCCGCCAGGAGAATTTGGTGCCGATGTTGTGGTAGGAACAACGCAACGTTTTGGTATTCCTATGGGATATGGTGGACCTCATGCCGCATTTTTTGCAACAAAAGAAGAGTATAAACGCTCTATGCCTGGAAGAATTATTGGTGTTACTATAGATGCTAATGGAAACCGTGCTTTAAGAATGGCACTTGGAACTCGTGAACAACATATAAAACGTGAAAAAGCCACTTCAAACATTTGTACAGCTCAAGTTTTATTGGCTGTTATGGCCGGAATGTATGCTGTTTATCATGGACCAAAAGGTTTGCAATACATTGCAAATAAAGTTCATGCCTCGGCGGTAACTTTAGCAGATGCTTTGAATAAATTGGGGGTTTACAATCTAAATAGTTCTTTCTTTGATACCATTTCTGTAAAAACAGATGCTTTAAAAGTAAAAGCAATTGCCGAAAAACACGAAGTAAATTTCTATTATATTGATAACGAAACTATTTCAATTTCTGTAAACGAAACAACTTCGATTTCAGATTTAAATCAAATTATTTCGATTTTTGCGGAAGCAACAGGAAAAGAGAATGTGGCAATTAGTCAATTAGCCAACGATTCAATGGTTCCTGAAAGTTTACTTAGAAAATCTACATTCTTAACGCATGAAGTGTTTAATAGTCATCATTCTGAAAGCCAGTTGATGCGCTACATCAAAAAACTAGAACGCAAAGATTTATCGCTAAATCATTCGATGATTTCTTTAGGTTCTTGTACCATGAAACTCAATGCAGCTGCCGAAATGCTTCCTTTATCTATGCCAAACTGGAATAGCATTCATCCTTTTGCACCACTAGAGCAAGCCGAAGGTTATCAAATTATGCTTAAAAAATTAGAGCATCAACTCAACATAATTACAGGTTGTCAAGGCACAACTTTGCAACCCAATTCGGGTGCACAAGGCGAATATGCTGGTTTAATGACCATACGTGCTTATCATAATTCTCGTGGAGATCATCATAGAAACGTATGTCTTATACCTGCTTCGGCACACGGTACCAATCCTGCTTCAGCGGCGATGGCAGGTATGCAAATTATTGTAACAAAAACTACCGCCGAAGGCAATATAGATGTAGCCGATTTAAAAGAAAAAGCTTTGGCAAACAAAGACAACTTGTCTTGCCTTATGGTTACCTACCCTTCTACACACGGAGTATTTGAAAGCGCTATTCGCGAAATAACTCAAATCATTCACGACAATGGAGGTTTGGTTTATATGGATGGAGCCAATATGAATGCGCAAGTTGGTTTAACAAACCCTGCCACTATTGGCGCAGATGTTTGCCATTTAAATTTACACAAAACATTTGCCATACCGCATGGTGGTGGTGGACCTGGAGTAGGCCCAATTTGTGTTAATGAAAAATTAGTGCCTTTTTTACCAACAAACCCTATTATAACTACAGGAGGAGACAAAGCCATTACAGCTATTTCATCTGCACCTTATGGCTCTGCATTGGTATGTTTAATTTCGTATGCATATATTACCATGATGGGCGCCGAAGGCCTTACCAACGCTACCAAATATGCCATACTAAACGCCAACTATATGAAAGCACGTTTAGAAAACCACTACCCTATTTTGTATACGGGTGAATGTGGAAGAGCGGCACACGAAATGATTTTGGATTGTAGAGCGTTTAAACAAAAAGGTATTGAAGTTACTGATATTGCAAAACGATTGATGGATTATGGTTTTCATGCACCAACCGTGTCTTTCCCTGTAGCAGGCACTTTAATGATTGAACCTACAGAAAGTGAAGATTTGGCCGAACTTGACCGTTTTTGTGATGCATTAATTTCGGTAAGAAAAGAAATTGAAGCAACAAGCCAAGAAGATACCAACAACATCTTGCATAATGCTCCTCATACACTTGCTATGATAACGAGTGATACGTGGGATTTTCCTTATTCTAGAACACAAGCAGCGTATCCTTTAGAATACATAAAAGAGAATAAGTTTTGGCCAAGTGTACGTCGTGTAGACGATGCTTATGGCGATAGAAACTTAGTATGTAGTTGTGCTCCTATCGAGGCATATATGTAATATTGTACAACCGTATTAAAAAGTTAAGGTTTCAAATTAATTTTGAAACCTTAGCTTTTTCTTTTACAAAAATGGCTTTGTTAATTTGTGCTTAAAAGAAAACAAAACCAACCCTACTTTTGATTTGATATTGTATTTCTCAAAAATTGACGTCCTGTACACATCAATTGATTTGACCGAAACGCCTATAATTTCTGCCATTTGTTCATAGGTATATTCTTTTTCGTCGCAAACTAGCTCCAAAAACTTAAATTCTCTTTCAGATAAATTAATTTCTTTTTTATCATTATCTTTTGTTGTTTCGTCGTAATTTCTAATTCGCTTTAATATTTCGGCAACATTGTTATACCCTATTTTCACTATATTATCTATAGCAAATTTCAAATCGTGAGCGGTACAATTTTTATGCAAAAAACCTCGTGCGCCATAATGGTAAGCTTGATTGATAATTTGTTCGTCTAAATGCTGGGTAAGCAATAAAACTTTATACTCTTCTTCTCTTTTTTCAAGCTCTTGCAACACTTGTATACCATTCATTTTTGGCATAGAATAATCTAGTATGTAAATATCTACTGGTTTTTTTGGTGGTAGTGACTCCATAAACAACTGTCCGCTTTCAAATTCTTCTAGAACTTCATAGTTACCTAGTTTTTCTAGTAATTCTTTTAATCCTTGACGAACAATTTTGTGGTCGTCTACAATACAAACTGTAGTTTTACTCATGCTATTTTTGTGTTAATTCAACAGTGGTTCCTTTACCTATTGCTGATAGTATTTGAATTTGAAAACCAATAATCGCTGCTCTCGACATCATATTTTGCAAGCCATTGCTTTTTGATGTATTCAATTCATTTTCTACTGTAAACCCTGTTCCGTTGTCTTGAATTTTTAATAAAAATTTCGATTGATTTTCTACATAAACAAGCACATTTGTTGCTTGGGCATGTTTAAAAACATTATTAATTGCTTCTTGAAAAACTCTATAGATTACTATTTTTTCGTGGGTAGAAAAAGATATATTTTTAGATAAATTGTTTTGAAATTGAATGTGAACATTTTTGTATTGATTGATTCTATTGGTTTCAATTTCAATGGCTTTTATCAAATCTTGTTGCGATAGTATTTGATTATTAAGCGAATGGCTCAACTGCCTAATACTTGTAGACAACTGCAAAACAGAGCTAGAAACCAAATTGATATTATTTTCCAAATTTGGATAATCTAGCTTTAAATGCTCCAACTGAAAATTAATATACGTGAGTTGTTGCCCAGCATCATCGTGTAATTCTTGCGACAAATGCTGGAATGTTTGCTCTTGGGTTTCGAGCATCATTTGATTGAGTTGTACCTGATGATCTATCTCTTTTTGATAAATAATTTGATTGTATTTTTTTATTTTTTGAATGTAAAGTTTAATCAATACGGCACAAAAAAGTGCTACCAATAAAATTAATAATACACTTATTAGTACACCAAAGGCAATATCACGCATGTTGTTTCCTTTCTTTAAAAATATAAACATTAAGTAAAGTATAGTATATAATATTTACAATTACGGCAATAAACGTGTACAAATCTATGTTGTTGTAAACAATAATATTTCGCATATCTGAATCTCTAAAGGCATATATAAACGTTAATCCTATAAAAAATACAACAGGTGTAGTTTGTAAAAGGTATTGATTGGTTGTAAAATAATTGAGGTTTTCATTTTTTAAATGATAAAAACTCAATACAATAAATGAAACAATATAAAACAAAGCACCTACAACAAAGGTGTAATAATTTAGGCTTTGCTTTTCGATAAAAAATAAATTTGTAAGTGCAAATACAACAAAGGCCACTAAAACATAGTGTAAAAAAGAAAATTTTCTATTAAACGTAAACAATATATAAATCCAAAAAAAATGGTGTAGCATAAAATTTATGTTATATATAGTAGTGAAACTTTTGTTTGAATAAATACACATTAGGGTTGAAATATCTGTTAAAAAATTTATCAAGCAGATAATGACCACCCAAACTATTTTTTTGGTCTTTTTTAAATAAAAAAAACAACTAATTACAAAGGTTATCCAAACTAAATAGGATAGTGGATTAATGTTATTAAAAAAATCTATTGCCATTAAAAAGGTTTACCTACTCCTTTTGTAGGATTATATATTACGTCATAAACTAATTTGGCAGGTGTAACAATAGCAACATCTAAACCTTGATTAGTTTGAAAATTATGAAATTCTAAAAGTAAATCATAAGAATTGTTATTTATAGTAATCAAACTTTTTAAAAAAGGAATTGATAGTAAATAACTCCCCTCAGAAAACAAATCTTGCTCTACAGATTTTATCACTTCTTTTATTTCTAGTATACTATAACTTTTGTTTGTACTGTTAAACACCATATAATGAGAATAATTTTTATTCTCGATTTCTGTTTTCAATTCATTACAATGTATTTCAAAAATCATGCTGTTAGCATCAAAAACAGAAGTATCAACACGTATAGAATGAACTTTTTCAATATATCGATACGATTTATCATAATCAATATCGTCTTTAAATTCATCAAAAAAAAGTAATTTTTCAAAATTTGACAACAGTGAAATATTTACTTCTATATCTTCATACTTGTTGTGGATAAGCAAATTTTTAAATTTATACAAATTGTGATGCATACATTTTAAAACAACAACTTCATCTGGATCATAATTACTAAACATGTTTTCAAAATTTTAAAAGTAAATAACAACGCCAAATTTTGTAATAAAAACCATTTGCATAACTAGGTAAAACCCTAATTGGTTTTGCTTTTTTTCCTATAGGTTAAAAATAAACAAAAAACCAAGCCATAACACATAAGTACTTTGTTTTTTGGCAATTAGGTAAAATACCCTATAGTGTTAGGGTTTTTCCTAATAGTTTATCATATCATGCCTTTAGCTTTGTTCTAGAAATGTAAACACATGAGCTTAACATTACTAACACTATAATATTAAATACCATGGCTATTACCAATTTAAACAACAATCATTTAACCCCAGCACAAGTATTGAGTGCCAAAGACGCTTTAACAGCTTTGGAAACTGCATTAACAATCATAAATATAAATCTCTCGGCAGAAGACCGCCAACGATATGGCAGTATTAACGAGCAAAACAAACTATTGGTAAACAAAGTAATGGATTACCATAACAACCAACCCAATTTGCAAACCCCTCATATAGATTGGGTAGAATACAACAATGATTATACAAGCCGAAATAACCTAGAAAGTATGATTGCTCGACTAGAGAGCCTAACTACCCGACTTAAAAATGCTAAAATTTTGCACGATTATGATAACTACCAAGCGGCATTGGCAGACTATGCTTATACTACTTTTATGGCGGGCACAGGCACAGTAGGCTATGAAACCAAAATGAACGATTTAAAGCAATTTTTTGGAAGAACCAGTTCGGCAAGCCAAAACACACCAACAGAGAACTAAAAAATATGTTTTTTACGGTTTAACAATGCCTATTTTGGGTTACAAACAAAAAAATTAAGGTTACAAAGTCCAATTTTTAGGTCTACAACCCCATTTTTTACCCAAAAACCCGCAAAAATGCAGTAAAAAACCCCAAGTGAATAGTTTAAAACCTAAAACTTTAATTTTTTAACCCTAAAACATATTTGTTAAATCTAAAAAACATAAAAACATGAGTAAAGAAAACCTTGAAAAAAACTACAGTTGGCTTAAAACAGCAACAGTAACCAAAATGATAGAAGAAGCCCTACGCTATTATGGTATAAAAGAGAGTTATGGCAAAGCAAACAACCCTACTATTATGGCGTGGGCAAAAAGCCTAGGGCAAGAAGTAAAACAAATATATGTAGCCGATAGCATACCATGGTGCGGTTTATTTATGGGTATAGTAGCCAAAAACGCAGGCAAAGAAGTAGTAAAATCGCCCCTATGGGCACTCAATTGGGGTAACTTTGGTAGTTATACCGCTACACCTATGTTTGGCGATGTACTCACCTTTGTACGAATTACCGAAAACGGAACCAAAGCAGGGCATGTAGGTTTGTATATTGGTGAAGATGTAGATTGTTATCATGTTTTGGGCGGTAATCAAAGCGACAAAGTATGTATAACAAGAATACAAAAAAGCAGACTCTATGTAGCCCGAAGACCTCAATACAACAACCAACCTAGTTGTGTAAAAAAAGTAAAATTGCCAGCAAATGGTAATATCTCGCAAAATGAAAGCTAATACTTAACAGCAACAATGATGAAAAAAATAATTAAAATAAAAACACTCTAGTTACCCAATAGCGCGGACTTGCAATCCGTATTACATAAACAAAAAATAAAAGCCCTGTAAACGCCGTACTTCTTTTACTAGTATACAAAATCAATCTATAAATTTAAAAATTTTACAGCCACGGATTGCAAATCCGCACTATTGGACACTACTTTTTAAATATGAAAATTTACTAAAAATAGATAGTCTAAGTTAGTTCGTTTTTATTCATTTTCTATCCCAAATACAGTGTTGTGTATTTGGGATTTTTATTTTACAAAAATGATATATATCAACGTATTGAAACGGGAATCGTGTAACTTTGTGCTTTATTTTTAAAAAATATGCAAGACATACAAACACAAGAAGACATCTATAAAGTTGTAGATGAATTTTACAAAAAACTATTTGCCGATGAGCGCATTAGTTACATATTTACAGACGTAATTCCTGTAGATCAAAAACTAGAAGAACATTTGCAAATGCTTGTAAAATTTTGGTCGCAAGCCATATTGGGTACAGGAGGTTATTTTAATAATATGACACAAATACATTTGGATGTGCACAACAAATCGGCACTATCAAAAGAGTTGTTTACTATATGGTTAGAACATTTTGAAGCCGCTATAAATGAAAACTTTGAAGGCTTTAATGGCGAACGTATGAAAAACATGGCACACAATTTATCTACAATTATGCAAATTAAAATAGCTCAAAACAAGTAAATAATTAGTAATCTAAAAATTTTACTCGTGTTTTAATTTTAATTTAATAAAAATTACTCTTTTTTAAGTAATACCGAATACAAAACAGTATTAATATTGTAACTTAGCTCTATAGTAAGCATTTATGAAAGGATTAATTATACAAAGTATAACTAGAAATGAGTAGTTCAAATTTTTTGGTAAACTATACTTTTCTAGCAAAATTACTACCGATAAAAACTACCAATCATATACTGTTTAAAAAATAGATTTTAGATACTATGAATATTAAAATTACAGGATCAGGAAGTTATATTCCTACCCAAACAGTGACCAACTTAGATTTTGCTAAGCATGAATTCCTTAACGAAGATGGCTCTCCATTTCCATACCCAAACGAGGTGGTTGCAGAAAAGTTTTTAGAAATTACCGGAATTCAAGAACGCCGCTACGTTACCGATAATTTATTAGCATCAGATATTGCATCGATTGCGGCTAAAAAAGCAATAGAAGATGCCAAGATAGATCCAGAAACACTCGATTATATCATATTTGCACACAACTTTGGAAATGTAAAACAAGGCGCTATACAAACCGATATTTTGCCAAGTCTTGCTAGTCGAGTAAAACACGATTTAAAAATAAAAAACCCAAAATGCGTAGCCTACGATATTCTTTTTGGTTGCCCAGGTTGGGTAGAAGGCGTTATACAAGCTCAAGCCTACATTAAAGCAGGTATGGCAAAAAAATGCTTGGTAATTGGTGCCGAAACACTATCGAGGGTAGTCGATATTCACGATAGAGATAGTATGATTTATTCTGATGGTGCTGGCGCAACAATTATTGAAGCTACAGATGAAGAAGGTGGCATATTATCGCACGAGTCGGCTACTTTTGCACACGATGAAGCCTATTATTTATACTTTGGAAATTCATTTAATACTTCTCACGATCCAGATGTGCGCTATATAAAAATGTATGGTAGAAAAATTTATGAATTTGCACTAAGCAATGTTCCAAAAGCCATGAAAGAATGCTTAGATAAAAGCGGTATAGATATCTCGGAAGTAAAAAAAGTACTTATTCATCAAGCCAACGAAAAAATGGATGAAGCTATTATTCATCGTTTTTTTAAACAATACAAACAAACACCACCCGAGGGCATAATGCCTATGAGTATACACGAATTGGGCAATTCTAGTGTGGCTACTGTTCCTACGCTGTATGATTTATTGGTAAAAGGCAAAATAGAAAATCAACAACTCCACAAAGGTGACGTTGTTATTTTTGCTTCTGTAGGCGCTGGTATGAATATTAATGCTTTTGTATACAAAATGTAATTTTTGTTTCAGGTTTCAGGTTTTAAGTTCCATGTAAAATCACTATTTTTACCAACTGTTTTCAACTTGAAACATTAAACTTGAAACAATTTCTATAATGTACGAAAAAACTTTTCCAAATAAACGCTTTAAGCACACATTAGAATTTTTACAAAAGCACGTAACAACTTCAGAAACTATACTTGATTTGGGCGTTTCAAATCCGTTTTCAAAAATAATGGAAGAAAACGGGTATAAAGTTATCAATACAAAAGGCGAAGATCTCGACAACAACCAAACTGCTTTGCAAACCGAAGAATATTCGGTTTTTACTGCCTTTGAAATATTTGAACATTTACTCAACCCTTACACGGTTTTGCAAAATGTAAAAGCCGATAAAATTTTAATTTCGATACCCTTACGCTTGTGGTTTTCTCCTGCATATAGAAGTAAAACCGACATGTGGGACAGACATTATCATGAATTTGAAGACTGGCAACTCGATTGGCTTTTGGAAAAAACAGGATATAAAATTATAGATCGATTAAAGTTTACACATCCTGTAAAAAAACTAGGTTTTAGACCCTTACTACGCTATTTTACACCAAGATATTATATGGTTTATGCCGTTCGAGAAAATAGATAATAGAATAAAGAAAAAGACTTTATCTAATGAACTATTACGTTATTATTCCTACATACAACGAAGAAAAATTTATTGCTCTAACGCTTCAATCGTTGGTAGAACAAACCGTTTTGCCTACAAAAATTGTTGTGGTGAATGATAATTCTACCGATAGAACTCCAGAAATTGTTTCTGAGTTTGTTTCGAATTATTCATTTATTTCATTAATAAACAAAACATCAAATGCGATTCATTTACCCGGAAGCAAAGTAATTCAAGCCTTTCATGAAGGCGAAAAAAACATTGATGACAACTATGATATTATTGTAAAAGTAGATGCCGATTTGATATTTCCTAATCATTATTTTGAAACCATCATCAACCATTTCAAAATGGATAACCAAATTGGTATGGTTGGCGGATTTTGCTATATTGAAAAAGAAGGTAAATGGGTTTTGGAAAATTTAACCGATAAAGACCATATTCGTGGTGCATTAAAAGCGTACAGAAAAGAAACGTTTAAGCAAATTGGAGGTTTGAAACCAAATATGGGTTGGGATACTGTTGATGAATTACTCTGTAAATATTATAATTGGAAGGTTGTTACCGATGAAAGTTTGCACGTAAAACACCTCAAACCAACAGGCGCAAGCTACAACCAAACTGCTAGATTTAAACAAGGAGAGGCTTTTTACACGTTGGGATATGGATTTTTTATCACAGCTATTGCTTCTTTAAAACTTGCTATGCGTAAAGGCAAACCATTGTTGTTTTTAGATTACATAAAAGGTTTTTGGAAAGCAAAATCATCTAAAAAACCACTTTTAGTTACAGAAGAACAAGCAAAATTTATTAGAGCTTACCGCTGGAAAAAAATAAAAGAGAAGTTGTTTTAAAACTAAAGTTTATAACTATTTAGTAGTTTGATGTTTTTTCTAAAGATTTTTCTAATCGCTTGTAACAACCCAGTAACAACATATCGCTAGAAGTGGTAAAATTCACATCAGAAGTCGTTCCTTTGGATATTGTGCTGGTTCCTGTTGCCGATTTTGTATAAATTTTTTGTAGCGTATTTAAGTCGTAGATCTCTAGCGTTAAAGTTGCACTATTTTCTTTTTGTTTGTAATAATTGGAAGTTCCGTCAATATCTATAGTGCCTGCTTGGTTTTGTTGTTTGTTTGAATATAAGTTTACTACATAATCAAATTGTGATGCTCCTTTTTTGATGGTTTTTAATGTTTCTAAATCTAAAACAGAAGAAATAGTATTGGGTATCAAAACCGTTTTATCTGTGTGAATATAACTGTATCTGTCTGCTATTTTTGAGGTTAAAAAAGCATCTAGTTTCTGTTGCAATTTTATATCTAAGCTACTTTTGGTGTGCACCTCATTAAGTAACCATTTGCCTTTTGTAAAATCTACACCTACACTAGGCCCGTTAGAAAGCAGTGAATAGTGTGGAAAACTACAGCCCTGTAGTACTTCCATGACAATAAAGAGCAAAAGAATAGGTGTTTGACCAGTTATTTTCATTAAAATACATTTTACAATTATGAATGCGTTAGGGATAGTAGCGACATCCTTTTGTGTAGAGAAGCGAAACAAAAGATACAGCGAATAGCCCGACCTGTTAGGGTAACGCCAAAAATATAAATAATTATTGCAAAATAACTCATAACTTCTTTCTATTTTTGCCCATATTTTATTGCTATGATGTTGGTGCGCTATTTATCGCAAATTGGAAAATACTTTATTATGTTGGCCGAAATTTTTAAAAAGCCAACCAAATGGTCTGTTATGCGCGGACTTGTTTTTAAGGAAATTGATGATTTGATTATTGACTCATTGGGTATTGTTTCTTTTATCTCATTTTTTGTGGGTGGTGTAGTTTCTATACAAACAGCGCTGAATCTTACCAATCCGTTAATTCCAAAATATTTAATTGGTTTTGCTACACGCCAATCGGTTGTGTTGGAATTTGCGCCAACTTTTATTTCTATTATCATGGCCGGAAAAATGGGTTCGTTTATTACTTCTAGTATTGGCACGATGCGGGTTACAGAACAAATAGATGCACTAGAGGTTATGGGTGTAAATTCGCTTAATTATTTAGTGTTTCCAAAGCTTATTGCATTGCTTCTTTTTCCTTTTGTGATAGGCATTGCTATGTTTTTAGGTATTTTGGGCGGTTGGCTCGGTGGGGTTTACGGCGGATTTTTGAGTAGTTCGGAATTTATACAAGGACTTCAGTCGGAATTTGTACCTTTTCATATTGTTTATGCTTTTATTAAAACTGTAATTTTTGCTTTAATTTTGGCTACAATACCTTCTTTTCATGGCTATTACATGAAAGGTGGCGCACTCGAAGTAGGTAAAGCGAGTACTGTATCGTTTGTGTGGACTTCGGTTATTATTATATTGGCTAATTATATTTTAACGCAACTCCTTTTAGCATCATGATAGAAGTAAAAAATGTAAAAAAATCTTTTAATGGTGTAGAAGTTCTTAAAGGTATATCTACCACTTTTGAAACAGGAAAAACAAACCTAATTATAGGGCAGAGCGGTTCTGGCAAAACGGTTTTATTGAAATCGTTACTAGGTATTCATACACCCGACTCGGGTACAATTTCTTTTGATGGAAGAATTTATTCGGAGCTTACCGACGACGAACGTAGAGATTTACGTACAGAAATAGGTATGGTGTTTCAGGGTAGCGCCCTTTTTGACAGCATGACTGTAGAAGAAAATGTTGCTTTTCCGTTGAAAATGTTTACCAACAAAACAATTGCCGAAATTAAAGAAAGAGTAGATTTTGTAATAGACAGGGTTCATTTAGAAAATGCCCATACAAAAAAACCATCAGAAATATCGGGCGGAATGCAAAAGCGTGTTGCTATTGCTCGTGCTATAGTAAATAACCCAAAATACTTATTTTGTGATGAGCCTAACTCGGGCTTAGATCCAAAAACTTCGATTGTAATAGACAATCTTATTCAAGAAATTACCGAAGAATATAATATTACTACTGTAATAAACACACACGATATGAACTCTGTAATGGAGATAGGCGAAAAAATTGTTTTTCTTAAACAAGGTGTGCTTGCGTGGGAAGGAAGTAAAAGAGAAATATTCAAAACCGATAACGCTGCGGTTACCGATTTTGTATATTCGTCTAATTTATTTAAAAAAATTCGCGAAGCGCAAAACAAAGAGGTTTAGTCTTCCCTATTTACATACACCCAACCTGTCTTGGCTTCTTTATTGTCTGCAAACTCCAAATAATAATAATAAGTCCCCGCAGGCAATAATCTGTCTTTAAAATCTTGACCGTGCCATTCGTTTAAATAGCCTTCTTTTTCATACACAGTTACCCCATAAC
Source organism: Flavobacterium croceum DSM 17960 (assembly GCF_002917885.1). Taxonomy (GTDB): domain Bacteria; phylum Bacteroidota; class Bacteroidia; order Flavobacteriales; family Flavobacteriaceae; genus Flavobacterium; species Flavobacterium croceum. The sequence continues at coordinate 185,480 of NZ_PQNY01000004.1, forward strand.
GGCTGTATATTTTGATGTATTTTACATTAAATCCTATAAGGTTAAACGTATCATTTTTGCCATCTTCATTTGGCGAAATACCCAAAGGAATTTGACAATGCGTAGCAACTACATCAACAGTTTTTGTAGTAGTACAACCCTGATTATTCGTTATTGTTAGTGTATAAACGCCTACTTCTTTTTTCGTAATATCTACGGGATTTAATGTACTGCTAAAACCGCTAGGGCCTGTCCAACTGTAATTTACATCCGCTGGATTGTATGAGTTATTTACAGGAAATGCTTGCAATAAATAAACATTTTCTTGACACCCTTGTTCTACAACACATTGCGGCACAGTATATACCGAAACATTTACAGAAACACTTGGAGAAACACACCCTTGCTTGTCTAAATACAATGTATAAACTCCTTGATTTAAAATACTTACATTATCAATATTAATATTTTGAAGACTGGAAGTAAATCCATTAGGCCCTTGCCAATGATAGGTTACATTAGGCAAATAAGAAGTTGTTAAGTTCAAAACATCTCCTTCGCACAAATTTAGATTGCCTAAAATTGTAGGAGTATTAGGTATCGATTTTATAGTAATGGTAATTATAGAATAATCAAAAGTGCTGCAAACACCTGCTACAGTATATTTGAATTGATAAGTACCAGGCAATACATTGTTTGAATCCCAAACTGAACCCGAAAGCATGCCACTAGTTGTAAGTTCTTGCCATGTACCTCCAGCAGTATAGTTACCCACTATAAGCGAAGGCAAATTTATAAATCCTTGATTCCCACAATAACTTACTGTTGCATCTGCGCCTGCATTTGGCAAAGGATTATCTATATTAATAGTGTAAGACAATGTTGTATTTAAACAAGAGGATACATTAGTAGGATAAATGACCTCAACATGATAATCTCCATTATCTGTTGTAGAATTAAAAGAATTAAAGTTTACTACATTGCTCGTACTTAAAATTGTTGTATTATTTGTACCCTTCCACCACTTGTAAGTTAAAAAAGGATAATTGGGTACAGATAGTGAAGCTGGCTGTCCATTACAAAAACCGTTTGGAGTAATTACCATAGGATCGGTAGTTACAATTTCATACAGGCTATTAAGAACATTCCCACATCCATCTATTATTTGAAAGTTGTAAATACCAGCAGTAAGACCAGAAAAAACATTCGAAGTTCCATTATCTACTACAAATGGTTGTCCGTTTTGCTGCGTAATTTTATAAGTCAATGTAGGCATTCCTGTAGCATTTACATAAACTTCTAAATTCGAACCACATGAAACAGAAGTAATACTATTGATTTTTGGTTGATTATCAAAAATGAATTCTTTTATAACCTTATAACAAAATGGAGCTGTATTATTTAACCCATAAGTTGCTTGAGATTTTACTATTCTAAAAGATCCTGAAAATTGTAAATTAAGGTTTAAAAAATTATTGGTTATGGCTAACGAATTTGTATTAGTGGGCGTACTACCTGCTATATAGACGACTCCTGTTGTTGGATGACCCCATGTGTTTGAATTAGGATAATATTTTTGTAACCAAAATGTATTTAAAGAGCTTGTATTGGTACTCGTATGTTGCAAATTTAAATCAAATGAACCGCAATGAGGAATAACATTTATTACCGTATTTTCTTGATAACCTGCTATATTTACGGTAGTTGTAGACAAGGTATTGCACGCATTATAACTTGTAAACACATAAGTACCTATAGGCAAATTGTTTAAAGTAAATACACTATTTGAACCATTGCTAATTAATGCACTCGAAAAATCGAAAGGAACCACACCTGTATAGGCACTAGGAGCTGATATTAATTGAAGCGAAACCATAGCTCCCGAAATCTTTAAGGTATCAAAACCTATGTCGCAACTACCCAATATAGAAACAGTAGGAGATACAGTCATGGCTGTAATAGTAACAACCAAAGTTGAACTAATGCCACAAGTATTTACCAACGAAAATTGATAGGTTCCGATAGGTAAGTTTTGAATCGATAACAAATTACCCGAATTAATTACTGAAGTATAATTAAGTGGCAAACTACCTCCCGTAAAAGTAGCTGGTGCATTCACGAGTACCGCCTCACTGACATTGTAAATAATCACAGAACCTGTGGCACAAGTTCTATTGTACAATATATGATAAGGCTGATTATTATCTTGCGCTTCTATAGTAATACTTACCGATTCTTGATTGCCACAAACATCTGTAACTTGAAAAACATAAACCCCTGCCGATAAAGGTGCCGAAGTAAACGAATTGGAACTTATTTGTGGTGTTAAATTTTGCGGTAAGGGATTAGGATAAGTAGAAGGGGCAGATGTTAATTGTAATGCAGAAATACTGTTAAAGATTATTTTTTTATGTGTACAATCAACGGGGCTTAACGAATGGGTTGCGCTAAAATTCAATACAAATGTTCCGCTAATACTGTATGATGCTCCGCAACCGTCTACAACAGTGTATTGATAGCTATAGGTTTGGGCTAGTGTATACGGAATTGAAAACCCGTAAAAAGTATCATTTGTCAAAGTTTGCGAAAAAGTGGTTGTTACACCTGCATTGGTTGTTACTGTAGCGGTAATTTGTAAAGGGTATTTAATAACCCCAATAGTAGGGTTTACAAATGAGATATTTACACCTAATAAAGCCTGATTACAGCCACTCAATTGCGGACTACTTGCAGATAATTGTAATGTAGGGTCTAGATTTACCAAAGTAAATGTCTTTACAACTCCTTCTCCGCAAGAATTATACACTCGTATTTGGTACATACCCACAGGCAAATTGGAAAATATGTTCGACGATTGTAAAGGGCGAATTACTGGCCCTGCAAAAATTTCGTAAGAAACTGCCGTACCACTCGTTGTTGTTATTATTATTTTCCCATCATTTCCGCAAATAACTCTTTCAGAACTAACTTGATAATCTAAAATTTGTATTTGATTTTGTATTACTACATCTTGTTGCTTTGAAGCTGCATTACCACCCAAAGATTGGGTAGCAATTACTCTATAGTTTCCAGCTGTTAAACCTCCATAATTATTCGCAGAAGTTATAGCTATAGGAGTGGTTGTGTTGGGCAACAAATAAATAGCATAAACAATTGTAGACCCTGCTTGTAAATTTGTTGTAACAAAGCTTAAACTTCCGTTGGCAGTACAAGTTTCATGAGTTGGAGTTACATTAAAAGTGAAATTGTTAAGCTGCGCAAACAAAAATTGACTAATAAATAGGGCGAATACTAAATAAATTTTAAAGGCTCTCATATAACAAAAATTAAACTGCAACTAAAATAGTAATTTTTATAGTATTTAACTTCACAAAATGAGTAAAGATATGTTTTGAATGAGAATTTGAGTAATAGTATTTACAATTAATGTGCAATACTATAAAAAAACAAAAACCATTCACTACAAATGTAATGAATGGTCTGTAATAAAAAAGTTTTATATCAGTTTACGACAAAGCCGCTTTAACTTGGTCTGCCGCTTCTTGAAACTGAACGGCAGAAAGTATTGGCATTCCAGAATTGTCTATCAATTCTTTTGCTATTTCTGCATTAGTACCTTGCAATCTTACAATAATAGGCACTTTTATATCGTCGCCCATATTTTTATAAGCATCTACAACACCTTGTGCCACACGGTCGCAACGTACAATACCTCCAAAAATATTAATCAAAATAGCTTTTACATTTGGATCTTTCAAAATAATTCTAAATGCTGTTTCTACTCTCTTAGCGTCTGCAGTACCTCCTACATCTAGAAAGTTAGCTGGCTCATATCCTGCATATTTAATTAAATCCATAGTAGCCATAGCCAATCCTGCACCATTTACCATACACCCCACTGTTCCGTCCAAATCAACATAATTCAAACCTGCTTCTTTTGCTTCTACTTCAATTTGATTTTCTTCTCTCACATCTCTCATTTCAGCATATTTTGGCTGACGGAATAACGCATTATCATCAATATTAACTTTAGCATCTACGGCTAATATTTTATTATCTGATGTTTTTAAAACTGGATTAATTTCAAACATAGATGAATCTGAACCGATGTAAGCAGCATACAAAGCTTCTACAAATTTAACCATCTCTTTAAAAGCAGTTCCAGATAGACCTAAGTTAAACGCAATTTTTCTCGCTTGAAAACCTTGTAACCCAATATTTGGATCTATTTCTTCTGTAAATATCAAATGTGGTGTTTTTTCGGCTACTTCTTCAATATCCATACCTCCTTCTGTAGAATACATAATCATGTTTCTTCCTTTGGCACGGTTAAGTAATACCGACATGTAGAACTCTGATGTTTCACTTTCTCCAGGATAATATACATCTTCAGCTATAAGCACTTTGTGTACTTGTTTTCCTTCTGGCGGAGTTTGAGGTGTTTTTAACATCATACCTATAATATTTTCAGATATTTCTGTTACTTGCTCTAAATTTTTGGCAAGTTTTACTCCTCCTCCTTTTCCTCTACCTCCGGCATGTATTTGTGCTTTTACTACATACCATTGCGTACCTGTTTCTTGAGTAAGTTGTTTGGCAGCAGCTACTGCTTCAACAGGATTGTTAGCCACAATACCACGTTGTACGCGTACACCATAGCTTGCCAAAATTTCTTTTCCTTGATATTCGTGTATATTCATAATATAGAATTTGTCTATTAATGTGCCACAAATGTAATTAATTCGTATTAAATGATAAAGCAAATGTATATCAATTTAGTACATTTATTTAGGCCTTTTGCTTTCATCTATAAAATTGGATTTATAATAGTATTTAAAAGATACAAGAAATAGGCTTTCTGTATTTTAATAACAAGGCTAAGCATTTGTCAAATTGTTAAAAATATAGTATTTTTCTTATAGATGCTGTTTTTTTATAGACTTATTTTTAAGCAATTCGCAGAAACACTTATTCGCTTTTGATATAAAGTGTATCACAATTATCTTTGCGCCTTACATTTTATAAAAAATTAAGAAAATGCAACCAAAAGATTTACTTGTACTTACCGAAGAGTTTGGTAGTCCGTTGTATGTATATGATGCTACAACCATAGAACAGCAGTACAACCGTTTGACAAAAGCTTTTTCTAAGGTAGAAAAATTACGTGTTAATTATGCCATGAAAGCTTTATCAAACATATCTATTTTGAAGTTGCTCAAAAAAATGGGTTCTGGGCTAGACACTGTATCTATTCAAGAAGTTCAACTTGGGTTGCATACTGGTTTTGAACCATCAGATATTATATTTACTCCCAATGGAGTTTCATTTGAAGAAATTGAAGAAGTAGCTCAATTGGGCGTACAAATTAATATTGACAATTTATCGGTACTTGAACACTTTGGCACCAAACATCCAAAAGTTCCTGTTTGTATACGCATTAATCCTCATGTTATGGCAGGAGGAAATGAAAATATTTCTGTAGGACATATCGATAGTAAATTTGGAATTTCTATTTATCAAATTCCTCATGTATTGCGTATAGTAAACAATACGAACATGACTATCAACGGAATACACATGCATACAGGATCTGATATTTTGGATATTGAAGTTTTTCTATATGCAGCAGAAATTTTGTTTGATACCGCCAAACAATTTAACAATTTAGAATTTTTAGATTTTGGTTCTGGATTTAAAGTGCCTTATAAAAAAGGAGATATCGAAACAAATATTGAAGAACTAGGTAAAAAATTAACAAAACGCTTTTTAGCTTTTGAAAAAGAATATGGAAAACCCTTAACTCTCGCTTTTGAACCTGGTAAGTTTTTGGTGAGTGAAGCGGGTTATTTTCTAGCCAAAGTAAATGTTGTAAAACAAACGACATCGACTGTGTTTGCTGGAATAGATTCTGGATTTAACCATTTAATAAGACCTATGTTTTATGGTTCGCATCATCAAATAGAAAACATATCAAACCCAAAAGGTAAAGAACGCTTTTATACTGTGGTAGGATATATTTGCGAAACCGATACTTTTGCTAATAACCGTAGAATAGCCGAAATAAAAGAAGGCGATATTTTATGCTTTAAAAATGCAGGAGCTTATTGTTTTTCTATGTCATCTCACTACAACTCTAGGTTTAAACCCGCAGAAGTACTCTGGAAAGAAGGTAAAGGATATTTAATACGAGAGCGTGAAAATTTTGACGATTTATTAAAAAATCAAATTATGGTTGAAGTGTAAAAAAGAGGTTCTGAAATTTCAGAACCTCTTTTTAAATTATTGCTTCACAATTTTGGAAACATAATTTTTATGGTTGGCCGTATAGTTTACAAGGTATATGCCTGACTGTAAATTGGAAACATCAACAGTATTGCTAATTATATTTGGCTGAGCGATTATTTTACCTGAAACGTCTAGTATCGATACTTTTTCAATAGGTTCTTGAACATCTATTGTTAAAAAATCTTTTACTGGGTTTGGAAACACTTTATTGTTTTGTACTACAAAAGACTCATTGCTAAGCGTTCCTGACAGATTAAAATTATCAATACCTAGACCCCAGCCCCAGCCTCCTTCGTCATTGTAAGTAAAACGAACTTTAAAAGAAGCATTTTTGTAAGCCAAAACATCAAACGAAACATTGGTTAAATTAACATCAATGTCTTTATAAAGAAGCTGAATCCAAGTTGTTCCGTTCCAAACTTCGACTTTCATATTGCCAAAATTTTGATATACCTGCATAATATAGTCAAAAGATAACGATAAAGAGGTGTAGTTGGAAACATCTATTGTTGGAGATATTAATTCTGCGATATTATTTGTAGCATTAATATCTACAAAAATGGCTGCATTGGTTGCAAAATCTGAAATAGTACCATTTGGCATATTGCCAGATCCAAATGTCCAATTTTTTGTTCCCGAAACTGCAGTAGCTGTCCAGCCTGTAGGTAAGGAAGTTCCTTCAAAATTTTGAGTTTGCACTTGAGCTTGTGAAAACACACAAGAAAAAAGTAGGAAAAAGAAGTAATTTTTTTTCATATAAGTATTTTATCGGTGTAATTTGATTTTTATCGATTTCAAAAATAAAGATTATTTTTTAAACAATTCATCTAACACTTCACATTTTGTACCGTTTGGAAAGGTAATATTTATTTTTTGTGCTAAAGTTGGTGCTATTTGTGTAATATATTTCTTAGTATGACTTTCGCCTTTGGGTATATTCCAGCCATAAAAGAGTAAAGGAGCGTGGGTATCATAAGCATAAGGCGAGCCATGCGAAGTTCCTGTTGCCATGTATTGCATATATCCTGGTTTATCCAACAAAACTAATTCTCCGTTTTGTGTAACATCATACCCATTGGCTATCATGTTCAAATAAAAATCGTTATTACAGGCATGTAATATTTCATCTTCATTGTAAACTCTTTGCACATGCTCTCTCGTCATTAAATAGTTTTTAAAGGCTTGTTCTACATCTTGATACACTAATCCTTTTTCTTTTATTTTCTTTTTATTTAAAAACACATTAAAACTAGAGTAGTTGTTTACAAAATCTTCTCCAAAGGTATCGGTAGAAAATTTCTTAAGCGACTTTGAAACTTCTTTATAATCTATATTAGTTACATTGTATTTTTTGTTTTTTAAAAACATACTGTTTTCTGCACAAGCGTGGTCGGCGGTAAGAAATAGCAAATAATTATTTTTACCTACTTTTTCATCTAGATATTTAAGCAAATCGGCTAAAGTATCATCGAGTCGTAAATAGGTATCTTGCAATTCCATAGAACGAGCTCCTAGAACATGCCCTACATAGTCTGTAGACGAGAAACTTATAGCTAAGAAATCGGTTACCTCATCTTTACCTAAATTTTCTTTTTCTATGGCTTCTTTGGCAAAATCTGCCAAAAGAGAGTTACCAAAAGGAGTGTTTCTTAATACTCCTGCATCATTTTTTTGATACATACTTTTTAAATCATAAGGAAAAACAGGTTTGTCTACACCATAAAGTTTCCCTTCATAAGGGCTATCATCTGGGTCGCTCTCATTGTATGTTTCTACAGGTTTGTATAAATTCCATCCTTGATTAATATAGTCTATATATTTTTTTTTAGCATTAAAACTAGTTACCCATTCTGGCAATTTATCTCCATAAAAACTACTAGAAATAAAATTACCTGTTTTACTGTACCAAAATGCCCAATTAGCAAAATGCCCTGCTGGCAAAATAGCACCTCTATCTTTAATGCTAATTCCTATTACTTTTCCTTGAAAATTTGTAGCCATACGAAGCTCATCTGTAATGGTTGTTGCAAGAAGGTTTTTTGGAGACATCGCTCCCTCTTGCTTTGTACCGTCGCCAAGAGTAGTTACAGTTTCATCATCTGTACAATAACGCTCTTTTTCATTGGTTTTACTATACCATTCATTGGACACTATGCCATGTACAGAGGGTGTTGTACCTGTATAGATACTAGCGTGACCTGGAGCAGTATACGTAGGCATATAATTGTAATGAGCATTATGAAAAGTAAAACCATTGCTCATAATTCGTTTGAAACCATCGTTTGAAAAGTCGTTTTGAAAACGGTATAAATATTCCATACGCATTTGGTCTACTACGATACCTACTACTAATTTTGGTCTTTTTTGAGAAAAAATAATTTGAGTAATCAATAAAGAAACAAGAAGTGTTTTTTTCATTTTATAGATAATATTTATGTTTTTAGGCTATTTCGCAGCGCTTATAGCAATTGGGGTTTGGTTTAAACTTATTAGTAATGGAATTAAAATGTGATTTTTTGCAGTTGTTGTTGAGCATCATAAAATTCTGTCATTACATTTTCTACAATAGTATGAACTGGTTCTATGTTATGAATTAAACCTGCTATCTGTCCTATTTCGAGTTCACCTTCTATTAAATCTCCCTCAAACATTCCTTTTTTAGCTCTTGCTCTTCCTAAAAGGGCTTTTAAATCTTCGGTAGTAGGACACTTTGAGTAGAGTTCTTGCAAATCGTTGTAAAATTTATTTTTTATAAGTCGAACAGGCGCCAACTCTTTTAAGGTTAATTGTGTATCGCCTTCTTTGGTGTCTATAACCGTTTGTTTAAAAGCCTCGTGAGCCGAACTTTCTACAGATGCTACAAAACGGCTTCCCATTTGCACACCATCTGCACCTAAACACATCGCTGCAAGCATACCACGACCTGTAGCAATACCTCCTGCCGCAATAAGCGGAATTGAAATTTGCTCTTTTACCATAGGTATTAAAGTAAGTGTTGTGGTTTCTTCACGTCCGTTGTGCCCTCCTGCTTCAAAACCTTCTGCTACTACAGCATCTACACCCGCATCTTGAGCCTTTAGAGCAAACTTTGCACTACTCACTACATGTACAACCGTAATGCCATGTTGTTTTAAATGATTTGTCCACGTTTTTGGATTTCCTGCCGATGTAAATACAATTTTTACACCTTCTTGAATAATGATATCGATAATTTCTTCGATATTTGGGTACAACATAGGTACATTTACTCCAAAAGGTTTGGTGGTAGCTGCTTTGCACTTTTGAATGTGTTCTCGTAATACATCAGGATACATAGAGCCTGCTCCAATAAGACCTAATCCGCCAGCATTGCTTACAGCACTAGCGAGTTTGTAACCACTGTTCCAAATCATTCCTCCTTGAATAATTGGATATTTTATGTTGAATAATTGAGTTATTGTATTCATTATTTTTTAATCATTTTTCCAAAAAAAGATTGGTTATCGGTTTGTACTTTATAAATATATGTTCCCGATTGCAACGAAGCAACAGATATAGCATTGGCATTTAATACTGTATGTAGAATTTCTTGCCCAAGAATATTATATAATGTAAAATAAGCATTAGACAATATTGTATTTTCAGAAATATAAAGGGTATCTGAAACAGGATTTGGATATACTTTTAAATTTATAGCTGATGTTGTATTTGATGACAAAGCATTGGTTAAAGCAAGTTGGAAATCGGGTATACCATAACCGTAAGTATTGTTTGGATTGTTAAATCTATCTGCTGATTGTTTTACTAAATTTACAACTTGTTGATTTGTTAAATTTGGAAAGGCACTCCAAAAACTTGTAATTGCACCTGCCAATATTGGACAAGCAAATGATGTACCTGCTCCATTATTATTTAATGTTCCAGATGTAGTTGCTACTGTATCTCCTTGCCCTTGTGCCATTAAGTCGGGTTTTATTCTGCCATCAAAACTAGGCCCAATAGAACTAAAACTTGCCACTGTTTCATTGGGTTGCACGGCTCCTACCGCTAAAACATTTGTAGCTTCTGCGGGCACACCTACGTGAGGTTGTGATGAGCCTCCGCTATTTCCTGCGCTTGCCAATACCACCATACCTTTGCTAAAGGCTATGTTAGCACCACGAGAAGCAAAAGCACTATTACCCGTCATGTCATTATAACTATGTCCGTAGGCAGGATTATCAAAGGCAAAATAGCCCAAAGAAGACGTTATTACATCTGCACCTACTCTATCGGCTTCTTCGGCAGCGGCTACCCAATAGCTTTCTTCAACAGGGTTTTCTTGAGTTACGTCTTCGGTAACATACAAATAATATTGAGCATCTGGTGCTGTGCCTACCAACTGACCATCTACATAGCCAACCATGGTAGATAGCACCATAGTACCATGGTTATGCAAAGCATAGACATCTGTAGAATTATTTACAAAATTATAACCTCCTAAGTAAAGATTGTTGGCATACATTCGCTGGAAAGGCGCTGTAGTATTTACATTGATAAAACCCGAATCTAATACGGCAATAATTTTACCTGCTCCTGTATAGTTTTGTTGGTGTAGTATATGTCCGTTTAACATTTGTATTTGACTACCAGAATTTCCGTAATTAAAATTGGTTTGTACATCTAATTGTTTATTTACAGGGCTTGTATTGGTAAATGCTAACTTATTTAATGAAGCATTTGCAAAAACAATATGGTCTACAAAAACTAAAGTGCTTACATTTTGTATATCTGCTTGTGTGCCTCGTACATGTACACAGTTAAGCCATTTTGACTTTGCTTTTACTGTAATTCCGGTAGCATTTTCTACGGCGTCTATATAGCTTTGTTCTACAGGCACATCGTTGATTTGCAAGCTTATGTTTTGAGCTACACGACGATCTAAGGCTCTTTGAGTAAGCATACTTAAAGGGTTGTTTAAGTAGCTAGAGGCGTTAGGCTTATCTCTAAAATATACCCAAGCGTCTTGTTCTTGTGCATAATTGTTTATAGAGAAACCAAGCCATAAGAATAGAAGTATTCTTTTTATCATTGTGAGAACAATTATTGTGTAAAAATAGTATTTTTTACATAATAATTATCTATAACTATAGATTACTTTTTAGCCCTGACAGAGCCTTTGTTGGAGCTCTTTTTACAAAATGAAATGGCGTAAAAAAGCGACTGGCGATGGCAGGAATAAGGTATAGCAATGGCACTACCGATTTTGCTACAACTAGTAAATTTTTTAAGCAATTACTCCAGAACCAATTAATTCATCGTCTATATACCATGCTACAAATTGCCCTTCGGTAATGGCTGATTGAGGGTTTTTAAATTGGACGTAAAATGCGTTTTCATAGCAAAACAAAGTGGCTTGTTGCAATTCTTGTCTATAGCGTATACGTGCTTTTACCTCAAGCGTTTGGTTGGGGTTTAAGGCTAGATCTTCTCGTACCCAATGTACTTCTAAGGGTTTTACTTGAAGGGTTTTTCTAAACAAACCTTTATGGCTGGCGCCTTGACCTGTATAGATACTATTTTGCTGTACATTGGTTGCTATAATAAATAAAGGCTCTTTGGTTCCGCCTACATTAAGCCCTTTTCTTTGACCAATAGTGTAATAATGTGCGCCTTGATGTTTACCTACTACTTTACCCATTTCGGGTTGGTAGTTTATTTTTTGAGATTCAAATTCGAGTTGTTCTTGTAGGTTTTGAAACAATGGTAATGATTGATTGTACAATGGCGCATCGTTACTTATTTCTACAATAATGCCTTCTTTGGGTTGTAATTGTTGTTGTAAAAATTCGGGTAATCGCACTTTTCCAATAAAACACAATCCTTGTGAGTCTCTTTTTTCGGCAGTTACAAGGTCTAGTTTTGTAGCTATTTCTCGCACTTGTGGTTTGGTAAGTTCTCCTATTGGGAACAATGCTTTGGCTAATTGATTTTGCGATAATTGACACAAAAAATAAGATTGATCTTTATTGGTATCTACTCCTGCCAAAAGTTGATAATAAAATTTACCGTTTTTTTCTATGGTTCCTTTACGGCAATAATGCCCTGTAGCAACATAATCGGCTCCTAGAGAAAGTGCCATTTTCATGAACACATCAAATTTTATTTCTCTATTACAAAGCACATCGGGGTTGGGTGTACGCCCGTTTTCGTATTCGTGAAACATATAGTTTACAATACGCTCTTTGTATTGTTCGCTTAAATCGACTGTTTGAAATGGAATTCCTAGTTTTTCAGCAACCAACAAAGCGTCATTACTGTCTTCGAGCCACGGACATTCGTTGGATATCGTTACCGAATCATCATGCCAATTTTTCATAAAAAGACCAATCACCTCATACCCTTGTTGTTGAAGTAAATACGCAGCTACACTACTATCTACTCCTCCTGAAAGTCCTACTACAACACGTTTCATTATATTATTTTTTTGCAAAGGTAAACTTTATAGAAATAAAAAAGCATATACAGAATAGTTTCTGTATATGCTTTGTATTCATAAAATCTATATTATTCTTTTTCTACTGGCTTGGTTCTTTTTGCAAATCGTTTTGGTTTTTGCTTATCCATGTTTTTTTTAACGAGTTTGTTTTTGTCCAAAACTTCCCATTCTCCTTTTTTAATTCCTTTTTTATATTGTCCTTTTGCTATAATGGAATTGTCTGAATCTCTAAAAATTGCCAATCCGTTATATTCGCCATTTACAAAATTGGATTGTTCCAAAACGATTCCGTCTTCGGTATATTTTTTATACAAACCTTGTTTTATACCGTCTTTATAGTTGGCTTCTTCTGCTATTTTTCCCGATTTATAATAAACTTTTCGAGCACCATTTAGTTTACCTTGTGTGTAAAACTCTGTGGTCATTATTTTATCAGAATCTAAGTGATAATACTTCCATTCGCCTTCATAGAGTTTATTAACTTCTTTGCCTTCGCTTACTTTAAAACCTTTCTGATTGTAAAATGTAGTATAACAAGAATTATCTTTTGTATTAAATTCACGCGTTGCAATTAATGTACCTGCTTTGGTATCATCAAAAAATTTAAAAATTCCTATTTCTTTTCCGTGATCAAAAGTTCCTTCGTAACGCGGTCGTTTAGATTCTGTATGAACGCCTTTCCAAAGCCCATGTTTTAATCCTTTTTCATCTAACTTATTTATTTCTTGTGCTTGAAAAAAACTCACAGTAAAAAAACATAAAACAAATACTAATTTCATGGTGATTTTATTTATTTTCATAAACGCATTTTTTTGATAATTATTGCAAAAAAAGCTGCCTTTACAGACAGCTTTTCATTATTTTTTCTTTTGTTGTGCGGCTTTTTGAGCTTCTGCTTGCTCCATCATTTCGCGCATTTTTTTCTGAAATTTACTTTCTGTTTTAGGCTTGGTTTTATTTTCTTGTATTTGAGCATGAATTTTATCGCTATCTATAAAATATTTTTTAATGATAAGCATAATACCAATCGTTATTAAATTGGACATAAAGTTGTACAAACTCAATCCAGAACCATAACTATTAAAGAAAATTAACATCATGATTGGCGATATATAAATCATCATTTTCATGATTTTAGTCATATCTGGCATACCTTCTTGGGTTGGTTGTGCCATTTGTTGATCGCCAGATGTCATTTTCATATATATAAAAATTGCAATAGCAGCGAGTATTGGAAATAAACTGATATGGTTTCCATACAAAGGAATATTGAAAGGAAGTTTTACAATTTCGTCAAACGAAGACAAATCGTCTGCCCAAAGAAAACTTTTTTGTCTAAGCTCAAAAGCAGACGGAAAAAACTGAAACGATGCGTACATAAAAGGCAATTGTATCAAGGCTGGTATACAACCCGCCATAGGGTTTACACCTGCTTTACGATAAAGACTCATAGTTTCTTGCTGACGTTTCATTGGGTCTTTAACTCTATCGTTTATTTCTTGCATTTCGGGTCTAAGTACCTTCATTTTGGCTTGCGATAAAAATGATTTGAAGGTAATAGGAGACATTGCTATTTTTATAATAAATGTAAACACAATTATAGCAAGACCTAATGACATCCAACCTCCAAGTAATGCAAACAACGGCACAAAAATAAATCGGTTTATCCAACCAAATATTCCCCAACCAAGCGGAATAATTTTATCTAGATTTTTATCGTAATTCTTTAATGTTTTATAATCTGTAGGACCAAAATACCAATTCATTTTGTAGTTAAGTCCACCATTTGCATAAGCTAAAGGCATTTTGGCGGAAAATTGTTTGGTAAAAACAGTATCTACTTTTTCATCTTTTACCAAATTTTTTGAATGTATTTGAGCACTAGCTATAGCTGTTTTTGACAATAATATTGAAGAAAAGAAATGTTGTTTATATGCAATAAAAGTCGGTTTTTCTAATGTTTCATCTTCTTCTTTACCTATACCTGCATAATCTACTTTCCCATCTTTATGTTCAAAATAAATTTCGGCATAACGATTTTCATACGAAACGCTTTTTTCATTTCTAAAGGCTTTTAAATCCCAAGAAAGATTTGCTGGTTGATTTGTATTTAATACTTGATTTAAACCTACTGAATTGATATCAAAATCAATCATATAGTCATTACTTGGCAAAGTGTATTTGTATTCCAAATATTGGTTGTTTCCTGCTTTAAGTTTCATAGAAAGCACCTGTTTATCGCCTTCTTTGGAAACTGTTGGTTCAAAATACAAATCTTTGGTGTTAAGCAACCTATTATCGGTTGTTTTTAATTCAATATTTAATGCTGAATTATTGTTTTTGATAAGAGACACCAAATCTCCAGATCCTTTTTTAAACTTTTCGTAATTCTTTAAGGTGGCTTCTGCAATATAGCCACCTTTGTTGGCTATTTTAAGTGTAACCAATTGGTTTTCTAGGACTGTAAAACCATCTTTGGCAGATGGTAACGTAGCCGAATATGCAAAACTACCTAGAGTTGTTTTTAGTTTTTGAAGCTTTGCCGTATCAGAAACCGTAGAGTCTACAGCTACTTGTGTTATTTTTTGGGCAACTGCCTCTTGTTGTTTTTGTTTTTGAGCTAATTTTTCTTTTTTTGCTTTTTCGAGCTCTTCTTGCTCTGTTTGTTTGCTCGTATTGTACATCATCCAACCAAAAATAACAAACAACAACAAAAAGCCTATTAAGGAATTACGATCGAACTTTTTTTCTTCCATTATCTATTTTATTAAATTTTATAGTAATAATTACATATTACTTTCTCTATATATATTGCAAACCACACGTGTTTACAAACCGTATTTATTTTTTACAATAGCCGCCACAAAGCTAACAAAAATTGGGTGCGGATTTACAACTGTACTTTTATATTCTGGGTGATACTGAACTCCTATAAAAAAAGGATGGTTGGGCAACTCTATTATTTCTACCAAACCTGTATCAGGATTTACCCCCGAACACACCAAACCTGCTTGCTCTATTTGATCTCTATAGTTATTATTAAATTCATATCTATGACGATGACGTTCTTCTATATCATTTTTTTGATAAATAGAATATGCCAACGTGTTGTTTTCTATGGCACATTTCCAAGCGCCTAAACGCATAGTACCGCCCTTGTCTGTTATGTGTTTTTGCTCGTCCATTAACGAAATAACGGGGTGTGCAGTAGCTTGATTCATTTCGGTAGAGTTGGCATCTTTCCAACCTAACACATTTCTAGCATATTCTATTACAGCCATTTGCATACCTAAACAAATGCCAAAAAATGGCACTCCTTTTTCTCGAGCATATTTTACCGTTTCTATTTTACCCTCTATGCCTCGCTCGCCAAAACCGGGTGCAACAAGTATGCCATCGATATTTTTTAGCTGAGTTTCTGCCGAATTGGCATTGATGTATTCTGAATGTAAACTTACTACATTTACTTTGGTATTGTGTGTTGCTCCTGCGTGAATAAATGCTTCTAGTATAGATTTATAAGAGTCTTGAAGCTCTACATATTTGCCCACCAAACCAACGGTTATGGTATGCTTAGGGTTTTTTAATCGATATACAAAATCATTCCATTGGGTTAAATTTGGCGCCGATTTTTCGGGTAATACTAACTTTTTTAAGGCTACTACATCGAGCTTTTCTTCTAGCATTAAATTGGGAACTTCATAAATGGTTGATGCGTCTATAGATTGTATTACAGCATCGGGTTTTACATTACAAAATAAAGCTAATTTTTGTTTTAGTTCTTGCGACAACTCATGTTCTGTTCTACAAACCAAAATATCGGCTTTGATACCACTTTCCATAAGTGTTTTTACAGAATGTTGTGTGGGTTTGGTTTTGAGTTCGCCTGCTGCTGCCAAATAAGGCACTAGTGTAAGATGTATAACAATGCTATTGTTTTCGCCCAACTCCCAAACAAGCTGACGCACAGATTCTATATAAGGCAACGATTCTATATCGCCTACAGTGCCACCTATTTCGGTAATAACTATATCGTAATTGCCCGATTTGCCAAGCAACTGCATACGTTCTTTTATTTCGTTGGTAATGTGTGGTACTACTTGAACTGTTTTTCCTAAAAATTCTCCTCTACGTTCTTTTTCTATTACTGATAGATATACTCTGCCCGTGGTAACGTTGTTGGCTTGAGAGGTTGGAACGTTTAAAAATCGTTCGTAATGCCCTAAATCTAAATCAGTTTCTGCACCATCGTCCGTTACAAAACATTCTCCATGTTCGTAAGGATTTAGTGTACCTGGGTCTACATTAATATAAGGATCGAATTTTTGAATAGTGGTTCGATAGCCTCTTGCTTGTAAAAGCTTGGCTAATGAGGCGGCTATAATTCCTTTGCCGAGAGATGATGTTACACCGCCGGTAACAAATATATACTTGGTTTGATTCATGGTATTGTTGTTGTGTTGTTGTGTGCGCAAAAATAGTATTTATAAATGAATGTGGCAATGTGAGACATTGCGAATACTTTATTTTTTAGCCCTGATAGTAATGGAAAGCCCGTAAAACCAAAACAGTATATTTTACAGGTATTAAACAGCGACCAAAGGAAGCTCGTTTTTACCGTGTAAAATAGCTGTTTGGGTTGCGGACTTGAAATGGATAGCAGGAAATAGCTTCAAAAATTATTGGTTTTACTTTTGAAGTTTACGAATGAGTGGCTCTAATCCGTTGAGTTTAATTTCGTAAATAAGCAGTATTTGTTCGCCTAATTTTCCTTGCGGAAGTCGGTTGTTTTTGAGCCATAGCAAATAATATTCAGGTAAATCTATTAAAAACCGACCTTCGTATTTTCCATAGGGCATTTTGGCTTTGGCTAACTGGAGTAATTGCTCTTGTTGTGGTGTCAAATTTTATCCCAATTAAATTCGATTTCTTTTTTAATTTCTGGGTGTAGACTATGCCAAACGGGGCAGGTTTTGGCTGTGTTTTCGAGTATTGTTTTGGTTTTTGAATCAAAATCACCTTTCATAACAATTTGTATTTGAATGGCTGTTATTCTGCGTGGTTCTGTTCCCATAATTTTGGTAACCGTTGCTGTAGAACCTGCAATGTCTACCTGCATATCGCGTGCTTTGATGCCCATAACGGTAAACATACAGGTAGCCAAACTATTGGCAACCATATCTGTAGGAGAAAAAGCTTGTGCTTTACCATGATTGTCTAATGGCGCATCGGTTATGATGTGCGATTGTGAAAACTCGTGTACCGATGTGGTACGCAAATCTCCTAGGTAAGTTACTGTACTTGTTGGCATTAGTTGGCTGTTTTTATGGTTAAATCGGTGTCGTAATACAAAATATGTACGCCTTCGTTGAGAAATCCACCCGATACTTTTGGAGCATAATCAAACTTATTTTCTACATATTGTGTGGCTATAGATACTGCATTGTTTGAAAATTCGGTATTTTGAGACAATCGCAACAAGGTATCGAATGTTAAATCAAATCCGCGAGTGGCATAGGCGCTTGGCAGTGTATTGTTTTTCTTTTTATAATATCGTTCAAAAAGTTGAGCGTCGCGCAAATCGTTATCTCTATTTATTGATGGATATGTCATTTTTAATTTGGTAAGTTTGCTGAGCTGGATTTCTTCGAAATTAAGTGTTTCATTTTCTTCTAAAATTACCAAGTTTACTTGATATTCTTTTTGTGCTGCAATAAGTGTATTTAATATAAGATTAATAGTACCTGTTTTTTCCGACTCCATAATAACATAGTTCATTTTCCCTTTTACGAGCATTTTTTTGATATTATCGGCAGTAATTGTTCCTTTGTCGGAAAGAGGTACTATTTGGGTTTCTTTTTGATACTGCTCTATATATTCTTTTATCGCTATTTTTTTTGGATCTACTACAGCTATAATGTTTCCTTCTTTTTTTTGCATGTATTCAAACATGGCGTTCTTTACAGCTTGTGGTGTAGGCATAGATTGGTATAAGTTACTGTAATTGTTACCTTCTTCTTTTGAAAGTGGTGAAATAACAGGAATATTTTGGTTTTCTAATGCTTCGGCAATTTTTTCTACATTTACTTGATAAAACGGCCCTATTACTGCATCGGCTTTGCTAAAATCGTTTGACCTTAATAAGGCTAACGCAGATGTGCTATTTTTGGTTTCTTGCGAGTCAAAAACACGAACATTTACATTTAGTCCTAATGTTTTGGCAGAATCTATAGCCATAAGTGCTCCCGAATAAAAATCGAGTGTAAGGTTTAGAAACTTGTCTTTTTTAAGGCGCTCTTGTACGGTTTGCGAAGTATCGTTTTGAATTTTTGAAGCATTAAAAGGTATAAAAAGCACCAGTTCTTTTCTAGTTTGATTGTTTATAGATTTTGTAAGGTCTTTAAAACTACTCAACACTTCTTTTTTTACAGATACCGAAGCCGGAACTCTAAGTATCATACCTTCTTTAACACCCTCGTTAAGCTCTGGATTTAAAGCAATAAGAGAGGCTTGAGAAATCGAAAATTTATGGGTTAATCTATAAAATGTTTCGCCTGCTTTTACAGTATAATTGTATAAATTATTAGGCAATGAAACTTCTGGTTTGCTAGGTGTTTCGGGTTTTGTAGTGGGTGGTGTTGATGTTTCAATCTCTTTTGTAGAAACTAAAACCGTTGCTTTTTTTTGAGCATTTATATTCAATACAGCACCTACGGGTAAATTATCTTTAATACTCGGATTATATTTTTCTAGTTCATCTACCGTTATACTATATTGTTTGGCTATTCCATATTTTGTTTCACCTTCTTGCACAATATGCGTCGTTTTATTGAGTGCTAAAACTTTGTCTTCTAGATTAGATTTCGAATGAGACAAACTTGGAACAACAATAACTTGCCCAACTTGTAAGCCTTTTTCTTTGAGTATTGGATTTGCTTTTTCAATAGCCTCTACAGTAGTTTTGTATTTTGTGGCTATTCCGTAAAGAGTTTCTTTGGCAACTATAGTGTGCGTGATTTTTTTTTCGGAAGAAGTTGTGGTTGGAGTAGTACTTTTTGGAATAAGTAAAACGGCATTATAAGACAATCCATTTTGGGCATCTGGATTTAATCGGTAAATATCGCTTGGTGTAATTTTATATTTTTGCGCAATACTCGTAACTGTTTCGCCTTGTTGTACTGTATGCTTGGTATAATTTTGAGCGAATACAATAGCGCTAAAGCAAAAGAAACTTATATAAAAAAAAGATTTAAACATAGGTATATTTTTATAAAACAAATATATGCAAAATGTATTCCGAAAAAGATGACGGTTTTATTTTTTAGAACAAAATAAGCAATATTAACACCAAAAAAACCTCTATGAATTTACAAAAAATAAATTTGATAGAGGTTTTTAAAGTAGGTTTCTAAATTTTAATATTTTATTCCCATTCTATAGTAGCAGGTGGTTTAGAGCTAATATCATAAACTACTCTATTTACACCTTTAACTTTATTGATAATTTCGTTGGAAATTTTTATCAAAAATTCGTAAGGTAGGTGTACCCAATCGGCAGTCATACCATCGGTAGAGGAAACCGATCTTAGAGCGACTACTTTCTCATAAGTGCGCTCGTCTCCCATAACTCCAACACTATTTACAGGCAGTAAAATAGCTCCTGCTTGCCATACACTATCATAAAGGTTGTGTTCTTTGAGTCCGTTAATAAAAATAGCATCTACTTCTTGTAAAAGTTGTACTTTTTCGGGAGTAATATCGCCAAGTATTCTAATAGCCAAACCTGGACCTGGGAATGGGTGTCTACCCAAAAGCTCGTCGTCTATATCTAATGTCTTTCCTACTCTACGCACCTCATCTTTAAACAACATTCTAAGAGGTTCTACTACTTTAAGTTTCATAAAATCGGGCAAACCTCCTACATTATGATGCGATTTAATAGTAGCCGAAGGACCTTTTACAGAAACTGACTCAATAACATCGGGGTAAATTGTTCCTTGTGCCAACCATTTTACATTTTCTATTTGATGCGCTTCATCATCAAAAACTTCAATAAAAACCCTGCCTATTATTTTTCTTTTCTTTTCTGGATCACTCTCACCAGCTAAAGCTTCGTAAAAACGTTGCGAGGCATCGACTCCTTTTACATTAAGTCCCATGTGTTTGTATTGTTCTAATACATTTTCGAACTCATTTTTACGCAATAACCCATTGTTTACAAAAATACAATAGAGATTTTTACCAATAGCTTTATGCAATAATACGGCTGCTACTGTAGAGTCTACACCACCCGAAAGCCCCAACACTACTTTGTCATCTTGTAATTGATTTTGCAAATCGGCTATACAATCTTCAACAAAAGCAGTAGAGGTAAAATTAGGTTCAATGTGGGCTATTTTTAATAAAAAATTCTCTAACAATTGCTTTCCATCTGTTGAGTGATAAACCTCTGGGTGAAATTGAATAGCATACGTGTTTTCGCCCTCTATTTTGTAAGCTGCATTAGTAACATCTTTGGTACTAGCAAGTAAAACACCATTTGTAGGCAGTTGCTTTATGGTATCTGAATGGCTCATCCAAACCTGACTACCTGTAGCAATTCCGTCAAATAAAACTTCATCGGTTTTAATGAAATCCAAATTTGCTCTACCGTATTCTCTTATAGTACTAGGAGCTACTTCACCACCTCCAAAATGGGCCAAATATTGGGCTCCATAACAAACAGCTAAAAGAGGTTTAACTCCTTTAATATGAGTTAAATTTGGATGCGGAGCATCGTTTGCTCTTACAGAATAAGGACTTCCCGATAAAATAACAGCTTTAAATCCAGATAAATCTTCTGGAAAATGGTTGTAAGGATAAATTTCGCAAAAAATATTAAGTTCCCTTACACGGCGCGCAATAAGTTGTGTGTATTGTGAGCCAAAATCTAAAATAAGTACGTTGTGTTGCATGTGCAAAAGTACTATTTTTTAGCTATTATAAAAATCTGAATTAGACAAATAGTGCATGTTTTTGTAATGAAAAATGCACTCGGTTAAAAAAACGTATCTTTGCACAAATTATTCGAATGACATTTACCGATTTACATTTACATAGAACAATCCTTCATGCTGTTGAAGAAGAAGGCTACACAACTCCCACTCCTATTCAACAACAAGCCATACCTGTAATTTTGGAAGAGCATGACCTAGTAGCTTGTGCACAAACAGGAACAGGAAAAACCGCTGCCTTTGCCATTCCTATTCTTCATTATTTACATAGAATTGTAGGAGGAAATACCAAAAGAAAACAGTTACGCACCCTAGTACTTACACCTACTCGCGAACTTGCTATACAAGTACAAGAAAGCTTTGAAACCTACGGAAAATACACCAACATTACTTCTATGGTTTTGTATGGTGGCGTAAACCAAACTCCACAAGTTGAGCAATTAAAAAAAGGGTTTGACGTACTTATTGCTACACCAGGAAGACTATTGGATTTACACAAACAGGGTTTTGTTAATTTTGACGGATTGCACCATTTGGTACTAGATGAAGCAGATTTAATGCTTGATATGGGTTTTATTAATGATGTAAAAAAAACAATCAAACTTATACCCGAAAACAGACAAACGCTTTTGTTTTCTGCTACAATGCCACTAGCAATACGAGAATTGGCAGATAGCATACTAAAATCACCAAAATATGTTGCCGTTGCTCCTGTTTCATCTACAGCCGAAAATGTAAACCAAAAAATATATTTTGTAGAAAAAGAAGACAAAAGAAAACTGCTCTATCACATTATTAGAAATGATAAATTAAAAAATGTTTTGGTATTTGTTAGAACAAAACATGGCGCAGACAATGTAGTAAAAGCATTAAAGAAAAATGGTGTTTTTGCAGAGGCTATACATGGAGACAAATCTCAAACAGCGAGACAACGTGTTTTGGAAGCCTTTAAAAACAAAGAAATCGATGTTTTGGTCGCTACCGATATTGCCGCACGAGGTATTGATATTGAACTTTTGCCGTATGTGATTAACTTTGATTTGCCCAATATTTCTGAAACTTATGTACACCGTATTGGTAGAACAGGTCGAGCAGGAAATAGTGGTATGGCAATATCATTTTGCGGAAAAGATGAAAAACCATACTGGCAAGATATTGAAAAATTAATCCGAATGAAAATAAAAGTGGTAGAAGACCACCCTTTTCCTTGGAACAACGAACCTAAAAACGAAGATGTAAAAGTCCAAAAAAAGCCCGATTTAAGAAACAAAAATAAAAACGTAAACTCTAGAAAATCAGAAGGAGCTAAAAAGAACAAAAAACGTTGGTATTAAATGATTAAAAACATTTTACTTATCGCCTTGGGCGGTGCTTTGGGTAGTGTATTGCGGTATTTTACCTCTATTTGGGTTTCCAAATATTACAATCAAACATTTCCTTTGGCAACTTTTATTACTAATATAGTAGGTTGTTTTCTTATTGGTTTATTTGTAGGCTATCTCGATAAAAACACTGTTGAAAATTCAGGTTTAAAATGGTTTTTAGTAACTGGTTTTTGTGGCGGGTACACCACGTTTTCTACTTTTGGTTTAGAAAATCAGTCTTTACTACAGCAACAACAATTTCCTATAGCTTTACTTTACATAACCACGAGTGTTATTGTAGGAATTCTAGCTGTGGCATTGGGCATCTATTGTACCAAATAACTCGTGTTTATTTAACGAAGTGTTAGCGAATTTCGACATACTTTAGTAGGAATATTTTTGTATCTTCGCAGGCTATGAATACGTTACAAGTTCAACAATTACAAGAACTATTGGCAAATCCAAAACAGATTGCCATTATTCCTCATCGTAGCCCAGACGGAGACGCCATGGGTTCTACGCTTGCTTTATACCTTTTTCTTAAAAAACTCAACCACACACCTATAGTAATTTCTCCTAATGATTTTCCAGAATTTTTAGCTTGGATGCCCTCTAGTGAAACGGTTTTGATTTACGAAAATAACAAAGCAGAAATTGCTCAACTACTTGCTCGTCAAGATCTAATATTTACATTAGATTTTAATGCTTTGCATAGAACAGGCGAATTGGAACAGGTGTTAAAAAACTTAACCGTGCCATTTATCATGATAGATCATCATGAATTGCCCGAAACCTATGCCACAATAACTTATTCAGACACGCGTTTTGGTTCTACTTGCGAAATGGTGTATAACACCCTAGTTGCGCTCAATAAAAAAGAGCTTATTGATAAGGATATAGCTACGTGTTTGTACACAGGTATTATGACCGACTCCGGACAATTTAGATACCCTAAAACTACGGGTACAACCCACCGAATTGTAGCCGATTTAATAGATTTGGGCGCCCCAAATACTGAAATCCCTAATTTAATTTTTGACAACAATTCTTTTGATAGACTTCATCTATTAGGGCGTGCATTACAAAACATGAAAGTTTTACCTCAATACAAAACAGCCTATACAAGTTTATCGCAACAAGAACTTCAAGAATTTAATTATGTAAAAGGCGATACAGAAGGCATTGTAAACTATGGACTTACCATTAAAAACATTAGCTTTGCTGCCATATTTATAGAACAAAAGCAAGAAGGCTACATCAAAATTTCGTTTCGATCGCAAGGCAGTTTTGATGTAAATCAGTTTGCGAGAACGCATTTTAACGGCGGAGGTCATATTAATGCAGCAGGCGGAAAATCGTTTGACAATATGCAGGTTACACTTCAAAAATTTGAAAAAATAGTTTCAGAAATTCATATATAACATGATAAACTTTAAATATTTAAGCATTGTTCTTTTTCTTATCTTGCTCATTTCTTGCAAAGAACCACAAGCACGTCGCCCTATTTCACATTCATCTGGTACTTTCCTAAAAGAATCTGTAGAACGAAATAAAAAAATAGTAAAAGGTGAAGAAGGACAAATAGACTCTATTATCAAAAGTAATCCAAACGTAAAATATATAGCTTCCAACAAAGGTTATTGGTATCGCTATATTGTACAAAACAACCAAGACACGCTCACTCCAAAAAAAGGAGATATTGCTTATTTTGATTATGAGATAAAAGATTTAAAAGGGAATATCATTTACTCTCAAACAGAACTTAAACCTCAAACATACATTGTAGACAAACAAGATATTTTAATAGGATTAAGACATGGTTTAAAATTAATGCATAAAAAAGAAACCG
Source organism: Flavobacterium croceum DSM 17960 (assembly GCF_002917885.1). Taxonomy (GTDB): domain Bacteria; phylum Bacteroidota; class Bacteroidia; order Flavobacteriales; family Flavobacteriaceae; genus Flavobacterium; species Flavobacterium croceum. The sequence goes on from NZ_PQNY01000004.1 coordinate 210,406, forward strand.
TTCAGTTTTTATTCCCATCACATGTAGCATACGGTTATCATGGCGATAACAATCGTATAGGCACCAACGAACCAATAATTTGCACTGTAACTTTAACTCATTTTAAAAAAGAACAAAAAACCACACCTATCAAACCCATAAAAGAGCCATTAACACAAGAGTAATGGTTTGAAATTTACTATTGTTTTAAAATAAATATTTACAAATGAAAACCAAATTTTTAAGTTTAACCATTTTAGTTGCCTTGCTATTACTAGGCTGTAAAGACAAACACCAAAATTTGAAAGATGGCTTGTATGCTGAAATTGAAACACCAAAAGGAACTGTACTGCTACAACTAGAATACAAAAAAGCACCTGTTACCGTTGCAAACTTTGTCTCTTTAGCAGAAGGCACAAATCCGTTTGTTACAGAAGATGTAAAAGGAAAACCATTTTTTGATGGATTGGTTTTTCATAGAGTAGAACCTGGATTTGTTATTCAAGGTGGCGATCCACTAGGTAATGGTACTGGAGATCCTGGTTATAAATTTGGAGATGAATTTTCAGATTTAAAACACAATAAAGCAGGCACGCTATCTATGGCAAATTCTGGGCCAAATAGCAACGGAAGTCAGTTTTTTATTACGCTTGCTGCCACACCACATCTAGACGGTAAACATACTGTTTTTGGGTATGTGATAGAAGGAATGGACGTGGTAAATAATACCGAATTAAACGACGAAATAAGTGCGATAAAAATCATTAGAAAAGGTGAAGATGCCAAAAAATTTGATGCTGTTAAAATATTTTCTGATGCTTATGCAAAACAACAAGAATTTGTAAAACAACAAGAAGCATTAAAAAAAGAAGAAGAGAAAAAATACAGACAGAAATTTGAAAAAGTAATTTCTGAAAAATTAGCCTACTTTGCACAACAAAAATCGAGCGCTACAAAACTTCCTTCTGGTCTTTTATACAAAATTACTCAAGCTGGAGAAAGCAAAATATTAGCAAAAGGTACATCCATAAAAGTAGCTTATTCTGGTTTTCTAGAAAACGGTACACTTTTTGACACAAGCAACCCAGAAGTTGCCAAAAAATTCGGGACTTTTATCCCAGAAAGAGCTGCTCAAAATGCCTATTCAAGCTTAGACGTTGTAGTAGGCGAAAAAGGAAAATTAATACCTGGTTTTGAAGAAGGTATCACAAAATTACACAAAGGCGATAAAGCCCTATTTTTTATCCCTTCAAACTTAGGTTATGGCGAAAACGGAGCAGGAGATGTTATCCCGCCAAATGCTAATATTATTTTTGAAATAGAAATTAAATAATTATTTTATAATGAAACTAAAATTTTTAACCCTTGTAATTCTTTGTGCTTCTTTAAGTTTTGCACAAACTAAAAAGAAAAAACCAGTAGCCAAAAAAACGACAACTACCGTAGTTAAAAAAACAGAACCTCTAGAAGTAAAAACCATGGACGATAATGGTATTTTTGCTACTATTGAAACCAACAAAGGAACCATTGTTTTGGCTCTAGAATACAAAAAAACACCAATTACAGTTGCCAACTTCATTTCATTAGCAGAAGGCACCAACACAGCTGTTGAAGAAAAATTTAAAGGAAAACATTTTTATGATGGTTTAAAATTTCATCGTGTTATACCAAATTTCATGATACAAGGCGGAGATCCAGATGGAAATGGTTCTGGCGGACCTGGTTATAAATTTGTAGATGAAATTACAGATTTACCACACACAGGTCCTGGCATACTATCTATGGCAAACGCAGGAGAAGGTACCAATGGAAGTCAGTTTTTTATTACACATGTTGAAACTCCTTGGTTAAACGGAAAACACACTGTGTTTGGACATGTAATAAAAGGGCAAGACGTTGTAAACGCTATAAAACAAGATGATGTAATCAATAAAATTACATTTGAAAGAAAAGGTGAAGATGCTAAAAAGTTCGATGCTTCGAAAGTTTTTGCAGACTATATGGCTACCAAAACTGATTTTGATAAAAATCAAGCTGTAAAAAACGCTGAAAACAGAAAAAAACTAGAAGCGATAACAGCCGAATTTCAAAAGAAAAAAGCCGAAGCTGAAGCTAAAAAGAAAGCCGAATTATCCAAACAATTTGCACCTGTAGCTGCTGCTAAATTGGCAAAACTTAAAGCAATAAAACTTACTTCTACAAAAACTGCAAGTGGTTTACAATATAGTTTTACTCAAAAAGGCAATGGTAAAAAACCAGCCGAAGGAGCTACGGTATATGTGCATTATGCTGGATATTTGGAAGATGGTTCTCTATTTGATAGTAGCTACGAAAGCGTGAATAAAGAGTTTGGAAAATATGACGCTAATAGAGGTGCTAATAATGGATACCAACCTTTTCCTTTTCAATACGGCAACAAAGGTGGCTTAATACCTGGGTTTTTAGAAGGGTTAAACCTAATGTCTTTTGGCGACAAAGCCGTGTTTTTTATCCCATCAAATTTAGGATATGGAGAAAAAGGTGCGGGCAATGTGATTCCTCCAAACAGCAATATTATTTTTGAGGTTGAACTATTAGAAACACCTCCAACAAAATAAAGAATACATAAAAAAGAGGCTTTTCAGCCTCTTTTTTTATAGATATTTCCAGTCAAATTCATCTTCTTTTTCATTAAAAACAGCTCCAATTTCTACTCGAACCACCTCATCAAATTCTGTTTGTAAGGTAATCCAATTACTTTCATTAAAATAATACACGTAGTTTTCATCTTCAGAAGTTTCCCATTTTGTTATTTTATGATTCTCCAATTCTTTCATAACAAGAGAAATAGGTTTTGATATAACCGAAACATTAAAAATAGTAACACTTGGATTTGTGGTTGCAAAATAGCCAAACCGTAATTCTTCATCAATATAAAAAGTAAGTTTTAATTTTAGATTAGTATAGATATAGATTGAGTTTTTATCATCGTCTGTTGTTTTTTTATCTGGTTTCCCTAAGCATTGTTCTACATCATTCGTCTTCATACCAAATAACAAATTTGCAATGCCATACTTTAATTTTATTTCCATATTTTTACAATTATCAAATTATTATACCCTATTATAATGAACAAAATTACTATTAAAACAAATATAAAAGAGCATATTTCTATAGTATGGGAAAAATTTACCAATCCAAAACATATTGTTAAATGGAATAATGCCTCCGAAGATTGGCATACTACAAAAGCCGAAAATGACTTACAAGTAGGTGGTAAATTTGTATCTCGCATGGAAGCCAAAGACGGTAGTTTTGGGTTTGATTTTGAAGGAGTTTATACCACTGTAAAAAACAATAATTACTTAGAATATAAAATAGCCGATGGCAGAAATGTTTCTGTATATTTTGAAGAAGACAACGATACTACAACCGTTACAGAAGTATTTGAACCCGAAAACATCAATACTGTAGAAATGCAACAAGTTGGTTGGCAGGCTATTTTGGATAATTTTAAAAAATATGTAGAAACCCATTAATATGATACAATCTAGTTACCCTTGTTTATGGTTTGATGGAAATGCAAAAGAAGCGGCTCTATTTTACTGTTCTATTTTTGAAAACTCAAAAATTATATCTGAAAATGATTACGTTGTTCGTTTTTTATTAAACGGAAAAGATTTTATGGGGCTTAATGGTGGCCCATATCATACATTTAACGAAGCCGTATCATTTGTTGTAGAATGTGATACACAAGAAGAAATTGACTATTTGTGGGCAAAACTTTTAGATGGCGGAAAAGAAAAAGCCTGTGGCTGGCTTACTGATAAATATGGTTTGTGTTGGCAAATTGTTCCAAGTGTGCTTGGTAAATTAATGAGCAACCCAGAAAAAGCACCAAAAGTTGTAGCCGCTTTACAACAAATGGTAAAATTTGATATTCAGAAACTGCTTGATGCTTAATTACACTTATTTTTAATATTCAAAAACACCAAACTCACTTTTTATAGTGAGTTTTTTTGTATCACTAGCCTCTACTCTACCCACAATTTGTGCATCAATTTGAAATGATTTTGAAATAGCAATAATATCTTCTGCGATATCTTGTGAAACATAGAGTTCCATTCTGTGTCCGCAATTAAAAACTTGATACATTTCTCTCCAAGTAGTTTTAGACTGTTCTTGTATCAGTTTAAAAAGTGGTGGTATTGGAAACAAATTGTCTTTTATAATATGCAAATTATCAACAAAATGTAATATTTTGGTTTGAGCCCCTCCGCTACAATGTATCATGCCGTGTATTTGACTTGCTGTATATTTTTCTAATACTTTTTTTATCACAGGAGCATAAGTTCGGGTTGGAGAAAGCACAAGTTTTCCTGCGTTCAATGGTGTATCTGGAATATAATCTGTTAGATTTATATTTCCAGAATAAATTAATTCGCTTGGTATTGCATTATCAAAACTTTCTGGATATTTTTCTGCTAGATATTTTGCAAAAACATCATGGCGAGCCGAAGTAAGCCCATTACTACCCATTCCGCCGTTGTAACTGTTTTCGTAAGTAGCTTGCCCGTAAGAAGCGAGCCCTACAATAACATCGCCTGCTTTAATATGAGCATTATCAATAACATTTGTTTTTTTTACTCGAGCTGTAACGGTAGAATCTACAATTATGGTACGCACCAAGTCGCCTACATCTGCTGTTTCACCTCCTGTAGTATGTATGTTTACTCCAAATTGTTTAAGCTCTTTGATAAGTTCTTCTGTGCCATTAATAATGGCAGAAATTACTTCTGCTGGAATTACATTTTTATTTCTCCCAATGGTTGAAGAAAGCATAATATTGTCTACGGCGCCTACACACAGTAAATCATCTACATTCATAATCAAAGCGTCTTGGGCAATGCCTTTCCAAACAGACAAATCTCCTGTTTCTTTCCAATACATATAGGCCAAAGACGATTTTGTTCCTGCTCCATCGGCATGCATAATTAGGCAATAATCTTCGTTGCCTGTTAAATAATCTGGAACTATTTTACAAAAAGCCTTTGGAAATAAACCTTTATCTATATTTTTTATAGCATTGTGTACATCTTCTTTAGATGCAGAAACGCCTCGTTGGTTGTAGCGTTGGTTGTTTTCGGAAATCATGTGTTGTTGTGTGTTGTAGGGCAAAGATACTTTTTAGTTATTCAATTTAAAATATGAATGTAGAAATTTTTAAAAGTATTTTTAACAAACAATGTATATGGTTTAGTTTTGTACAACCAAAATTTCTACCCTGCGGTTGGCTGCTCGTTCTTCTTCATTTTTTTCGGGCAAAGAATATATAGGTTGTGTGCTACCAAAACCTTTGTAACTCAATCGGGTTTTATCTATACCATTGGCTACCAAAAATTTATAAACCGATTGTGCTCTTTGTGTTGAAAGATTTACTCTATCGATAGGTTGGCAACACAAATGCCCTTGTATTTCTATTTTTAAATCAGGGTTATTTTGCATTACGAGTAGTAGTTCGTACAGTTTTTTTCTAGAAGATTGAACTACAATAAACGTATTTACAACAAAATTGAGGTTTTCTATTTTGAGTTTATCACCTATTTTTGCTTGTGTAACTTCGTTCATAAATTTTACATCCAAATCGTATTCACTTTTAGTACCATCTGGATTTTCAAAAATCATTTTTTCTGGATACTTTATGTTCTTTTTTTCTGATTTAGTTACAGATACTTCGGGCTTTATTCCTAATATTTCATTTTCTTTAGGAATATCTTTGGCTAATAAATAATAAATTATCGCTTTTCTATTTTCTGCTTTAATTTTTGATTGTTTGAAATTTTCTCCAAAACTTCGCGTTTTAAAATCTTCTCTAATTTTTATTTTATCTTTAACTAATTTAAAAATAAAATCTACTCTTTTTTTAGCTAAACTGTCGTTAAACACATTTGTACCATCTTCATCTGTATAGCCATTTATGGCTACAATTTTTACAGATGGATTTTCGTAAATCCAACGTTGTAGTTTTTTGGTTTCTGTGGCATTTGTTTCATACTTATTAGAATCAAAATATACTGAAAATTGTTGCTGAGCGTAGGTATTTACCACCAAAAGCACAATGACTATAGAAAGAAATTTATTCATTTGTATATTTTTATTTATTTTATAAAATAGTATAAAATCGTTTATTCATTGGTGTTTACTTGCATAACGTTTTTAATTGTAACGATTTTATAACTATATCATTCAAATATACCTAAAATCGTACCAAAGTCAATTTTAATGTTTATAGTATTTTTAAAAAACATAAGCTAGTAGTTATCCCGCTATATTGACCATAATTTTCAATTTGTATATAACCATTTTTTATATAGAATGAAATCGCTTCGGGCTGATTAATCCCTGTTTCCAAAATTATTTGTTTAAACTCTAGCTCTTTTGCCCATATTTCAAGTTCTTTTAAAACCGTGGTAGCATAACCTTTACTTCTATAATCTGGTAGTACAAACATTCTTTTAAGTTCCATATTATCATGATATTTTTTTAATGCTCCACAAGCCACAGCCTTATCATTAACATATAAAACAACAACCTCATTGATTGTTTCTATCGTATTGTATTGATGATAAAAACTGTGCATTTCTCCATCTCGTATTTCCAATTCTTTATCTAGTTTTACTACTAAAGTTTTAAAATCTTTATTGGAAGAATTTGTTCGTACTATTTTCATTTTCAAAATAATTTATGAGGTAAAGAAAAAACTCTGTTGAAATTGCATCTCAACAGAGTTTTTTTGAATTCTATCTTTATTGTTTATCTCGTAAACAACAACTCTCTGTATTTGGTAAGAGTCCAAATTTCATCATCTACAAGAAGTTCTAGTTTATCACAATGTTCTCTAATGGTTTCAAAATAAGGTTTTACTTTATCGCAGTAGGCTTCGGCCATTTTTTCGGAAGAACTTAAGTTGTTTGCTTTTTTGCGTTCTTCGGTCATAGCATCAACATTTGTATTAATACCTTCAATGTGCGTAGAAATTTCTTTGATTAAAGCTATTTGTTCTTTGGCAACTTTTTCAAAATCTTTACCAAATATCTCTTTTAATCCTTTTACATTTTCTATTAAAGTATTTTGATAACGAATGGCTGTAGGGATAACATGGTTGCGAGCAATATCGCCAAGTACACGTCCTTCTATTTGGATTTTTTTGGTGTATTCTTCCAATTCTATTTCATATCGAGCTTCAACTTCTACGTGGTTCATAACACCCATTTCTGCAAATAGTTTTACCGCTTCTTTTGACACTTTTGCTTTTAAAGCTTTTGGTGTTGTTTTATGATTGCTTAAACCTCTTTTTTTCGCTTCTTTTTCCCAAGCATCACTATACCCATCTCCTTCAAACAAAATCGCTTTAGTTTCTTTTATATATTCGCGAAGCACATTAAAAATAGCTTCATCTTTTTTAAGCCCTTTTCCTTCTATTAAGGTATCTACTTCTGCTTTAAAATCTTTAAGTTGTTTAGCAACAATCGTATTTAAAGTAGTCATTGATGTAGCACAATTGGCAGACGAACCTACGGCTCTAAACTCAAACTTATTTCCTGTAAAAGCAAAAGGAGAGGTTCTATTTCTATCGGTATTATCGAGCAATACATCTGGAATTTTACCTACTACATTCAATTTTAAATCGGTTTTTTCTTCGGGTGAAAGTTTACCCTTCGAAACACCTTCAAGCTCTGCCAATACTTTGGTAAGTTGTTGCCCAATAAAAACAGAAATAATAGCAGGTGGTGCTTCATTTGCTCCGAGTCTATGGTCGTTACTTGCCGATGCTATAGAGGCTCTCAACAATTCTTCGTGTGTATATACAGCTTTAATGGTATTGATAAAAAATGTTAAAAACTGTAGATTACTCATAGGTGTTTTACCAGGACTTAATAAATTAATACCTGTATCTGTAGCCAAAGACCAGTTGTTGTGTTTACCCGAACCATTTACGCCCTTAAAAGGTTTTTCGTGAAAAAGAACTTTAAAATCATGTCTTTCTGCCACTTTTGACATAACGTCCATGAGTAATGAGTTGTGGTCTACTGCTAAATTAATCTCTTCGAATATAGGTGCCAATTCAAATTGGTTGGGTGCTACTTCGTTATGACGGGTTTTTACAGGTATTCCTAAAAGCATACATTCATTTTCTAAATCGCGCATGTAGTTTAATACACGAGTTGGAATTGAACCAAAATAATGATCTTCTAGTTGTTGCCCTTTGGCAGAAGTATGCCCCAATAAGGTTCTACCTGTCATTAAAATATCGGGTCTAGATGAGGCTAACGCTTTATCTACTAAAAAATATTCTTGTTCCCAACCTAAAGTAGGAGCAACTTTTTTTACATTTTTATCAAAATATTTAGCCACATCTGTTGCTGCAGCATCAATAGCGTGTAAGGCTCTTAATAAAGGTGTCTTATTGTCTAATGCTTCGCCTGTATAGGAAACAAATACTGTAGGTATACAAAGTGTGGTTCCATAAATAAATGCTGGAGAAGTTGGGTCCCATGCTGTATAACCACGTGCTTCAAATGTATTACGAATACCTCCGTTTGGAAACGAAGAAGCATCTGGTTCTTGTTGAACTAATTGAGTTCCACCAAATTTTTCTACAGGATCACTTCCGTCAAATGAAGTTTCAAAAAAAGCATCGTGCTTTTCTGCAGTAGTACCTGTTAAAGGTTGAAACCAATGTGTATAATGTGTAACCCCTTTAGACAACGCCCATTCTTTCATACCTTGCGCAATAGCATCGGCAAGTTTTCTGTCAATTTTTGTTCCATATTGTACCGCACCTTTTACTGCCTGATACCCTTCTGGAGTAAGAAATTGGCGCATCGCCTTATCATTAAATACATTGTTTGCAAAAATTACCGATTTTCTATCGAGTTCTTTTACTTTTACTGGTTTTCTACCAGCTGCTTTTTTTAGCGCTTCAAAACGAAAAGTAGCCATTTTTTTATATTTAAAATTAGTAACCCTTTAATTTTTTGCTCAAAAATAACAATTTTATACTTACAAATAACGTTTAACCCTATTTTTTTAGGGGTTGTTTTAAAAAAATTAAATAAAATGATTTAACAAACTGTTGTAATGAATATAAATTTTAAAAACTTATGTTTGTAAAAAATTACATAGCTTATGACTGTTTGGATATTATTTCTTTCGTTAGTAGTAGTTATCTTGGCTCTAGACTTAGGTGTTTTTAATAAAACCCCTCATATTATTTCCACCAAAGAAGCTAGTAAGTGGACTGGAATTTGGGTTACACTTTCTTTTATTTTTTCGGGTGTAATTTATTGGCTGTATGGCACACAATACATTAACAATCCGAACTCATTATCTCAAACCAATGCTGCGTTAAAGTTTATAACAGGCTATCTTATAGAACTTTCTTTAAGTATTGATAATATTTTTGTTATTGCTGTTATTTTTACCTCTTTCAAAATTCCTCAAAAATATCAACATAGAGTGCTATTTTGGGGTATACTTGGCGCTATCGTTTTTAGAGGTTTAATGATATCTTTTGGTGTAATTATAATTAATAAATTTACTTGGACTACTTATGTTTTTGGTGTTTTTCTTTTGTTTACAGCGATAAAAATGTTGTTTTCTAAAGATGGAGAAGATAATTTTAATCCCAAAGATTCATTTGTATACAAAACTTTAGGGAAAATAATCCCTGTAACTTCTGAACACGATAAAGAGAAGTTTTTTATAAGAAATTACAAAGGTAAAAAAGCAGCAACACCATTGTTTGTAGCGCTTATAGTAATTGAAATGATGGATGTACTATTTGCTGTAGATAGTGTTCCTGCCATTCTTGCTATTACCTCAGATCCATTTATTGTATTTAGTTCTAATATATTTGCGATATTAGGCTTGCGTTCTATGTACTTCTTTTTGGCAAATATGTTAGAAAAATTCAGTTATTTAGAATACAGCCTTATTGCTATTTTGAGTTTTGTAGGTGTAAAAATGCTTGCTCATGATTATTTACATATTCCTGAATGGGCTTCTTTAAGTTTTATTGCTTTAGCACTAGCTGGAGGTGTATTTTATTCTTTACACAGAGATAAAAAAGAACACGAAAACAAGCCTTCTAGAGACGAAGAATAAAAAAAGGGTTGCCAAATATTTGAGCAACCCTTTTCAAAACAAACTATAAAACCAACCTAATCTAATTAACCTTTATGATGTTATCTGCTTTTATATGAAAAGCTTCTAATGTTTTGTTGTAGTTTGAATAATCTGAAAAACTATTTTTATTTAAAAATCCAGCAGGAATAATTACTATTCTAAACACTTGATTGGTTCTGTATGCTGCTGAAACGCTTGGTAAATCATACCCGTCCATATATATTTGAGCATCGTATTTTGTAAAATCAAAATCGTATCTAAAATCTAATGTGCCATCGTTAAAATAATATGTTTCTGGCAAAAGTTTCCAAACATCTGCACCTTGATAAACACCCGATAATCTATAAACCAAAACCATATCTGAAGAATAGATAGTATACGGAAAAGTTACATTGGCAGTGAAACCATTAGCCGAATTGAACGAACGTGTTACTTCAAACACTTGACTTATTGTATCGTTGTCTTGTGTATTTTGAACTTCGTTTACAGTACAACTTTGTAGCGTTATCATCCCGATAAAAGCAAACAATAAAGTAATTTTTTTCATAATCTATAAAGTTTTCTAATGGTTATATTTTACATTAACCAATTGTTATGCCACAAATTTTGTTTTAAGAAAACTTTAAGAAGAACACAAAAGCTATTGTATAAAAAAAGTCCGAAAAATTCGGACTTTTATATTATTTCTCTCTTATGTAAATATCTATAGGAACACCTTCAAAATTCCAATTTTCACGAATTTTATTTTCAAGAAAACGTTTATATGGCTCCTTTACATACTGTGGCAAATTGGCAAAAAACACAAATTGTGGTGTTGGAGTAGGCAACTGCATACAGTATTTTATTTTAATATATTTTCCTTTTATAGCTGGTGGAGGAAAATTTTCTATAATAGTAAGCATGTGTTCGTTGAACTTAGAAGTAGCAATGCGTTGTTTGCGATTTTCATACACGTTTACGGTTTCTTCTAGTGCTTTTAACAATCTTTGTTTGGTAAGAGCCGAAACAAACAATATAGGCACGTCGGTAAATGGCTCTATTTCTTTCCGTATTTTTTTCTCAAAATCTCGAGCAGACATCGTATCTTTTTCAATCAAATCCCATTTGTTTACCAATATTACGATACCTTTTCTGTTTTTTTCGGCAAGCCAAAATATGTTTTGATCTTGACTTTCAAAACCTCTCGTAGCATCAATCATTAAAATACAAACATCTGAATGTTCTATAGCTCTTACAGAACGCATTACAGAATAAAACTCTAAATCTTCTTTTACCTTTGCTTTACGTCTTATTCCTGCTGTATCTACCAAATTAAAATCAAACCCAAAACGAGTATATCTTGTATCTATAGCATCTCTTGTAGTTCCTGCAATATCGGTAACGATATATCTATCCTCTCCTATTAAAGCATTTATAAATGATGACTTACCCGCATTTGGTCGGCCAACCACGCAAAATCTAGGCAATGTTTCTTCTTCTTCATTCGAGGGCACTTCGGGTAAAATTTCTACCAACTTATCAAGTAATTCGCCTGTACCGCTACCATTCATTCCTGCAATTGTAAAATATTCACCAAGACCTAAATTGTAAAACTCATAAGCGTCTTTTTCACGCATGGCATTATCTACCTTATTAACAGCCAGCAAAACAGGTTTGGTAATTTTTCTAAGCAGCTTTGCTACTTCTTCGTCCATTGGCGTAATACCTTCTTCAACATCGACCACAAAAACAATAACATCTGCTTCGTCTATAGCTAGTTCAACTTGTTTTCGTATTTCTGCTTCAAAAATATCATCAGATCCTTTAATGTATCCACCTGTATCTATTACCGAAAATTCTTTTCCATTCCATTCGCTTTTCCCATAATTTCTATCGCGAGTAACACCGCTTACAGAATCTACGATAGCTTCTCTACGCTGTATAAGTCTATTAAAAAAAGTAGATTTTCCTACATTTGGTCTACCTACTATAGCTACTATATTATTCATATTTATAAATTTAATTTTGGCGAAACATATAGTATGTTTCATCTACTTGCTATGTGTAAACAAGTATTTCAAAAAGGTACTACTTTTTGAACTATAGTTCATTCAATTTATTTACAAATTGATAAAAACATCGAACAATAGTTGTTTGAGTAGCAAAAATTGCTTGCAAATGTACACTATTTTAAAGAAAATAAGGACATTAACTCTACCTAAGTTTCAATATGCTTTTTAGAAACTTTCTAAATTAAACAAGTTTATTTGCGTTTTATTAAATTATTTAAGATATAAATTTTATTATTCGTTTTTTTATTATTATTTAGCAACGAATTAATTAAAACTAACAGCTATGGAAAGCGAGAACAGTATCGTTTTACGACCAAGATTTCATAAATCTGTTTCAAAAAGTATTGATAAAATTTTAGAAGATGCTGCCGTATTGAAAGCAGAAGTTAAAGATGATTACCGAATAAAAATTTCAGATCATCATATTTTCTTTTTCATTACTCTTGCAAAAAGAAAATACTATTCTCCTCATTTACATATAGAATTACTAAAAAATGAAGACAATACCACTCATGTAAAAGGTTTGTATGGCCCAGACCAAACTGTTTGGACATTTTTTATGTTTTTACATTTTATTATTGCAGGAGTTTTCCTTATTTTTGGAATGATTGCCTATTCTAATTGGAGCATTAAACAACCTTTTTTGTTTGATTTTGTTATTATGGCAATTATGGTTGTACTTTGGTTTGCATTGTACATTCAAGCAAGAATAAACCGAAAGAAATGTTTGCCTCAGATGGAAAATTTAGAACAATTGATGAATAAAGTACTTCGCTAATTATTTTTGATTATAGCCAAAACGTTTTAATTGGTACGCATTGTTTCTCCAGTTTTTATTCACCTTAACAAATAATTCTAAATGTATTTTCTTTTGAAAAAACTTCTCTAATTCTTCTCTCGATTGCACGCCTACCTTTTTTAAAGCAGTTCCTTTATGCCCAATAAGAATCCCTTTTTGAGTATCGCGCTCAACCATAATAACGGCTTTTATTCGTATAATAGTATCGTCTTCTTTAAACTCTTCGGTTTCTATTTCAACGGCGTAAGGAATTTCTTTATCGTAGTTAAGAAGGATTTTTTCTCTAATAATTTCATTTACAAAAAACCTTTCGGGCTTATCTGTTAAAGCATCTTTTGGATAATACGGGGCTGATTCTGGAAGCAAGGCTACTATTCTATCAAATACAGTAGTAATGTTAAAGTTTTCAAGAGCAGATATAGGAAATATTTCTGCATTGGGTACTTTTTCTTTCCAAAAATTAACTTGTTCTTCTAGTTGCTCTTGATTTGATTTATCTATTTTGTTCAATAAAAGCAAAACAGGTATATTGCAATGTATAATTTTATTAAAAAAAGCCTCATCTTTGAGTTCTTTTTCTCCTATCTCAACCATATAAACGAGCACATCAGCATCTTCAAATGCAGATTTTACAAAATCCATCATAGATGATTGCAGTTCGTAAGCTGGTTTTATAATTCCAGGTGTATCTGAAAAAAGAATTTGAAAATCATCTCCATTAACAATACCCAAAATACGATGTCTAGTAGTTTGGGCTTTTGATGTAATAATTGAAATGCGTTCGCCTACAAAGGCATTCATTAGAGTTGATTTCCCTACATTTGGATTACCTATAATATTGACAAAACCTGCTTTATGCATAAAAATACCTATTATATTAAAACCACAAATATACGCAATATGTCAAGAAGGTTTAATCTACTTGTAAAACTTGCTTGAAAAGAAACTTATTTACTAGTAATTATAATGATCATTTTTAAATAAATTCTTAACTACTAAACAAAAAAAGCCCGCATAATTAATGCGGGCTTAGTATTTAGGGATAAGGATTATTACATTTTAGTAATAATAAACTCCGATCTTCTATTAGCTTGGTGTTGATCTTCCGAGCATGAAGAGTTGTTTGTTGGTTCACAACCACAATTGTTTACCAATTGTGATTCGCCATATCCACGTCCTGTTAA
>NZ_PQNY01000005.1 GCF_002917885.1 Flavobacterium croceum DSM 17960
ACTGATGTTCCAAAAAACAATACTGTACTCTTACTCAATATTACACTACAAAACAATAAAAATGTTGTAGTTAAAATTGTGTATTAAAAGAATATCTTTATAATAATAAAACCCCGAAAGGCTTCTGATCTTTCGGGGTTATTTGTTTTGTTTCCTTATATATTATTTATGATTTAATTAATAGGTACTTATGTGTTTTTAATTTTCGCCTTAACTTTTTATTTTATTAATCTTATTTAAGATTAACCCCAATAAGGTTAAGTTATTATTTGTATGATATATTTTGAGTTCAATATATTTTATCTTTCTTTCAAAGTGTATTTAAAATTGTGTTTGATTTTCAAATGTTTTATAAATCTTTACATAAAAAAGCAGGACTAAAGTGCTTTAATCCTGCTTTTTAAGTTTGTAGCGAAGACGGGAGTTGAACCCGTGACCTCAGGGTTATGAATTTCAAATTTTATTCAATTTAAACCCTTTATATTGTCGATGTGATGAAAATCGTGTACCGTTTCGTGTACTCAAATTATTCTGCAATATAATCATTTTTTTAAATGATTCTGATTACATTTCCTTTTTCATCAATTAGGCTGAAAGTTTCAATAAAAGTAATTATTAAAATTCTTTTTATCTCATTTAGATTTCAAAACGACATCTTTTGTCATTCTACTTAACTACTTTTGGTGTAAACTAGTGCAATATGGCAAAGAGAGAATACATTCAGAGACACTTATTAATCATTAAAAAATTAAAAAGTAAGCCTTGCAATTTTGAAGAAATCTGCAAATATCTTTTGACCCAACAGGAAATTACAGGAGATAACTTTGACATTTCTCAAAGGACTTTTCAACGTGATTTAAAAGAAATAAATACGATTTATGGTATCGAAATCAGGTACAATAAAAAGGAGGAACATTACGAGATAGCTGAAGAAGTTGAGGAAAAACCTTTTGAACGTATAATTGAAGCTTTTGAAACGCTTAGTGCTTTAAACTTTTCTAATCATGTTTCCAATAAATTGATATTAGAGAGAAGAGCAGGTAAAGGGACTGAACACATGCACGGTTTACTTTATGCAATTGAGAGTAATCTTGAGATTGTTATTAAGCACCAAAGTTATTGGAAGGAATCAGCAGAGGTCAGAACGTTACAACCAATAGCTATCAAGGAATCCCAAAACCGTTGGTATCTTATTTGTTTTGATACTGTCAAGAAAGATTTTAGAAATTTTGCATTAGATAGAATCATTAGTTTGGAAATTTCTACGCAAAAATTTAAACCAATAATTCATGATGTTACAGCCTATTATCAAAACGCTTTTGGTATAGAAACTTATGAAACTGCAACCAAAATCATTCTGAATTTTAATGCATTTCAAGCTCGTTACATCAAATCATTACCACTACATTCATCACAAAAAATAGTTTTTGAAAACCAAGATTATTGCCAATTTGAATACTTTATGCACCCCACAAATGATTTCATAATGGAGATTATGAAATACGGGGAAAATGTCAAAGTAGAAGAACCATTGGAGTTGAAACAAAAAGTAAAGCATAAAATTCAGGAAATGTTAAGTTTGTACAAATAATTATGGAATCATTCACAGCTATAGATTTTGAAACAGCGCAAGGCTACAGATGGAGTATTTGTCAAGTAGGCTTAATTAGGGTTGAAAAAGGTATTATTACCAAAGAGTTGAATATTTTAGTTCAACCGCCAAATAATTATTATTGGAGTAGATTTACAGATATTCACGGAATTAGTTCTCAAGATACTTTTAAATCCCCGACTTTTGATGTCGTATGGAATCAAATTGAGCCTTATATTACCAATGAAAATGTAATAGCGCATAATGGTTTTGGTTTCGATTTTCCGGTATTAAGTAATACACTTGAATATTATGGATTTTCAACACCTGAATACAACAAGTTCTGTACTTATAAAATCTATAAATCCAATCTTGCTGATTTATGTATGGAACATAAAATCCCATTGAACCACCACGATGCTTTGAGTGATGCAAAAGCTTGTGCAGAGTTATTTTTAAGGTATTTAAAAAAGATATAAAATTGAAAATATAAATGATTGAAACTAAAAAAATAAAAGAAATTAATTTTTCCGACCAGGTATATTTTATTCCATCTTATCAACGAGGTTATCGTTGGGAAAATAAACAAGTTTTAGAACTGTTAGAAGATATTTATGAAGTTTACACAACTAAACAAGAATCCTATTGTTTACAACCAATAGTTGTTAGTGAAATAGAACCTAACAGATTTGAAATTATTGATGGTCAACAACGCTTAACAACTATTTACATTTTACTAACCCGTTTGAAAAGATATACTGATGAAAAATTTCAGTTGGATTTTCAAGTAAGAACTAATTGTATAGAGTTTTTTAAAAACTTAGATGAAGGAACATTAGATTATTCAAATCCTGATTTTGCACATATTTCAAATGCTTATTTTTTAATAAATAAATGGTTCGAGGATAAAAAAAACTTGAGAGTTGATTCTAATATTGAGTTGAATATGTTTCAAACCTTATTGGAAAAAGTAGAGGTAATTTGGTATGATGTTGAAGAACATAACAGAGAAGAACTCATAAAGATTTTTACTCGTCTAAATAGCGGAAAAATTGCTTTAACAAATGCGGAATTAATCAAAGCTCTTTTTCTAAGCAAAGCCAACTTTGGTAACAAAAACCATGATACTTATACTAGCCAGTTGGACATTTCTAATAAATGGAATCAGATAGAATATGCTTTACAAGATGATGACTTTTGGAATTTTATCATCCCCTCACAAAATAATTTAGAGACTAGAATAGATTACATATTCAAACTGATTGTTCAAAATAAAGAATATACTGTTAAGGAAGAATCTGACGTATTCCGATATTACTATCCTTTGTATGTAAAATCTTTGCAAACTAAATTATTTGATTTTGTGTCTTCAAATTGGGGTGATGTTGAATTATATTTTACAATAATTCAAGATTGGTATACAAATCACTCTTATTATCATTTAATAGGATTGCTAATTTGGGACGGTGAGGATGTTTTATCATTGATTAAAAAGTATCAAGAATCTACAAAAAAAGATTTTTTAGCTGAACTTTTTGAATCGGTGAAAGATAGATTTTGTGGATTTAATTTAGAAACGTTAGACTATAAATCAAATTACAGAAATGTGGAAAGGATATTAGTATTCTTTAATGTTATGGAAGCATATCGTTCTAAAAACACCAGATTTCCATTTAAACAATTAAAATTAAGAGAAATTAAGTGGAGTTTGGAGCATATTCATCCTCAAAATGCACCTGAAATTAAACAACATGAATATCTACAATGGTTAGAAGACCACCTAACCATAATTAAACATTTAAACATTGCAAATGAGCATGATGGTTTAATTCGTGAGATAGAAGGTATTATTTTAAAAATAAAGGAAACAAAAAATATTAAAGATTTCAAAATTCAATTTGAAGAATTGTCCGCTAGCATCTTGAATATATTAACCTATAATGAAAACAATACCAAAAGCTGTGGAGAAAAATCAAAGATAGCATTCGATAAATTAGGTGAGGAGCATCATTTATCGAATATGGCTTTGTTAGATACTAGGAGAAATTCTTCTTTGGGTAATAGTGCTTTTAGTGTCAAAAGAAAAGCAATAATTGATTTTGAATTAGATGGTGTTTTTGTTCCAATAGCAACGCGAAATTCATTCTTAAAATATTATTCCGATTATCCGAAACATTTAGATTATTGGACTTTGGAAGATAGAGATGATTATGTTTCAAAAATACAAGAGCAAATAAATTATGTTAAGAACTTTAAAATAAACCTTAATGAATATTAATTATACCCTGTTAGATATTCTAACCAACAATGTAAAGGTTTTTAACAAAGACAATGGAGCATTTGAGCCTATTATGATAACTAATGGTATCGAAATTCCAATGATACAAAGGGATTATGCCCAAGGTAGATTAAATGATAAAACAAAATTCATTAGACAACAATTTTTAAAAGATATTTATGAAGTTTTAAAATGTAATCAAGATGGCAAACTAAAACTTCTTAATCTGGATTTCGTCTATGGATTTATTGAAAACGAATCATTTATACCATTAGACGGACAGCAAAGATTAACCACTTTGTATATTATTCATTGGTTTTTAGCATTTAAAGATGATATAGATTTCAAACGATATGGGTTACAATTGTTTAATTATAAGACTAGACAATCAGCTAAAGAGTTTTTAAAATCTATAAACATAGTTGATAATCAAATCAAGTTAAAGAAAGAATGTAACAACGACTTTAAAAAATTATCTGAAAGTATTAAGAATCAGCCGTGGTATAATTTAAAGTGGAATGATGACCCAACAGTTAAAGGTTTTTTACAGACTCTACAAGATACAATTCCACTATTTTCGGATATATACTTTACAACATTAGTTGAAAATAAACCTTTATGCTTCAATTTTTTAAAAATTGATGAATATGGTTTAGGAGATAATTTATATATTAAAATGAATGCTCGTGGAAAATCTTTATCAGATTTTGAAAATTTCAAGGCTTCATTTGAAAATATAATTTCAAAAAATAAAGCAACATCAGAAGATTTTATAAAAAAGATTGATGGTGTTTGGCTTGATGCTTTTTGGGGTTATGCTTTAAAAAGTTTGCCAGAACTTGAAGTTAATGAAAATGTAGAAAATTTAACTAAAAAGTGTGATTTTTTACTTTTAGAGTTTATTAAGAAAATCACAGAGTACTTGTATTTCAAAGATGATATTGGAAATAATTTTGAATTTACTAATGTAAATTTAGAAAGGATTTATAGTTCAGAGGAGAATATCAGATTACTAATTAAATTCTTTGAATTAATTGCCCCTAATGAATATAGTAAATGGGATTTGTATTTTGATGAAATATTTTCAGAAAAGCATAGGTACAATAGAGTAGCAATTAATCAAAGTGAATTAAACTTCATCATGAAAATATTCAAAGGAGAGTCATTTTCTCACTTTGAAAATTTATTGTTTTTTGGGTGGCTAAATTTTATTTTCAGGAATGAGAAAACAGAGGTTAGTGATGATTTAAGAGATTTCTTGAGAATTATTAGAAATTTTATTAATAATATAAATCAAAAAAATAAGACTGAATTAAACACAGAATTAAGAACAGATTATTATCATGATATTATTGACACTATTCAAAATCTTGAAATAGTAAATCCTTATGCTAATCTAATTTCAAAAGAATTTTCAAATAGACAGCGATATATTGATTACGAAATAATCAAGTATGAGATATTTAAAAGCGATTCTTTTAAAAAGGAACTACTGTTTAAATTTGAAGACCATGGAGCTTTGAGAGGATTGATTTTTAATTTTGATTTTGAAGTGTATAATTCTAATGAAATTAAAAATATTGTGACTAATTTTTATGGAATGTTTAATCATTTAGAGTATCAAGATATTATTCGTTTGATATTATGTTTTGGTAATTATTCAGTTAAAGTGGGCTATTCTAACCTTGGAGAGTTTAGGTTTTTTGGACAAAAACAGAAATGGCACAGAATTTTAGCTTCACCGGACGGAGAAATAAAAGATAACTTTAGAGAGCTGTTTAAAGTTTTTTCTAAAGAAGAAATTACCAACTGGAATGATTTTGTTGAAAAGATGGTAAGTAACAATATTAGTCAGTATAATGGCGATTGGTTATGGTATTGTATGCAACCTAAATACAAATCAATATTAGACCATCCAATCTACACAAAAGATTATAACGGCAGAATTGAAATATTTTATAATCAAAGTTTAAATTCGTATCATCACAATCCATTTGCTTTTTGGTTTAGGTATCATAGTCCGATAGAAATAAGGAATACTATCAATGAAGCTGAATCCTGTGCTCAGTATTCTAATTTCAGTAGACTACATCTTAAAAATGGTTTACAATTGGAACAGATAGATTCTACTTGGCAGATTTACAATCTCAATGAAGATTTCAAAAGTGAAATAATTTTTTATGATGAAATAAAAGATTGCTTTGTATTAAAATGTGAGAATTTAGTTGAGGACTTAATTTCTCAAATTAATGTTTTGTACAAAAGTAAAGTTACTCTTAATCAGTAAGATTTGATTAAAAATTAAATGCTAATTTTTCACAACGACATACCTTGACGGTGTGTCGTTTTAGTTTTGCTTCATACTAAATAATTGAGTGATGAAAACAGAACAACAAACTATTCTTAAAGCTATTGAAAAAATTCATAATTGTGCTAAAGGTTCTAAATTAGAAAGGGAGAAGTTTCATGTGGTTGAAAATGAAATAAAGCAACTAAACATTTATTTCGAGTTATCTACTAATGAGAGTATAATTTTAGCATCGATTATCAGTCTATCAATTTTGGAAGATATAGGATTAAAGGATTTGATAAGTTATTACGATATGGAAAGTTTGGCATTTTTGTCTTACTATCAGGATATTCAAAATTTAGTTGACAGGAATATTATTGAGAAAAAAAATGCTCATCGTTCTAAAGTAGATGAATATAGTGTCAAGAAGCACATTGTTCAATATATTTTAGCAGATAAGGCAATTCCTAATGAACTTATACAAATAAGCATTAAGGAAAGCTCTTTTCAGGATTTTCTTGACGAAATGGACAAATTGAGTGATATGAGGGATGTAAATGAAATTGAATACAACCAGTTCTTTTATGAGTTCAAAGCCTTGTTTGAGAAATATCATAATTATAAACTTGTTGCTTTTGCCGCTAAAAATTTAGAACCAATTGAGTCATTTGTTTTTTTTGATGTCATTATAGATGCTATTGCTCAAGGCGAAAATAACTTTTCATCCTCACTGCAATCTACAGTTGATGACTTTACAAATAGCAAGAGAAGCAGTTACAACTTTATTACAGACTTTATTGAAGGAAAAACTAATCTTAACAGATTGAATTTAGTTGAAAAAGACAATACGAATTTTTCAAACCGTCATAAAATCCAATTAACTGAAAAGGCAATAATGATGCTCAACGAAATGGAAGGAATAAAAATAGGATATATTACTAGTCAAAATGAAAAACTAATTTATCCTGCTAAAATTCCTAAAATAAAACTACTCTACAACAATGACGAGAAGATGAACTTAGAGCCAATTATAAAGAGTATGCCTCAATCATCATTTATGCAGTTACAGGCTAAATTGGCTGAAAAAAATATGCCCAAAGGATTAACTACACTTTTATATGGTTTACCCGGAACTGTTAAAACAGAAACCGTTTTTCAACTGGCTAAAAGATATAATCGTCCTGTCTATAAAGTTGATATTGCGGAAACAAAATCAATGTGGTTTGGAGAAAGCCAAAAGTTGGTAAAGAAAATATTTACTGATTATTATAAATTTCAAAAGCAAGAAAAAGTTTGTCCAATTTTACTTTTCAATGAAGCTGATGCGATAATTGGTAAGCGAAAAAGTGCTGGTAGTACTTCAACATCAGATACCGAAAATGCAATTCAAAACATATTGCTTGAAGAAATGGAAAACTTTGAGGGTATTCTATTTGCAACATCTAATCTAGTTGATAATCTTGACCCTGCTTTTGAAAGACGATTCCTTTTCAAGATTAAGTTTGACAATCCCACAATCCAAAATGCAGCTATGATTTGGAAACAAAAGTTATCAATACTAACTAAAAAGGAGGCATTGTTTTTAGCTTCAGAGTTTAAATTTTCAGGTGGTGAGATGGAAAATATTGCAAGAAAGTGTTTGATGGAAGAAGTAGTATTGGGTAAAAGAATAGATTTTGAAAAGATTTTATTTTTTTGCAAAAATGAAAAATGGAATAGCAAAATCAATCAAAAAACTTCAAAAATTGGTTTTTAAACGTCATTGTTTGTCTTAATCACGAGTTTACTTTGTTTCTAATAATTTTAAAAACAAAAACATGGGACAAATGATTGTACATCAACGAGAAGTAATCCGTATTAATACTTCTAAAAACTGCATTGAGTATTCTACAAATGATGGGCGAAGTTGGCATCATAGAGCAAATGCTTCTTCATCTATGGGTAATTTACAAGACCTAGCAGACAATGGGAAAGAAATTCTATTGACAACCACAAAAGGCTTGTTTTATTCAACTAATAAGGGTGTTTCTTGGCATAAGCGAAGTTAGAGTAGATGGATTATACGATTTGCTATTTAGAGATTTTTGATGAAGAAACAAATCAATGGGAATATGTAACCAAAACTAATGACCCCGAACCCATCAACATCTGGCATAATAACTTAGAATCTTTTTTTGATGAATTTAATCTAAACTATTTATGCATTGCAATTGAAAATCGGGGTTGTCAAACATTATTTCCAAAGTACAAGGGATTGCCTTTAGACTGTTCTGAAACTATCCAAAATTCTTATTATTTCCATTTTGAAGAAGTGACCATGTGTCACAGTGTATCATATTTTGATTTAGTTGATATTCTTAACTTTGATTATAACAAAGTAATTGACCTGACGAAAGTATCAACAAATGATTTAAAGATATTTTACCCTGAAATCTATAAAGGAAAGCAAAAAGAAATTAGTTTTAAGGAATGGTTTGGGGCTAATTATTTTGACGAATTAGAATTTATTAGAAATAGATTTTACAAGTATTCAAAATGTCGAATAGTCTATTTCCTTTTTGAAATAGATATAGATTAGTTTAAAATCTTTCAGTCTTACTTGATATTACCGTCAAAATTATTGGAGTTTCCATTCACTAACTTTTGACGGTAATTATTCAAAACTGACTCGTATATTTAATTCCATTTTAAATAGTCTATTGATTATGAAAACTACTGAATTAACTAGAAAAGAATTATACGATTTAGTTTGGTCAACATCACTTTCAAAGTTGACACAGCAATATGCCCTTTCCAATGATGGAATAAAAAAAATCTGCAAACAGTTTGATATACCTATGCCTGATAGCGGATATTGGATGAAATTGAAATTCAATAAAACTGTTGAAAAAGAGCAAATGAATAATAACTATTCAGGTGAAGATAAAATCATTTTAACCATTAGGGAAGAGGGAAGCGATATAAATACAGACCAATCTGAATTAACTATTTTAACGAAGCAAATTCTTAATGATAAGAAAGCTCCTTTAATGGTTCCAAAAAGGTTGGTAAACCCTGATATTTTGACTGTAAGGACAAAAGAATATTGGGACAAGCGGCATAAAGACAGATTCTACTACGACCATTCTTTATTTATATTACCTATACGAGTTGAGCAAAAAAATGAAGATAGAGCACTCCGATTTATGGATACTTTGGTTAAATTAATTAGACATCGAGGGCATGATATTATTAGAAGGAATTTTGAAACAATAGCCGTTGTTGATGATATAGAGATAGAAATTGATTTGAGGGAAGCAAATAAAAGAGTCGCTTCTACTGAAAAATATAGAGATTATGATTACGTACCAACTGGAGAGTTTATTCTTAAAACGGGTAAGTATTGGCGAATTAAGGAATGGCGTGATAGTAAAGTAAAACTCGAAGACCAACTTGCTAAAATTGTTGCCAAATTAGAAATCGATGCTCAAAAAGAAAAAGATTTTCAGGAAGAAATCAGAATTAATAATTTAAAATTTGAGGAGCAAAAACAGATTGAAGAAACTATAAAAAAGCGTAAAGAAAACGAAATTGCTAAATTCAATGAATTAGTTGCTCAATCAGAACGGTATAATAAGGAGCAAATCATAAGACAATATATTGAAGCTGAAAGACAAAAAGCAATTAAAGAAAATAACTTAACTACAGAAAAACAGCAATGGATTAATTGGGCTAATGATAAAGCTGATTGGTACGACCCAACAATAGATAAAAGAGATGATATTTTGGACGCTTGATGTTATTATATTTTTCTAATTCCATTTCCTTTTTCATCAATTAGGTCAAAAGTTTCAATGAGTGAAATTATAGAGGGATTTATTTTTGACAGTCTTTGGATTTTCTTTTCAGTATCAGATAATACGATTGCAATGTTATTTTTGGGTGTATTCTTTTTCATTGCAAAATAAATATCCGCTAAATCTGTTCCTATTTCAAAATCTGAATTTTCAACTACGGAACTACATTTGATTTTAAAACCTTGTCTTTGCAATTCGGTTACTTTTATATTCCAGTCGTTAAATTCTCCTTTATCAGGATAAACCACAATATTTTCGTTTTTGATTGGTTCTAACAATTGCAATTTTAAATTTTGTTTGCTTCCTGTTGCCATCCATAAATATTCGGGAATAAATAGGCTCATTATTATTGCAGTCTTTTCAGATTCCACAATTGCAATTGTATTGCAATAATATTGCAATGGTATTGCAATGGGTTTTTGCAACGAGGTTGCAACCCCATTTTTATTGAGGTGCAACCCAAACAGACATTGTTTGAGATTAAATTTATCCTTATTAATTTTCTTGTGAACCCAATTAATATGTGGGAAAGGATTTTTAACTCTTTTTCCTGTGTTTTCATCAAACAGGATTATTTTGCCGGCATGGACTTTTTGATTTTGATTAATCTGCCAAAACACGGTTGCACCCTCCCAATGCTTTGAAGTTCCAATATTATATTTTGCGATGCAATTTTCAACTTCATCTTTTGCAAAATGCTTATATAGGAACTTTGCAAAATTGTTATTGCAATATTTTTTTAAAGATTGCTTTACCAGTAGAGGGTCAATAAAATCAGGAATTAAATTTATTCCCTCAATATTGACTATTGCAATGCACTCATTTTGTTTTGGGTTATTATGATAGCCACAACTTGTTTCTCTATCGCATCTTCCGTAAGTTTCTTCGAGATACTCGTTTGTAATTTGATTTAGATACCTAACAAATCTTCTTTTGCCACAGTTAGGGCAAACAAACTTTTTACTCGATTTATCTAATGAATATTTATACTCATTCATAACTATTCGTAATAATCGTAATCCTCGTAGTAGTCGAAGTATTTACGAACATTACGAGAATTACGAGGTTAATATTTGGGTTTGAAAACGGTTGCAAGCAAATATTCAATAGCATCTTCCTTTGTAAATTTGACTTTCTTGCTTTTCTTCTTTCTAAAGTCGTATTTGGGTTTTTCTTCTTGCCCTTTAACCAATACAATAAATTTCTCCCTTTCCTCTGGGGAAAGTGCTAGAAAAACTTCATATACTGTATTGGCAGTCATTTTTAAAGATTATTTTTCTTTAAAATGATTCTTACTGTGCCTTCTGAAATACCTAGTTGCCTTCCAATTTCAGATTTTGAAAGACCATTTTCAAACAGCTCCAGTATTTTTGAATTACGTTCGTTTGCATCCCCAACACTTAATGTTTTTAAATGCTCATTTTCTGAATCATAACCTTTGAAACTAAACTGTAAAAAGCTATTTACTTTTTCAATTCTACAAACGATAATGTTTTCAGAATCGTAAATCTGTTCGCAATTACGTTGTTTGATTTGCTTGATATATCTTAACCCTATTTCTTGATGACTTTCTCCAATTGCAAAACTGCTATCGCAAAAGTTCATTAACATTTTGCTTCCTGATAAATGGTTTTTAGTTATCGGTTTGCAAGTGTCAATTTTTGGTGTGTGCGCTAGAACTAAAATTGATAGTCCATATTTGTTTTTCAAGTCTTTTAAAAACTTCATCAAAGGCAAAGCATCTTTTGCTTTTTCATTATCACTCTTTAGATAAGTGATATTGTCAACAATCAAAACTTTAACACCAAAATCAATGATAGATTTTTCAAGCGAATAGAATAGAAACTCTTCAAAGGTTTTAAATCGTTTATCTTCAAAATAATCGGGATTAATTTCGGCTCTCAAAAAGTTTGGACTAAATGAAAAATGATTTGTGAAGTTTTCAGAATATCTGTTTTCAAACTGTTTGTCTGAAAGTTCAAAGTCAAAGTAGATAATTGGAGTAGGTGGGCATTCTAATTTTAAGCCACAAGTTGAAATTCCAGTACTGATACTGTTGGCAATCTGAACCGCTAAAATTGACTTACCTAGATTAGTGTCGGCAAACAAAATACATATTTCTCCCTCGAACCAAAATTCGCCAAATAGCATTTTGGGGATTGGTCTGTTTTTGGCAATTTCAATAAATTGGTTTGCTGATTTTATTTCAAAAATGGAGTTGGAATCAGAAGCTAATTCTTTCTTTATTTCGTCTTTGAAATTATCGAGATTATCATTCATAACATTTAGATTTTTTGCAAATCTATTTTGTTAAAATGATGTAAAACAGTATATTACATTTATAAGATTTTAATTGAAGTTTTTTAAACTTTAATTAAAGTTTTTTAAACTATGATAGAAAAGGGAAATATGAATTTAAAGTTTCTTTGAATTTTGTATATTCCTTATTAGGGATTGAAAACCAATTGCCAAATATGGATTGGTGGGTTCCAATCTCCCAATTAAAACTATTTTTCATAGCACTATAAATTTTGGTTCTGTCTCCGTGAACCATAGAAATTATTCCCAGTTCATTTAGATATTCTATTAAATATCTCAATTTCTTTCCCTTTTCATTTTGAAATTTTTCTAAAATAATTTTTTCAATTTCTTTGTTTTTTTCGTGGGAAATAAAATCGATAAAGCTTTTCTCTTTGGGTTTTATATTGAATGAAAACTTTTTAAAAACAGGTGTTTCCTTTACTTCCTGAATGAAGTTTTGCTGGTTGAAAGTTTGAGATTTAAGACCAGTTATTTTTTCAACTTCTGAAATATGTGAGTTGAAGTTAATACTTTGGCAATTAAATAAAGCTAGTGTGTTAGCATCTTTCTCTGGAGAGTTTTTCTCAAAATAAAGGGATAACTGATTTGAGAAAAAAGCATAAGTTTCCAGTTGTTTAAGATAGTTTTCAGATAGATAATTAAAGCTACTTGCACTCAATGTTTCTTTATATTCGATTAGTTTGAAACAATTGTTTTTTAATTTACCGGACTTTAATAAGAGTGTCGAAAACCCAAGACTATTTTCATAAATGAAATTTAAGTCTTCATCTATATATGTAATTCTGTCAATTACTGATTTGGTTTCATCAGGAAGTTTTTTAAACTCTTCCATATCAAGAATTGACATAGGTATATAGAATATAAAATTTCTATAAATTTCATTGCTCAATTCGTTATATTTTGAGTTCAGTTCAGACATTTTCAACTATAAAATTGGGTTTCCTATTAGAAAATTTACACTTTCCAATTGTAACTTGTTTTTCCACAACCACATCTAATTGTTTTTAGAACTGGGTCATAATTTTTTAATGAAACTTTAGGCTTTTTACAATTTGCTTCTTGACAATAGAATATTTTTTCAAACTCTAAAATATCTGACCAAATAGCTTTTAAATCTCCGATTTTTGAATCAAGTGGATTATCATGTGATAATGTATTACCTATTTGAGCAGAATTTTCTATTCTATCAATTACTGGATAAGTAACTAATAAATCCTTATTAGTAATTTTTATTGTAGATTTTAAGCTAGTAATTAATTCATAACACATTCTATGTTCATTAATTTCATTGAATCTAAAAATCACTTTAGTATCTGTATTTGATGCAATATCCTTTAGTTTCTGTTCCATATATCTTCTAATAGGATTACCCATTCCATTAGATATTCCATTAGATAAATTATGCTCTATAAAATCTTTTAATTCATTTGGAGTTTCATTAAAATGAGTCCCTTTGCTCTCTGACCATTTTATTTCATTAATATACCAACCTTTCTTTTTTGCCAAAGGTTTAATCATATTGTCAAACCATTCTCTTTCGTGTGTTAATACAATAAATTGATAGTCATTAAATTTTTCGATAATCAAATCAGCAAACTTTTTTCTGTGAGTTGAATCAAAACTTGAAATAACATCATCGAGAACTACAAACTGGCTTTCTTTGTTAAATGCAATTACTGATGCTAAAAAGAATGACAACCCAAAACAATTGAGGTGTGATTCACTAAAATATTTTTGAGGTGGAGATACCCAGTTTCCTTCATACTTGTATTCAATGGTTAAACCATTTAATTCATCGTCTTCTCCAATTGTAACAATTTTTATCTCTTGAAAAGGTTCATTGGGATTCATAAATTGATAAAACTCATTTATTTTTCCCGAAAATGTAGTTATAAAATTTTCAAGTCCTTCCTTTTGCTTTTTTATAAATTCATCATATATAATTTTCAATGAATTTTGCTGATTTTCAAGGATGCTTTTTTGCTTTTCAATTAAACGAATATTCAAAAATGCTTCTTTTGAAGATGAAATTTCATTATAGAGAATAGTTGAATTGTTTTTTAATGCTTCTTTTAGTTTGATTATCCTTTCCGAAATTTTTGCTTGAAAATCAAAATCGCTTTCGACTAGGTTAATTTTTTCAGGTTCAGATATTTTTTCTCCAGAAGTTACTTTGATTGTACTGGCAATTTGGAAAGCACCTATTTTGTCTTTTATTTTCTGAATATCAATTTTTAATACTTCATTTTCTTTGTTGTTTATATCAGGATTCAGTAATAGAGTATCTATTCTTTTGGCTCTTTCCAATGCAATTTCAGAAACTAAAGTTTTAGATTTGTTAAAATCATTTAACTTCTTTGAAGACTCCTCAATTTCTTCTAATCTTTTACTTATTTCAGATTGTAACTCTTCAATGTTTTTAGGTTGCAAGCATAACGGACAACTATCTTCCTTATGATATTTAGTAATGACATTTTTACCAGTATTGAGTAACTCTTTAAAAAATGTTTGCATGATACTCTGCACATCTAATGCAATTTTTTCAAACTCTAAATAATACTTGCCATATTCGGAATTAATAAATCCAATTTCAGACTTTAAGAGGGTAAAACTATTTTGAATGCTCTCTAAAAAAGCCAATTCTAAATTAAGTTTATTGTTTTCAGGACTAGTAAGATGAGTTAATACTTTATCAATATCTTCTAAAGTTTTTATTTCAAAACCAACATTTAATGGCTTTATTTTTTCATTAAGTTTATCAATAAAGTTTTGCTCCTGACTTATTGATGCTCCAATTTTGTCAATCAAAACTCTCTGCAAATTACTTTTTTGACCCTCAAAGTTTTGCTTTGTTATTTCTGATTTTACTGCGTTGTAACACTTTTGTAACACTTCTTTCTTTTTGGATACTTCCGAGAACCCTATAATTTCAGAAAGATATTTTAGTTTTTCAGTTTTTGTATTATCAACAAAATTGGTTAAGTTTTTGAACCTCAAAATAAGGTTCTCATTTTTTGTATCTGTAAAGAATTTGGTAAAATCTTCTGATGTATTGTTAAATTCTGAAACTAGTTTCGCTTTTTTATAATAGATACTTTTTGTAGCATCAACTTTGTTATTTGTAAAAGATAATTTTACTTCGGATGTTTCCGAAGCATCAATCTTGGCATTTCTCAAAGCCTCTTTTAAGTCAATCTCAAGACTGCTTAAATGCTCGACTTTATCTGTGAAAAACCATTCTAAAGAGTCTGAAATGCTACTTTTTCCTGTTCCATTGTCTCCATATAACAGAACTGACTTGCCATTTAAAGGAAGCTTTAATGTGTCTTTTGCGCCTCGAATCCCCTTTAAATTAATTTCATTAATCTTTGTTGCCATCTTGCTCTCTTAATTTTTGAAGTTCGTTTTTCACATTTACATCAGTCAATTTTCCATCTTTATAAAGTGTTGCCAACATCTTTGCAATATTTACATCAACACCCTTAATCTCTTCAATTGAACTAAAAAAATCATTAACAATCTCTTCCCCTGATTTTACATTCTCTTCCATACTTTTTTATTTAAAATATTTCCAATCTATTTTTAAATTACCTGACTGCTTTTTGTCTAAAACTGTAAGTCCAGTTTTGTTATTGCAAATAGGGTAAACACCATAATTTTCAACAAAATTTGATATGAAGTGGCTTTCCAAATCTTCAATTCTGAATTTCCATACATTTTGCAATATTTCAAAATTTATGTATGTAAAATATAATGGTTCAATTTTTCTATAATTTATTAATCCAACATTCTTTGATTTGCCTTCAAAATGACTAAGTAACCTACTCCCGATGCTGTTTGTTTTTTTTTCGCTCATTCCGATATATAGTAATTTGGATTTTGCAAAAGGGTATTGAATATCAATTGACTTACTAAAAATAAAATACAATCCAGCTAGACCATTCAAAGGTCTAATGTTTGAAGCTTCAAATTTTTTCGGTTCATCGAAATAAATTGTAATTTCTTTTTCCACACTTAAAACGCATTAAATTTATCTCCTAAATAATGTTTCAAGTTGTATTTTTTGGTGGTGTCTAATGCTCTTTCCAAACAAATGAATTTTTTATCTGTATTGGTTTTGAAATAGTCAACTGTTTCAGGATTGATTATTACATCAAGACAAATCAAAGTTTCTTTTTCGCCATCACTTGCAAGTTGTACCTCATTGCTTGCAAACTGGTTTTGCAAACCTAGTTTGTAGTTAAGATTATAACCGTTTTTCAGTAATATCTCGGTTAAAAGTTCTGGTTTGTTGAACGCATTGACTAATTGCAATTCTTTATTTGCAATGTAGGTTTTGAGTAATTCAATATTTTCTTCCTCTGTCTTTTCAGGGTCGGGTGCAAAATCTACTCTAGGGAAATTTGACTTTTGCAATTTGAAAACTTTAAATCCTAACCCTTGCAAGGCATCTTCTTTTTTATCGCCTGTAAATAAATCAGGTTGTTTGGTTTCTTTTTCTTTGATGATATTTTGAACAACTCTTTTATTGCGCTCAATAGTTATATCACTTATTTTTTTATATCCTGATTTATATGCTTCGCTTTTTTCGGCAGTTGCTTCAGGAAGTTGAGTTAAAATAAATTTCCTTTTCTGATTGTCTGTTTCATTTAACTCAAAAGTAGCGTGACCAGTTGTGCCTGAACCACCAAAAAAATCAAGTATAATATCATTTTCATTTGTACATAGTTCAATACATTGCTTTACCAATGCCACAGGTTTTGGAAAATCAAACTCTCCTTTGTCAAAACCTAATTTTTTCATATCAATTGTACCTGTTTCGGTTAAGAAAGAGTTATCGTCCCATATAGATTTTACTTTATAAGTGGTCTTTCTGTATTTTTCAAAAATACCAAAAGTGCCATCTTGCTTTCTTTTTGCAATCAAATTGGAATTAAGCGTGTTTTCGAGTGAATTTTCAATAACTTTTTTTGTACCCCATCTCCAACAACTTTCAATCCCTTGTGAATTATATGGCTCTATTTTTATTGAATAATTTGGATCTGAATTATCTGCTTTTACAGGACAGAATCCATCTTTGTCAACTATGTTTGGATTTACAAATAGAGGATAAAATAAGTTAGGACGATTGTGCTTTCCAAATTTAGGATTTCGATTTCTCAACTCTCTGATATTGAATTTTCCTATGTTGTCCTCAAGATTTAAATCATTTGATGAATCAGATTTTTCAATTTCATACAAATCTCCTTCATCACTTTTACAATAAATCAAGATATACTCATGTGTTTTGGCTATCTGATTATATGTTTGACCCCGACTATTTGCTCTAACAATAATTTCACTTAAAAAGTTTTCTTCACCAAAAACTTCATCACATAATTTTCTTAAATGATGTACTTCATTGTCATCAATTGAAATAAAAATTAATCCATCTTCTCGCAATAATTGTCTTGCAATCAACAAACGAGAATACATCATATTTAGCCAGTTTGAATGATAACGCCCGTCTGTCTCGGTGTTGGTGTCAATTTTCACACCATTTTCAATGTATTCAGCATTTTCCCAATATCCCTTTTTGTCTTGAGTATATTTGTCGCTATACACAAAATCATTTCCTGTGTTGTATGGAGGGTCAATATAAATACACTTGATTTGCCCACGATAACTGTTACTTAACAATTTTAAAACTTCAAGGTTTTCGCCCTCAATAATTAGATTTTCAGTATTATCAGGATTAACGCTTCGGTTTTCGTCAAAAACTAACGTTGCATTACTAGGTATAAATGCATCCCGCTTGGCTTGGCTTTTGCCAAACCAACGAAATTCATAACGTTCAGTTTCATTAATCAAACTTGGATTGACTGCTTTTTTAATTTCATCAATATTCAAATTGCCCTCATTAGTAAACCAATCAGGGTATAATTGTTTTAGGGTTTGCAAACGTTCGTTGTTCCAATCGTTGCTATTTGGCATGAAGTCGTTTATGCTTTCCATTTATTTTTTTGGTTTCTTTGAATCTTTCAATATCTTTTTGTCATCGCCATCTAACTTGCGTTGAATCTTTTTAACATCTTCGGCAGGTGGCAAATTCTCTGGAACAATTCCTCTTTGTGTCAGCATTTTTCTAACCGCCTTGTTATTTTCGACGTGTTCGTTTTCTATTTTCGTTATCCCTTTCAAGTCCTTGCTTTGCACATTTAATCCAGTCATTTCAGCCGCTAGGTCTTTCGCTTTTATGCTAATAGTAGGAAGAAAGTCTGCAACAGGTCTATTGTCAGGAACTCCCATTTTCTTTTTCAATTGAATGGTTGACAATTTGAATAATGCTTGGTCTCCTTTGGAACGAATTAATCCAAAACCTTTACTATCAACACCACGTTCAAATAAAATTCCTGAAAGTTGTTTTTCGGTTTGAGTTAGTTTTTCCCTTGCTTTAACACGCTCAAATTCAAGTAAACGTTGCTCAATGATTTCAGCTCTGCGAGTTTGAACCGCAAAATAGTTTTGAGCAAAAGCAATTTCTTCTTTTCTACTATCTCCATTTTGAGCGATTAAATAACACGCATAACGAGTTAAAGCAATATCATCAATAGCTCTTTCGGTTTCAGAACCAATAGAAACCATTTTCTTGATGTCGGGAAAATGGTTGTTTATATCTTCGCCTGCATTATTGCAAGCATCTTTTGCTTTTTGGATAACGTTTTCAAAGTTTTCCCATTTACTATATCCTAAAAGCTTTTGCAATTCTCTTGCACTCCAACATTCGATACCCTCCAATTCAGATGCAACTGCTTCAAATTGTTGGAACAACGCCATAATTTCTTCACTTTTCATAATTACAAAAGTTTTAGTTAAAATATATTTTTATCATTTTCCTGATGTCGGGAAAATGGTGTTTTTATATAATAGAATTTATTGTTTTATCTGCTTCTGTTTTGAAGTAACTATACTCTTTTACTGGAGCTTTGTATTGTACCTCTAATCCCAATTTTTCAAAATGCTTAATAGCACATCTTATTTTGTAAATCTCGCTTTCTTTTAAAGCTTTTTTGTCATTGATGTCATTCGTTCCTTTGGTTTCAATCACAAAATAAAACTCATTTTCATTGCCGTCTTTAAGGTTTTTACGCTTCATTACTAAACCAAAATCAGGCTCATAATCTCCAATCGGTGTTTTTATTTTATACCAACTTGGAAGTTTCAGAAAACAAACTACTTCCACATCTTTATCAGCATCCAATGAAAACTTTTTTTCTACATCACTATCAATTAGCATTTTGTCGAATACTCCTTTGTTAGGGGTTGCAACATACCCTTTGTCTGATATGTTTTTTACAAAGTCATTAAATTCAAATGGGAAACTATCTCCTGTTAATTCATAGTTTAATCCTCTAATCATTTCATCTAATTCAGCATTGCGAATGATTGCGGAAGCTTCGTGAATAAATCTAGGTGGATTTTTAACCACTTCTTTAAGATTGGTCAATTGTTCAAATATTTTGAACATTGAAGCATAACTCAATCCTGTATTTTCACTTAACTCTTCAATTAAATCTAGTGGAGTGAAATTTGTTTTTTGTTTTACATTTTCTGAACCTTGAAATGTGTCTTGTTTGCCCTCTTCATTGATAGAATCAATTAAAAAGCTAGATGCTTCAATGACAAAATCAGGGATTGTAATTTTATTTATCTCTTCAACAGCGGTATTAATCAAACGCTCTTCATCAAAATTGACTGTGTATTCTGTTTTTTTAGCTAAAGCAGTCCAATATTTTTTGAAAGCTTTGTCAATAGTCTCATTTGTATTTCGTTTGAATTTTACTTCATCGGTTTGAGTTCCTTTATGGTTGTGTGTCATTCCTGCACCTGCATTCGTAGTGCCATAAACCGATTTAATTTCTTCTTGATATTGTGTTACAAATGTCTCATAGGTTTCATTTGGAATAACCGTAAGTTGGTTTATACGCTCACTATCTTCAACATCAATCGCATCATATACCCGTTGCCCTTTTTGATTGACACAAATACGCAATCCTCTACCAATTTCCTGACGTTTTTTAGTTTCTGAATAGGAATTATTCAGCGTTGCAATATTAAATACATTTGGATTATCCCAACCAACTCCCAAAGCCGAGTGAGAAAACACAAATTGAACAGGATTTGATAAAGTAAGAAGTTCTTCTTTACCTCTTAATATCAATTCATAAATTTTGGCTTGTTCTTTTACTCCGCCCTCATTGTCTGCAAATTCGCCACTTGATTTTTGTGCAAAATAATAACCTTGAACGCTTTGTATATGTTCATCAGTTGGAGTGTTTCCATTGTGATATTCGGGATAAACCGCTTTATATTTTTCAATAAAAAGATTTTTGATTATTGGTGTCTCTCCAATGTAGTTTGCAACCCTATCAATGAATATTAAGGATAGGCATTTAATTTCTTTTGGAGCTAATTTTTGTGATTTTGCAAAATGTCTATGAATTAACCACTCTATTTGCAAAGCCCAAATGTTCTCTAAAGTACCTGAAATTTGTTTTTCTAAAATTTCTGCACCATTAGAAAAGGTAACAGTCCATTTTCCAGTTTTTAAACTTTTGTTGATGTTGGAAATGGTATAATTCAAATAGCTGGGATTATTCATTTTTTCTCCCAAATTATCTCCGTTGGAAAGCCAACCACTTACTTTAAATTCAATTTTGTTTGATGTTTTGCTTAAATGCCAAGCTTTCAGTTTTACTTTAGGGTCTCCCTTTCCAAATTGTATGTCTGCCAATTCTATTTTTAATGTTGCTTCATCATTTTTTTCGGTTACTGTCAAAACTTCAATTTTCTTAACTAAACCCTCTTTGTAACTATCATAAGGGGTTAGTCTATAAATCAAATTCTTAACAACTTTGTGAGTAGCCGAATAACGAATTTTATACAATGGATTAAGTTTTGCAATTTGAGTTATGGAATTATCTGTATCCATTCCCTCTTGAGGTTCATCCATTATAATTATAGGATTGGTTTTTCCAATGGCTTCAATAAAAGGAATGTTATTGAATAAATCCTCTCTTTGTGCTTGATTCAAAATTTTATCCTCTGAATTGAATGAAGCCAAAGTCATTATCATTACTTGAGGATATTGTTCCTCGATGAACTGACTAACTTTTTGAAGTTTTTTGCTGTCATATTCAAAAGCATCAGGTTTAAAACCGTAAATGCTTTCCAGTTGTTTTTCAAATGCTTTGAACGTTCCAATAATATTTTGACGAATTGCAACGGAAGGAACTAAAATTATAAACTTTGTAAAACCGTATTCCTTGAAAAGTTCAAAAATAGTTTTGATGTAAACAAGAGTTTTACCAGTTCCTGTTTCCATTTCAACACAAATATCCCTGTCATTTGAAAGCTTTGCAATTTCCTCTGAAATACCGTTTTCTTGTATGACACTTTTAATGTTATTTTCTATAT
The DNA here is from genome assembly GCF_002917885.1 of Flavobacterium croceum DSM 17960. Lineage (GTDB taxonomy): Bacteria > Bacteroidota > Bacteroidia > Flavobacteriales > Flavobacteriaceae > Flavobacterium > Flavobacterium croceum. The sequence continues at coordinate 21,774 of NZ_PQNY01000005.1, forward strand.
CAAGAGAGGTAAGTTTTGTAGTATTTGAACGAATGCCCTCAATACAAGAATTATCAAAATTATTTTTATCAGTACCATCAAAAATTTTGACTACTGATTGTATTGCGATGTCTTGATAATTAAGGTTTTCTAACTTAAATTCCATTAAAGGCACTTATTTAATATTGAACTGTAAATATAATAGAAAAAAGCTAAGATTTTGTAAGAAATTATCAAATTGCTTATCGAAGCAAGTTTGAATAATCCTCTGGTAATTCTGCATCAATATCTCGTAGATATTTTTCAAGAGCGGTCATTGTAGAATGCCCTGTAACTAGCATTAATTTACTTTTAGTTTCAAATTGAGAGCTTGTTTTTCGCATTTCTCGATACAGTTTAGTTATGAAAGTATGCCTAAAACTGTACATTCCATAATCTTTGTTAAGGTTGAAGTGTGTTTTTACAACTTCTTTGAAACGTTTTGAAAAATAGTCTCTTTTATTGTTTGGTTCTGTAACCCAATCTTGACCAAAACCAGTAGGAGTGAAGAGAAAACTTTCGGGGTTAAAATTTGACAAATCGGGTAAATCATTCAGTAAAATTTCAGGTATAATTTTGATTTTTACTGCTTTGTTTTTGGTTCTTAAATAAAGTCTTTTGCCTATCAAATCAATGTCCTTAATTCTCAATTCACAAACTTCAATGGGTCTTAAAAAGTTATATGACACAAATTTTATGAACAGTAAAAGCAACTTATCATTTTCTTCAAGAAAAGAGTAAATGTCTTTCTGCATTTCAGAGGTGTAAGTCTTATTTCTTTCAGGATTTGACTTTAATACATTTATTTTTTTGACCACATTATCTGCAATTATTTCATTGTCTTCTAAAACTTGAAACAACGAACTTAAATCTGCTCTTGTATTGTTTCTGTTTCTTGCACTTGAATTGACTAATACGTCATTCAGATAATCATTAATAACCTTTTTGGTTATGAAAGTTATCGGTTTATTTTCATCTAAAGACTTTCTGAATTTTCTAACTCTTAATTCAAAGTTTTTATATGAAGTATCTCTAATTGTGTTTTTCTTTAAGTTTAATGCAAATTCAAAAGCTTCTTTAATTGTTAGAGTTTCTGGAATTGCAATATTTTCTTGAGGTATTGCAATGGTTTTATTTGATATTGCAATGGTTTCAGCAGGTATTGCAATGGTTTTGCTGGGAATTGCAATGTTTTCTTTGGGAATTGCAATGCTAGTATTGTTTCCTTTTGAAGTTTCGGACTGCTTTTTATTAAGTAGCTCTTCAATATTATTGTTTGTGTTAGGATTGAAACCTTTTTCAAGTAAAAATTCTAGTGCAACACTCATTGCATTCAAGTATTCAACTCTTTCTTTTTTAGTTTTTAGCTTATTTACATTGCCTTTGATGTTTGGCATTCTTTTTAGTTTGCCAGTTTCTGCATCTCTGAAACTATAATATATGTACCAACTTTTTGACAAAGCTTTTGCTTTTTCTGACTCACTAAGTTGATTCCATAACAGAATATTTACACCGCCTGTAAAGATTTTTGGAGCAGTAAAGTCTTTTTGTTTCAACAAGTTTTTCGATTGATTAATTGGGGAATAGTGTTCTAAATCGTGTACTTTTTGTAAATGTAAAAATATTTTAGACATAAAAAAAACGGTTTAGAGTACCTAAACCGTTGATTTCATTACTTTCATTTTTGTAGCGAGAGGGAGATTTGAACTCCCGACCTCAGGGTTATGAATCCTGCGCTCTAACCAACTGAGCTACCTCGCCATTTGGTTTTGCGGGTGCAAAGATATAATTATTATTGGTTACTCCAAATTTATTGCAAAAAATATTTTTTTCATGGTTTCTACGTTTTTTGTTTGCCATTATAAAAATATCAATTATATTTCGCCAAAATTATCTTTAATTTATGAATCCAAAAATACGTTACGAAATAGAATTTCCAATCAACTCTTCACCTCAATTATTATACAACTATATTTCAACTCCATCTGGTTTACAGGAGTGGTTTGCCGATAATGTAAATTCTAGAGGAGAATTCTTTACTTTTTCTTGGGATGATACTGAAGAAAATGCGAGACTCGCTTCAAAAAAATCTGGCGAAAAAGTACGTTTTAAATGGGTAGATGACAATAAAAAGGATACCGAGTATTATTTTGAAATGCGTATTTTGGAAGATGAAATTACCAAAGATGTTTCTTTAATGGTAGTCGATTTTGCTTTTGAAGATGAAGTAGAAGAAGCTAAACAATTGTGGGAAAATCAAGTTTCAGACCTTAAACACATTATCGGTTCAGTATAAATACAATTCATGATGTATAATATTAATGGCGAATTATCAGATAATCATAATTCTTGCCTAAACAATAGAGCTTTTTTGTATGGTGATGCTGTTTTTGAAACGTTTAAAATTAGCAACGGAAAAGTTCTTTTTCTAGAAGATCATTATTTTAGGCTTATGGCCTCTATGCGTGTACTGCGTATGAAAATTCCGGCAAATTTTACTTTAGAGTATTTTGAAACACAATTATTAAACCTTGCTCGTGCTTTACACTATACCAACGCTCGAATGCGTTGTACAGTATTTAGAAACGATGGAGGGAAATATTTGCCTCACGACCGAACCGTTAGTTATATTATAGAAGTAGAGCTCTTAAATAGTCCAAAATATGTTATTTCGGAATCTAATTATGAAGTTGATATTTATAAAGATTTTTATGTAACTTCTCAATTATTATCAAATCTAAAAACAACCAATAGAGTGCTTAATGTAACAGGAAGTATATTTGCCGAAGAAAATGATTTGCAAAACTGTATTTTATTAAATCAAAATAAAAATGTAGTAGAATTTTTAAACGGCAATTTGTTTTTACTTATAAATCACACATTGGTTACACCGCCTTTATCAGAAGGGTGTATTAACGGAATTATGCGCAAACAAGTGCTTAATTTTATTAGTAATGATATTCATTATAAGCTAGAAGAAAGAACAATTTCTCCTTTTGAATTGCAAAATGCAGATGAACTTTTTCTTACCAATGTTATGTGTGGGATACAACCAGTAACCAAGTATAAAAAGAAAATATATACTACTGCTTTTGCTCAAGATTTTTTAGCAAAAATAAATCAATCAATTTAGTATAGGATTTTCGGGAGCGTTTACCCAAATCATGTATTCGCCACCCATATCTTTCATTTTTTCTTGCCAAAAATCTGAAGCAGGTTTTTGAAAGATACGTGATTTGTATTGGTTTTCACACACAAACCATGTTTTTTCGGTGAGTTCTTCTTCTAGTTGTGAAGAAGCCCAACCGCTATAACCCAGAAAAAATCTTATTTGGTGTTTTTCTATCTTATTTTGATTGATAAGCCATTTAATTTGTTCAAAATTGCCGCCCCAATACAAACCATCTGCTATTTCAATGCTTTCTGGAATGAGTTCGGGTATGGTATGAATGAAATACAAATTGTCTTGTTCTACAGGTCCGCCATTATAAATGGTAAAATCGCAATTTACATCAGGTATTAACTCTTGTAAAGTATATTCTAAGGGTTTATTCAATATAAAACCTACAGCTCCGCTATGACTGGTATAATCGGTGAGTAAAATAACAGCTCTGTTAAACGATAAGTCTCCTATAATAGAAGGTTCGGCTATCAAAAGCATTCCTTTTTCAAGTTTGTTATTTAGCATAGGCGAAGTTTTGAGACCTAATGTAGTAATTTTTTTTAATAAAAAAAATCACCTTGAATTTTCAAGATGATTTTTTCATACTAAGGTAAAATATTTTTAGTTTACAGAGCCTTCTAAGTCTGCACCAGCTTTAAATTTTACTACATTTTTAGCAGCAATTTTGATAGTTTTACCAGTTTGAGGGTTTCTTCCTTCTCTAGCAGCTCTTTTAGAAACTGACCATGATCCGAAACCTACTAAAGAAACTTTACCACCTTTTTTTAAAGTAGATCCTACGTTTCCTAAAAATGATTCTAAAGCTAATTTCGCAGCAGCTTTTGTAATTCCTGCATCGGCAGCTATTGCATCAATTAATTCTGATTTGTTCATAATATAAATATTAATAGTTGGTTAAACAATTATTTGTTAATCAAAACAAATTTACTTGAAATATAATACCACACAAGCATTTATCTATAAAAAGCTACTTTTTGTTAATAACTTTTGTTTTTTGTTGATAAATCGGTTGTTTTCTTTATTTATAAGGCTTGCGCTAATAAGCTAAGGCGTTTTCAGAAAATTGTATTCCGTTTAACAGTTCAGCAGTTTGCATTCGTTTTTTACCTGGTAATTGTAACGATTTAATATGCAATAGTCCATTTTGAACAGCAATACTTAATGTTTTTTTTGAGGTAATGAGTTTTCCTGTTTGAAAATGATGTGAGACTTCTTCAAAATTACTTTCATATATTTTTACATTCCATTCTTCGGTATCTTTTATAAAACACCAAGCAGCAGGATAAGGTGATAAACCCCTAATAAGATTATTTATTTCAGAGCCTGATTTTGAAAAATCGATTTTACAATTGTCTTTATTGAGTTTGTAGGCAGTTTTTAAATCGGTGTTTTCGGGTTGAATAGACGTTGTAATAGTATTATCTTCTATTTTTTGAAGTGTTTCAACAGTTGCTTTACAGCCCAACAACATCAGTTTATCGTGCAAGTCTCCGGCATTTTCATTTGGCTCAATAACTATAGATTTTGAGAGTATAATAGCCCCAGTATCTATTTTATTGTCTATAAAAAAAGTAGTAACTCCTGTTTTTTGTTCACCATTTATTATAGCCCAATTTATAGGAGCAGCACCACGGTATTGAGGCAGCAATGAAGCATGCAGGTTAAATGTGCCAAATTTTGGCATATTCCACACAACTTCTGGAAGCATTCTAAAGGCAACTACTACTTGAATATTGGCGTTTAATGCTTTTAATTGTTCTAAAAAAGCGGAGTCTTTTAAATTAGTTGGTTGTAATATTGTAAGATTATTTTGTAAAGCATATTCTTTTACGGCAGAATATTTTAGTTTTTGGCCACGTCCCGCAGGTTTATCTGGAGCTGTAATAACCCCAACTATTTCATAACCTGCTTTGCGTATAGCATCTAGAATTCCCACCGCAAACTCGGGAGTTCCCATAAAAACAATTCGTAGTTTTTCCATTTATTTATTTACTGTATAGGTGTTGGATGTTTGCAATACTATTTTTTCTTGTTCTAGTAAATTTTGCAAGGCAAAGATAAGGTTGTCTTTGGAAATTTTGAGTATTTCTTGCATTTCTCTAGAGCTTAAATCTTTTTGAAATAGCAATTCTAAAATTTTTGTTTCAATAACAGTAAAGTTGGGTTGCTTTTGATTTTTCTGTAAGCAATAAGAGCATATTTTACAATCTTCTTGTACGGTTTCTCCAAAGTAAGCCATTAAAAGTTTGTTTTTACACGCCGTGTTGTTGGTAATGTAAGATAGTACAGATTCAAACTGTTGTATTTTTAACTCATTTTGCGATTTTAATATTTTAGCCAATCGATTTACTGTGCTATCATCTTCTCGAATTTCAAGAAATGTAATTATAGCATCATTATCAAATAAATCAAGTTCTATTAAGGCTCTTTGCTGCATGTTTTTTAGAACTTTTACAACTTGTTCTTCGGTAGAATTCGCTTTTTTTGCTATCAAGAGTGTGTTTAGAGCTATTTTATTTTCATAAATCCCCGAATAATTACGCACAATTCCCAATACGATTTCTTCTTCATTTGGGTAAATGCTCGTATACCGAATTATTTCTTTTGAAGGAACTGTAAATTGAACAAGAACTTTTTGAGCGTATTTTTGATTAAAGTTTAAAACACCCTGTCTGTCTAGAAATTGAATTGCATTATACGTTTTTAATATTGGCAAATTGTATTTGATGCAAAACTGCTGTAAATTGAAACTAAAACTTTCATCTATACCTTCTCCATACGCTATTTGAAAAAAATTGCAAAGCTTTATAAATACTGTTTTTAAATATTCTTTGTTGGGCAATACATCAATAAATTGCGTTTTAGATTGAATAATGTCAGACTTGTTGTAGAGTAAAACAGCATAGGCTTTTTCTTCATTTCTGCCAGCACGACCAGCTTCTTGGTAGTAACTTTCAAGGTTTGAAGGCAAATGCAAATGAATAACAGTTTTAACATTGGGTTTGTCTATACCCATTCCAAAAGCGTTGGTGGCAACCATAACAGTATTTTTTTCTTGCAACCAATTTGTCATGTTTTGTTCTTTTTCTTTCGAGTTGAGTCCGCCATGGTAATAGGTTGCCGATATGCCCGATTTGTTTAGCATATTACAAAACTCTACACACGCTTTTCTATTGGTTACATATACAATGCTTGGGTTCGGGTGTTTGTGTAGTATTTTTTGTAGAAAATAATACTTATCTTCTACACTATATACAAGATAAGCTAAATTGTCTCTTTGAAAAGATTTTTTATATATTTTGGGTGTATTAAGTTCAAGTTGCGTTACAATGTCTTGCTGTACTTGTGGGGTTGCCGATGCAGTAAGTGCTATAAAAGGTACTTTGGGCATCATTTTTTTGAGTGTGGCTAGTTTGGTATAAGCAGGTCTAAAGTCGTGTCCCCATTGTGAGATACAATGGGCCTCGTCTATAGCTATTAAGTTTATTTTGAGCTGCTTAATGCGCTCTATAATCCAATCGTTTTGTAGTCGTTCTGGCGATAGGTATAAAAATTTGTAGTTTCCGTATTGGCAATTATCTAGCAGTTCTATAATTTCGTTTTCGGGAATACCACCTGTAAGCGCTATGGCTTTTATACCTTTGGCGTTTAAATTTTTAATTTGGTCTTTCATTAAAGCAATCAAAGGCGAAACTACAATGCAAATACCTTCTTTTACTAAGGCTGGCACTTGAAAACATATCGATTTTCCTCCGCCTGTAGGTAGCAAAGCAAAAGTATCGTTGTTCTGCAATACAGATTCAATAATTTCTTCTTGTAATGGTCTAAAAGAAGTATGATTCCAGTATTTTTTTAATATATCTAATGGATTGGGCATGCAGTATTATTGTTGCTTGCTAAGATATAAAATGTAAAGAGATTTAAGATAAATGGGATAAAATATAATTTACCCTTTCATCAACCGTACCTTTTGGTACTTCTATAAGGTTGTAATTATACTTACTGTACGTTTCTTGTAGATGTTGGTATATTAGTTTGGCTTGCTCGTAATTTTCATACCGCGCTTCATCACTTATATAAATTTCTTGCCATGGTGGTAATACAAATACTTTGTGGTATGTGTGTGTTTTGCAGGCTTCATCAAAAAAAGAAGGGTAACTATCGCCAATGTAGTGCATATAGGCTAATATATCGGGAATGCCTCTGTCAATAAAAACTTTGGTTCCATTTTGAGAAAGTGCATGTTGAAATTGTTTTTTTCTTCCTTCTAATAATAATTCACTAAAAAGTAAAGGTTTTTCTAAAAACAATTGTTCAATACCTTGTTTTTTAGCTTCTAGAGTAATTTCGCGAGAAATTTCAGGAAAACACGTGTGTCCTTGTTCGATAAGTTTATCGATTATGGTAGTTTTTCCAGTACCAGGTCCGCCGGTAATTACAATAATTTCTTTATTCAAAATTTTGAAATAAGGCGCAAATTTACCGAAACAAATTAGAATAGAAAAATTTATTTAAACATTATCTACACTTATAAAATTTTATATTTTGCGCTACACAGTTGTGCTAAAAAGCTAAAAAAATAAAATACTAAGTACTAAAAATGTATATTTGCGTTTAATTTTGATTGCAATGGATAAAAAAACCGAAGAATTTTATATTCGACTTAAAGAAGAACTGAAAAATACTTCAGAATGGCCTTCCAATTATTTATATAAATTTATTGTTCCTACAGATGCTAAAAAAATAGAAGAGGTGGAAAATGCTTTTGATAACATGGGAGCTGTAATACAAACACAACAATCTAAAAACGCCAAATATACTTCTGTTTCTATAAATGTTACTATGGAATCTCCAGAATCGGTAGTGTCAAAATATATTGAAGTTTCGGGTATAGAAGGTATAATATCGCTATAAGTCATGAAAAATAAGACGATAAACCCAGATAATCATCAGGCGATGCATTTTTTGGAATACAATGCCCAAAGAACTCATTTAATGATACCTGAATATGGTAGACATTTACAGAAATTGATAGATCAAACCGTTGCTATTGCCGATAGAGAAGAACGTAACAAAGCAGCAAAATATATCATTCAGGTTATGGGTACTTTAAACCCGCATTTGCGTGATGTACCCGATTTTCAACACAAGCTTTGGGATCAAATATTTATTATGTCCAATTTTAAACTCGATGTAGATTCGCCTTATCCAATACCTACTCGAGAAATGGTTTATTTAAAATCGAGCAAGCTAGAATATCCTCAAAAAAATCCAAAATACCGATTTTACGGTAACAACATCAAAACGATGATTGAAGTAGCCAATAGCTGGGAAGACGGAGAGTTGAAAGAGGCTTTGGTGCGTGTAATAGCCAATCATATGAAAAAATCGTTTTTAAGTTGGAATAAAGACTCTGTAGAAGATAAAGTAATTTTTGATCACTTATACGAATTATCAGAAGGTAAAATTAATTTGATACAAACTTCCGAAGAGCTCTCTACCACCAACGATTTAATGCGTATTAATAAAAAAATTTCCAATAAAAGTAATCAGGCATCTGCCAAAAATACGAAGGGTAACTTTTTTAGAAAAAACACAAATCAAAACGGTAAAAAAAATTTCCAAAAAAACAACAACCAAAACAAATCCCAAATATAAATTTTTATAAATGAGTACATTTAAAATAGAAGGCGGTATAAAACTAAAAGGAGAAGTGCAACCTCAAGGTGCCAAAAATGAAGCATTGCAAATACTTTGTGCTGTGTTGCTCACCCCCCAAAAAGTTACTATAAACAATATTCCCGATATTCTTGATGTGAACAAATTGATAACATTATTGGGTAATTTGGGTGTTAAAATTCAAAAGAATGGTCCGGGTTCAATTACTTTTCAAGCCGATGAAGTAAATGTTTCTTACCTAGAGACAGAAGCTTTTAAAAAAGAAGGAGGTTCACTACGAGGTTCTATCATGATTGTGGGGCCTTTACTAGCGCGTTTTGGCAAAGGCTATATACCAAAACCTGGAGGAGATAAAATAGGTCGCCGCAGACTCGATACTCATTTTGAAGGGTTTATTAATCTAGGCGCAAAATTTAGATACCAAAGAGAAGATCATTTTTATGGCGTTGAAAACACAGGACGTCTTAAAGGGGCTTATATGCTTCTCGATGAGGCATCGGTAACAGGTACAGCCAATATTGTTATGGCAGCCGTACTTGCAGAAGGCGTAACAACCATATACAACGCTGCTTGTGAACCTTATTTGCAACAACTTTGCAAAATGCTTAATGCTATGGGTGCTAAAATTACAGGTGTAGGTTCAAATTTACTTACGATAGAAGGTGTTGAAAGCCTTGGAGGTTGCGAGCACACTATTTTGCCCGACATGATTGAAATAGGTTCGTGGATAGGTCTTGCGGCTATGACGCGTAGCGAAATAACCATTAAAAATGTTTCGTGGGAAAACTTAGGAGTTATTCCAAATGTGTTTAGAAAACTTGGTATTACATTAGAAAAAAGAGAAGATGACATCTATATCCCTGCGCATGAACATGGGTATACGGTAAAAACCGATATTGATGGTTCTATACTTACTATTGCCGATGCTCCTTGGCCTGGTTTTACACCCGATTTATTGAGTATTATTTTGGTAGTAGCCACACAAGCCAATGGTGATGTATTAATACACCAAAAAATGTTTGAAAGTCGTTTGTTTTTTGTAGACAAACTTATAGATATGGGTGCTAAAATTATGTTATGCGATCCGCATAGAGCTGTAGTAATGGGTCATAACTTTCAGTCGCAATTAAAAGCAACAGTGATGTCATCGCCCGATATTAGAGCAGGAATATCTTTACTTATAGCAGCACTTTCTGCCAAAGGAACCAGCACTATACAAAATATAGAACAAATAGACAGAGGTTACGAACGCATAGACGAACGTTTGCGTGCGCTTGGAGCCAATATTGTAAGGGTTTAATTATATGTATTATTACTAAAAACCCCTTGCAATTCAATTGCAAGGGGTTTTTTCATAGTTTTGCTTTGTGTTTATTCAAAGGCATTGAGCATTTTAAAACCTATGAGAATTCCATCGCCTTGATACCCGCTTTGGTACGCTCTAAAATAGTCTATTCTAAAAAGCTTAATTTTACCAAAGCCCAAATTATCGAGCCCTATAGAAAACTCTTGGTAGGGCGCACTGTTTGGAATAGATAGATTGTGAGCCCCGAGAACTAGTTTGCTTTGAAGTTTATTCAATAACGGTATTTTATTCATAATAAAACCTTCATTATGTAATTCTATATGTGTTTCAAAATAGCTTTTGTTGGTACTCATACTGTAGTAGGGTAGTAGGTTAAATTGGTTGGTATATGCCAACCCACCAGCTACATGGGTTTGGTTACCATTAAAATGAGCAAATTCTGTAAAAGCAATGGCGTCGGCATTAAAAAATTTACCAACACGACTGTTTATTTTCAATTCGCCTTTATTACCCAAGTCTATATCGTACATTATGCGTGCTTTGGCAAGTGTATAGTCGTTATTGTTGTTGGTAGATGCCCAACCTTTGTCTATTCCTAAAAATAATTTTGGATATTTATCGTTCCCTTGATTGTATTTGCCATCGGGTCTAGATACATACTGTTGTTTAAAGGTTATAGAGGCTTCAATACCTGTTTTTAGAAAATTAAATTTCTGAAAAGCTACGCTTGTAAAGTCTTCTGGCGCTAAGGGGTTGTTGGAAGAGTACACATCTTCTGTTTTGGTAAATTTATGATCGGTAGTATTTAGCAAAGGTTTTTTCTCGGCATACTCGGCAAATGCGTTTACATAGATACCATTGGTTATTTCTCTACCGTATTTAAGTTGAAGACTATTTTTTTCGTAGAGTTTCATAAAATTGTTGGTAAAAAACATTGTACTTACCATATTTACCAACGATGATATAGGATTGTTCGGGTTTATTTGTTCGGCTTTACTTCCTGCAAAAATAGAAATGTAACTATGATTAAAGTTGCTTAACTTTTGGGTATATCCGCCAAATATTCTCCATTTGTGTTCGGCAAAACCATAGTCTACTTTGGTATATATGCTGGTATAGGTTTTGTTTTCGTCATTGTATTTGTAATAGTTTATACCAGGTTGAACTTTCCAGCCTTGTACGGTATTGTAACTAATAGAAGTGATTGGTGTGTTGTAACTAATACTCCATTTTTTAAACGATTTACTGTAGGTATAACCACTTAGTATATCGCCAAGTTTAAATTTGTTGTGTTTCGCATCAATAGAGTCTAAATATTTTTCAGATTTACGTTTTTCTTGAAGCGTATTTTTTTTGATATAATCGTTACTTTCTTCTTCTGTAAGAGGAACAGGACGTATATTTTGCCAAAAATTATCTTCTTTTTTATTGGCATTGGTTTCAAATTTTACAATTTCTGATGTAAACGTTTTTTTGTCAAAACTTTCAGGAAAGGTATAATTGCTATAACTATGGGTAAAGCTTCCATTAAATTTGAATACTAAAATGCCTGCATCAAAATCGAGGATTTGCAAGTTTTTTGTCCATATTTTACTCGAAGGATTGTAACTAAAATTCTGTTTTATTTTTAATGTATTAAGTCCGTCGCTAGCTATTTGTTTTCCTGTAATTTCGAGGTCTACGGCATAAATAGCATAACTGTCATCGGCTATATAAATGTAGCCTGTAAAAGCAGGTTCGGAGTTTCTTTTGGGTGTTACTTTTATTTTATTGATGCTTTGTCCGTTTTCTTCTACCGTACTTCCTTCAAGTTTGTATTTGTAATAGTTAAAAGCATTGTCTGCAATTGGCGAAACGGCATTGGTAGATAGCGGAATATAATTTTCATAGAAATCAAAATCGGCATCGCCTGCTTTATTAAAACTATATCCTTTATCATTACCACTTACTTTAGAAGCAACAATTACTTCTTTTAGTTTGTTGGGTTTTTCACAAGTGATTTTCGATACCGTTTCAGATAAATATAAAATGCCACTACGAGTAGAATCTATAATTTCATCAAACATATCGATATCTTGTCCCATAAATTTTTTGGGTAGTTCTTTTACTTTAAAAATACCACGAGAGTAAAAATCGGCTGTAAATCGGTTAAATTTTTTACTGTTGGCTTTGCGTTCTGCTATCGCATTTTTAATTATTTCGTTGGCTAGATTTTCACCTTTTTTTATTACTACTTCCTTCAGTTCAAATGAGTCGTAGTTTAAAGTAACATTGAGCGTTTTTAGGGTATTATCTATGGTAACTTCTTCTTTGTAGGTTTTATATCCCATGTATTGAAAAACGACCACTGCTTTTGCTTCGGGCAGGTTTTTAAATTCATACATTCCTTTATCGTTGGTAGTAGTGCTTTTGTACGAATTTTTGATGTAAATATTCACGTTGGGCAAGGGAACGCCTTTATCGTTGGTAACTAGCCCTTTGAGTTGTGCATTGAGAATCGAACATACGAGCATAAAAAGCAGTGTAATTTTTTTCTTCATAAATAAATGTTTTAACCATAGACGATAAGTTTTGCCAAATGGTTGTATGGTTATAAAAAAGATTGAATAGCGAGTTGATAACTTTGCAGCCCAAAGCCTATTACTACACCTTTTGTATAAGGAGAAATAAACGATTGATGCCTAAAATTTTCTCTTGAAAATGTATTCGAAATATGCACTTCCACCACAGGCGTAGTGATGGCTTTTACTGCATCGGCAATACCTATAGAGGTGTGAGTGTATGCTGCCGCATTTAAAATAATACCATCATAACTAAAACCTACATTTTGTAGTTTAGTAATAATTTCGCCTTCTATATTACTTTGAAAATAGTCTAAAGTAATGGTAGGAAACTTACTTTTCAGTACTTCAAAATAATTTTCAAAGGTGTTGTCTCCATAAATATGAGGTTCTCTAGTGCCCAATAAATTTAAGTTTGGACCATTAATAATGATAATTTTCATAGTGATTTTATAAAAAAGTGGTATGTATGTATGATTTTTAGTTTACTGTTTTACAAATGTATTGTATTTGAGTTAGTAATTTGTATGTTATGATAAAGTTATTAAAAAGAATAATTTTACGAATTATATAAAATATAGTGGTATAAAATTTACTTACTATTTTTTTAATCTAATAAAAAATGAATTTGTTAATAAGTATGTTAATAACTTACAAAGTCGTTTTTTACATCAAATCTTTAATTATTGTTTTTTTGACAAAGTAATTTAAACATTTTATACGCATGAAAAAATTAGTATTATCGTTGGCAGCTGTGCTAACATTTGGTCTTGCTTCAGCGCAAGAAACAAAATTTGGAGTTAAAGCAGGAGTTGGTTTAACAAACCTTGCTCAATCTGGTAAAGATTCTGATGGAGTGGATTCCCCAGACAGTAAATTAGGTGTTCAGTTTGGAGCATTTGCTGAAATTAAACTTGATGATAAGTTTGCATTTCAACCAGAATTATTATTTTCTACTCAAGGAGCAAAATCAAAAGAGTCTGTGTCAAGTACAGGATATTCTTATTCTAGTGAGACTAAATTAAATTTTTCTTATATTAATGTTCCATTGATGATGAAATATTATGCAACAGAAAAATTTTCATTAGAATTTGGACCTCAAGTAGGTTTCTTAATGAGTGCAAAAGCTAAAACAGATAGTAGTACAACAATTTTAGGCACAACTGAGTCTACTTCAACAAACGAGGATGTTAAAAAATTCTATAACTCTACAGATTTTGGTTTAAATATTGGAGCAGGTTATAATTTTACTGATAATCTTTCAGCAGGTTTACGTTATAATTTAGGTCTATCTAATGTTTATAAAGAGCAAAGTGGAGAAGATTATAAATTAAAAAATAGAGTAATTTCTTTACAATTAGGCTATAGATTCTAATATTTTGAGAAATAAATAAAAAGGCTATCTCCAAAAAAGAGATAGCCTTTTTTGCTAAAAAATAGGTGTCGTTTTATTTTTGACCTGCTTTTTTCAATACTTCACCACCTGGTAAATTCATTTTATCGGTTAAAGCAGATAGCTCTTCTAAGCTAAAATTGCCTGTTAATGACATAATTACAGATTCATCTTTTCCGCTTCCTTCTATAAATAGTAGTAGTTCTTTTAGTTGCGATTCTGTAGCTCCCGATTTCACAAAAATTTTCACGTTTTTACCTTTTTCTACCACGCGCATAAGCTCTTCAAGACCTTGTGTTTTTAAATATTTTTCAGCTACAGTTTTTATTTCGGCATATTTTTTATCATTTGCAGTAGAAAATACTTTTAAGTTATCTAATTTTTTTATCAGATTTACATACTGTTGAGTTTCTTTGTCTTTCACGTCCATTTTACTCAATAAAGAAAACATTTTTTTGTTTACCGTTACAGTAGTTATACCTTCTTGATTTTCAAATTTGTCAAAAACAGATTGAGCAAATCCAACCTGAAATAAAGCAAGAGCGAGTAGTATTAATAATTTTTTCATGTTTCTAATGTTTTATTATTTTTTAAAAATTTTGTTTTTCGTATTCTCATATTCTTTTAAATATGTAGCAGATTTTATGCCAGAATTAAGATGAGTAGAAATAAGATTTAAAGCCTTTTGAGTTTCTGCAAAAGCCTCATCGGTAGTTTTACAAGTACCACAATCTTTGAGGGCGACTGTTTTTGATGAGGTTGTGTAGTATACACAAACCGCAAATACAGCAATCAAAGTTGTAGCAAAGAATAACTTTTTTTTGTTCATTGTGTGTGAATTAGTATGCGTGCAAATTTCGTAAATATAATTGAATGTTTTGGTTTTGTAAGTATAAATTGACAACAACTATGAAGTCTTATTTTATTTAAAAGTATGATTATCACATATAAAATTGTATTTTTGAGAGAGTGTTTGATTGTGTTATTTTTTACTATTTCTAATAAATCCGTATGAAAAAAAAGATATTCAACATATTTATTGTACTTTTTAGCTTACTAAATATTGCTTGTACAGATCAAGATGATAATGGTTACGATACCAATTTGCAAGTAAATAGATTTATTTGGCGAGGTTTAAACGCTTACTATTTATGGCAACCCGATGTGGCAGATTTGGCAGATAATAGGTTTGCAAATGAGTTTGAAAAGAATTCTTTTTTGTCCAATTATACACCTTTCGATTTATTCAATACCTTAAAAATGCCTGCTCCTACAGACCGTTTTAGTGTATTGTTTGATGATTATAGAACCCTCGAAGGCATATTATCTGGAAATACAAAAACAACAGGCATAGACTATTCTTTATTTTATGTACAAGGAAGCACAACAGATATTTATGGAAGCGTAAACTATGTATTGCCAAATTCTCCAGCATCGCAACTAGGTATTACAAGAGGAGATGTTTTTTATGCTATAAATAATGAATCGCTTACTGTTTCTAATTACAAATCATTGCTGGGTAATGAAACGCTAAATATTCATTTTGCACAACTATCTGCTGGAAATATTATTGCAAACGGTGTTGTAAAAACAGTTACCAAAATACAAATTCAAGAAGATCCAATATATCATTATGATGTAATTAACTTAGGTACTAAAAAAATAGGTTACTTGGTTTATAATGCTTTTTTATCAGATTATGAAAGCGCTCTTAATAATGTTTTTGGATATTTTAAAGGGCAAGGTATTACACATTTAATTGTAGATTTGCGATACAATTCGGGTGGTTCTGTTGCTACAGCAACTCGATTGGCTAGTATGATAACAGGGCAATTTAGCGGACAGGTTTTTGCTAAACAACAATGGAACCCTAAACTCCAAAATTATTTATTACAAAACAATCCTTCAACGTTAAATAATCTCTTTACAACTACATTAAGCAATGGTGGCGCTATACAGAGTTTAAATTTGTCCAAAGTTTATATACTTACAGCAAAAGGAACAGCTTCGGCTAGTGAATTACTTATTAATGGGCTTAAACCTTATATAAATGTTGTGCAAATAGGTGATGTTACAACTGGCAAAAATGTTGGTTCTGTTACACTCTACGACTCTCCAAACTTTACAAAAAACCAAATAAATCCCAATCATAACTACGCAATGCAACCCATTGTGTTAAAAATTGTAAACGCATCAAATTTTGGCGATTATACCTCTGGATTACAGCCTACTAGTACTTTTGTTGAAAACAGAGAAAATATGGGAGTGTTAGGTGATACAAACGAACCATTACTAGCAACAGCATTAAATTATATTGCCAGCAATGGTAAATTTAGTTATTCTTTTAAATCTAATAATTCATCATCTTATTTTCGGGGCAAAAAAGAGGTGGAAGCATTTCAAGATGAAATGTATTTAGAAAGTGAATAATTAAAATGAAATGTTTGTACCTATTTTAAAGTTTCTACCTAAGGTATTATAGCCAATATTTTCTACATATTCTTTATTTAATATATTATGAATACTCGCAAAAATGTGCATTCTGTTTTTTATGAGTTCATATTTTGTAGAAAAATTAAATAGTTGATAAGCTTGTAATTGGGTATTTACTAAAGTCCAAAGGGTTCCATCGTAATATGTATCCAATCTTTTATCTGTATATTGATATGAGGCATTCATCAACCATCGATTACTCATTGCAATATCAATACTAGCATTTATTTTATGTTTTGGGATTAAACGAGTTAAAGCTTCGTCTGGTTGTGTAAAAGTATAATTAGCAGAAATATTGATGTTTTTAAAAGCTTTTATTCTAAAATCAGTTTCCAAACCTTTTACATGGTTAATTCCTTCAATATTTGTATAATGATAGGTCGCATCAAAACCAATAGAATTATTTTGCTCTCTCCAAAAACCTACGGCAGAGGCAGTTAATTTACTATTAAAAAAAGAAGTTTCAACTCCTGCTTCTACAGTGCTGTTTTTTTCGGGAGTAAGATTTTTATTTCCATATTCAGAATAAAGTTGATACAAACTAGGCGCGACAAAAGCTGTACTATAAGATGATACTATTTTTACATTGTTTGTGAGTTTATAAGAAGGATTTACATTGTAAACCCATTGGCTATGATAAACATTATGATAATTTAAACGAGCTCCAGCATTGAGGTTGAACCCAAACAAACTGGTATATATTATATTGATATAATTGTCTAGATTACTAAATTTAGTTTCCTGATTTACAATAGTGGCGTATGGACTTGTAACAGCCATATCGTGGTATTGAAAGTTTATTCCGTTAAGTACTGTTATGGCATTAGAAACATTATACTTGTTGTACGAATCAAATACAACACTTCGGGCCGTATAATGCGATTGTTCGTTTTCTAAAGACCAATTATTAAATTCATTGTATTTTCTGCTTATTTTGTATACAGAAGCTTGAGTAACCCATTCACCTTTAGTATATTTATATTTAGGTGCAATACCAAACCTAAGTTGTTGGTTTGTAGAACTGTTTTTATCAGTATCAGCTAGGCTTGTATTATCAAAAGGATTATCATAAGCGTTGTAAAATGTATCAAAATGAGTTAAAAAATCGGTTGAAAATTTAGTGCTAAATGTATAAGACAATTTACCTAAATAGCTTTGTCTAGAAAATCTATCTGTTTCATAAGTTTGGTTTTCTAGATTTTTTAGTTGAGACATTCCATTGGTTTCTGTACTTGAAAAAGAACCTAAAAAGCCTAACTTTTTATAATTTCCTTGTAAAGAAACTCCTTGATTGAAATCTTGCCCGTTTATTTTAGCATTATCTACTGTATTGTTACTGCCAATGTGTGAAAATGCCAATCCTGAAATATTATTTTTAGCATTTTTCTTCAATGTAATATTAATAACTGCTGTTGCAGCCCCAGAACCATACAAAGTACTCGAAGCACCTTTCATTACCTCTATTCGTTCTATTTGTTGTACGGGCAAAAATCGCAAGTCGTACTCGGTGTTTATTCCCGAAGCATCACTTACAGCAACTCCGTCTATAACAACTACAACTTGGTTGTTTTTACCTCCTCGTACATAATAGCCCAAATTTTTACCAACTACACTATTTGCTCCATTAAGCTCTATACCTACCACAGAGTTTAATACTTGGGCTAAACTTTCACTCGATTTTTTTTCTAGATCTGATGCTGTAATTACACTAATAATTTTACCTGATTTTTCTTTTGGAAGATAAAATTTAGAGTCAGAAATAACAACTTCTTGTAGCGTTTTACCTTGCAGGGTGTCTTTTTGTTGCGCTTGAATGCACAACGATGCCAAGCTAAAAATAGCCAAAGCAATAGATTTTTTGTTCATTTGTGTTAATACTAAAATTAGTAATAACGGGAAAAAGCATAGAATTTACCCATACTCAAACTTTTAGTCCCGAAAGTTTGTTACTCAGTGTATTTGGCAGGTCTCCTGGCTTGCGTATTGTTGTTTGTCTTCTCATTTCTATAAAGAAACAATGACTTTGTAGATAACAACAACCTTTTTTAGCTTACAGTTGCGGGTACAGCCTGGGTTTTTCACCCAATTCCCTATTAATGCTTTTACTTAAACAAGAAGTAAAGCAACCATAATACGAGTGCAAAAATATACTTTTTTGCAAACTTTTGATTATTTTTTATCTTTTTTGCTGCTCATTTTGTAAATAAGCCATACAAAGCCTACTATAAAGTGAAGTACAATTACAGCGGCAACGGTATATATAAATGTCGGAGATGTTTCTTGCATTTTTTTAGGCTAAATTAAATCTTGCATTAAAATTGTTGTGTATCTGATGTTACTAAAAGATTTTATAAATCTATACGTATTGATTTTAAATTGTAAAAAAAAATGTAGGTTTGCCAAAAAAATTCACAATGAGAGTTTTTTATGCCTTATTTTTTTTGGTATTCTTTATTTCTTGTAAGCCAAAAAACGAATTACATACGCAACAATCTGTACCCAATAGCTGTAAATATGCTACAGGATTGGCAATCTATCATTATAAAAATTTTAGTTTAGTAGAAGTAAATAAACCTTGGGAAGGTGCTTCAAAAACGTATAAGTATTTATTAAAACAAAAAAATGTACAAACTCCAGATAGTTTAAAAAGTTATGAAATAATTGAAATTCCCGTACAAAAAATAGTTGTTACATCTACAACTCATATTCCGTCTTTGGATATGTTGAATAAAACAGAAACATTAATAGGATTTCCTACGCTTAACTATATTTCTTCAGAAAAAGTAAGAGACCGCATTGAAAAAGGCTTTGTACAAGATTTAGGAACAAATCAAAATCTAAATATAGAATTAGCATTAAGTTTACAGCCCGATGTAATTATTGGATATGGTGTTTCTAAAGAAAATCCTTCTTTAGAAAATTTACAAAAAAGCGGTTTAAAAGTGGTTATGAATGGCGATTGGAACGAGCAATCTCCGCTAGGAAAAGCAGAATGGATAAAACTTTTTGGATGTTTGTATAACAAATCTAAACAAGCCGATGCTATTTTTAAAACAATTGAAAAAGAATATTTGAAAACCAAAAAATTGGCTCAAAATACCACTGAATACCCAACCATATTGGCAGGAGATATGTTTGAAGGCGTTTGGTATATGCCCAAAGGTACAAGCTGGGGTAGTGCTATAATGCAAGATGCCCATGCCAATTATTTATGGAAAGATACCAAAGGTTCGGGTAGTTTATCTCTTTCTTTTGAAGAAGTTTTTTTAAAAGCAAAAAAGGCTGACTTTTGGTTTACTTCTGGGCAATTTACCTCGTTAGAAGAAATGGATAAGGCTAATGTTCATTACAAACAATTTGACGCTTTTAAAAAACAAAAAGTATTTTCTTTTGGACTTAAAAAAGGAAAAACAGGTGGTAATTTATACTATGAATTGGCTCCAAATAGACCTGATATTGTGCTAAAAGATTTAGTCAAAATTTTACACCCCGAATTATTAAATGGCTATAAGCCTTATTTTTTTGAGAAATTAAAGTAATTTTGAAAAATGTTTCTCAAACATCATCAAACCAAGTTTTCTATATTACTTCTGTTAGTAAGTTTAGCATTTCTGCTCAATTTATCTTTAGGACAGGTTGCTATTCCGTTTTTGGAAGTCGTACATTTTATTTTGGGTAAAAAGCTTCCTCAAGAAACATGGCACTATATTTTACTCGATTTTCGTTTACCCAAAGCTATAACGGCTTTGCTTGTAGGCTCTGGACTTTCTATTTGTGGTTTACTCATGCAAACCTTTTTTAGAAATCCAATGGCAGGGCCTTATGTTTTAGGTTTAAGCTCTGGTTCGAGTTTAGGTGTAGCTATACTTTTGTTGGGTAGCGAAATATTTAGTTTGCACTATATTTCTTCGCAAATAGGTATTGCAACAGCCTCATTTATGGGTAGTTTATTTGTACTTTTATTAATTGTATTGGTTTCTAGAAAATTAAAAGACACGATGAGTATACTTATTGTTGGGCTCATGTTTAGCAGTTTTACAAGTGCATTTGTGAGTGTTCTTACCTATTTTAGTACAGCCGAACAATTACAAAGATTTACCTTTTGGTCTATGGGTAATTTGGCTAATATGAGTTGGGAACAAGTTTTACAATTAGCGCTATGGGTGTGTTCGGGTACTTTTTTAGCATTTTTAGTAAATAAACCTCTTGATGCTTTATTGCTTGGAGAAAACTACGCTAAAAGTATGGGGGTTAATATATCCAAAACCCGATGGATTATAATTTTTTCTAGCAGTATTTTAGCAGGAAGTATTACGGCACTAGTGGGCCCTATTGCATTTGTTGGATTGGCAGTGCCTCACATTGCGAAACTTATGTTTCATACAAGCAATCATAAAGTTTTGTTTTTTGCCACACTTTTGTTGGGTAGTCTCTCTATGTTAATTTGCGATACTATTTCTCAATTACCAGGACAGTCTTTTATGATTCCTATTAATGCGATAACCTCTTTATTTGGAGCGCCTATTGTAATTTATCTACTCATTCATAAAAATAGAACATGGTAGAAAATGATATCATATTAGAATGTAAAAATTTAACCATTGGTTACCAAAACAAAACCAAAAAGGAAATTATTACCCAAAATATTAATTTACAATTAAGAACGGAAAAATTGATTGGTTTAGTTGGTGTAAATGGAGTAGGGAAGTCTACTTTTTTGAGAACCATTACAAAAATGCAAAATCCTTTGGCAGGCGATATTTTTGTAAATAATTTGTCATTAAATAATATGTCAAGTCGTGTATTATCGCAACAAATAGCATCTGTGTTTACCGATAAACTACCACAAAGCCAACTTACAGTTTATGAAATTATTGCGCTAGGACGCCAACCTTACACCAATTGGTTGGGCAAACTATCGCCAAAAGATATTGAAAAAGTAAATTGGGCAATACAACAAACACAAATACAAGATATTGTTGATAAAAAACATAATGAAATAAGCGATGGACAATTGCAAAAAGTAATGATAGCTAGAGCTTTAGCTCAAGACACATCGATTGTAGTTCTTGATGAGCCTACAACCCATTTAGATTTATACCACAAAGTATCTATTGTAAAACTTTTAAAAACATTAGCACACAATACTCAAAAGTGTATTGTATTATCTACTCACGATGTAGACTTGGCAATACAAATGTGCGATGATATGATTGTTATGACGCCACAACATATTTATCTAGATACACCCAAAAATTTAATAGAGAATAACATATTTGATACTGTTTTTCCCAAAGAATTAATTTCTTTTAATAAGCGTAAAGGAAAATTTAGTTTTCAATAAAATTAGTATTCCAGTTTTTGCACTTCTACTACATCGCCACATTGTAGTTGATCCAATGTAATAGAGCCTATTCTATATCGAATAAGCCTTAGGGTAGGAAACCCAACAGCAGCAGTCATTTTGCGCACTTGTCTATATTTTCCTTCTGTAACGATAATACGCAACCACGAGGTAGGCCCATGCCTATCATCTCTTATTTTTTTACCATCTCCAATAGTAATTGGTAGGTCTATAAGCGATTTAGCAACACAGGGTAATGTTTTATATTTAGTGCCTTTCACACCAATAACAACCCCTTCTTCCAACTGTTTTAGAGCATCGGGGGTTATTATACCATCAACTTGAGCAAAATATTCTTTCTCTACTTTTTTACTGCGAATTTCCTCGCTTATCATACCATTTGTAGTAAGTAATAGCAAACCTTCAGAATCTTCGTCTAGTCTTCCAATCGCCATTGTATCTTCGGCAAAATGATACAATTCGCCTAATAATTTTTTGGCACGTTTTTTTTGATATACAAATTGGCTTAAATAACCATTGGGTTTATATAAAATATAATGATGATGTTGCATGACTATTTTTTGCAAAAATAAAAAAAGACTACCGTATAGATAGCCTTTTCACGTATGTATTTGGGTTTAAATTAATTTCTACTTTGTACATATTCAGACAATTCATCTGCATTATTGCTAAATTTGAATATTCCATTAAGTTTAAAATAACTTCTTTGTTCTGTACAATAGTCGTAAGCAAATTTTGCAAATTCTAGCGTATTATCTTCAAAATTAAAGGTTTTTGCAATTTGCATAATTTGGTCTACACTTAAACAATTTGCACTCACTATTTGTTTAGCAGTTTTTAATCGGCTATCTTCAAAACTTTGCTTTTTTAGTGTAGCTAATGCTACATTAAAATCGTTTGGTAGCATACAACGTCTGCCTCCACAACCTCTTACTTCTTCAATGGTATTGTATGAATCAACATGACCATGATTATTATTTGTGTTTGAACTTGTGGTAGTTGTAGTAGTTTGAGTAACTACGCCACCTCCCATATTATCATTTATAGAAACTCCCATATTAATTCCACCTACATTAATGCCCACTCCCATGTTATTACCTGTACTTTGTGTGGTAGTTGTGGTCGTAGTCTGGGTTACAGTTCCTACTCGAGGATTTGGATTTTGCATTATTACTTCGCGTGGTTGCCCATAACGAACTACATAGACATTGGAAGGTGCTTGATAATTTTGACGAACTGGAATCATAGAAAAGAAATTCATTTTCATTTTTCCTTTATTGTTTTTGTCTCGCTTTATTTTGTAGGTTACATCTTGAAAAACGCCATCAGGATCAGTAATCATTAAATTATTTTTAGAAATATCTAATAATGATTTATCTTCAAATTGAATTTTTGCATTGTAATAGGGTTGGTTTAAATCTTCTATTCTAAGGTTTGTTTGAGGAATATCGTTTTGAGCTTCTCCATTTAAAATTAAAAAGAATTTATCACCATCTTCCGAAAAAATGGTTAAGTGCCCAACAGACCCCTGCCTAAATTGTGCAAACGAAAACGCAGAAATAGCCAAAAAAGCTAAAAGAGTAATTTTTCTAATCATAATAATAACAATTTAAAGGTTGTAAATATACTAGTTCTTTTTTAAAAAGTGGTTTTCAAAAATAATGCCAAACATTTTCACGTTTATTTTCAGTTGAAATATGTATATTTAAACACTTTTTACAACAAGAGATTAAAATCCTAATGAACGAAACTATTTTAACTTTAATTACATTTATAATTGCCTTATCCATTGGGATTTTTGTGGGTAAATTATTATTTTCAGCCAATTCCAAATCGGAAAAAGCCTCATTAGAAGAAAAAATTAATGGGCTTATTTCGCAAATAGAGCAATCTAAAAATCAAATACAATTGGTTGTTCAAGAGCGGGAAGCACTTAGAAAAGAAAAAGAAGTTTTGATTATTCAACTCTCAAAAAAAGAAACAGATTTTGAAAACCTTTGGGAACGCAATAAAGAACAAAAGCAAGAGGTAGAACAACTTCAAGAAAAATTTACAAAAGAATTTGAAAATCTTGCCAACAAAATTTTAGAAGAAAAAACCAATAAATTTACAGAACAAAACAAAGAGCATTTAAAAAATATACTTTCACCGTTACAAGAAAAAATTACTCATTTTGAAAAAAAAGTAGAAGATACTCACAAAGAAAGTATTGATTACCATGCTGCTTTGAGGCAACAAATTTTGGGGCTTAAAGAAATGAATGAGCAAATGAGTAAAGAGACCATTAACCTTACAAAAGCATTAAAAGGCGATAGTAAAATGCAAGGAAATTGGGGTGAATTGGTATTGGAGCGTGTTTTGGAAAAATCTGGATTAGAAAAAGATAGAGAATATTTTGTACAACAAAGTTTTGTTACACCCGAAGGGAATCGTGTTTTTCCAGACGTAATAATCAACCTTCCAGATGGCAAAAAAATGATTGTTGATGCCAAAGTTACTCTTACTGCCTATGAACGTTTTGTTAATGAAGACGATGAGGTTTTAAAAAAGCAACATTTAAAAGAACATATAGCTTCTATTAACCGTCATGTAGAACAATTGGGTACAAAAAATTACCATGATTTGTATCAAATGGAAAGCCCAGACTTTGTTTTACTATTTATACCTATAGAATCGGCTTTTGCGGTAGCTTTGCAAGAAGATGCTAGTTTGTACAACAAAGCCTTTGAAAAAAATATAGTTATTGTTACTCCATCTACATTATTGGCAACGCTTCGTACAATAGATAGTATGTGGACGAATCAAAAACAACAAGAAAATGCACTAGAAATTGCTCGTCAAGCGGGAGCTTTGTACGATAAGTTTGAAGGTTTTGTTTCCGATTTAATAAAAATTGGTAAAAAAATGGACGAAGCAAAAACAGAATATCAAGGTGCTATGAACAAATTAGTAGAAGGCAAAGGCAACTTAATTTCTAGTGTAGAACGCATAAAAAAGATGGGAGCAAAAGCCAAAAAAGCGTTGCCAGAAGCTATTTTGCAACGAGCAAATGCCATTGAAAACGATACTAACGAATTAAATTAATACATTATGTTACGAAAAGTAATTATTTATTTTGTACTTGTAGTAGTACTATTTACGTCACTATTCTTTACAATAGTTTATTATGCAACTTATTCTGAAGGAGCTCGCTCTGGAGAATTGATAAAATTTAGCAATAAGGGTTATATTTTTAAAACATGGGAAGGCGAACTAAGCCAAGGATTGTCGGGTAATAAAATATTTGCCTTTTCAGTATTAGACAGCGATCAAGAAATAATTGATGAGCTTAATAAATACCAAGGTCAATATGTAAAAGTAACGTATGTAGAGCGTTATAAAACATTTCCTTGGTGGGGCGATACCACTTATTTTGTTACCAAAGTAGAAAAAGAACAATCGCCAATTTTTGGAGGAAAGTAAATGGAAAGAGAATATAAAAAAGTTCAAGCTTCAAGGGTAGTTCTCTCGCAGTTGATGTTGCCGTCGCACACCAATTTTTCAGGAAAAATACACGGAGGGTACTTATTATCACTACTAGACCAAATTGCCTTTGCAAGCGCCTCGAAATTTTCGGGTCATTATTGCGTTACCGCCTCGGTAGACACTGTAAATTTTTTAAATCCTATAGAAGTTGGAGAGTTGGTTACACTAAAAGCCTCTGTAAATTATGTAGGTAGAACCTCTATGATTGTTGGTATTAGGGTAGAAGCAGAGAACATACGCACAGGTATTAAAAAACATTGCAATTCTTCCTATTTTACTATGGTAGCCAAAGATACATTGGGAAATAATGCTCAAGTACCGGGCTTACTATTATCCAATCTAGAAGAAGTAAGACGCTTTTACAATTGTGTAAAACAAGTTGCTGTAAGAAAAGAACAAGACTTACATGAAGTTCAATTTGATTACAAATCGCAAGAGGCATTAAAAAATATTGAACAATACAATGCAAAATTAGAGTTAAGCACTTAATAGTTAAATTCTAATGCCAGGAGGAAGAAGTTCTTTATAACTAGGATTTTTTCTAAAAAATTGAACAATTTTTGGAGAAGTAGGGACTACTTTTTGTTTACGCTCTATTGCCAATGCTAAAATTTCTTTGAGAAACTCATTAACAACCGTTTCGTCTGTGTAATTTTCAGGTTCAACAATTTTTGTTAAAAATAATTTTCTTTCTTGCAAAGAATATTCAATAGTTAGTAATTTTCCCTCAAAATGAGTCTCAAATTGTCTAGAAAAAGTGTTGTCTTTAATTTCCATAATGTCAAAATTAGTAAGTACTTAACATTATCATTTCTGTAAATGCCTAATTTTATACAAATTTCTGAATTTTATTTTTATACTTTTCAATTTGTAGTTATAATATGACTAGAATTCCTGTTTATTTTATGCCTGGAATGGCTGCAAGCTCATCAATATTTGAAAAAATTAAATTGCCCGTAGATCAGTTTGAAGTATTTTTATTAGAATGGATACAGCCTTTGCCCCAAGAAAGCTTGAAAAGTTACGCTATGCGTATGGCAAAAAATGTTACACATCAAAATGCTATACTTGTTGGGGTGTCTTTTGGAGGTGTTTTAGTACAAGAAATGGCAGAGCATCTAACTGTAAGAAAAATCATAATAATATCTAGTGTAAAGTGCGCAAAAGAGTTGCCCAAAAAAATGAAGATAGCCAAATCTACAAAAGCTTACAAAATACTACCTACAAGTTTATTACAAGATGTAGAAAAACTAATAAAGTACGCTTTTGGAAATAGATTAAAGAAAAAACTTCAATTGTATGAAAAGTTTTTACACATGAGAAATAAAGAATATCTCGATTGGGCTATAGAGCAAATGATTTGCTGGGAACGGTCTACAATAAATTCCAAAGTAGTTCATATACATGGCGATGCAGATGAGGTTTTTCCAATACAATATATCAAAGATTGTATCGTTGTAGAGCAAGGAACTCATGCCATGATACTTACAAAGTACAAATGGTTGAATACTCATTTGCCTGCTATATTGTTAGCCTAAACACTCATTTTGACTTTGGTTTAGTTTTTGTAGATTTGTAAAAAAAACAATACTGCATGAAAAGAAAACAAATTCTCGTACTTTTTGCAATGCTATTTACAAGTAGCCTTTTTATTTTTGCTGTAAAGAATAATGAAAAAGACCGACTTGAAAAAAAAGGAACACCTCAATATTTTCCAAATCAGGTAGATTTTGCAGGTGAGCAAACACCTTTGCATATAGCCGATGTAAAAGAACGATTAGACCGAGAATTACTCGTAAATTCTTATTTACATTCTTCAACAATACTCATTATGAAACGAGCGAATAGGGTATTCCCTGTTATCGAACCTATACTAGCAAAATATGGCGTACCAGACGATTTTAAATACCTTGCAGTAATAGAAAGTTCATTAACCAATGCCTCATCGCCTGCAGGAGCAAAAGGAATATGGCAGTTTATGCAAGCAACAGCCAAAGAAAACGGTATGGAAGTAAATGAATTTGTAGACGAACGCTATCATCTTGAAAAAGCAACAGAAGCGGCTTGTAAGTACTTAATTTCTGCCAAAAATAAATTTGGTAATTGGACATTAGCCGCTGCCTCATACAATGGAGGCATGAATGGAATAAATGTTAAAATAGAAGAACAACAAGTAAATTCGTATTATGATTTATTACTTACAGACGAAACTTCTCGTTATGTATTTAGAATTCTGGCCTTAAAAGAAATCATGAAAAACCCTCGTTCGTACGGGTTTGATTTAAGTAAAGACGAAATGTACGATTATATTCCAACTAAAAAAATAGAAGTAGATTCTACCATTACAAATTTATCTGTATTTGCTAAGTCGCAAGGCATAAATTATAAAGTGCTAAAATTGCATAACCCTTGGTTACGAGATAAAAAACTACCAAATCCTACAAAAAAACTCTATCAAATTGAGATACCTACTCAAGGTTATTAAACCATATCTGGGTAAAAAATAAGCATAAAAAAAAACTCCTTAAGAAATTTAAGGAGTTTTTTAATTGTGGGCGATGAGGGGTTCGAACCCCCGACCCCCTCGGTGTAAACGAGGTGCTCTGAACCAGCTGAGCTAATCGCCCAATAATTGGACTAATATAATCACTAAAATTGATAAAAGTTTGTGGGCGATGAGGGGTTCGAACCCCCGACCCCCTCGGTGTAAACGAGGTGCTCTGAACCAGCTGAGCTAATCGCCCTTTTATCTGTAACAATTGATACTTCGTTTCTCAATTGTGGGTGCAAATATAGAGCTTATTTTTATATCTGCAAATATTTTTAAAGAATTTCTGCAACTACAAATGTGCTTCCACCTATATAAATAAAGTCGTCTGGTTTAGCATTCTTTTTAGAGGCGATGTAAGCATCAGATACAGAATTGTATACGTTGCCAAAGCGATTGTGTTGCGCAAATTTTTGAGCTAAAATTTTTTCATCAAGTCCACGAGGAATATTTGGTTTACAAAAGTAATAGTGTGCATTTTCAGGAAAAAAACTAATAATATCTTCTAGATTTTTGTCGTTTACAAATCCTAATACCAAATGCAAATGGTTGTATTTTTGTTTTTTTACTTGGTTCATTACTATTTCTAGCCCATGAGCATTGTGTGCTGTATCACATACTATGCTAGGTTGATTACCTAGTTGTTGCCATCTGCCTTGTAAACCTGTATTTTTTATTACATTAAGAAAGCCTTGCTCTATATGTTTTTCAGATATATTAAATCTATTTTTGTCTTGAATAATTTGCAATGCTTGCCTTACCGTTTTTTTATTTTTTATTTGGTAGTCGCCCAACAACGGACAACTATAATCAACTTCAAATTGCACATCAGAAGCAAAATATATAGGCGCATTATTTTTAAGAGCTATTTTTTCAAATACTTTTTTAGTTTCTTGAGTATATTCGCCAACCACTACAGGAACATTAGGTTTTATTATTCCGGCTTTTTCCAGGGCAATTTGCTCTAAAGTATTTCCTAAAAACTGTGTATGATCTAGCCCTATATTTGTAATTACAGCCAGCTCTGGGGTTATAATATTGGTAGAATCAAGTCTACCTCCCATACCCACTTCTATAATAGCAATATCGGTTTTTTTATTTTTAAAATACTCAAATGCAAGGCCAACAGTCATTTCAAAAAAGCTTAGATGATTGCTTTCAAAAAATGTTTTGTGCTTTTCAACAAAGGCTGTAATGTATTCTTTCTCTATTTCTTTACCATTTATTTTGATGCGCTCTCTAAAATCTTTTAAGTGTGGAGAAGTGTACAAACCTACTTTGTAGCCTGCTTCCTGAAAAACAGAAGCGAGTAGGTGAGAGGTAGAACCTTTACCATTAGTACCCGCTACATGTATACATACCAAATCTTTTTCTGGATGGTGTAGATATTTTGACAAGAATAAGGTGTTGGTTAAATCTTTTTTATAAGCGCTAGCTCCTTGTGTTTGATACATAGGTAGTTGTGAAAAAAGCCACGATAAAGTTTGTTCGTAATTCATAAAATAATCGATAAAAAGATAGTATTACAAAATATTTTTACAATTTTGTAGTTTATAAGAGTATTAGAAATTATCTTTAAACTCTATTTAATTTAAAAGCAAAAGTACAATTTATGATGCATTTTTTATTACAAATACAAAACGATACAGTTGCCAAAGCTACTGGAGCAGTAATTGAAGGAGCTGTAAACGCAAAGGAGGTTTCGGTTTTAGAATTTGTTTTTAAAGGAGGATTTTTTATTATTCCTATTGCTTTGCTATTGTTTTATACTTTTTATGTTATAGCAGAGCGCTATTTTTATATAGCCAAAAGAAGCAAAATAGACTCAAATTTAGTACGTGATATACGCGATTATCTTAATGCTGGCAATTTGGAAATGGCAGTAAGTGTTGCCGATAGAGCCAACACGGCTTCGGGCTATGTTTTACGCGAAGGAATTTTAACCATAGGCAGACCAATTTCTGAAATAGAAACCAATATGGAGCGTGCAGCGAATATTGAGGTAGGAGAAATGGAAAAAAAATTAGGTCATTTAGGACTCATAGCGGGTATTGCCCCTACACTAGGATTTATTGGTACTATTTCGGGTGTAATTAAAATATTTTACAGCATTTCACAAACCGAAGATATCAGTATAGGTAACATATCTGAAGGATTGTATGAAAAAATGATTAGTTCTGGTGCAGGTTTAGTAGTTGGTATTATAGCTTATTCGGCCTACCATTTATTCAACGGAAAAATAGATGCTTTTGTATTAAGTATCCAAAAACAAGTATTAGATTTTGTAAACATAATTCAGCGTCCAAATGGTAAAACGAAATAAACGATTTCATGCAGAGGTCGCTACTTCGTCTTTAAGCGACATTATGTTTTTCTTGCTGTTGTTTTTTCTTATTATATCTACATTAGCCAATCCTAATGTTATAAAAATGGCATTGCCAAAATCGCAAAACAACGAAAAAACAAACAAGCAATTAATTAGTTTGTCTATTACCGAAGACAAAAAATACTTTATAGACAAAGAAGCAGTAAATTTTGAACAACTAGAAACCTCTCTACTGTCCAAAATAGGTACTAATAAAGAGCAAACGGTTGTAGTGCGTATTCCCTATAATCTACAAGTTCAAGACTTGGTAGATGTTTTACAAATAGGAGTTAAAAACAAACTAAAATTCGTAATAGCCACGAGTAATTCAAAATAAAATAATTATCGGTAGCAACATAATAGGCATTTTTGAATAAAATACACATTATTTGATGCAAAAGGTTTGGATTTATTTCCAAACCTTTTCTTATTTTTAGCATCACATAAAATTAATAAAATGCAATGAGAATAAAAGTTACGTTTTTATTATTAGCTTTACTTGGCTACAAAAGTTTAGCACAGCAACTTACTTTGCAACAAGCCAATCATTTGGCATCATTACCTATAAAATGTCTGCAACAAGAATATCCCAACAAGCTCAACCAAATGCTTTTGGATAGTACCGAAATACAAGCGCCAAAAAAATTACATCCTGCATTTTATGGCTGTTTTGATTGGCATTCATCTGTACACGGGCATTGGAGTTTGGTGTATTTGCTAAATAATTTTGAGAGCTTAGACAATAAAGAGGATATCATTAAAAAATTGCAAACCAATTTGTCTAAAGAAAATATAGCACAAGAAATACTTTATTTTTCTAAAAACCACGAAAAATCTTTTGAAAGAACGTATGGTTGGAACTGGCTCTTAAAACTACAATTAGAATTAGAAAAAAGTCCTAAAGATTTTGCAAAACCACTAGCCGAAAATTTAAAACCCCTTTCCAATTTAATTATAAATAGATATATAGAGTTTTTGCCTAAATTGCTTTATCCGGTGCGTGTAGGAACTCATACCAATACAGCTTTTGGCTTATCAAACGCATGGGATTATGCCGTGTTTTCAAACAACACTATGCTACAAAACGCAATTAAAGAACATGCTATACGAATGTTTGGGGTAGATATCAACTGCCCATTTGTGTGGGAACCAAGTGGTACAGATTTTCTATCTCCATGTTTGGAAGAAATGGGTTTAATGCAACGTATTTTACCTAAAAAAGAATTTTTACAATGGCTCAAAAAATTTGCGCCTAATTTGGCTAACAAAAATTTTAAATGGGAAGTAGCCAAAGTTTCAGATAGAACAGATGGCCATTTAGTACATCTCGATGGGTTAAACTTTAGTAGAGCTTGGAATTTTTATCATCTTATAAAACAATATCCCAAAGAATTTTCGCATTTAAAACCTTTAGCAGATTATCATTTTCAGTTTTCATTACCGTCTATAGTAGATGGAAATTATGAAGGCGAACATTGGTTGGCATCATTTGCATTAAGAGCCTTTGAAGAAAAAAACAATTAGTTTCTGTATTTTTGCAAAAAATAAGATTATCCAAACAATATGCCTCGCGAAATACAAACCCAAGTTTTACCAGAAATAGCCGCTCATGAAGTTCTACTTCAAAATCATGTAGCCAAAATGCTTTCGGTGTCAGAAAATGATATAAAAAAAGTTGAGGTTCTAAAACGTTCTATAGATGCGAGGCAAAAAGTAATTAAAATAAATATCAAGGCAATCGTATATTTTACACACGAAAGCTATTCGCCAAAAATAGTAGATTTGCCTCAGTATGAAGATGTTTCAAACAAACAAGAAGTTATTGTAGTTGGGGCTGGCCCAGCAGGCTTATTTGCTGCTTTACAACTGATAGAGCTCGGTTTAAAACCCATTGTGTTAGAAAGAGGCAAAGATGTACGAGGCAGACGTAGAGATTTAAAAGCGATAAATAGAGACGGAATTGTACATGAAGACTCTAATTATTGTTTTGGAGAAGGTGGCGCAGGTACTTATTCTGATGGAAAGCTATATACACGTTCTAAAAAAAGAGGCGATGTAGATCGAATTTTGAATTTGCTCGTGGCTTTTGGTGCATCGCCCGAAATACTTGTAGAGGCACACCCACATATAGGAACCAATAAATTGCCACAAATTATTCAAGATGTTCGAGAAAAAATACGTGAATGTGGTGGCTTGGTTTTGTTTGAAACCAAAGTTGTAGATTTTGTTATTAAGAATGATGAAATGCATGGCGTTGTATTGCAAAATGGCGATGTAATTCATGCTAATAAATTAATTTTGGCTACGGGACATTCGGCTAGAGATATATTCGAATTGTTAGATAGAAAAAAAATAGCCATAGAAGCCAAACCTTTTGCATTAGGTGTTCGTGCCGAGCATGCTCAAGAATTAATCGATAAAATTCAGTACTCTTGCGATTATAGAGGTTCGTTTTTACCTCCAGCACCTTACTCCATTGTAAAGCAGGTACAAGGTAGAGGTATGTATTCGTTTTGTATGTGTCCGGGTGGTGTAATTGCACCTTGTGCAACCAGTCCGGGTGAAGTGGTAACCAATGGATGGTCGCCTTCAAAGCGGGATCAAAGTACAGCCAATTCGGGCATTGTAGTTGAGTTAAAATTAGAAGATTTTGCTCCTTTTCAAAAGTTTGGAGCTTTGGCAGGTATGGAGTTTCAAAAAGCAATAGAGCAAAAAGCATGGCATTTGGCAGGAGAAACTCAAAAAGTTCCTGCACAACGTATGGTAGATTTTTCCAACAAAAAACAATCTGCCACGATACCCAAAACATCATACGTACCAGGTACAACATCTGTAGAACTTGGCAATGTTTTTCCAGATTTTATTACCAAAATTATGCGACAAGGGTTTCAAGATTTTGGTAAAAGTATGAAAGGTTATTTTACAAACGAAGCTATTTTACATGCCCCAGAAAGTAGAACTTCCTCACCAGTGAGAATTCCTAGAGATTCACAAACATTAGAACACATTCAAATAAAAGGGCTTTACCCATGCGGAGAAGGCGCAGGCTATGCAGGAGGTATTATTTCGGCAGCTATAGACGGCGAAAAATGTGCTTTAAAAATAGCAGAATCTATTAGAAATAAATCAAACTAATTTTTCTTATTTTTTCAATCTATCTTTAAATACTTTTTCAAACTTTTCTAGTTTCGGTCGAATTACCATTTCACAATAAGGTTTGTTTGCATTGTTGTTGTAATAATTTTGATGGTAATTTTCGGCTGGAAAAAACGCTGTAAAAGGTTCTAATTTTGTAACAATTTTTGATGAAAATGCCCCCGAATGATTCAACTCATCTATAATACTCTGAGCAATTGATTTTTCGTTGTCATTTTTGTAAAAAATTACCGATCTATATTGCGTTCCAACATCGGCTCCTTGTCTATTTAATGTTGTAGGATCGTGAACCGTAAAGAAAACCTTAAAAATTTCATCGAGGTTTGTTTTTTTTTTATCGTAGGTAATTTCAACTACTTCTGCAGCACCTGTTGTACCAGTACAAACTTCTTCATAGCTTGGGTTTGCAACATTTCCGCCAGAATATCCCGATACCACTTTTTCAACTCCATCGAGATTTTGATAAACGGCTTCTACACACCAAAAACAACCACCTCCTAGTACTATAGTTTCTTTTTCATTGTTGTTTGTTGTAGTGTCAGGTACAAAATCGAGTGAAACTGCATTCATGCAATACCTTTTTCCTGTAGGAGCAGGTCCATCGTCAAATAAATGCCCTAAATGGCTATCGCATCTACTACAAAGCGCTTCTACGCGTTCCATTCCGTGTGAAAAATCATTTCTAAACCAAATACTGTTTTTATTTTCTTGCTCAAAAAAACTAGGCCAACCACACATACTTGTAAATTTTTGTGTAGATCGAAATAGTTTATTACCGCAAACAGCACAATAATATGTGCCTTTACTATCATTTTTCCACATAGTACCTGTAAAAGCTCTTTCGGTATCGGCTTCTCGAGCTACCAAATATAAGTTTAGAGGTAATATTTTTTTCCATTCTTCATTGGATACCTGCAATTTTGTAGTATCTGTATGAGAATAGTAAGGATTATTTGGACTTGTATTTTTCATATCATTTTTTTGACCACAAGAATACACAGTACTTAAACAAGTAATAAATAAATATTTTAACCAAGTTATATAATGTGATTTCATGTGTTTTTATTTCAAATTTACAGAGTAAATGGCGTAATAATTATCATTTTAAAATAAGTTTAACGGTTGTTGAGTATGCTTTTACTTTTTTTGAGTGGCTTTTTTCGTATTTTTGAAAAATGAAAGAAGAGCAAGTAATATTGGTTACTCCACAAGACGAACCTATTGGTTTAATGAATAAAATAGAGGCTCACGAAAAAGCCTTGTTACACAGAGCCTTTTCTGTTTTTGTGCTTAATGCCAAAGGAGAGGTTATGCTACAGCAAAGAGCACACCATAAATATCATTCGCCTTTATTATGGACAAATACATGTTGTAGCCATCAGCGAGCAGGAGAAACCAATATTGAAGCAGGAAAAAGAAGGCTTCAAGAAGAAATGGGATTTGAAACCGATTTGAAAGAATTGTTTCATTTTATTTACAAAGCACCTTTTGATAACGGACTTACCGAACATGAGCTAGACCATGTAATGATAGGTTACTATAATGATGAACCCGAAATAAATACTGACGAAGTGGAAAGCTGGAAATGGATGTCTATAGAAGATATTAAACAAGATATGAAAGCTCAACCCGACATTTATACCGTGTGGTTTAAGATTATATTTGATGAATTTTACCATTTTTTAGAAAAAGATTTTATATAATAGATAGCTAATATTGAAAATAATTTAAAATGAAAGCGACTGTTTCTAGAAAAGCACACTTTAATGCAGCTCATAGACTTTATCGAAAAGATTGGGATAATGCTAAAAATGAAGCAGTTTTTGGTAAGTGTAACAATCCAAATTTTCATGGGCATAATTACGAACTTATTGTTTCTGTAACTGGTGAGATAAGCCAAGAAACTGGTTACGTTGTTGATACTAAAGTTCTTTCCGATTTAATAAAAATTCATATCGAAGATGTATTAGATCATAAGAATTTGAATTTAGATGTGCCCGATTTTCAAAACTTAATTCCCACTGCAGAAAATATTGCAGTTGTAATTTGGAATAAATTAAGACCTTATATAGATATTAATTGTAAACTCGAAATTACACTTTACGAAACCCCAAGAAATTTTGTTACCTTTTGTGGTGAATAAAACTAAATTTTATTAAATGAATTTATATCCATTACAATTTTACCCTCAATTACATGAACGAATATGGGGAGGTGTAAAACTGAATACTATATTAAATAAAGCAATCCCTAATAATAGTATTGGCGAATCGTGGGAGTTAAGTACAGTTCCAAATAATGTTAGTATTATTTCTAATGGGGCTTACGCAAATCTTTCATTTCAAGAACTTATCAATCAGTTTCCAAACGAAGTATTGGGCACAAAGGTTTATAAAAAATATGGCAACCAGTTTCCGTTGTTGTTTAAGTTTTTAGATGCTCGCGAAGATTTGTCTATACAAGTTCACCCCAATGATGATTTGGCACAAAAGAGACATAATTCTTTTGGGAAAACAGAAATGTGGTATGTGGTTCAAGCAGAGCCTGAGGCAAAAATTATAGTAGGATTTAAAGAAAATAGTTCTCAAGATATCTATGTAAAGCATCTAAAAGAAAAGTCTTTACTAGATTTGCTCGATGTCGTTCCCGCTCAAGCAGGCGATGTGTTTTTTTTAGAGACAGGTACAGTACATGCTATAGGTGCAGGTTGTCTTATTGCCGAAATTCAGCAAACATCAGACATCACCTATCGTATTTACGATTTTGATAGGGTAGATGCACACGGAAAAATGAGAGAGTTGCATACAGAACAAGCTTTAGATGCAATAAATTATAATAAGACAGAAGCAAAAGTAAGCTATCAAGCTGTTTGTAACGAACCTGCAACTTTAGTAAACTGCGATTATTTTACCACAAAATTAGTAGAAATAGATAGTAAATTAATTGTCCAAAAAAATACCGATAATTTTGTGGTATATATGTGTGTTGAAGGTTCTGGAAGTATTACTGTAGATAATTTAGAATACAGTTTTGCATTGGGGGATACAGTATTATTACCAGCATCACTTGTTGAATTTGCTCTGCAAGGAAATGCTAAATTGTTAGAAATAACTATAGTTTAATGTTGATTTGAAAGATATTGTGTACTTTTGTGCTAAATTTTAAAAAATATTCAAAATGGCTAATGTAAGAAATCTTAAGAAAGATATTAATTATGTATTGGGAGATATACTTCAAGCAATCTATATTCATGAAATGACTACTGCAGGAAAACCTACAGAAACTACCAATGCACTTATCGATGAAGCACTTCAATCTTTTGATACATTGATGGCAAAAGTAAATGCTAAAAATGTTGAAAACAAAAAAAATCATTTTAAACAAATCAACAAAGATTTAGAAGAAACTGCAAATCAATTGGTTGAAAAAATCAACGCATTGTAGTATAAAAAAAACTCAAAAAAAGTATAAAAATATTTTGCAGGTTTAAAATCTGCTATTATATTTGCACCACAATAAATGAGTTGCCGGTGTAGCTCAGCTGGCTAGAGCAGCTGATTTGTAATCAGCAGGTCGTGGGTTCGAGTCCCTCCATCGGCTCAAAAAAAGGAAAGCTTTCACTTTCCTTTTTTTATTTAATAAAATCACGAATTTTGTTCAATACGTGAGTATCTCCCAAAATTTTTCTGTGTCCTAAACCTGTGGTAATATACAGTTCGTGGTTTTTGAGTTTCGAAGCAATGTTGTATGCAGCTTTTACAGGCACATCTACATCGTCTGTATCATGAATGATAAGTACTGGTAATTCTATTTGTTCGGCAGCTACAGAAGCTGAATAATCATTCATTTTTATTTGAAATTTTGATTCAAAATGTTTGGTTAATTTTTCAGAAATACTTGGTTTCATTCTTAATTTCCTTACAAATTCATCTGTAATATCTTTTATAATATCACCACTTCCAATAATTACCACTTTGTTTACAGTGATACCTTGTTTTATAGCATTTAAAGTAGCCATACTACCCAACGAATGTCCTACAATAACATTAAACCCACTATACAGTTTATTTAAATGATGGATACAAGCAATAAATTCTGTCATGATTGTAGTTTTTCCAGACGAATTTCCATGTGCAGGAGCATCAAAACTAATTACTCTAAATCCGTGTGCAACCAATAAATCGGCAATTTTTACAAGCTGAGTACCTCTGCCAGACCAACCATGAACAAGTAAAGCATTACGACTTCCGTTGCCATATTCATAAACGGTAATGTTTTTGTTTATACTACTCATGTTTATTTGTTTTTGAATACTATTTTCGAGCATATGGAACTCTCGTTTAGGAACTTTATGCCTTATTGGAGTAGCAAAGAGTTTTGCGGCAAATAGAGTTGCTAGTTTTGGCGAAGTGTATTCTAATAGTTTTGCAGTGTATAGTATGCCTTTTGGAATTTTCACAATAAATAAAGTGTTAGTGTGAGTAAAAGTATGATAGAATAAAATTTGAGGCTAAATTATAACTTATTATTATTTTTTGTAACTTGTATCGTTAAAATAATAACGAGTAAAATGTTAAATCAGAAAAGAGTAATTATAGAAAATGTAGAACCTCAAATTGATAATGGTTCATTTTTCATTAAAAGAGTTGTAGGGCAAAAAGTATGCGTATCTGCCGATATTATTTCCGATGGGCATGATGTTATGGAGGCTGTAGTGCAGTACAAACATGAAAAAGAAAAGCGTTGGACAGAAATAAGAATGCAAGCTTTACCCAATGATGTTTTTGAAGCTACTTTTGGTGTAGAAAAGCAAGGTTATTATACTTATTTTGTAGAAGCATGGATTGATTATGCTTTAAATTGGCAATACGGCATCGGTAAAAAAATCAAAGATAATCAACATGTAACTTCCGAACTTTTGGAAGGTGTAGAGTATATAAAACCCTTGTTGGAAAAAGTAAATGCTTCAGAAAAAAAATATTTAAACGATATTATTTCATTATTTTCTGATCACAAAAATTATGATAAAGCTATAATCGAAGCTGTTTCAGAAAAACTGCAAGCGATTTTTAAAAAATACCCTGCAAAATTTTTAGCCAATCAATCCCAACCATTGCAAGTTTATGTAGATAGGCAAAAAGCATTATTTAGTACTTGGTATGAGTTTTTTCCGCGTTCGGCTTCTCGTGTAGAAGGACAGCATGGAACTTTTAAAGACTGCGAAAAAATATTGCCAAAAGTTGCCAAAATGGGTTTTGATACTTTGTATTTTCCTCCTGTTCATCCTATTGGTGAAGTAAATAGAAAAGGTAAAAATAACGCCACCGAAGCCCAAACCAACGATGTGGGCTCTCCTTGGGGTATAGGTTCTCAATATGGAGGACATAAAGATTTGCATCCTAATTTAGGTACGCTAGACGATTTTAAATCTTTAGTCAATACAGCCAAAGAATTGGGTATAGAAGTAGCTATGGATTTTGCTTTGCAAGCAGCTCCCGATCATCCTTGGGTAAAAAAACACCCTCAATGGTTTAAATGGCGACCAGACGGTACAGTACAATATGCCGAAAATCCTCCCAAAAAATATCAAGATATTTTACCTATTTATTTTGAAAGCGATGATTGGAAAAATCTTTGGAAAGAACTTTTATCTTGTGCATTATTTTGGGTAGAAGAGTGTGGTATACGTGTTTTTAGGGTAGATAATCCGCATACAAAACCTTTCTACTTTTGGGGTTGGCTTATCGCTGAGGTAAAGAAAAAACACCCTGATGTTTTATTCTTGGCAGAAGCTTTTACGCGACCAAAAATTATGCACGAGCTAGCCAAACAAGGTTTCACCCAATCGTATACTTATTATACTTGGCGAAATACAAAAGCCGAATTACAAGAATACCTAACCGAGCTTACCAAAACAAATCAAAAAGAGTTTTTCAGACCGAATTTTTGGCCAAATACACCCGATATTAATCCGTTTCCATTGCAGGGAGCTAATGAGAGTACACACCTGCAAAAATATTTCTTAGCCGCTACCTTAAGTTCATCGGTAGGGATTTATGGGCCTGTTTTTGAATATATGATTTCTGATGCGCTACCAGGAAAAGAAGAATATGCAGATAGCGAAAAATATCAAATAAGACATTGGGATTGGCAGAAAGAAAACAAAATTACGATGCTAATTGCCAAAATTAACGAAATAAGAAAACAACAAAGTTCTTTGCAGCAAACCAATAATATAGAATTATGCGATACCGATAACGACCAAATTATAGCATACTATAAATTTGACGATACAAAAGAGAATGAAACCCTTATGATAGCTAGTCTAGATGCTTATTACTCCAAACAAGCATGGGTAAAACTGCCGTTACAATCGTTAGGCATAGCACATGGGCAAACCATTACAGTAACCGATTTAATCACAGGAAATAGTTACCACTGGAGTAACGAGTGGAACTTTGTAGAATTGCACCCCGCTTTGCCGTTTCATTTATTTAAAATAGAAAAATGATGCTCTAGTTTAAGTAGCATATTCAATAATAACTCATGTTTGTTGAGGTAATACAGTTATAAAATGAAAAATAATAATCAAGATACTTTTGCCACACCATTTCAATTTAAAAACGAATGGAAAGATGCTTTTTTGGATGCTGATTTTATAAAAATTTTCTCATCTGATATTTTAGAGAACTACATCATCAACAAAAGGTGGTATGGAGGAAAAGCAAGTACATTAAAGTATATTGAGGTTGTCGATCATTTTAAAATAACTTCTACAAAAAATACGTACTACGGTGTATTACTCGAGGTAAATTTTAAAGAAGCTTTTTTTCAGCACTAT
This sequence comes from Flavobacterium croceum DSM 17960, assembly GCF_002917885.1. Taxonomy (GTDB): domain Bacteria; phylum Bacteroidota; class Bacteroidia; order Flavobacteriales; family Flavobacteriaceae; genus Flavobacterium; species Flavobacterium croceum. The sequence continues at coordinate 62,208 of NZ_PQNY01000005.1, forward strand.
TTTATGCCTATCGCTTTCATGACCAATGATGAGCTCGATACCAATACTATTATTGCTCCTGCTCAATTTGGAAAAATAAGTGGTTTTTTGGTAGATGCGCTTCATCAAGAAGACTTTAGAAAATTGCTATTCGATAATATAGCCCAATCTGTAGATACCAAAGGACTCAAACTCATTTTTCATAAAGGCTCTCATTTGGCAGACAAAGAGTATAAGTCGTCTAAATTTATGGGAGTAGAACAAAGCAATACATCTATTATTTACAATGATGCTTTTGTACTTAAAATATTCCGTAGAATTTATGTAAGTACCAATCCAGACTACGAAATAAGTAGGTTTTTAACCGAAAGAATGCATTACCAAAATACACCTGCCTATACAGGAAGTATCAATCTTGCTCTACCAGAAGGAAATATAACTTTGGGTTTAATGCAAGAGTTAGTGCCCAATCAAGGCGATGCTTGGAAGTTTATGTTAGAACAAATAGATGGTGTTTTTGATAACCTTTCTAGAAAAAAAATTAAAATAGATAAACTGCCTCAAGTAGACTTATTTAAACGCCTTAAAATAAACGAAATACCACCAGAAATTATAGATTGGGTTGGGCTAAGTCTATTTCTTAAAGTAAAAACATTAGCCTTGCGCACAGCAGAAATGCACATAGCTTTGGGTAGCGATATTCACGAAACTGCTTTTACCCCAACAACATACAACGGCGATTATACAGTATGGTTAAAAAACAGGTTATTGTATCAATTTCAAAACCGATTAAACATAATAGAAAATAGTTTACACAAACTAGATGGTATGGCATTGGAGCTAGCTCATCAATTTTTGGAAAACAAAAAACTGATACGAAAGCATTTTGTAGATTTTGATTGGACAAAAATGAAATCAGAGCGTATTCGTATTCATGGCGATTTTCATTTAGGACAAGTTTTGGTAAATGGCGATGATTTTTACATTTTAGATTTTGAAGGAGAACCAGAAAGTACCATTCGAGACAGAAAAGTAAAGCAACCACCTCTAAAAGATGTAGCTGGAATGTTTCGCTCGTTTCATTATGCAATATATGCTACTATTTTTAACAATGGCTCCAATTATCCCTATCAAAATGAAGAGCTTTTTGCGGCGGGAGAATTACTATTTAAATATTTAGTAGGTACATTTTTGGAAACCTACATAGAAAAAGTACAAGAAGAAAATTTGAATATAGGATATAGTCATGAAATAAATTTTTTACTTAAATACTGTATATTAGAAAAAGCAGTCTACGAATTAGGTTACGAGCTAAACTCACGTCCGCGTTGGGCAGTTATTCCATTGCGAGGCATTCAAACCATTATGGGGTATTAATTTAAGGTTAAGCAAGGAGTGACAACTTGGGTTAATTAATAAATACAAGAATAATTAAAAGCACAATCTGTCGTCCCGAGCAGTTTATATTTAACGCAGACGAAATACAGTTGAGAGAATGCTAAGTTAGAAATAGATTCAAAATATGAAAATAGAAGATTTGTCAAAAGTACTAGATGAAATAAAAATTAGATTTTCAAGTAGGTTCATTACTTATTTTATAGTGTATTGGCTAATTTTTCATTGGCGAATTTCTGTTGCTCTTATCTGGTACGACAGGTCTCAAATTCAAGCTGAAGGGTGTAGATCTATTTTTGAATTTATAAGAAAACAATTGATTGTTAATAATTACCATTGTGAGGTTTTTTGGTATGCACTTGGTTCAACCATAGCTTTTCCAATAATAAAAACTATGATTTTAGCTTTTGATGCAATAATTGTTGTTTGCAGAAAAAATTGGATATCTAAAATTAATGAAGATGAACTTTTTTATAAAAATATTGAATTAGAAAAAAATATTGATAACATAAATAATGTTAAATTACTAGATGGTCAATGGATTTTTTCTTTTTCTAAATTTAAAGATGATAAAAATAATAATATTAAAACACCTCAACCTATTTATATTATAAATGGAGAATGGTATTCTTTGAATGAAGAAGGTATTAAGACAGGTCCATACTTTCGTATTGAAAACTTTTTTTTAAATGAAAAAAAGAATCAATTGTCTTTTACTAAAAATGTAATTAAGCCAAATGGAGAGATTACTTATTTTGATAAAAATAAATATAATGTATTAACACTAAACAACGGTAATATCAATTTTTTGAGAGGAACTGAAAATGGAGAAGAGGTTGATTACGAAAAAATTAAATAATGTAGAGATTTTACAAAAGACAAAACCAATCTAGCCCTGATTGCAGTGGCACGAAGTAGAACGTAAAGCAGGAATAGGGAAACCTAAAATGCCCAAACCATTCGCTCCAAATAAAATAATAATAATATCAATTGCAATATCAATATCAATTGCAAAAAATAAAAAAAATAAAAATGAACCCAATACAACCACATACTTTATTTACCGATTTTGATATCGATTTATTCAAAGCAGGAAAACATTTTCAACTCTACGAAAAATTAGGAGCACATCTTATAGAAGTAAACGGTATCAAAGGCTGTTACTTTGCGGTTTGGGCTCCATCTGCCAAAAGTGTGTCGGTAGTAGGCGATTTTAACTATTGGGTAGAAGGGCAACACCCTCTTTATGTTCGTTGGGATAGTTCGGGTATTTGGGAAGGTTTTATACCTCATGTTGATAAAGGAACAAAATACAAATTTAAAATAGTCTCACACAATAATACAGCTACAGAAAAAGCCGATCCGTTTGCGTTTTATTGCGAAACGCCACCAAATACAGCTTCGGTAGTTTGGGATTTGCAACACTCATGGAACGATACCACATGGATAGAAAAACGCAAAAAGCATAATGCTTTAAATCAACCTTACTCGGTATACGAAGTGCACTTAGGTTCTTGGAAACGCAATGCAGAAGGAAAGTTTTTAACCTATTTAGAACTAGCCGATCAACTTGTAAATTATGTAAAAGAAACAGGCTTTACTCATGTAGAGTTTATGCCCGTTATGGAATATCCTTACGATCCCTCTTGGGGATATCAATTGGTAGGTTATTTTGCACCAACGTCTCGTTTTGGTAAACCACAAGATTTTATGGTTTTGGTAGATAAGTTGCATGAGGCCGGAATAGGAGTTATTTTAGATTGGGTACCTTCTCATTTTCCAAGCGATGCTCATGGACTTGGCTTTTTTGATGGTTCACATCTATACGAACACCCCGATATTAGAAAAGGGTATCACCCCGATTGGAAAAGCCTAATATTTAATTATGGAAGAAATGAAGTCCGTTCGTTTTTAATAAGCAATGCTATTTTTTGGTTAAAAAATTATCACATAGACGGCCTTCGAGTTGATGCTGTAGCATCGATGCTTTATTTGGATTATTCAAGAAAAGACGGCGAGTGGGAGCCCAATATGTATGGAGGTAGAGAAAATCTAGAAACCATTAGTTTCTTAAAAGATTTCAACGAAGCCGTATATGCTCAATTTCCAGATGTGCAAACAATAGCCGAAGAAAGTACTAGTTTCCCTATGGTATCGCGCCCTACTTATCTTGGCGGATTAGGTTTTGGAATGAAATGGATGATGGGCTGGATGCACGATACACTCCAATATTTTGGAAAAGAAACGGTGTATAGAAAATACCATCAAAACGACCTTACATTTTCTTTAACGTATGCTTTTACTGAGAATTTTATGTTGCCACTTTCACACGATGAAGTAGTATACGGTAAACATTCTATTTTAGGGCGTATGCCTGGAGACGAATGGCAACGGTTTGCAAATTTAAGACTACTATATGGGTATATGTTTACCCACCCAGGTGCTAAATTGTTGTTTATGGGAGGCGAATTTGGGCAAAGCTCCGAATGGGATTTTCAACAAAGTTTAGATTGGCATTTGCTCGATTATAGTTATCATAAAGGCATTAAACAATGTATTTCAGATTTGAACAGCCTTTATAAAAACTACCCTGCTTTGTATGAAAAACAGTTTTCGGCAGATGGTTTCGAATGGATTAATTATTCAGATAATGAAAACTCTGTAATTGCCTATATTCGTAAAGGAAACGATGCAAAAGATAATCTTGTAATTGTGTGTAATATGACACAAGTTGTACACGAAAATTACCGTATAGGTCTTCCTGCTTCAAAATCATTGAAAGAAATATTCAATTCAGATAAGTTGGAATATAACGGAAGCGGTGTGCAAAACAATTTTTCTATTCCTGTACAGCCTATTGCATGGCATGGCAAAACATACTCTGCAGGAATTAAACTTCCACCTTTGGCAGTGAGTGTATTTAAGGTAGAATAGTCTGTAAAAAGGTTTTTATGAGTCGCAAACGTTGTAGTTAAAAAATCTTTACGGTTCATAATTGATTATAGATTTCATCTTTGTAAATTTGGCTTTTTTGCAAAAATGTAATTATGATTATTAATACAATACTCGAAAATAAAGGCGATTTATTTCCTTCAAAAATTATATCGTACAAGCATGAAGTAGATGCCGTAGATTTTTTTACAGATAATAATGTTATTCTGAGAGTTACAGTGCTTAGAGATAGCCTAATTCGCTTTAGATTCACTGCAAAAGGTTATTTTAGTAACGATTTTTCGTATGCTATAGACAAAACCCAATCTCATGGTTACAATGTATTGGAAATTCAAGATAAAGAAGACCACTACCGTATTACCACTTCCAAAGTATATGTTGTAATACAAAAACACGATTGTAGAGTTGGTATTTATGAACTAGACGGAACTACAATACTCGAAGATGAGCTTGGATTTCATTGGGAAGAATGTTACGAGTATGGCGGAAACATTGTAAAAATGAGTAAAGTTTCTCACGAAGGGGAATCTTTTTACGGACTTGGAGACAAAGCCACTCATTTTAATTTAAAAGGAAAAAGAGTCGAAAATTGGGCTACCGATCAATATGCTTTTCAAAAAGATCAAGAACCTTTGTACAAAGTAGTTCCTTTTTATGTAGGGTTACATAATCAAAAAGCCTATGGAATATTTTTTGATAATACATTCCGTTCTTTTTTCGATTTTAGCCACGAGCGCAAAGGTGTAACAAGTTTTTGGGCAGATGGAGGCGAAATGAACTACTATTTTATTTATGGCCCAAAAATGAGTGATGTGGTAACTACTTATACACATCTTACTGGTAAACCAGAACTACCACCATTATGGACACTTGGCTACCAACAATGCAAATGGAGTTATTATCCAGAAAGTAAAGTAAAAGAAATTACAGGAAAATTTAGAGAATTACAAATACCCTGCGATGCTATTTATTTGGATATCGATTACATGGATGGTTTTCGCTGTTTTACTTGGAACAAAGACTATTTTCCAAACCCAAAACAAATGGTATCCGATTTAGCAAAAGACGGATTTAAAACCGTTGTGATTATCGATCCAGGGATAAAAATAGACAAAGAATATTGGGTGTACAAAGAAGCTCTAGAGAAAGACTATTTTTGTAAACGCGCTGATGGCCCATATATGAAAGGTAAAGTGTGGCCTGGCGAATGTAATTTTCCAGATTTTACCAATCCAGAAGTACGAGAGTGGTGGGCAGGACTTTTTAAAGAATTGGTGGCAGAAATAGGTGTAAAAGGTGTTTGGAATGATATGAATGAACCTGCTGTAATGGAAGTTCCAACCAAAACATTCCCATTAGATGTGCGTCATAATTATGATGGAAATAATTGTAGCCACCGTAAAGCACACAACATCTACGGTACGCAAATGGCACGTGCTACTTACGAGGGTGTAAAACGATTTGCATACCCAAAACGTCCATTTGTAATTACCCGCTCGGCATATTCAGGAGCACAACGCTATACCTCTTCTTGGACAGGCGATAACATAGCAACATGGGAGCATTTATGGATTGCCAATATTCAAATGCAACGTATGTCTATATCCGGAATGGGATTTACAGGTTCAGATATTGGAGGCTTTGCAGAGCAACCTTCGGCAGAACTCTACGCTCGTTGGATACAACTTGGGGTTTTTCACCCTTTTTGCCGTACCCATTCTTCTGGGCATCATGGTGAGCAAGAACCTTGGAGTTTTGGTGAAGAAGTAATTAATATTACAAGAAAATTTGTAGAACTTCGTTACCAATTATTACCTTATCTCTACACCATGTTTTGGCAATATGTAAATGATGGTGTTCCTATGCTTAAACCTTTGGTATATTACGATCAAACAGATATTCAAACTCATTATAGAACAGATGAGTTTATCTTTGGAAACCAAATTTTAGTATGTCCTATTTTAGAACCCAATGCACAAGGTAGAAGAATGTATCTTCCCGAAGGCAATTGGTATAACTATTGGACAAATGAATTGGTTTCGGGTAAAAAAGAACTTTGGGTAGCTACAGATTTTGATCAAATTCCATTGTTTATTAAAGAAGGAGCCATTATTCCTAAATATCCTATACAACAATATGTAGGTCAAATAGAGCATCCAGAATTAGCATTAGAAGTATACTATAAATTAGGTAAAGAAAAATCGTATGTCTATGAAGATGCTCAAGATGGTTACGATTATAACAAAGGCAGGTATAGCTATAAAACATTCACTTTAACAGGTAAAGAAAAAGAAGTTTTTATCAACCAACATAAAGAAGGTACTTACGAGAATCAGTACCAAACGATAAAAATCTGTTTAAAAGGGTTGAATTTTAAAATAACAGGTATAGAAATTGATAATGAGAAAGTAAGTTTTGAAAGTGTTAATTTTGTAGAAAATTCACTACAAATAAACAAAGACTTCTCAGAATTGCATATTTTTGGAGAATAATTAAATAATTATATTTCATCTAAAAAGTAAGAGTATGAAAAAATCAATTTTAATAGCAGTCATTGCAATTTTTGCCTTGGTTTTGTCATGTGCAAAAAACCCTTTTACAGGAGCAAAAACGCTAGCCTTAGTGCCTAATAGTGAAATACTTCCTTCGGCATTTCAGCAATATAATCAGTTCTTAACCGAAAACAAAGTTGTTACAGGTACTACAGATGCCAAAAAAGTTGAAACAGTGGGTACTAAAATTAAAGTAGCTGCCGAGAGATGGCTTAACGCAAACGGGTATCAAGATTATTTAAAAGATTACCAATGGGAGTATAAATTGGTAGAAGACAAAGCTGTAAATGCTTGGTGTATGCCAGGAGGTAAAATTGTTGTATACAGTGGCATATTACCCGTAACCAAAGACGATGCAGGTTTAGCAACAGTATTAGGTCATGAGGTAGCACATGCTTTAGCAAATCATGGACAACAACGCATGAGTGCTGGATTATTACAACAATTGGGTGGAGCAGGAGTTGCAGTTGCAACTGGTGGTAAAAGTGCAGAAACGCAACAATTAGCCATGACAGCTTACGGTGCAGCAACTCAATATGGAGGAATGTTACCTTTTAGTAGAAGTCATGAAAGTGAAGCCGACAAAATAGGACTTACACTTATGGCAATTGCAGGTTATAATCCAGATCAAGCTGTAATTTTTTGGGAAAGAATGTCTGCCAATTCAGCAGGTCAAGCTCCGCCAGAGTTTATGAGTACACACCCTTCAGATGCTACACGTATTGCACAAATAAAAGAATTAATACCAAGTGCAAAAGCAGAAGCAGCAAAATTTGGAGTAAACTTTAAGTAATAAAAAAACACTATATTTGAAACCGTTCTGAAAAACTCAGAGCGGTTTTTTTATTATAAAAAGTATTTTTATGCCAAATCTTCCAAAAGGACATCCTAAATTATTAAATGCTTGGGCTTTTTACGACTGGGCAAATTCAGTTTACAGTCTCGTTATAGCATCTGCTGTTTTCCCGATATATTATGAATTAATATTCAAAAACAATGGTAGAGATTATGCTTTATTTTTTGGGCAAAAAGTAAAAGCAACAGCCATGATTAGTTTTGTAACGGCTTTTGCATTTATGTGGGTTGCATTTTTATCGCCAATACTATCGGGTATAGCAGATTATTTAGGTAATAAAAAAGCATTTCTTCGTTTTTTTTGTTACATGGGGGGCTTATCTTGTATAGGTTTGTATTGGTTTGATATACAAAATTTAACAACAGGTTATGTTTTTTACTTTTTTGGACTAATAGGTTTTTGGTCTAGTTTAGTGTTTTACAATTCGTATTTACCAGATATAGCTTTTCCAGAACAACAAGATAAAGTGAGTGCACGAGGCTTTTCTATGGGATATATTGGCAGTACTATCTTGCTTATTATTAATCTAGCTATGGTCATGTTTCCAAAAACTTTTGGGGTTCCAAGTGCAGAACAAGCTATGAAAATATCTTTTGTAATGGTAGGAATATGGTGGATAGGTTTTAGCCATATTACCTATTATTTTTTACCCAAAGGGCGAAAAGAATTAAAACCTATTACTAAGAAAGTAATATTTGATGGCTTTCACGAAATAAAAGAAGTTTGGAAACAACTTACCTTAAATTTAAGTTTAAAAAAGTATCTCTACAGTTACTTTGTATTTATTATGGCAGTACAAACGGTAATGCTTGTGGCTACTTATTTTGGCGCTACAGAGATTGCATGGAAAACGCCGAGTCAAAAAACTAAAGGACTGATTATTAGTATATTGTTTATACAGTTGGTGGCTGTTGTAGGAGCAATTATTACCTCTAGACTTTCGGCAAAATTTGGTAATATTAAAACCCTTATAGGCTTAAATGCTTTTTGGTTTTTGCTTTGTGTATTTGCTTATTTTGTTACAGAACCAGTAGAGTTTTATTCTATTGCAGGCTTTGTTGGTTTGGTTATGGGAGGTATTCAAAGTCTAGCTCGTTCTACCTATTCTAAACTTTTGCCCGAAACAGAAGACACAGCTTCTTTTTTTAGTTTTTATGATGTAACTGAAAAAGTAGGTATTGTAATTGGCATGACCATTTACGGCACGATAGACATGGTTACAGGTTCTATGCGTAATGCCATAGTTTTTTTAGGGCTGTTTTTTTTAATAGGAATGTTATTATTAATGAGAGTTCCTAAAAATAGCGTGAATCAATAAGATTATTTATTATATTTGAAAAATATTACCATAAATTGATTTTAAAATGAAAAAAATAGTACAAAGTATAACTGTCATTTTCAGTTTATTACTTTTAATTTCTTGTGATGTAGAACCAGTAGACAATGGTTTGTTATTAAACGATAATACATCAGTAAATCCAACAAACCCTACCAACCCAACAGGGGCTGTATTTAAGGCCGATTTTGGAGGTCAAACGTGGTCTGCCACACAATATTCTGCCAATATTTTTAATGGAAAAATTGAAATTGGAGGTGTTAAACCTTCTGGAGAAGCATTTGCTTTTTTGCTTAATGGCACTTCTGTAGGTACTTATCCTTCAACATCCAATTTAATTGCCTACATACCACCAACAGGAGTTAATGAGTACATTGCTTTCAATCCTGCAAATCCAACGGCTGTAGTAGGTAGTGTTATGGTTACTACTATAGATGCTGCAAACCATACTATCTCTGGGGTTTTTAATTTTACAGGATATTGGGATGATTATAGTGTAACCAATGTTCCTCCAATTAATTTTACAAACGGTGTTTTTACCAATATTCCATACACTACTATAAATACGAATACCGATAGTTTTTTTGCTAAAGTAGACGGTACAGAGTTTGTAGAAGATAGTATTGATGTTACCGAGGTTATTGCTTCAGGTTTCCCTGATGCTTACAGTATTGTGGGTAAAAAAACAAATGGTGATAATGTTGGTTTATGGATTGCCCAATCATTAGGTGTAGGTACTTACCAAATTACAGGTCCTTTTGGTACAGAAGTCAATTCTACTTGTTTGTTTGGCGGAGTTCTTTACAATGGAGTTTCGGGTTCTATAACCATTATTTCTAAAGCAAATGGTAGGCTAAAAGGGACTTTTAGTTTAGTAGATCAAAACATGACTACGCTTGCCACCAAAACAATATCAGAAGGTACTTTTGATGTAGAATTACCTTAATAGTACACACCATATAGAGCAAATCTCTTTCAAATTTATTTGAAAGAGATTTGTTTTTTTACAATCATCAATAATTCTACATTCCGAAATAAATTATTACTTTTGTACACTTATTAAAACTGCAAAAATATGTCGAAAATAACACTTGGCGGTAACGAAATACATACAAATGGTACATTGCCCGAAGTAGGAAGTATAGCTCCAAATTTTGAGTTGGTAGCCAACGATTTAAGCACAGTTTCTTTAGAAAATTATAAAGGATACAAATTGGTATTAAATATCTTTCCAAGTATTGATACGGGTACTTGTGCAACATCTGTTCGTACTTTTAATGCACAAGCCAATGCTTTACAAAATACCAAAGTGCTTTGTATATCTAGAGATTTGCCTTTTGCTCAAAAAAGATTTTGCGGTTCTGAAGGTCTAGAAAACGTAATCAATTTATCTGATTTTAAAGAAGGAGCATTTGGTAAAAATTATGGTTTAGAAATTATAGATGGTCCGCTTCAGGGCTTGCATTCTCGTGTTGTTATTGTTTTAGACGAAAATGGAGTTGTAAAATATACCGAGCAAGTGGCAGAAATTGCAAATGAACCAAATTACGACCAAGCCTTGGCAAGTTTATAAGCTATGAGTGAATTTCAAAGAGATAAGAGGTTTTTAACAGGTCGATTTAAGAGCATAGGGTTTGCCATAAAAGGCGCCTTAAAACTAGCCACTACAGAGCATAGTGTAATGGTGCAATTATCGGTAGCTTTTTTAGCGATATTAGCTGGATTTTATTTTAAAATTTCTCGCGAAGAGTGGATGGTACAAACCCTTGCTACAGGATTGGTATTGGGTGTTGAAGGTCTTAATACCGCAGCAGAAAAAATAGCCGATTTTATACATCCAGATTACCATAAAAAAATTGGTTTCATTAAAGATATTGCGGCAGGAGCCGTATTTTTTGCTGCACTAACAGCTATAGCTATTGCTTGTTTAATATACATTCCAAAAATATAATTTTACATGGCCAAAACAGTAAAAAAACAAAACAGTAAAAACCCAGATGAGCAAGATGTTAAGTTGAATTTGCAAAAAAGTCAATACAAAGTTCTATTTGGGTTATTGCTTATATTGTTTGCTATTGCATTGGCGGTTTCTTTTGTTTCTTTTTTTGTGTATGGTCAGCAAGATCAAAGTTTACTAAACAACTTATCAGACAGAACCAATACTGCAGAAAATTGGTTTGGTAAAATAGGTGCTTTCTTATCCGATTTTTTTATCTACAAAGGGTTTGGTATAGGATCATTTATGTTGGTGAAATTGTTTTTGCTTACTGGAGCCTACCTTACTTTTCAAATGCCATTAAAAAAACTAAAAAACGTTTGGTTTTGGGATTTGTACCTCATGATTTTTATATCGGTAACTTGCGGTTTTTTTGCAACCAATCTACCCGAACTAGGCGGAACTATAGGATTTGAAATTAATGCTTTTTTACAAGATTTTGTTGGAAATGTCGGTGTTATTTTGGTGCTTATTTTGGCTGTATTTATTTATTTATTATTCAAAATTAAAATTTCTCCCGACACTATTAAATCTACTATAGAATCGGGTAAAGAGCGTTTTAAAACCGAAAACAAAGAAGTTTTTTCGCCAGAGCAAAAAGAAAACATACCCAATTACAATTTAGAAGAATTTGAAGTAAAAGAAAACGAAGAAGATTTTTCTCTAGAAGATATAGTGCTTAAAACGGTACCTGCTTTTGATGAAAAACCCACTTCGCAATTTGAAATAAATAAAGAAGCTTTAAAACCTACAATATCGAGTTATTCTGAAATAGAATTAGAGCCTACTATTAAAAAAACAATACCTCAAACACAAGAACCTCTTGTAGAAAAAACAGAAGTTATTGTAACAGACGATGAAAACTTTGTGATTGAAAAAGCCCAAGACGAAGATATTGTAGAAGAAAACTTGGCAGCCAAACTTGTAGAAAATTTTGGAGAATTTGATCCTACTTTGGAACTATCTAACTATAAATTCCCTACCATTGATTTACTAAAAGATTATGGAACTTCGGGTATAACGATAAACCAAGCAGAATTAGAAGAAAATAAAAACAATATTGTTGAAACCTTACGAAATTACAAAATAGATATTGCCCAAATTAAAGCTACAGTAGGACCTTCGGTTACTTTGTATGAAATTGTTCCAGAAGCAGGAATTAGAATTTCAAAAATTAAAAGTTTAGAAGATGATATAGCTTTGTCGCTTTCGGCTTTAGGTATTCGTATTATTGCTCCAATTCCAGGTAAAGGCACTATTGGTATTGAAGTGCCCAATAAAAACCCTACTATGGTTCCTATGAAATCAGTCATTTCATCGGCCAAGTTTCAAGAAGCCGAAATGGAGTTGCCTATCGCTTTGGGTAAAACCATCTCCAACGAAACGTTTGTAGTAGATTTAGCCAAAATGCCTCACATGCTTATGGCAGGTGCAACAGGGCAAGGTAAATCGGTTGGATTAAATGCCGTATTAACCTCGTTGTTGTACAAAAAACACCCTGCAGAAGTAAAATTTGTGCTTGTAGATCCAAAAAAGGTAGAGCTAACTCTTTTTAATAAAATAGAACGCCATTATTTGGCAAAATTGCCCGATACCGAAGATGCGATTATTACAGATAATACAAAGGTAATCAATACATTAAATTCATTGTGTATTGAAATGGACAACCGCTATTCGTTGCTTAAAGATGCTATGGTGCGAAATATTAAAGAATATAACGCCAAGTTTAAGCAAAGAAAACTAAATCCAGAAAACGGACATCGGTTTTTACCTTATATTGTATTGGTAGTAGATGAGTTTGCCGATTTGATTATGACCGCAGGCAAAGAAGTCGAAACACCTATTGCTCGTTTGGCACAATTGGCGCGTGCTATTGGTATACATTTAATTATAGCGACACAACGCCCATCGGTAAACGTAATTACAGGGATTATTAAAGCAAATTTCCCTGCTAGAATTGCATTTAGAGTTACTTCAAAAATCGATTCAAGAACTATTTTAGATACACAAGGGGCAGACCAGCTTATAGGTAGAGGAGATCTTCTATACACCAACGGCAACGATTTGGTAAGGGTACAATGTGCTTTTGTAGATACTCCCGAGGTAGAAAAAATAACCGAATTTATTGGTGCACAAAAAGCTTATGCAACCGCTTATTTATTGCCCGAATATGTTGGCGAAGAAGGTAGTTCTGTAAATTTGGATATAGATATTTCTGAACGAGACAGCATGTTTAGAGAAGCTGCAGAGATTATCGTAACAGCTCAACAAGGTTCGGCATCATTATTGCAACGAAAGTTAAAGCTAGGTTATAATAGAGCAGGTAGACTTATCGATCAACTAGAAGCAGCAGGTATTGTTGGCCCATTTGAAGGGAGTAAAGCTCGTTCGGTAAATATACCTGATTTGGTAGCCTTAGAACATTTTTTTAATAACGAACAATCATAATTTTGAAATGAAATTTAACAACAATTCAATAGCTACAACGTTTTTTAAATTTACAAATAGTAAAGTTTTCTCTTTAGTATTTCTACTGTTTGCTGTTTTTTCTACGCAAGCACAAGATAAAAAAGCAAAAGATTTATTGGATGAAGTAACTGCAAAAATCAAAAAGCACAAGAATATTGTTATTGATTTTAAGTATACTTTGAACAATGCTAAAGAAAATATCAATCAAGAAAGCAAGGGTAGTGTAACTATTCAAGGAAATAAATATGTGTTGAACTTTTTGGGTGTTACCAAAATTTACGATGGCAAAAAAACATATACTATTGTGCCAGAAGATGAAGAAATTACTATTTCATCGGTAAATGATAAAGATGAAAAAGCGATAACACCTTCAAAAATGCTTACTTTTTTTAATAGTGGTTATACGTATAAGTGGGATATTTCTCAAAACATAAAAGGCAGAAAAATTCAGTATGTAAAACTTACACCAACGGCCAAAAAAGACACTCGCAAAGAAGTACTTTTAGGAATAGACACACAAACTAAAACCATTTACAACGTAATTGAAGTAGGTAAAAACGGTACAAAAACTACTTTAACCGTTAATTCTTTTAAAACAAATCAGCCATTGCCAAAAAATCAATTTACATTTGTAGCCAGTAAATATCCAAACTACTACATTAATAAATTAGATTAGTCTTTGTGAAAATATTAGATAAGTATTTATTAAAATCATTCTTGATTACATTTACTACGGTATTTGTAATCTTGTTTTTTATATTCATACTCCAAGTGGTATGGCTTTATATCTCTGAATTGGCAGGAAAAGATTTAGACTTTGGTCTGATCATGAAATTCCTCACATTCAAAATGCCAAGTTTGGTTCCTATGGTGTTGCCACTTTCGGTATTGCTTTCGTCTATAATGACCTACGGAAGCCTCTCTGAAAACTATGAGTTTGCCGCCATGAAATCCTCTGGAATTTCTTTGCAAAGAGCCATTCGTCCGTTAGTTTATTTTATTGGCGTTCTAGCCGTAATCTCTTTCTTTTTTGCCAACAATGTAATTCCGTTTGCAGAATATAAATTTGTCAATTTTAGACGCCATTTGGCACAAGTAAAACCTGCTATGGCTATTGGCGAAGGACAACTTAGCGAAATAGGTTTGTACACAATAAAGGTTGAGAAAAAATCTGGGCCTAGTGGTAATTTATTAAGCGGGGTAACCATTCATGTAAAATTGCCAAATGGCGAAGGAAATAAAACAGTTATCAAAGCCAAGTCGGGAGAATTGATAAGTAGCGAAGATTCAAATGTGTTAAAACTTGTTTTAAAAGACGGCTATTATTACGAAGATATTTTGCCTCAAAAATATGAAGAACGAGAAAAACAACCGTTTGTAAAATCGAGTTTTGCCAAAGACGTTATTTATATGGACTTGACAAAACTTAACCAAACAGACCAAAACCAAGCAGAGATTACAAGTACAAGTACCATGCTTACTATTGGACAACTTCGGTATACCATAGATTCTCTCAAAACCAATTTAAAGAAAGATATTATTTCATCATCAGAAAATTTGTACCAGCGCACGGGTGTAAACAGTATATTTAGATACAACACAAAGCCAGAAAATTTTGACTATAACAATATGTTGAAAGATTTTGATGACTCAGAAAAGCTTCAAATACTTACTATTGCCAAATCATCGATAGAAAATACAGGTTTTTCTATTGAAACCTCAAAGTTAGAATTAGAAAACAAACAAAAAAATATCAACTTACATTGGATATCATTTTGGGAAAAATTCATGATTGCTTTTTCATGTATTCTCATGTTTTTTATTGGAGCTCCACTAGGAGCCATCATAAGAAAAGGAGGAATGGGATTACCCATTGTTTTTGCCATGGCGATATTTATTATTTTTCACTTTGTAAATACCTTTGGTAAAAAAGTAGCTCAAGAAGGCGGTATACCTGCATTTTTTGGGGTTTGGCTTTCAACACTAGTCTTGATACCTCTTGCGGTTTATTTAACCAAAACAGCCATAAACGATATTGGAGGTTTAATAACCTTAGACCAAATAGGTACTTCGTTTAAAAACTTGCTTAGACTCAATACATACCAAGAAAGTCCAGATGAAAATGCTGTGCTTGTAGATATCGAAAACTATGCTTTTACCAAAGATGATGCGTGGTACGAATTAGAAAAATTATCAACTCAAACACTTATTAATGTAGTTAAATACGCTAAAAAAAATAATTATAGTTTTGATTATAGAACAAAAGCTTTACTTATTTTAAACGAAAGAGGCATTACCCAAGAACAATTAGCCGAAACCAACAATTTGCACGATTCGAGCTATACTATAGTACGTTCGTTATTGGCCGATTATAAATTGCATGCACGCATCACGTTGTTTTTTAGTATTCTTACTTTTGTATTAAGTAATGCTTTGGTTAATAAAATTAATGTGATCACGATACTTGGATTTGTTGTATCGTTGGTGTTGTATTATGTGTTTTTGGCCATTTCAAAATCCAATCTAAAAGAAATCGAAAAAATATCCAATAAGCAAATTATAGATAAGGTTTACACATTACTCTATTTTATGTTTCCACTTTATATCATTGGGTATTTTACGTATAATAAGCATCTAAAAAAAGCTTTTACAGACTATTAAACTTAACCCATGAATGCAAATAGCATACAACTCAACACCATTGAAGAAGCCATAGAAGATATCCGCAAAGGAAAAGTAATTATTGTGGTAGATGACGACGATCGAGAAAATGAAGGCGATTTTTTGGCTGCTGCCGAAATGGTTACGCCCGAAATGATTAATTTTATGGCTACACACGGTCGCGGACTTATATGTGTGCCTCTTACCGAATCGAGATGCAAAGAGTTGATGTTAAATCCAATGGTTACAAACAATACCGATATTATGGAAACGGCCTTTACCGTTTCGGTAGATTTGCGAGGTAATGGAGTAACTACAGGCATATCGGCACATGATAGAGCCAAGACGATACAAGCACTTATTGACGAAAATACCAAACCTCACGATTTAGGACGCCCAGGACATATTTTTCCGCTTATAGCCAAACAAGGAGGCGTTTTAAGACGAACAGGTCATACAGAAGCAGCAATAGATTTTGCTCGATTGGCAGGCTTAAAACCCGCCGGAGTTATTGTAGAGATCATGAATGAAGATGGAACAATGGCGCGTCTTCCTCAGCTTATAGAAGTGGCTCAAAAGTTCGATTTAAAGCTAGTTTCTATAGAAGAATTGGTTGCCTATAGAATGAAACACGATAGTTTGATTGTAAAAAAAGAAGATTTTGAAATACAAACACGCTTTGGAACCTATAGATTACGTGCCTACCTGCAAACAACCAACAAACAAGTCCATCTCGCCCTTACCAAAGGCACATGGAATCAAGGAGAACCAATACTTACACGAATTAATTCAACCCAAATAAACAACGATATTTTGGGTACACTAACCCATAGTGCCGATAAAAAACTAGACGATATGTTTGCCTTGATACATGCACAAGAAAAAGGGGCTATGCTATTTATAAACCAAGAAATTCAAACCTTAAACTTATTGGATAGATTAAGCGAATTAAAAGCGTTGCAAAAAAATGGCGTAGTGCAAGCTCCACAAATTAAAATGGATGTAAAAGATTTTGGTATAGGAGCTCAAATATTACATGATTTGAATATATCCAAATTGCGTCTTATTTCAAATTCAGACCATATAAAACGAGTAGGAATGATAGGGTATGGTTTAGAAATAGTAGAATACGTTACTTATTAAAGCTAATAAATAGAAGAGTATCAAGAGGTTGAAAAATAATTAAATTTTTACCCCCAAACCTTTTGGAAAAACAAAAAAAGCTTCTATATTTGCACTCGCATTAACAAACTAGTGCGCTTTATTGGAGAAATGGCAGAGTGGTCGATTGCGGCAGTCTTGAAAACTGTTGACTGTAACAGGTCCGGGGGTTCGAATCCCTCTTTCTCCGCCAGTTGAAAAACAAAGGGAATCAAAACCTCGTAAATCTTATGATTTACGGGGTTTTTTCTTTTATGCACTATTCAAAATATTCATTTAATCTTATTACTAAAGAGATAAAATCGAGACCCTAGAATTTTCAAAAAATAGGGTCTCGCTAAATCCTTTAAAAATTTCAAACAACCTGTTCAATCACTTGTTCATCAACAAGTTTACTATTTGAACATCTTGTTTAATGTAGATTTTGAAACTAAATTGAATACGAATTAAAAGGTTACCACTATGAAAACAAAAATCACTTTGCATTTTTATGCTAAAAGCACAAAAGCCAATGCAGCAGGACAACTCCCAATTTATGTGCGCTTAACCGTTGACGGAAAACGATTAGAGTTCAGCACCAAGAAGTTTGTCGAAACTTCCAAATGGTCGTCCGAACTATCCAAAATGAAAGGCACAACCGAAGAAGCTCGTTCAATAAATAGTTACCTTGATTTGATGAAAACGAAAGTTTTTAATGCACAAATGGAATTAATGCACCGAAACGAGAACTTAACGATTGAAAACTTCAAAGAAAAATTATTGGGAACCGAACAACGCCAACGGATGCTAATCCCAATCTTCCAAGACCACAATAACAAAATAAAAGAATTGGTTGGCAAAGAATATGCACCAGGAACTTTAGAGCGTTATAAAACTTCGTTGAGCCATACTATTGAGTTCTTGCAATGGAAATATAAAGTTTCCGATATAGAGATAAACAAAATAGATCACGCTTTCGTGACAGATTACGAATTTTGGTTACGAAGTGTTAGAAATTGCGCTAACAATACAGCAGTAAAATACATCAAGAACTTCAATAAAATAATCAAGCTTTGTCTGGCCAATGACTGGCTAGACAAAAATCCATTTGCAAACTATAAATCCAAAGTCAAAGAAGTCGAGAGAGTTTATTTATCTGAAGAAGAAATCCAAAACATCATCAATAAAGATTTCAAAACAGAAAGATTGTCTTTGGTACGTGATATCTTCCTTTTTAGCTGCTTTACTGGTTTGGCATACATTGATGTCAAAAACTTAACAAAGTCACATATAAGCATTGGCATTGATGGTGAGAAGTGGATATTTACTCATAGACAGAAAACTGAAACCGCTTCTAAAATTCCAATCCTTCCTGTAACACAAATGATTATTGATAAATACGAAAATCATCCACAATGTATCAATGAAGATAAACTACTACCTATTTTGTCAAATCAAAAAATGAATGCCTATCTAAAAGAAATAGCCGGAGTTTGTGAAATTGAAAAAGAATTAACCTTTCACATTGCTCGACACACTTTTGCAACGACAGTAACACTTACAAATGGCGTTCCTATTGAAAGTGTGAGCAAAATGTTAGGTCATAAAAATTTGAGAACCACTCAACATTACGCTAAAGTTTTAGATAAGAAAGTGAGTGAGGATATGAAAATTTTGAGAGATAAATTCAATATATTTACAAATAAAAAAATAAATGCAAATATAAATTAAAAAATTATTTAAATTGAATTCAGCTACTCACACTAATTAAAACCCTCACTTCAATTGATTTTAAAACAAAACTAAGTTGTTATTCTTAAATTTACACTTTACTTTTTTATGTACAGAAAAATACTTTTTATTCTTATTTTTTTATTCTTACTAAAATTTCAAGTTTTAGTTGGACAAAGTACTTATAAAATTGAAAATTTAAAATTCTCTGATGGATTGCCTTCGGACATCGTTTTTTTTTCAACTAAAAAAGAAGGGAAATTATATATTGCAACACAACGGGGTTTATGCCTATACGATGGTTATCGATTTGTGAAAAATACGCAGCTTTCAAATATGACCAACCATCTGTTTACAAGTAAAAACAAATTGTATTTTTATTCTTCTGGAAAAGGACTATGTTACTTAAACTCCATTTTTCAAGAACCTCAAATTGTTGCAAAGGTTAACTATAATGACAGTATTCCTAACAATGATCATTATGACAATGTTTATGTTGATAGAAAAAATCGAGTTTGGTGTAGTGATCAGAATAGTGTGAAGTATTTTTCTAACTCAAAAAAATATTCGTTTGTTATTGCTAAAAATAGTAATCCGTCTCTTAATGTAACTTTTTTAGAAACAAGAAGCAAAGAGTTTTTTATTGCCACTGACGACGGTCTTTTTGTTTGGGACGAAAAAAGTAATTCAATACAATTACACCCCAATACCGAATTGGCAAACTCAAAAATAATTTCGGCAACGGTTACTGGCAATTATATCTATTTTACAACTTTAGACGGAAAATTATTGATTTATGATTCTATTTCGAAAACACTTTCAACTGAAGTGATAAGCCGAAATTTGACATCGCAATTTAAACTGGTTGACAATACCAATTCTATATTTTTTTATGATAAAAACACCTTGTATCAATATGATATTTCAAAACACACTAAAGAGATTATCCAATCTACTTCCGGTGAAATTAATCATATTTTTTATGATGATGTGCTTCATTTATTTTGGATTTCAACCACTAGAGGATTAGTAAAGTTATCTAAAATTAATGATGATATTGTTAGTTTAAACATACCCAATTCCAAAACTATTGTTTCAATAGTTCAAGATAATGAAGCAACAATTTGGTGTGTTTCAAAAAATAATAAAATCTATTCATATTCCAAAAATAATCATTGGAACGCGTATCAATCTCCCAATATAAAGACGGAATTTGAGCATCTGTTTTTAAAAAACAATCAATTGTATGCAACCGCCAATGACGGGTTATATAGTTTGACCAATGGCGTTTTGAAACTTCTAATATCCACCAAAATTCCATTTAAAAAAGCAGTGATTGATGAAAACAATTTGCTTTGGATTATTCCTTCAAAAGGAGCGATTAGAGTATATGATGCCGTTTCATTTAAAGAAAAAAAAGAATATATATTGAATACCTCATCCTTTTGGTCTGACAATACATTTAACGATATTGCGGTTGCACCCAATGGTAGAATTTGGCTAGCAAGCTGGATGCCAAAAGATTATGGTATATCGTATTTTGATAATAAAACACATTTGTTTGTTCAGATTAATAGTTTGATTCAATTTAAAAATAACCCAAAATTTGTAACGGATTATTACAATCGAATTGCTTTTATTAATAACAACAATATTATTTTTTCGGGTTATGGCGGTTGGAATATTGTATCACCTGAAGGCGAAATTTTACATTCTTTAAATACCGATTTGTACAAAGTTGCAAACGATCATATTGAAGGAATTTCTCAAGACTCCAAAGGAAATATTTGGTTTGCTTGTGCCGAAGGGTTAAATCAATACAATTTTAAAACCAATAAAGTAGTAAACGTTTCATCTATCGACGGTTTAGTAACTAATGATATTACTTATGGCTACTTTGCCTCCAAAAACAACAAATTAATGATTGGAACCGATAAAGGTCTTCAAATAATCGATTTGAATAATATTACTAAAACTAAATTAATCAACAAATTAGAATTAACTGCTATTATAAAAGATGGCACTTATTTATTTTCCAAAAAAAACGAGTACCATTTAGATTATAAATTTACTGAATTAACTATTTTATTTTCCTCCTTATCTTTTTCAGAAAAAGAAAAAATTATATACCGCTATCAGTTTAAAGGAGAGCAAAAATGGAATTATTTAGGGACGATTCCCAAACTTTCTTTGATAAAACTTTCACCTGGCAATTATGACATACTCATTCAGGCGGGTGATAATCTTGGCAATTGGCAGAAAAAATCATTAAATATTACGTTGAAAATTACACCTCCTTTTTATAATTCGCTTTGGTTTTTTATTCTTCTATTTCTGCTGTTGGCATCTATTGGTTTTTTTGCAAATCGCTATTTAGTAAAACAAGAAAAAATAAAAGGTCATTTAAAGAGAAAAATAAAAGATGTTGAAATGCAAACGCTTCGTTCACAAATGAATCCCCATTTTTTATTTAATTCTTTAAATTCTATTAATAGTTTTATTATTCAACAAAAAAGTCGTGAAGCCAGTTCTTATCTTACTACATTTTCAAAATTAATGCGAAATATTTTAGAAAATTCACGCCACGAAACGATTACATTAGAAAAAGAATTAGAAACCTTAAAAATGTATCTGGAGTTGGAAGCAGTGAGATTGGAATACAAATTTGATTATGAAATAGTTTATGACAAAAATTTAGAAGTTGAAAGTATCAAAATACCACCTCTTATAATTCAGCCTTTTGCAGAAAATGCTATTTGGCACGGTCTGCATAACAAAAAAGAAAAAGGACTCCTAAAAATTGTTGTGCAAAACGAGAAAAACAGTATTTTAAACATAAAAATTATTGATGATGGCATCGGTAGAAAAGCATCGGCTTTACTAAAGAAAGAACAAGTAACCCATAAATCGTATGGAATAAACATCACAATTAATCGATTGATTTTGTTAAATCCGAAAAATAATTTCAAGATTATTGATTTGGTTGATGATCAAGACAATGCCACAGGAACTGAAGTAGAATTACAAATTTATTTATAAATATGATTAACGTATTAATTATTGATGATGAAAATCATTGTATCATCACACTACAACATTTGCTTTCCGATTTTAAAAATGTTGCTGTCTTAGCCACAACTCAAGACAGTACAAAAGCCAAAGAACTTGTAGAACAACACAAACCCGATTTGGTATTTTTAGATATTGAAATGCCCATCTTAAACGGTTTTGATGTTCTCAATCAGTTTGATACGATCCCCTTCAAAGTTGTTTTTACAACTGCCTACGATCAATATGCTATAAAGGCATTGAAATTAAATGCTTTAGACTATTTATTAAAACCCATAGATTATAACGACATTGAACACGTTTTAGAAAAATTCAAAGCCGAAGAAATGCATATTTCTAAAGACCAACTCAATCATTTACACCAATTTGTGAATGGCAAAATGCAAGACACTATTGCACTTTCTACACAGGAAGGATTACACTTTGTAAAAATTGACGAGATTATGTATCTTGAAGCCAGCAGTTGCTATACTTACATTGTTATGAATGACAAAACCAAACATTTGGCAAGCAAAACGATGGCTAATTTTGAAGAAGTCTTGCAAGACAACTCCTTATTTTTTAGAGCTCATAAATCGCATATTGTAAACTTAAAATTCATTAAACAATACATTCGTGGCGAAGGTGGAGAAATTATTATGCAAGACGGAAAAAATGTAGCATTGAGCCGTAATAAAAAACAAGAATTTTTGAGTTTGTTTAAGAAAGTATAGTTGTATTTTATCGTCACTTATTATGACACATAGTTTATATTTTTATTTTAATAAACACATAACCAAAATTATGATTCATAAATAGAACAAACCACGTTCTTTCGCATTTCAATAATCCAAAACAACCTTTGACTTATTCATAGCTTACTAATTGGTAGTTATCTAATTATTTTTGACATATTTTAAAAATTATCAAAATAATTATGAAAACAAAAATTACTCAAAAAATCCTTCTTCTTTGTGCTTTCTTCATTTTTTTAGCAGGAAATGCACAGCTGGTAAACAGGGCTTTAATAGTCCCTAAGTTTGGTACTAATGCAGGAAATAATACGGTAAAAACGTATATGCCAACATCGGCAACAACTATTGCAGAAAGCCCTACGTACACTATAAATTTTAGTACATTAGGTAATGGATTAGCTACAAATGCAAGCCCAAACTGCGTGGCAATGTTTGGTAACGATTTGTTTGTCAGTTTAACAAATGCCAACCAACGCATTTATAAATTTCCAAATTATGGTATCAATCCTGCAAGTGCCATTGCTAATGTGTCGCAAGTAGCCAATTTGAGTAGTGATTATGTCGGTTTAACATTCGATGCAACAGGAAACCTATATGTTTCGGAAGGCTCTTGGGGAAATACGACTATTTTTAAATACACAATAGCCTCAAATTATGCCACTCGAATTGATTTGGGTAACGGAGGTGTAACTTCCTATTTTGCTAATATTGCTTTTGATGCCAATGGCAATTTATGGGCTTCAGATTATTGGAACAACAGAATTATAGTGATTAAAACTGCCGATTTGGACACCGCTTCTGCACCATTTCGCTCTTTTTATACCAATTCGGCAGATTGGGCAACCAATGGAGGAGGTAACGATAATTTGTTTGCACCTTTGCAAGCTAAAACCATAACTACTGCTTTTTCTCAACCCGAAGGTATCGCTTTTGATAGTACCGGACGATTATGGGTTGCTAACAATAACGATTCTGCAGCTAATGAAGCACCAACGTTAGTGTATCTTTCGGTACCGCAACAAAACAGTATTTTGGCACTTACTCCAAATACAAGTATCAATGCCGATCCTAATATGACCAATAGTATCAATGGGTTTGGCATTTATAACTTGCCGACAGCTAACCCAGTGGTTGCAGGTACAGGACAACTTGGAGGTATGCAGATAGACAAAACCATCGATAGAATTTATGTGAATGACGAAAACAACGGAGCTGGAATGTGGTTTGATATTGCCAATATTGCGCTTACAAACGACACATATACTAATTATAGACTAAACATCACTTCGACTAATCCTGGAAACGGAGGGATTTATCTTCCAACAAGCACACAAATTTTAGGTCTAAACGATAATCAATTAGCAACAGTTTCTTTTTCATTATACCCAAATCCTTCCAACGGCGCTTTTAATATTGATACTACCGAAAACATCAAAAACATTGTAGCTTTCGATATTTTAGGAAAAGAAATTATGGTAAAAACCCTTTCAAACAACCAATTTTCGATAGAAAACAAAGGGGTTTATTTCTTGAAAATCGAATTAGAAAACGGGCAAATAGTTAACCGTAAAATAGTTATAAACTAAAAATGACTCATAATATGAAAACAAAACAACTCTTTTTTCTATTTTCTTTTCTCTTTTTTCTAAAAGCAAATGCACAACAATCGTTAAATGCTGCTGGAGGAGATGCCACAGGAAGCAATGGAAAAATAAGTTACTCCATCGGTCAGATTGATTATGTGAGTGCCACTGGGTCAAACGGTTCGGTTTCGCAAGGGGTACAACAACCTTTTGAAATTTTCACACTTGGCACAGACGATTTTCCAAACATTATACTACAAGCAATAGTATATCCCAACCCTACTTCGTCGAATATCAATTTAATAATTGAAAACTATTCGATAGATAACTTGCACTATAACTTGTATGACATTCAAGGACGAAGCATTGCTAATCAGAAAATTACACAACAAGAAACTAATATCACTATGGAAAACCTACAAAATGCTAACTATTTCCTTCAAGTATTTGACAATAACAAAACCTTAAAGACTTTTAAAATTATTAAGAATTAGTGTTTAGTAACTAGTGAATAGTTATTAGTCGTATTTAAAAATCAATTTAGTGTTTACTTCTATACTTAAAAACCCATAAACTTTTATCAAAATGAAAACAATTACAAAACTCTTTCTTCTTTGCTCTTTCATCTATTTTCTAAATGCAAATGCTCAAGCACCTAATAAATTTAGTTTCCAAGCCATAGTGAGAAATTCTAGCAATCAATTAATTACGAACCAACCGGTTGGAGTTAAAATTTCACTTATATCGGTAGTGATGTCCACCGAAAATGCTGAATTTGTAGAAACTCATACAGTAACAACTAATGCTAATGGACTTTTCTCGCTTAAAGTTGGTGAAGGAACATTAGTTTCGGGCGATTTTGCAACAGCTATGAATTCTAATGCGTATAGCAAAAAAATAAAATGCGAAATTGACCCAACAGGCGGAACTAACTATACTATAGTTTCAAACGAGCAATTATTAAGCGTGCCTTATGCCTTATTTGCAAATACTGCAGCATCTACCACAAGCAATAATTCTTGGAAAATTACAGGAAACAGCAATATTGACCCTGCAACGCAGTTTATTGGAACAACTGATGATAATGCATTACAATTTAAAGTAAACAATGAAAAAGCTGGGATAATTGAAACTACTGATAATGTAATTAATACAGTTAAAAATGGAAATACAGCTTTTGGCTATCATTCTTTAAATTCTAATACAACAGGATTTTATAATGTTGCTAATGGCTATCAATCCTTATATTCAAATACAACTGGAAAAAGAAATGTAGCCAATGGGTATAATTCATTAGATTCTAATACAGAAGGATTTGATAAT
The DNA here is from genome assembly GCF_002917885.1 of Flavobacterium croceum DSM 17960. Classification (GTDB taxonomy): domain Bacteria; phylum Bacteroidota; class Bacteroidia; order Flavobacteriales; family Flavobacteriaceae; genus Flavobacterium; species Flavobacterium croceum. The sequence continues at coordinate 87,984 of NZ_PQNY01000005.1, forward strand.
GTTGCAAATGGTAGTTTTTCACTAACTTCAAATACAACAGGTACTAATAATGTTGCCAATGGAAGTTTCTCATTATATGATAATACAACTGGACATGATAATGTTGCCAATGGTAAAGAATCATTAACGTATAATACATCAGGATATGAAAATGTAGCTAATGGCAATCAATCCTTATACTCAAATACAACAGGTTATGATAATGTTGCTAATGGCTATCAATCCTTATATTCTAATACAACAGGTTTTAATAATGTTGCCAATGGCTATCGCTCCTTATATTCTAATACAACAGGATATAGTAATGTTGCTAATGGCTATCACTCCTTATCTTCTAATACAACAGGAAATTATAATGTCGCTAATGGTAATGGATCGTTAACATATAATACAATTGGATATAATAATGTTGCAATTGGGGATCAATCTTTATTTTCAAATACAACAGGATTTCAAAACACTGCTATTGGTAGTGCATCAGGGAAATTTTTACCAAACAATGTTAATAATGTTACCTGTCTAGGTAGCGATACAGGCTGGAATACAACCACTTCAAACCAAATAAACATTGGAAATCACTCAGTTACTTCCATTGGTGGGCAAGTAAATTGGGGAACGTATTCCGACAAACGCATAAAAACGGATGTTAAAGAAAATGTACCTGGATTGGCATTTATTAAACAATTAACACCAGTTACGTATCATTTAGACATTAAAAAACAATACGAACTGGCAATGAATGGCAAAAAAGACGAATCGGCAGATTATCCTGAAAAATATGATATTGAGAAAATTACTCAAACAGGTTTCTTAGCACAAGATGTAGAGGCAGCAGCCAAAAGTGTAGGTTATGATTTTAACGGTGTAGAAGCTCCAAAAAACGGAGAAGGATTATACAAACTTCGTTATGCCGAATTTGTAGTGCCGTTAGTGCAAGCTGTTAAGGAATTAAGTAAAGAAAACGAAGAATTAAAAGCGAGATTAAAAGCTTTGGAAGATAAGCTTAAGTAGGTTAATAAAGTTAGGTTTTTTATGAAAAGGCACAATGAGAGTTGTGTCTTTTTTAGTTCTCCGTTCAATAACCCAAACCTGCAGTTTACTTTTTTTATTGATAAATTAATACATTTAAAATTAAATTTGCTACTATTAAAATTTGGTTTCAACTTGAAACTTTTAAAACCAAAAAAAACGTTCACCCCAATGAAAAAACAATTTTTATTTCTTTTAGTATTCCAATTAGTAGCATCGGCCCAAACCACAATGAAGGTTGTAGGTCATAACTTAACAACTCCTGCAGGTCAAACGGTTGTGTTGCGAGGTGTTAATTATCCAATTATTAACGAAGGGAGTATCTCGTTAAGCAATCCAGCACAATACCAAGCCTATATCGATCAAGTAGCACTTACGGGAGCTAACGCTATTAGAATTCCGTGGTACACCAACGGTCAAAGTTGGAGAGATCAGCCTGCAAGCGGAGGAACACCAGGAACCGTAAATGGGTATGTAGCTAATGGTCATCTAAATAATATGGTGGCTTATTGCATTTCTAAAAATATGATTCCTATTTTAAGCATTCACGATGACACTTATATTACTTGCCATACAGACTGGAATCATTTTAACACCGCAGTTATGAATTTTTGGACAAGTCCAGCAGTTCTAAATTTAATTGAAAATAATAAAGCTAGAATAATAATAAATCTAGCAAACGAATTCGACTATGTGCGATGGACAGGAAACCAAACCACCGCTTTAAATAATTTTAAAACCAATTATAATGCCGCCATCAACACTTTGCGAAATGCAGGAGTTACTGTTCCAATAATGATTGATGCACCCGATTGCGGACAATCATCAACCGAACTATTATCCATAGCCGAAAGTATGAATACCAGCGACCCACAACATAATCTTATTTTTTCATCTCACGCTTATTGGGGTGGTTATGCTTCTACTCTTGCTCAAGTGCAATCAAAACTAAACGAAGCTCAAAATACCAATGTGTGTTTCGTTTTAGGAGAAATTGCAAACAATCAAGATGATGCCAGTTGTGGCGATTTGGGTTTATATACGCTTTATCCTCAAATTCTAACCGAAGCTTGCAGTAGAAATATTGGTTGGTTAGCTTGGACATTCAATTTTGATTGTACTCAGTATAGCGCCAGTTTTAATAGCAGCACCTATCGAGTAATCAGTACCACTAGTAATGCAAGCAATCTAACCACTTTTGGCAACAATATTGTAAACAATGCAAACTGGGGATTAAAGGCTCTTAATGGTTGCGGTGCAAATACTGCCGTGTTGGCAACCAACGCTTTTGAACAACCAAAACTGCATCTAGTTCTCTACCCTAATCCTACTTCAAATAGCATTACTGTGGTGTCTCCCGAAATTATCAACTTTCAACTGCTTGATATTAATGGCAGAATAATGCAGTCAGGCAACCTTCTTAAAGGAGAAAATAGTATGGATATTTCTTCATTTACTAACGGAGTCTATTTCATTAGCACAAAAATAGGTGTTGAAAAACTGATAAAATATTAATTGCTGAATATATGAAAACCAATAATCCCAAAATAATAGGAATTGTAATGCTACTGGTAGGACTTGCCATAACAGGTTTTTGGGGTTTTGGTTTATTCAAAATAGTAACCTATCCGTTTACAGGAACAATAACACAAGCCAAAGTAATTGGCTACAAAGTAAGCAGAAATGGCGCTCGAATGGTAAAAAATAATAGATCCTTATCTGGCAAAAGTCCTTTTTTTGAGTTTATTACCAATGACAATCAAACTATTAAAAGCTATAGTCAATCGCCTCAAATTTTTGTTTTATTCAATTATCAAATAGATGAAAAAATCGAGGTAGCTTATCCAAAAAACGAGCCCAAAAAAGCAGTAATTATCAGTTGGAAAGAAATACCAGGATTAGTACTAATGATTGCTATAGGAATACTGTCAGTTGTGGTTGGGAAAAGTTATATGTTTAAAAAACAAGACTAGCTACTAGTTTCTATAACAATTAATAAATACTTAACTAATTAATTCCTCGAAGCATTGCTTCGATTTTTTTTTGCCACAGATTAAAAAGATTTTTGAAAATCTGTGACCCGAGTGCCAGCGAATAGGTGAAGCAATATGTGGCTGTTATTTCGCTAATACCTCTATACTCTAACCCGAGGTAGTTTATTGCTTATTTCTCATTTCAAATAGCAATAGCCACACTTCAATTATTGGGACATTAAAAAATTAAAATTCTGCCACATCTTTACGTTCGATTTAAAAAAATAATAGTTTCTTCTTAAATATGAAAAAAATAATAGTACTAATAAGTGTTCTTTTTGCCCTACAGCTACAAGCGCAAAACAAAACCATTCTGCCAGGAGGTTGCGTTTCTAACAAGAACTTACTAGTCTTTAACCCTAATAGCGATAAAATATTTTTGTATAAGGAAGCCAACTTTAAAGGAGAAGTAAAAATACTATCGATAGGAAACTATACACAAACCCGGCTTGGGGAAAGTTGGAACAATTGCATTAGCAGTATAAAAGTACCCAATGGCTATGTGATGGAAGTATATCTGGAAGATCATTTTTTGGGAACATCAATGGCGCTTTATGGCACCAAAACACTCAACATATGGAGCAAAAAAAGTGAAGAACATCTGTGGGTAGGCGATTATAAAGAACTCGACCACTTTTGGGATGACAAAATAAGCAGTTTAAAAATTATAAAACAATAAAACAAAAACAAAATAAAATGAAAAAAGTATTCATAATTAGTACACTATTAATTGCAGGATTTGCAACTACCTACGCACAATCAGGGGAAAAAAATGTAACTAGTACAAAACCTTTACTTGTAGATAAAAATGTAAAACAGTTGAAAACCAACTCTTCTAAGGCAGAACAAGTGGGTGGCTACGAAGATGAAGAACATCCAGTAGAAGAGCAAGCAAGACCTAATGAAATAACAAATACAGAAAAACAGAAAAGTATTCAAAAATTAAAATCAACTAAGAATAATGCAGGTAGCACTAAAGCACTTAATCCGCAACCATTTCCTCCTGTAGATGCTAAAGCGAAAAATATAAAAACACAATAATAAAACAAGTTAAGCTGGTAGGCTTGAAGGTGCTCTTGGTGAAAATTCCGCTACAATTGTTTTTTGGAATTTTTATATAGGTAAACAATAATTTAAATAATAAAAAAAATGAAAAAAACAATCACATTATTCGCAATTATTTTCTCGCTTTTATCTTGTAGTAAAAGCGATGATACGCCAGCAACAGTAACGTATCAAGAAGAAAACCCACTATCTGGTTTTCTCACATCAACGGGGTTTAGTCAAAATGCTACAACACTCGTAAATACAGGTGCAGAAGCATTTGGATATAGTTTTATACCGAAGGTTAAAGGCAAAATAAAAGCTATTCTTGTAAAACTTCCTTCAGCGGATAATAATGTTGTAGTAAAAATTTGGGATAAGGCTACTGGAACTGCCATTTATTCAACAACTATAAATGTAGCTACAGCTGGTACTGAAATTAGCACAACCATACCTGATTTAGAACTTACAAAAAATCAAGAGTATGTCATTTCGATTGGCGCAAATTACCTTTACGAACATACAAGAGCGGATCAAAATGAAGTTTCTTATCCAGTAACTTCAGGGAATATTACTATTACAGGGTTTAATAAAACGGGATATGCTTATTCATTAGATGTACTACCAGAAACAAATGGCGGTGGTTATGAATTTATGGGGGATATAAATTTCAAATTTCAACAAACAGAGTAATAGTAATAAATTAACTTAAAATAATAACAATGAAAAAAACAATCACATTATTCGTAATTATTTTCTCCCTTTTCTCTTGTAGCAAAGATGATGAGGCAACACCTGTAACGTATCAGGAAGAAAATTTTCTTTCTTCTTTTCTCACTCAGTCTAAATACAACGAAAATACTACAGAATTTACAGGAGCAGATAGAGAATCGGGCATAGAGTTTACACCATTAGTCAATGGAAATATGAAAGCACTCAAAATTCGTATGCCACAAGTTATTTCAAATGTACCAACTCGCTTAACCCTTTGGGATGCCATTACACAAGTGCCTTTAAAAACATTTTATATACAAGCACAAACGGCTGGTGTAGAAACTGTTTTAGATGTAAATCCAGTTGTTAAACTTGAAAAAAATAAAAAATATTGCTTTTCAATACAACACAGAAGCCTTTATTCTCGTAATGCAAATAATAATGTTCAAGCTGTATTTCCAATTAGTTGCAACAACATCAAAATTGATAGACTTACTTATAAACTAACTGCAGATCAAGCTTATCCAAATAGTGCTATGTTAGATAGATATTGGGGCGATTTTAGTTTCGTATTTCAACAAACGGAGTAATCTATCAAATTTTAATTACAATGAAAAAAATAATTTTTCTAATTCTTTGTGCTGTGAGTTTTCAAGGGGTTACTGCACAAAATAGAATAACAAGAAGCATTGAAAAACCCAAAGTGAATTTAAAAGAAACCTATATTGGCAAAAACAACACTGCTAGTCTTTTAACAAAGGATACGCTTTTGGTAAATATTCATTTTCCTAAAAATCTATTTAGTATTCAACAAGTCGAAGAAATTCTAAACAGAGACAATCATTTGCTGGAAGTTAGCTCGCAAAGTATCGTTCCCAAAACGGGTTGCACTGAAAATCTAATTACGAACACAAGATATCTATCTCCTTGTTGGGTTAAAAACGTTACCAGCAATGCCATTTCATTGGTGGCTACAAATTACAGTTTAGTAAATAGTACCAATACCAATTATTACACCATACAAGCTACAATAAGTTATAACGGATTGGCTCCCAAAACAGCTTTGGTATCTGCATTTTTAAACAAACAGTATTTAGAAAATTTGCAAGCAGGTAATTGGTATGTAAATGACAAAACAATGTGTTCCTTTTCAATCAGTGAAAGTCGCTGGGAAGAGTTTGTTTTTCAAGCTGGAGGAGTTGGCGTTCGAGGTTTTTCAGTTCGAGGTTATGCTGGTAGTAATAGTATCTGTTCAGCAGTTCCTACTAATTTTCCAGTAGAACTTTGGGTATCAAAAAACACAAATTAATAACATAACTAATATCAAAAAAAATGAAAAAAATAATAATTTTAATAGCATTGGTATTTGCCGTTTATGCAAATGCACAAACAGGAGATCCAAAAGTGGACAAAATGCTGAAAGAACTACAAAAAGCGCCTGGCAAAATTACCTTCACAATGAATGGAAAAACGTCAAACGAAGTAGCATCTATCATAGAAGACCCTAAAAAAGGCTTGCTTATTTCGTCGCATCTAACATTAGATACAACACCCGATGTTACCATAAGTTTAATCGCTCCTACCAAAAAAACGGGAACTTATTCTATAAATGATAATAAGAAAGCAGGCGTTTTGCAGATAAAGGATAAAGCCTATCAAATTAGGGGTTCTTTAACTTTAAAAGTTTCTGGTAAAAAAATCACAGGAACTTTTGAAGGAGAACTGTATGAGATTAATAAAAATAAAACAAAACCATCCGGAAAATCATCTGGAAAAATAACAGGTAGTTTTAATAATTAAAGAAATGAAAAAGCTAACTTTTATAGTATTTGTTCTTTTGGTAAATTACACTTATGCACAAAAAAGTAGAACTGTTTCAAACCAACTTTTAAAAGATAAATCAATTCCAACGGTAAAGGTGTCAGACAATATTATAAATAGTGTGGCACTATTTAACCCAAAAGGAGATGAAATTTGGCTTTTTGAACACGAAAATTTTAAAGGAAAACGATTAGTGCTAAAAACAGGTACTTATACCTTACAACAAATGGGGAGCGATTGGAATGATAGAATTAGTAGCATACTGATTCCCGAAGGATATGAAGTTCAAATTTTTGAGAACGATAATTTTTCAGGATACAATGCTACTTTAGATGGCTATTGGCAAGAAGGAACAAATATGCAAAGATGGAGCAACGAAGATTACAGCCAATTAAAAACCATAGAAGGTGACCCTTACCACATTAACTATAATGACAAAATAAGTAGTATTCAAATTTATAATCAACGATAGAATGAAAAATATAACTTCTTTTTTACTAGTAGTTTACCTAACATCAACCGGTATGATGGGTCAAGGCAAAGCAAAATCTAACATAGATTGCAACACTATTTTTATTTGTATTAAAGAAGAAGATTATACCGCTTTATTTTCTAATTCATTTGTGAAAGATACTTTGTTTGTATCTAAAGAAAACACCACTAAAACATCAACCGACGAGTATACTGGAAAATATTTTATAGGCGAATTTGCCACTATTGAATTTTTACTACCTTCAAGAAACAATAAATTTGGAGACCATTTGAATGATATTGGAATCGAATTCAAATCGAGAAAAATAGGCGTTTTGGATAGCATAAAAGATATAAATTCAAAAGTAGAAATTGAAAAAGTATATATAGAATCTGATACTGAAAAACACTTGTGGTATGATGCACTGAAATTAAAAGAAAATAAAACCAATTTGGAATTTTCTATTCTTGAATACAGTGCAGAAGAACTTAAAATGCTTGGTTTTACAGATGATGAAATTAAGAAAAGTATTTCTCCAACCGATTTCAACAAAATTGTTTACGGCAATCATAAATATCCTCGGAAATTCAAATCCATCAAATCAATTGAGTTGGAAGTAAATGAACCCGGATTGAATTATCTAAAGCAAGTAGCATCTACTTCTGATTTCAGAATTAATAAAAAATTCATACAATGCAATGATTTCAGAATTTATTATAAACTGAAGAAAAAATTAGCCCAAACAGTTTTAAAACACATTGAAATTGACCTAACCGAAAATTTACCCCAAAAAAGCATCAATATATCATCCAGTATAAAATTGCTGGTTTCGAACAAAACAGCACAAATAGAATTTTTATAATTTAAAGCAAAAGAAATGAAAAAAGCAACCTCTTTATTACTGTTAATAAGCCTAATATCAACTGGTTTGATGGCACAAGGCAAAGCAAAATCTAACCTAGATGATGTTAAAATAAAAATTATTGAAAAAGCCAAAAAATTAAATCTAAAACCCGTAACATCTAGTTACGAGCTAAACTATCAACCACTTTCTGCTTCCGACCAAGGCAAGTTTGTTTATTATGTTGATTTTTCTGATATGACTTCGGCAATCTATTGCAAATCAAACACCTCTGAAGCATTTGCGGTTTGGGGGGATATTTTCAAAAAATATACATCACTACTCAATGGAGATATTATTAAAGGAAAAAACGGAAGAGGAGAAAGTGTCAATCAAAAATATTTTTTGGGAGCACCAACATCAGATGAGTTTAGAACACCTCAAAAAAACGGAGCTGGACAACATTTTGAAGGAGGAAGTATTTATTGGAGTCCCGCAACTGGAGCCCACGAAGTACACGGTGCTATTAAAGACAAATGGGCAGCTTTGGGTTGGGAAAACTCCTTTTTAGGATTTCCAACAACCGACGAAACAACCACACCCGATGGATATGGTCGTTTTAATTTTTTTGAAGGAGGTGCCATCTACTACCACCCAAATTTAGGAACTTATGCTGTTCCAAAATTGATTGCCGAAGTATGGAAAAAAGAAGGTTGGGAAACAGGAAAATTAGGTTATCCAGTAAGTGATGAAATCATCAAAAACAACAATTCGGTGCAATATTTCGAGTTTGGTGCTGCAATTTCTACCAAAGCAAGTCCATATAAAGTGATTTTTAACACAATGCGAGAAAAAAATGGGCTTTACACCAAATGGAGAGCAACAGGTGGCATTGATTCGTATTTAGGTGATTTGGTTACGGCTAATAAAAATTATCCAAAAAAGTTTAGATACCATTTTGCAGAATTTCAAAACGGTTTTATTTATGAAAATCCAAATCTTGTAGTCGATAACCATATTACTGCTTTTGTAATCAAAAAAGGACCTTTCTTTGATTATTATGCTTCTAAAAATTGGGAAGCAGGTTATTTAGGATTCCCAATTTCAGACGAAATCCCTTCACGAGATAATATCTCTATTCAAAAATTTGAAGGTGGGACTATACTCTACAGTCCAAATACAGGAGCGTATGAAAAAAAATAATAAGCTATGATTTATAAAAAAATAGTATTAGCCTTGATTTTGATTTTCTTATTTCATTCTTGTGGTACACCTTATTATGCAGGTGTAAATGATATGGGAGGACAACCTGCAACATTATTATTAACGACAGGAGTTGAATTAAACGGGAAAGTTCAAATTAAAAGTTTTGATCAATACAGCAACATCAGCTATGTGAATTTTGCCGAAGGGACTAGTAATAATTACCATAATTATCCTCTAAATGAAATTGACTATTTATATTTTAATGGAAGTAAATTTTATGTCAAACTACTACAAGGCAATGATATGTGGGGCGGGAATGCCCTGCGATTTGTAAAACAACTCACCCCAAATAATAGCGATTTGCAATTGTATGAAAATGAATTTTTAGTAAAAAGTACCGACGGTAAAGTGACCAAAGAAATGCAATTATTTGTTCAATTACCACAAAACAAATTGGAAATCTATAATGCCCAAAGCGATAAATTTATTCCAAAATTTGATGAAAAAGTAAGTAATTATCTTCAAAACTGTCCAGAATTATCCTCTAAAATAAAAAGTAAAGACAAAGACTTCTTTTATGCTTTTGTCAACCAAGGGGAAACTAAAAGAAAACAAGTTTGGATGAATATAGTCAACGAATTCAATCAATGTAGATAAAAACAATTCACAATTAAATTCAAAAACAATGAAAAAAACAATCGTATTATTCTTATTTGTCTTATCAACAAGCATTTCTATAAATGCCCAAATAAGAAGCCAAAGATTAGGCGCAGGAAATAATTCAAACAACATTGAGCAGCAAATGCTAGACAAAGCCAAGCAATTAAACTTAGGTAATGTACATTCCGAATCGGCACATATGAGACCAACTGCCGCTGCTGGAGGTTATTTTTTAAGATTTGAAAACGGCTGGATTTATTACAACCCAAACACAAAACAAGTATATGCCATTTATGGAGATATAATGAAAAAATGGGGCGAAATGGGCTATGAAACAGGCGAACTAGGTTTCCCAACATCTGATGAAAAAGACAGCGACAAATCAGGTTGGAAACGAATGAATACCTTTGATAAAGGAGCAATCTATTGGAATGACGGAAGAATAGATGTTGTAAAAAGCAACAACAATTCTCCTTTACCAAATCAAAATCCTCGCATCGGTACTAGTTTGGCAAACAAAAACTTTAAAACTTCCAATTATATCTTGAAAACGGGCAGATTGAAAGCAGCATTGATGTTAAACGATGTTACCAAAACTATTGTCCGAAAACCTGCAAATACCAATGGTGGAAATAGTTTCAAAAATCCAGTAGTTAGATCAAAAGAAAAAATTGACGGCGATAAAATTTGTAAAACCGAATACCGCAAATTAGACGTTACTAATTTGAATCAAGACATACTGAATCCCGATGATCTAAAATATTTGCGATTGGGTGCTATTTACAATTTAGACGAGTTTAAAAAAGGAAATTATAACAACCTTACCGATGCCCGAAACCCAATATCGTTAAACATTCCAGGTATTAAATCAATAAAAGTAGATTCTCCAGACGAAACCACATTAGCAGATGCTATGACCGATTTATTAAACACACCATTTGTCAAAAGACCTACTGGTGCTGGGCAATACTACGAAAGTAAAATTGTAAACTCCAAAACCGAATTAGAAATTGCTGCCGGCGTTTCATACAGTGGCTGTGCCTATAGTGCTGCCGCTACCTTTGGCTACAACGAATCTTCTACCAAAAATAAATGTTTGGTTACTTATCTTTATCCAGTGTTCACGGCGCAAATAGCCAGTGGTAAAAATTATTTTACAGATTCCAATTTGAATAATAATCAGGATTTGGTTGTGATTGATGGTATTACCTACGGGGCAAAATTGTTGGTATTTTTTGAATCATCATTAGATCAAGAAAAATTAAAAGCCGGTTTTTCGGGTAGCGGTTGGGGAGCTAGTGCCAATTTTTCTGCCGAAGAAAAAAAGGAATTAAACGAAACCACGTTTAAAATTTTCTTGTATGGTTCAAGCCAACCAGTAAGAGTAATGAATTCTTATGACCAAGTGGGACCAGCTATTCAACAAATGATAAACGAAATTTGCGACCAAAACAAGAAATATCCTTTAGAATTGGGTGCTCCCATTAGCTATTCCTTACGCTTTTTGAATGGCGATATAGCGGCTACCAATTGCAATGCTAATGAACTACCATCACACGTTTGTACCACCAATCCTGCAAATGGCACTAAAAATTTGACCATAAATTTACAATCCTTAACTATGAAAGGTGGAAATAATTTTGGTTGGATTGATTTTGAAATCTTAGACGGAAGTGCAGAACACAACCGCCGAGGAGAGGACATCAAAACCGTATGGAACGTAAATAGAGATAATGCTACCTATCAAAACCAAGGAGATGTACAAAACCCAATAACTTCCGTAACTTTTGAGAATATCAATGCAAACGACAGAGCCAATGGCTTTTTGAGAATTTGGACCAGATTGCAAAACCGAAAAATTGGTGGTTCCGATGCTTTTTTGGTAAAACAAGATAATCCCAATCAAGACGAAGGAAACAATTTTCAGCACGGAAAATTTTCTGGACAGTTTTATGATATTAAGTTAAGTGATATTTTAAATCAAAGACCGGGTCAAAAGTACAGCACAACTTTGGTTAGAAAATCGGGTAATGATAAAGAAATGGATATTTTAATTAGCGCAATATTCAATTAAAATTAACCTATTTGGATTTTTACATCACTCAATTCTATCATAAAAAAACAAAATTGAAGTAACGCTTTTTTGTATAGATTTCTGTTACTCGATAAATTAAAAAATTATGCGCACTAAATTATTGATTTTCTTCCTAATGCTAACATTGGGAGTTTTTTCTCAAAAAAAGCAAAATTGGAAAAACACTTTTTTGTATGGTTTTCAATTACCCGATGAATTAGAAAATTTTTCAGGAATATATCTAACGATAAAATACAAGGGTGAACCTATACTTCCCAAATCAGTAAAAATTGGAGGGAAATCAATAAAAATTGCTTCAGAACCTTTTTATTTATTTGATAAAAGCGCTACAATTGACCATACAAAACTTCCTTTTGAAGTACAAGGAAAAACCTATTATTGGCTGTTGGATGGCGATATGTTAACCGAAATGGCATTGCATCCAAATCGGTACCAAATTGATATTACAACTGCCAATAGTGAAGCCACGAAGCGATTTCATTTACCAGAAACATTTGATTGTGTTCCAGAAAATTGTTTGAATGTAGCCTACTTGCAATCGTTTACCGCAACTAAAAGAGCTAAATTTCTGCAGAAAAAAATATGGAAACTAAGTGTGCGAGAAAAGAAAATTACACTCAAAGAACAACCAGAAACAATCAAAGATTCCACGCTAACATTTTCGCTCCGAAACCCAATTCCGAAAGGCATATTGATGGCATTGCCTGAACTTAATAAAGAAGATCACAGCATTCAAGAATTCACTATTGACAATTGTTATTGGATTGAAAACACCTTCTTAATTCCAATCAAATCAAAAATTATAAAAAGACAACCCGATTCTTGCTATGAAAATTATGCCACTATTGAAGGCAAAATTTGTTCAAAAAGTGGTTGTATTACAGGAAAAGGATCGGGATTGTGTTCCAAATTAAATTCCTCTACAAACAAAATAAAATATAAATTAACGCTAATCATAGAACCTTAAAACGGACATACATAAAAATAGCCATCTTTTAAAATTTTCACTTTTTGTTCCAAAAAACTTATACCAAATGGATTTATAAAATAGATTGAAGATGTGAAGTTATTTTTTAGATAAAATTAAACAGAATTAATCAAATTAGGAAAAACAATTATTCATTTCAATGCTGTAGTTACAAATCAAAATAATGGAAAATTAGTTGCTAGGGCTAGTTCTAATCTGGCAATTAGCTCTGCAAAAATTACGTTTTAAAACTCTAATCAATTTTTAGTGATTCAAAAAATCAGCAAACTTCTAATAGACCTCAACGAACAACTTAATTTCATTGATTTAGAGATAGACAACCCTATATTAAAAAGTGAAAAAGCAATTGAAGTTAGCATAAAATCTAAAGAAAAATTGAAGATTTTAATCCAGAAATCCAATTTTAAATCAGATGAGGAAGAGATTCAATTTTTCAAAGAAATAAAACCTCAATTCACTTCAAAAATAATTTATTACAATACGATTTTTAATATCGAAATGAAGAAGCCCAATGGTGGAACTCGTGTTTTAAAAAAGTATTACAACAATGAATTAATCAAGTTAAAAGCTTTTTTTGACAACGAATTAGAGTTTTATAAATATTACAGAACTGGGAATATTTATCTCGATTACAAGTATTTTTTGAGAGGAAAATTTGATATCAAACTTTCTGTAAATAGTTATTATTTTGAAACTGATAAGACTTTTTCGACCTCTCACGATTACAAAGTAGCCAAGATTTTAGCGAATGATTTAATCCAATTGTATTTAGAAAACCAATTAATTATGATTGAAAATAAAGATAATAACGAAAAATCACAACGCAAACCGAACGTAAAAATGGCTTGGACTGGGTCAAAAGTTGCATTAACTGAACTTTTATATGCGCTACATTCCGAAGGAGTTTTCAATAATGGTGTGGCAGATCTAAAAGATATTGCCGAATATTTTGAGCATATTTTCGAAATTGATTTAGGACAATATCGCCGTACTTTCCTAGAAATCAGAGTACGTAAAGCCGAAAGAACAAAATTCATAACCGCTTTAAACGAAGCTTTGATTAAGCGAATGGATAATTCAGATGATGTGATTTAATCAAAAATCGTTCACAACACGAACCCCGTTGTGATTTTTATCTATTCAAAACCCACAATTTTGTGCCATAACAATATAAAAACTCACGTTATGGCAATCGAAGTTATTACTCGCGAAGATTTGAACGAATTCCGTACACTTCTTCTTTCTGATTTAAACGCAATGTTTAATTCAAAACCGCAACAGCAAAAACAATGGCTTAAATCTTCCGAAGTCAGAAAGTTGCTAAACATTTCTCCGGGGACTTTACAAAATCTTCGCATCAATGGAGTACTGTCCTACACCAAAGTTGGCGGTATCATTTTCTATGCTTATGCTGATTTACAGAAAGTATTAGAAACTAACAAAGTCGAAGCAACTCCCAATTTATTCAATCCTAAATGGTTGGTACGATGAATTATATCAAACACCTCACAGGTTTTTTCAATCGCATTGCGCTTGAAAATTCACTTAACCCAACACATATAAGTTTGTATTTAGCTCTTTTCCAATGTTGGAATGTCAATCGGTTCAAAAATCCAATCATAATTTCCAGAGACGAAATGATGAAAGGAAGCAAAATTGCATCAAAAGCAACCTATCACAAGTGCATAAAAGAACTCCAACGGTTGAATTTTTTAGATTATTTTCCATCTTATAATCCCTATTCTGGAACACAAGTTTTTATGATGAATTTTTCGGAAGGAAATAATTTTAGTCAAAATAGTTCAGATACAACCAGTTCAAATAATGACCCAACCAGACTATTTTTTAAACCAAGCAAACCAAAAAATGAATCTGTCAATAGTAATGTTGCTGAACAGGTTAATGAACCGCCTTATATATATAATAATAAACAAACATTAAAAAACGATAAAAACATAGATAGAGACACCAATTTTCAAAATTTTAATGAGGATTTATTTTTAAAAAACGAAACTGCGGAACAAAAAGAAAAAAATTCCGCCAAAAAAGAAAAAGTAAAATCGCCACCATTGGAATCAGTCAAAGAATTTTTCAAGTTTCAGAATTTCACAGAATTTGAAGCAGAGCGATTTTTTAATTATTACTCCAGCATCGGTTGGCTCATTGGAGGCAAAACAAAAATGAAAGATTGGCAAGCAGCTGCACGAAACTGGATGTTGAATACGCCAAAATTTAAAATCAATTTGCCAAATCCATCAACTCAAAAAGCAAATCCACAACCAAGAGCCTACAACCTCAACGCAACTATTGACAAAAATTATGCAGAGCCTTTGTAAAATGAAAAGCTATGAATTCACAATACAATTATCCCGAAATGATGGCTTGGTTAGAACAAAAAGGCAAACTACAATTTGGCGAAAAGTTCCATTTCAGAGAAGCGGATGTAGTCAATATTCAAAAACTGATTTGCTATTTTCTAAAAGATGAGGTTATGGCTGCTAATTTTAATTTAGATCTATCCAAAGGAATTCTACTCTCCGGACCAGTTGGTTGCGGCAAAACAACATTGATGACTTTGATGCGACACGTTGCACAACCAAACTACAAATTCATAATGAAAACTTGTAGAGACATCAGTTTTGAATTTATCAAAGAAGGCTATCAAACCATTCAAAAATACAGCCACGGGACTAATTCTCATAGCGAATACAGAAACTATTGCTTCGATGATTTAGGAGTAGAAACCAACCTAAAATACTACGGAAACGAATGTAACGTAATGGCAGAAATCATACTTTCCAGATATGATATTTACATTTCAAAGCAAGTCATAACGCACATAACAAGCAACCTTTCCGCCACCGAAATAGAAACTGCTTATGGCAATCGGGTGCGTTCTAGGTTGAGGGAAATGTTGAATTTGATTGCTTTTGATGATAATTCGATGGATAAAAGAGTTTGATAAGTAGGTTAATAAGTCAAAACTCAACAAACAATATTAATCAGAATTATTATTTATTTTGCTGGTCTTAAATTAAAAGCGAAATATGAGTTCTAAAGAAAAGAAAACCAAAATATATTTTTATCAAATTGTACCTGAAGTTGAAGGAAAAATGAAAGAAGATGCAATAAATTCAATATCTGAAATCTTTTTATTTAAGAAATCAACTTATTTAGAAATCAAAAAATTAGATGGGGATATTTCAATATCAACTATTCAGAGAATACATTCTGATAGATATTGTTTAGGAACTTTAATTTTTAACCAAACAAATAATGTTCCACCAAAATATGATGGAAAAAATACAGAAAAGATTGATTTAAAAAAAGGAGAAGGTCTAGGACACGATAGTTGTTTTATTTTTGATTCGAAAACAAACATAATTGCATTTGAATCTAAAATTCCAGGTGTGAATATAGGAAATCTTGAAGCCTTGATAAAAGAAAACTATAAAGATGCACCCAAATTTACTTTTTCAATGATAATTATTCCTAATGAATATCAAAAATTTTTAAATTCAACTTCATATTCAAGATTAGAATATTCTGTTGCCCGTCCGACTAATACAACAAATTTACCAAGTGTAAATAATACTTCATTAGGTAAAACAATTGATGCCTTTGATGATATAAATGCAGTAACTGGAACAATTGTTTTTTCTACAGGAAGAAATAAAAAAAGAAGTTTAGACATAAGTTCTATTCGATTATTTGTTCAAGATCTATTAAAATTTAATAAAAATGAAGAGTTTCTGAAAACATTAAAAGTTACAGGTGTAGATATTGACGATTCACAAAACCACTCTAAAATTTTTGATTTAGTATCAAATAGATTAGTAGAAGAAATAAGCGTCGAAAGAAAAAGAGTATTAGGAAAGTTTTTTACAGCCGAAAAGTATAAACAGATTGAAGGACTTTACTTGAAACATCAACCAGTTTTATTGAAGCAATATAAAATTAAATGAGTTTATTTTTAGAGAAATATTATCCTTTTTTAATTAGTCTAATTTTAGGGTTTTGTGCCTACCATATTAGACTAGATTTAAAATTGAATTATACTGATTTTTTCAATACTTCATTATCGGTATTTAGTATTTTAATTGGATTTCTTTTGACAGTTGCTACAATAATACAAAGCTTGGATAATGAAGTTATTGGTTTTATTAAAAAATCTGATAAATATTTTCTATTTCTAAATTATCTAAAAAACGCAATAATTACCAATATCAATTCTATTATTCTCTGTTTATATTTTCAATTAAATAAAGACTTATGTCCTAGTTGTTTAGAATATATAAATCCATTACTTTTGTTTTTTATCTCATTATCAATGCTTTCATCGTATAGATTTATTAAAATATTCATTAAAATTATAATCCGATAATTTATTACAAAATGCTAAACAATACCGAAATAAATTAACAATAACAGACAAATTAAGTTTTAAGTACCTAATTTAAAGTTAATTTCCACTATCTATGAATAATAAATATGATTTTTATATAGACGAAAGTTGTCATTTAGAAAATGATAATATTCCGGTTATGTGCATCGGTTACATCAAAGTACCTATGACGGATTATGCTAAATTACAAAAAGAATTCAATCAAATTCTAGCAAAGCACAATCAAAAGTCAGAGTTGAAATGGAATAAATTTTCAAATGCAAGAACAGCATTATACAAAGAATTGGTAGATTATTTCTTTCGGTCATCATTACAATTTCGTTGTGTTTTAGTCAAATACAAAGAGCGCCTAAATCATAAAGATTTCAATCAAGGTTCGCACGACAATTTCTATTATAAAATGACTTATTATTTGTTGCATCCAAATAATAGTAATGGCGATGAATACAGAGTTTTTATTGATATTCAAAATACTCGTGGTAGAGAGAAACTAAAAAAAATTAATGAAGTTTTTGATAATGAATATAAAGGCAAAAGTCCATTCAAACAATTCCAGCATTTACATTCTCACGATAACAATTTCTTTCAATTAGCCGATTTTTTTATTGGTGCCATTACTTATAAAACAAGAGTAGTAATGAATAATATTGTAAATCCAACTCCAAACAGAATGGATTTTATTCAATATTTAGAAACTAAATCGGGTTTTAATCTCGAAGAAGGAACAGAACCTTGGGAAACAAAGTTCAATATTTTTGATCACCAACCTAAAATAAAGCTATAATGGATTTATTAGACTTGGATGATCACATACCTAATTTGGGAATTGACCCATCAGCTGCACATTTAGAAGAATTATTTCAATTATTCAAAGCCGATTTTATTGATAACGTTTTCTATTTTGATGGTTGCAGAGTAAAAATTGACATAGCAAATTCAAAAGAAGATGGCTTCGAAGCCTATCCACACACTTTTGTAAAAATCATTACAAGAGGAGATAAAGGCAAAAGATGTTTTGACAAAAAAAGAGCCAACAAAATTCATTGGATAAAACCAATACTAGAAAATAAAGATACTGAAGATGTTACTTGTTTCCAATTTTTAGAAGCAGATGGGAGAATCAGGGACTATTTTTGGTTCAAAGAAGGTAATTTTCTAGTTGTAATGGAAAAAATCACTCCAGACTATATGATAATTTCTTGTTTTCATATTGATGATGCAAGAAACCAAAAATATTATGAAGACAAATATACAAAGAGGGTAAAATAAAAATGCCACAACTACGGTGTTGTGGCGAACCAGGTCCTTTTCCCTAGGGAAATGACTTTGCAAATATACGCTATGTAAAACCAAAAAACAAATTTTCTATTAAAAAACGTATTTCTGACCAACTTCATATAGTATTTCCATAAGTATGAATGACAAAAAATACACAAAAAAATCCCTTTAACTAACTCATTATTTCATACATCTACAAAAGAACGTCTTTAGTCCAAGTATTCCTAAAGCCAATTTTTTGTTTCATTTCGCTAATTTCATAAAACAATAAAATAATTTTAAAATAAATAAAATGAGTAGAATTTTAGGACTTGATTTAGGTACAAACTCAATTGGTTGGGCAATTATTGATAAAGAAACAAATAACTTATTAAACTCCAGAATGAGAGTTTTTAAAACTTCTTCAAAACAGAATGATATTAAAAGGAAGAACAATCAAAGGGCAATTACTTCATTAAATACAATATCGATTATATCATTAATTTTAATTGTTTTAAATTTTGAAAATTGGCAGTTTTGGTTAAATGTTACATTAACGTCAGTTATCGCTAAAATCACATTTTCAAATCAATAAATTTAACAATGGAATTTAGAAATCCACACTATATTATTCCTCCAGGTTCTGCAAAACAAATTTTATCACATCCATTTTTAAAAAGAGGAGTTACAGAGTTAGCAATTTTTCAGGAACATAGATATGCTTTTTTTTATTGGCTAAAATGGACTAGAGAAAACGAAAATTGTAAACCACCTTGTTTAGTAAGTTTAGATTGGCATCAGGATTTGTGTTATCCGTGTGAAACAGAAAAAAAGTGGTTATCGGAACTTGATCAATCTAATGATGGGGAAGTGGCTTTATTTAGTTGGGCTAAATTAGCAGGAAATAATGATGGTCATATTTTATCTGCTGCATATTTGAATATTATTGGAGATATTTATGTTCACTGCCGACAAGGTACTTTTGAAAGTAATTGGGAAGATGAAGAACTTATTGATATAAATGGAAACAAACATAAAATAAAGAAGTTTAAAACACATAAAGAGTTAGAATCTTGTTTGTTAGCTTCTGATGAAACCAAAGTATATTTTGATATCGATTTAGACTTTTTTACCTTGAATAATCCTTACAATGGAAAAGGTAAAAAATTCACTTATATGGAAAAAGAAGAAATGCAAAATCTACTTTCAATTGATAACCCTTTAACAGAATGGATATTTGAGAGATTGTGTGGTTTTACAATAGCAACAGAACCAAAGCATTGTGGAGGTCTTTTAAAATCTAATAAACTTTTAGATATCATAAATAGGATATATTTTAAACCAAGCATCTTTACTAAAAATTGCGATTGGAAACATAAAAAATTGAAATAAAATCACGTTTTACATTTCAATTATTCCTCCTTTGTCAACGCTCTAAAAAAACTTATTACTTTTTGACTCAAGATAAACCCTAAAATTTGAGGTTTATCTTGCAACGATTGGTAATGTAATTTAGAATTAATTCGTCCCAATTATAGCAAATATTTGGGATTTTTTTTACAACCCATTATCTCATTCATCTGCACAAAAATCGCTTCTAGTCCAAGTATTCCTAGCATCAATTCTTTGTTTGCTTCATTTCGCTAATTACGTTTTCAATAACGAGAACATTCTTTTTCGTTCGTTGGTAAAAAGGAAGTTTTTCATTCCAATTGCCACTCCTTTGCCAACGCTCCAAAAGTTTTTGTACGCCCTAGAACGATTACGGTTTAAAAGGAAATTTAGTAGTAGGGCAACAAAAACTTTCCCCAAGCTGTGTTACATAATTGAGTATTATAGTTCATTACAAAGCATTTATATTGTTTTTTTGGTTTTTGCAATGAAGCTATAATATCATTTATGTAAAACAGCCGCTCCACCCAACGCACAAGTGGTTTGCTCCAGGACAACTTTTTGAGCAGCTCCCATCGCATCACCCAGCCGCTCAAAAAACCGTCCTTCACAAACCCCAATCATCGCTTCGATTCAACTTTATTATTTAAGAGAATATTTTATTTTCATAAGAACGTATCAATGGTTTTAGCAACAAACCGCATACATCGGTAGTGTTTGCATTGCTTTTATGAGTAGAAAAATGGCTTTACCTTGTAGTTGATTTGCCTATGGATAAAGCCATTTTTCTACCCATAAAACCAAAAAGCCAGCAAGAGTGTAATTTTTTATTTGCTAGAACTATCGAAGTAATTGTTTTCACGATGGCCAAGATGCCATAGCAATTTCATAGCACATTCTTTGGTAACCGAAAATTTAATCATTCCAAGAACGTTTGTGGCATCAAGCCATCATAAAAACAATCATAAACACCCCAGTAAGCAAATAAAAAACCACACACTTGCCTGCGCTTCTGCCTCATCGCACTAGGAATTATTTTTTCATTGTTTTTGTAAGTATTGAAAATCACTTGGAACGTTTCCCTAAAATTAAAAATATTGGAAAAGTGATTTTCAATACCCACAAAATCAAGTCCAAGAAAGAGTATAAAATTTTAAAGCAGAAAAATAATCAGAATGGATTTTACATTTCTTTTTTCTGCTTTAAAATTTCATACCCTTTCTGAAGAACTTTCATCTTTCGAATCAACTTTTTTAGATCCCATTACATAAGAACTCCTCGGTGGAAAGGAAAATAAAAAAATAGATAAAAAGAAAGTAAAGGTAAGCTCCAGTTTCAAGAAAAAAAAGTTCAAGCCCTGCGGGTTTTAGAAAAAATCTCCACCCATTCCGTTTCGCAACAACATTTTTTTGATTTCACGCCCAAATTTCCGATGATATATCGGGTAGTATTTTTTCTAAAAAACTTGTTTTTCTTGAAACCTCCACTTAAATGACGACTTTCTTTTTTTTCTTTTTTTTTCTTTTAAAAATTTTATGTGTGGCTTGTGGTAACGAGGCACATCATCTTAAAAAACCGAAAGTATGCCAAATTTTATCATCAAAACGCACCTAAAAGACACGTTATACGCCAAACCTCATTTATTCATACTCAATAAAGGAATGAACAGCGGAAAACCTCAAAAAGAGCCATTTACTAACAGTTTTGTAGTCATTTTTCAAAACGAAGCAGATTGCGAAAGCATTTATTTTGTGGCTTACAACTTATGGAAAACCAAATTTTGGCATCCTTTTTTGGTTGGTTCAGTTATTCCGTTTTTACGCCTTCCTGATTTCTCAAAAGAATTCAATCCAAAGGCTAGTTTAATGATGCAGGAACACGAAGAACATCAAAAAAATATTGCAGCTCTCAAACTTTTAGAGAAAAAGGAAAAACAATTTCACGAAAACATCAACCTTATCAACGATTTGAGAAGAGTAATTCTATATCGCTATTCTAAAAGATAAAATCAAATTCTAATTTCAAATTATCACTTATGAAACTATTTATTTTGTACCAAACCGACAATTGGAAGTCCAAAGCATCAAGAGTATGTTTCGGAGTTTTCGACACAAGAGCCAAAGCCATAGACAGTGCAAAATGGCAAGAATTATACAACCACAATTCCGAAGTAGTCGTTTTAGAAGTAACGCTTAATTTATTTGAAGAAGTTTAGTTTTTAGCCACAAAAAAAGCCCATTCCTTACGGTTTGGGCTTTAATACGGTCTAATCCAAAGGTCACCACAACTAGAATTAGACTATTTTTTGTACTTCTTGATGAGGTATTTGAGTGTCATTGATATAATAAAACTGACAATTGCTCCAAGAGCCGCTAATATAACAGTTTTTAAAACATCTTCCGAATGCAAATTCGGCAATACACTCAAAAAAGTACCGCCAGCGGTACCAATTACAGTTGAATTACTGTGTTGCATCGGCGTTTTCTGTTGAGGTTGTCAATTGGCTGACTGCCGACACTACACCGCCAGCAACCGCCAAATAACCTCCAATAGAAGTTACCACAACTGGCAAAGCTATTGGAGCTGCCAAAATAGTTCCACCGACAGCAGCTAATGCCAAACCAATATTTCGAAGCACTTTAAAAAATTTCGGAGTGGGAGCTTTCGCTCTATTTATTATTTTTTTCATAATCTAAAATTAAGATTGAACAATCAATTCTACACTTTCTTTACTTTCCAAAGCTTTATAAACCAAGTCTTTTAATTTTGCAAAAGCTTTTCGAGACATTAGACCTAACCCTGGTCCAGAAAGTTTGGTTACTGGAGCAATACAACCATTCAATTCTTTCAAAGCATTATTGGCTGGATGAAATAGAATTAAACTTCTATTTTGAACATTTTCAACCTCTAAATGCCAATGAAATTTTTGACTATATCGCTTTCTTATAAAATATTTCCCTTCTGGAATGCAGGAAACCTTCGTTTCGTTTTTCTTCCAAGGCAATTCAATTGTATTACAAATCAATTTGCCCTCGCATTCAAGTTTGCCATTCGTTCCTTCAGGGAAATAAGTTCTAGTTAAATGGATTTCCATTAAACTCCACCATCAACTTTCACAACCGCTAATGGGTTAAATGCACCATTTTTTAATGGGTACATTGCGCCATTTACCTCTTGATAAAACTCAACACCCAAAGCCAAAAACAATGGTTTTGTGCTCGCTGGTGTAACTGCATTTACTTGGTTTATAGCTGCGGTTGCAGTCGCATCCCAAGGTAAAATTGCAGTTTCTGAATGAGCTTCAATAAAAGTTTCTGCTTCAAAATCAATTTCAGCACCTGCTGAAATAATTTTAAAGTGAGTAGTTCCACTAGGTGCTGCAATCATATTCGATGGAATAAATGAAGCTAAATCAATGCTGATTTCGCCAGTTACTCTGTCAATAGTCCCAACAAATGGAGCAAATAAACTGGTGCCCAGTTTCCCGCGAATGTTGAATTCAAATCCAACAAGCAAATCTACTTCGCCATCGATTACATTTCGTAAACCTCTAATGCTAACCATATCCGCTTGGATTACCTTTACCATTTGTTGTGTCAATCGACTTACCATTCTGCCATCGGCAGAATTCAAGAGCAATGCTCTCAAAGCCGTTCTCAATACTTTTCCAGCCTTTCCGGCTCTCCCAAACTCCGAACCATTCTCACGTGTTCTTTGAAACGCAGGATCGCTTTTAATTCTGCTGGCATCAATGCCACCTTTTTCACGCGCCAAATGTCCATCTTGCGTTTTGTAAAAAGTAATATCTCCGATAGTACCTTTCAATTTAATTATGCCTTTCTGTCTTGCCATAATTTCTAAAATTTAAGTTTAAAACTCTCTAACTACTCCTTCATTCCGAATACTCGTTGCAACTAAATCTTGAATGATTTCAAAACAAATTTTATCCAATTAAACAGAATAAAAAAGTAGTGCCTATCCAATATGACACTTTACGACAGAAATGGCAGAAATGACCGCGAATGGCAATATATGAGCCTTCAAAATAGTCTTAAATTACAGATTATTAGACAAAGGATTTTTTTTCTAATTTTGCACAATACAAAAATTTGGATAATAGGGTTTTAAAGTAAGTCAAAGCCTAGTCAAAGGCATAGATAGTGTATGAAAAAAGAAAATAAGAGATTATGCATCTACCCAAAGGACATACAACGTATTACTGGTAAGAGTTATCGGCAAAGCATTAGATTGTTGCAAAAGATAAGAACCGAGCTTAACAAGCTTGAAAACGAGTTTGTATCAATCGAAGAGTTTTGTGTTTACACCAGTTTAAAATATGAGCAGGTAGAACCTTTGATAATTGGTTAGAAATGGAAACATAAGATTACTAAAAATTAAACTTTAGAAATTTACTAACCAGACTATTAACCAGTTCATTTTTTGATAATGTTTTCTATATAATTGTTTCGTTAATTCCTAGAATATAATTATATTTGTACTATAAGTTAATCGAAGTTTTGCAATGCAAAAAGCAGGTGCATAATAGAGACCCTAGTTTACAAATAGAAATTAAAAATCTATATATCAATTGGTTAGAAATGGAAAACAAATCCCTCTTTCTCCGCCAGTAGAAATACAAATGGTTACAAAACCCACTAAATTCAACGATTTAGTGGGTTTTTTCGTTTCTAGGATTATCAAATTATTCATCTAATCTCAAAGTTTTGGTGTCTTTCGAGGTGTCACTAAATTATAAAAATTTAAGTGACACCTCTCAAAGAAAACCACCAGTACAGCAAGGTGTTCAGCAACATATTCAAAATATGTACATCTTGTTTGTAATTATTAGAAATTTTAAATTTAATAATAACTAAAAGGTTACCACTTATGAACACTACTGTATCAATTCTCTTTTACATCAAGAGATCAAAAGCTAACAGCGAGGGCATTTGCCCAATTTATGCAAGAGTAACAATCCAAGCCAAACGATTTGAATTTAGTGCCAACAAATATGTAAATCCAGAGAAATGGTCATCGGAGGGCACTAAAGTTAAGGGTACTAATGAAGAAGCTAGAACAATAAACAGCCATCTGGATTATTTAAAAAATCAAGTTTTGGAAGCTGAAAAAAGATTATTCAAAAAAGACATCAAAGTTACTTCTGAAAATTTGAAGAATGAATTGTTTGGAACTACTGAAACCAAACGTATGCTTGTTCCAATTTTCGAGGACCACAATAACAAAATTAAAGAGTTGGTTGGCAAAGAATATTCACCAGGAACATTAGAACGTTACAAAACTTCATTGAGTCATACTAAAGAATTTTTACTATGGAAATATAAAGTTTCCGATATCGAGATTAATAAAATAGATCATGCCTTTATAACCGATTATGAATTTTGGTTGCGAAGCGTTAGAAATTGTGCCAACAATACCGCAGTAAAATACATCAAGAACTTCAATAAAATAATCAAGCTTTGTTTAGCCAATGACTGGCTTGATAAAAATCCATTTGCGAATTACAAATCGAAAGTTAAAGAAGTAGAAAGAGTTTATTTATCTGAAGAAGAAATTCAAAACATAATCAATAAAGATTTCAAAACCGAAAGATTATCATTAGTTCGCGATATCTTCCTTTTTAGCTGCTTTACTGGATTGGCTTACATAGATGTAAAAAATCTAACAAAGTCGCATATAAGCATCGGTATTGATGGCGAAAAGTGGATATTTACACACAGGCAAAAAACTGAAACGGCTTCTAAAATTCCAATACTTCCAGTAACGCAAATGATTATTGATAAATATGCCAATCATCCACAAAGCAGTAATCAAGATAAACTACTGCCTATTCTTACCAATCAAAAAATGAATGCCTATCTAAAAGAAATTGCAGGAGTCTGTGAAATCGAAAAAGAACTAACCTTTCACATTGCACGACACACTTTCGCAACAACCGTAACGCTTACAAATGGTGTTCCAATAGAAAGCGTTAGTAAAATGCTTGGACATAAAAATTTAAGAACTACGCAGCATTATGCAAAGGTTTTGGATAGAAAAGTGAGTGAAGATATGATGATTTTGAGGAATAAATTTACTTTAAATGATGTTGAATCAAATACCAACGCTATTTAAACTATTATGAAGAATATAGTCTATTTATTTAAAAAAATATTACTTTTGTCATTGTGAAATTTTTAAATATCATATTGTCAATCTATTTAGTGGCACTTTCGTGTTTGCCTTGTGCTGACTTGGAAGTAAGTAGTGCTGCTCATACAGATGCTCATGAATTAGCTAAAACGACACATGATAGTGAAGGCCATTCACATGGTAACGATAAAGATTTGTGTTCTCCTTTCTGCAGTTGTAATTGTTGTGGCTCACAAATAGTAAGCTACTTTAACGTAATGTCATGTAATTTTACTGTTGTTTCAAAAGAAATCAAAACTCAACTACCATCTTATACTTCTAAATTTACTTCCAATTTCTACGGGAGTATTTGGCAACCACCTCAAATAGCATAATGAAGCCCGATTAATTTCGGGTTAGAAACTTGTGATTTTTTCACAAATAATTGCAAAAGAAATTTTGCTACTTTCTAATTCATTATACTATATCAATGTTAAACAAAATCATACAATTCAGTATAAAGAACAAGTTTATAATAATTTTATTTACTTTAGTTCTAATAGCTTTTGGTAGCTATTCCTTAAAACAATTACCATTGGATGCATTACCAGATGTAACCAACAATCAAGTACAAATAATTACTACCGCTCCTACATTAGCCAGTCAGGAAGTAGAACAATTAATCACTTATCCTTTAGAACAATCAGTCAAAACAATCCCAAAAGTAATTGAGCTACGAAGTATTTCTCGTTTCGGACTTTCGGTAGTTACCGTTGTTTTCAAAGACGATGTAGATATTTATTGGGCTAGAGAACAAATTTCGCAACGACTAAAAGTTGCCGAAGAAAATATTCCTAAATATGCAGGTTCGCCAGAACTTGGTCCAATTTCTACAGGACTTGGCGAAATTTACCAATATGATGTGTATGCCAAAAAAGGGTATGAGGATAAATACGATGCAGTAAAACTTCGTACAATTCAAGATTGGATTATCATTCCTCAATTACAAGGTGTTGAAGGCGTTGCCGAAGTAAGCACTTGGGGAGGAAAATTAAAACAATTCGAAATCGCTGTAAATCCAAATACACTTAATAGCTTGGGAGTTACAATTACAGAAATTTTTGATGCTTTAGAAAAAAACAATCAAAATACAGGTGGTGCTTACATAGAAAAAGATCAATATGCTTACTTTATTCGTGGAGTGGGTATGGCAACTGGTATTAAAGATTTAGAAAATGTTGTTGTCAAAAATAGAAATGGTGCGCCAGTTTTAGTTCGTGATGTAGCTTCTGTTCGTGAAGGTGTTGCATTACGTTATGGTGCATCAACCAAAGATGGCAAAGGCGAAATTGTTTGCGGTATGGCACTAATGCTAAAAGGAGAAAATTCTAAAGCAGTTACCGAAAGAGTAAAAGAAAAAATGCTTCAAATAAACAAAACACTTCCCGAAGGAGTTATCGCCGAAGCATTCATTGATAGAGGTAAATTAGTTGATAATGCAATTGGTACAATTACTAAAAATTTACTCGAAGGAGCATTAATCGTAATTTTTGTATTAATATTATTTCTTGGTAACCTGCGAGCAGGATTAATCGTGGCATCGGTAATTCCACTATCAATGCTATTTGCAGTAATATTAATGAATACCTTTGGAGTAAGTGGAAACCTAATGAGTTTAGGAGCAATCGATTTCGGTATTATTGTCGATGGTGCTGTAATAATTGTCGAAGCCACAATGCACCACTTGCAAAAACTCAAAAGACAAAAGAATTTAACACAATCAGAAATGGATAGCGAAGTGTACAAATCGGCTTCCAAAATCCGTAATAGTGCTGCTTTTGGTGAAATCATTATTCTAATTGTGTATCTTCCAATTTTAGCATTGGTAGGAACAGAAGGAAAAATGTTTAAACCCATGGCAATGACAGTTGGCTTTGCAGTCATCGGAGCATTCGTTTTGTCATTGACTTATGTACCCATGATGAGTGCCATGTTTTTATCAAAAAACACCGAACACAAACCCAATTTTAGCGACAAAATGATGGCGTGGTTCGAAAAAATATATGCTCCGTTTTTAGATAAAGCATTACGTTTAAAAAAATCTGTATTAGCCATTTCATTGGGATTATTTGTTTTAGCAGTTGTTACTTTTCAAAATATGGGTGGCGAATTTATTCCTACTATTGAAGAAGGAGATTTAGCAATTAATGTAACTATAATGCCAGGCAGTTCTCTTTCACAAATGATAAATACTACAACTAAATATGAGCAAATCTTAAAAGACAAATTTCCTGAAATAAAAACTATTGTAACCAAAATTGGGAGTGGCGAAATACCGACCGACCCAATGCCTATTGAAAGTGGCGATATGATTATAGTTTTAAAAGACAAATCCGAATGGACTTCCGCCGATAATTGGGAAGATTTAGCCAATTTAATGAAGTCCGAAATGGAAGCAATTCCTGGCGCAAATATTGAAATATCACAACCCATTCAAATGCGATTCAATGAGTTAGTATCCGGAAGCAGAAGCGATATAGCAATTAAAATATTTGGCGACGATTTAGAAATATTAGATTCAAAAGCAAAAGAATTAATTTCAAAAGTAAATAAAATCGATGGTGTGGGTGATTTAAAAGCTGAAAAACTAGCAGGACTACCCCAAATAACGGTTAAATACGATTATAATAAAATTGCATTGTATGGGTTAAATATTACTGACATAAACAAAACAATTCGTTCTTCCTTTGCTGGCGAAAGTGCTGGCAAAATCTATGAGGAAAGCAAACGCTTTGATGTAGTTGTGAGAATGGACAAAGACCAAAGAAGTGACATTTCAGATGTTTCTAATCTTTTTATTCCGTTGCCAAACGGACAGCAAGTGCCATTGTCTCAGGTAGCCACAGTTGCTTACGAACAAGGTCCGGTTCAAGTTTCTCGTGAAAATGGTAAACGAAGAATTACTGTTGGGTTAAATGTTCGTGGTCGTGATATAAAAAGTGTAGTCGAAGAAATCCAACAAACGTTAGAAACCAATTTCAAACTTCCAGCAGGATATTATGTTACTTATGGTGGTCAATTTGAAAATCTGGTCGAAGCTAACAAACGCCTTTCGGTAGCTTTACCAATTGCTTTAGGGCTTATTTTGGTTTTACTATTTTTTACATTCAACAGTATAAAACAATCACTACTAATTTTTACAGCCATTCCATTATCAGCAATTGGTGGCGTATTTGCGCTTTGGTTGCGTGGAATGCCTTTCAGTATTTCCGCAGGAATCGGCTTTATTGCTTTGTTCGGTATTGCTGTTTTAAACGGAATTGTGCTAATATCTTATTTTAACCAACTTAAAACGGAAGGAATAACCGACCCAATGCAACGTGTCTTAATCGGAACAAAAACAAGATTGAGACCAGTATTAATGACTGCCGCAGTAGCTTCATTAGGATTTTTGCCAATGGCATTGTCAACTAGTGGCGGAGCCGAAGTTCAGAAACCATTGGCAACCGTAGTAATTGGAGGCTTATTTTCGGCTACATTATTAACCTTAATCGTTTTACCCATCCTTTATTTATTATTTGAGAAAGGAATTAAAAGAAGAAAAAGTATGTCAAATTCAAGTGTAACAATAATCGTTTTATTAATCAGCACTTTTTCGTTTGCTCAAAACAGTCAAATCATAACGTTAGAAAGAGCCATTGAAAAGGCAAAAGCAAACAACTTCGATTTGAAAATCGCAGATAAGGAAATTGAAAAGCAAACCGTTCTCAAAAAAACAGCGTTTCAAGTAGATCCTTTACAAGTGCAATACCAAGGAGGACAATTCAACAGTGTTGATTATGATCACAATGTTTCCATTCAGCAATATTTTCCTATTGGTAAAATCACAAAAGCCAATAGACAACTGCAAGAGGAATTGGCAAAATTGGCAGAAAAGCGAAAAGCATTAACCGAATATGAAATTGAAAAAGCAGTAACACTTGCCTATTATCAATATCTATATGGTGTTTCCATTCAAAAACTAAATAATGAATTGTTCGACATTTATTCCAAATTCCTTAAAAATGCAGAGCTTCGTTTTCAAACTGGTGAAAGTGGTAACATCGAAGTCATAAGTGCCAAAGCCAAAGTAAAAGAAGTCGAAACCCAAAAAGCACAATTAGAATACGATTTGGTAGTATATCAAAAACAATTGCAATACTTTATTCAAACCGATGAAAATATTGTGCCTGATGCTTCAACACCTTTACAGTATGCGTATTTGGCAGATAATAATAGTTCAAAAGTAGAAGAATTAGTAAACGGCTATTACACTCAACAAATTGCAGTCTATCAAAAAGAAGCAAATACATTCAAAGCGATGCGTACACCAAAATTAGGATTGGGCTATTTCGGGCAAACTATCGATACCAAATCTTATTTTCAAGGGTTTACAGCAGGATTGCAAATACCTTTATTTGGAGGAGCAAATACCGCAAAAGCAAAAGCGTCGTCAATTAGTATTTCGCAATCACAATTAGAATTGGATAAAAATAAACTGACTTTAAAACTACAAAAAGAGGAACTACAAAACGAATTCGAAAAACAGAAAAAAGCAGTAATGTATTACCAAAACGAAGGATTGCAATATGCAGACCAAATTATTACAACGGCACAAAAGAGCTACGCCAATGGCGACATGAGTTATTGGACATACATCAGTTTTTTAAATCAAGCCATTGACATTAAAAAACAAAATGCCGAAGCCGTTAACACTTACAATCAAAGTGCTATACAATTGCAATTTCCATCATTTTCTAACAATAAATAATTCTCACGATGAAAAATATAAAAATAAATACAATATCAAATAGTAAGTTCAAACACTATTTCTTGCTTCTTTCTTCTTGTTTCTTTCTTCTAACGTCTTGTGGCGAAAAGAAAACCGAAGAAGCACCTGAAGAGGAAAAATCAGAAACTGAAGTAGCATTGACCGAAGTACAATTTAAATCTATTGGTATCGAAACAGGAACTATCGAAATGAAAAACCTGAATACGGTAATCAAAGCCAACGGTTATACAGTAGTTCCACCGCAAAATATGGCAAATGTTTCAACATTAATTGGTGGTGTTGTAAAAGATATTTATGTATTAGAAGGTACTTATGTGGATAAAGGTAAAACATTGGCAACCATTCAAAACCTCGAAGTAACAGAAATGCAAGAAGATTACAATTCGGCTATTGCAAACATCGAATATTTACAGTTAGAGTACAACCGTCAAAAAACATTGAGTGATGAAAATGTTAATCCTCGTAAAACATTTCAAGAAGTTAAGTCAAAGTTAGCGGTTGAACGAGCAAGAGCACAAGCAGCAAAAAATAAACTCCAAGCGTTGAATGTTAGTTTAAAAGGTAGCACTTCATTAATTCCAATTATTTCGCCGATAAGTGGTTATGTAGGTAAAATTAGCATTACTAAAGGCGCATTTGCAGAAACAGGAATTACACTTTTTGAAGTTGTGGACAATAGCCAAATGCATTTAGATTTGAATGTTTTTGAAAAGGATTTAGGAAAAATTTCTGTTAATCAAGAAGTTGATTTTGTACTAACTAATCAATCCAATAAGTCTATAAAAGGGAAAATATTTGGCATCAACAAATCATTTTCAAACGAAAGTAAAACCGTTGCAGTTCACGCCAAAATAAATCCAAGTGATGCAAAAAATTTAATTTCTGGAATGTACGTAGCAGCTAATATTAACATCACAAACCAAACAGTTCAAGCATTACCAAAAGATGCTATTGTTAGAAACGGAGACAAATATTACATTTATATACAAGAAGAACATCAACAAGAAGCAACAAAAACTAAAGTTGAAGGCCAAAAAGAAAAAGAACACAATGAGATTCACTTCAAAGCAATTGAAGTAGTACCGGGAACAACCGATTTAGGATATACCGAAGTCAAATTGGTTGATGAAGTTCCAACTGATGCAAAAATTGTAATTAAAGGAGCTTTTTATCTGTTAGCAACTTCAAAAGGCGGTGGAGAACACGAACATTAATGATTTAACTATATAAATACTTACACTATGAAAACTACAATTTTAAAATCGATTTTTTGTTTAGCAGTTATGCTATTTGTTTCAAATGCTGCAATGGCTCAAAAGAGCAATCAGAAAGCGGTAATCAAGACAACCTTACATTGTGACCATTGCAAACAATGTGAAACCTGTGGGTTAAAATTCAATACAGAAATGCTAAAAATTAAAGGTGTAAAAATGTATGAACTTGATGATAAAAAAATGACTTTTACAATCTACTATAACCCGAAGAAAACCGATTTACAAGCTATAAAAGTGGCTATTTCTAAACTAGGTTATGATGCTGATGAAGTAAAAGCAACTTCTGAGGGAATTGCTTCATTGGACGGATGTTGTAAAGCATAATAATTATGGAAAATAAAAAAGCACATTGGGAAAATGTTTTTGCTACAAAACAACCCAACGAAGTCAGTTGGAGACAAGAATATCCTAAAACTGCAATGGATTATTTAGAAAATTTAAACCTATCTAAAACCGCCAATATTATTGATATTGGTGGTGGCGATAGCAATTTAGTAGATGCATTATTAGAAAAAGGATATGAGAATATTTGGGTATTGGATATTTCCGAATTTGCTTTAGAAAGAGCCAAAAAGCGTTTAGGCGATAAAGCCAATTCAGTACATTGGATTGTTTCTGATATAACTGTATTCAAACCCGAAGTAGCTTTTGATTTTTGGCATGATAGAGCCGTTTTTCATTTCTTAACACAACAAGATAGCATCAATAAATATACTGCAATAGTAAATAATGCAATAGCTGATAATGGAAATTTTTTATTAGGTACTTTTTCAGAAAATGGACCACTAAAATGTAGCGGATTAGAAATAAAACAGTATTCTGAAAACACAATGAAGCAAACGTTTAACGAACGTTTTGACGCAATAAAGTGTTTTACCGAAAACCATACAACGCCATTTGATACAACTCAAAATTTTCAGTTTTGTGGTTTCAAAAAGCGATAATCTATGAAACACCAACACAAATACGATGCAAACGGCAAACAGCTTTGTTGCACGCTAGAAGAAAAAATAAATATGAAAACAGATAAAGATAGTGGTTGTTGCACTACTCACAAGGAACCTAAACATTCAGATGATGACAGACACGACCATTCTAGTAGCAACCAAACTACGTTTCAAATGTTCATGCCAGCTATTATAAGTTTTGTTTTATTATTAGTTGCAATTGGTTTCGATAATTACTTTACCCAATCTTGGTTTACAGGTTGGGTGCGAATTGTATGGTATATTGTTGCTTACATTCCGGTTGGTTTTCCAGTGCTGAAAGAAGCGTTTGAAAGTATTCGCAAAGGCGAAATATTTTCAGAGTTTCTATTAATGTCTATTGCAACTATTGGAGCATTTGCCATAGCCGAGTTTCCAGAAGGAGTTGCTGTAATGCTATTTTATGCCATTGGCGAAATATTCCAAACCTTGGCGGTTCAACGTGCCAAAGCAAACATAAAATCCTTACTTGATCAACGACCAGACGAAGTTACAATTCTCGAAAACAATGTAGCCAAAACAATCAAAGCAGCAACAGCTAAAATTGACGATATTATCCAACTCAAAGCAGGAGAAAAATTAGGTTTAGATGGCGAATTACTTTCTGATACAGCTTCATTCAATACAGCAGCGCTAACAGGTGAAAGCAAACCCGATACCAAAGCAAAAGGAGAAGCCGTTTTAGCAGGAATGATAAACTTAAATTCGGTTTGTCAAGTCAAAGTGACAACAGCTTATTCCGATAGCAAACTGTCTAAAATACTCGAAATGGTGCAAGATGCCACAGCAAAAAAAGCACCAACCGAATTATTCATACGCAAATTTGCCAAGATTTACACGCCAATTGTGGTGCTTTTAGCCATCTTAATTTGTGTGGTTCCAATGCTTTTTGTAGCTGATTATCAATTTAGAGATTGGTTGTATCGTGCTTTAGTCTTTTTAGTTATCTCATGTCCTTGTGCTTTAGTGATTAGTATTCCGTTAGGATATTTCGGCGGAATTGGAGCTGCTTCCAAGAACGGAATTTTATTCAAAGGAAGTAATTTCCTTGATGTAATGGCTTCCATTCAAAACGTTGTAATGGACAAAACAGGCACAATGACCGAAGGTGTTTTCAAAGTACAAGAAGTCGTTTTTAATTCCGATTTTAGTAAAACCGAAATACTGCAATTGGTCAATGCTTTAGAAAGCCAAAGTACACATCCAGTAGCTACAGCTATTCATCAATATGTTGGAAAAATTGACAGCACAATCATTTTAAAAGACGTAGAAGAAATTTCAGGACATGGATTAAAAGCCAACATCAACGGCAAAGAATTGTTAGTGGGTAATTTCAAATTAATGGATAAATTTTCGATTACCTATGATATTGATCCAACGAGCATTGTTTATACCTTAATTGCTGTGGCTTATGATAAAAAATTCGTAGGTTATCTAACTATTGCTGATAGTATAAAAGAAGATGCACAAATCACTATTGACAAACTAAAAGCATTGGGTATAAAAACCACAATGTTAAGTGGCGATAAAAATACCGTAGTGCAGTTTGTAGCAAAATCACTCGGAATTACAAACGCTTTTGGCGATTTACTTCCCGAAGATAAAGTAAACAAAGTCAAAGAAATCATTGCTAAAAATGAAACGGTAGCATTTGTCGGCGATGGTGTAAACGATGCGCCAGTAGTAGCATTAAGCAACGTAGGTATCGCAATGGGCGGTTTAGGAAGCGATGCCACCATAGAAACTGCCGATCTAGTTATTCAAGATGATATGCCTTCAAAAATCCCAATGGCTATAAACATTGGCAAACAAACCAAGAAAATTGTTTGGCAAAATATAATTTTGGCTTTTATTGTAAAAGCAATTGTTTTAGTTCTTGGCGCAGGAGGATTAGCTACAATGTGGGAAGCCGTTTTTGCTGACGTTGGAGTAGCGTTATTGGCTATACTAAATGCAGTTAGAATACAAAGAATGAGATTTTAACACCAATTTTAACATATAGCAATATTTTTTAGTTACTTTTGTACTGTTTTAATAAACAAATGAAAAAATACCACATCATACTTGTAGTTTTATTAGGCATGCTTCTCATGCCTAATAATGCTATTGCTTGTGGTAAAGGTTCAGAAAAAAGTTCTTGCAAAAAAGAAATGTCTTCCCATAAAGCAGAAAAAAAGAGCTGCTGTGGTGATGAAAATTCAAAAAATAAAGGTAATAAAGGCTGCGATGGCAATTGCGGTCATTCAAAATGTGGTTGCTCTTCAACATGCCCTTCTTCTTCAGTAAGCTTTATATCTGAAATTGATTCAAAAAATAATATGTTTAGCTATTCTTCAATCGAGAAAGTTAAATTTCCATACTCAACTCCATCAATCTCTGACGGGTTTTACTCAATTTGGCTAATTCCTAAAATAAGCTAAATCCAAACTTTGACAGCCATAAGTGTGTCAAATTCATAGCTTTTTGCTATCCAAACCAAAACAGTTTTAGAAAACATTTTGCTACACTATTATCGTGTTGCAATCACAGTTTCTTTCTCTACTGTTATTCATTCAATTTTATTTTATCAAATCAATCAAGGTAACCTACTTTGATTACTTAAACATTATTTAAAAATGAAAAATTCATTTATAAAAATAATGGTAGCAACTATGATATTGCTATCAATAACAATTAATGCACAAATAAAAAATGCTAAAACCGAAACAGTTAAAGTCTATGGTAACTGTGGAATGTGCAAAACCAAAATAGAAAAAGCAGGAAGTATTAAAAAAGTTGCCAAAGTAGATTGGAACCAGGAAACACAAATGGCAACTTTAACTTATGATGCAAGTATAACAAATCAAGATGAAATACTAAAAAGAATTGCATTAGTAGGTTATGATAGTGATAAATTTCTTGCGCCTGAAGAAGTCTATAATAACCTTCCTGGTTGTTGTCAATATGATAGAGTGGTAAAAGTTCCTGTTAAAATAGATGCTGTTTCAGGTGAAAGTATTTCTGCAAAAAGCGATATAGAAATGGCAAATCATCCAGCAGCAATAGCAAATCAGTTAAAATCAGTTTTTGATTCTTATTTTTTGGTAAAGGATGCCTTGATTGCCTCTAACGGTGATAGCACAGCAGCAGCAGCAAAAGAACTAGTAATAGCTATTAACAATGTGAAAATGGATAAACTCGAAATGGAAGTGCATATGGTGTGGATGAAAATAATGAACCAGATCAGAGTAGATGCAGAACATATTGCAGATACAAAAGACATCAAACACCAACGTGACCACTTTACCACATTGTCAAAAGACATTTACACATTGATAAAAGTGTCTAAATATGAAACTTCAGTGTACTATCAATTCTGTCCTATGTACAATGATGGTAAAGGCGCCAATTGGTTGAGCAAAGAAAACACTATAAAAAATCCGTATTACGGCTCTATGATGTTAAGTTGTGGTAAAACGGTAGAAACTATTAAATAATTTAAAAAAACTATAAATGAAAAATGTATCAATAATAGCTTCATTCGTTGGAGCAATACTATTCACCTCTTGTACTAAAAATGATGACAATATGGATATGCCATTAAATATTGATTATCCAGCTGCATACATAGTAAATGGCGAGGATGCAACCGTTTCAGTAGTCAAATTAAGTACTAATGAAGTGACTGGAACAATCGCGTTAATGGGAACAGGTTCTGATATGATAATGTGGCCACATCATATTTCGTCACATCAAAACCATTTAGCCATCGGAGTACCTGGTATGGATTTAAGTGCTGGTCATTCGGGTTTAAATACATCTGGAATGAATGGAAAATTGTTAATTGTAGACGCTTTGAATGGTTCAATTGTAAAAAACATTACCCTCCCTTTAATGAACCATAATACTATTTATTCTCCCAATGGAAATGAAATTTGGGTACCTCAAATGGATATGAACGGAAAAGTTTTGGTTTACAACGCTTCAACAAATGCTCTAATTAATACAATCAATGTGGGGATGATGCCAGCTGAACTAACATTCTCTTCTGATGGAACAAAAGCGTATGTAGCAAATGGCGACGATGATAGTATAACTGTAATAAACACAGAAACAAAAGCAATAATCACAACTATTACTGTTGGTGATAATCCGGTTGGTGCTTGGACAGGAAGCAATGCCAAAATGTATGTAGACAATGAAGACGGACAAACTATTTCTGTGATTGATGTAGCAACAAACTCAGTAGATGAAACAATTACATTGGGTTTCATGCCGGGAATAGCATCATATAACGGTCCTAAAAATGAATTATGGGTTTCAGATCCAATGGCTGGAAAAGTACACTATTGGACTTGGGATGCAGGAATGAATATGTGGATGCACGGAAACTCATTTAATACTGGTGCTGGTGCACATGCAATTGCATTCACTACAGATGGTAACACAGCATATGTAACCAATCAAACTGCTAATACAGTTTCTGTTGTAAATACTTCTAATCATTCTGTAATAAAAACAATCAATGTTGGAAAAAAACCAAATGGGATTGTCTTAAAAATGTAACACTTTAATAAACTAAGTCTTATGTTGGCATAGGACTTAGTTTTATACAAAACAATTGTACTAGTATGTTAATCAAAAATCAAGTAAAACACTTTACATCTCTATTAATATTAGTCGCGCTTTCGATGAATGGACAGTTTAAAGAGGGTGATACGATACCATCAATTACACTAAAAAATAGTACTAACAGCGATGTAAACATATCATCTTTTAAAGGAAAATATGTGCTTGTCGATTTTTGGGCTTCTTGGTGTGCACCTTGCCGATTGGGTAATAAAAAATTAATGAAACTGTATAATAAGGTTAGTCCTGATAAAATGGAAATTATCGGAATATCAATCGATACCGATGCAAATAAATGGATAAAAGCGATAGAAAAAGATAAAATCAAGTTTACGCAATTAATAGATCCAAATGGTTTTGATGCTAATACAGCAATACAATTTGGTGTTGAAGAATTACCATCTAAATACTTATTTAATCCCGAAGGTATTCTCATAGCTAAAAATCCTTCAGAGGAAGAAATAACGAAAATACTAAAATCATAAAATGAAAAAAATATATCTAATGATTGCATCAATGGTTTTGATGTTTTCAATAAAAAGTAATGCACAAATCATAAAAGCCGAAATTAGAGCAACGGGTTTAACCTGTTCTATGTGCTCCAATGCCATTAATAAACAACTAAAAACTATGTCGGAAGTAGTTAGTATAGAAACTGATTTGAACACCAATACGTTTACTGTAACGCTCAAAGAAGGTAATGATTTAAGTCCAAAAGTATTTAAAGAGAAAGTCGAAAAAGCAGGTTTTTTTATTGGTTCATTGGTAGTTACAGCAAAGCCAGAAACCATAGCTAAATCCTCATATATTTTGGTTAATGACAAAAAAAGCAATGCTTACGAAGTGCAGTTTCAAGTGGTGGACAAAGGATATGTAACCGAAAAGGAATTCAAAAAATTATCCAAATCATATAAGAATGTCGAAACCTACGCTTCAAACAACGAAGAAGATTTTCACATTAAAATGATAAACTAATGAGAAAAGTAATTTTATTGTTTGTAGTCATCAGTTGCCAAACTGTTTTCAGTCAAGAATTATTTGTAGTAACCGATCCAGCTAGTAATGTTCCAGCAAATTCTTTGGCAGTGAATGTGATGCAATCGGCGTTCAAAGAAAAATTTGAACCAGGTTACAATTATCATTTAATGCCAGAGGTAACGTATGGTATCAATAAAAATTTGATGGTTAGAGGTTCTGCATTTATCAGTACAAGAACGAATGCGTTGTATGCTGAAGGCGGCGGTTTTATGGCAAAGTACAGGTTTTATTCAGACGATGATTTGAATAGTCATTTTCGTATGGCAGCTTATGGTAGGTACAGTTTCAATCGTGGCGACATCCATCAAGAGCAAATTGAAATTGTAGGACACAATACTGGTTTTGAAACAGGAATAATTGCAACCAAGTTGATCAAAAAAGTAGCTATTAGCTCATCGGTTAGTTTTGAAAAAGCATTAGACAATAAACCAAATTATCCCTTTCCTAATAACATTGGCGACAATGCAACCAATTATACACTGTCATTTGGAAAATTAATGTATCCGAAAAAATACTCCAGTTTCAAACAAACCAACATCAATTTTATGATTGAATTTGTTGGACAAACTATTAATGAAAATGGGAAATCCTATTTAGATGTAGTGCCAGCAATTCAATTCATTTTCAATAGCCAAGCTCGACTTGATTTTGCTTACCGACAAGAGTTGATGAGTTCAATGGTACGTTCGGCTCCAAATGGGTTTTACTTCAATTTGTATTACACCTTTTTTAATTTAAAAAAATAGAAACCTTATGACAACAAAGAAGTTTATTCCGGCATTGGGTTATGATTTTTTAAGTGATTACTACGATTTAGCAATCAAACTAACCATGCCCGAAAAAAAATTCAGAAACAAATTAATAGATATTGTTAATCCAATTGGAAACGAAAAGATATTGGAATTTGGTTTTGGAACTGCTCAAAATATCATCTTACTAAAACAACGGTTTCCAAATACCAATGTTCAAGGTCTAGATATTGACCCAAAAATAAAATCAATTGCAGAATATAAGTTGAGTAAAGCGTCTATTTATGCTGAACTTTTTCTGTACGATGGCGAAAGGTTACCATTTGAAGATAATTCATTTGATAAAGTATATAGTTCACTCGTTTTTCATCAGTTAGATAAAGTAACAAAACTCAAATGTTTACTAGAGATTAACAGAATTTTAAAACCAAATGGACTATTAATTATTGGTGATTGGGGCAAAGCAAAAACAAAATGGATGCGCGTAACATTTTACTTGGTACAACTATTAGATGGCTTCAAAACCACCAGTGATAATGTGAACGGTTTTATGCCAAATTACCTTACTGACGCAGGATTTAGTGAAGTAAAGGAAATTGATTTTATAAATACATCAATAGGAACTTATTCCTATTACAAAGCTTATAAAAATTAAGCTTCAATCAATTTCATTAAATTAAAATTAACTCTTAAAAATTGAAAAATGAATAAAAATGAGAAAAGAAACAACCAAGTACTTATTACAATATTAATTGCAATAATGTCAATAATGAATTTATTAGCGCAAAACAAAAACAATTCTATTGATCCACATAATGGTGTCATCAAAAAAGTTAAAAACTATTATGTTGAATCTATAATAAAAGATGGCAAAGTATATTTTTTCATACTTGATGACAAAAAAGCACCAATGAGCAATACTGAAATAACTGGCACAGCTATAATAATATTTACCGATAGTAAATCAAAAAAAGTAGAATTGACAAGTATAGAGCGAAATGCCTTTATAATAAATGACATAAGTGCACATACTTACACTGATATTAAAGTAACTTTTAAAATCAAAGGGAAATCAATCTCTACTATATTTTCTAAAGAAAGAAAACTTAAACATTTCACAACAGATAACACTAAATATTATCACGAGCAAAGCACAGAACATAGTTACAAATAATAAAACAACTTTAAAATTTTAAAAAATGAAAAAAGCAATAATTTTAATTACGATCGTAGCAACACTAATAGCTTGCAACAAAAGTACAAAGTCAGAGAAAATTGAAAGTACATCTTATGAAAACAAAAGTAGTAATAATCATGATCACCAACTCTTTGCGTGTTCGATGCATCCAGA
Source organism: Flavobacterium croceum DSM 17960 (assembly GCF_002917885.1). Lineage (GTDB taxonomy): Bacteria > Bacteroidota > Bacteroidia > Flavobacteriales > Flavobacteriaceae > Flavobacterium > Flavobacterium croceum. The sequence goes on from NZ_PQNY01000005.1 coordinate 128,907, forward strand.
AATTACTGGTAAAAAAGGTGAAAAATGTTCAAAATGTGGAATGGAATTAACAGAACCTGTCGCTCATTCCAAACTTGATAAAAATAGCGAAGAACCAAGTCTAAATAATACAAAGGCAAAAGTCGGAGTTCTCGGAGCTGATACTTCGGTGCCCCCTTTAGATTATGTTAATGATATTGTTATTTGTTATTTAAACCTAAAAAACAAACTAGTAAAAGATGATTCTGAAGGTGCTGCCGAAAAAGGGAAGATACTATTAGCTTCATTTAACAGACTTGATACAAAAACACTAGATGCTAATCAGAAAAAAGCTTACATAGACATTGCTGAAGATGCTAAAGAACAAGCTGAGCATATAGCTGAAAATGCCGGTAAACTAGACCACCAAAGAGAACATTTTATTTTGTTAAGCAAAGACATTAACGATTTAATTAAAATGTTTGGTTCAAAAATGCAACTATACCAAGACTATTGTCCTATGGCAAATGATGGTAAAGGTGCTATTTGGATAAGCGAAACCAAAGAAATAAAAAATCCTTTCTACGGCTCTAAAATGCTAACATGTGGCAGTTTGAAAAAGACGTTATAAAATGAAAAATAGATTAAAGAAAGTAGGTATTGTACTTTTTTTGGTAGTGGTTGCAATACAATTTTATCAACCTGTCTTGAATCAAAATCCAGACCAGGATTATACAAATGATTTTATTATTACAACCAATGCACCAAGTAATATTTCAAAACTTATAAAGACATCTTGTTACGATTGTCACAGCAATAACACTGACTATTTGTGGTATGATTACCTTCAGCCTGTTCGAATGTTTGTAGAAAAACATATAACTGATGGAAAAAAAGAATTAAACTTTAATGAGTTTGGCAGTTATTCAAATCGAAAGCAGCAAAGTAAACTAGAAGCCATCGGTAAACAAATTAAATCGGATGAAATGCCATTAACTTCATATACCCTATTACATCGCGATGCAATAATTAATGAAGTCCAAAAACAGGAATTAATAACCTGGATTAATTCAATAAAACAAAACAGTTTATCTGAAAAATAAGGAAATATGGTAGAAAAACTAATAACATTCTCACTAAAAAACAGAGCAATTGTGCTACTTGTTTCTGCAGGATTATTTGTGTGGGGAATCTACAGCGTAAGACAAAACCCTATCGATGCAATTCCTGATTTATCCGAAAATCAAGTGATTGTATTTACAGAGTGGATGGGTCGAAGTCCACAGGTTATAGAAGCTCAAGTAACATACCCTTTGGTTTCCAACTTACAAGGAATCCCTAAAGTAAAAAACATTCGTGGAGCATCTATGTTTGGGATGAGTTTTGTCTATATAATTTTCGAAGATGATGTTGATGTTTATTGGGCAAGAACACGAGTTTTAGAAAGACTAAACTATGCACAACGCTTATTGCCCCAAAATGTAGTTCCATCCCTAGGTCCAGATGGAACAGGTGTTGGTCATATTTTTTGGTATCATTTAGAAGCTAACGGAATGAATCTAGGTGAACAACGTGCGTTACAGGATTGGTATGTAAAATTTGCTTTGCAAACTGTTCCCGGCGTAGCAGAGGTGGCATCATTTGGTGGTTTTGAAAAACAATACCAATTGGTTTTAGACCCTCTAAAAATGCAATATTATAACGTCAGCATGATGGAAGTAATGAACGCCGTTAAAGCGAATAACAATGACGTTGGCGGCCGAAAGTTTGAAATGAGTAATATGTCTTATATCATTAGAGGTTTAGGTTACATAAAGAACATTAAAGATGTAGAGGATATTTCGATTAAAAATTACAATTCTATTCCAGTCAAAGTAAAAGATATAGGTACAGTGCAAATGGGCGGAGACTTACGCCTTGGAATTTTTGACCAAAACGGAACAGGAGAAGTGGTCGGTGGTATTGTTGTTATGCGTTATGGCGAAAATGCGGATAAAGTTATCAAAGCGGTTAAAGCAAAGATGAAAGAGGTTGAAAAAGGATTGCCAGAAGGAGTTAAATTTAAAACTTCCTATGACAGAAGTGAGTTAATTGAAAAAGCAATTGAATCTGTAAAAGGAACACTTATAGAAGAAATGATAGCTGTTTCACTTGTCATTTTGATTTTTTTATTCCATTGGAGAAGTGCACTAATCATCTTAATTCAACTTCCCATATCCGTAGCAATTGGCTTTATATTACTTGAAGCATTTGGTATTTCATCTAATATTATGTCATTAACTGGTATTGCACTTGCAATTGGAGTTGTGGTTGATGATGGTATTGTAATGGTCGAAAACGCCTATAGGACAATCTCCGAGAAACAAGAAGAAATGATTCATAATAAGTAAGTTGACATTATGCTAGAAAAAATTAAAAATTTATTTAAAAAGGAACACGACCCTTTATCCTCTGATGAAAAACTTCAACTAATTGAAAAATCATCAAAGTTAGTAGGACCGGGTGTTTTTTACTCAACACTGATCGTAATTGCGTCTTTTCTACCAGTTTTTTTACTCACAGGTATGGAAGGAAAATTATTTAGTCCCTTGGCTTGGACAAAATCATTCATTCTAATCGTTGATGCTTTTTTAGCCATTACACTCACACCGGTGCTTATAAGCTTTTTATTAAAAGGTAAACTTCGTCCTGAGAATAAAAACCCAATCAACAGAAAACTGGAAAGTATATATACTCCAATTTTAGTTTTTTGTTTGAAATGGAGGAAAACGGTTTTAGGAATTAATATAGTCGCTTTACTAATTGGTTTAGTGATGTTTACTCGCTTAGGTTCCGAGTTTATGCCACCGTTGGATGAAGGCTCTGTACTTTTCATGCCGGTTACTTTGCCCGATGTTTCAAACTCGGAAGTAAAAAGAATATTGCAGGTTCAAGACAAACTAATAAAATCAATTCCCGAAGTAGACCATGTGTTAGGAAAAGCCGGTAGAGCAAATACAGCTACAGATAACAGCCCTATCAGCATGATTGAAACCATCATTTTATTAAAACCTCAAAGTGAATGGAGAGAAGGAAAAACAAAGAATGATATTATAACCGAAATAAACAATAAACTTCAAATTCCTGGAGTAACCAACGGCTTTACACAACCTATCATTAACAGAATAAACATGCTTTCTACCGGTATCCGAACCGATGTTGGGATTAAGGTTTACGGAGAAAGTTTAGATACTATTAATGCACTATCTCAAAAAATCAAAAAAGCACTCGAAGGTACTTCGGGTGTAAAAGATTTATATGCAGAGCCAATTACCGGCGGAAGATACATCGATATTGAAGCCAAAAGGGAAATGTTGGGACGATACGGCCTTTCAATTGACGATATTAATGCAGTTGTTGAAGCAGCTATCGGAGGAATGAAACTGACAACTACAATTGAAGGACGACAACGCTTCTCTGTAAATGCAAGATATGCACAAGAATATAGAAACAGTATTGATGCACTGAAAAAATTGCAAGTCCAAACGATGCAATATGGACCAATTCCTTTAGAAACCGTTGCAGAGGTAAAAATAAGCGATGGGCCGCCTATGATAAATAGTGAAAACGCCATGCTTAGGGGCAGCGTTCTGTTTAATGTACGTGATCGAGATTTAGGTAGTACTGTGAAAGAAGCTCAGAAAAAATTAAATTCAATGATGTCTAAAATGCCAAAAGGGTATTACATCGAGTGGAGTGGCCAGTGGGAAAATCAGTTGAGAGCCAATAAAACGCTAAGCATCATACTACCAATTGTGGTGATAATTATCTTCCTTATTTTATATTTTACTTACCACTCCATGAAAGAATCTCTAATTACTATGATAACAGTACCTTTTGCTTTAATTGGTGGTGTTTTTATGGTCTACTTTTATGGAATTAATTTATCTGTTGCAGTTGCAGTTGGTTTTATTGCCCTCTTCGGAATGGCCATTGAAACAGCAATGTTGATGACTATTTACTTGAATGAATCGATGAACAAAATGGTCGAAAAATATGGGAACAGTTCACAAACCATTACTGAAGACATCTTGAAACAATATATCGTCGATGGTTCAGCCAAAAGATTGAGACCAAAATTAATGACGGTTTCGGTTTCTTTGTTTGGTCTTATCCCAATACTTTGGGCAACGGGGACTGGTGCCGATGTGATGCTACCTATCACAGTTCCGCTTATTGGTGGGACAATTACTTCTACAATTTATGTATTATTAGTAACTCCTATTGTTTTTGAAATGGTGAAACTTCACGAATTAAAAACTAAAGGCAAAATAGAACTTATAGATGTTAAAGAATAAATATTATATCGTTATAAGCTTTTTGATTTTAAGCTTTACAATTGCTAATGCACAGATTGTTTCACTGGATAATATCTTGAGCACAATCAAAACCGATAATCCGCAGCTAAAAATGTATGATGCCGATATCCAAAGTATGGATGCTGCTGCAAAAGGGGCTAAAAGCTGGATGGCACCTCAAGTAGAAACCGGTTTTTTTATGACGCCCTACAATACCAAAATGTGGAAAGCAGATGATATGAGTCCTGGCATGGGCAGTTATATGATTGGAGTCTCACAAATGATTCCCAATGCCAAAAAGCAAAATGCAGAATACAAGTACATGAGCGCCATGTCGTCTGTTGAAAAAGAAAACAAAAATTACACTCTAAATCAGCTTTATGCCATAGCCAAGACAAATTATTATCAATGGCTTGTACTAAATAAAAAAGTCAAAGTAGCCAATGATAATTTACTACTCTTAAACTACATGATAAAAAGCATGGAAATAAGGTATCAATACAATATGGATAAACTCCCAACATATTATAAAGCAAAATCGCAATACAATGAGTTGGAAAGTATGATTATAATGCTTCAAAATGATATTTCACAAAAAAGAATAATGCTCAACACGCTAATGTCAAGAGATAAAAATACAATGTTTGAAATTGAAGAAGCATTCGAACTAAAAGAATTCAATTCACAACTATCAGATACCACTTTAATTTCAAAAAACCGAAGCGATATCAATGCCATCAAAAGAACTATGGAAATAAACCAACTTAGGATTGACGCAGAAAAATCAAAATTTCTACCAGAGTTTGGAGTCAAATACGACCACATGTTTGCTTTTGGACAGCAACCACAACAATTTTCACTGATGGGTATGATAACTATTCCTATGCCTTGGTCAACTAAAATGAACAAAGCCAACATCAGTAGTTTTCAAATTAAAAACGAAAGTCTCAATTGGCAAAAACAAATGATTTTAAATGAAACGGTTGGGATGATTTCGGGCATGAATACAGAACTTTCAAACCTCAAAAAACAATACACTATCTCCGAAAAAAGCATTATCCCTTCATTGCGCAAAAATTATGACACAGCGGTATTAGCTTGGCAAAACAACACCGGCGATTTATTTGTTGTCCTAGATGCTTGGGAAGCTTTGAACATGGCCCAAATGGATGCATTCGACAAATTGCAATCCATACTCAACACTCAGGTAGAAATCGAAAAACAACTCGAAATTAAGTAACTATGAATAAGTATATAAAATATGGTTTGATTCTAGGTGCAATAGCAATAATCGGTTCTGCTATTTATTTCTATGTCATAAAACCAGAAGTACATGACGCAAGCTCTCATCAAAACGTTGTCTATACCTGTTCAATGCATCCGCAAATTATTAGAGACAAACCGGGAAACTGTCCTATCTGCGGAATGACTTTAGTAAAAAAAGTTACCGACAATCATTCTAATGAAGACCATAATATTGATAATGTCATCAAGCCAACGGATAACTTTGTAGTGGGCAAGTTTCAAACCACTACCGCAGTAGATTCAACCATAAGCGGTGAAATCAATCTTCCGGGTATTATCGCTTATGACCCAAATTCAGCCATAAATATTGCAGCAAAAATAAGTGGACGAATAGAAAAAATATACGTGAATTTTAAATACCAGCGCATTAGCAAAGGACAAAAACTATTTGATTTATACAGTCCAGAACTTTTAACAGAGCAAGAAAACTTCATTTATTTACTTTCAAATGATAGTGATAACCGTCCAATTATTGAGGCATCAAAACAAAAACTATTGCTTTATGGTATGACTCAAAATCAAATAAACGCTTTAGCTAATTCCAAAAAGGCCAATCCTAAATTAGCCATTTTCAGTCCTTCAAATGGAATTGTCATGGGAACAGAAACAATGGATGCATCATCAAATTCAGGGATGCAAAGTATAAACAGCAGTACTGAAAAGCTTGACTTAAAAGAAGGAAGCTATGTCAAAAAAGGAGAGGTTGTTTTTAAATTAGTAAATACCGATAAAGTTTGGGGAATATTCAATATTGCACAAGAAAGCAGTAGTCTTATTAAGGTTAATCAAGCCATTAAAATAACTTCTGAACTCAATGAGGAGAACTCAATAGAGGCCAAAATCAATTTTATTGAAATACAATTTAATGCCGCCGACAAAACCAATAGAATAAGAGTTTATTTAAACAATAACACACTCAAATTGCCAATAGGATTGAGATTGCAAGGTGTTATAAAAACACGGTCAATAAACAGTGTTTGGGTTCAAAAAGACGCATTAGTAAGTACCGGTAATAAAAAAATCGCTTTTATCAAATCTCAAAATGGTTTTAAAGCAATACCGGTAAAAACAGGATTTGAAATGAACGGATACATTCAAATCATTGATGGTATTTCAGTCAAAGACACTATTGCAAAAAATGCCCAATATTTAATCGATAGCGAAAGCTTTATTAAAACAGAGTAAGTATGAAAAAATTAAATCTAATACGCATCTTTTTATTGCTTATCATGGTACTTACAGCTTGTAATTCACCTAAAAAAGAAGACCATTCTCAGCATGGTAAAAAAGAAGAAGACCACTCACAACATGATAAGAAAGAAACAACTTTTTATACCTGTTCTATGGATCCTCAAGTAAAAGAAGACAAACCCGGGAAGTGTCCTATTTGCCACATGGAGTTAACACCCATAAAACAGGATGATAATGAGGTTAATCAAATAAGTTTGAGCAAGCAACAAATTCAACTAGGTAATATCACAACTCAGGTTATCGAACAAACCCAAAATAATGTAGAACAAAAGTACACTGGTGTTTTAACTTTCAATCAAGAAGAGTCAAAAACCATTTCATCAAAAGCAATGGGCAGAATTGAAAAATTGTATTTCAAATCAACTGGTGATTACCTATCCAAGAATCAACCAGTATTTCAATTGTATAGTGAAGATATTGCAATAGCAAAACAAGACTATTATACGGCTTTTAAGCAACTGGAAATGCCCGGCGATTTTGGGAAAAACGCAAAAAACATTATCAATGCGGCCAAACAAAAGCTTCTCTTTTATGGTTTGTCCAATACTCAAATTGAGAATATAAAAAGTAACAAAGATGTTTCGCCTTATACTACATTTTACAGTACTATAAGTGGAACAATTTCTGAAATAAGTGCGGTTGAAGGAAGCTATGTCATGGAAGGTTCTCCAATAATTAAAGTGACTGATTTAAGTAAACTCTGGCTTGAAACACAGGTTAATATCAACTACTTCAAAAGTCTACAAATGGGTCAAATTGCCACGATAACATTTGCCGATTTTCCTAATAAATCAACAAGGGCAAAAGTCTCATTTATCAATCCCGAAATAAACCCGGAAACCCGTTTATTGTTGATTCGATTTGAAGTTCCAAATCAAAATCTAATATTAAAACCAGGGATGCAGGCAATTGCAAAATTGATTATTTACGGAAGGAAAGGATTATATATTCCCACCGATGCGGTAATTAGGGAAGAAAACGCATCCTACATCTGGGTAGAAAAAAATCCAGGAGTTTATGAAAATCTAATGGTAGAAACAGGAATCGAAACCAATGGACTCATAGAAATAAAAACAAAAATTGACAATGGTCAAAAAGTAGTGATAACGGGTGCCTATGCCATCAATAGCGAATATAAATTCCGTAAAGGCAGCGACCCGATGGAAGGAATGAAAATGTAACAACAAGAAATGCAGACGGGATTTATTTTAAAAAACTAATTTTTTAATTATTAATGATTGAAAATTTTCAAAATAGATTCTGGTCGTTTTAAAATAAATTAAAAGCAAAATTTATGATAATTCTAAAAAAAAAGTTATGAAAGTAAAAACTATTATTTCGATATGCCTTATGGTGTTAATCACATTATCGGGTTTCTCACAAACAGATAGCAGCGGAGTTTATTTTACTGCTAAGGATTTTTTAGCACACAAATTAAGTTTTTCTATTTATTGTAAAACACAAAAGCATAAGATAAAATCCGATATGATTTTTCACCCCAAGAAGATTACAATTAAACATAAAGATTCTACTTATACTTATCCAAAAGACAAAATATACGCAATTAAATATTGCGATGGGAAAATTATAAGGATTTACAGGGGTTCGAAATACCCTATAATGAACCCCTATGAAAAGATATTAATTTATAAAGTAGTTTCAATTGCTAGTGGTAAGGGTAATGTTGCTGTAACAAAATTTTATTTTAGTAAAGATGCTGAAAGTAGAATAGAAAAGCTCACTATTGATAATGTCAAAGCTGCTTTTTTTGATAACCATAAATTTCACGATTTGATTGATATGGAATTTCATAGTGATGATGAATTGTCGAGCTACGACAATTTTCATAAAATAATGAAAATTAATCGCGTTCTTTTAAACTCACTTTAAACTGAATACTTCAATTTTTAAGAATTTCAAATGCTTTTGTAGGAATTTATTATATGAAATGATTTCAGCTTTAGTAATGTATTTAGTTTCAATAATTGTAGATGTTCTACGATTTTGAAAATTAAAGTATTAAAAATAAATAATAATAACATGAGTAGTGTAACACAAATAATACAGCAATATAAAAACGATACAGAAAGCGTTTATAACACTTGGTTTGTTGACAACGACCAGCGGTTAAAAGCATTCAGGACTATCCGTCGCGGAATTATTCAGGTTGTTGAAGACATAAAAAACAAATCATTTCCAAACGATTTTAAAAATAGCAGCTTAGAATTTGTGCTGAACTGCATTGCCGAGCAAAAACAAGTATTTGTTGGTGTTTCACATCCTTTTTATTGGAAACCAAAACTCCGAATTCCTGACATTTATGAAAATCAAGCCAATAAAATTGCTTTTGGTCAATTCTTGGAAAATTGCGTTAATGCAAAAAACGAAGAACAAGTGCTTAAAGAGATTGTTAAACTGGACGAATTACACATCAAGGGGTTAGGTCCTGCCGTTGCCAGTATTTTGTATTTCTTGCATCCAACATGGTTTCCTCCTTTCAACACGGCAATTGTAAACGGTTTTAATTTTTTGTTCAAGGATAAAAAGAAACTCGGCAGCTGGAGTGAATACTTAAAAATTAGAGAGACATTAATGGAAACCAATAACAAATTCAAATCGGAACTATCTAATGATTTAGGTGCAATCGCAGGATTGTGTTTTGAAATTGGCACGCAAAAAATGATGATAGGAAATGATGATTATTTGAGCGAAGAGGAACGTCATAAATTCGAGAAAAACATAGTAAAACGACAAAAAGAAATTATAGAAGAAAAAAAGGAAGATAATCTGCATAGTGAAATGCAATACCATTTATTGAAAATTGGAGCATCATTAGGTTTCGATGTTACTCCTGCCAGTAATGATAAAAGCAAAGCTTTCAATGGACAAAATTTTTCTTTTATCGCTATAAATAAATTCCCCGAATTACCTTGTGATAAAGACACGCAAAACACCATCAAACTAATAGATGTATTATGGTTTGAGAAAGGAACAAATAATATTATTGGGGCATTTGAAGTAGAGAAAAGCACGAGTATTTACTCTGGTATTTTACGCCTTTCCGACCTTTATTTTAGCATATCTGATGGTGATGAGGTGTTCTATATCATCATTCCTGATAGTCGTGAAAAAGATGTTATTCAACAGCTCAACCGACCGGCTATAAAAAATTCGAAAATGAATATTAAATACATTCTGTTTTCAGAATTAAGAGCCAACTGTGATGCGATTTGCAAATTTGGCACAGACCATTCTATTATGGATAAAATCGCAAAATCAGTTTAATAAAAATAAAAAGATAATGAAAAAGTTAATAATTGTAATAGTGTTTCTCCTTACGACCTTAAAAGGATTTACTCAAAACAATGGTGATGATTTGATTGGTTATTGGCAAACAGTTGATCAAAAATTTTTAATCAAAGTTTTTAGAGAAAATAACAAATACGTAGCTACTATATATTCTGTGGATGGTAAAATACTAGAGAAACAAAAAAATAATATTTGGGATTTAAAATTCAATACAGATAAAAAAGTATGGGATAATGGAAAACTACAATTACCAGATATGAATCACAGCGTTGATTGTGAAATAAAAATGAAAAGTAAAGACGAAGCAATAATTTTAGGATATCACGGCATAAAGTTATTAGGTAAAGAAAGAAAAATGAAACGCCTTAAAAATTAATCATGAAATTATATGTAAAAAATATGGTATGCAGTCGTTGTAAGATGGTAGTAAAAGCTGTATTTGAAGGTATGGGAATCATTCCCATTTCAGTTGAGTTAGGTGAAGTTGAATTAAAAAATGACATACTGGAAAATCAAAAAAAAGAACTGCTAAAAAACCTTCGCGTAGTTGGTTTCGATTTAATAGATGACAAGAAAAGTAAAACTATCGATAAGATTAAAACATTGATTATTGATTTGGTCCAAAATAAAAATAATGATCTGAAAACTAACCTTTCAGAATTTCTATTCCAAGAGCTACACCAAGACTATAATACCTTGAGCAACCTCTTTTCTGAGGTTGAAAACACAACAATTGAAAAATATTTCATCAATCAAAAAATTGAGAAAGTAAAAGAGTTGATTATTTACGATGAATTGTCCCTGAGTCAAATAGCTTACTCTTTAAACTACAGTAGCGTTTCACATTTAAGCAACCAATTCAAAAAAGTAACTGGCTTTTCGCCAACGCACTTTAAGAATATAAAAACTATTAAAAGAAAGCAAATAGATGATTTATAAATCTTGCAAATCAAACCCAAAATTGTGCAAATGCATAAAACAGTTATGATAGAAATTTGTATTAAAATAATATAAAAGATGATACATACTTACAGCATTACCGGAATGACTTGCGATGGTTGTCGCTCTAAAGTCGAGAAAGCATTGAATACTATTGATGGTATTGAAGCAAAAGTTTCATTAAACCCACCAGTGGCCACAATTACTATGGATAAACACATACCAACAACACAGTTGCAGGAAGCGTTGACAGCCGTTGGAAAATACACCATAGAAATGACTAATGGTAAAATCAACGAGCATGCACCAACCGGAGAGACCTCCGAAAAATCATGTTGCTCCACGCATTCCCACGATCATAAAAAAGAGACTATTATAACAACCAATACACAAAGAAAGTATTATTGTCCAATGCATTGTGAAGGCGAAAAAGTATACGACAAAGCAGGCGACTGTCCTGTATGTGGAATGGATTTAGTTAAAGCACCTGAACTAACTGACAGCAAATCATTATACACTTGTCCTATGCATCCTGAAGTAATTCAAGAAGGGCCAGGTTCATGTCCTATTTGCGGAATGGATTTAATACCCATGAATCCAAGCGAAAGCGAAGATCAAAGGACTTATAAAGACTTGGTTAAGAAAATGAAAATAGCGGTAGTATTTACAGTTCCTGTTTTCGCCATTGCCATGATTGAAATGGCACACAATAATCCTTTATTGCAACTAATGGATGCGGACAAATGGAACTGGGTACAGCTTATTTTATCTCTTCCTGTTGTTTTTTATGCCTGTTGGGTATTTTTTGTCCGCGCCTGGAAATCAATTATTACTTGGAATCTCAATATGTTCACACTCATCGGAATTGGAACGGGAGTGGCATTTTTATTTAGTTTAGTCGGAATGTTTTTTCCGGATATTTTTCCAAGTGAATTTAAAACAGAACACGGAACTGTATTATTATACTTCGAAGCTACAACAGTTATTCTGACTTTAGTTTTGTTAGGACAATTACTCGAAGCAAGGGCACACAGTCAAACGAGCGGCGCAATTAAAGAATTATTAAAACTCGCACCAACCGAAGCTACTTTAGTAGTTGATGGCGGCGATAAAGTAATTTCTATCCACGATATCAAAAAAGGCGATTTATTGAGGGTAAAACCCGGAGATAAAATTCCGGTTGACGGAAAAATAACCGATGGTGAAAGTAGTATCGATGAAGCCATGATTACCGGCGAACCAATACCTGTTGATAAGAAGAAAGGCGATAACGTAATTTCCGGAACAATAAACGGAAACAAATCTTTTGTAATGGTTGCCGAAAAAGTGGGTTCAGAAACCCTGCTTTCTCAAATCGTGCAAATGGTTAATGATGCTTCACGTTCCAGAGCACCAATTCAAAAGTTAGCAGATAGTATATCCAAATACTTTGTGCCAATTGTGGTTATCATATCAGTAATAACATTTTTTGTTTGGACAAAATTTGGTCCCGAACCGGCCTTAGTCTATGGTTTTATAAATGCAATTGCTGTATTAATCATAGCCTGTCCTTGTGCTCTGGGTCTGGCAACTCCCATGTCAGTAATGGTTGGTGTTGGCAAAGGAGCACAATCAGGCGTTTTAATAAAGAATGCTGAGGCTTTAGAGAACATGAATAAGGTTAATGTTTTAATTACCGATAAAACAGGAACCATCACCGAAGGAAAACCATCTGTCGAAAAAATTTATGCATCCAATAACAACGATAGTGACTTATTGCAAAGCATTGCTTCCTTAAACCAATATAGTGAACATCCATTGGCACAAGCTGTGGTAATTTATGCCAAAACAAAATCCATTTCTTTAATCGAAGTAAAAGATTTTGAAGCCGTTGCCGGAAAGGGTGTTATAGGAACAGTGACTAATAAAAAAGTGGCATTAGGCAATAAAAAACTAATGGAGCAAGTCAAGGCAACAGTTTCTGACGATTTAGATAACAAAATAATTACCGAACAAAAATTAGGTAAAACGGTTTCATACATAGCCATTGATGGAGTTGCTGTTGGTTTTGTATCAATTACAGATGCTATTAAAACTTCTAGCAGAGACGCAATAAAAGAATTAATGCAACAGGGTGTCGAGGTAATCATGATGACTGGTGACAATTTTAATACAGCCAAAGCAGTTGCTGATGAATTGGGATTAACAACTTATAAAGCAGGATGTTTACCCGAAGACAAACTCAAAGAAATTAAAAAAATACAAGCCGAAGGCAAAATTGTGGCCATGGCAGGCGATGGTATAAACGACGCACCGGCATTAGCCCAAGCTAATATTGGAATTGCAATGGGAACTGGAACAGATGTCGCTATAGAAAGTGCCAAAATAACTTTAGTCAAAGGAGATTTACAAGGCATTGTAAAAGCTAAGAATTTAAGCCATGCTGTTATGAGAAATATTAAGCAAAATCTATTTTTTGCCTTTTTCTATAATGTATTGGGAGTACCAATCGCAGCTGGAGTTTTATATCCTGTTTTCGGTATTTTACTATCTCCTATGATTGCAGCTTTAGCAATGTCTTTCAGCTCTGTATCCGTAATTGTAAATGCATTAAGATTAAGAAGTTTAAAACTCTAATAAAAAATAATAAAAAGAATGAAAATAGCAAATAATATAGATAAATTCGGAACAATTGGTATGTTCTTCACAGCAATATTTTCACCTTGTTGCTTTCCACTTTTTGCATTTGCAGCATCTGCTTTAGGTTTAGGTAGTTTTGAACTTTTTGGCGGATGGACGATGTGGATTTTTCAAGGTATGGTTCTAGTTTCTGTTATTGGTTTTTTTATTTCCTATCATAGGCATAAAAGTCTATATCCTTTATTAATAGCAATTCCAAGTACATTGGTCATTTTTTACAGCTATTATTTTTGCAATAATGATTATCAAGTATATTTTTTATATGCTGGTATGTTTGGGCTTCTTATTGCTTCAATAGTTAATTATTACAGAAATAAACTTCATAATGGTTGCGACACATGTACCATCTACAATGGTAAATTAGTAGAACTAAAATCAAAAATTACATGTCCAAATTGCGGTCATAAAAAAGAGGAAATAATGCCTACAAATGCCTGCGAGTTTTTTTATGAATGTGAAAATTGTAAAAAAAGATTACGTCCATTAGAAGGGGATTGTTGTGTATACTGTAGTTACGGAAGTGTAAAATGCCCGCCAATTCAAGTTGGAACTGGTTGTTGTTAAAATATAAAATATTACTTATGAAAATTAAATTATCAATTCTTATAGCATTTACTACATTAAGTATAACTGCTCAAAAAATAGTACGATACGATTTATACGTTCGCGATACTATTGTCAATTATTCTGGTAAAGAAAAAAGAGCCATAGCAGTTAATGGTCAAATTCCAATGCCAACACTAACGTTTACCGAAGGTGATATTGCCGAAATTTATGTACACAACGAATTAAAAGAAAGCACATCGTTACATTGGCACGGACTATTTTTACCTAATAAAGAAGATGGTGTACCAAATTTAACGCAAATGCCTATCAAACCCGGAACAATTCATAAATACACTTTCCCAATCATACAAAACGGAACACATTGGTATCACAGTCATTCGGGTTTACAAGAACAAATCGGTATGTATGGAATGTTCATCATGAACAAAAAACAAAATGATAAAACATTTCGAAAAGGAATAGATGATTTACCAACTGTTCCAGTAATTTTAAGTGAATGGACCGATTTAAAACCCGAAAACATTCATCGAATGTTACACAACGCAACCGATTGGTTTGCCATCAAAAAAGGCACAACACAAAGTTATGCGGAAGCTATTAGGCAAGGTCATTTCAAAACAAAAATTGCCAACGAATGGAAACGAATGAACGCAATGGATGTAAGCGATGTATATTATGACAAGTTTCTAATTAATGGTAAAAATGAAAACCAATTATCGCAATTTAAAGGTGGTGATAAAGTTCGATTGCGAATAGCAAATGGCGGTGCTTCATCTTATTTTTGGTTGACTTATGCTGGTGGAAAAATTACGGTTGTAGCTAGTGATGGTAACGATGTTGAACCAGTTGAAGTTGATCGATTATTGATTGCAGTATCAGAAACCTATGATGTTATTGTTACAATTCCTGCCGATAATACTTCCTACGAATTTTTAGCAACTCCAGAAGATAGAACTAAATCAACTTCATTATACATTGGCAATGGCATCAAACAATTAATTGCTCCTTTACCTAAATTAAAATATTTTGAAGGTATGAAAATGATGAATGGCATGATGAAAATGAACGGCGACTTGGACGATATGGGAATGAGTATGTCCTTAAACCAAATGGATATGAATGTAGTAATGTATCCAGAAATAACTGGTGCTACAAATGCAAAAAACAAAGAAAATGAGAGTAGTATGGAAATGAAAAATGACCATTCCAACCATAATCAAAATCAATACAATGCCAATAAGCTATCTAGTATTACAACACTCAACTATGCAATGCTAAAAGCAACTGATAAAACGACATTACCCAAAGATGCACCAGTAAAAGAACTTCGTTTTGAGCTTACAGGAAATATGAACCGATACGTTTGGAGTTTAGACAATAAAGTAGTTTCTGAAACCGATAAAATACTTATAAAAAAAGGAGAAAATATTAGAATTACGCTTTACAACGGTTCCATGATGCGTCATCCAATGCACTTGCATGGTCATGATTTCAGAATTATTAATGGTCAAGAAGAGTTTGCGCCTTTAAAAAATGTAATGGATCTAATGCCAATGGAAACAAATATTATTGAATTCAATGCAAATGTTGAAGGCGATTGGTTTTTTCATTGTCATATTTTATACCACATGATGGCAGGTATGGGAAGAGTTTTTACCTACGAAAACCAAGCTCCAAATCCACTTATTCCAAATCCCAAATTAGCACAAAGAAAATTATTTGCCGATGATAGAGCTTTTCACATTATGGCTGAAAATGATTTTGCAACCAACGGAAATGATGGTGAGGCAATGTATCAATCTACACGATGGAGCATTGGTACTGAATGGAGATTGGGATATAATGATATGCACGGTTATGAAACCGAAACCCACATTGGTAGATATATTGGCAAAATGCAATGGATAATGCCGTTTATAGGTTTTGACGCTAGATACAGAAAAATGGGTATCGACCAACAGGAACAAAACCTTTTTGGTCAAACCAATACAAAAGATAAACGAACTGTTTTTAGTGCAGGTATTAATTACACTTTACCTATGCTTATAATGGCACAAGCTGAAGTATTTTCAGATGGAAAATTTAGATTACAATTGGAACGCAAAGAAATACCTGTTTCCAAAAGGGTCCGGATGGGATTCATGGTAAATACAGATAAAGAGTATATGGTTGATACACGATACATAATTGGAAAAAATGTAAATGTCAGAGCACACTATGACAGTGATATGGGATTGGGTATAGGTGCTGGTTTAAATTACTAAAAATCACATAGATAAAACATTAAAGCAAGTAATAAATTGAACGTAAAAATTAATCAATTACTAACTGATTTAAACGAGCAACTAAATTTCACCGATTTAGAAATCGACGATCCTATAAAGCGATGCGAAAATGCTATTGATATAATTCTAAAATCAATGCAAAAATTAAAATTATTATTCGAAAAAGAAAAGAACAAATCACAAGATTATGAAGTAGATTTCTTTAAAAATGTCAAGCCAAAATTTACTTCTAAATTAATTTTTTACAATGCCGTTTTTAAAATTGAAACAAAGAAACCACATGGTGGAGAACGAATTATCAAAAAATACCTTAATAACGAACTAGATAAACTTAAAAGATATTTTGATAGCAATTTAGACTTCTACAGATACTACAGAACAGGAAGTAGCTACTTGGATCACAAATATTTTGTGCGTGGAAAGTTTGATGTAAAATTGGCTTTAGACAGTTTTTATTTTGAAGCAGATCATACATTTTCTACCTCGCATGATTTTAAAGTAGCAAAGATTTTGGCGCACGATTTAATTCAAGTTTATCTAGAAGATAAATTATTGATTATGGAAAATAAAGACCCAAAGGAAAAATCACAAGTTCAACCGAAGGTGAAGCAAACTTGGACTGGCTCTAAAGTCGCATTAATAGAGCTTTTATATGCCTTGCATACCGAAGGTGTGTTCAACAATGGAGCATCAGACTTAAAAGATATTGCAGAATATTTAGAAGTAGTGTTTGATATTGATTTAGGGCAGTATCACAGGGCTTTTCTTGAAATCAGAGTTAGAAAATCTGACCAAACAAAATTTCTAAACTCACTTAAAGAAAAATTAGTGAAGAGAATGGAAAATACAGACGACCTACCTTAATCCCAGCAAATACAATACTTTTAATAAAAATCTATCACAACTTGTGATTGACTTGTGATTTAAAACCAATCAAAACCCACAATTTTGTACCATAACAATCTAAAACATCAGTTATGGCAATCGAAG
Source organism: Flavobacterium croceum DSM 17960 (assembly GCF_002917885.1). Lineage (GTDB taxonomy): Bacteria > Bacteroidota > Bacteroidia > Flavobacteriales > Flavobacteriaceae > Flavobacterium > Flavobacterium croceum. Next base: position 146,527 of record NZ_PQNY01000005.1, read on the forward strand.
TTATTACTCGCGAAGACTTAAACGAATTCCGAACACTCCTTCTTTCGGATTTAAACGCAATTTTTAATTCAAAACCGCAACAGCAAAAACAATGGCTCAAATCTTCTGAAGTCCGAAAGCTGTTAAACATTTCTCCAGGAACTTTACAAAACCTACGAGTAAACGGAACAATCACTTACACAAAAGTTGGAGGTATCCTTTACTACGCCAGTTCTGATTTAGAGAAAGTTCTAGAAATCAATAAGGTTGAAGCAACTCCTAATCTATTCAATCGTAAATAAAGCAAAAGATGAATTATATAAAACATCTAACAGGTTTTTTCGAGAAAGTAGCTATTGACAAAATGCTCAACCCAACACACGTAAGTTTATATATGTCGTTATTTCAATTTTGGAATTGCAATCGGTTCAAAAATCCAATCAGCATTTCTCGTGATGAAGTAATGCGAATAAGCAAAATTAGTTCAAAAGCAACCTATCACAAATGCTTAAAGAATTTACATTCATTGGGATACATCAATTACGAACCATCTTACAATCCGTTTAAAGGAAGCCACGTTTACTTGTTCAATTTTTCAGATGATTTAAAGCCAATTCCCAAAAGCGAAAAAACAACTACACCAAATAATGAACCTGTTTTTGAACTAGTTAATGAACAAGTAGTGAACAAGCTTTATACTGGTAGTGGTACAACTAATGAAACAGGTAGTGAACAAGCTCTAGTACCTTATATAAACAATACAAACATACCAAACATTTCAAACGATTTAAAGATTGTAAACTTGGACGAGCAAGAAAAAAATTTTGAAATTGAAGATGAGTTTTTAAAAAACGATGCTCTCGAAGAAAAAGAAAAAAGTTCCGCCAAAAAAGAAAAAGATGAAATTGATGATTTTGTCATACCGAGCGCAGTCGAGGTAGCTGATTTTAAAAATGCAAAGCCAACAATCGAAAATGTCAAAGCTTATTTTCTTGAACAAAACTTTCCAGATCTCGAAGCTATTAAGTTTTTCAATTACTTCTCTAGTAACGGTTGGTTAGTCGGAGGCAAAACACCAATGGTCGATTGGCAAGCCGCAGCACAAAATTGGATATTAAACGCACCTAAATTCATTTCAAATGAGCCACAATCCAACAGAGCAAAACACCTCAACACAGGAACAGATAAAGACTATTCAGAGCCACTTTAAGCTGAACTTGTTTCAGCTTCTCGGTCATTGCAAGGAAAGAATCAATCTCACTTTGCGAGCCTTTCGACCCGAGACCAAAGGTCGAATTGACGAAGTAAAATCCTTGCGGTTAAATCCTAAACTATGGAAACAGAAATAAAAACACACTATAACTACCAAGAAGTTATCCTTTGGCTTGAAAACAAGGGCATCGAACTCTACGGAAATCACTTCAAAATCCTTGAAACAGATTATCCAATAATTTACAAATTAATCGCTTATTTTCTAAAAGACGAAGCAACTTGTTTTCAATACAACATCAACCTAAACAAAGGAATTTTACTTTCTGGTCCAGTTGGTTGTGGCAAAACATCACTAATGAATTTGATGAAATACTTAACACCAACAGAACATAAATATTTTGTAAAACCGTGTAGAGACATCAGCTTTGAATTTATCCAAGATGGCTACCAAATCATCCATAAATACAGCAAAGGGAAACTATATGAATCAGAACCCAAAACAATATGCTTTGACGATTTAGGAACAGAAAATAACCTAAAATACTACGGAAACGAATGCAATGTAATGGCAGAAATTCTATTAAGTCGCTATGATATTTTCACAACTAAAAAAATTCAAACGCATATTACTACAAATCTTTCGGCAAGTGAAATCGAAACTCAATACGGAAATCGTGTCCGCAGTCGAATGAGAGAATTATGCAATTTAATAGCCTATGATAGAAGTTCAATTGACAAACGAAAATAAATTGCATAATCACGTACACCAAAAAAGCAATAGACAAAGCGTGAGTAAATGTTCAATTTAATTGCTTACGAAAAAACTATAAAAGACAAACGATGAACCAAATAACCAACTTCTGGAACCACTTCAAAGAAAGTAACTTCGTTTTTCTATTGTTGAACGAAATACCTAAAGACGAACTAAAAATACATTTCGATAAGTTAATTTATCTACTCCACCAATATAATAAAGATCTTGACCTAATCATAAAAAACAAAAAAAAAGGCGCAGAACTAATCATCACAGCAAATGGTAATCCTTATCTTTTCAAAGAAGTAGAATTACTGATACATTATGCTCCAGTTGTAGAACGTTGGAAAATTATTGCATTTCTTCAACCCGAAACCAACCTCACCAACTACCAAAATGGAACTGATAAACCTTTGGAATATTACGGTATCACTTTACGAATAAGCGAAATGTATTTCATCCCATTAGAAAACCCAAATAAACCAACCGATTTAGGTATAAAAGTGTTACTCAAAAACTATATAGTGCATAAAGACAATCCAAGACTTCGAGAAGCAGTTTACGTGCATATCGAGCATTTAATCGGAGAAAAAGCTTTTGCTAATGATATTGCATTTATTGAGATAGGGCAGTTAACTAATTGCAATGATGACTTAATCGAGTTATATAAAATGTCAAATATTATTACACCAAAAATGTAATATATTTAAATTCTGCCAAAATGTAATTTTAACTTTCAAAAGGTTAATTTGGCATAGTGAAACTGACAACAAAACTGACAATTTGTCTAAAAATCAAATATTTAAGAATAACTAGTAAACATTAACATTCTAGGAATGATTTTTGACTTTTTAACATATTATTTGTAATATATGGAAAAGGAATTTAAGATTTTATCAATAGATGGCGGAGGAATCAAAGGTTTATATTCTGCAAAAATATTAGAACAATTTGAAGAAAAATTCAATTGTTCAATCTCGGATTATTTTGATATGATTTGTGGAACCTCTACGGGAGGATTGATTGCACTTGCTCTATCATTGAAAATTCCAGCTTCGGAAATTTGCAAATTTTATGAAGAAGAAGGTCCAAAAATATTTCCAAGTTTCAATAAAGTAAAGTTCGGAAAAACTAAAATTAGTAGAGGTACATTAAAACAGGTTCTCTATGGAGGTAAATTCTCAGATAAACCTTTAAGAAGAGCATTAGAAAACATCTTCAAGGATAGTAAAATTGGAGATAGTAATAATTTATTGTGCATTCCGAGTTATACAATAACTGAAGCCAGACCTTTTGTTTTCAAATTTGACCATAAAGAAGGAAACCTCGATAGAGATAATGGTGCTTCAATGGTTGATGTTGCATTAGCGACTTCAGCAGCACCAACATATTTTCCAATGGCTGAAATAAAATATTACGATAACAAACAGTTTATTGATGGTGGAGTTTGGGGCAATAATCCAACACTCGTTGGTTTATTAGAAGCACTAGATTATTTCGTTGGCAAAAATAAAGAATTTGATAAATTGAAAATATTATCGGTAAGTAGTCTTTCATTAACAGGAGGAAAAAAGACAGGTTTAAAAAGGAATAGATCATTTTTAGATTGGAGGGACGAGTTATTTGAAACATCACTAACCGGGCAAAGTTATTTTTCGCATTATTTTATGGAAAAAATACAAAACCTTTCAGATATATCTATTGATTATGTTCGAATTCCAACTTCTGAAATATCGAGCGACCAAGAAAGTTTAATTCAACTTGATGTTGCAACAAAAAAGGCATTAGACTTAATCAAAGGAAAGGGAAAAGATATGGCAGATGTATTTAAGAAAAAACCTGAAGTCGTAGATTTCTTTAAAAATAAAAAATTATATAACACAACTAAAAAACAATAAAATGGCTGATTTAAATGAAACATTTGTTAGTTTTAATGGCAACATTAAACTTTCTGAAAAAAGAAAAAAAGAATTAAGAACATCAAGAAATGCTGTTCGAGAGGATATTCGTAAATATTTCGATGACAATAGAGACAAGCACACAGTAAAATTTAAAGGTCAAGGTTCGTTCTCAATGAATACTTCTATTCTTCCATTAAGCGGCGAATATGATGTTGATGATGGCGTTTATATTTTTGGTAAAGAAGAAGATAGACCTACACCATCACAAGCGCATGGTTGGATTTTGAAAGCTGTTGAAAATAGAACTAATCAAAATAGTATTGATAAAAATACCTGCGTTAGAGTTCAATATGCTGCTCAATATCATATTGACTTACCAATTTACTATAAAACCACAGATAATGATAACGAATATTTCTTCGATAGTTCTGATGTGCCCGAATTAGCCCACAAAGACAAAGGATGGATTCCAAGTGATCCTTATGCTTTTAGATTATGGTTTGAAGAAAAAGCAAAAGGTAAAGAACAATTAAAAAGAATAGTACGCTATTTAAAAGCTTGGACTGATAATAAACACCACTTGAATTTACCTAGTGGCATGATATTTACAATTTTGGCAGTTAACAATTATGTTTCAAAAGATAGAGACGATGAAGCTTTTTTAGAAACTTTAAAATCTATTCAATTGGCAATTGATTCTTCAAAAAACTTTTGGGCAAGATATGAATGTTTCAGACCGACTGTTGATACTACTGAAAATTTGTTGGTTAAATATTCATCTGAAACTAAAAAGAAAAACTTTCTTGACGCTTTAGACAGTTTAATTACTTCTGGTAATCAAGCCATAGAAGCAAAAAGCAAAAAAGATGCTTGTGCCAAGTGGCAAAAGCATCTAGGAGATAGATTTCCGTGTTCAAACATCGAGGAAAAAGATGAAGATGTGGCAAAAGCATTTTCTTCACCGGACCAATTACGATACGATAACAAGTCTGCTTAATGATTGATTACGAATTACTTTTAAAAGAATTTGGAAAAATAGAAAACTGTAAAAATTTAGAAAGTGAAGAATTAAAAACGCTCGACTATAAATTTTATAAAGACAGTATTGTTTGGGAAATTCAAACAGAATTGACATTTAATAATAAAAATATTGATGTTGTTTTCTATTTGAGTTTTCCAAACGATTTTCCTTTTGTAACACCTAAAATTTTTATCAATAAGGAAAGTTACCATGATTTAAAATATATTCCTCACATTAATGAAGATTTAAGCATTTGTATTTTTGATGAAGGGCTCAATTTAATTTTGCCTAAAAATGATTTTGTTGGTTTTATTGAATTAATGGTTTCTAAAGCAAAAAAAATAATTCGCGATGCCGAAGATGTTCACTATAAGAAAAACGAATTTAAAAGAGAATTTAAGGCATACTGGGAATTAAATTATTCTAAAAGTGATATTATATCAAATTTAGGTTTTCACTCTATAAATGAGAATAGTGGCGAAGAAATAAAAGGCATAAAATTCACAAATAGTTACTTGTCAAATTATGAGTATTTCATAGGTAATAATGATGCCGATTTTAAGAAAATTAAAGAGTATGCAAAAGAACACAATTGTAATTTCAAAGAAGTTGGCATTTTGCTTATTGAAAATGAATTCATTGAACCACCTTTTGAATTAACTTTTGCAGACACATTAGCTATTTTAAAGAAAAACAATAACAACTACAATAAATTCAAAGAATTATGCAGAAATAATGATTTTGATTGTGTTTTAGTAATTTTTATAAACAGCAATAATTCTTCTGATGAATATTATGGTTGGACATATCAGAATGCAGAAATATTATCAAGAAAAAAAGGAGGCAGTAGAAATATTTCTTCAAAAATAGATCATTTATCAAATCGTATTAATGAAAAAAAATCTGCCACAAGATTAACATTTGATAATATCAGCATAAATAGATTACAATTAAGAACAACTGGTTATACCGAAAAGCAAAAAAGTGTTGCAATTAGCGGTTTAGGTAGTGTAGGTTCAAATCTTGTGTTTTTTCTAAAAAACTTACCAATCAACAGATTTAATTTAATTGACAAGGAAGCTTTATCTTCTGAGAACATCAAGAGACATTTATCCGGATTTTCACTTTTAAAAAACAATAAAGTTGATGCCGTAAAAAATGACTTAAAGAACACTAATCCTTTAATTGAAGTAGAAACAAAAATAAAATCGGTAACTACAATTATCCAAACAGAAGTTGATTTCATAAATGATTGTGATTTTCATATTGTAGCAATTGGAAAAACAATGATTGAAGAGTTTATACTCAATCAAGTAATTGAAGGAAAATTAATAAAACCAACATTCATTTTTTGGGTTGAACCTTTTTTAGCGAGTGGTCAAATGTTATTTATAATGCCTAATGATGCTGAAAAAGCTTTAACGTTTATTAAAAAAGAAAATTATGATTATAGTGTTTTGTCGAATTCAGAAAATCAACAAGACAAAACATATTTGATTGAAGGAAGTTGTCAAACAGGGTTTTTTCCATATTCGGCTTCATATTTAATTCAATTCCTTTCATCTATTTTTCCATATTTAAAAGAACATATTACTAATAATGACAATGTTTCAAGGGTTTACTCTTGGATTGGAGATAAAGAACTATTAAGTAGTAAAGGATTAGTAATTACAGATTTTGGATCAAATAACAGCTCATTCCAACTAATAAGAAATAATTTATGAAAGAATTTGAGTTAGGAGATTTGTCAATCAAAATATCCGATGAAGTATTAGAAAAAATGAAGTCTTTTATTCAAAATGAAAATCATAAACCAGAAGCTGGTGGCATATTAATTGGACATTATTTAGAAGATAAAAATTATTCAATTACCGATGTTTCTTTACCTAGTGAGCTCGACAAATCGAGTAGATTTAATTTTACTAGATCTAAAAGAAATGCTCAAAAAATAATTAATGAAATTTTTAAAGATAGTAAGGGAAAGAAAATATATTTGGGCGAATGGCATACACATCCCGAAGATTATCCTACTCCTTCTAGTCTTGATAAAAAATCCATATTAGAACAAATTAGAGGCAATATTCTCAATTCTGAAATAATCTTCATGCTGATAATAGGTAGAAAAGGGCTTTATATTTCATATGTTGAGAAAACAGGAATTAAGACTGAAAAAAATATTAAATTTGAAGAATTTTAAACAATTTGATTTTGAATTTTAAATACTACAACACAAATAAATTAATAATATTTATACTAGTACTATCTGTATTTTATAATTATGTTTCAAAATATATTGAAAGTATAATTATTAAACATAAAATACTAAATGAAGCATACAGCTATTTTGGTGTTTTTTCTACAATAGCACTAATAACATCAACTATAATTTTTATTGATTTAATAGGATGGAGATTTAAAATCTTTAGTTGGCTTATTAATATTCCAAATTTAAACGGCAGATATACCGGAGAAGTAGTATCTAGTTATCAGAGTTCAGGTGTTCCAGTTAAAAAAGTATGTGTTATGGAGATTAAGCAAACAGCTTCAAAACTTCATATATTCACTTATTTTGCTGATATAAATACAAATTTAAATACCTCAAGTTCATTTAGTGTTATTGAGCAAATCATACCCGAAGAAAATAACACCTTTAGTATCTTTTATATATTTTCTAATGAAACAGCACCATTATTCAATCTTAACAATCATGTTGGCACGGCCAAATTAAAATATTATAAAGATATTTTGACATTAGAGGGAGAATATTACAACCAAAGAAATAACAATGGGACAATCAAGATACAGTTTTCTCAAAAAAAGTTGTTAGGCAGATTAGTTTAAATCGTCATGATAAAAAAAATAATAAACCTTTGTAATGATATAAATAAACTTAAAAGTAAAAACTTTGAAGGTATTGGTTTGGTAATATATTCAGATATTAACGAGTTACCAATCGCATCGATGAATACAGAAAAAACAACTTATGATTTACCAATAAGTAGCTATGATGATATTTTAAAAACATTGATAGAAATTTCTTCATCAAATAGTAAATTTCAGGATGGTTTTCATTTATTATCAAAAGAATTTAAACTAACACACATTTCTCAATATTTTTCAACACCCATAATTAAAAATTTAATCGTCACTAATATTTTTGGCAGCAGATATAGAACAGCATTATATGGCTCATGTATACCGAATGTATTATTCACAGCAGTAATAAGTAAAAACTACGGATTGATTATTTTTGAAAATGGAAAAGAAATCTATAAAAAAGAGTTGAATTAAGATGCTAAATCCAACACAAATAAAATCAATAGTAAGCTCTGGAGAAGGATTTAATACCGAATTCAAAGAAAGAGTGCCAACTAATCTAAAAGGAATTACAGAAGAAGTATGCGCTTTTGCAAATGCTTCTGGAGGGGTTTTATTAATTGGTGTAGATGATAAAAATGCAATTCAAGGTGTTGCTATCGATAATTCCAAACGTTCAGCAATACAAAACTCCATAGGAGAAATTTCGCCACCATTACAATGTGATTTTTATATTGTTGAGGTTGATGGTAAAAATGTTGCAGTTATAGAAGTGCCTTCTGGTCAAAACAAACCTTATGTTTTATCGGGTGCAATTTATGTTCGTCAAGGTCCAAATTCTCAAAAACTAACTACCGTTGAAGAAATGAGGAACTTCTTTCAGCAAACCGATAGAATTTTCTTTGACGATGTTTCCTGTATAGAAGCAAATATAGAAAATGACATTTCAAAAGAAAGTATTAAAACGTTCCGTTTTGAAGCTGAATTAGTCAATGCAACATCTGACGAACAATTATTTTCCAACTTAAAATTAATTTCAAATGATGGCTATTTAAAAAACGGTACTATTTTGTTTTTCGGAAAAGAACCGGAAGTTTTCTTTGAAAAAGCAGTTATTCGTTGTTTGGTCTTTGATGGCATCGACAAAAGATATATTGTAGATGACAAAGTGATGACAGGAACATTATACCAGCAATATCAAAAAAGTATGATTTGGCTAAAATCAAAACTAAACGTAAGGTATGATATTGAAGGCGAAGGAGCCAATCCAAGAAATGAATATTGGGAAATTCCAATAATTGCGTTCAAAGAAGCTATTATTAATTCACTAGCGCATCGTGATTATTATGATAAAGGAGCACGAACAACTATTGAAGTTTTTGATGATCGTGTAGAAATATCAAATCCTGGTGGTTTAGTTAGTGCAGTTCCAAGAAATGAATTTGGTAAAAGAAGTGCAAGTAGAAATCCTTTAATCTTTAGTTTATTTGAAAGAATGAGATTAGTAGAACAAATAGGTTCAGGTATTGCAAGAATGCGAGATGTAATGAAAGAAGAAGGATTAACACCACCTGAATTTAATATTGATGGAATGTTTACAGTTACACTTAGAAGACCTTTTGATTTTGAAAAGTGGGTAGAAAAGTGGGTAGAAAAACTAACAGATAATAGAGTTAAAATTCTTAGAGAAGTACATAATAATCCAAAAGTAACTAAGAAAGAATTAGAACAAGTAGTAAGTATAAGTGCTTCTGCTATAGATAATAACATAGATGTTCTTAAAGATTTAGGACTACTTACTAGAGAAGGAAGTGATAAAGGTGGAAATTGGAAAATTAATTACTAATTACAATAGGTGGGTAGAAAAGGTGGGTAGAAAAACAACCTCAAATTTTAATTCATTATCTCATTCATCTGCACAAAAATCGCTCCTAGTCCAAGTATTCCTAGCATCCATTTTTGTTTGTTTCATTTCGCTAATTTCATTTCTAAATAACAGAATGTTCTTTTTTGTTTAGTGGTAAAAGGGAAGTTTTATATTTCTGTTGCCACTCCTTTGCCAACGCTCCAAAAAAATTACTGGCACAGTTTTTATCAAAAACACGTACGCTTCGCAACTTGCGCCAGTAATTTTTTCTCCAAAGCTTCTTTACATAATGTGGCATTATAGTGCATAAAGAACTATCCTGCTACTAATCAAAATCTCGGATGCACTATAATAACATTATGTAAAAAAGCCGCCACACCCAACGCTCATGCCAGTGGCTCCAGGACAACTTTTTTCCATGCTTCCTCGCACCAGCCTGCATAGAAAAAAACCGTCCTTCGCCACTGGCTGCAACAACGTTCTTCATTTCATAGGAATATTATCGGTTACCATCGCTTTTATGAACGTTCACGGTAACTGTTTTTATCAGCTTTGTGTTTAAATAGGAAGTATTTGCATTGCTTTTGCAAGTAATAAAATGGCTTTATTTTAGTTAATTTTCCGATGGTAAAAAGCCATTTTATTACCCACAAAACCAAAATATCCAGTAAGAGTATCATTTTTTATTTGCCAGAAAATAATAAGTAATTGCTCCAGCGAAAAGCTAATGCCTTGCCGTTTTTTAAGATAATCTGCTGTATACTGAACACTGCGACTGCCAACTGAATTTTAGGCATCAGCTTTTCCACTAGAGCAATCAGAAACATCCCAATAAGCAAATAAAAAATGATACCCTTACTCACGCTACTGCCACATCCCACTCGGTAGTATAATGCATTGTTTTTTGAAGATGCTTCCCATTTTCTGTACAACATCCTATTAAATTGAAAACTTCCATTTCATAGGACGATTAAGCATCCTCAAAAATCAAATCCAAGAAAGAGTATCAAATTCTTTGGCTGGATGAATAGCTTTTTATTTTTTGATTTCGTTTATTCATCCATCCAAAGAATTTGATACCCTTTCCGAAGACGACCATCTTTCAAATCAACTCTCATTACTTCAGATAAAATCCGATTAAACAAAAACATTTGATTTGAATATTCAAAATAAAAAATAAAAAAAAAGAGAGCAAAGATAAGTTTCAGGTATTCAAAAAAGCAAGTTCAAGCCCTTTGGGTTTCAGAAAAAATCTCCACCCAAACGGTTTCAAAAGACATTTTACTTCTGATTAGACGCTGCCGATTTCAATCACGTATCGGGTAGTATTTTTTCTGAAAAACTTGCTTTTTTGAAACCTTCCACTTGGACGAATGGCTTTCTTTTTTTCTTTTTTTCTTTTGAAATGAATATTCTTCGCTTCCAATTAAAAAATAACATTTGGCGAAAAAAATTTTTATGGGCGGAGCATAGCGAGGCACATCTGCATTCATTAGAAACTCAACAGGAAATTAGAAGAAAACCTAATTTTTAAATCCGAAGCCATGATGAATTTTATCATTAAAACCCACAAGAAGAATATCATTTACAGCAAACCGCACTTTTTTGTTTTAAACAAAGGGATGAACAGCGGAAAGCCTCAAAATGAGCCATTCACAAACAGTTTCGTAATCATATTTGATAATGAAACTGATTGCGAAAATATTTTTTGGATTGCTTATAGCTTGTGGAAATCTAAATTTTGGCACCAGCATTTAGTTGGTTCTGTGATTTCTTTTTTGCGTCTTCCTGATTTTAAAAAAGAGTTTTTCCCAAAATCAAAACTCTTGATGGATGAACACGAAGCACATTTGAAGCATGTTGAAGCTTTAAAACTTCTTGAACTAAAAGAAAAACAATTTCACGAAAACATCAATTTAATCAACGATATGCGTAGAGTTATTGTGCATCGCTATTGTAACAAATAATTTATTTATAATCCTTAAAATCAATTCTATGAGTATATTTCTTTTATTTCAAACCGATAGTTGGAAGTCAAAAGCATCAAGAGTTTTCTTTGGAGCTTTTGATAGTAGAGCAAAAGCATTAGATTATGCAAAATACAACGATTTGTATTGGTATAATTCAGAAGTTGTAGTGGTTGAGGTGATACTCAATCAATTTGGAGAAGTTTAATATTGAAAATGCCTAGTTTTTTGCTAGGCACTTTATTTTTTATACATTCATAAAAATTAAATCGCTTTTTAAATTTAATTTCCAAGTAAACCAAGATGTTTGAAACCAACTTCCTTTTTTTTCTTTGATGAAATTAAATCGTTTACTTGGTATCAAAACCTGGACTTTGTGCTGCTGGAACATTTCGCTTCGCTTTTTGCCTTCCAGAGTTGTTATAGGGAGCAACATCATAAAAGGTTTGTCCAATTCAAATGCTCTTTTCAAGAATTGATCTTTCAATGAATAAGGCGGATTGGTTATAATCAAATCATACTGATGAGGTTCATATTCAAAAAAATCTAAATCATCTTTCAGATGGGATTTTATAACTTTAAAACCATTCGCTTCTAAAACATTAACAATTTCACTATTCTCAATTGCGGTGCATTCCCATATTATTTTGACAGTATTAGGAATATAAGGAAGAATGCACTCTATAGCTTCTTTTGGTGTGTATAATTCGTCAAAAGCACCTCTTTTGATATAATCTATTTTGTTTTGTATCATAACGGTTATTATTAAATATAAAAGCCCATTCCGTTAGGTTTGGGCTTTCAATTTGTTTAACCCAAAGGTCACCACAACTAGGGCTAAACTTATTTTTTGTGCTTCTTATTTAGGCTTTTAAGCAGTAGCGAAATCGTATAACTGACAACAGCTCCAACAGTAGCCAAAACAACTGTTTTTGCAATATCATCAGAAGAAAGATTGGGTACAATACTTAAAAACGTACCTCCAGCAGTTCCCATCAATGTGGGATTATTGGCTGTCATCAGTTGTAGTAAGTTGGCTTACGGCAGAAATAACTCCGCCAGCAACTGCAACATAACCACCAATAGAAACTACTGCTACAGGTAACGCTACAGGCGCGGCCAAAATAGTTCCACCAACGGCAGCTAATGCCAAACCAATAGTTCGAAGCACTTTGAAAAACTTTGGTATGGGAGCTTTTGCTCTCTTAATTAAGTTCATAATCTTAGTTTTTAAATTCAACAAAAATTACTGACCAATAGTTGTACTTTTTCCACCGACTTCCAAACTATCTCGATTGGTCTCTCTTTTGATAATGACATTGTCTTTTGAACCACCAATCTCTCTTGAACTGTAATTCCCTGTTGAGGTAGTGTTTCTTCCGCCAATTTCACTAGCTTCTGAAGAAGTTCTTTGAAGTGTACCACTTGAGCTTTTTCCACCACCAATACTATCGCGAGCAAAAGAAGTACATTCACCTTTAATGCCTTTGCATCCTCCAATTTCTCCGTCAGAACATAGTCCGCAAGTACATCTCGACAAACTCTCACTTGGGTTAGCTTCCTTGTGAAAATCAGTTTTTAAATTGACTTCACTTTTTGGCAAAACACCTGAATTGGATTGATCATCACAACTTACAAATCCAATTGTTGCAAATAAAACAAGCATAAACATACTAATGCTCTTAAAAATACTTTTTGTTGGAGTTGAAACTCCTAATAAATTTTTCATAATTCTTATGATTTAATAATTAATAAAACTGCTTCTGTGCTATCTAAAGCACGGTAAACCAAGTTTTTCAACTTGATAAAAGCCTTTCTCGACATCAAGCCTAAACCAGGTCCAGAAAGTTTTGTAACTGGAGCAATACAACCCTGCAATTCCTTTTGAGCATTGTTAGCAGGATGAAATAGAATAAATTTTCTATTCGGTACATCCACCAATTCTAAATGCCATTTGTATTTTGCACTGTATCGCTTTCTAATAAAATATTTCCCTTCCGGAACACAGGAAACCTTCGTTTCGTTCATCTTCCACGGCAATTCAATGGTGTTACAAATCAATTTGCCTTCGCATTCGAGTTTGCCATTCGTTCCTTCAGGGAAATAAGTTCTAGTTAACCAAATAACCATTACACACCGCTGTCAACTTTTGCAATAGACAATGGGTTAAAAGCACCATTTTTCAATGGGTACATTTGTCCATTTATCTCCTGATAGAACTCAACACCTAGAGCCAAAAATAAAGGCTTAGTTGAGTTAGCAGTAACCGCATTAACTTGGTTAATTGGAGCAGTAGCAGTTCCGTCCCAAGGCAAGATTGCCGTTTCAGAAGTAGCAACCACATACGTTTCAGCTTCAAAATCAATTTCAGCTCCACCAGAAATGATTTTGTAGTGAGTAGTTCCACTTGGAGCAGCAATCATATTCACTGGAATAAATGATGCTAAATCCACAGTAATTTCTCCAGCCACACGGTCAATAGTTGCCACGAACGGAGCAAACAGAGTGGTTCCAAGCTTACCACGAATATTGAATTCAAAACCAAATAACAGTTCAGCTTCTCCATCAATTACGTTTCGCAAACCACGTTCACTAACTGTATCTGCTTGGATAACTTTAACCATCGCTTGTGTCAAACGACTAACCATTCTACTATCCGCAGAATTTAAAAGCAATGGTCGTAAAGCCGTTCTAAGCATTTTTCCTGCCTTTCCAGCTCTACCAAACTCGGAACCATTCTCACGAGTTCTCTGAAACGCAGGGTCACTCGCAATTCTGCTCGCATCAATTCCACCTTTTTCTCTTGCCAAGTGCCCGTCCTGGGTTTTGTAAAAAGTAATATCTCCGATAGTACCTTTCAATTTAATTATGCCTTTCTGTCTAGCCATAACTTCAAAATTTTGTTAAACATTCATCTAAAATCTCCTTCATTCTTTCAATCAGTTGCAACCACATTTTGAATGATTAAAGCAAAGTTTACAAAGCATTTCACTAAAGAAAAAGTAACAAGTGTACCATATGTCCAAAATCGACACAAGTGTCTTAAATGAACATAAAAAAGCATTAAATAAGTATGAAAAATTATAACTAAATTGCAAAAGATTTTCTGCACGTCAGAAGTATAGCATAGCTATATCAAAGGTATAGATAAAGTATGAAATTGAATAATCAGAGGGTGTGCATCTATCCAAAGGACATACAACGAATAACAGGCAAGAGTTATCGTCAATGTACTAGATTGATGCAAAAGATAAAAAAAGACCTCAATAAGCTCGAAAATGAGTTTCTAACGATTGAAGAGTTCTGTACATATAGTGGCATAAAATATGAACAAGTAACTCACTTGATTTTTGGTTAAATTAGAAGAAATGCTAAAACAAATTTTAATCAAGAAAAGTAGCGACAAGCACTTAAATAACTAGTTCAATTTTTAGTCTTGATGCTTTACTATTCAAATAATTATCCTTATATTTGACTACTTTGAATTTAGAATAATAGTAGCCTTATAAAAGAGGTGTCAGTCGAGGTGTCACTTAAATTAAATGCTTTGCGAAGTATTGATTTTATTGGTGGCTTTTGTAGCAGACAAATCCCTCTTTCTCCGCAAACTTCAAAACCGATTAGGAAACTAATCGGTTTTTTTATTGGTCTCAAATATAGTTTAAAACTATGCACTTTGAGTGCATCTCGCTTTAGCTTCTAAAAAGTTTTGCCACTGATTAAGATGATTTAAAAGATTTAATCAGCGGAAATTATTTTAATCAGTGGCAGTTTTTGCTTTTCAGTCTTGCAGACTTTTAGTCTGCCAACCAAACCTATGGACTTCTAGTCCATAGTGGTTTAGTTTTCAATCGAACCATTTTTTGTTTACTGCACATGCAATCTTGCCAAATACAATACAATTCGTAGTACTTACAGTTTTACTGTACAAAAAACTCGAATAGGTTTTTGTAAAGCTTGTTAAATTACTTTTTATTGAGTTTACGAAAATTTTACGAAAAAAAATTTAAACAACCGTTCAAAACACCTTATAAAACAAGGGTTTTGGTGATTTTAGAGGGGATATGATGTTTTTTAAAATCCTCAAAACCAAATCATTACAAAACAAACTAAAAGTAGTTTAAAGATAACATATTGTTAAAAACTCATGGGTTTTGTGAATAAGTTTGGCTTTCTTTTTTACTGAAATTTAATAACCTTTGTATCTGTCGATCAAGTAAATATCCGAAGATTTGCTCAGAGGCAAAAAAATATTTTTATTATTTAAAACTCAAAAATTATGAGTATAAAATTTAAAGTTCTTCTTAGAAAGAACCCGCAAGATATTCTTGCACCCGAAAAATTTTATGCTGCAGCTATTGCAGATGGAGAAACCGATTTGGAAAAACTCGCGGAGTTAATTTCTTATCAATGTACGGTAACCGAAGCCGATTGCTATGCGGTATTGATGTCTTTAGAACACAATATTATTAGCGAATTAAACGAAGGGCGTATTGTAAAATTAGGACGTTTGGGCAACTTTCAAGTCGGGCTTAGCTCTGAGGGCAAAGAAACGGCAGAAGAAGTAACCTCTAGTGTTATCAAAAAGAATCGTATTTTATTCCGTCCAGGAAAAAAATTACGCACTTTATTAAGTACACTAACGTACCGAAAAGCGAGCTAGTAACCCGCATCATGTAGAGCATTTTTACATGTTTGAAAGCCTCGAGTGTTCCCGCACTCGAGGTTTTTTGTTTTGTTTACTCCGAAAATTTTCGTCAATTCGTCCCGACGAAGCAAAAGTTTCGTCCTGACGAGGCAAAACGTTCGTCCTGATGAGACAAAAGAACGATCAGGTCGAACTAAAAGAACCCTCTTGAAACAGAAAAAAAACGTAAAAACGTACTTACTTTTAGTTCAATACGCCACAGATTATTGTAAAATTGAGGCAAAATCATCAAAAAAAGCTATGTTTTAAGCCTCTATGTAAGGTGTTTCTATAGAATTTAGAGTAGTAAAAGGGTGTAAAAAAGACAAAAAAATAGGTTGTAGGGCATAAAAAAAGCTCAAAAAAAGCAGCTAGTAACCCGTCTTTTTGAGCAAATTTTAATGTTCGAAAGCCTCGAATAGTTCCCGCTATTCGTTTTCGAAATACGGGGTAAATATACTATATTGTTATGGTATTATTGCAACAGATGTTGAAAACTTACAAAAACAGTCGAAAATAAAAGCCTTACAAGCAGTATGTTATTAACAATACTAGTGTTTAAACAAGAAAATTCTTAATTTACACTTTCCGTTTTTTTCTAGAGTATTACTCTTTTTGTTTCCGTTAGAATAAATGGAAAGTGTAAAAACAAATTACGGAAAACCACAATATTACTCCAAAAACTACTTTTAGTTTTGTATGTCTAGTAAAAAAAGGGTAAAATGCCTACAAAATATTACGATGCTTTGTACTGTATACATTCTTTTATTGTTTAAAAATCTTGTTTTACTCTAAAATAATTACTTACTTTTGAAAATTAATGATATTTGAATACATTCACTTCATTATACCTATTGCATGACCAAGGAGAACCAAATAGAGCAGAGCTTAATCAATAAACTTATTGATTTAAAATTTACCAATCGACCAGACATTAAAGATAGATTTTCTCTTGAACAAAACTTTCGTGAAAAGTTTGAAGCACTCAATCGTGTTCGTTTAAGCAATTCGGAATTTGCTCGATTGCGCGATGAAATTATTACACCCGATGTTTTTGTAGCTTCTAAAACCTTGCGTGAGAAAAACTATTTTCAACGTGAAGATGGAACGCCTTTACATTATACCTTGGTAAACATTAAAGATTGGTGCAAAAACGATTTTGAAGTTGTCAATCAATTACGCATCAATACCGAAAACAGTAACCATCGTTACGATGTGGTTATTTTAATTAATGGGTTGCCTATGGTTCAAGTAGAATTAAAGGCAGTTGGCATATCGCCAAGACAAGCCATGCAACAAATTGTAGATTACAAAAATGATGCTGGCAATGGGTATACCAATTCGTTAATGTGTTTTATGCAACTGTTTATTGTAAGTAATCAATACAATACGTATTACTTTGCCAATAATAAAAACCAACATTTTCAATTTAATGCCGACGAGCAGTTTTTGCCAGTTTACCAATTTGCAGACGAGAGTAATAAAAAAATTACACACTTAGATTCATTTGCCGATAAGTTTTTAACCAAATGCACTTTAGGGGAATTAATTAGTAAATACATGGTACTCGTAGAGAGTGAGCAAAAGCTATTAGTAATGCGTCCTTACCAAATATATGCCGTTAAAAACATAGTAGATTGTATTAATCAAAATCGTGGTAATGGTTATATTTGGCACACTACAGGTAGCGGAAAAACCTTAACTTCTTTTAAAGCCTCTACGCTATTAAAAGAAAACCCAGATATTGAAAAATGTTTATTTGTGGTAGATAGAAAAGATCTAGACCGACAAACGCGCGAAGAGTTTAATAAATTTCAAGAAGGGAGTGTAGAAGAAAACACCAATACCGAAAGTTTGGTAAGACGCTTGTTGTCTTCAGATTATTCAGATAAGGTAATTGTAACTACCATTCAAAAATTAGGATTAGCATTAGACTCAAAAAACAATTATAAAGAACGCCTAAAGCCGTTAAGCGATAGCAGAATTGTGTTTATTTTTGACGAATGCCATCGTTCGCAATTTGGTGAAAACCATAAGGCTATTAAAGACTTTTTTCCTAAGGCACAATTGTTTGGTTTTACCGGTACACCTATTTTTGAGGAAAATTCTACTTACACTACCCGCGAAGGACAAGAAGCATCGTACAAAACCACCGAATCTATTTTTGAAAAACAATTTCCTGCTTACACCATTACCCATGCTATTGAAGACAAAAATGTATTGCGTTTTCATATCGATTATTTTAAAGGCAAAGGAGACGTAAACCCAAAACCAGGAGAACCTATTGCACAACAAGCGGTGGTTGATGCCATTATAGAGAAACACAATGCAGCTACCAATCAGCGTAAATTTAATGCCATTTTAGCAACAGCTTCTATCAACAACGCTATTGAATACTACCGATTGTTTAAGGCAACACAACAAAAAAAGAAACAACTAGACCCGTCTTATATTCCGTTAAATATTGCCTGTGTTTTTTCGCCACCTGCTCAAGTTTTGGCAAAAGAAGGCGATACCAAAAACGCCGAAGACATCAAGCAATTGCAAGAAGATTTACTGCAAGAAAGAGAAGACAACAAAGTAAATCCAGAAGAAAAGAAAAACGCATTACTTGAAATTATTGATGATTACAACAAGCAATATAAAACCAACCACACTATTAACGAGTTTGATGGCTATTACCAAAACGTACAAGCACGTATTAAACAGCAAAAATACAGCAACCGCGATTATCCACACCACAATAAAATAGACATTACCATTGTAGTAGATATGTTGCTTACCGGTTTTGACTCTAAGTTTTTAAATACCTTGTATGTAGATAAAAACTTAAAATACCACGGATTAATACAAGCGTTTTCTCGTACCAACCGTGTATTGAACGATACGAAACCGTATGGGAATATTTTAGATTTTCGTTCGCAACAAGAGCAAGTAAACCAAGCTATTACGTTGTTTTCTGGAGAAAAAAGTACCGATAAAGCCTTCAAGATTTGGATGGTTGAGCCTGCTCCGGTGGTTATTGAGCAGTACAAAAATGCAGTAGAAGCCTTGGGTGTTTTTATGCACGATAACAATTTGGTCAATGAACCCCAAGAAGTGTATAACCTAAAAGGCGATAGTGCTAAAATTGCTTTTATTAAGAAATTTAAAGAAGTACAAAAGCTAAAAACAGAATTAGACCAATATACCGATCTAGACGAAACCCAAAAAGAAGTCATTGAAACCATTTTGCCAACCGATAAATTGCTGTCGTTTCGAAGTTCGTACATAGAAACCGCCAAACAGTTTAAAGCCAGACAAGACAAAGAAGGTAACGATGCACCTGCCGATATACAACAATTGGATTTTGAATTTGTATTGTTTGCCTCGGCGGTGATAGATTACGATTACATTATTAATTTGGTGGCAGACAACCTGCAAATGAAACCGTCTAAACAAAAAATGAGTAAAGACGAAATTATACGTTTGTTGAGTGCCACGTCCAATATGATGGAAGAGCAAGAAGATTTGAGCCAATACATAAACAGCTTAGATTGGAACAGTGGGCAAGATGCCGACAAACTGCGAGAAGGCTACCAAGTTTTTAAAACCCAAAAAAACGAGGCAGAACTAACCGCTGTAGCCAATACACACGGGTTGGAAACCGCAGTTTTAAAAACATTTGTTGCCACTATAATAAACCGTTTAATATTTGATGGCGAACAACTAACCGATTTGTTGGAGCCCTTAGAACTCAACTGGAAAGAACGCAGTGTAAAAGAACAAGCCTTGATGACCGACTTGATACCCATACTAAAAAAACAAGCACAAGGTAGAGAAATTAGTGGATTAACTGCTTACGAATAAATTGTCTTAATCAGAATTTGCAAAATTTTAGGATAAACAAGATTATAAAATAAACAGACAAATAGCATAGATTAAATATTTAGATGATCAAATCAAGAAATCACAAAATCCTGTAAATCTTGATTCAGACAAAATATAGTTTAATGAATTTAGACCAATTGACATATAAAGTAAACGGCTGTGCAATGAAAGTGCACAACACGCTCGGTAATGGTTTTCAAGAAGTTATTTACCAACGATGTTTGGCTATAGAATTGGGTAATGCTGGCATATCATTTCAAAGAGAAGAGCCACAAACTATTTATTATGAAGGAATTGATGTAGGCACTCGAAGAGCCGATTTTATTATAGAAGATTGCGTAATAGTTGAATTGAAAGCACTTATAAACTTAGAAGATGTACATTTGGCACAAGCCAAAAACTACGTTGTGGCTTATAACAAACCTATTGGATTACTCATCAACTTTGGAAGCACAAGTTTGCAATTCAAAAAGATATACAATCCAAAATACAACCAGCAAATCAAGCAATCCCATAATCTTGTAAATCCTGATTCAGACAAATGAATAAGAATGAAAATAAACTAACTCCCGAACTGCGTTTTCCTGAGTTTTTGAAGGATGGGGAATGGGAAGAAGAAGACTTAGGAATAATATGTGATTACTTTAATGGGGCTAGTCACGAAGGTGGAGTAAATGAAGAAGGAAACTTTTATTTAATTTCCCTTAATAGCATTGACATTGAAGGGAATCTTAAAAAGGATATGAAGAGATTATCATATACTGATAATTCGTTGAAAAAAAACGATATTGTTATGGTATTAAGTGATGTTGCTCACGGTAATTTTCTTGGATTAACTGACATAATACCTAATAATAATTTTGTCCTTAATCAAAGAATGGCAGGATTAAGGATAAAAAATACTGATGATTTTGTTCCTTTTTACATTAAGACCTACATAAATAACAATCAAAAGTATTTTAAAAATAAAGGACAAGGTTCATCACAATTAAACTTATCAAAAGCATCTGTTACAGATTTTTCCATATTATTTCCTAACCCTACCGAACAACAAAAAATAGCTTCTTGTCTTTCTTCGTTAGATGAATTACTTACGGCTCATACCGATAAACTAGAAATCTTAAAAACCCACAAAAAAGGCTTGATGCAAAATCTTTTTCCGCAAAACGGCGAAAAAACACCAAAGTTGAGGTTTAAGGAGTTTGAAAATGATGGGGAGTGGGTAGAAGATAAATTAGGAAATATTGGAAATCCTTCAATGTGCAAAAGAATATTCAAAGAAGAAACAACTAACGATGAGAAAAATGGTATTCCATTTTATAAAATCGGAACTTTTGGAAAAATAGCAGACTCATTCATTTCAAAGGAAAGATATGAAGAGTATAAAATGAAATATTCTTTTCCAAAAAAAGGAGATATTTTAATATCTGCTTCTGGTACAATCGGAAGATTAGTCGTGTATGATGGAGAGCCAGCTTTTTTTCAAGATTCTAATATAGTGTGGATTGATAATGATGAAAGTAAAACGACTAATAAATTCCTTTTTTATGCTTATTCATTATTAAATTGGCAAACTTCTGATGGCGGTATAATTCAAAGATTATATAATGCTGATTTGAAAGGAATGATAGTTCATTTCCCAAAAAACAAAAAAGAGCAACAAAAAATAGCCGATACACTTTCGTCGTTAGATACATTAATCGCAGCACAAGCTGATAGAATAGAGCAGTTGAAGTTGCATAAAAAAGGGTTACTGCAAGGGTTGTTTCCTAAAGTAAAAATATAAAAATGGCAAAAAATATTCCTGAAATAGCAAAGCAACTAAATGAGTTAAAAGAGAATATTATTTTAATTTATGCATTTAATGGTACCGGTAAAACACGTCTTTCAGTAGAATATAAGAATCATACAAAAGCAAACAATAAAGGAAAACATTCAGGTGTGTACTATAATGCTTTTAGTGAAGATTTATTTGTTTGGGACAATGATGAAGAAAATCAAAATGAGAATATAAAATTAGATCTAATTCCAAGTAATTTAAATCAATTTCATTCATTATTAAATGAGGATGATGTTGCGGAAAAATTAAAATTCTATAACCATAATTACAGGTTTGACTTTAATTTAAACAATGATCCTGAAAAAGGTATTGATAGTATAACTTTTTACATTTCGGAAGAAGAAAAAGCTCCTATAAAAATATCCCGAGGAGAAGAACGGATTTTTGTTTGGTGCTTCTTTTTAGCCCTCTTTGATTTAGATGCTTGGTCTGGAGCACAAGATGCTCATTTTTATATTGATGATCCAGTTTCAAGTATGGATGAACACAATGTATTCATTACCTGTAATTCAATTTTTGAATTAATAAAAAAACATTATTTAAAAAAACGATTCATAATCACTACTCATCACATCGGACTATTCTCGATATTAGCAACAAGGTTGAAAGAAGTAAATACAAATAGTGGTTATGCAAACCTGACGAGTTTATTTACATTGAATAAAAAAGACGATGAGCTATTATTATTGAATCCTAATAAAGATGTTTTTCTATTTCACTTACATCTATTGAAAACATTAGAGGAAGCAAAAACTACAGGACTTTTTGCTTATCATTTTGTATTACTAAGACAATTATTAGAGAATATCTCATCATTTTTAGGAAAGAGAGGATTCAATTATACTTTATCACAAATTGGTATCTCTAATAATGAACTTGACAATGTTGCCAATACAATTAATTCTTATTCACATAAGAATGCCTATCAGTTACAAATTGATATAATGTCTCCGACAGAAGAAGATTTATTTATCGATTTATTAGAAAAAATAAATACTAAGTATCAGTTTAAATATTAAACAATGACACAAAAAGAACAACAACAATTGGGTAAAACCCTTTGGAATATAGCAGACAACTTGCGTGGTGCAATGAATGCCGATGATTTTAGAGACTATATGCTATCGTTTTTATTTCTTAGGTACTTGTCTTCCAATTACGAAGAATCTGCCAAAAAAGAATTGGGTAGAGATTACCCAAATCTAGAAGAAAACGACAACCGCAATGCGTTGAGTGTTTGGTATGCTGCCAACGAACACGATGTGCCCGAGTTTGAAAAACAAATGCGTAGAAAAGTGCATTATGTAATAGAACCAAAATATTTATGGAGCAGTATTGCCGAAATGGCACGCACACAAAATCAAGATTTATTGGAAACCTTAGACAAAGGTTTTGATTACATAGAAAATCAATCTTTTGAAAATGCGTTTCAAGGTTTGTTTTCAGAAATTAATTTGAATTCAGAAAAACTTGGCAAAACCCATAAAGACAGAAACGATAAACTTTGTGTAGTTATTCAAAAAATTGCAGAAGGTATTAAAGATTTCTCCACTTCATCCGATACACTTGGCGATGCCTACGAATATTTAATTGGGCAATTTGCAGCAGGTTCGGGTAAAAAAGCTGGCGAATTTTATACCCCGCAACAAATATCGTCTATCTTATCGGAAGTTGTAACCCTAGACAGCCAAGACCCAACAACAGGGCCAAAGAAAAAACTAGAACGTGTACTAGATTTTGCAAGTGGTTCGGGTTCGTTGTTACTAAATGTTAGAAAACGCATCAAAGAAAACGGCGGAAGCGTAGGTAAAATTTATGGACAAGAAAAAAATATTACCACCTACAATTTAGCTCGTATGAACATGCTACTACACGGCATGAAAGATACCGAGTTCGAAATATTTCACGGCGACACCTTACTTAACCAATGGAATGAACTAAACGAAATGAATCCGGCCAAAAAAATTGAATTTGATGCCATTGTAGCCAATCCACCATTTAGTTTGCGTTGGGAACCCAACGAGGCCATGGGCGAAGATTTCCGTTTTAAAAGTTATGGTTTAGCACCAAAATCGGCAGCAGATTTTGCTTTTTTATTACACGGTTTTCATTTTTTGGGTACAGAAGGTACAATGGCAATTATTTTGCCACACGGCGTTTTATTTCGTGGCGGTGCAGAAGAAAAAATTAGAACCAAATTAATAAAAGATAATCATATAGACACTGTTATTGGTTTACCATCCAACTTATTTTATTCAACAGGAATACCAGTGTGTATTTTGGTATTAAAAAAATGCAAAAAGTAAGACGATATTTTGTTTATAAATGCTAGTGAACATTTTGAAAAAGGAAAAAAACAAAATACTTTAAGCGATGCCCATTTTGAAAAAATAATTGATACATACAAATACCGAAATGAAATACCAAGGTATTCGAGAAGAGTTGCACTACAAGAAATTGAACAGCAAGGCTATAACTTGAATATTTCGCGCTACGTAAACACTTCGGTTGAAGAAGAAAAGATTGATTTGAAAGAAGTAAATCTAAAATTGGTTGCTATAAATGAAAAAATTAAAGAAGCAACAGATAAGCATAACGAGTTTTTAAAAGAGTTGGGCTTGCCACAGATATAGTAATACCAAACAAACCATTTGTAAAGTTGTAACTAAAATAAGAGTATACAATAAAAACAACTAGAGTATAACACTATTGATAAAAATAGACCATCTCAACCAAATAAAAGGAGCCTTTTACCCTATAAGAAAAGTTTAAAAATATATTTACATACATTTACGTACCCTATGCCAAAACCTATAGCACCAACCAAAATGTCTGCCATGAAAACGCTGTATGCAGCGTTTGAAGCATTGATAGAAAATAATGGCGAATTACCTAGAAAAGAACTTATTGAAAAAATAACCCAAAAAGTTACTTTTGAAAATTGGGAACTTGAGCGCTATGAAAGTAACGGCCAGCTAAAATGGCTAACCATTTTTTTGTTTTATAGTATTGATTGTTTAAAAGCAGGCTGGATAACCAAAAATAAAGGGATATGGTATATTACAGATCAAGGTAGAAGTGCTTACAAACTCGGTAAAGAACAATTACTAGAAAAAGCAGGTATTGCCTATAGAGAATGGCGAACTAGCAATGGTAAAATTAAAGATACCCACACCGAAGAAACAGAAGATATTGATGTAACAGATACACAAATTCAACAAGCTACCATTGATGAATTAACAGCACAAGCCAATGAAGGAATTGGAAAGTATCTCGATACTATAGACGAATATATCTTTCAAGATTTATGTGCAGCATTAATACGCGTAATGGGTTATCATATCGATTTTATTGCTCCACGAGGTAAAGATGGAGGTATTGATATAGTTGCCTATAAAGACCCTTTGGGGTTTGAAAAACCCCGATTAAAAATACAAGTTAAAAAACGTATTGAAACAAACAAAAACAATACAGATGAAATAAAAATACTTAAAAGTGTATTGCACAAAGGCGAAGATATTGGTATTTTTATAACGGGTAGTACATTTACCAAAGATGCAAGAACTTTTGCACGATTGAGCGATATTCATATCAAACTCATTGACCGAACCGATCTGATAGAGTTATGGAAAAGTAATTATAGTAGATTAACCGATGCCGAAAAATTACTTTTGCCACTTCAACCCATTTATTTTTTAGGAAGTAATGATTAAATAAAGCCAAAGAAATCGAATTGTTAAGTTGTTTGGAAACGAAAATAAAGCACTATTTTTTCTTCTCGATTGTATTGACAACTGAAAACTATTTGTTTTAGCGTAGGGTAGTAGCACACTACGCTTTTTTAAAATAGTACCTTAATTACAGAAGCTACCGAGTAAAACTACGCAGTACTTTATCCAAAATTGTGTTGATGTTAATAGCAATACAATTATTTTGAAAAAAAGCTTTCAATTAATGTAGGTTTACAAAATGTAATTTTGACCTAAATTTTTTTAAAATCAAATAGGCATATACTCAATATACCATACTATACAAATAGTAAAGAAAAAATGACAAATAGAAAAAGCTGTTGGTGTAAAGTACGCTCTTTAATGATAGAGCAGCGTAGAGTGCTTTTATGTGCTAAAACAACGCTAAAAGTACAGCAACCAATACGTACTTAAAATAGGCAAGTAAAAAAGGTAGAGTACCCAATTACAAAGGGATTCTCTATATTGATAGTTATACAATACTATACAATAAGACGATTGTATTCTTGTTTTTGTAGTCTATATTAGTCTTTAGTTTTATTAAATTTTAACCAGTAAATCATAGATAATTAGGCTTTTACTGTTGCATAGTTCTGCTTTGCATTTTCTTTATTTAAAATTAGTCTAAATAAATTTGATAATACTAAAAGAGGTTTTATATTTGCATTATTATTTTTAATTATTCTAAATAAATGAAAAAATACATTCTCTGTATTGCTTTTTTGGCTGTACATACAAGCTATTCACAAACCCACTATACACAACTCGATTCATTAAAAAACAAAAAAACCATTGTATTAAATACAGTTGTAGTTCAGCAAAATCCGTTTAAAACCCCAGTTTATGCAACGCGTAGCGATATAAAGCTACTAGACTTACCACAAGGCATTCAAACCGTAGACAAATCTATTATACAGCAACAACAAGCCATTAGGCTTAGCGATGTTGTTAAAAACATAAATGGAGCTTATGTAGGTTCTGCTCGTGGAGGCGCACAAGAATCGTTTTGGTCTCGAGGTTACGATTTAAGCAGTAACAATATTTTTAAAAATGGATTTAGAGTAAATAGTGGTTCGATGCCCGAAGTAGCTTCTCTAGAAAGGGTAGAGTTTTTAAAAGGAAATTCGGCTTTATTGTTTGGTAATGTTGTGCCTGGCGGGGTGGTAAATTTAGTTACAAAAGTGCCTCAATTTCAATTGGGTGGCGAAATTTCTCTGCAAGCAGGTAGCTATAATTTTTACAAACCAAGTTTGGATATATACAACGGTTTTACTAAAAATATAGCCTATAGACTTGTAGCCAACTACGAAAATTCAAAAAGTTTTAGAGATATAGTACAAAGAGAGCGTTTGTATATAAACCCTTCTTTGCTATTTAAAATTGATAAAAAAACAGAATTTATACTACAAGCCGATTATTTAACAGACGATTGGACTCCCGATTTTGGAACAGCAATGGTAGGTAAAGATATTTTACAACTACCAAGAAATATATACATGGGAGCTAAATGGTCTAACGGAACAACCAAGCAAACTACAGTAACAGGATTGCTCAAACATAGTTTGAATGAAAATTGGAAGCTGAATTTTAACAGTTCTTTTCAAGATTATAGAAGACAATGGATAGGCACAGAACGCATACAACCCGACAACAACGGTTTTTGGAATAGACCTCTTGGCAAAGCCAAAAATACCGAGCGTATCTATGCCAATCAGTTTGGTATTTTGGGTAAATTTTACACGTATAATATCAAACATCAAGTGCTTGCTGGGATAGATTGGGAAAATTCTTTTACGCAATCGTATACTTATACATTTATGCCTACAACATACGGCAGTGGAAATGTTTTTGATTTTTCAAACTTTAATCAAGGTTCTGGTATGATTCCAGAAGCCAAAAATACCAGACTTGTAGAAACAACTACCAATAGATTTGGTATTTATGCACAAAATTTAATTTCGTTTCAAAACCATTTTAAATTGTTACTAGGTTTACGTTGGTCGTGGCAACAAGCCGATATTTTCGATTACGATTTGACTGCCAATCCAACCCTCAAAAAGCAAGAACCTATACGAATAGACAAGGCATTTTCGCCCAAAATAGGTTTGGTGTATCAGCCTACTATTCATTTGTCAATTTTTGCAAGTTATTCTAATTCATTTACACCCAATACGGGTACTACCATAGACTTGCAGGTTATAAAACCCTCTATACTTACGCAATATGAAGCGGGTATTAAAAAAGAGTTTTTTAAAGAAAAAGTCAATGCTTCGGTTACACTGTACCATATTGTAAACAGCAATTTAGCACAAACAGCACAATACAAAGCCGATGGGAGTATAAATACCGATACTTCTATAAAAATATTAAGCGGAGAAACAACAAGCAAAGGGCTAGAGGTAGACCTTACAGCCTATCCAGCCAAAGGACTTACCATGATGGCAGGCTATAGCTACAACGATATGCGATTTACCAAAACCAGCATAACCCACGGAAGTTTTATAGAAGGTGATAGGCTTACACGAACGCCTTATTGTACGGCAAACTTTAGTTTATTTTACAAATTTCAGAACAGGTTATTAAAAGGTGTTAATATAGGTACTTTGGTCTACTATATGGGTAAAAGATTTGGAGGTTGGAACAACGATTATCAAATTTCCAATACAGGGCTTGTATCGGTAAGAGATAGGGTAGTACCACTTAGCGATTATGCAACTCTTGATTTTTCGGTAGGTTACGATTGGAAAAAATATTCTATTTTGGCCAAAGTTTCAAATGCCACCAATACATTAAATTATACAGTGCATGAAAACTATAGTGTAAATCCAATAGCACCAAGACAAGTTATGGCTATTATTAAATATAAATTTTAAACATATGAAAATAGTACAAGTACGAAACCTTCACCGAGATTTAGGATACTTTTATGTAGGGTTAATTATTTCGTTTGCCTTTTCAGGAATATTAATGAACCATAGAGAACATTGGCATCCAGAAAAATATACCGTTCAAACCAAAGCAATTTCAGTAAACATTCCAAAAGACGCCGATATTACCGAAAAATATGCTGAAGAATTAGGCAAACAATTGGGTATAGATGATAAAATTCGTCGTCATAAAGTAAAAGAGAACGAATTGAAAATATCATTTGAGAAAAATGATGTAGAAATTGATTTGAAAACGGGTAAGGGTGAAGTAGTAACATTTGTGAAAACCCCTATCATTAGTCAAACCATGAAATTGCACAAAAACACTTCCAATTGGTGGATTTATTACAGCGATATTTTTGGATTATCATTAATTACTATTGCACTAACGGGCGTAATAATGATTCCTGCTGGAAAATTCACGTTTAAAAAACGAGGTTGGAAACTAGCATTAGCGGGATTAATAATACCGTTACTGATATTAATTTTTGTTTAAGGTTGAAAAAAGCTCCAATTTATATTGGAGCTTTTTTTTAGTACATTTGGGAAAATATATTGATCATATATACAAGTTAGAAGCAATATTACCAGAAAGCTGAAATTCAACCAAATGAAATTAAAATTCATAATAATTTATACTTAACATTTTTAGTTTCTTGCTCTAAAAGAGAAAGCGATTTTGATTATTTAGAATATTCGTATGGAGGAACATTTTCAACAGTATTTTCATTAAAATTTACCGACAAAGATTCCGTATTTTTAAGAGAACATTGGAATAATGGAAATATCGAGTATCCGAAAGCGGAAACAAATTATTTCGCAATTATCAACGATAGTCAAAGAAAAGAATTAACCGAACTAATTAAAAAAATTGATTTTAGAAAAATTGATTCTGAATATTATGAAAATTATCTTGACGGAAGTGCTTTTCAGATTATTATAAGACAAGGAAAGTTTGAAAAAAAGGTTTTTGTTCATAGCCGTAAAATTCCGAAAGAACTCAAATCTCTTTCTGATTGGATAATTAAGATAAAACAAAACTTAAAATTAACAAGAACAGATAAAAACTTACAATTTAAAAGCAAAAATGGAATACTTCCGCCTCCGCCTCCGCCATCAATTGAAAAAATAAGATTTATAAAAAAATAATATACTACGTCTAACAGTACTTTCAAGAAATGGCGAAAAATGTGGGAAATTCACATTTTTCTTTCGCTAGTTTTTTTATCTTAGTGAAAAATTAAGCACTTACGAGTTCGCCACTTCTTGAAGCTAGGAAACGTTGTACGGGAAAAAAGAAAGGATTTTGTAAAACTTGGATTTTTATACAAAGCAAAAACCTGCACAAAGCTCTCTGCTCGTTGTGCGAAATTTTGAAAAAAAACTACCTGTTACGATAGTTCTCTTTATTATTTTATACGAAGTAAGGTCTTACGTTGTGTTTTTCAATATATTCTTCCACAATCCCAAATTCATCAATATCTATAAATTCAAGGAAATCAGAATCTCTAATATGTTCCCATAACAGATGATTCTTATCAGTGTTTTTTTGTGGCTCTCTACCTAAAACATAATACTTACCTTTATTATTTCCTTCTAGTTCAATTGCTTTTGTTAATGAGACAAATCTGGTAACATCATTTTCTAAATAATAATGTTTTTTTTCAAAATCTATAGTTTGTCCAGCAACAGGAATTCCATTTATACCAATAAAATCAATTTCTATTGGAGCAAATAAATTTTCAAAATCATTAGAAGTTAATGTTAGTTCTATATTTACTCTACTTTCGATTTTAGGAAATAAATCTTTTTTAACTTTAGAATGCACATTGAATTCAATTATTTCATCAGCTTCTTCAGTGTATTTGAAAATATACTTTTCAAAAACCCTTTTGAAATTAATACTGTTTAAATCTATATCAATAGACTTAGGAGTTGAAAACTGAATTATATTATTAGAGTATTTTGCAAGATAGGTTATATATCCTTCATTAATCCAATCGCTTTTTAGCTCTCTTTTTGTAAAAAGTTGATTTGAATTTTCTAAACTAAAACCAACTTCTCTTTCAAGTGATTTAAGATAACTTTTTACCAAATTATATCTTTCACTGTCTAATATACTTTTAAAAGCCGTTAGTTTTTCATGTGAATATTTAAAATAATGCTCAAAACCATTAGACATGAGAACACCAATACTAACTCTTTCATTAAGAGTTGTATTTAAAGTTACATATAATATTGAATAAAGTGTTTTCATTTTTAATTGATAATAAAAGATTGGACAAATCCCCTAAAGTTAGTTTCGCACTGCGTTTTCCACTCCTTTGAAAATAAATTATTAAACCCGTTGTGCATTATAAAAAAAGTTGCTCAAATCATTAATAATGATTAAATTGTATTGACTTTCAAACAATTACAATAATGAGCAACCTTGAAG
>NZ_PQNY01000006.1 GCF_002917885.1 Flavobacterium croceum DSM 17960
TTTTGCTTTTCTAGAAGTCTTACTTTGGCTTCTAGTTCCATTATTTTCTGCTCTGGAGATTTTGGCATATTGGATGGTGTTTGATTTTCCCAATCAAAGTTACCAAATTTTCGAAGCCAACCCACAACAGTAGAACGGGATTGAATGCCATACTTACGACAAACTTCATAAGTTGAAACGCTACCTTGCTCTATTTCTTGAACAACTTGTAGTTTAAAAGACATCGTATAGTCTTTTTGTGTGCGCTTTACGTAGCGGATTGCTTCTTGATTTTCCATAAGGATACTTTTTGTGTATCGCTATTTTAGGACGGGACAATCCAATGCAATAAAAAAAACGCTCCATTTTGTAGCGTTTTTTTATTGCATTGGATTAGTTTTCTTTTTTTCTAAAGGACTAGTAGTAGGTCGTACTAAAACTTCACCTTTAATGCTTAACGATACCCTGCCCTCTTCTACATTTACGGCATTAGTTTCTACCGTAATGGTTTTGCGTATTGGTCCTGGGTTCATGTTATACTTAACCTCTATCTTATCTGATTTACCTGGTAAAATTGGATTTGAAGGTTTACTAGGCACAGTACAACCACAAGTAGAACGAACATCTTTTATAATGAGTGGAGCATCTCCTGTATTGGTAAACTCAAAAACTCTTATTCCAGAATCTTCATCTTTATATACATTGCCATAATCTATAGTATTATCTTTGGCTTTAAATTCAATTTTTGGGCTATTTTGAGCAAAAGCAACACCAGATAATAAAATACAAAAAAGAATTATTTTTTTCATTTTGTTAAGTTTTGGTTTCGTAAAAATAATTAGTTTAAAAATATAAACAAAAATTTACTCTTAATTTTTTATAAAAGCACCAATTAAGTACTTTTGCAAATCAATTTACAAAAAATGTACCAAAGATATTTACAACAAAAAATGATTTTTTCTAATTATCTAGCAGATCGAGTCTGTCCTGTATATTCTTTGCTATTTTAACATAAATCTACTTTTGCTTGTAGATTTTACTTTTCAATTTTAAAACTTATATTTTATATGATACCCGCACAATACGATGCCAAATTAGTAGAAAAAAAATGGTATGATTACTGGATGAAAAATAATTATTTTCATTCTACTCCAGACCATAGAACTCCATATACTATTGTAATCCCTCCACCAAATGTTACAGGTGTATTACACATGGGGCATATGCTTAACAATACCATTCAAGATGTATTGATAAGACGTGCTAGACTTAAAGGTTTTAATGCCTGTTGGGTTCCTGGTACCGACCATGCCTCTATTGCTACCGAAGCAAAAGTAGTAGCTAAGCTTAAATCGGAAGGCATAGAAAAATCTGATTTATCGCGAGAAGAATTTTTAAAACACGCTTTTGATTGGACCGAAAAATATGGCGGAACCATACTAGAGCAACTTAAACAATTAGGTTGTTCATGCGATTGGAACAGAACCAAATTTACCATGGACGAAGATATGTCGGCTTCTGTAATTCGCTCTTTTGTAGATTTATACAATAAAGAATATATATACAGAGGTTACCGCATGGTAAATTGGGATCCAGAAGCAAAAACAACACTTTCGGACGAAGAAGTAATTTATGAAGAAAGACAAGGTAAACTTTATTTTTTAAAATATTTTATCGCAGATTTACAAGGTAATGCAACTTCAGAATACGTTGTAGTTGCTACAACACGCCCCGAAACTATTTTTGGAGATACTGCTGTATGTTTTCATCCAGAAGATGAACGTTATGCACATTTGCAAGGAAAAAAATTAATTGTGCCTATTGCAAATAGATTAGTACCCGCAGTATTTGATGATTATATTGATATTGAATTTGGTACAGGTAGTTTAAAAGTTACGCCTGCACACGATATTAATGATAAAAACATTGGCGACAAATTTGACCTAGAAGTAATCGATATTTTTAATGAAGATGCTACTTTAAATAGCTATGGATTACATTATCAAGGTAAAGACCGATTTGTAGTAAGAAAAGAAATAGAAGTTGAGCTTCAAGAAAAAGGACTTTTAGAAAAAGTAGAAAATTACACCAACAATGTAGGTACTTCCGAAAGAACCAAAGCTGTAATAGAACCTAGACTTTCAGACCAATGGTTTTTAAAAATGGATGAGTTGGTAAAACCAGCGATAAAAGCGGTTTTGGAAACCGAAGAAATAAAATTGTACCCATCTCGTTTTAATAATACCTATCGCCATTGGTTGGAAAATATTCGCGATTGGAATATTTCTCGTCAGCTTTGGTGGGGGCAACAAATACCTGCTTATTATTATGGCGATGGAAAAGAAGATTTTGTTGTAGCAGAAACACCCGAACAAGCATTAAAATTAGCCAAACAAAGAACACAAAATGAACAACTTACTATTGAGCATTTAAAGCAAGATCCAGATGCTCTAGATACTTGGTTCTCATCTTGGTTGTGGCCTATATCTGTTTTTGGTGGCATTATGAATCCAGAAAATGAAGAATATAAATACTACTATCCAACCAATGATTTGGTTACAGGGCCAGATATTTTGTTCTTTTGGGTAGCTCGAATGATATTTGCAGGCTATGAATATGCAAATCAAAAACCATTTACCAATGTTTATTTAACAGGTTTGGTACGCGATAAACAAGGTAGAAAAATGTCTAAATCTTTGGGCAATTCTCCAGAACCACTAGGCTTAATAGAAAAATATGGAGCAGATGGAGTGCGTGTTGGTTTGTTGTTAAGCTCTTCGGCCGGAAATGATATATTGTTTGATGAAGAACTATGCAATCAAGGAAAAAGTTTTGCCAATAAAATATGGAATGCTTTCCGTTTGATAAAAGGTTGGGAAGTAGCAAATAGTGCGCAACCCGAATCAGCAAAAGTTGCTATTGAATGGTATGAAGCAAAATTGCAAAAAACATTAGTAGAAATTGAAGATAATTTTAGTAAATATCGCATTTCTGATGCTTTAATGGCTATATACAAATTGGTTTGGGACGATTTCTGTTCATGGTTTTTAGAGATGATAAAACCTGCTTACCAGCAACCTATAGACAAAGCTACCTTTGACAAAGCTATAGAAATGCTCGAAGCGAATTTGAAATTATTGCATCCATTTATGCCTTTTTTAACCGAAGAAATTTGGCACCATATTGCACAACGAACTTCAGAAGACGCTTTAATTATTGCTTCTTGGCCAGAAATTAAAACATTTGATGAATCACTGATAACAGATTTTGATTTTGTAACCGAAATAATTTCTGGTATTCGTACTATTCGTAAAGAAAAAAATATTTCTTTTAAAGAAACTATTACATTAAAAGTAATAAACCACGAAAAAACTTCTACCTATTTTGATAGTGTTCTTATGAAGTTTGGTAACATTGTTGATTTAGAATATGTGTCAGAAAAAGTAAATGGAGCTTTATCTTTTAGAGTAAAATCGAATGAGTATTTCATTCCCATTTCGGGTTCTATCGATCTTGATGCCGAAATAGCAAAACTTACTGAAGAACTAAAGTATACGCAAGGGTTTTTAAAATCTGTACAAAGTAAACTTCAAAATGAAAAGTTTGTAAATGGTGCTCCGCAACAAGTTATTGATAACGAGCGTAAAAAAGAAGCCGATGCTTTGGCAAAAATTACTACACTTGAACAAAGTTTAGCTAGTTTACAATAAAAACGAAAAAATCCCGAGCTTAGCTCGGGATTTTTTAATCTAACAATTTAAATAGAAATTTATTTCGATTATTTTTTCTTTTTACTAGAACCCATCATTAAAAAAATAGCTCCCACAAGACCTAAGCAAACTAGAGAGAAAACTCCAATCATTATAAAAGAACCTTGTTCCCAAGAATAAAGCGGTAAAATAGATAATTGTGTCATAATATTTTGTTTTGATTATCACAAAATTAAGATTTGTTTAATGTACTAAAAATGATAATTATCATTCTAGAAATTTACTTTTTGTATCAGTACTTGGAATCATACATGTTTCTTTTTTACCAAACCATTTGTACCTATTTTTAGCAATACTATTGTAAATACCATTTTTTATAAAAGTAGGAAAAAAACTGCCTAGCCATAACAAATAATAAAAAGAACGTAATTCTTTGGCTATAAATAACACCGCATCGTATTGAATATAGTATGCTTTTTTAGGAATATACAATATTATAGAATCTGTGTTTTTTGAATTTATTCCTAAATATTTTATCAATTCTTGTCCTAAATGAGATTGTTGTGCTACAAAACGAAACACATTTTTTTTATCATTTTTAATAATATACTGTACAGATTTGTCGCATAAATTACAAACACCATCAAAAAGAATTATTTGTTTCGAAGTATCAAAATCTATCATCTGTATATATAAAAATTATCGAGAATAATTTGGAGCTTCTTTTGTAATAGTAACGTTATGCGGATGGCTCTCTCCTATTCCACTTGCTGTAATACGCACAAATTTACTATGGGTTTGTAGAGTGTTAATATCTTTAGCCCCACAATACCCCATACCTGCACGAAGTCCGCCAATAAACTGTTGCATACTTTCGTTAAGTTCTCCTTTATACGGTACACGGCCAACAATACCTTCGGGAACTAGTTTTTTTACGTCGTCTTCAACATCTTGAAAATAACGATCTTTAGAACCTTCTTGCATAGCTTCTACAGACCCCATACCTCTATACGATTTGAATTTTCGTCCTTCAAAAATAATAGTTTCGCCTGGCGATTCTTTTGTACCTGCCAAAAGTGAACCAAGCATAACACAATCGGCACCTGCTGCAATAGCCTTTGGAATATCGCCTGTATAGCGTATACCTCCGTCAGCTATAACAGGAACACCCGTATTTTGCAAAGCCGAAGCCACTTCCAAAACAGCCGAAAATTGTGGAAAACCTACACCCGCAACTACTCTTGTTGTACAAATAGAACCTGGGCCTATACCTACTTTTACTGCATCGGCTCCATTATTAACCAAATAAAGTGCTGCTTCTGGTGTAGCAATATTACCTACTACTACATCAAGTTTTGGAAATTGCGATTTAATATCTTTTAAAACATTAACAACGCCTTGTGTATGCCCATGAGCTGTATCAATAACAATAGCATCTACACCTGCATTTACAAGCGCTTGTGCTCTACTTACTGCATCTGCGGTAACTCCTATTGCGGCAGCTACACGAAGTCTACCATAACTATCTTTATTAGCAATAGGCTTTTGTGTAAGTTTTGTAATATCTCTAAAAGTTATTAATCCTATTAATTCATAATCTGAATTTACAACGGGTAATTTTTCAATTTTGTTTTCTTGAAGTATTCCTTCGGCTTGTTGAAGCGTAGTGCCTTGTGGTGCTGTAATAAGTCCTTCGGAAGTCATTACCTCTACTATATTTCTTGAATTATCTTTTTCGAAACGTAAATCTCTATTGGTTATTATTCCTTTTAATATGTTATTGCTATCTACAACAGGAATACCTCCTATACTAAACTCTTTCATAGCCTGTTTAGCATCACCTACTGTGGCTGTAAGCATAAGTGTTACAGGATCTAGAATCATACCGCTCTCTGCACGTTTTACTTTTCGTACTTCGGCAGCTTGCTTTTCTATAGACATATTTTTATGCAATACTCCTATTCCGCCTTCTTGAGCCATAGCAATTGCCATAGAACTCTCGGTAACAGTATCCATAGCTGCAGAAACTATAGGTACATTTAGTGTAATGTTTCTAGAAAATCGAGATTGAATGTTTACTTCTCTAGGTAAAACTTCAGAATAATTGGGAATTAATAGTACGTCATCGTATGTGAGACCTTCTCCAATAATTTTTGATTGGTGTGCTTTCATGTTGCAATTTAGTTGTAGTTGTTAAATTGCACGCAAATATACTAAAAGTAATTACTAAATTCTAATGCCTTTTTAAAATTAAAAAACATCAATGTTTTAAATTTATTAATGAAACTCGCCAAACAAACGTGATGCTACATTATAGGCACTTTCAAAACTCATTGGGCTAGTATTTGTACTGGCTTTTTGTTGTGTAAAGTACGACAACATTTTTTCGGTAGGCATATTACCTGTTAAATCATCTTTTGCCATAGGGCAGCCTCCAAAACCTTGAATAGCTCCATCAAATCTTCTACATCCTGCTTTGTAGGCAGCGTCTACTTTTTCATGCCATTTATCGGGAGTCGTATGCAAATGAGCTCCAAACTCTACAGTTGGGTATTTCGGAATTAAATGCGAAAATAAATAATCTATTACTTTTGGTGTAGAACTACCTATGGTATCGGAAAGTGAAAGTATTTTTACCCCTTTTTGTGCCAATTTTTCTGTCCATTCGCCTACAATATCTACATTCCAAGGGTCGCCGTAAGGGTTACCAAATCCCATAGAAATATAAGTAACTACTTCTTTATTTGTTTGATAAGCTATTTCTAAAATTTCTTCCAATGTAACCATGCTTTCGGCAATAGTTTTGTGTGTGTTTCTCATTTGAAAATTTTCAGAAATAGAAAAAGGGAAACCTAAATAACGTATTTCATTGTGTGTAGATGCCAATTGTGCTCCTTGTGTATTGGCAATTATAGCTAAAAGTTTGCTTTGCGTTTTGGACAAATCAAGTTTAGATAATACTTCTGCAGTGTCTTGCATTTGTGGTATAGCCTTAGGCGAAACAAAACTTCCAAAATCAATAGTATCAAAACCAACTCTTAGTAAAGCTTGTATATAATCTACCTTGCGCTCTGTAGGTATAAATGCTTTGATACCTTGCATAGCATCTCTCGGACATTCGATAATTTTGACCGTAGTATTCACTAAAAAATGAGTTTGTTTGTGTGGCTAATATACTAAGATTTTTTAAGAATAGCTTTATTTATTTCCTTAATCAATTTTGGGCCTTCGTAAATAAAACCTGTATAAAGTTGTACTAAAGAAGCTCCTGCTTGCAGTTTTTCTAAAGCATCTTGTGGTGAATGTATACCTCCAACACCAATAATTGGAAATGATTTATTACTGTTTTCTACTAAAAATCGAATTACTTCTGTTGAACGTTGTGTTAATGGTTTTCCAGACAATCCGCCTTGTTCTACTTTGTTTTTAGATTGTAAATCGGTTCTAGAAAGTGTTGTATTGGTCGCAATTACGCCTGCAATTTTTGTATCGTTTACAATTTCTATAATATCTAACAATTGTGTATTTGTTAAATCGGGAGCTATTTTAAGCAGTATAGGTTTTGGGCGTTGTTTTTTTATGTTCTCAATTTGCAATTTATTTAAGAGCTTTGTAAGTGGTTCTTTTTCTTGAAGTTCTCTAAGATTTGGAGTATTTGGAGAACTCACATTCACTACAAAATAATCTACTACATCATACAATTTTTCAAAACAGTACAAATAGTCGTGTACGGCATTTTCATTTGTAGTAATTTTATTTTTACCAATGTTACCGCCTATTATTATATTTTTATTTTTTTTTAATCGATTTACAGCTTGTTCAACACCTTCGTTATTAAAACCCATTCTATTTATAATGGCTTTATCTTGTTTTAATCTAAAAAGTCTTTTTTTAGGATTACCTTCTTGAGGTTTTGGCGTTAATGTTCCTATTTCTATAAACCCAAAACCAAAGTGTGAGAGTTCGTTATACAATTTTGCGTCTTTATCAAAACCTGCTGCTAGCCCTACTCTATTGGGAAACTTTATTCCGAAAACTTCTGTTTCGAGTTTTTTGTTTTTTATACCATAAAAAGAGCTAATACTAGTGGCAACGAATGGAATTTTGAAGATTTTTTTTAAAAATGAAAAAGTAAAATGATGCACTTTTTCTGGATCAAACCCAAACAGTAAGGGTCTAATAATAAATTTATACATGAGTTGAGTGTTGTGTTGTGCATACAAAAGTAATAAAATGCGTTTGTTTTGAGAATCATTAAATAAAATAGATTTGTACTTTTGCCTAAAAAATAGCATGAATATCAAACTACTCGCTATAGGAAAAACAGATAATAAATGTTTGCAAGAACTTATAGACGATTATAAAAAACGATTATCGCATTACATAAAATTTGATTTCGAAATTATTGCCGATATTAAAAATGCTAAAAACTTATCAGAGCTACAGCAAAAAGAAAAAGAAGGAGAACTTATTTTATCAAAAATTACAAATACCGATTTCGTAAT
Organism: Flavobacterium croceum DSM 17960; assembly: GCF_002917885.1. GTDB lineage: Bacteria > Bacteroidota > Bacteroidia > Flavobacteriales > Flavobacteriaceae > Flavobacterium > Flavobacterium croceum. The sequence continues at coordinate 8,195 of NZ_PQNY01000006.1, forward strand.
ACTATTAGATGAAAACGGAAAATCGTTTTCAAGCATAGACTTTGCAGATTTTTTACAAAAAAAAATGAATACTGGAATTAAGACTCTTGTATTTGTAATTGGTGGACCTTATGGATTTAGTAAATCGGTTTACGAAAAAGCTCAAGGTAAAATTTCGTTGTCTGCCATGACTTTTTCTCACCAAATGATACGTCTATTTATAACCGAACAAATTTATAGGGCATTCACAATTATAAAAAATGAGCCTTATCATCACCAATAATATATTTTAGAATACAAAAAAATAGTACTTTAGCAACTCAAACAAATTTAGTTAATGAAAAATATTACTTTACATTCTGTACATGAAAAATTAGGAGCAAAAATGGTTCCTTTTGCAGGATACAATATGCCTGTACAATATGAAGGTGTTACAATAGAACATGAAACTGTGCGCAATGGTGTAGGTGTTTTTGATGTTTCTCATATGGGCGAATTTTTACTAACTGGTGATCATGCGCTTGCACTTATACAAAAAGTTACTTCCAATGATGCTTCTACCTTAGAGATCGGAAAAGCACAATATTCGTGTTTACCTAACAACGAAGGCGGTATTGTAGATGATTTAATTGTATACAGAATCAAAGAAAATCAATATTTGTTGGTGGTAAATGCGTCTAATATTGAAAAAGATTGGAATTGGATTTCATCGCATAATGAATTTGGGGTAGAAATGAAAAACCTTTCAGACGATTATTCACTACTTGCTATTCAAGGTCCAAAAGCAATAGAAGCTATGCAAAGTTTAACAACAGTAGACTTAGCTGGCATAAAATATTATCATTTTGTAGTAGGTCCATTTGCAGGTATAGAACACGTTATTATCTCTGCAACTGGTTACACAGGTAGTGGCGGATTTGAAATTTATTGTAAAAACACCGAAGTAGAACAACTTTGGAACAAAGTATTTGAAGCTGGCGCACCTTTTGGTATAAAACCTATTGGTCTTGCTGCTCGTGATACACTACGTTTAGAAATGGGCTTTTGCCTTTATGGTAATGATATAAACGACATCACATCGCCTATTGAAGCAGGTTTAGGCTGGATTACTAAATTTTCTAAAGACTTTATCAATGCTGAAAACCTGAAAAAACAAAAAGAAGAAGGTGTTTCTAGAAAACTAGTAGGATTTGAACTTACCGAAAGAGGAATTCCTAGACACGACTATGAAATTGTAGATGAAAACGGAAACGCTATAGGCATAGTTACATCGGGTACTATGGCGCCATCTTTGGGTAAAGGAATTGGAATGGGGTATGTAAAAACAGAATTTGCAGCAATAGATACTCCTATTTATATCAAAATTAGAAATAATAATGTGGCTGCCAAGGTAGTAAAAATGCCATTTTACAAAAAAGCATAAACTATTGAAAAAATATCTGTTTCTTTTTTGTTTTATAAGTTACTTTTCAAAGGCTCAAAGCCACGTTGAAACCTGCCAACTTTTACAAAAAGTAAATATAATTATTCAAAACAATCATTATAAACCTAAGCCGGTAGACGATAGTTTATCGGTTTATGTTTTTGAAACCTTTTTGGATAAACTAGACGAAGACCATCGTATTTTTTTAAAGCCTGAAATAGACTTTTTAGAAAAATATAAGTTTGAACTAGACAACGCTATTGTAAAACAAGATTGTAACTTTTTGGATTCTTTTTATAATTATTACACAACAGCAATTGCCCGTAAAAAAGAAATTATTACCAACTTAAAGTACGAACAATTTAATTGGAAAGGTACTGATACTATTTATTTTTCAAAAAAATCTTTTCCTTTTTTACAAAGTCAAGATAAACTATACAACGCTACAAAAAAGGTAATTTCGTACGAAATTCTTCAAGAAATTGCCGAAACGAGTACCAATAAAGATTCTATCATACAAAATTTTGAAAGTTTATCTAAAAAAGCAATTGAAAAAATATTTGACGCTTACGAATGCCAATACGCAAATATTAAACTAGATTATTCATCGTTTGAACAACTTTTTGTATCTACGTTTTGTAGTTATTTTGATCCGCATACAGATTTTTTTACACAAACTTCAAAATCTGATTTTTTATCGAGTGTTAGTTCAGACAATCTTTCTTTTGGAATTATAGTATCTATTGATGAAAAAAATGAGATTATAGTAGATGAAGTAATAACAGGTAGTAATGCCTACAATACCAAAAAAATTACATCAGGTGATTTATTGGTAAAAATTAACGTAAAAGATAAAGAATACAATTCAACATGTTCCAACAGAACAATTATTGAAGAAATACTGCTCTCGTTTGAATACAAAAACGCAGATTTTACTTTCAGAAAAAAATCAGGAGAAAGCTATACCGTTACTTTACAAAAAGAAATTTTACGAGATTACAACAATGCTGTATATAGCCTAATTCTACCCTACAATGCTAAAAAGTACGGCTATATAAAAATTCCGAGTTTTTATTCTGCTCAAGAAAACGGAACAACAAATACATCTGATGATGTGTTATCTGAATTAGTAAAACTAGAAAAAGAAAATATTGCAGGGCTCGTTATTGATTTGCAAGACAACGGTGGTGGTGCGATGAATGAAACCCTACATTTGGTAGAAATATTTATAGATAAAGGAGCAATAGCTGCTGTACAAAATAGAAATAAAGATGTTGAAATTGTAAAAGATGAATATCCTGGTATGGGCTATACAGGAAATTTAGTGGTACTTATTAATGGTTTTACGGCTTCTGCTAGCGAATTTTTTGTAAATGCGATACAAGACTATAAACGAGGCATTGTATTAGGGTGTAATTCTTATGGAAAAGCTACTATGCAAAGCATTTTACCTATTGATGAAGAATCTCAAAACTTTGTTAAGATAACAGGAGATGAGTTTTATAGAGTAACCAAAAAAACAAATCAATATACAGGTATTCAACCCGATATAAACCTACCGTATTTATTTGATAGCCAAATACCTCGAGAAAAATCGAATAAAACAGCTATTCTAAATGATGAAATTTCAAAAAAAATAAAATACACGCCATATACCATAAATAATTACAATACTATACTTGAAAAAAGTCAATATAGAATAGCCAACAACCCTGCTATAAAAGAGATTACCGATATTGCTCAACAACTAGAAGCATTGTACAACAACTCATTTCCACCTGTAGCTGTAGAAATAAACAACGTAATGCAACAAACGCATGACACAAATTTACTTTGGAAAAAAATAGAAAATCTAACTAAAAAAGAATACCTAGTTGAAGTTGCTTACACACAAAAAGATAAAACCAAAATCAAGAAAAATCCTTTTTTAAAAAGCGTTTTTGAAGATAACTCAAAAGCAGCAAAACAATCTATTTACTTGCAAGAAGCCCTTGAAGTTTTACAAAGTATGCAAGAATAAAATGAAAATAATTGTCAAAAAAAAATAAAGCATTATTTTTGCCAACTAAAACAACAAATTAACACAAAAACCATATAGAAATGGGAAGAGCGTTTGAATTTAGAAAAGCACGAAAAATGAAGCGTTGGTCTGCTATGGCCAAAACATTTACCCGAATAGGAAAAGATATTGTAATAGCTGTAAAAGAAGGCGGGCCAAGTCCAGAAACAAACGCCCGACTAAGAGCCGTAATACAAAATGCCAAAGCAGCCAATATGCCTAAGGAAAATGTAGAACGTGCCATTAAAAAAGCATCAGACAAAGATACTGCAAATTACAAAGAAGTTCTTTTTGAAGGCTATGCTCCACACGGAATAGCTATTCTTATTGAAACGGCTACAGATAATAATAATAGAACCGTTGCAAACATTCGAAGTTATTTTAATAAGTGTAATGGAACACTAGGTACTCAAGGCTCGGTAGAATTTATGTTCGATCATACTTGTAATTTTAGAATTCCAAACACAGGGCAAGATATAGAAGAACTAGAATTGGAAATGATTGACTTTGGTGTTGAAGAAATTTTTGCAGACGAAGACGGCATTGTAATGTATGCCCCTTTTGAAAGTTTTGGAGCCATTCAAAAACAATTGGAAAACCAAAATATAGAAATTCTTTCGTCTGGCTTTGATAGAATTCCGCAAGTAACCAAAGAGCTTGCTCCAGAACAAGTAGCCGATGTAGAAAAACTATTAGAAAAAATAGAAGAAGATGACGACGTAATGAACGTTTATCATACAATGCAAGAGTAAGTCTACTTTATTTACATTCAAAAATTACTAATCCGTTTTGCAATTCAAAACGGATTTTTTAGTTAAAAAAACCAATATAAAACTTTATTGTATCTTTGTATTTCTCGTAATGAAATTTTAAAAAATGATAAAAACTACCAAATTATTTACCGATTTTTTTGAAAGTGAAAAAGCTGGTGGCATAGTCTTGGTTTTTGTTACCCTATTATCTCTTGTTTTAGCCAATTCATCATTTGGAACAAATTACATTGCTATATGGGATACTTCTATAAATCATCATTCTTTAACCCATTGGATTAATGATGGTTTAATGACAATATTTTTCTTACTAATTGGGTTAGAACTCGAACGTGAAATTTATATAGGCGAACTATCCAACATAAAAAATGCTGCCTTACCAGCCTTTGCTGCCCTTGGAGGAATGATTGTGCCAGCAAGTATATTTTTATTTTTTAATATCGGTACAAATACTCAAAATGGAGCAGGAATACCCATGGCTACCGATATTGCTTTTGCTATAGGCATACTATCGCTATTAGGAAACAAAGTACCAATATCATTAAAAATTTTTCTAACGGCATTAGCTGTTATAGACGATTTGGGAGCTATTTTAATTATTGCCCTATTCTACACCAAAACTATCTCTATACTCCATTTATTTATTGCTTTGGGTATATTTATTTTAATGCTTATCATGAATAGGTTAAAAATTTATAAGCTACTACCCTATTTAATATTAGGATGTTTTATGTGGTACTTTATGCTTTATTCTGGAGTTCATGCAACAATAACAGGCGTTTTAGTAGCATTTGCCATTCCTTTTGAAAACGGAAGTGAAAACTCTATTTCTTATAAGTTACAACACGCATTACACAAACCTGTAGCTTTTGTGATTTTGCCTCTTTTTGCATTGGCAAATACTGCAATTATACTTTCTACTAATATTAGTATGCCATTTGTAAACCATAATAGTTTGGGTATTATTCTAGGTTTGGTACTTGGGAAACCTCTAGGCGTTTTTGTATTTAGTAAATTGGGCGTTTTGTTAAAATTTGCTCAAATTCCCGAAGATATTTGTTGGAAACATATTATATCTGTAGGTTTTTTGGCTGGTATAGGTTTCACCATGTCTATATTTGTAACCTTACTTGCTTTTTCAGAAGAACAATGGATTAACAATTCGAAAATTGCTATTCTATTGGCTAGTGCAATTGCAGGAGTTTTAGGCTATATTTTTTGTACGATATCTTTATCTAAAAAGTAAAAAAACTTTAAAAAAGTTTACCAAACTTGAGCAACCATTTGAATTTTAGTAAAGAAAATTCTCCTTTTACATCTATTCTTTGCCATTCATACTGACTTGTATTTTTCGGAGTTTCATTCAGTCTATTTCCTATTCTAAAAGCAATCTTTATACCTTGTTTTTCGAGTGTTTTAAAAAATATTGATTTGGCATGAGTATCTTTTTTTGGATAATTACCGTAAGGATAAGCCAATGCTGGAAAAATGTTTATATTATGATGTAGAATTACTTTACTAGCATTTTCAAAATCATCATGTATTTCTTGTTCACTCATTTCCGAGTATTTACAATGTTGGTACGAATGATGCGCTAACTGAATAAGATTTGCATCTAGTGATTGTAATTGCTCGGCTGTCATTATTTTTTGATTCTGATAATCTTTACCTTTATTCCATAAATCTGTTGCTCCTAAATAGGCAAATGGAACAAAAAATGTTGCTTTTGCTTGGTATTTTTTCAACAAAGGCAAAGCAATATCCATTTGATTTTGAGTAACATCATCAAAGGTAATTACCACACTTTTTCTACATATTTTTTGGAGTGATTCTAAATCTGAACTCCATAAAAATTGATAGTTGTTTTTTGTTAAATAGTTTAATTGTCGCTCAAATTTTTCGGCAGAAATAGTCAATCCATTACTTTTAGTAACATCTAAAGTAAAGTTGTGATACATTAAAACAGGTAATTTTGCCATTTCTGAAATATTAACAAATAATAAGTGTAAAATTATTATTTTTGCTGATATATATACTAATTAAGACTGCTTATTTTGAGTTTAAAAATTACCGCTCTTGCCATAACTTACAATGAAGAAGCACATGTAAAGCGATATGTTGAAAATTTATCATTTGCAGACGAAATTATATTTGTAGACTCCTATAGCTCTGATAATACTGTGGCTTTGGCAGAATCTTTGGGCGTAAAAGTGTATCAAAATGAGTTTCAAGATTTTTCTTCACAACGTAATTTTGCTATAACTAAAGCTTCAAATGACTGGGTGTTATTCTTTGATTTAGATGAAATTATAAATTCTAATCTTAAAAAAGAAATAGTACAAAGAATTAATGAAACTACAAACAATAAGGCTGCCTTTCTTATTAAAAGACATTATTATTTTATGGGTAAAATAATAAAATTTGGAGGTTGGCAAAGCGATAAAGCGATACGTGTTTTTAATAAAAATTTTTGTCACTATCAAGGGCTTGTACACGAATCTGTGGTAACAACTGGTAGTGTTGGCGAACTAAAAAATGCGTTAGATCATTTTAGTTACAAAAGTTTTGATAATTATAATGATAAATTAAATTTATACAGCAAACTACAAGCAGAGCATTTGTATGAAAAAGGCATAAAGCCCAATTTTTATCATTTTTTTATTAGACCATCTTATCGTTTTTTATGGCAGTATTTTTTTAGATTAGGAATTTTAGATGGCAAAGAAGGTTTTATCTTAGCTTATATACACTCGTTTTCGGTGTTTAAACGCTATTTACAACTTTGGATGCGATATAGAAAAATAGATTAAATATGAGAGTTTTACATATAACGGCCTCAAATGTTTGGAGAGGTCATGAGCAACAAATTGTTTACTACATTAATGAGTTTTCCAAACAAGATAATCCTCAAGTACTACTTTGTGTACCCGATACAAAATTATTTGAAATAGCAAAAACAAATAAAAACTGTTCTGTTTATAGTTTACCCTTTAAATCCGTTTATAGCATTAAATGGTTAAAACTAATTTATACAATTATCAAAAAAGAAAATATCGATATTATTTTAATACACAATAGTAAAGCTCAAACTATGTGTGTATTATCTTCTTTACTGTTTGGATGGAAAACACCTATGGTATACTTTAGAACTTTAATAAAAAAAGTTGATACAAGTTATTTTAGAAAATGGAAATATAATTACAAAGGAATCAAAAAAATTGTATGCGTTTCTCAAGCTGTAATCGATAAACTCCAAAGTGCAATAAATGATAAAAACCGACTGAGTATAGTAGGTAGTGCAACTGATTTGGAAGAGTTTCATAAAAAAGAAAAAACAGGAATATTACATAGAGAATTAAATCTGCCAGAAGACACACTCTTAATAGGTAATATTGCTGCTTTTGTTCCTTTTAAAGACCATAAAACATTAGTAAATGCAGCAGAGCTTATTGTAAAAGAAATTACAAACGTACGATTTATACTTATTGGTATAGGCGAATTGGAAAATGAAATAAAAGCTATGGTAACGAAGAAAAACTTAGATCCCTATTTTATATTTCTTGGTTTTAGAAATGATGTCCCTAACATTTTTCCAGAATTTGATGTTTTTTTATTTCCTTCAAAATTAGAGCCTACAGGAGGTGTGTTACTTGAAGCTTATGCATCTCATGTTCCGGTAGTGGCTTGTCGAGCAGGTGGTGTTCCAGAAGTAATTGTAGAAAATGAAACAGGCTTATTGTGTGAACCCGAAAATTTTAATGAATTTTCAATGAAAACCTTACAACTGTTAAAGGATAAAACATTGCGTGATAAACTAGTAACAAATGGCTACCAACATTTATTACAAAATTTCACAAAGGAAATAATTGCAAATGCCATGTTACATGAACTTGAAGAAGTATTAAACAATTAGACATGAAAATTACAGTTATAAGTTTTGATTATTTTGGATTTGATAATTATATAGTACAAGATCTTCAAAAAAAAGGATTTGAATGTAATCATATTGATTTTTCTAAATATTATTATAAATATTCATCATTTTTTGAAAAAGTTTACAATTTCTTTTTAAAAACAATTACACAAAAAAATTTAAAAAAAATAAAAACTGAACAATATATTCTTAATCAGTTAAAAAATATAGGTAAGCAAGACGCCATTTTAGTAATTAGACCCGATAGAATTAGTAAAAATACTCATTTACATATAAAACAATATACTAATAGATATATTGCCTATTTGTACGATAGTTCAAATAGATTTCCTATCAAAAACTTACTTAATGGGTTATTTGATGATATTTTTACTTTTGATCGAGATGATGCTGCAAAATATAACATCAATTTTTTGAGCAATTATATTTATATGAATAAAAAACCATTTGCTGAAAATATAATTACAAAAAATAAAATATTCATGATAGCTTCTATTGATGAGAGAATAGAACTATGGAATTTAATAGCTGATTATTGTTTTAAAGAGAAAATAGATACAGAATTTATCGGTGTAGGAAATCCTAAAAGTAAAAAAGTTCATCATAAAATTGAGTGTACAAACGAGAATTTATATTTTGATGGAATAATTTCAAAACTAGAAGATGCAAATGTATTTCTAGATCTAATTAGAGATAATCAAAATGGATTAAGTTTCAGAATTTTTGAAGCTATTGCTATGAATAAAAAAGTAATAACTTCCAATAAATCTGTTGTCAAATACCCTTTTTATAATGCTAACAATTTTTTGGTTATTGATAAAAACAATATAAATAGTATCAAATCCTTTCTAGAAAAACCATACATTCCACTAGACGATAAAGTTTACCATGAATTTACTATATCAAATTGGAATAGTAAAGTTTTTAAGCTTTAGAAACTATTTTATAAATTGTATTTGAAGTTGCCTCATAAGAAAAAGGCGACAAAACTTGCTCGGAGTAACTCGTTAAATTATTCCAGAGATTTTCATCTTGATACAATTTTACTATTTTTTCTGAAAAATCTTTTGGATCATTTGCAATACAATTATCATAAAAAACGCCAAAATCGTATCCTTCAGCACCAATATCAGTTGTTACAATCGGAAGTCCGTACTCTAAACTTTGACCTATTTTACCTTTTACTCCTGCACCAAATCTTAAAGGTGCAATAAACAATCTATGAGAATTATAATATTCTGATAAATCTTTTACATAGCCTATTATATTAAATCTATCCGATTGTAAACTTAATATTTCATCTGTAGCATTACTACCAACAATATTTACCTCTAGATTAGGTATTGATTGCCATACTAAAGGCATAATTTCCGATTTTAAAAAAACAACGGCATCTCTATTTGGTAAATGATCAAAACCGCCTACAAATAACAAATTCTTTCGATCTTGAAATTTCAAGTAATTTGTATTTTGGTTAATAAATTGATGGATATTCCCTACGATTTCAATTTTAGAATCATTTGGATAATAGCTTAATAAATTTGACTTGTCTTCTTTTGATATGGCTAAAATTACATCTGCATTCGAACAATTTTCTAATTCTATTTTTAAAAAATTTTGAGCTAATGTATCTAATTTAGAGTCGTTTTTGAGTTGAGCTTCTCGTTTCATTCTCAAATAATGAAAATCTACCATATCATAGATAAGTAAAGCTTTGCTATTAATTTTTCTTATAGTTGAATAATTTTTGTGAAATATTAAAGGTCTATGTAACCAAACTGTTTTGCATTTGGATAATACTACAGACAAAAACATCTCTCTAGTTAATAACTTAGATTGATAAATACTTGGATAATATACTTGAACACCTTTAGACCTGTAATACTCACAATATTCTGTATTGTATTTATATTCTTTTTTGTCTGCCATTAAAAACACCTGAATTCCTTTTTCTAAAAGAATATCAATTATGATGTCTAATCTTCTAGAACCTGAGTCTTTATCGTACTCTGGTAACTTATCGTCTATAATTAATAGACTATTTTCTTGAATATTTTCAAAGGTATAATCTACCTTTCGCTTTTTTAATTTTAGATATAAAAAATAATTTTTTATTTTTTGTTTTATTTTTTTCATGAGCAATCAAATAATAATTTACAATTCTTATTGTAAGATTATTTTTAAGTTATTGTAAACAGTATCTAATGAATAGTTTTTATTGAAAAATTCTATACTCTCTAACTGATATTTTCTATATATATCTTCATTTGTAATCAACTGAGTTATACTTTTTGCAAAAGTATCTGAATCATTTGTAACCAAACATCCATTGTTGGATTTATTTATTAATCCGTCTACTCCTTTTTCTGTACATACAATGGGTAAACCAAAAGATAATGATTCTATAACTTTAATTTTTAAACCTGTTCCAGAAAACATTGGACATATTGTAATTTTTGAGTTTTGATAATATTGAGATAAATCTTCTACTCTTTCAATTTTGGTAATATTGGAAGCTTCTACTTCTAGATGATTTACAATTTTACCGATAACTAAAATTTTTATATTTTGATTAATCTTTGGAAATACATTTGTAAAAAACCAATGCGCACCTTGCACATTATGCGAATTATTACTTGCAACATAAAGAATATCAAAATCACAGTGTTTATTAACGTCTGTATTATGTTGTGCTGGTAATCCATGCGGAACTAATTTTACATTATTCTCTGGAATAAATTGAGAAAACAAGTATTTTTCTTCAACGGAAATGGTTAAAATGTAATCGAAGTATTTTAAGTTTTTTATCTCATTTCTAAAATAATTACCAAGTTCAAAATCTTTATAATTTTGATATTGAGATGTTAAAAAATCATGTGTATCATTAATTAAGATTGTTTGTGAACGATTAATGTATTTATTATCAATTACTAAACTAGCCCAAGATGCATACGAAATTAAAATAATATCGTACTTATTTTTTGAAACTATAGCGTTAAAAAAAGATTGAACTCCAGGTTTTACTTCATTAAGTTTTTCAGGTTTATTAAAAATTTTATTAGGCAAATAATACTTAAAAAAATAACTCAATTGGTTTTTGCTTTTTTTAAATCGAGGGAAAAGATATCCTTTATTTACAAGTCCTTTTTGTATAAGTAATTCAATATCTTTTTGCTGGAAATTTTCTGTGCTTTCTCCAATAAAATCTAAAGAGTAACCTTTATTCTTAAAAAATTTTAATAAACTTAAAGCTCTAGAATTATTACCTTGGTTGTTTCCTAACGGATTTTCAGGGTAAAAGTACAATATCCTTTTCATTGGGTTTGTTTTGGCAGAAAAAACAATAATTTCTACTCTCTTATAATTAGAATTATGTGTAAATCATTTGTTATTATTTATTTTATATCAATCTAATTAATTTTCGCAAACCAACCATTGTATACTGCTTTTAATATATTAAATTGAAATTTTTTAATAGATTTTCTAATAATTTTCCAGTTATACCTAATAAGAAATAGACTGTTTCCATTATATAATCTTGTCATCCATATTTGATTTCTAGTCATATAATACTGATAAAATTTCCCTTTATCACTCATTTCATGATAAGCAACTACATCAGTATTTATAGCTAACTTAAACTGTGATTTAAGTTTTAAACGATAACACCATTCTGATTCTTCATAATACATAAAAAAGTCTTCTCTCATAAATCCATTAAACTGTAATGCAGGTAAAGAAAATAAAATAGCACTTCCATTTACATAATCAATATTGAAATTTATACCAAATGAAGGGATTTCTTCTGTTTTTTTATAGCAATGAACATGATCTCCTTCAAATCCTTTTTCTGGAAATAACAACCCTCCATCGGAATAAATGATATTACTTTCAAACTTATCAAGTATTCTTGGACCAATAACACCTATATTTGGATTATTGCATATTGTTTCTAATAATACAGATATAGTGTACTTTGATATTTCTATATCAGGATTTAAAAGTAAAAAATAACTTTTATTGTCATCTATTGCTTTCTTGATTGCTAAATTATTTCCATTAGCATAACCCCCATTAATTTTATTTTGAATAAAGCAAAAATTATTAGTATTACAAAAGTTAATTAAAATTTTATTATCAATAGATTGATTATCTACAACATAGAAACAATCTTTAGAAACACCTTCGGAAGATAAACTATTTAATTGATTAATTACATAATTACTAGAATTATAATTTAATATAATAATTGCTAATTTACTGTAAAAGCTATCTATTTCCAAAATTTTAGAAGACATAATAAATACTTAAAATAATATTTTGAAGGAAGCTTAGTTTGGTTTAATAGTTTTTCACTGTATTTTTTTTTGTACTTTACTTCAAATTCATCAATTGAGTTACACTCTATAAATTCTAACTTTTCCCATTCTTGAGGATAAACAGGATGAAAATTTTTAAAATTCATATAGTTTGATGAATTAACATTTTTCCAAAAATTAAAAAAAGACTCTGTGTCGAAATCATTCTTATGTCCCCAATTGGAAATTTTAAGAGCAACTTCTGATTCTTCTCTAGCCCATGACTGATGGATAGCATAGAAATTGGTTTGAAACTGTTTTCCATCAATGTTTCTTGCATAATTGTATTCTCGTGCATTATTTACAAAACTAAAACTTTCGTCATTATCAATAAATAAGTAACCATTTTCTAATTTTTTAAATAATGTAACCCATTTACCTCTAATATTAATCTTTTTGTCTGTATATTTAATCAAAAAACTATTCTTTAATAAAAAATCTCTAACGAGAGAAAAATTTATGAAATACTCATCTACATCAATTTGAATACACCAATCAGTATACCCCATTTCTTTTTTTAATAAATTTCTTTGTATGGTATCATTAATGATAGGATTTTCAACATCAATATAAAAATTATCGATATGATATTTAATTTTTTTTAATCTATCATATTCCTTTATTTTACCAAAAAAATCTTCAGGAATTGATATTTTTTTGCCAGACCATGTTAGAAAATTTTTATCATAAGACAAATAAATCTCATCTACATAATCATATATACGAGGAAGAGCATTAAAAATTAAATTGAAGTCATAAGATATTAACAATCCTACCTTGATTTTTGGAATCATATACTTTTAAATTATTTTTTTCAAAAATATAAAAAAGAGCGAATATTATTTAGAATAATATTATGAAATATAACAAATATACTTCTAATATAAATCTTAATTCTACTTATTAAAATAGAAAAAGTAAGTTATAATTATATTTTAAACCAAATCTAAATTTTGTTTTCTAAGTATTTTGCCGTTTTCTGATTCTACAAATTTTTCTATAAAATAAATTTCTTTAGGCTTTTCATATTTATCTAAAAGTTCAAACGTAGTATCGGCTACTTCAAATGGCTCGCCTTCTACAACCAAAATTATTTTTTCGCCCAAATCATGATCTTCTTGAGATGCAATAAAAAACCTTCTGTCTAATTTTCCATCAAGTTTTTTTTCGACCTGCTCTGGCATAATTTTTACGCCGCCACTATTAATAATATTATCCAATCTTCCTAAAAACAAGAAACTGTTTTCATTAACAATTTCAACCAAATCGTTGGTTATTATTTCATTTTCTTGAATAATTTTTGGAGCATGAATAACCAAACAGCCTCTATCATCTTGTTTTATACTAATGTGAGGGAGTATTGTAAAAGCCTTCTCTCCTATTCTTTTTGCGGCGATATGGGTAATGGTTTCGGTCATTCCGTAGGTTTCATAGACTTGTGTAGGAACTTTTAAAAGTTCCAATTCTAAATCTTTGCTTATACGCGCCCCACCTACTATAAGTTTTTTAATTCTTGTCATTTCGACAATAGAATTTTGTGCTTGCAACGGAACCATCGCAACAAAATCGTAGGTTGCATCTGTATGTTGCATGGGGTGTGAACTTGGCTCTACGTAGTCCAAATCCAATCCTAAAATAATAGAACGTATTAACATCATTTTTCCTGCAACATATTTTACAGGTAAACATTGTAAAGCTTTCATTCCAGGTTTTAAATCAAAATAATCTCCTGTAGCTAAAGCCGAATGTACCATGGCTTGTTTATCTACTTTAATAGTTTTGGGCGTACCTGTAGAACCCGAAGTTTGCATCTCGATGTAATCTTTATCGTCAAACCAATCCAATAAAAAATCTCCGATTGGTTTTTCAAAATCTTCTCCTTCTTTAATAAAGCTATAGGCTACACGACATAAATCGTCTTTATTCAAATTAAAACCATTCAATTGAAACTGGTTATGAACATTTTTAAAAGTGGGAATTGTTATCATTATTTAAACTTATTTCTAATTTTCCGAATAATTTTTCTTTCCAATTGTTCCATTTATATACTTTGCTAAATAGTATTAATAATATTGGAAAAATAATAAAAACAGGAATTAATACATCTGTAGATGCCGAAGGAAGTGCTTTGCTTATAAATACCGATTCTGTTTGTAAAGCAGACCAATTTGTTGTAACAAGTAAAGCGCCAACCAAATTATTAGCTGCATGAAAACCAAGCGCCAATTCCAATCCTTCGTCCATGAGTGTTAATATACCTAAAAAAAAGCCTGTTCCTATATAATAAATGAGTACAAAATATCCCATTTCTCCTACTTCTGGGTTGGCAATATGCATCAAACCAAATAATACAGATGATACAACAAAAGGTACCCAACGTGTTTTGCTTAAAATACCTAAACCTTGCATAATTTGTGAGCGAAATAAATATTCTTCAAAACTAGTTTGCATAGGTACTAACACTAATGCTATTAGTGCAAAAGGCAAAAATTTATTCCAACTAAAATTTAATATAAATTCTTTAGGTTCAGAATAATAAGCCAATACAGTAGTTACTATTGTAAAACTACTCCATAAAAAAAACGAAAAAAATATTCGCTTCCAATCTATTTTATCGCGCGAAGTAGTAGCTCGGGTTATACCTAGTTGTTGCAAAAACTGAATGTATACTATCATAAATACAAAACCTACACACAACGGAAACATAAGCATAACAAAAGTAGGCGTTTTACCAAATTGTGTAATATAAGTTTGTATCATTGCATTTGTATCTACTCCTGCCGAAAATACATAATTAATAAGTACAAATACTAAAAATAAAATTGGAAGAATGATGTAGGGTAAAAAATTTGGTTTTTTAAGTCGGGCTTTTTCAATAAACATAGGTATTTTCTTTTCGTCTAAATTAATACTTTTGCTTTAATTAGAAAAATAAAATAGCATGATACAAGTATTTCATAACAATAGATGTGGTAAATCAAGAGATTGTATTGCTTATCTTACAGAACACAATGTTTTATTTGAAACCGTTTATTATTTAGAAAATCCGCCAAGTGTAAATGAATTAAAATCTATACTAAAAAAATTAAACTACAAACCTATTGACTTAGTGCGTGTTAAAGAAAAAGTATGGATTGATAATTATAAAGATAAAGTACTAACAGACGATGAAATCATTGAAGCGATGACACAAAACCCTATACTTATAGAACGACCGATTGTAATTACAAATACTAAAGCTGTAGTAGCCAGACCTTTGGATAAAATAAAGGAATTAAATTTATAAACCTAATTAAAAATTTGAGCCAACAGTTCTTTCAATAAATCTGCTTGGCTTAAATTATTTGCCCCAACCCCTTTACTTTTTACATCGAGTTGTCTTAAAGAAGCTATAATTTGGCTTACCTTTTTCATCGGATAATTTTTTACAGCCAATTCATATTCTTTAACAAAATAGGGATTTATTTTGAGAACTTTAGCCACGTTTGCGCTAGATTTATCTTTAAGTCCATGAAATTGCAATAACTGTGAAAAAAAACTGTACAAAGTAGCTGTGGTTACTACCAATGGATTGTCTTTTGGATTTTGAGCAAAGTGCATTGCAATTTTATAAGCACGAGCTACATTTCGCTCTCCAATAGCTTTTCGAAGTTCAAAATTATTGTAATCTTTGCTAAAACCAATATTAACTTCAATGTCTTTGGGAGTTATAGTGCTTCCTTTGGGTAAAATAATTTGTAATTTTTCTATTTCTTTACTTATTCTTGTTAAATCGTTACCTAAAAATTCTACAAACATAGCAATCGCTTTGGGTTCTATAGTATAACCTTTACCTTGCAATACCCTTTGGAGCCAAGTGCCTACTTGATTTTCATACATTTTTTTGCTTTCAAAAACAACTCCATTTTTTTCTAAAACTTTGGTGATTTTTTTGCGTTTATCTAGGGTTTTGTATTTGTATGCAAATACCAAAACAGTTGTAGGTTGTGGGCTTTCGGCATATAGTTCCAGTTTATCAATAGTACGCGAAAGTTCTTGAGCTTCCTTCACAATTACTACTTGTCTCTCTGCCATCATGGGGAAACGTTTGGCTGCACCTACTACTTCTTCTATTGTAGTATCTCTACCATACATAACCATTTGATTGAAGCCTTTTTCTTCCTCCAAAAGGATATTGTTTTCTATATATTCTGTAAGTTTATCTATATAATAAGGCTCATCTCCCATTAAAAAATAAATAGGTTTAATAATTCCTGCTTTTATATCGTTAATTATTTTTAATACTTCATCCATATCATTAGGCTTTCAAAATATAAATCTTTTATTTTTGTTGTATGCAAAAATTAAATTTTCCCGATTATACTTTCCGCTTCAAAAATAGTGAAAATAAAATCGCTATTTTCGACCTAATACGAAAAAAGTATATTCTATTAACCCCCGAAGAATGGGTTAGACAACATACTATACATTGGCTTACAGAAGATAAAAAAATATCAAAAAATTTAATTAATGTAGAAAAAATCATTAAAATAAACGATTTAATTAAACGTTACGATATTGTTGTTTTTCAAAACAATGGAGGAATAAAATTACTTGTAGAATGCAAAGCTCCTACTGTAAAAATAACCCAAGAAACTTTTCATCAAATAGCTCGATACAATTTACTACTCAAAGCCGATTTTCTAATGGTAACCAACGGTATAAATCATTATTTTTGCAAAATGGATTTTGAGAACCAACAATATATTTTTTTAAACGATTTACCTATTTAAACTTATGAAATTTTATTTCAAACAAAATATTTTTATTTCTGCATTAGTTCTTTTACTAACCTTATTTGTATCATGTAAAAAAGAACATAATGTAGAGGGCAATATTCCCACAACTACTACAGATAGTATTATGATAAGCGAAGCCAAAGTACTTTTGGACACAGCATACAGTAGCACAGCAACCTTAGAAAATTATGTTGAAACTTTACAGTATAATGAAGATGCTAGTAAAGAGACTTGCAAAAATCAGTCTCCAGAAAAAAACAATGAAACGTATGAAAACTATTTTGCGGTTAGAGAAGCATTAATAAAAAACTTAAATCAAACGTACAGCGATGTTCTCGAAAAATATGCTTCTTACTACAATTTTGATACAGGAAAGACAAATTTGCCTACAGAAGTTCAAAATATCGCCAATAGTTTACAAACCGTTGATGTTGAATTTTGGGATGTTGGCGAAGGTTACACCGAAATAAGAAGCAAAGCAAATCATTATTACAACATCTTTAAAAATAAACTTACACCAGATTATGAAGCTTATTTAAAACAAACTTCCAAAGAAAAAGAAGTTTTGTATGCTGCTGATGCAGGTTTGAATGTTTCTTTTGACGAAGTGGGTTCTAGGGCTATTTTTTGGGAGAACTTTATAAAAAAATACCCAAATTCTAAATTGATTGCTCAGGCAGAAGAAGATTTTAATTGGTATTTGAACGATTTTTTATTCGGTCTAGATAATACGCCTACTTTTGAAGACGGAAAGATATACGATGATGTACAAAAAGTATATCAAAATTTTATGAAAAAATATCCAAACAGCACTGTATCAGAAAAAATAAAATTGTTATACCACGAGCTAGAGAGCAATGCGTTTAATGACACAGAAAATATAAGAGAAAATCTTGGTATAGAATACCCTACTTATGACTAATCTCAACAAAATTGCAGTAGTAATACTTAATTGGAATGGTGCCGAATTATTAAAAAAATTTCTACCAAAAGTTATTCAATATTCTGAGCAAGCTACTATATATGTGGCCGACAATGCCTCTACTGATGATTCTATACAGGTAATTACAGAGCTTTTTCCTTCGGTAAAAATTATAATCAACAATCAAAATTATGGTTTTGCAAAAGGATATAATGAAGCATTAAAAGATGTACAAGAACCTTATTATTGCCTTTTAAACTCTGATGTAGAAGTAACCGAAAATTGGCTAAGCCCGATACTAACTATATTTGAGAATGAATCACAAACGAGTATTATTCAACCTAAAATACTCGATTATAAAAATAAATCTTATTTTGAATATGCTGGTGCTGCTGGTGGATTTATAGATAAGTTTGGGTATCCATATTGCAGAGGTCGTATTTTTGATACTGTAGAAAAAGATACAAATCAATACAACGATGAAGCAGAAATATTTTGGGCAAGTGGTGCTTGCTTTTTTATTAGAAAAGAAACTTACCAACAACTTAAAGGTTTTGATGACGACTTTTTTGCGCACCAAGAAGAAATAGATTTGTGTTGGAGAGCCTTTAATAACGAAAAAAAAATAAAATATACTTCAAAATCTATTGTATTTCATGTAGGTGGTGCTACGCTTGATAAAGCAAATCCAAAAAAAACATACTTAAATTTTAGAAATTCATTGTTGATGCTTACCAAAAATTTGCCTACTCATCAATTAATCCCTATCATTTTTACACGATTAATACTAGATGGAATTGCAGGCGTACAATTTATTGCCCAAGGAAAACTGCGTCATTGTTTGGCTATTATTAAAGCTCATTTTGTATTCTATAGTAAACTATTTAGTTTTTTAGAAAAAAGAAGTCGAGTGCAAAATTCAAACTACTACCAATCAAAAAGTATACTTTATCAATATTTTATTAAAAAAGGCAAAGTTTTTGTAAGATAATTAACATATATTAACGTAATCCCGATTCATTTAGTTGCAATCAAATTGTAACTTTGTAACCTATTTTAGAGATTTACTAAACTTATAAAATTTAGAAGAATGAAAAGAGTTGTAGCCATAATAGCAGTATCTGCTTTAGCATTAACCTCTTGCGGTACAAAAAAGAAAATTGCCGATTTAGAAACAAAAAACAAAGAGTGTCAAGATTTATTGAATACCGCCACGATGAAGCTTAATTTATGTCTTTCTGAAAAAGAGAAGATGAATGAGCAAAACGATTATTTAAAGAAAATAAATGAAGATTTAAAGAAAAATAATGCTGACTTGATTAATAATGTAGGAAACATGACTACATTAACCCAACAAGGTGCTGCCAATGTAGAAAAAGCATTAGAAAGCATTAAAGAAAAAGATTTAAAAATTTCTCGTTTGCAAGATGCACTCACCAAAAAAGACTCTGTAACCTTAGCTTTGGTTACTAGCTTAAAAAAATCGGTAGGCTTAGATGACCCAGATATTAATGTAAATGTAGAAAAAGGAGTTGTTTTTATTAATATTTCAGACAAAATGCTTTTTAAAAGCGGTAGCTATGTAGTAACCAACAAAGCTAAAGAAGTATTGGGCAAAGTGGCAAAAGTAATTAATGACAAACCCGATTTTGAATGTATGGTAGAAGGGCATACAGATAATGTACCTTTTACAGGAAATGCTATTTTAATAGACAATTGGGATTTAAGTGTGAAAAGAGCTACTGCCATTACTCGTGTACTTACACAAGAGTTGGGTGTAAACCCTAAACAACTTATTGCCGCTGGTAGAAGCGAATATATACCACTGGTTGAAAATAATTCTGCTGAAAATCGTGCTACAAACAGACGTACTCGCATTGTTATTATGCCAAAAATAGACCAGTTTTATGATATGATTGAAAAAGAAATGAAAAATTTGAGTAAAAAGTAATAGCTAAAACCTATTAGTAAAAAAACGGTCTAATTTAAAAATTAGACCGTTTTTTTATTCTTCATCTACCGTTATGTTTTTAGCATAATTACGCCATTTATCGATACATTCGAGCATATCATTTGGAATATCACACTCAAATTTCAAAAAAGCACCTGTTGTAGGATGCAAAAAGCCCAACGTTCGCGCGTGTAAGGCTTGTCTTGGTAAAATTTTAAAACAGTTTTCAACAAATTGTTTGTACTTGGTGAATGTTGTTCCTTTCAAAATTAAATTTCCTCCATAGCGCTCATCGTTAAATAAAGTATGTCCTATATATTTCATGTGAACCCTTATTTGATGCGTTCTACCTGTTTCTAGTTTGCACGAAACCAAGGTTACATAACCCAATCGTTCTAGCACTTTATAATGGGTTACAGCATGTTTACCTACATCACCATCTGGAAAAACCGCCATTTGCATTCTATCTTTTACATGGCGGGCAATGTTTCCGGTAATAGTACCCGAATCTTCTTTTACATTACCCCAAACTAAAGCAATATACTCTCTTTCTGTTGTTTTTTCTTCAAATTGTTTTGCTAAAAAAGACATGGCATATTCTGTTTTAGCAACAACCAAAAGTCCTGATGTATTTTTATCAATTCTATGCACCAAACCTGGTCGATTAGAACTATTCATTGGTAGGTTTTGAAAATGAAATGCCAATCCATTTACCAAAGTTCCTGTATAATTACCATGCCCTGGATGCACCACCAAACCTGCAGGTTTGTTAAGAACTATAAGTTCATCATCTTCATAAACAATTTCCAATGGAATATTCTCTGGATCTATTCTATTCTCGTAAGGCGGATGTGCTAGTAAAATTTTTACAATATCAAAAGGTTTTACCTTATAGTTTGATTTAACAGGTGTATCATTTACATAAACATCACCATTAGAAGCCGCATTTTGAATTTTGTTTCGAGTAGTATTGGGCAATACCTGCATTAAATATTTATCAATACGCAACATGGCTTGCCCTTTGGGTACCTCAAAACGGTGGTGTTCAAAAAGTTCTTCTTCTAAATCTTGAGTATCAATGAAACTATTCATTGCCAATGGAGTCTAATTCTTTGTCTGAAGGTTGTTGATCTATAATAGAGTCTATTTCTTTTTCGTTAAATACTAAAGATCCGTCACCTAAAACCAAATCTATTTTTGATGACTTTAGTACGCGTTCGCCCGCTTTAATTCTTTTGCCTTTATACCACATTTCTAATACTAAATCTTTGGCAATACTTGGTACATATCGTTTTTCTCCCTCTACTAATCCTACCGCTTTTAAACTAGGTAAAGCTTGTCTGTATGTTTTTTCTATCAAATCGGGCACGGCTACCATTTTGTAAGTATCCGCATTTATTTTAACATATATGGTTCTTCCTCCTTTTACTTTAGATCCTGCTGTAGGTTCTTGCTGTACAATACTCAATTTTGGAAAATCGGGCATATAATCTACTGTATCTACCACAACATAGTCCAAATCAAGTTCATCAAGTTTTGCTTCTGCTTGTTCGGGTGTTAATTTACTCAAATTTGGAACTGTAATTTCATCGCCATGATGTGTAATAAAAGTAATCCAATGAAAAAATAAATAACCCAAAACTGCCACAATAGCCAAAGCAGCAACTACTTGTGCAACAAAAACTTTACTGGTAAGGTATTTTCGTAAACTCATTATAGAAAAAATTTAAGCAAATATATAAAATTCCGTTGCGTAAATGGTTTGAAAAAAGTTGTATTTTTGTTTAAATTTAAAATTATTTCCAAATGAACGTAGCCATAGTAATGGGCGGTTATTCTGAAGAATCGGTTATCTCTTTAAGAAGCGGGCAACTTTTATTAAACCACATCAATAAAAATAAATACACTCCATTTGAAGTTCATATCTTAAAAAATGAATGGTATGTAAAGCAAGAGAATGAAAAATTCTATATTGATAAATCTGACTTTTCGTGTACAATTAACAATCAGAAAATAACTTTTGATGTTATTGTAAATACCATACATGGTACTCCAGGCGAAGACGGCCATATGCAAGCTTATTGGGAATTATTGGAAATTCCGTATACAGGCTGTAATTTTTACCAATCGGCTTTAACATTCAATAAAAGAGATACACTCTCTGTGCTTTCAAAATTTGATATTCCAAAAGCAAAATCAATTTATGTAAGTAAAGGTCAAAATATAGATTTGGAAGTCATTGCAACAACGCTTGAATATCCTTTTTTTGTAAAACCTAATCAATCTGGTAGCTCGTTAGGAGTTTCAAAGGTAAATGAAGCGAATGAATTTGAGAAAGCATTAGCTTTTGCTTTTGCAGAAGATCATGACATTTTAATCGAATCGTTTTTAAAAGGGACAGAAATTTCGGTAGGTGTTTTAAAATATCACGAAAAAACTACAGTTTTAGGCATTACAGAAATTGTTCCTGAAAATGATTTTTTTGATTATGAAGCGAAATATTTAGGTAAATCCAATGAAATAACACCTGCTAGAATATCGAAAGAAGTACAAGAAAAAGTAAATCAAACTGCCAAAAAAATCTATGAATCGTTGGGCATGACAGGGTTTTCTCGTATAGATTTTATTATCATGAACGATATTCCACATTTTATTGAAATAAATACCAACCCAGGATTAAGTCCGCAAAGTATATTTCCGCAACAAGCTGCTTTTTCTAATCTAAATTTTACCGATTTAATAGACAACGAAATTGAAATTGCTCGAAACAGAAAACTAATATGGCAAGGTTTTAAATCATCTTAACATTCATGAAAAAACTTATTCTACTTTTATGCTTATTTATGGTTGGAGTCACTTTTTCTCAGCAAAAGAAAAAAAAGACAATCTATAAGCATAAAACTACAATAACCCTAAAAAAAACAAATCATTCAATACCAAAAGTTACTTTAGAAGAAAAAAAAGAAACCAATATTTCCAAAGATGTAGTTGTTTCAAATAACAGTAATACTTCTACACCTGTTGAATATCCAGATGGCATTGTAAAATTTAGACAGCAATTGTTAAACGATGTCACTTTCCCTGATAATTTAACCACTGCATTAAAAATGCAACTGAAATTTATTGTCGAAAAAGACGGCTCGGTGAGTAACATTTCCTTTATTTATTTTAATGATTTAGCAGAAAAATCGAAACAAAAATTAGAGGCAGAACTTAAATCTGCATTGTTAAAAACAAAAAAATGGAATCCTGCAACAGAAAACGGTTTACCTGTAAAACATTTATTTGTTTTACCTCTAACGTTTTTATTGGAATAAACAAATTTTAAAAAATGAGAAAAGCTATATTTCCTGGTTCTTTCGATCCAATTACCAACGGGCACTACGATATTATTAA
The DNA here is from genome assembly GCF_002917885.1 of Flavobacterium croceum DSM 17960. Lineage (GTDB taxonomy): Bacteria > Bacteroidota > Bacteroidia > Flavobacteriales > Flavobacteriaceae > Flavobacterium > Flavobacterium croceum. Next base: position 31,765 of record NZ_PQNY01000006.1, read on the forward strand.
AAGAGGCATTTCGCTTTTTGACGAAGTTATTGTTGCTATTGGTATTAATGCAGAAAAAAAATATATGTTTTCGCTAGACGACAGAAAACGATTTATTGAAGAAGCTTTTAAAAACGAACCTAAAGTAAAAGTGATTACCTACGAAGGTCTTACTATAGATTTATGTAGAAAAGAAAATGCCGATTTTATTTTGCGTGGTTTAAGAAATCCAGCCGATTTTGAATTTGAAAAAGCCATTGCGCATACCAATAGAAGACTTTCAAAAATAGAAACTGTATTTTTGCTCACAGCCGCAAAAACCTCGTATATATCTTCAAGTATTGTGCGAGATGTTTTGCGTAATGGTGGCGACTATACAGTGTTGGTTCCAGAATCTGTAAAAATTAAATAGAAAAATAGCGTGAGTAATTTATTAGAAACTATCCTTATCTACACTTGTATTCCTGTAGTTACTTTTATTCTTGGCGGATTAATAACTGCCATAAGAAAACCTTCTCCTGTATTTAGAAGTATCGTATTGCACTTTGCTGCTGGTGTGGTTTTCTCGGTAGTGGCTGTAGAAATTTTACCTGATATAGTAGAACGCAACAAACCTATTTCTGTAATTATTGGTTTTGTTTTGGGAACTTTATTAATGCTTTATATAAAAGACTTTACAGAAGAGAAAGAAAATCAAACCAAAACGATTGATATTATTCCTAAAATACCTGTTTCGTTTTTGGTAGCTATTGGCGTTGATGTTCTTATTGACGGTTTTTTACTAGGCATCGGGTTTGCCTCTGGTAGCAAGGCAGGATTGTTGCTTACCTTGGCTTTGGCATTAGAAATGTTTTCTATGGGAATGGCCGTTTCTATGGAATTAAAAAACGAAAAAATACCGACCAAAAAAGCCATTATTCATGTTGTTTTACTTTCGTCGTTATTTTTTGTGAGTGCAACACTTGGCGGGACTTTACTACAAAATTTATCCGATAATGTAATGGAAATTGTGCTTTCATTTGGTTTGTCTGCATTACTTTTTCTTGTTACAGAAGAACTACTCGTTGAAGCTCATACAGAAGAAGATAAACCCTTATATACAGCAACCTTTTTTGTAGGATTTTTACTCTTTTTAGTACTCGGAATGATTGTCTAAATTGGGTTCAAAAAGTAGTTTTATATTTTCATAAGAGTTTTTTAATGCTTCTTGTATTTCTTGTTTGTCAAGCCAAGCTACTTTTTCTATGCCTTCATTTTCTTGCGGAATAGGTGTGCCTACAAAATTTGTCGTCATTTTATACCAATGTGTTATCTTTAATCGGTATTTACCATTTCTGTAAAATACATGGTAGGTTTTTTGTAGTTTTTCTTTTAACATCAAATTGGTAACACCTGTTTCTTCTTCTACCTCACGCAATGCTGCTGCTTCATTTTCCTCTCCTTTTTCTACACCGCCTTTAGGCAAATCCCATTTTCCGTTTCTAAAAATAAATAAAACTTTCCCTTCTGCGTTGTAAACCAATCCACCGCCTGCTTTTTTAACAGGAATTTTTTCTTTTACCTTTTTTAATATCTCTTTTTCATCTGGATAATATAAAAACGCTTTCTTTATTTTATTGTTAAACATTTTTACAATAAGTTGTTCTATATCAACAGTTTCAAGTAAAAACAACTGAAAATCTGTTTCTTTAGACACTTTATTGGTAAGAAAAAGTGGCTTATCGTTTACAAAAACTTTATACATTTGTAGTATGATTTTGAATAATATAACAGCCGAAAAAACAGCCGAATTGCTTTTACAAATAAATGCAATTAAATTGAATCCGTCAAATCCTTTTACATGGGCTTCGGGTTGGAAATCGCCAATTTATTGCGATAATAGACTAACGCTTTCATTTCCAGCAATTAGAAATTTTTTAAAAGAAGAATTTTGTAAGCAAATAGAAGATCTTTATGGCAAACCCGATGTTATTGCTGGTGTTGCTACAGGTGCCATTGGTATTGGTATTCTAGTTGCAGAAGCTATGGGGCTTCCTTTTGTATATGTAAGGCCCGAACCTAAAAAACACGGCAGAAAAAATCAAGTTGAAGGTTTTCTACAAAAAGGACAATCTGTAGTGGTAATTGAAGATTTAATCAGTACGGGGTCTAGTAGCCTTATGGCTGTTGAAGCGCTTAAAGAAGCTGGAGCAAATGTAAAAGGTATGATTGCTATTTTTTCGTATGGTTTTGATATTGCTTCAGAAAATTTTGAAAAAGCCAATGTTACTTTACATATATTGAGTAATTATGAGTATTTACTGCAATTGGCATTAGAAAAAAATTACATTAATGAAAAAGAATGGCTCACGCTAAAAGAATGGAGAAAAGACCCAGAGCATTGGAATACTTTATAAGAAATTTAAAACTATAATTTATAAAAAAATCATATATGAAACTTGAAAGTCCTGTAGTTACTGTAGACAAATCATCTCAATATTTATTTGAATCACTTACTGATGTGAAAAATTTTGAAAAATTAATGCCCGAAAATATAGCAAAATTTGAAGTTTTAGGTGATGATATATTTAATTTTGGTTTAAAAGGTATGCCTGAAATTAAATTAAGATTGAAAGACAAAACACCTTACGAGCAAGTTATTTTGTCTGCTGCTAGCGATAAACTACCATTTTCATTAATAGCAAACATTAAAGAAAATAATGCGCAATCTAGTACTGTAAAACTAGATTTTGAAGGCGAATTCAATCCTATGATGGCAATGATGATAAAAGGTCCTATTTCTAAATTTTTAGAGTCATTGGCTCAAAATATGCAAAAATTATAAGAATTAACTTTTGCTAAAAGTAAAAAGCACTTGATAGCTTTATCAAGTGCTTTTTACTTTTTTATTAAAACTGATGAATAATTAATTATTCATCATCTTCATCATCAAAATCGTCTGATGCTTCTTCATTATAGTCATCATCTTCATCGTCGTCATCTGCATCATCTTTTTCTTTTAGCAAATCTTCATCGTCGTCGTCACTCGGTAAATCATCATCGTCTAAATCAATACCTTTTACTGGTGCAATAGGCTCGATAACAGCAGCTAGATCATCTTCTTCGTCAAATTTTTCCATTCTAGTAGCCAATTTTTTACTCACTTTAACTAAGTAAATAGTGTCTTCTGTTCGAACTTCAACGGCTTCAATCAATTCGTTTTGAGCATTTTTGAAACGGATAATATCTGTATCATCATATCCGTCTGGAAATTTTTCTACCAAGAGGTTTAGAATATCACTTGTAAGTTTGGCGTAATCTACAATAATTCTTCTCATAAAATTTTAATAATCTAATAAATAAGCAAAAATAAGTGGTGCTACAATGGTAGCATCCGATTCTATAATAAATTTAGGGGTATGTATATCTAGTTTTCCCCAAGTTATTTTCTCATTTGGAACTGCTCCCGAATAAGAACCATAACTTGTGGTTGAATCTGATATTTGACAAAAATAACTCCAAAATGGAACATCGTGCATTTCCATATCTTGATAAAGCATTGGTACTACACATATTGGAAAATCACCTGCAATACCACCTCCTATTTGAAAAAATCCTATTCCTTTTCCTTGTGAGTTGTTGGTATACCAATCGGCAAGCCACATCATGTATTCGATACCGCTTTTCATGGTGGTTGGTTTAAATTCTCCTTTTATACAATACGAAGCAAAAATATTTCCCATTGTACTGTCTTCCCAACCTGGTACTACTATAGGTAGATTTTTTTCGGCAGCAGCTACCATCCAAGAATCTTTTGGGTCTATTTCGTAGTATTGTTTTAATACGCCTGAATTAATCATTTGATACATAAACTCATGAGGGAAATATCTTTCATTATTTTTATCAGCATTATTCCAAATATCGAATAGATGCGATTGTAATCTTCTAAAAGCTTCTTCTTCTGGAATACAAGTATCTGTAACTCTATTGTAATGATTTTCTAGTAAATCCCACTCTTCTTGTGGAGATAAATCTCTATAGTTAGGAACTCTTTTGTACGAATTGTGCGCCACCAAATTCATGATATCTTCTTCTAGGTTAGCTCCTGTACAAGAAATAATGTGTACTTTGTCTTGACGTATCATTTCTGCTAATGATTTTCCTAACTCGGCAGTACTCATAGCGCCTGCCAAAGTAATCATCATTTTTCCATTGTCTAGCAAATGTTCTTCATATCCTTTGGCAGCATCTACTAAAGCAGCGGCATTAAAGTGAAGGTAATTTTTTTCAATAAATTGACTTATAGGTCCTTTACTCATTTTGTTTTGGGTTTGTTTTGAAATTAGTTTCAGTTTTCAAAGAAAAAACTTTTTTGGGGAATTACAAATAGAATTTTATTTTTTGTAACCTAGTATTTTTAACACGTCTTCTGAGGTTTGTTGTTCAGAAAACACTTCGGTTGCCAAGATTCCATTTTCATCTCGATCTATCAAAATATGTTTAGGTTGTGGAATTAAACAATGGTGCAATCCGCCAAAACCACCTATCGTTTCTTGATAAGCTCCTGTATTGAAAAAACCAATATACAAAGGCTTATCTTTATTATACTTTGGTAAATATACGGCGTTCATGTGTTGCTCAGAATTGTAATAATCATCACTATCGCAAGTCATTCCGCCAAGTAAAACTCTTTCATAAGTATCGTTCCATCTGTTTACAGCGAGCATAACAAATCGTTTATTTATAGCCCAAGTATCTGGCAAAGTGGTTATAAATGAAGAGTCTATCATGTTCCAATTTTCTCTATCATTTTGTTTTTTCTGATATAAAACTTGGTAAATTGCTCCTCCACTCTCACCTACAGTAAACGAACCAAATTCTGTAAATATATTAGGAACAGGTACTTCGGCATCGTCGCAAGCTATTTTAATTTGATTTAAAATTTCTTCAACCATATATTGGTAGTCGTAGTCGAATGCTAATGAATTTTTAATTGGAAAACCGCCTCCTATATTTAAACTATCCAAAGTAGGACATTCGCGTTTAAGAGCGATATAAACTTTCATACATTTTAAAAGTTCATTCCAATAATAAGCTGTATCACGGATACCTGTATTGATAAAAAAGTGAAGCATTTTTAGCTCTACTTTTTTATTGTCTTGTATTTGTTTTCGGTAAAACGAAACAATATCTTTATAACCTATTCCTAATCGAGATGTATAGAACTCAAATTTTGGTTCTTCTTCTGCGGCAATACGAATTCCTATTTTAAATTTTCCTTTTATTTCTTCTTGCAAAAGGTCTAACTCTTCATAATTATCAATAACGGGAATTGTATTTTTATGCCCATTATTCATCAGTCGAGCAATGTTGGTTATGTATTCGTCTCTTTTAAAGCCGTTGCATATTACATAAGTACTTTTATTTATTTTTCCGTTTTCAAGAAGATTTTCAACTATATTAATGTCAAAAGCCGATGAAGTTTCTATATGAATATTGTTTTTAAAAGCTTCGTTCATTATAAATTCAAAGTGAGAACTTTTGGTACAATAACAATAATAGTATTTTGCATCGTATTTAAGCTTTTCCATTGATTTTCTAAACCAACCTTTTGCTTTATTAATATTACTAGAAATTTGAGGAAGATAAGTAAATTTTAATGGTGTGCCATATTGCTCTACCAATTTCATTAAATCGATATGATGAAATTCAAGATTATCTTTGTTTAACGTAAATTCTTCTTGAGGAAAATAAAATGTTTGATTAATTAAGTCGTAGTATTTTGTGTTCATTTCTAATATTTAAAGTATTAATTTAATTCACTTATATTTGGTAAGCTACTAAAAATCAAACTCTAAGATTAGCGTATTTGATAGATAAATCAAAAATAGAAAATTGAAAAACAATTCTATTATACAACCCTACCATTGCTTTGCAAATAGCATCTTTTTCAAGAGTTACAAGGGCAAACAGCGGCGTTTGTTGTAAAGATATATCTTTTTTAAAAATCATTGCACAAATTTAAAAAAATAATAGAAGTCAAAAACAAATTTTACAGCAAAAAATTTACGAATTATAATCAAAAAAAGCATCTTGTATCAGTTTGTCATCAACTATTTGATTTATAATACATTCTCCAATATTTTTAAGTAACGAAAATTGTATTTTACCGTATTCATTTTTTTTGTCGTGCTTCAATAAATCTATTATTGCATCAACATCGCTAGTAGAAATGGCTATTTTATCAAAAATAGAAAGCATATATTCTTTAATTTCTAAGTATTCTTCAAGGTTTATATATTCCTTTTTGTACGATAGATAAGCTTCCAAAATCATACCAACAGCAACCGCTTCTCCATGCAGTAATTTGTTTTGAGAACCTAAATAAAAACTTTCTATACCATGCCCTAATGTATGCCCAAAGTTTAAAGATTTTCTGATGCCTTTTTCATGAGGATCTTGCATTACAATAGTATTTTTTATCACGATAGATTCATAAATAAGTTCGTCTAGCATACTGGTATCTAGAGTTTCTAATTTTTTAAACTTATTCCAATAATTTCTATCAAAAATTAAACCATGTTTTAGCATTTCCGCCAGTCCAGATCGCATTTCTCTTGCAGACAATGTTTCTAAATAATGAGTATCTATAAGCAAGGTTGTTGGAGTATTTATGGTGCCAATTTGATTTTTTAGATTGTTTAAATCTATGCCGTTTTTACCTCCAACAGATGCATCAACCATACCAAGTAATGTAGTAGGAATATTTATAAAATCTATTCCTCTTTTAAAAGTTGAAGCTACAAAACCTCCCATATCTGTAACAACACCGCCTCCCAAATTAAGAATACAACTTTTTCTATCTGCACCAAAATCTGAAAGTATAGACCATAACGCTACACATGTATCAATATTTTTCTGCGCCTCGCCTGCTTCAATTTCTATAATTTCAATGGCACAATCTACTGCCAAATAGGGCAATAACCTATGCAAACAAAAAGTATTCGTATTAGAATCGACTATAATATATAATGAAGAATAATTTTTTTCTGCTAGTAACTTATTTACAGCTTCATATCCTTCCAAACCAAAATATATAGGATATCCAGATGCTTGTATTGTTTGCATTTTTATTAAATTTGAGGTCAAAATTACAGTATTTTCTAACAATAAAAAGATTTAGAGTTTCTATATTTGTATAATTTTTATAAAAATGGAAAAAATATTCAATAATACCGAAGTTGCTTTTAGTTTAAAATCTGACACAGAACTAGATAGAGCCTATTTTTTATTTAAAATGATTGCCAGCGAACCTTTGGTAAAAATAGGTACTGCTGTAACCAATTTTGCAATCAAAGCACATTTACCCGTAGAAGGTTTAATAAGAGCTACTGTATTTGATCATTTTTGCGGTGGTACTACCGAAAATGATTGTTTAACTGTAGTAGATAAAATGTTTATAAAAGGAGTTTCATCTGTACTCGATTATTCTGTTGAAGGCAAAGAAGAAGAAGCTCAGTTTGATGCAGCTTTACAAATGACATTAAAAACGATTGACTTTGCCAAAGAACGCCTCGCCATACCTTTTGCTGTATTTAAACCTACTGGAATAGGAAGACTAGACTTGTATGAAAAAGTAGGTGCAAAAAAAGAACTTTCAGAAACTGAAAAAACCGAGTGGGAAAAAGTTTTAGATAGATTTGATAGTATTTGTAAAACGGCTTACGAAAAAGATGTAGCATTGTTAATAGATGCCGAAGAAAGTTGGATGCAAGATGCCGCAGATGCTATTGTAGAAGACATGATGAAAAAATACAATAAGCACAAAGTAATTGTATATAACACGCTACAAATGTATCGTTGGGACAGAATGGATTACCTAAAAAAATTACATGAGCAGTCTCAAAAAGATGATTTTCATATAGGTATGAAACTTGTACGAGGCGCTTATATGGAAAAAGAAAATTTAAGAGCCAAAGAAATGGGCTATCCTACTCCAATTTGTGCATCTAAACAAGCTACCGATGATAATTATAATGCGGCTGTAAGCTACATGCTACAAAACATAGATACAATGGCCATATTTGCAGGTACACACAACGAAGAAAGTTCGTATTTATTAATGCAAATGATGAATGGGAAAATTGCAAAAAATGACGCTCGTATCTTTTTCGGACAATTGTATGGCATGAGCGATAATATAAGTTACAATCTTGCTGCGCATGGTTACAATGTAGCAAAATACTTACCTTTTGGGCCTGTTCGAGATGTAATGCCTTACCTTATTCGTAGAGCAGAAGAAAACACATCGGTTGCAGGGCAAACAAGTAGAGAATTAAACTTATTAAAAACAGAACGCGAACGAAGAAAAACAAATTCATAATGAATGTAAACGAAGAGGTTCACAAAGCTTTTGAAGTTATTTCGCAAGGAGGAATTATTTTATATCCTACAGATACTGTTTGGGGAATAGGTTGCGATGCTACAAATGAAGATGCTATAAAAAAGATTTATCAACTTAAAAAGCGTGTTGAAACAAAAAGCATGATTGTTTTGATGAATGGCGATAGAATGCTCTATAATATATTTAAAGAAATTCCAGAAACGGCTTTTCAAATTTGGGATTTGTCAGACAAACCCACAACAATCATATTAGACAAGCCGCGAAATGTAGCACCCAATCTAATTGCAAATGATAACACACTAGGAGTACGTCTTGTAAAAGAACCATTTTGTTACAAATTACTTGAACGTTTAAAAAAACCATTGGTTTCTACTTCGGCAAATATTTCGGGAACTGAAACGCCAAAGTGTTTTAAAGAAATTAGCCCCGAAATACGAGCAGGCGTTGATTATGTTGTAAATCTGCATCAAGATAAAACAAATTCAAAACCGTCTACAATTATTAAATTATCTTTAGATAATCAAGTAAAAATTATTAGAAAATAACCTTTTTAAGTTTTAACTAATAAGCTTAAAATTTTGCTAACCAATGAATTTTAAACAACATTTAGATAACGATATTTTTAAAATTATAACACAAGCTGCCCAACAACTAAATTTAGAATGTTATGTAATTGGTGGTTTTGTTCGTGATATTTTATTACATCGAAATCAAAAAAAAGACATCGATATTGTGGCTGTTGGTAGCGGTATAGAATTGGCTTTACAAGTATCTCAATTATTGCCCCATAAGCCCAAAGTTCAAGTTTTTAAAAATTACGGCACAGCCATGTTGCGCTATAAAGATATTGATATAGAATTTGTTGGCGCTCGCAAAGAAAGTTATACCGAACAAAGCAGAAACCCTTTAGTAGTCTCTGGCACATTACAAGACGATCAAAACCGTAGAGACTTTACGATAAATGCTTTAGCTTTTTCATTAAATCATGATAATTTGGGCGATTTAATTGACCCTTTCAACGGATTAAAAGATTTAGATGCCAAAATCATTAAAACCCCGCTTAATCCAGATATTACTTACAGCGATGATCCATTACGAATGTTAAGAGCTATACGCTTTGCTGCACAATTAAACTTTGAAATCGAAGAAAATTCGTTTCAAGCTATTACGCATAATGCGCAGCGTATTGCTATTATTTCTGGCGAACGTATTGTAGAAGAACTTCACAAAATTTTGGAGACTCCAAAACCATCTATTGGATTTTTGTTGTTGTACAAATCAGGGCTTTTAGAACTTATTCTACCCGAGCTTACTGCCTTAAATTTTGTAGAAGAAATAGAAGGGCAAACACATAAAAATAATTTTTATCATACACTCGAAGTAGTCGATAATATAAGTAAAAACACCACCGATGTTTGGTTGCGTTGGGCAGCACTACTCCATGATATTGGTAAAGCTCCTACCAAAAAATTTACCAAAAAAAGTGGGTGGACTTTTCACGGACATGAATTTTTGGGCAGTAAAATGGTGAAAAAAATATTTGAACGCTTGCATATGCCTTTAAATCATAAAATGAAGTTTGTACAAAAAATGGTTATGATGAGCTCCCGCCCTATTGTGCTTTCTGAAGATATGGTTACAGATAGCGCTGTGCGAAGATTGGTTTTTGATGCTGGCGAAGATGTAGAAAATTTGATGACGCTTTGTGAGGCAGACATTACTACCAAAAACCCGAAAAAGTTTGAAAAATACCACAAAAACTTCGAGATTGTACGCAAAAAAATTATAGAAGTTGAAGAGCGTGATCATATTCGAAATTTTCAACCACCTATTTCGGGAGAAGAAATAATGGCATTGTTTAATTTAAAACCATCTCGTGAAATTGGCATACTTAAAGAAGCTGTAAAAGAAGCCATTTTGGAAGGAGAGATTACAAATGATTATGAATCGGCTTTAAAATTTGTACTCAACAAAGCTGAAAAAATTGGACTGAAAAAAGTGAGTTGATAAATTCTATAAATTATGAAGAAAATTTTTACTCTTATTGCATTATTAACTGTAACTATATTTTTTGGTCAAGAAATAAAGACTGAAGATTGGACTACTGACTTAAATTTTTTGAAAACAGAATTGCCCAAAAAGCACAAAAATTTGTTTTTTAAGGTTTCTAAACAAGACTTTGAAGCAGAACTAAATAAAATAATATTAAATTTAGATAAAGACTCTGATGTTGAAACCTCCATAAAATTAACCCAATTGATAGCCAAAATTGGAGACACACACACCATGGCAAATATTAGTTCTTTTTTTAAATCAAGATACACTATCCCACTTAACTTGAATTGGTTTAAAGAAGGCTTGTTTGTTACAGGAACTTCAAAAAATAATTATGAAATACTAGACAAAAAAATTGTAGCCATTAATAATTTTAAAGTTGAACAAATTGTAGATAGTTTAAAAACACTTTTTGTAGATGAGAATTTAGGTATGGTAAAAACAAATACTGATAACTTAATTAGAGTTAATGCATTACTAAAATATTTTGGGTTTTCAAAAAATAATGAAAATAGTTATAGTATAGAGGTAGAAGATTTAGAAGGGAAAAAATATTATCATACACTAAATGAAATTGAAACAGATAATGTAAAAAAAGACTTTATATCAACTAAACTAAACACTGAAAAACCATTCTATTTAAACGGAAGTGGAAAATTCTTTAAAGATGAATATTTCGCTCAAGATAAAATCTACTATATTCAATATAACAAGTGTATTAGCAAAGAAACTGTAGAAAAATATGGTGATAAAGATGAAGCTTACAAATACCCTTCTTTTGATGAATTTTCAGAAAAAATAATAAAAACTATAAACGAAAAAGATATAGATAAATTAATTTTTGATATTCGATTTAACAAAGGAGGAAGTTCTTATTTAGCAGAAAATCTTATTAATAAAATAGCAGAAAATAAAAAACTAAACAAAAAAGGAAAGTTATTTTTAGTAGTAGGAAGTGATACTTTTTCTTCAGCAATTTTTAATGCTGTATACTTTAAAGAAAAAACCAACGTAATTACAATAGGAGAAGAAACAAGTGGAAAACCAAATCATTATGGTTTTGTAGGTTCTTTTGTATTACCTTATTCTCAAATAAAAATAAATTATTCTAAAGAATATTGGAAATTAACAGATGATAATGTAAATACTTTACCTATAGATTACAAAATAGAAACTAGCTTTCAAGACTACAAGAATGGTTTGGACAAGGCTTATGAGTTTGTGAAAAATTTTAAAAATTAAAGAGTGGATCAAGATTTAATTGAAAAACAAATCCTTTTACTCAAAAAAAGATTTGAAAATAATAAAATAGTTCGAGAAACTGTTCAATGGAACAATATAGAAGCAAAATTAAAAGCAAACCCAAAAAAATGTAAAGCTTTAAGTGCTATGGAATCCTCAGGAGGTGAGCCTAATGTGGTTTTTTATGATTTAGAAAACGACGAATATTGGTTTTTTGATTGCGCTATAGAAAGTCCGTTGGGAAGAAGAAGCCTTTGTTATGATGATGAAGCTCTTGAAAATAGAAAACAAAACAAACCCCAAAATAGTGCTTTGAATTTGGCAACACAAATGGAAGTAGAAATACTAAACGAAGAGCAATATACTTTTCTTCAAAATCTTGGTAATTTCGACATAAAAACTTCTAGTTGGTTAAAAACAAACGATAGTGTAAGAAAACTTGGTGGTGCAATTTTTGGAGATAAGCGATATAATAGAATGTTTATTTACCATAATGGTGCAGAATCTTATTATGCTTCTAGAGGATTTAGAGCATGCTTAAAAGTTTAAATATATGACAAAAAATAAATCTATTATTTATTGGTTACTTACAGGTTGTATACTTGTATTTATTATGGTGGTTGTAGGCGGTATTACTCGTTTAACAGGTTCTGGGCTTTCTATGACCGATTGGCATTTGGTTACCGATACTTTTCCGCCTATGAGTGAAACTGCTTGGCAACACGCTTTTGAAGAGTATAAAAAATTTCCAGAATACCAACGTATCAATAGCCATTTCACCATAGATGATTATAAATTTATTTATTTTTGGGAATGGTTTCATCGATTTATTGCACGCATTTTAGGTGTAGTATTTATTGTTCCGTTTTTATATTTTTTGTTAAAAAATAAACTAGACAAGAGTACATTAACAAAATGCTTGTTCTTACTTTTTATGGGTGCTTTTCAAGGTTTTTTAGGATGGTTTATGGTAAAAAGTGGTTTGGTAGACTTTAACCGTCCAGATGTAAGCCATTTTCGCCTCTCTATGCATTTAACCTTTGCTTTTTTAACCTTTGCTTACACGCTATGGGTTGCTTTAGACCTTATTTATCCTGAAAAACAATCTGTTAATTTCAACTTACGCAAATGGGCAAGAATAACTTGGTTTGTATTACTTATTCAAATTATATACGGTGGCTTTGTTGCTGGGCTAGATGCTGGTTTTGTACACAACCATTGGCCACTTATGAGTGATGGGCAATTTTTTCACGAAAGTATTAGCCTAGAAAAACCAACATGGTTATTACGTTTTACCGAAGGAAAAAGTGGTGTTCAATTCGTACATAGAACCCTAGCTTATGTAGTTGTATGTTTAATAATAATTTTATTTTATAAAGCAAGTAAACAAAATCCTACTGCAACTCAAAAAAAAGGACTTTATATGTTGCTTTTCATTGTATTTATACAATTTTCATTGGGTGTATTTACACTTTTGTACGCTGTACCGTTATGGTTAGGAGTAACTCATCAAGCAGTCGCATTCTTTTTACTAGCCGCTATGACATTTACCTTACATAGAATGTCGAAATAATACGTTATATTTGAAATTTATTAAAATAAAATGAATAAAATAACATTAATTTTAGGATTATTTCTAGTTTTTATCTCGTGTGAAAAAGACGATATTTGCGACGAAAGTACTACGAAAACGCCTTTGTTGGTTGTTGAATTTTTTCAGTATGGAGTTCCTCTAGACCAAGCGAAAAATGTAACCAATTTAAAAATTAAAGCAAGTACTGCAACTGATTTTTATGTATTTAATTCTACCGCAACAGACAACACAAAATACCTAGCCAATAACACCAATAAAATACAAATTCCATTGCAAGTAGATGCAAATTTTACGCACTATACATTCACACTAAATAGTACCGATACTACCTCAATTACAGACGATATTCAATTTAATTACATCACACAAGATTTATTTGTTTCTAGAGCTTGTGGTTATAAATCGGTATTTAATTTAAACACAACCAATCCTATTACTACCTCAAACAACTGGATTGAATCGGCTGTTGTAAACCAATATTTTATTGAAAATCAAAAAGTTACACATGTTAAAATTTATTTTTAAAATTTATATTTTCCTTTTTACTTTTTTGGTATTTGCTCAAGAAAAACCTAAAGACTCTTTACCTGTTAAAACCGATAAGTACGGATTAAGGTTGGGTGTAGATTTATATAAATTATCACGAAGTTTTTACGATAAAGAATATAAAGGTTTAGAATTGGTAGGCGATTTCCGTTTAACCAAAAAACATTATGTAGCTGCCGAAATTGGTAATGAAAATAAAACAACTTCAGAAACGTATCTTAATTTTACTACCAAAGGAAGTTATATAAAAGCAGGTTTTGACTACAATACTTACGAAAACTGGACAGGAATGAACAATTTAATTCATTTGGGATTCCGCTATGGTTTTAGTAGTTTTAATCAAACGCTAAACTCTTACTCCATTTACAATACCAATCATTATTTTAACACAGTAACCAATTATCCTACTACAAAGTACGATGGGTTAACTGCAAGCTGGATTGAAATAGCATCTGGAATTAAAGTAGAAATTTTTAATAATTTGTTTATAGGAACTAGCGTAAGACTTAATTATTTATTATCGAATAAAAAACCTGAAACTTTCGACAATTTATACATTCCGGGGTACAACAAAACATACAACGGAAAATTTGGTGTAGGTTTTAACTATACCATATCTTATTTTTTGCCAATATTTAAGAAAAAAGTTGTGGCAAAAACACAAAAAAAATAATTACTTAATTTCTTTAATCTCTTTAGAAAAAATTGATTTCATAAACAATTTTTCTCCTTCTTTGGTTTGTGTAGCTTGAAATTTTGGAGCTAAAAATGATGCCGATACAGCAGATACAACTGGTAACCAAAACCCTTGAAGTGATGTAAAATATTGTAATGCTACTCTAAATATAACGAATAGAACTGCAAAAAAAAGGAAGTTATATAAAAATGCTTTATTTTTTTTTGACATACGTTTATGTTTTTTTAATACCAAATTCGGTCCATGTTTTTTGTAATAGTTTTGTTTCTTTTCGAATTTTATAATTTTTCTTAATCATTTCGGGTTTTACATAGCCACGGGCATGATCTAGATGTATACAAACTGTAGAGTACCTTAACTGCTTGGCTTGCACACCATTATTTATCAATCGTTCTCCAAATTCTCTGTCTTCTCCTCCGTATTGCATACGCTCATCAAAACCATTTACTGCCAAAAAATCTCTTTTCCATCCTGAGGCATTATGACCGTTCCAACTTGCATTTGTAGGTGTAATCGTATTGAGTAACCAACTTTTAAAGGTACTATTGGTAAGTTTATTATTTTTGAAAGAACTTTTAATACCGTATTTTTTAAGCCAATGAATATCAAAACATCTACCCGAATAAATATCTTCTTTGGTTATATCTTCAGAAATTTTCATAGGCAATTTATAATACCCTCCCGATAAAAAATATCCCTCTTCGCGGTATTTAATATGGTTTTCTACAAAATCTTCTCTGGGTATACAATCACCATCACTCATTAAAATATAGTCTGTGCTAGTAGCTAGTATGGCTTTGTTTAAAATAATGGTTTTTTGAAAGCCATTATCTTCATGCCAAACATGTTTTATACTGTAAAAAACTTCTGTAGCTATTTCGTCTAAACATTTTTTGGTTCGCTCATCAGATCCATCATCGGCAATAATTACTTCAAAATTTCTATAGGTTTGTGTGTTATACCCATAGAGAACTTTTTTTAACCACTCGGGAGAATTATAAGTGCTAATAATTATGGAAATATCTATTTTCATCGCTTGCAAAGATAATTTTTTTCTATATTTGAATCATCAATTTTAGTGTAAATGTTATCACTCTCGGTTATTATTCCTACATACAACGAAGAAAGTTATTTAGAAGATTGTTTAAAATCTGTTGGCTTTGTTAATCAAATAATAGTTGTTGATTCTTTTAGTACCGATGCGACTATAAGTATTGCAAAAAAATACAATTGTGAAATTATTCAGCGTAAATTTGACAACTTTTCCAATCAAAAAAATGAAGCTATAAAATTAGCCAAACACGATTGGATACTTTTTTTAGATGCAGATGAGCGTATTACTCCAAAATTACAGTACGAAATAGTAAATACAATTTCTAATTCGAATTCAAAAATTGGTGGTTATAAATTACGATTTCCTCATTTTTATATGAATCGATTTCTATACCACACTGAAAACAAAGTGGTTAGACTTGTTAAAAACAAAAATATACATTTTGAAGGAGAAGTTCATGAAAAACTCATTCATGAAGGCGATGTTGGCGTTTTGAAAAATAAAGTTTTGCATTATACCTACAAAGGTTTATTCCATTATATCAAGAAAAAAGATTCTTACGCTTGGTTTCAAGCAAAAATGTCATTAGAAAAAAATAAAAAATCATCTTATTTTTTACTGCTATTTAAACCTTTTTACCGATTTTTTCACACCTATTTTATCAGAAAAGGTTTTTTAGATGGTATACCAGGTCTTGCCGTTGCAACTATAGATGCGTATGGCGTTTTTTCTAGATATGTAAAAATGATACTTTTGGAAAAAGGAATCAAATAAATTTTTAATCAGTATTTTCGATACTCTTGTAGGCATCAATTATTTTTTTCACCAATCTATGGCGTACAATATCTTTATCGTCTAAATATAAAATACCTATTCCTTCTACATCTTTCAACACCAAAAGTGCTTCTCGTAAACCTGAAATGGTCTTTTTGGGTAAATCAACTTGACCAGGATCTCCTGTTATAATAAATTTTGCATTTTTCCCCATACGGGTTAAAAACATTTTCATTTGACTATGTGTGGTATTTTGAGCCTCATCTAAAATTACAAAAGCATTATCCAAAGTTCTACCACGCATAAACGCAAGTGGCGCTATTTGTATGATGCCTTTTAAAATATAATCTTCGAGTTTTTCTGGCGGAATCATATCGCGCAACGCATCATACAAGGGTTGCATATATGGATCGAGTTTTTCTTTCATATCACCAGGAAGAAAACCTAGATTTTCTCCAGCTTCTACAGCAGGTCGTGTTAATATAATGCGTTTTACTTGTTTTTCTTTTAAAGCTCTAACAGCCAAAGCTACACCTGTATATGTTTTGCCTGTACCCGCAGGCCCTACTGCAAACACCATATCATTTTTTGCAACAAATTCTACAAGTTTTTGCTGATTTGGAGTCATGGCTTTTATAAGCTTTCCTCCTAACCCATGCACCAAAATTTTATCTTGCTCGTCTATGCGTTGTTCTTCGGCAGAGGTGCTTTGAATAACCCTATCAATAACATTTGTATCGATGTTATTGTATCGAGTAAAATGAAGCATAAGTCGTTTAAAACGGGTTTCAAACTCATCTAGCTCTTCTTTTTCACCAAAAACTTTTAGTGTGTTTCCTCGTGCAACAATTTTTAATTTTGGATAGTATTTTTTAATAATTTCAAGATGAGCATCTTGTGTACCCCAAAATTCTTTTGGAGCAATATCAACTAGTTCAATAATTCTTTCGTTCAAGCGTATATTTTTTAGTTTAAAATTTACTAATATATTAGTAGCTTTGCATATTTCCAAATTTAGAGAAAATAGGTATTCATTTTACAATAAGTTATAAACAAATTTATGTCAATAATTACATTAACTACCGATTACGGCCACAAAGACTATTTTGTAGGAGCTATAAAAGGTAAGCTAATTGCGGCAGAAAAAAACATAACTGTTGTAGATATTTCTCACGACATCGATCCGTTTAATATTGCCGAAGCTAGTTATATTTTGGGTAGAGCTTATCAAGGTTTTCCTGTAGGTACTATACACATTATAGGTGTTGATGTAGAAAAAAATCATGAAAATCAGCACGTTGCTATTAAATGGAATGACCATTATTTTATAGGAGCAGACAATGGTATACTAAGCATGATGCTACAAGGCAGTACACCTCAAGAAATGGTTACTTTAAATTTAGGCGAATCTGTAAAAGATTTGTCTGATATTGATATTATTTTGTATTCTGCTTTGCATTTGGTACATACAAAAAGTTTAGAAAGTATAGGTACTACAACTACAAGTTTAAAATCTATTTCACAATTACAAGCCTCTATAAGTACTGATGCTAAAATAATTAGTGGTAATATTATTTATATAGACCATTTT
This sequence comes from Flavobacterium croceum DSM 17960, assembly GCF_002917885.1. Classification (GTDB taxonomy): domain Bacteria; phylum Bacteroidota; class Bacteroidia; order Flavobacteriales; family Flavobacteriaceae; genus Flavobacterium; species Flavobacterium croceum. The sequence continues at coordinate 49,680 of NZ_PQNY01000006.1, forward strand.
GGAAACGCTGTAAGCAATATTACCCGCGAACTATTCTATAAAAATGTAAACGGACGCACTTTTGAAATAAAATTTAAACGAAACAAAATCAGCACAATTTATACTAAATATTCCGATATTGCCGTTGGAACTAATTATCCTATAAAAAATTATGAAGGCTTACAAATGGCTCTTTTTAATGAAGCAGGTTTTTTGGAAATTGCTATTTTTAAAAGTAATCCTAATGTAGGAAGTGCTAAGAGTTTATTGGGTTTAAATTATCACGATGTAATAACCATAGAATTTAATTAAAATGTTTATACGAATTGTAAAAATGACTTTTCACGAAGATAAAATTGAAGATTTTTTAACTAATTTTCATCAGGTGAAAGAAAAAATACGAAACACTACAGGCAATAGTCTTTTAGAATTATACCAAGACAAAAATAATCCTTGCATATTCTTTACTTACAGTTACTGGAATGAGGAGCAAGATTTGGAAAATTACCGCAATTCTGACTTATTTAAAGAAGTGTGGAGCTATACAAAAACGCTTTTCAAAGATAAACCAGAAGCATGGAGTGTAGATAAAAAAGTATCATTAGAATAACCAAAATAAAACAATACAGTACTTACACGATTTTAATACCCATTACAAAATGAAATCAATACTAGTAAAAGAAATTAAATCCTTTTTTGGATCACCAATAGGCTATTTGGTTATAGCTGTATTTTTGTTGATAAACGGTTTGTTTCTTTGGGTTTTTGAAGGCGACTTTAACATTTTAAATAGCGGTTTTGCCGATTTAACGCCGTTTTTTACTTTTTCTCCTTGGGTACTCTTATTTTTAATTCCAGCAGTAACCATGCGTAGTTTTTCTGACGAAAAAAAACAAGGTACAATAGAGCTTTTGTTTACAAAGCCAATTTCTATTTGGCAAATTGTTCTAGGAAAATTTTTAGGTGCATTTATCCTCATTATTTTGGCACTACTACCCACACTTATTTATGTATATACTGTCTATAATTTGGGCTATCCTGTAGGAAATTTAGATTTTGGTAGTACTCTAGGCTCTTATTTTGGATTGCTTTTTCTTATAGCCTCTTATTGTGCTATAGGTATTTACACTTCTACTCTTTCTGAAAATCAAATTGTTGCATTTATTTTGGCAGTTGTTTTGTGTTTTATACTATATTTTGGTTTTGAAGGAATATCAAATTTATTTAAAAACTTTCAAGATGTAATAGCGCGTTTGGGCATGGATTATCATTACCAAAGTATGAGTAAAGGCGTTATAGATACCCGAGATATTTTGTATTTTTCATCTATTACTACTATTTTTTTGGCTGCTACTGTTTATAAACTTAAATCGTTGAAATAATTGACCATGAACAAATCTTTAAAACATATACTCTCAATTATAAGTATTGCTTTGGTAATTAATTTTGCGGGACATTACTTATACAAACGATTTGATTTAACTGCCGATAAGCGTTATACACTATCACCAACAACGGTGTCTATTGTCAATAAAATAGACAAACCTGTGTATGTAGATATTTATTTGGAAGGAAATTTTCCTGGAGAATTTAAAAAATTACAATCTGAAACCTTACAACTACTCGAAGAGTTTAAAGCATACAACAATCAAATTATTGTAAATTTTAAAAATCCTCTAGAAGACCAAACAAATCAAGAAGCACAAAAACTTGTAGCCAAAGGTTTAACGCCAGTGAATATTACTGTAGATGATAAAGGAAAAAAAACAGAAACCATGGTTTTTCCGTGGGCAGAAGTAACCTGTAATAATAAAACGACCAAAGTAGCTTTGCTTAAAAATATGATGGGAGTTTCTGCCGCAGAAAAAGTTGTAAGCTCTGTACAACACTTAGAATACGGATTTGCCAACGCTATCAATACCGTAATTACCGCAAAGCAGAAAAAAATTGCAATGCTTAAAGGTAATGGTGAAACAGATGATATTTTTATTGCTGATTTTATTAAAGCCGTAAAAGAAAATTATTTTATAGGCACTTTTACACTAGATTCTGTAGCCAAAAACCCTACAAAAACCTTAGAATATCTAAAAAAATACGACTTAGCTGTAATAAGTAAACCTACACAAACCTTTACTGATGAGGAAAAACAAGTACTCGATCAATTTATTATACACGGAGGCAAAACATTGTGGATGGTAGATGCAGTAAATATTGAAATGGATAGTTTGTACAATGCTACGGGAGCGGCTATGGCGTTTCCGAGAGATTTAGGGCTAAACGATATGTTTTTTAAATACGGAATTCGCATAAAACCCGATTTGATTAAAGATATTATGGCAACGCCTATTGCACTTGCTACGGGCGAAGAAGGTAGTGGTACACAATACAATCAATATCCTTGGTTTTATTCGCCCATGATTTATCCATTGGAAAACAAAAACAAATCTAAAACCAACCCAATAGTTAGCAATTTAGACGCATTAAAATTTGAATTTACAAACCCAATAGAGTTACTTAAAAACCCAATACATAAAACAGTTTTACTTCAATCGTCGCCTGCTTCCAAAGCTGTAGGAACTCCTGTTGAAATCAATTTAAACATGGCTGCCGAAAGACCAAATCAAGCCGAGTTTAAAGATATGGGTAACATTCCGGTAGCGGTATTGCTTGAAGGTAAATTTAATTCTGTGTATCAAAATAGAGTTTTACCTTTTGAGCAAAGTAATTTTACTCCTCAAGGTTTACAAAATAAGATGATTGTAATTTCTGATGGCGACATCATGAAAAATCAATTAGACAAAAATTACCAACCTATGGAATTAGGTTTTGATAAATGGACTAACCAATTTTATGCTAACAAAGAATTTTTGCTCAATTGTGTAAATTATTTACTCGATGACAAAGGATTAATTAATATACGAAACAAAGAGGTTGCAATACCAATATTAGACACCGAAAAAGTGTACCAAAACTATACAACCTATCAACTTATCACTGTTGGATTACCATTGGTATTGTTATTAATATTTGGCGTGGTATTTACCTACACTCGAAAATTAAAATATCAAAAACGTTAAAACAACCATAAATTAAAGCATTCATTAACACTAACTGCTATAAAATTTAGGCTTAGCTTAGTAAAAATTACTAAATTTTATGTAGGTTTGTAAAAAATAAAGAAAAATGAAATTTATTGTATCTAGTTCCTATTTATTAAAACAATTACAAGTTTTAGGAAGTGTTATAAATAGCAGTAATACGTTACCTATATTAGACAACTTTTTGTTTGAATTAAGCAAAAATACACTTACTGTATCGGCTTCAGATTTAGAAACAACAATGTCTGCAACACTCGAAATAGAGTCTAAAGATAAAGGTAGTGTAGCTGTGCCTGCAAAATTATTATTAGATATATTAAAAACTTTTCCAGAGCAACCCCTTACTTTTACTGTAGAAGAAAACAATACAATAGAAATAAGTTCAAATTCGGGTAAATATGCCATTGCGTATGCCGCTGGAGAAGAGTTTCCAAAATCAGTAGCATTAGAAAATCCTTCTTCTACACTAGTTCCTGCCGAAGTATTATCTACAGCAATAAGCAAAACTATTTTTGCTGCAGGAAATGATGATTTGCGCCCTGTAATGAGTGGTGTATTTTTTCAATTTTCTCCAGAAGGTTTAATATTTGTAGCTACAGATGCTCACAAACTAGTTAAATATCAGCGTACAGACGTAAAAGCTTCGCAAGTAGCCGATTTTATTATGCCAAAAAAACCTTTAACTATTTTAAAAGGTATATTAGCAACATCAAATGCAGAAGTTACAATAGAATACAATGATGCAAATGCTACTTTTTCGTTTGAAAACTATGTATTAACTTGTAGACTTATAGACGGAAAATATCCAAACTACGAGGCAGTAATACCAAAAGAAAATCCAAACAAATTAATTATAGACAGAACTTTGTTTTTGAGTTCAGTGCGTCGTGTAGCAATTTTTTCTAATAAAACTACACATCAAATACGCTTAAAAATTGCTGGTGCAGAATTGAACATTTCTGCCGAAGATATAGATTACTCAAACAAAGCCGAAGAACGTTTAACGTGCGATTACCAAGGCGATGACATACAAATAGGTTTTAATTCTCGTTTTTTATTGGAGATGCTAACCAATTTACAATCTGATGAGATTCAACTTGAAATGTCAATGCCAAATAGAGCAGGTATTTTAACTCCTGTAGATGGATTGGAAGAAGGCGAAACTATAACCATGTTGGTAATGCCAGTAATGCTAAATAACTAAATATTTATATAGTATTGTGCTAAAAAAAGTCGGTAAATTTACCGACTTTTTTTTGTATGCCTACTCTTCGTGTAGGGCTAAAATAGGTATTGCCATATGATTGGCTACTTTTTCTGTAAAACTATTTGAAAACAGAGAAGCAAAAAAACTTCTTTTATAAGTGAGCATCAGTAATAAATCTATCTCTTGATCGGTTACAAAATCATCAATAGTGCTTAAAACATCGTCATCTGGAATAATAAAAAAGGTAACTTTTTCTTTAGAAAATTCTTTTTCCCATTCATTTATTTTAGCGTCAGACACATCATCTTTACTAGTTTTTACATACAAGCATTTTACATGAGCATCTATTTTTTGAGCAATTTCTAAAGTTTTGTACAAGGCTTGTTTGTCTTTATCTCTAAAACGAGTGGTAAAACCAATGGTATCTACTTTGGTATATACCGCATTTTCTGGAACACTCAATACAGGCACAACAAGTGTGGTTATTGCTTCTCCTGTATTTGTTCCCAATAAAGCTTCTTTCCAACCTTCTGCTCCACTAGTTCCCATAATAACCATATCGGCATATTCTTGAGTTACTACATCATTTAGTACAGTAATTAAATCTCCTTGTTTTAAAATATGTTTTATTTTAATAGTACTTCCTCCTTCAATTTCACTTGCGAGTTGTTTCCATTTATGGGTTTCATTCGTAATAAAATCGGTTTGTTCTTTTTGATAAGTTTCGAGTACTAAAGGTAAATTTTCAGGATAAAATTGTAAATCTACAACAGGCGTTTCGTAGGTATGTACTAAAATGATTTCGCTTGAAAACTGAACTGCATAATGCACAGCATGCATAAAAGCATTTGTAGCAATGCTAGAAAAATCGGTAGGAACAACTATTTTTTTCATGATACAATTGGTTAGATTTTATACCTTAAAATTACTCAATATTCTATATAATATGTATGATAATAATCAGTTTTACCAAAATTTAACCTTTGAATAACTTGATTATTAAGAGTATCTTTGTGCAATTTTTAACTAGTTATGTATACTAATTCTACCATTGTTGCTCTAGCTACACCTTCGGGCGCAGGAGCTATAGCTGTAATTCGACTCTCTGGCCCTGAATCTTTATCGATTTGTGATGCCGTTTTTCAAGCTGTACGTTTTAAAAAAATATCCGAACAAAAATCGCATACTATTCATTTAGGAAACATAGTAGATGATGGTAAAATTTTCGATCAAGTATTAGTATCTCTATTTAAAAATCCGCATTCGTATACGGGTGAAGATGTTGTAGAAATTTCATGTCATGGTTCGGTTTATATTCAGCAACAAATAATACAATTGCTATTGCGCAAAGGTGCAACGATGGCAAAACCTGGCGAATTTACGCTACGTGCATTTCTTAACGGAAAATTAGATTTATCGCAAGCAGAAGCGGTAGCCGATTTGATTGCTAGTGATAACGAGTCTTCACATCAAATAGCGATGCAACAAATGCGTGGCGGTTTTAGTAACGAGTTAAAGTTATTACGTATGGAACTTTTAAATTTTGCCTCGCTTATAGAGTTAGAATTGGATTTTTCTGAAGAAGATGTTGAATTTGCAGATAGAACCCAATTTAGCATATTGCTCGATCGGATAGAAATGGTTTTAAAACGATTGATTGATTCTTTTGCGGTTGGTAATGTTATTAAAAACGGAATTCCTGTAGCTATTGTAGGCGAACCTAATGTAGGAAAATCTACTCTTTTGAATGCTTTGCTTAATGAAGAACGTGCCATAGTTTCGGATATTGCGGGCACTACTCGTGATACTATTGAAGATGAGATTGTACTAAACGGAATTGGATTTCGATTTATAGATACAGCAGGCATTCGTGAAACCCAAGATGTGGTAGAAAGCATCGGGATTAAAAAAACCTTTGAAAAAATTGAACAAGCGCAGGTAGTTATTAGCCTCCCCAACCCCTCCAAAGGAGGGACTTATGATACTGATAAAATGGTACTTGAGTTTGAACAACTAAAAAACAAATATCCTCAAAAAACTATTTTAGTCGTTATCAATAAAGTTGATTTATTGAATGATTCGCAAATTGATGTCATCAAACAAGTTATGCCTTGTTCTCTTTTTATTTCTGCCAAGAATAAGATGGGTATTGACGAACTTAAAGAGCAATTGCTTTCGTTTGTAAATACAGGTGTGCTACATAACAACGAAACGATAGTTACCAATACACGCCATTATGATTCGTTGCTTAAAGCTTTGGAAGAAATACAAAAAGTAAAATTTGGTCTCAATTCAGGGCTATCGGCAGACCTTCTGGCGATTGACATTAAACAAGCACTGTACTATTTTGGTGAAATAACTGGCGAAGTTACCAATGATGAATTGTTGGGTAATATTTTTGCTAATTTTTGTATCGGGAAGTAAATTAACGTTTTTTTATTGATACAGAAACCAAACGAGGTTGGCGATCAAAATGCCCCGTTTTTCTCATTAGCTTAATTTGTTTAGTAAGAATGTAATATTTGATGGGTGCTGTATTTATTCTGCTTGGAAAAATAGCTTGAATTGGGTGTTTTTTTGAGGGCTTAACCATTATGTTTATGCGGCTTTGCTGTTTGGTGGAAGACGGAAAGGTTCAAGCTCTTCTAGAGGAATGCCTGTGTATGTTGCATACTCTTTAAATGTGAGTTTGCATCTTTTATCTGTTTTATTAAAGAATACACGCATATCACTCATCTTTTGAGAAGCGGTACGTTGTGAACATTCTTCTATGTTTATAATATCTTTAGTCGTGATACAAATTCGTAAAATAGTTCTTGACATGGCTAATATGCTTTTGTTTTACTGAGTGATTTTGTTGTTTTTCCATAATTTTAAGTTAAAGTTAATTTTTTGAATAGGTAGCCTTTTATTGACTATTTTACTCCTTTTCTTTTTACAAATTTAGCGATAATCTAACACGTTTTTTCTTGAAGTTTTTAACAATATCGATAAGTTTTTAACAAGACTACTTTTTTTAAAAACTGGCTTTTTTGATTGTTTTTAGCCAAAAAAACTCGTTTTTACACTCATTTTTTGTGTTTTTTTGTTGTTTTTTGTTGTTTTTTGAAAAACCCAGTAATCTCTTTTTTATTGTTGGTTGTGTATTTTTTAGTTGGTTTGTTTGCGCTCTTTTTACGCTTATTTATGTACTTTGGGTGTGGGGTATCTCTAGCATAGCTTTACCATACTTTTGGCATACACTAAACATACACTCGGCATACACTTGGTATACACTCGGGGGATTTTTTAGTGTTTTTTCTAACGGTATAAAAAAACCTACAGAAACCCTAACTACAGATAAAGAAACTCGGTTTATTTAAAAAGCCTTTTAGCTCTTTTTAATGCTAGTTTCTTGATTTTTAATACTTTTTGTGCATGTCGAGTTGTTATGTATCATTGTTTTTATTAAAATTTTACTTCGAACACATATTTGTTATGTATTGATTTTTAATGATTTACATTTTTTTTATGTGCAAATATGGCAATTGTTGCTTTGTTTGGCAAGATATACTTGAATTGGGCTAATTTGTGAAAAATAATGCAAGACTATTCTATATTGGCAGTATTTACTACGGCTCTCTTACTACGTGGCTACCTTTGAGCCATTATTAATTATTAATTCATTAGAATATGGCAAAGTTGAAAAGTTTGATTAAATTGGAAGGTACGATTGAGGATCTTACTTTCTACAAAAGTGCCGATGGGTACTTTGTGCGCACCAAAGGTGGTGTGAGTAAAAACCGTATTATGAACGACCCTGCGTTTGCTCGTACCCGAGAGAACGGAGCCGAATTTGGCAGTATTGCGCTTTCGGGAAAATTATTGCGTACGGCATTGGGCCCTATGGTGTTTCGAGCGAAAGACAGTAAATTGACTAGTAGGCTTGTGAAAGTTATGGGACAAATTAAAAATTTGGACAGTGTGAGCGCCCGTGGCGCCCGCAATGTAGCGGAAGGGTTGAACAACTCCTCTTCTACTTCGGTTTTGGAAGGGTTTGATTTTAATGCTAAGGCTACTCTAGGCAGTGTGTTGAACTCGATTGTTACGGTTGATGTAGCCACTGGGGCGGTAAGTATTGCGGCATACAACCCCTTGGAGCAAATGCGTAGTCCTGAAGGGGCAAGCCATTTTAGTTTGCAGGTTGGTTTTTTGAACATTGATTTTGCAACGGGTGCTTATGAACTAACTCAAAGTGCTAAGGAGATTTATACGTTGGAGCATAGTATGATTGCCCCTGTATTAACTCCTGTGGGTACTCCTACTGTGAGTGGTACGGGTATGCATTTTTTGTTGATTGAGTTTTTTCAGGAAATAAATGGTGTGTCGTATATGTTGAATAATGGTGCGTTTAATGTGTTGCATTTGCTGAAAATGAGTTAGTTTTTGATGTTGTGTTCAAATAAACTGATTTAGAGAAACACCCTGCTCGTGGGGTGTTTTTTTTTGTTGTGAGTTGTGGGTTGTGGGTTTCAGGTTTCAGGTTTCAGGTTTGAGGTTTGAGGTTTTAGGTTTCAGGTTTCAGGTTGTGAGGTTTCTGGTTTTAGGTTTCGGGTTTTAAGTTGTGGGTTGTGAAGTTTCAGGTTTGAGGTTTGAGGTTTCAAGTTTGAGGTTTCAGGTTTGAGGTTTGAGGTTTCAGGTTTCAGGTTTCAGGTTTCAGGTTGTGAGGTTTCTGGTTTGAGGTTTCAGGTTTCAGGTTGTGAGGTTTCTGGTTTGAGGTTTCAGGTTTCAGGTTTCAGGTTTCAGGTTTCAGGTTGTGAGGTTGGGGGTTGTGAAGTTTCTGGTTTTAGGTTTCAAGTTTGAGGTTTCAGGTTTTAGGTTGGGGGTTGTGAGGTTGCGGGGTACTTTATAATAAATTCTTTGCTTGTATATGGCTATTACTATGTTTTTTGTTTTGATTTATTATAGCTTGTTTTCTAACCGAATTATGCCATTGCGCAAAACTCTCTTTATTATATCTTTTGTTGATTATGATTATAGTATTTGGTAGGTACATACTCTTATGTTTGGTTGATTTGTACACAATTTTTAATTGATAAACCTCTATTTACTTGCTTTTATTGCAGGTATCGGTTGGAGTTTATTTTGTAGCTGAAAATAAATAATAATTGACCAACTAAATATACAATCTCTTTTATTTAGACTTTTTTTGTGGTTTTGGTTTTGTTACTTTTCTATGTGGGCTGTTTATGATTTTCGTTTTTTTAGATTCAACTTTTTGGTTATACACCTTTTACATTTTATTATTTTGATTTACGGGTTTCCGTAAAATTTATAAAATCTGTTTCTATACTTTAGCTCTCAAGTACATTGTGTGTTTTTATTTGGCTTGAAAAACTGCTGTTTTTACGGCTTGCAAAGGTGTATTTTTTTCGTTATGTTTGGTGTATATTAATGCAATAATTGAAATGGCAAAAACCGATACTACCACTTTTGAACAAAAACTATTTAAATCGGCAGACAAACTGCGTAAAAATATAGATGCTGCCGAATATAAACACGTTGTATTGGGTTTAATATTCTTGAAATACATTTCTGAATCGTTTAGCGAATTGTACGAGAAGTTAAAAGCCGACGAATATTCTGATCCAGAAGATAGAGACGAATATTTGGCAGCTAATACTTTTTTTGTTCCAAAAGAAGCACGTTGGAGCCATATTCATGCCCATGCAAAACTTCCCACTATTGGTAAAACCATAGACGAAGCCATGCAAGCCATAGAAAGCGAAAACAAAGAATTAAAAAATGTTTTGCCACAAGTTTATGGAAAAGCCAATCTTGACAAAACTTCTCTGGGTGAATTGATCGATTTGATTTCGAATACCGAGTTGCAAGTAGAAAACGAAAACTCTAAAGACCTTTTTGGTAGGGTGTATGAATATTTTTTGGGTGAGTTTGCCAATGCCGAAGGTAAAAAAGGAGGTCAATTTTATACCCCAAAAAGTATTGTAAAATTGATGGTAGAAATGATAGAACCCTACAAAGGCCGAGTATATGACCCAGCTAGTGGTAGCGGTGGTATGTTTGTAATGAGTGAAAAGTTTGTAACCGAACACCGAGGTAAAATTAGCGATATTACAGTTTACGGACAAGAAAGTAACCAAACCACTTGGAAACTCTCTAAAATGAACTTAGCCATACGCAACATTAACTCTAAATTTGTGGTGTGGAATACCGAAGGTACTTTTTTGAAAGATGCGCACCCCGACTTGAAAGCCGATTATATACTTGCCAACCCACCGTTTAATCAAAGCGAATGGGGTATTGATATTTTGCAAGAAGACGGGCGTTGGAAATATGGTGTGCCACCAAGTGGCAATGCCAACTATGGTTGGATGCAACACATGTTGTACCACTTAGCACCAAGAGGTGTTATGGCAACTATTTTATCTAACGGTTCGTTGAGTTCTAACACAAGTGGTGAAGGCGAAATACGAAAAAATTTAATTGTTAATGACTTGGTAGAATGTATTGTAGCTTTACCTAAACAATTGTTTTACAATACGGGTATACCTGCCTGTATATGGTTTTTGCGTAGAGAAAAGGCAAATCGTAATAAAGAGGTTTTATTTATAGATGCCAGCGAAATGGGGTATATGAAAGACCGTGTACACCGAGATTTTACCGATGAGGATATTGATAAAATTAGCGATACCTACCACAATTGGCGAGGTTTTACCCCAGCCCTCTCCAAAGGAGAGGGAGTATATAAGGACATCAAAGGTTTTTGCAAAAGTGCCACCCTAGAAGAAATAGAAAAACACGGTTATGTACTCACACCTGGTCGTTATGTAGGCATAGAAGCTGTAGAAGACGATGGCATACCCTTTGAAACTAAAATGGCAACACTTACTGCCACTTTAAAACAGCAAATGGATAAAGAAGCAGCATTAAACGCTGAGATTGAAAAACAGCTTTCTAAAATTGGTTTTACATTAAATTAATTTTTAAAAAGACAACAATGAATTACGACATAAAAATAAAAGGTAATAAAAACGAAAACGGTTCTATTGAGTTTGACCGTTTGAGTGCATTGACCAAAACCACTAAAGAAATAGCCACAAAAGCTTTGATGTTGCAATTGAGAGGATATAGCGATATAAAACCTGAAAAAAACATACAAAAAGCACTTGAAATAAGGCTAGAAAGTTTAAGTGGAAGCAATAATAGTGGTACTTGTATGACCTTAGACTGTGACCATTTTTATGAAACGATTAAAAAAATTCAATTGGATTTTTTTAAACCTAAAGAGCAATTATTAGATGCAACGCCTATGTCGCTTGTAATTCAATCTTTTCATAGTGCTTTGAGTGATAACCAAAATGAAGCCGATATAGACAAACCTTTGCTAAAATCTCTTTTAAACTTTAAAAAGAATTTTAGTAGTGATGATGATATTTTTTATTTGGCAAATAGAGGAACTATTCCTGAACTAAAATTGACCAAAGAAGATTTTAAAAAAATAAGTTTACTTGAAGATAGTATACCAGAACCAACCAAAGAAATTATAAACGGAAAACTTGACGAAATTAAAGTTTCAAAAGGTAAATTAGGCTTGCAAACCGAGCAAGGTATTATTACGATTATTGCAAAAAATGACAACATTTTACATGCCGTTTTAAAATATATTGGCAAAGAAATTACTATTTCGGGTTTGGCTCATTATAAACCTAATGGCCAATTAAGTTTTATGGAAATTTATGAATTTAGCGAACCTACGGAATCTGATACATATTTTTCTAAAAAACCAGTAGCTATAATTGGGGAACAACAGCTACTCTTTCAAATTAAACAAGGTAAAGGCAAGAGCTCTCTAGATGCATTAGAAAACATGATGGGATTAATGAAAGATGATATTACAGAAGAGCAATTTAATGAAATGCTAAAAGATAGTCATTTATGAAGAATATTGTTTTGGACACTTGTGTTATCATTCACATCATTAGACAATCTATTACCGGGCAAAAATGTATGGCATTATTAAGAGAATTTGACGCTAATGTTAATATCATTATTTCTGTAGTAACCAAAGGAGAATTAGAATCTTTTGCAAAGCAACAAGGCTGGAAACAAGCCAAAATAAATGTTTTGACTCATTTTTTAACACAAGTAACCTATATAGATATTGAAAATGCAGACAAGAGGTTACTAGACAGTTATGCGTATATCGATGCTTTTTCGAAAAGAAAAGTACCCGACGCTCATGGAAACTTAAAAAATGGTGCAGCGCACAAAATGGGTAAAAACGATTTGTGGATTGCCGCTGCTGCACATACTATTAATGCACCACTTGTAACTGCTGATGGCGATTTTGATCATTTAAACGGAACCTTTCTTAATGTAATGAAAGTAGCATGAGTGAAGTAAAAAATATACCTGAGGGTTGGGTAGAAACTACTTTAGAAGCTGTTGCTGAAATAAAATATGGTAAAGATCATAAGCATTTGAAAGATGGTGATATACCTTGTTTGGGTTCAGGAGGCTTTATGAGAAATGTCGACCAAATTTTATATGATAAACCATCTGTCTTAATACCTCGAAAAGGTACAATCTCGAATTTATTTTTCATAGAACAACCGTTCTGGACGGTTGACACTTTATTTTATACTAAAATTGACGAAAGTAAAATAATACCAAAATATCTTTATTTTAAACTAAAGACAATTAATTTAGAAAATTTAAATGTTGGTTCTGCTGTCCCAAGTTTAACGACACCCGTTCTAAATCAGTTGACTATTGACATTCCTAAAAATATAACCGAGCAACAATCAATCGCTGCCATACTAACCTCATTTGATGATAAAATAGAACTGCTACAAGCCCAAAACAAAACGCTTGAAGAAATGGCACAAACTATTTTTACCGAATGGTTTGGGAAATATCGAGTTGATGATGAGTTGCCTGAGGGGTGGAGCGTTGGGAAGTTGGGAGAAGTAATTGAAATTTATGATTCTAAAAGAATTCCATTATCAAAACAAGAAAGAGAAGAAAAAAAAGGAGATTATCCATATTATGGTGCAACATCTGTAATGGATTATATAGATGAATATATTTTTGATGGAATTTATCTTTTATTTGCTGAAGACGGTTCTGTAATTGATACGAATGGAAATCCATTTTTACAATATGTTTGGGATAAATTTTGGGTAAATAATCACGCTCACGTTCTACAAGGCAAAAATGGTTTTTCAACAGAAATACTGTATGTTATTTGTAAAAAAATGAAAGTTTCAGAAATGATTACTGGTGCGGTTCAACTAAAAATAAACCAAGGAAATTTGATAAATTTTGAAATAATAATACCTGAAAAAAGTATTCTTGATAAATTCAATTTAATAATTCAACCTATTTTTTCAAAAATAAGAGCAAACACTATTGAAATCCAAACCCTCACCAAAACCCGTGATACATTATTACCAAGATTGATGAGTGGGGAAATGAGAGTAAAAATGTAATTTTGTAAAAATTTAATATTCAATACAATGATTGTAGATTTTAATATAGAAAACGAACAAATAATTAGTTTATCAGTAATTAAGAAAGAAGATACTTTAAATAGGTATCAACTAATTGATGATGATAAATTTATTTGGATGGAGATTGAAATAAACTCTCCAAATATCACAATAATTCTAAAAGATAATAGAATAATTGAAGATGATGATATCATTGAAAACAAATTAGATAGTTTGCTTTATGTAATTACAGAAATAGAAAAATCAGGAGCAGATAGTTTTAATGACGATCAAACTACAGAGTTAAATCCATACAATCCTGATGAAATTAAAGTGAGAACTGATAAGGTTAATATAACATTATTAAGTACTATGATTGATAATAAGGATATTGATTTAAATCCAGATTTTCAAAGAAACTTAGTTTGGAGTAGCTTCCAAAAATCACGTTTAATTGAGTCAATTTTGTTAAGAATACCGTTACCAATGTTTTATTTTGCAGAAGACAATGAAGGTAAATTATCAGTAGTTGATGGATTACAAAGAATTTCGACCATTAAAGACTTTATGGACAATAAATTTCCTTTGAAAAACTTACAATATTTAGGAGAATCATGTGATAGTAAATATTATAAAAGTTCAGGTAAAAAAATTGGTCTTGATGCCAAGTACTTTAGATGGTTTAACTTGACATCAATCACAGCAAACTTTATTGATCCAAGTTCGCCTTATAAAGTTAAATATGATATTTTCAGAAGAATAAACACTGGTGGGCGACCATTAAATAATCAAGAAATTAGAAATTGTTTAACTGGACAAGTATTAAGAGATTGTTTAAAAGAGATGGTTAAATTAAAAGAATTTAAATCTGCTACAGACAATAGTATTAAAAGCACAAGAATGGATGACCAAGAAATTGCTTTAAGATTTATGATGTTTTATAGTTGGTATAAAAAAGATGGAAATATCAATAGTTATAATGGATACATGGATGCTTCGTTAGATGAATTTACAGAATTAAACATAAAAGCAAAAAAAGAAGATTTAGATAAATATACAAGTTTATTTAGTAATGCAATGAAAAATGCAGAACATCTTTTAGGAAGAAAGTATTCTTTTAGAAAAATTCAACCAAAAGACCTAAAACCTGATGCTTACAAGCAACTAATTAACAAAGCATTATTTGTTTGCTTATCAATATTATTGGCAGACTTTAATCCTGATAAAATTAAAGAACTTAACTCTTCAAATATATTAAGAAATATTTTGGCTGAAAAAATACAGAATGATATTAAATTATTAAATTATTTATCTTATGGAACAAATGGTAAAGCCAATCTGATATACACTTTTGAAACTTTAAAAGATTTAATTTCAACTAATATAAAATCTTAAAATGGAAAATCTTATAATTAAAAATTTTAAATGTTTTAGTGAAATAGCTGTACCAATAAATAATTTGACAATTTTTGCGGGTGGTAATGGAAATGGTAAAAGTTCAGCAATACAATCTTTGTTGCTTTTAAGAAGAACCATTGAACATTGTAGTGAATGGAAAACAGATCATTATGAATACAATAAAATTAATGATTTAAATATCGAGTTAAATGATGTTTATTGCTTGGGATTAGGAAATAGTGAAAACATTTTACATATAGAATATGATTATCCGATAATTGAACTCGGTTTGTCTAATAAAGAAAAAAATTTTGAAATCTGCTATAATGTAAATGATGGTCAAGAACTATTCATCACACCAAGCAGTATAAATTCAAGTTCATATAATTATCCTAAAAATCCAATTCTTTTTCAAGAGTTTTACTATTTAAATGCTGAAAGACTTGGACCAAGAATTACTCAAACTTTAAAATTTTATGATTATTTAAATGTAGGATTTCAAGGTGAATTAACTGCTCAAATAATAGCTGATATTGATTCCTTAGAGAAAAAAAGTAATTTTGAAATAGACAAAGATAGAATACTTGAAAATCCTTCATTTTTGAAAGGAAGTAGATTTTATCATCATGTTAATGCATGGTTAAGTTACATTATTGATGGGGTAACTATAGATGCAAAAAAAGACACAGAAACACATACTGCTAGAATTTGGGTAGAAAATAATTTTTCGCAAGGAAAACCAATATCACCAACAAATACAGGTTTTGGTATTAGCTATTCATTACCAATTATTGTTGCTTGTCTTATAGCTAAAAAAGAAAGAATATTAATTATTGAAAATCCAGAGGCACATTTACATCCTTCTGCTCAATCCAAAATGGGCTATTTTTTGGGTGTAATGGCAAATTCAGGTGTGAAAATAATTGTTGAAACCCACAGCGATCATATTATAAATGGTATTCAAATAGCAGTGGCAAAGAAAGTTATCGATAACTCAAAAGTTACAATTAATTACTTTTACAGAGAACTAAAATCTAAAGAAGAATTAGAAGAAGATAAAGTTTTAGGTGTAAAACAACAACCAACAGTAAAATCAATCTCGATAACCGAAAAAGGAGAATTAAGTGAATGGCCAAAAGGTTTTTTTGACCAAACTCAGATTGATTTTATGGAATTAACTAAAACTAGAAGGAATGTTTAACTTTTATCTATCCCCCATTGGTTATATAAATGCTTCTTCGTCTGAAATTGAAGAAAATTTTATTTTGTTAAATGAGTTAATTATTGATGAACCAAAACCAGAAGATGTATTTTTAAAGAATGAAGATATATGGTTTTTTGAAACTAAAATGGGTATTTTAAGTGATGTTATATTTACTCATTTTGAGGATATCCAATTTGCATGTACAGTAGTACCAAAACTAATAGAATCACTAAAGTCAATAAATGTTATTTATCACTGTACTAATGATTTTGATAATTCAATATTTAAAATATATAATTCGTTTTATGGTGCATCATTTGAAGATGCAATAAATGAAAAGCATATAAATTCTAAATTTAAATATGAAGCTTTTAAATCTAAATATCTTTGGGAATTAACACCTGAAACCTTCTGGGAGAGAAGAGAAATGCTTTTTTCTAACATAGTATTATGCCCTGGTATTGAATACGATTTAAAAAAAATAGGTGGCACTTATTTAACATTAATAAAAGATAAATTAGTTGAATTAGATAGATATGTATCAGAAAATTGGAGTGAAGGTAATTTTAATTACAATGAAGCAAATCAAAAATCATCTCTAGATATTTCTCCTGAATCAAAAAAAACTATGGAACAAAGGAAATATTTTAATCAGAGAATATTTTCTATGCCTGATGGAAGAAGACTCTGTTTTGAACTTCATATCAAAACAAGTGGGAATCTTAGATTTCATTTTTATCCTGAAAACAATAAAATTTACATTGGATATATCGGTAAACATTTAGATACAGATAAATATAATTAATGGCAAATATTTCCGAAAACCACATAGAACAATCGCTCATTGCACAATTGCAAGGACAAGGATACACCTATTATTATGGGCCAGACATTGCACCTTATAGTGATAATGCCCAACGTTTGACTTTTGCTTCGGTTATTTTTGAAAATCATTTTGCAGCCTGTTTAAAAAATCTTAACCCTACTCTACCCGAATCGGCACGTGTAGAAGCGTTTCAAAAAATACTCCACTTGGGTACCGATGATATTATGGAAAACAACGAACGTTTTCATAACTATCTTACCAATGGTGTAACGGTAGAATATACCAAAGGAGAAAATAGCATTGGTATTCCGGTTACTTTACTAGATACGGAGCATATTGAAAACAATAGTTTTTGGGTAGTAAACCAATTAGTTGTTCAAGAAAACAACAACGAAAAACGTTTTGATGTAGTGATTTACATTAATGGTTTGCCATTGGTTTTTATAGAGTTGAAAAATGCTACCGATGAAAAAGCAACTATTTTGAAAGCTTTTCAGCAAATACAAACTTATAAAAGCACCGTTCCAAGTATTTTTTATTACAATGCACTTTGTGTAATTTCTGATGGGATTGATGCCAAAGCATCGAGTATTTCTGCACCTTTTTCGAGATACTTGCCTTGGAAATCTCCAAAAAATAATGATAATGACGTTAAAACCGAGTTGCAAATTCTAACGGAATACATGTTAGATAAAAAAACATTGGTAGAACTGATACGTTACTGTACTGTTTTTGAATCGGAAGAAAAGAAAGACCCAAAAACAGGCTTGATTTTTCAAACCAAAGTTAAAAAAGTAGCCGCATATCATCAATATTATGCGGTTCAAAAAGCAGTTGCACAAACCATACGAGCCACGCACAGCACCGATGGAGATAGAAAAGCAGGTGTGGTTTGGCATACACAAGGAAGCGGAAAATCGTTAACTATGGTTTTTTATAGCGGACAAATTATTACGCATCTGTTAATGGAAAACCCAACCCTTGTAATCTTAACCGACCGTAATGATTTGGACGACCAATTATTTGGGACATTTGGTAATTGCGTTGGTTTGTTACGGCAAAAACCAATACAAGCTGAAAGTAAAGAACATATTAAAGAATTATTAAAAGTTTCTGGTGGTGGTGTAATTTTTACCACTATTCAAAAATTTTCTCCAGAAACAGGCAATGTTTATGAAACGTTGTCGGAAAGAGCCAATATAGTAGTAATTGCCGATGAAGCCCACCGAAGCCAATATGGTTTTGCAGGTAAAGAAGTAGAAACCGAAAACGGAATGGAAACACGCTATGGTAATGCAAAATACTTACGTGATGCGCTGCCAAATGCCTCATACATAGGATTTACTGGAACACCCATAGAAAAAGAAGACAAATCTACACCAGCCGTTTTTGGAGATTATATAGACGTTTACGATATAAAACAAGCCGTTGATGATGGTGCAACCGTACCTATAAGTTATGAATCGCGTTTGATAAAAATAAAATTGGACGATGCTACCACAGCTACAATTGATGCTGAAATTAATGCTATTGCAGATGCTACCGAAGAACAATTGGAAAAAGCCAAACAAAACGTAGCGACTATTGATGCCGTTGTAGGGCATACTGACCGATTGAAAGATATTGCGAGAGATATTGTTACCCATTTTGAAAAACGTCAAGAAGTATTTGAGGGCAAGGCAATGATTGTTTGCATGACCCGAACAATCTGCGCAAAACTATATGATGAAATTGTAGCATTAAAACCAGAATGGCATCATTGTGATATTGACAAAGGGCAACTAAAAGTTGTAATGACTAGCTCGTCTGATGATATTGCTTTGTTACAACCGCATCATACTACAAAAAACGAACGGAAATATTTAGCAACAAGAATGAAAGACCCTAATGATGAATTAAAGTTAGTTCTTGTTAGAGATATGTGGCTTACTGGTTTTGATGCACCAAGTTTAAACACGATGTACGTTGATAAAAAAATGCAAGGTGCAAATTTGATGCAAGCTATTGCAAGAGTAAACCGAGTGTATAAAGACAAACCAGGCGGATTAATTGTTGATTATATAGGAATTGGTCAGGATTTGAGAAACGCAATGGCAATCTATTTACAAAGTGGCGGTGAGGGAACTCCCATATTTGATATAAAAGAGGCTATTGCGGGAATGAAAGAAAAGTTTGAGGTGATAGAGCAAATGTTTAACGGCTATAATTTTAAAGCTTATTTTGTTTCGGAAACAGCTGAGAGGTTACAAATATTACTAGGTGCTCAAAACTTTATATTATCTAGTGATGCTTTAAAAGACCGTTTTTTAAAAGAAGTTACTCTGTTATCGAGATTATTTGCTATGTCTATTCCGAGTGCAGAAGCCGATAGAATAAAAGATGGTGTAGCTTTTTTTCAAGCCGTAAAGTCAAGAATAAATAAGTTTAGTAGTACTGGCATAAAATCAGATTACGAAGTAGAAACTGCTATAAAGCAAATTGTAGATGAAGTACTATCTAGTGATGGTGTGATAGATATTTTTGAAGCAGCAGGAATAAAAGCTCCATCGGTTGGCATATTATCGGACGAGTTTTTATTGGAAGTAAAAAATATGCAACAAAAGAATCTTGCATTTGAATTACTAAAAAAATTATTGAGTGACGAAGTTAAAGTCAGAAAAACAAAAAATCTAGTTCAAGGTAAAAAGTTTTCCGAAATGTTAGAAACGGTTGTGAAGCGTTATCATAATAATCAAATAGATTCTGCACAAGTATTGCATGAGCTATCGGAGATTGCAAAAGAAATGCAATTGGAAGATAAAAAATCTCAAGACTTAGGGCTAACACCTGAAGAATATGCATTTTATAGCGTTTTAAAAGATAACGATTCTACATCTTTTTTGGATGATGATAAAATGAAAGATTTGATACATACGATAGTTGATGTAATACGAAAAAATGCAACTGTAGATTGGAGTAAACGTGATGATGTACGAGCGCAACTGCGCTTAACCGTAAAAAAAATATTAATGCGCTACGGCTATCCACCAGACGTTGCCAAAATGGAAGCTGATAGAGTTATTGCTCAAAGTGAAAGTTTGGCAGATATTTTTAGTAGAGAATAAAAAATATATTAGATATCGTTTTAGAAATTTAGTTGAAGTACCATCTGCTTTTAAAAATTAATTAAACCGTTTTCAAATTACTATTGATTATTTAGATTTAAATTTTGAAATGAAAGTAAAAGGAATTCATTATTTGTACAAATTTATTTATGATTATGTAATTGGATTGAAAAAAATGGAAAATATACCGACTTAATAAACTTTGAAAATATAAAATCTAGTTTACTATTTGTTGTATGTTATTACATAAAAAATTAATAGCAATTTTAATACGAAGTAAAATTCATGTTTTTTATACATTTATAATACTATCAAATGATACTATCATACATGAAATCTTGTAAACTCGATTGTATCTTACAGTATAATAAAAATAGTAATAACGGACTAGTAAAATACCTTTTTGAGTATTTTAAAAAAATTGTGTTATTCACATTGTACGTTTTAGCATATTAGATGGTATAAAAAAAGAGGCTGTTGTATTTGAACATGCCCCCTTTTTTTGTTGGTTCTAATCTTTATACTGCTTTATTTTTTAGCCTTTAAAGCTTTGTATTTATCTGTCATTTCTAAGAAATTGTAAACAGACATCAAATTGCTTTTTACAACCTCATCATCGGGTTTAAGTTCGTAGGCTTTTTCTAGTAATGGCAATGCTTCGTTGAATATTTTTTGTCTGTCGGCTTTTAGTACTTCGTATCTTTTCATATCTTTATCAGATGTACCTAGAGCGTTCATTTCTTTTACAATTTTTGCATCTGGTTTTAATTTTAAATCTGAAAGGTTTAAGTAAGCGTTGTAATAATCAGGTTTTAATTGTATTACTTTGTTGTAATATTTTTCGGCATCTGCATAATTACCCGCTTCTGCAGAAACTACCCCAAGATTGTAAATTAATTCATGATCATTTGGATTTTTTGCTAAAGCTTCGTTTACCAATTCTTGGTATTTTTTCATGTCTTTTAATCGGTAGTACATATTACTTTCTTCGATAATAAGTCCTACATCGTTTGGATTTTCTTTTCTAGCTTCCAAAAATGCAGCTTTAGCCTCATCTGTTCTACCTTTTTCTACCAATATTAACGCGATATTTTTGACAATTTCTCCTTTTTTTGAAGGGATTTTTTCATCACGTGGTTTTTCGTGTGTTCCAGATTGTACAAATAAGTTACGCTCTTCTTTTGTGTTGAACAAATCTTCTTTTTTTGTTTCTTTGTTCGTAGCATAATATGCTGTTCCTTCGCCTGTATATCCTTCTTTTTTCAATGTTTGAAAACATTCTAACGCTTTATCATTTTCTTTTGCTTGGATATAGTAGTTTGCAGCATAGTATAATTTTTCTTTCTCTTTTTTGTCTAATGTATAAGTAGCGTACAACACATCGGCGGTTTCTTTATGCTTTTTCATACCATCGTAGGCAACAACCATTTGCCAAAGCGCAGGTTTAATTCCAGCAACAGTTTCATTAATATCATCTGTATACACTTTTTTACCTGTTTTGGCTTCGTATTCTAAGGTAGCATTCAATCCGGTAGCAAAGTTTGTAATGGCTGTAGGATTTAATAATTTCATTAATTCGGCAGGGTTTGGATTTGGCCCTAAATTGTTCATTTCTATAAAAGGTAACATGGTTTTATAGAAATTTGTATAAACTTTGTCTCCTTCTTCTGTAGCCAAAGTTTCCAATTTTGAAATTGTAGCTTTGTAGGTTGCTAAGTCTTCTCCTTTTATAAAATCTTTTGCGTAAAGTTTTTTTAATGTCTTAAGCTCATCTTTTTGAGCAAAAGTTGCAACTGATAGCATAATAGTACCAGCGACAATTAAATTTTTAATTTTCATAATCTATTACATTTTGTTTTATTGTTTAGTACAATTTTAGAATTGCTCCTAACTTGCAGTAAACTTTTAAATTAAAATTATTCTTCGTTGTTTGATGCTTCAATTTCAGAATTTTCAGATTGATCTTCAGCACTTTCTTCGTCTTCTTTCATTACTTTGGTTACCGCAGCAATAGAATCGTTTCCTTTTATGTTGATAAGTCGAACCCCTTGAGTGGCTCTACCTACTACTCTTAAATCTGACACTTCCATTCGTATAGTTATACCCGATTTATTTATAATCATTAAATCATCTGCATCGGTAACGCTATTTATAGAAACTAAAGCTCCTGTTTTTTCGGTAATATTTAATGTTTTTACACCCTTACCTCCACGGTTTGTAATACGATAGTCTTCTAGTGAAGAACGTTTACCATAGCCTTTTTCAGAAACTACCAATATTTCACTATTCATGTCGTTTACAGAAACCATGCCAATTACTTCGTCTTGATCGTTTGCAAGTGTTATACCTCTTACACCCGATGCTGTTCTACCCATTGGACGTGTTTTGCCTTCTTCAAATCGAACGAGTTTACCGCTACGAACTGCAATAAGTACTTGGCTCTCGCCATTGGTAAGTTTTGCTTCTAATAGTTCGTCGTCTTCTCGAATTGTTATGGCGTTTATACCATTTTGTCTTGGACGTGAGTATTGCTCCAAAGGTGTTTTTTTAACAATTCCTTTTTTGGTAGCCATAATTACATAGTGACTATTTGTGTATTCTTCGTCTTTTAAGTCTTGTGTACAAATAAACGCTTTTACTTTATCGTCTGACTCGATATTTATTAAGTTTTGAATAGCACGCCCTTTACTTGCTTTTGAACCTTCTGGTATTTCGTACACTCTCATCCAAAAACACTTACCTTTTTGGGTAAAGAACAATAAGTATTGGTGATTTGTAGCTACAAATAAATGCTCTAAAAAGTCTTGATCTCTTGTGGCTACTCCTTTTTGACCTACACCACCCCTATTTTGTGTTTTATATTCAGATAATG
Organism: Flavobacterium croceum DSM 17960; assembly: GCF_002917885.1. Classification (GTDB taxonomy): domain Bacteria; phylum Bacteroidota; class Bacteroidia; order Flavobacteriales; family Flavobacteriaceae; genus Flavobacterium; species Flavobacterium croceum. The sequence goes on from NZ_PQNY01000006.1 coordinate 72,862, forward strand.
AAGTTCTCTTAATGTATCCTGCGTGAGATATGGTAATTACTACATTTTCATCGGCAATTAAATCTTCGATACTTACATCGCCTCCAGAATATTCAATTTGAGAACGTCTTTCGTCACCATATTTTTCTTTTACTTCGAGGAGTTCTTCTTTAATTAAATTCATTCTTAAATCTTTGTTGTCTAACAAATCTTTTAAGTGCTGAATTAATTTCATGATTTCCTCATATTCTGCACGCAATTTATCTTGTTCAAGACCTGTAAGTTGTCTTAAACGCATTTCTACAATAGCACGAGCTTGAATTTCAGATAAATTAAATCGCTCTATAAGTTTGGCTCTTGCTTCGTCGCCATCTTTTGAAGCTCTTATTAATGCAATAACCTCGTCAATATTATCGGAAGCAATAATTAAACCTTCTAATATATGTGCACGTTCTTCGGCTTTTCTTAATTCATATTTGGTACGTCTTACAACAACATCGTGACGGTGTTCTACAAAATAGTGAATTAAATCTTTTAAATTCAACATTTGCGGTCTACCGTTTACCAAAGCAATATTGTTCACGCTAAATGAAGATTGGAGTTGGGTATATTTAAAAAGCATATTGAGTACTACATTGGGTACTGCATCTCTTTTTAATTCGTAAACAACACGCATTCCGCTTCTATCCGACTCGTCGCGAATGTTTGATATTCCTTCAATTCGTTTATCATTGATAAGATCGGCGGTTTTTTTAATCATTTCCGCTTTATTTACCTGATAAGGTATTTCGGTAACAATTATCGCTTCTCTTCCGTTTACTTCTTCAAAACCTACTTTGGCTCTTAGCACAATGCGTCCTCTACCCGTTTTAAATGCTTCGCGAACGCCATCATAGCCATATATTACACCTCCTGTAGGAAAATCGGGAGCTTTGATGTGTTGCATTAACTCATCAATTTCAATTTCTGTATTGTCAATATACGCTAAAGTTCCATCTACTACCTCAGATAAATTATGTGGAGGCATATTGGTAGCCATACCTACAGCAATACCCGATGCTCCGTTGATAAGCAGGTTTGGAATACGAGTAGGCATTACGGTAGGCTCTTGTAATGTATCGTCAAAATTAAGTTGAAAATCTACCGTTTCTTTATCAATATCTGCCATTATGTCTTCTGACATTTTTTTCATACGCGCTTCTGTATAACGCATAGCAGCAGGGCTATCACCATCTATAGATCCAAAGTTACCTTGCCCATCTACCAATAAGTAGCGTAAACTCCATTCTTGAGCCATACGCACCATAGCATCGTATACAGAAGAATCTCCGTGTGGGTGGTATTTACCTAGAACTTCTCCAACAATTCTAGCCGATTTTTTATGTGCTCTATTTGAAAAAACGCCCAAGTCATACATTCCGTACAAAACTCTTCGGTGTACTGGTTTTAAACCATCTCTCACATCTGGTAAGGCTCTGGAAACAATTACTGACATCGAATAATCGATGTAGGCAGATTTCATTTCGTCTTCTATGTTAATAGGAATCAGCTTTTCTCCGTCTGACATATTCTTATATTTAAAATTTAATAATTAAAATTCAAACGTGCAATATACAGCTTTTTTTATTTTTTTAACGTGTTTTTTTGTAGTATTTTACGGTTTTTATCAACAAAAAATATCTTTGTATTGGTTGATAAAAAAGTAAAGATTGTCTTTTTTATGTTTTGTTATTTTTGTCTATTAGCTGACACAAAATAGTATTGCACGGTTTTTGTTTAGAATTTAAAACAATAATTATTATTTTTACAAAAAAACTATATTGATTTCTATTATGGATGATAATTTTTCTCCAAGGGTAAAAGATGTAATAGCATACAGTAAAGAAGAGGCATTAAGGCTTGGTCATGATTATATTGGCACAGAACACCTTATGCTTGGCATTTTGCGCGACGGTAATGGTAAAGCTATTTCAATCTTAAATAATTTGAATGTAGACTTAGATTTATTAAGACATAAAGTAGAGGTGCTAAGCCCTGCCAATACTACGCCAGATATTAACATCGAGAAAAAGAATTTACACCTTACACGTCAGGCAGAAAGAGCTTTGAAAACAACTATTTTGGAGGCCAAAGTGTTCCAAAGTTCTTCTATAAGTACAGCTCATTTACTTTTATGTATTTTAAGAAATGAAAATGACCCTACAACCAAATTGCTTAATAAATTAAAAATTGATTACGAATCAGCTAAAGAACAATATGTAAATATGACACCACAAGAAGAAGATTTTTCAGATAATTTGCCAAGAAACGAATCGTACCATGAAGATTCAGGAAATGATGAGGGTATGAAAGAAGGAAGTTTTAATAGTCCGAGTGGTAAAACCAATAAAAAGTCTAAAACTCCTGTATTGGACAACTTTGGGCGAGATTTAACAGAACTTGCCGAAGAAGGTAAACTCGACCCTGTAGTAGGTAGAGAAAAAGAAATTGAACGAGTTTCTCAAATACTTAGCCGAAGAAAAAAGAACAATCCATTACTTATTGGAGAACCTGGAGTTGGTAAATCGGCCATAGCCGAAGGCTTAGCGCTTCGAATTATACAAAAAAAAGTATCTCGCATTTTATTTAACAAACGTGTTGTTACGCTAGACTTGGCTTCGCTTGTAGCAGGCACAAAATATAGAGGGCAGTTTGAAGAACGTATGAAAGCCGTGATGAACGAGCTTGAAAAAAATGACGATATTATTTTATTTATAGATGAAATTCACACAATTGTAGGTGCTGGAGGAGCAACAGGTTCTCTCGATGCTTCGAATATGTTTAAACCTGCTTTAGCTCGTGGCGAAATACAATGTATTGGTGCTACAACCCTAGACGAGTATAGACAATATATTGAAAAAGATGGCGCTTTAGAAAGAAGATTTCAAAAAGTAATAGTAGAACCTACATCGGTACCTGAAACCATTACTATTCTTAACAATATTAAAGCTAAATATGAAGATCATCACAATGTAATTTACACGCCAGAAGCTATAGAAGCTTGTGTAAAACTTACAGATCGGTATATGTCTGAACGCTTTTTGCCAGATAAAGCAATTGACGCTCTAGATGAAGCAGGTTCTCGTGTTCATATTACGAATATTGATGTACCAAAACAAATACTCGATTTGGAAAGACAACTTGAAGAAGTGCGTGAACAAAAAAATTCGGTTGTTAAAAAACAAAAATATGAAGAGGCTGCCAAATTGCGTGATGATGAGAAAAAAATAGAAAAAGATTTGGCTATTGCCCAAGAAAAATGGGAAGAAGACTCTAAAAATAATAAAATAGAAGTTACCGAAGACAATGTTGCTGATGTAGTTTCTATGATGACCGGAATTCCTGTAAATAGAATTGCACAAACAGAAAGTAATAAACTTGCTAATTTGCCCGATTTAATAAAAGGTAAAGTTATAGGTCAAGACGAAGCCGTGTTGAAAATTGCTCGTTCAATACAAAGAAATCGTGCTGGCTTAAAAGATCCAAATAGACCTATTGGTTCGTTTATATTTTTAGGGCAAACAGGCGTTGGAAAAACACAGTTGGCCAAAGTAATAGCCAAAGAACTATTCGATTCTGAAGACGCACTTGTTCGTATCGATATGAGTGAGTATATGGAAAAGTTTGCTATATCTAGATTGGTAGGTGCGCCTCCAGGATATGTTGGCTATGAAGAAGGCGGACAATTAACAGAAAAGGTAAGAAGAAAGCCTTACTGTGTTGTTTTACTCGATGAAATAGAAAAAGCACATCCAGATGTATTTAACATGATGCTTCAGGTTTTAGACGATGGCTATTTAACCGATAGTTTGGGCAGAAAAATCGATTTTAAAAATACCATTATCATTATGACTTCGAATGTTGGTGCACGCCAACTTAAAGATTTTGGACAAGGTGTTGGTTTTGGAACTTCTGCCAAAGTAGCGCAAGCAGATGAACATTCAAAAAGTGTGATTGAAAATGCTTTAAAGAAAACTTTTGCTCCAGAATTTTTAAATAGAATAGATGATGTTATTGTATTTAATGCTTTGGAAAAACATGATATTGACAAAATTATCGAAATTGAGCTTAAAAAACTATATGCTCGTATTGCAGATTTAGGCTATAAATTGATTTTGACCGATAGTGCTAAAGCGTTTATTGCCGAAAAAGGCTACGATAAGCAATTTGGAGCTAGACCTTTGAAAAGAGCTATTCAAAAATATGTAGAAGATACTTTGGCCGAAGAAATTATTACATCAAAAATTATGGCAGGCGATGAAATTATCATGGACAAAGAAGAAGGAATAGAAGAGCTTAGTGTACAAGTAAATAAGGCTGAAAGTGAAGCTTAAAAATACTTTTTTATACAAAAAACAGGTTTAAAATTTCAAGAAACCTTCTCCAAATAAAAAAAGCATCGATATTTTTCGATGCTTTTTTTATTTGATTTTGTAAAAACACTAAATTTGTGAACTTTTTACACATCATGAGTACACACAATCATAGCGACCTTCATAGTAAACTTAGTTTAGGAGGTCTATTAGTTACCCTTGGCATTATCTATGGAGATATCGGTACTTCTCCACTTTATGTAATGAAAGCCATTCTTGGAAATTATGCAATTACTTCAGATATAGTTTTGGGCGGAATTTCTTGTATATTTTGGACACTTACATTGCAGACTACATTAAAATATGTAATTATTACCTTAAGTGCCGATAATCATGGTGAGGGTGGAATTTTTGCATTATATGCCTTAGTAAAGCGAACCAAAATAAAATGGCTCATCGTGCCTGCAATTATTGGAGGTAGTGCACTACTTGCAGACGGTATTATTACCCCTCCAATCTCGGTTTCATCTGCTGTAGAAGGTATAAATAACTTTTTGCCTATGGAAACCTCAACCATACAAGCCATTGTTATTGGTATTTTAATTGTGCTATTTACCATTCAGCAATTTGGAACTAAATTGGTGGGTAAATTCTTTGCTCCTATGATGCTTGTTTGGTTTAGTATGTTGGGAATTCTTGGCATGATACATATTTTTGATGATTTATCTGTACTCAAAGCGATAAACCCTTATTACGCATACCATTTACTTCAAGCACACCCAGAAGGTTATTTTGTGTTGGGCTCTGTGTTTTTATGTACTACAGGAGCCGAAGCTTTATATTCTGATATGGGGCATTGTGGAAGAAAAAATATTAGAATAAGTTGGATATTTGTAAAGCTAATGTTGTTACTTAATTATTTTGGACAAGGTGCTTACTTAATTACTCATGAAGGTAAAACTTTAAAACAATTAGGTGGCGAAGCTGGAAATCCATTTTATTTAATTATGAGTGATTGGTTTCAACCTATTGGGGTTGTAATTGCTACACTAGCTGCTGTAATTGCTTCGCAAGCCTTAATTAGTGGTTCATTTACTTTAATAAATGAAGCTATGCGACTTAATTTTTGGCCCAAAGTTAAAATTAATTATCCTACCGAATTAAAAGGACAACTGTATATACCATCTATAAATTGGCTATTATTACTTGGTTGTATTGGTATTGTTTTGTACTTTAAAGAATCTGGAAATATGGAGCATGCCTATGGCTTAGCTATTGTGCTTTGTATGATTATGACTACCATATTACTTACTTTCTATTTAATATTGAAGCGTGTAAATATGTCTTTTATTATTCCTCTTATCGCTATATATTCTATCATAGAATTTAGCTTTTTGGGAGCAATTTTGCCGAAATTTACACACGGAGGTTTTGTTACTTTAATTATAGCTTCGTTACTCATTGCAATTATGGGAACTTGGTTTATGGCAAAACGCATTAGTAAGAATTATACTAAAATTGTAAAAATTGAAACCTACAAAAAAGTATTGGCCGAGTTGAGTTTGGATCTATCTATTCCGAAATATGCTACACATTTGGTATATATGACCAATTCGAATAGAATAGATGAAATTGAAGAAAAAGTAATGTATTCTATTTTACAAAAAAGACCTAAAAGAGCCGATATTTATTGGTTTATACATGTTAATATTTTGGGGGAGCCATATAGAAAAGAATACCGAGTTTCAGAAATTATTAAAGACGATATTTATAGAATTGATTTTTATTTAGGATTTAGAGAACCTACAAAAATTAATTTGATGTTTAAGGAAGTAATTAAAGATATGGTAAAAAATGGCGAAGTAGACATTACAAGTCGTTACGAATCTTTAAATAAAAATAATATTATAGGAGACTTTAAATTTGTACTATCAGAAAAATTCTTATCTAATGATAGTGACTTAACTTTCTTTGAAAACATTGTTATGAACTCTTATTTCTTCCTTAAAAAATTCAGTTTATCTGAAGAAAAAGGTTTTGGATTGGATAGTAGTTCTGTAAAAATAGAGCAATTCCCTCTTGTTTTACACGCACCAGAAATTATTGGAATGAAACGTGTCGAGAATTTTCATTCACATAATTAAAAATAATATTCTACAATAAAAAAGGTTTAATGAAATTGAACATGCCCCAAAAAGTTAGACACTATTTGGGGCATTTTTTATACCTATTAATATTTTAGAAATCAAGATAAGGCTTTATATTCTATTAAGGCTGCCTTTAATATTTCACACGATTTTACCAAGTCTTCCTTCTTTAACACATACGCAATACGAACTTCAGATAAACCTATATTTGGCGTAGAATAAAAACCAGCAGCAGGCGCTACCATAACAGTTTCGTTGTTAAGTTCAAAAGATTCTAATAACCATTGAGCAAAATCGTCGGCATTGTTTACTGGCAATTTAGCTATACAATAAAAGGCTCCCTTGGGTACAGCTACAGTAACACCTTCTATTTTATGTAACTCTCGTACCAATACATCGCGACGTTCTTTGTATTCTTCAATCACTTCATCAAAATAACTTTTTGGCGTATCTAGAGCTGCTTCACTTGCTATTTGTTCATACGTTGGAGGACTTAACCTAGCTTGGGCAAATTTTAAAGCTGCCGTCATCACTTCTTTGTTTTTAGAAACTATACAACCTATTCTGGCGCCACACATACTGTAACGTTTAGAAACAGAATCTATCATAATTGCATGGTTTTCGATACCTGCAATATTCATAATAGAATAATGTTGCTCATTATCGTACACAAATTCGCGATACACTTCATCAGCTATTAAAAACAAATCATGTTTTTGTACCAAACTTGCCAATTGTTGTATTTCTTCTTTAGAATATAAATACCCCGTAGGATTACCTGGATTGCAAATAAGTATCGCTTTGGTTTTATTGGTAATTAGTTTTTCAAAATCGGATATTGGAGGCAATGCAAAACCATTTTCAATTCCCGAAACTACAGGCACTACTTTTACTCCAGATGATACTGCAAAACCATTATAATTTGCATAAAATGGTTCTGGAATTATAATTTCGTCTCCTGCATCCATAGTACTACCTAGCGCAAATAACAAAGCTTCAGATCCTCCTGTAGTTACAATAATATCTTCTGTAGCTATTGGTAAACCTATTTTTTGATAACTCGCCGCAAGTTTATTTCTATAACTTTCAAAACCAGCCGAGTGACTGTATTCAAGTATTGTAATATTGGTATTTTTTATAGCATCGAGTGCTACTTGTGGTGTTTTTATATCGGGTTGTCCTATATTTAAATGGTACACTTTTCGTCCTTTTTTCTTAGCAGCTTCTGCATAAGGTACTAATTTGCGTATGGGAGATTGAGGCATCTCCATTCCTTTTCTAGAAATATTTGGCATGATTTTTTATTTTTGAAATGCAAATTTGCAATTTTTTTGTTTAAAATCTATGTTTTAACTGTAAATATCATACCTTTTTAATAACTTTATAAAAATATAGTTTTATGCTCAAATACAAGCTACTATTTTTATTGTTGCTATACTCTACCATATCTACTGCACAAAGTGGATTTCATTGTAATACTACCAAAGATAAAATTGTAATACAAGCTCAATTTATTAACAATCTTGTTATTATTCCTCTAGAAATAAATGGGGTTAAACTAAATTTTCTGTTGGACACAGGAGTAAAAGAAACGGTTTTATTTAGCTTAGAAGATTCTAATACCGTTAATTTTTCAAATATAGAAAGTATAGAGATAACAGGTTTTGGTAAAAAAGATCCGTTTTTGGGTTATCGTTCTGTAGATAATAAAGTTTCTATTAATGGATATACCGATGAAAATCATACCTTATATTTAGTACTCGATGAAGATATAAATATTTCTTCTCAACTTGGTGTTACTGTAAATGGTATTATTGGGTATTATTTTTTTGAAAATTATCCAATACAAATTGACTATCAAAAGCATCAAGTAATAGTATATAATACTGTATCTAAAAAATGGAAAAAGAAATTAGAAACAAAGTATACTTCTATACCTCTTACTTTTGACAAAGGCAAACCTTACATTGCTATTGAAAAAATTAACGATGTGGTGCTTGATAAAAGTAAAAATAATTTTTTGGTAGATACAGGCAATGGAGATGCCTTTTGGGTATTTCATCATGCAGAAATTAAAATTCCCGAAAAAACAATTTCTGATTATTTAGGTAAAGGAGCTAGTGGTGAGGTGTATGGACTTAGAGGTAGATTGAAAGAGGTTAAGTTTGGAACTTACAACATAAAAGAACCTATTGTTGCTTTTCCGGATTCTTTATATATACAAAATATTAATTCATTGAGTAGCCGAAAAGGCTCTGTAGGTGGCGAGTTATTGAGTCGTTTTAATCTCGTTTTTGATTATCAAAAGGAAAAGTTATATGTAAAACCTAATAAAAAATATCAAGATCCATTTCAATACAATATGTCTGGTATAGAAATAGGACATCAAGGACTTGAATGGGTTCAAGAAAAAATTCAAAGCAATTTATCTAATTCTAAAGGAGAAAAAGTAATACAAGATTTTAGCTACAAGTTTGATTTAAAACCAATATTTGTAATTACTGCCATTAGACCAAACTCTCCTGCAGAAAAAGCAGGCATACAAAAAGACGATATTATAAAATCTATAAATGGAACTCGTTGCTATAATTATTCGCTTCAAAAAATAAATGAAATGTTAAAAGAAGAAGAGGGAAAAACAATTCGGTTGGAAATTACTCGAAAAAATATAGAATTAGAAATCAATTTTAAGTTGGAAAAGATATTATAAAATTAATCAACAATCACTCTTTCTTAAGAAACCAGCTCGATACCTTGTGGAGTAATACGAATTTTGTGCGCTTTGTATAACGAACCTATAGCTTTTTTAAACGATTTTTTACTCATTTTTAAAACTGTTTTTATTTCTTCTGGGTGTGAATCATCGTTTAATGCTAAAAAACCTTTATTTGCTCTAAGTTCTTCCAAAATTTGCTGAGCTGCAGGTTCAATATTGTCTACACCTATTGGATGAAACACAACATCTATTTTGCCATCGGGTCTGATATTTTGTATGTAGGCTTTTCGCTTTTTACCTAGTTTTAAATCGTTTTCATAAACTTGATTGGCATATACCAAACCTTTATATTTATTTTCGATAATTACATTAATTCCTGCATCTGAAAAATGAGAAATCATAACCTCAACTTCTTGCTTGGGTTCTAATTCTATATTTTTAGTTTCAAAAAACTGATTGGTTTTACTAGAAGCTACCAATCTGTTGGTTTGATCGTCTAGATAGACATATATTAAGTATCGTTTGTCTTTTTCCATAGGGTTTGCTTGCTCTTTAAACGGAACAAACAAATCTTTTTCCAATCCCCAGTCTAGAAAAGCACCAAATTTGTTGATGTAATTTACTTTTAAATGCGCAAATTCATGAAGTTGTACATAAGGCTTTAATGTAGTAGCCACCAAACGCTCTTCGTGATCCAAATAAATAAAAACGGATATCTCCTCGCCTATTTCATAACCCTTGGGTACATATTTTTGAGGTAATAAAACGTCTTGATTGCCATCGGTTAAAAACAAACCTACTTTGGTAGCTCTATCTATAGTTAATGTATTGAATTTTCCTATTTGCATAAATACTTTTTGTAAAATTAGCGCATTGCTTCAAAAAAATGGAGCAAAACTTCATCATTAATGGTTGTTGGTGTAATTATTTCTAAAATTTTTGGGGCATCATTATTTTCAAAGAAATAAGGCAACGTTTGCTGTAAGTCCTCTAGATTTTGTGCCGAAAAATAATCTAGCCCATACATTTTTGCCAAATACTCTGCTGTAAGCGTATGTTGGGTTTCAAAATATGTATTGAATACTTCATTTTCGGTATGCCCAGGTAGAATTCTAAAAATACCTCCTCCTCTATTATTAATTAGTATTAATTTAAAATTATGAGGAATATAATTGTTCCATAAGGCATTACTATCGTAAAAGAAACCTATATCGCCTGTAATAAAAACCGTAGGTTTGCTGGTAGTTACAGCAGCTCCAATAGCTGTAGAGGTACAACCATCTATACCGCTTGTGCCTCTATTGCAAAACACTTCTATACTTGAATCTATTTCAAATAATTGTGCATATCGTATGGGTGAACTATTGCTAATATGCAATTGTATAGTATGAGGTAAATGTTTTAGTAATACTTCGAAAACTTTTAAATCAGAAAACGGAATGCGTTCTAAATATTGTACAGCATTTATTTTTCTAGAGGCATTTATTTTTAAAAACTCATGCTGATAATTACTACTGTTTGGTGGAGTATTTTGATAGACTATTTTCAAAAATTGATTGGCATCTATTTTAAAATGTTGCGATAGCACTCCAAAAGTATCGTAAGCTCTTAAAGTATCTACATGCCAATGCGCTTTGGGTTTATATTTTCTAAAAAAAGCTTTAATACGTTTAGAAACAATCATTCCTCCAAATGTAAGCAAGATTTCAGGTTTAAAATTTTCAAAATCTTCTTCGCTAAAAGTGGTAATGAGGGTATCTATATGATTGATAAAATTGTTGTGATGTACATTTGAAGTTACTTCTGTTAGTACAAGTACCGAAGTGTCATTTCCTAAAGCTTCTATGTATTGTTTTTCAACAACATTAGGATACATACCGCCTATTAAAACTATTTTTTTACGAGCTGTATTCCATGTGTATAAAAACTCCGAAAAATCTATAGGCTCATTCGGCTCTTTTTCAAGAGTAGTAATATTTACAGAAACTTGTAACTCATTTACTGTTTGATACAAAGGCTCTTCAAAAGGAACATTTATATGCACGGGGCCGCATTTATCTATTGCTATATCTATAGCATTACAAATTAAGGCATCGTTATCTTTTGAAGCATTTTCTGCTAAATTGGCATTGTATAAACTGTGATTCTCAAACACGTTTTCTTGACGTATCGTTTGCCCATCTCCAATATCTATTTTATCTTTTGGACGATCGGCTGATACTACAATAAAAGGTATTTGACTGTAAAATGCTTCTGCCAAAGCAGGGTAATAGTTTAAAAGTGCCGAACCCGAAGTACATACTACGACTACAGGTTTTTGAAGTTGTTGTGCCATACCCAAAGCAAAAAATGCAGCGCTGCGTTCATCTGGAATGCTATAGGTTTGAAAATCTTGATTGCTCGTAAAACCAATGGTTAAAGGAGCATTTCGAGAACCTGGTGAAATTACAATATGTTGAACACCTTTGGCTTTAAAAATCTCAATTACAGATTGTGCCAACGGAATTTTAGGGTAAATCATTTTTAATGCTAGTATAAGTTGCAAAATTACACTAATAAAAGAATTTTTACTTTTTAAACCGTAAATTTCTTTCACATTATTACTTACATTTGAAACAATAAAGTTTTAGCTATGTCTATCGTTATACAAACATATCAACCCCATGACTTGGTTTCTATAATAGAAATTATCAATTACAACATTCAAAACACCACATCATTGTACGATTACAACTTGCGTACAATAGAACACCAAGAACAAATTTTTCAAGATAAATTAGATAAAGGCTTTCCTATTATAACAGCCAAAATAGATGAAAAAATTGTAGGATTTGGCTACTACAGCGAGTTTAGAACCCGAGATGCTTACCAATATACTGTAGAACACTCTGTTTATGTAGATCATCATTTTCATCATAAAGGCATTGGTAGTGCTCTGTTGGACAAACTTATCGAGCTTGCTCAAGTTCAAAACAAACATGTAATGATAGGGGTTATTGATTCTAAAAATAAAAACAGTATCGATTTTCATGTAAAAAAAGGATTTGAAATTGTAGGTGAAATGAAACAAATAGGATTTAAATTTAACCATTGGCTCGACACGACTTTTGTTCAGAAAATAATCAATAAATAAGGCTAATTTTTAATAATATTTTAAAAATTAATGCCAATCAAGTATTTTAAGTAGTAATAATTTAACAACCAATTACACAACATATTAGCAATTGTGGTTTATAAAACGTACATTTGTAACCAATTTAAAATACTTTATGAATAAATTTGAACAATTAGGTCTGAATGAATCGCTACTGCTGGCGATAAAAGATCTAGGATTTGAAAATCCGTCAGAAGTCCAAGAAAAGGCGATTCCAGTACTATTGGAACAAAACACAGATCTTGTAGCCCTTGCGCAAACAGGAACAGGGAAAACAGCGGCATTTGGTTTTCCGCTAATACAAAAAATCGATGCAGAAGATAGAAGCACTCAAGCTTTAATACTCTCTCCTACACGAGAATTATGCTTACAAATTACCAACGAGATTAAACAATACTCAAAATATGTAAAAGGTTTACATACAGTGGCAGTTTATGGAGGTGCAAGCATAACCGAACAAGCCAAAGATGTAAAACGAGGCGCTCAAATTATTGTTGCAACACCAGGTCGTATGCAAGATATGATAAATAGAGGCTTTGTAAACATTAAGAATATTAATTATTGTATTCTTGATGAAGCAGACGAAATGCTCAATATGGGCTTTTACGACGATATTGTTTCTATATTGTCTGACACTCCAGATGAGAAAAATACATGGTTATTCTCGGCTACAATGCCTGCAGAAGTTGCTAGAATTGCCAAAAAATTCATGGTTTCGCCCGAAGAAATTACTGTTGGTGCAAAAAATTCTGGATCATCTACAGTTTCGCACGAATTTTATGTAGTAAATGCTCGTGATAGATATGAAGCATTAAAACGATTGGCAGATGCAAACCCTGATATTTTTTCGGTTGTTTTTTGTAGAACAAAAAGAGATACTCAAGCTATAGCCGAAAAACTTATTGAAGATGGTTACAATGCTGCTGCTTTGCATGGAGATTTATCGCAAGCGCAACGCGATGGGGTAATGAAATCGTTTCGCGGTAGACAAATACAAATGTTGGTTGCTACCGATGTAGCAGCTCGTGGTATAGATGTAGATAATATTACACACGTAGTAAACTACCAATTACCCGATGAAATAGAAACCTACAACCACCGCTCTGGAAGAACAGGTCGTGCAGGAAAACTTGGTACCTCTATTGTAATTGTTACCAAAAGTGAATTGAGAAAAATTCATGCAATAGAAAAAATAATCAAACAAAAGTTTGAAGAAAAACCTATTCCATCTGGTATTGAAATTTGCGAAATTCAATTGTTGCATTTAGCCAACAAAATCAAAGATACCGAAGTAGATCATGAAATAGATAGCTATTTACCTGCTATAAACGATGTTTTACAAGATTTATCGAAAGAAGAATTAATTAAAAAAATGGTTTCTGTAGAATTTAATCGTTTTCTTAATTATTATAAAAAGAAAAAAGATTTATCTAATGAAACGCGTGGCGAACGCAATAGCGAAGCTAGAACTTTTGAAGCTGGAGATGCAGTAAGATACTTTATCAATATTGGATCAAGAGATAATTTTAACTGGATGGATTTAAAAGATTTCTTAAAAGAAACTCTAGATTTAGGCAGAGATGATGTATTTAAAGTAGATGTTAAAGAAGGTTTCTCTTTCTTTAATACAGATGCAGAACATGTAGACAAAGTAATGGATACTTTGAATGGTTTTGTACTAGAAGGAAGACGCATTAATGTTGAAATTTCTAAAAACGACGGAGGTTCACGCAATAGCGGACGTAGAGATCATAATGGTCGAAAATCATCTGGAAGTAGCGACAAGAGAGAACGTAGAGATCGAAGCGGAACAGGTTTTAAACCAAGAAACTTTGAAAATAATTCTGAGAGAGGTTTTTCATCTAGACGAGAGCGTACTTCTACTTCAGATAAACCAGCTAGACGTTCAGAAAACAAAAGCAATACGCGCTCATTTGAACAAGCTAAAAGCAGAAGAAGCCGAAACGCATAACTGTTAATTAATTGATAATAATTACAAAAAAACTGTAATTTATCGCATAGAGTTATTACTTTTAAACTTTCATAAAAGTACTATGAGATATATTACAGTTTTTTTATTGGTTTTTATTCCACTTACACTTTCTGCTCAAAATTTTCAACGCCAGAAAGTTTCTGCAACCATACACAATAGCCAAAATTTAATGCCTTTGATTAATGTTAATATTATTAATATTGATAAGGCAAAAGGCGCTTCAACTAATGAATTTGGCTATTTTGAAATTGAGGCCGAAGCCAATGACACCTTACATATATCTATGATTGGATTTCAATCTATTCGAGTAAGAGTAACCAACGACTGGATAAAAAAAGGTTCTACAAAAATTTATCTTACAGAAAAAGCAATTGCGCTAGAAGAAGTAAAAGTAAGAAAATACAACCTTACGGGTTATTTAGAAATAGACACAAAGTATATTCCAGAAAAAACAGTAAGTTACCGCTACAGTATTTCGGGACTTCCAAATGCCTATGAAGCAGGCGAAAATTCACCAAAAGCATTCTCTAGAGTTATGAATTCTATATTCAATCCAGCAGATATGCTCTATAATTTCTTTGCTAAAAAACCTAAAGAATTACGGAAACTTAAAGACATGAAAAAAGATGATAAGGTTCGTAATTTACTCGAAACAAAATTTGACCGAGAAACCATAGCCGTACTTTTAGGAATTGATAAAAAAGAAATTGCCGAAATTCTTACCAATTGTAACTATTCTGAGACTTTTATAGAAACTGCCAATGATTTGCAAATACTTGACGCAATAAGTCAATGTTATGAAGAATACAAGGTATTAAAGAAAAATTAAATCAGTATGGAACTAAATTGTGTAAGGCATTTTAATACCGATGTTTCGAGTATTGCATTGCCCCAAAAATTTACATTCCCTTTTTATTACACACCACATACGTTAGCTAAAATTGCTGCCGAAGAACTTCAAGAATATCTCGTAAAACAACAAGATTTTGAACACAATTTTGGGTTACAACCTCACCAAAACGGTTTAATTATCGGCAAAATGTTTGGTGTGTTGGTTGTAGAACTGCCCAATAAATCTCTTGCATACTTAGCTGCATTTTCTGGCAAACTAGCCGAAAGTAATTATATTTCATTTTTTGTGCCTCCTGTTTTTGATACACTTCAAAAAAATGGTTTTTATAAAAAAGGAGAAGAATTACTCAATCAATACAACAAAGAAATTGAGGCATTTGAAAATAATGTAGATTATATAAAAGAAAAATCTCTTTTAGCCGAAATAAAACAAAAAGCAACAACCGATTTATCGTATTTAAAAGAGAAAAATAAATCAAACAAACTACTTCGCGATACAATGCGTAAAAAAGCATTAGAATCTCATAATGAAGATGTAGAACAATTACTGTATCAACTTAACGAAGCGAGTAAAAATGATAGCATACTGCTAAAAAAAGCTACTAAATATTGGAATTATTGTATAGAAAATCAAGAAAAAATAGTTCAAATATTTGATGAACAATTAGCTACATTAAAAGAAAAACGAAAACAAAAATCGGCTAGCCTACAACAACAATTGTTTGAAAATTATTCGTTTTTAAATCAATATCAAGAATCTAAAAGTTTGGGCGAAATATTTCAGCAAAATCCTCCTGCAGGCGCTGGAGAATGTGCTGCTCCAAAACTTTTGCATTATGCATTTACTCATCAGCTAAAACCTATTGCATTGGCAGAATTTTGGTGGGGACAATCTCCAAAATCTGAAATTAAAAAACATAAGCAATACTACCCTGCTTGTATAGGAAAATGCAAACCTATTTTATCGCATATGCTTCAAGGTATTAAAACCGACAAAAATATGTTGGCAATCAATCCTGCCGAAGGAAAAGAGTTAAAAATTATATATGAAGACGATTACTTGGCAGTAATTTGCAAACCCGAAGAATTTTTATCGGTTCCCGGTAAAGAAATAATCGACTCTGTACAAACTAGAGTACAACAAATGTTTCCAAAAGCCACTGGACCATTGGTGGTACATAGACTAGATATGTCTACCTCTGGACTCATGCTTATTGCAAAAACAATTGATATTTATACTGCCTTGCAAAGTCAATTTATTCAGAGAAAAATAAAGAAAACTTATATTGCTCTGTTAGACGGAGTGATATCAACACCAAAAGGAAGAATAGACTTGCCGTTGCGGGTAGATTTAGACAATAGACCCTATCAAATGGTTTGTTATGAATATGGTAAACCTGCCACAACAGATTATGAAGTGATTGCTACACAAAACGGAAAAACTTTAATTCATTTTTACCCTATTACTGGTAGAACGCATCAATTAAGAGTTCATGCCTCGCATCATTTGGGTTTACACACTCCCATTGTTGGAGATGATTTGTATGGCACAAAAAACAAAAGACTTTGCTTACACGCTAGCCAATTAGTTTTTACGCATCCTATAACACAAGAACTTTTAACCATAGAAAACCCTATAGATTTTAATTCGTCTTATGAATAATCATTTAATTTTATAATAAAAAAACTACTGATTAAAAAATAAATACATGAAAATTAAAACTTTACTATACATTTTTGGCATATTACTTAGCCAAGTAACAACTCTTGCTCAAGAACAAAAACCTACAAGAAAAGATACATTACAAGGAGGTTTACGACCAGAGCGAACAAATTATGATGTTTTAAAATATCACTTAAACTTAAAAGTTATACCCGAAAAAAAATACATTGAAGGTTTTAATGAAATTACGTTTAAAACAATTCGTCCGTTACAAAAAATGCAAATAGACCTATTTGACAATATGACCATAGATTCTATTGTATTTAAAAATAAAAAAATGAATTATCAACGTGAATTTCATGCTGTATTTATTGATTTTAGTGCCGAAAATAATCTAGAAAACACCACTCAAAACATCACTATATATTATAAAGGAAATCCTATTGAAGCAAAAAATGCACCTTGGGACGGTGGATTTGTGTACAAAAAAGATGCACAAGGAAAACCTTGGATAGGCGTTGCTGTACAAGGAAAAGGCGCTAGCATTTGGTATCCGTGTAAAGACTCTCAAACCGATGAGCCTGATTATGGTGCATTGGTAGAAATAGCTGTTCCAAATGGGTTGATGAATGTTTCAAATGGGAAATTGATACGCACTACACCTCAAAAAGACAATTATACATTATGGTCTTGGGAAGTTAAAAACCCTATAAACAATTATGATATTACCTTAAATATTGCCGATTACGCTCATTTTGAAGATGTATATAAAAATCTTTCTTTAGATTATTATGTATTGAAAGAAAATCTCGAAAAAGCAAAAATTCAATTTGAAGAAGTAAAACCAATGCTTGATTGTTTTCAAAGTAAATTTGGACCTTATCCCTTTGAAAATGATGGGTACAAACTTGTAGAAACACCTTATCTAGGTATGGAGCATCAAAGTGCTGTAGCTTATGGTAATAAATATAGAAAAGGATATTTGGGTATGGATTTGTCGGGTACTGGAGTTGGTTTGAAATTTGATTTCATTATTATTCATGAATCTGGACATGAATGGTTTGGCAACAGTATTACATCGGCAGATATTGCCGATATGTGGATACACGAAGGTTTTACACAATATGCAGAAATTGTGTATGTAGAATGTACTCAAGGCTATGATGCTGCTTTAAAATATGCCAAAGGATTACAAAAAAATGTAAAAAATGATGTACCTATTATTGGAATTTATGGCGTAAATAGAGAAGGTAGCGGCGATATGTATCCAAAAGGCGCTATGCTATTACAAACATTACGTCATTGTATTGATAATGATGAACTTTGGTGGAAATTATTGTATGATTATAGTACAACTTTTAAACATAAAATTATCGATACAAAAACTGTAATAGATTACTTTAATCAATATATACAGCGTGACTATACTGCAATATTTAATCAGTATTTACGTTACACTACAATACCTAAGCTAGAAATAAGCAAACAGAAAAAGTTTTTGGAATATCGATGGGTAACAACCGAACCCAATTTTTCTATGCCAATTGTACTTGAAATTGATGGCAAAGAATATAAAATTAAGGCAACCAATAGCTGGCAAAAGCTCGATTTAAAAAGTAAAAAAGCAAAACAAATAAAAGTAGACATCAGCAAATATTATATAAACTTGGATGTAAATTAAAAATTATGAAAAACTACCGTTTATTTTTACCAATCCTATTTTTTATTCTGTCAATTTACACCAGCACAGCTCAAACAGACACTTTGAAAGTAATAGAGCATTTTACTAAAATTACAAAAAACAAACCTTATAGAAACTATAAAAATATTGAAGCTCTCAATACTGTAGCGGAATATATTTATAACGAATTTTCAAAATACTCTCAAAAAACACATTATCAAGAATATACTGTTGATGTTAAATTTTACAAAAATGTAATTTGCAATTTCGGAAAATCCAAAAGTTAGCAGTCATTATAAAAAAACGATACAGCTAAAATATCAAACTAAAATGACAATAAGTAAAGCCAAACTTCCTGATAAATCACTTCTAAAAATTGACGAAAAATCTTATGATTATATTGACAGTTTTCAAGGAAATTTTATTGACAAAAATGGAAATATTGACATTACTAAAATCGGAAAATTGTTCTTTTCAAGCGGACCAAAATGGATTGACAATTTATTTGTGTTGCGAAATAAATTAGTTAGACTATTAGGATTAAAAACTTCTGGCAGAATAACAGACAGACAAAAAATGCTTGACAATTTTAAATGTGAAAAAGGCGAACAACTTGGACTATTTAAAGTATTCGACAAAACGGAAAACGAAGTTATTTTGGGCGAAGACGATAAGCATTTGAATTTTAGGGTTTCTTTGTTAATAGACAAGCAAACTGAAAACAAAACGGATAAAAATTTAATTATTTCAACAACTGTAAAATTTAACAACTGGTTTGGTAGACTTTATTTTCTACCTGTTAGACCATTTCATAAATTAATAGTTCCAAAAATTTTAAAGGGTATAATTAATAATATAGATGACTCAAAAAACAAATGATGCAAACTTTTAGAAATGCAAAGCAAATAAATTTTAATACAATAATATATGTCCTTATATTTTCATTGTTAATGAGTTTTTTTGGCTATTTATATGAGCAAATAGATTTTATACCAAATTATTTATTAGCTAATAATCCAAAAGAAATTTCTGTTTATTGGAGTAAATTTCATTATATAGTTAATCCTGCTCATTATCATATATTACCTGCAACACTCACTGTATTTTGTTTGTTATATATCTGGATAAATAGAAAACGCTTAAATAAATTACAATACAAATCTCTAATTTTAGTAACCACATTGATAATTATTGTAAATATTTTAACCGTAATTGCTGTTTTTCAAATTAATGACAAGTTGTATTTTAGTAAAGAAGTCAATAATCAAATTAATTTGAAATGGCTTGCAATAGTTTGGAGTTTTATTAACATAATTCGTTTACTTATACTCTTTATTTGCAGTCTAGAAATCTATAATAAATTCAAAACAAATTGACAAAAACCTAAATGAAATTAAAAACAATGAACCGCCAACAAGGTATTGTCAAAAACGGGGATGAAGTGCTAAATCGAACATTTGAACATTTTATGTACCTTTGTGCTATTAAAACCCAAACTTCGGCAATACCCAAAACGGTAAAATGTTTAGTATAAGACCGCCATTTTGATATGTTTGGTATTTTGGTTGAATACAACATTTTACAGAAATATAAATTACCATCAAAAACTGATCAAATGAGCACGCTAGATATTAAAAGAATGATCGATGTAATTGATACTATATTTTACAGCGTGATTCATTTAAAAGTAGAGTAGATTTTTAATATGATATAAAAAAAAACGGAATTCTAATAGAACTCCGTTTTTTTATTATACAGTAAGAATTTTATTTATCCTAAAACTTCTTTTACTTTTTTACCTATTTCTGCAGGTGAATCTACAACATGTATTCCGCATTCTCTCATGATACGTTTTTTAGCTTCAGCAGTATCGTCAGAACCTCCAACAATAGCTCCTGCATGTCCCATAGTTCTACCTTTTGGAGCCGTTTCACCTGCTATAAAGCCTACTACAGGTTTACGATTTCCGTCTGCTTTAATCCATTTTGCAGCATCGGCTTCAAGTTGTCCTCCAATTTCGCCAATCATGATGATACATTCTGTTTCTGGATCGTTCATAAGCAATTCTACAGCTTCTTTTGTAGTTGTTCCAATTATTGGGTCTCCACCTATACCTATAGCTGTTGTAACACCAAAACCTTGTCTTACTACTTGGTCAGCTGCTTCGTAAGTAAGTGTACCCGATTTTGATACGATTCCTACTTTACCTTTTTTGAAAACAAAACCTGGCATAATACCTACTTTTGCTTCTTCTGGAGTGATAACTCCTGGGCAGTTTGGCCCTATTAGTCTACAATTTCTATCTTTTACATAGTCGTATGCTTTAATCATATCGGCTACAGGAATACCTTCGGTAATACAAATGATTACTTTGATACCTGCATTGGCAGCTTCCATAATAGCATCAGCAGCAAAAGCTGGCGGAACAAAAATAATAGATGTATCTGCACCTGCTTCGTTTACAGCATCTTGAACCGTATTAAAAACTGGTCTTCCTAAATGTGTACTTCCCCCTTTTCCTGGAGTTACTCCTCCTACTACATTGGTTCCATATTCAATCATTTGTTCTGCATGAAATGTACCTTCACTTCCTGTAAAACCTTGTACTATTATTTTAGAATTTTTATTTACTAAAACGCTCATAATATTGTGTGTTTGATTTATTGAATTTGTGTAGCAAAAATACTAATTACTAATTAGTATCTTGCTATTTAGTATTAGTTTTTTAATGAAATTTGCTAATTTTCTATATATCATTTTAAGAAAACTGACTCATTTGATAGCCTCTGTAAAGTTTACCGTCTTTAAGTTCCCAAAAAACACAAAAGTTTGCCAATAGCATCTCTTCGTTTGGGTTTTCTATAGTTTTAACAAAATGAGAGTAACGCAATGCTACTTTATTTTCTTCTGCTACAAAATGACTTATTCGTATGATAGATTTTATATAAGCTTTTTTTAAATCTTTTGATAATTCTAAAATATCGTGTTTGTGCATCGCCACAAAGCCTTTGGTACTATTCCATTCCAACAAAACATCTTCGTGCAAAAATGTACTTACCGCCTCAACATCAAGTAAAACATCGGGCATATAAAATTCAGATACAATTGTTCTAGCTTTACTCATTTTTAAGTCTGGAAAGATACTGTGGAAGTCTTTTTAAATTGGCCAATTGTTTTAGTTTCTCTCTAGAATCTTCTACAGGTGTACCAAAATATACTTTGCCTCCTTCTATAGATTTTGTTACTCCGGTTTGTCCCAATACCACAGCTTTTGTTCCAATAGTAATTCCGCTTGTAGTACCAACTTGCCCCCAAAGTGTAACTTCATCTTCAACAACTACACAGCCTGCAATACCTGTTTGAGCTGCAATTAAACATTTTTTACCTATTTGTGTGTCGTGACCCACATGGACTTGATTGTCTATTTTTGTACCAAAACCTATAGTTGTATCTCCAGTAACACCTTTGTCTATAGTACAAGCAGCACCAATGCCTACATGATCTTCTATAATAACTCTCCCACAAGAAAGTAACTGGTCAAACCCTTCTGGGCGTTTTTTATAATAAAAAGCATCAGCTCCAATAATACTTCCAGAATGTATAATTACATGGTCTCCAATAACACAATTGTCGTAGATTGTTACGTTTGCATGAATGATACAATTGCTACCAATAGTTACATTATTACCTATAAAACAATTGGGTTGTATTATGGTATTATTACCTATTGTAGCACTAGAGGCTATAGAGGTAGAACTACTTACAAAAGGTTTAAAATGTTGGCTTAATTTATTAAAATCTCTAAAAGGATCGTCTGATATTAATAACGCTTTACCTTCTGGACAAGCTACTTCTTTGTTAATGAGTACTATTGTAGCTGCAGATTGTAGTGCTTTATCGTAATACTTGGGGTGGTCTACAAAAACAATATCACCTGATTCTACTACATGAATTTCATTCATACCCAATACAGGAAAATCATCACTACCAATGTATTGGCAGTTGATGATTTTTGCAATTTCTTGTAACGAATGTGGTTTTGGAAACTTCATTTGCTAAATTTGAAAATTTGAAAATAAATCAATTTGAAAATTCTCAAATTTTCAAATTTTATAAGATAATAACTCTCGTTATACTCTTTCTATATATTTTCCTGTTGCAGTATCAATTTTTATTTTGTCTCCTTCATTAATAAATAAAGGTACGTTTACCGAAGCACCTGTTTCTACAGTAGCTGGTTTGGTAGCATTGGTAGCGGTATTACCTTTTACACCGGGCTCTGCATAGGTTACTTCCAATACTATAGAAGCAGGCATATCTACAGACAATGGCATATCGGTTTCTGTATTTACCTGAATCATTACGTTTGTACCTTCTTTTAATAAATCTGGAGCATCAAGTACATCTCTGTTTAATGTAATTTGTTCGTATGATTCGGTATTCATAAAATGAAAATCTACTCCCTCGTTATATAAATATTGATAGGTGTGTGTTTCTACACGAACAACATCTATTTTATGTCCTGCTGAAAAAGTGTTGTCTAATACTTTTCCTGTTGTTAATGATTTTAATTTGGTTCTTACAAATGCTGGACCTTTACCTGGTTTTACATGAAGAAATTCAATAATTTTATAAATATCATGATTAAACTTGATACAAAGTCCGTTTCTAATATCTGCCGTAGATGCCATTTTAATTTATTATTTGTTAATTGTTATTGATGTTTATTTGTTTAATATCCTCCTGAGTATCCTTTCATAATTCCTCTCGATGAATTTCTAATAAAAAGGATAATCTCATCTCTTTCTGGTGTAGCTTCCATTTCGGCTTCTATAATACCTAGAGCTTGAGAAGTATTGTAATTTTTTTGATATAAAATGCGGTATATTTCTTGTATTTCTCTAATTTTCTCTGTAGAAAAACCTCTTCTTCTTAATCCTACAGAGTTAATCCCAACATAAGATAAAGGTTCTTTTGCTGCTTTGGTAAAAGGAGGTACATCTTTTCGCAATAAAGATCCACCAGAAATCATAGCATGATCACCTATACTAATAAATTGATGTACAGCCGAAAGTCCGCCAATAATAGCATAATTTCCTACCGTAACATGACCTCCTAAGAGTACACCATTTACTAAAATAGCGTTATCTCCAATATGGCAATCATGCGCTATATGTGCTGCGGCCATAATTAAACAGTTTTTACCAACAACGGTTTGCCCCGAAGCTATAGTACCTCTATTTATGGTAACACACTCTCTTACAGTGGTATTGTCTCCAATAATAGCGAGAGAGTCTTCTCCGCCAAATTTTAAATCTTGTGGTACTGCAGAAATTACAGCTCCAGGAAAAATGTTACAATTTTTTCCAATACGAGCTCCTTCCATAATGGTTACATTTGAACCAATCCAAGTGCCCTCTCCTATTTCTACATTATTGTGTATTGTTGTAAAGGGTTCAATTACAACATTTTTTGCAATTTTAGCCCCTGGATGTACATATGCTAATGGTTGATTCATAATACTAATTTTGTTGTTTCACAATTTGAGCCATCAATTCGGCCTCTGCTACCAATCTGCCATTAGCATAAGCATTTGCCTGCATGTGACATATTCCTCGTCGCATTGGAGAAATTAAATCGCATTTAAAAATAAGTGTATCACCTGGTAATACTTTATGTTTAAATTTTACATTATCTATTTTCATAAAGTAAGTAAGGTAATTTTCTGGATCTGGTACAGTACTTAATACCAATATCCCGCCCGATTGAGCCATAGCTTCTACGATTAATACACCTGGCATAACGGGTGCTCCTGGAAAATGTCCTACAAAGAAATTTTCATTCATAGTTACATTTTTCATACCTACTACATGAGTTTCAGACATTTCTATGATGCGGTCTATGAGTAAAAATGGTGGTCTATGTGGTAGGATATTCATAATTTGATGAATATCCATAAGCGGAGGTTGGTTTAAATCGTAAACAGGAACTTGATTTTTTTGTTCTAGTTTAATTATTTTAGATAGTTTTTTTGCAAACTGTGTATTTACAAAATGTCCTGGTTTATTGGCTATTACTTTACCTTTTATTCTAATGCCAACCAATGCTAAATCGCCTATTACATCTAATAATTTATGGCGAGCAGCTTCATTGGGGTAATGTAGTGTTAAATTATCTAAAATACCATTTGGAGTTACCGAAATATGTTCTTTATTGAACGCTATTTTTAGGTTTTCCATGGTTTCTGGAGAAATTTCTTTGTCTACATAGACTATCGCATTATTTAAATCTCCTCCTTTTATTAGTCCGTTGTTTAATAGTGTTTCCAACTCGTGCAAGAAACTAAATGTTCTCGAATCTGCTATTTCTGTTTTAAAATCGTGTAACGATTTTAAAGTTGCATTTTGCGTACCTAAAACCTTTGTGCCAAAATCTACCATGGTTGTTACACAATAATCATCGTTTGGAATTATAGTAATTTCACTACCTGTAGCTTCATCTGTATATGAAATAACTTCTTTTACAACATAGTATTTTCTTTCGGCATCTTGCTCTACAATTCCAGCTTTTTCTATAGCTTCAACAAAATATTTTGAAGAACCATCCATAATAGGAGGCTCCGACTCGTTTAGTTCTATAATTACGTTATCCAAATCACACCCCATTAAAGCGGCTAATACATGCTCTGAGGTTTGAATTTTAACACCTAACTTTTCTAAATTGGTTCCTCGTTGTGTGTTTACTACGTAGTTTGCGTCTGCTTCTATAATAGGTGTGCCTTCCAAATCAACTCTAACAAAAGTAAAACCATTATTTACAGGGGCTGGTTTAAATGTTAAAGTAACATCTTTACCTGTATGAAGCCCTACTCCTGTTAATGAAATTTGATTTTGAATGGTTTTTTGTTTAACCATGATAAAATTATTTAGTATCTAATTGTTTTTTTATTGTTTCTATTTCTGTGACAATTTTAGGTAAATTTTTAAAATGCACAAAAGATTTATTAAAATCGCCATAATTTAATGCCGGAGAACCTTGTACTACTTCATCGTCTTTTAGGCTTTTTGCAATACCAGATTGGGCTTGAATGCGAACTCTATCGCCAATTACTATGTGTCCTACAATACCTACTTGCCCACCAATCATACAGTTTTTACCAATTTTGGTTGAGCCTGCCACACCTGTTTGCGATGCTATAACTGTATTCTCGCCAATTTCTACGTTGTGAGCGATTTGAATTTGATTGTCGAGCTTTACGCCTTTTCTAATTATTGTAGAACCCAATGTAGCTCTATCTATAGTAGTACATGAGCCTATTTCTACATTGTCTTCTATAATTACGTTTCCAATTTGTGGAACTTTTGAGTATGTGCCATCTTCTTGTGGAGCAAAACCAAATCCGTCAGAGCCAATTATGGTTCCCGAGTGAATGGTACAATTAGTACCTATTTCGGTTTCAGAATAGACTTTTACACCTGCAAATAAAATACAGTTATCTCCTATTACTACATTATCTCCTATAAATGTATTTGGGTAGATTTTAACATTATGTCCTATGGTTACATTTTTGCCAATGTATGAAAAGCATCCCAAATATATATTATCTCCATATACTACATTTTCAGAAATAAAAGACGGTTGCTCAATTCCCGATTTCATGAGTTTTACTTGATTGTAATACTCTAATAATTTGGAAAATGATTTATATGCATCTTCTACTTTAATGAGTGTAGTAGTAAGTCCTTGTTCTGGAACAAAAGTTTTATTAACAATAGTAATAGTAGCTTTTGTAGTATAAATATAGTTTGAATATTTTGGATTGGCTAAAAATGTAAGAGAACCCTCTGTACCTTCTTCAATTTTTGAAAGTTTATAGACTTGGGCTTCTGGATTTCCTATAATATCTCCTTCTAATATACCCGCTATTTGTTCTGCTGTAAACTTCATTGTATAACTGTTAAGATTTAGTTGAAAGCGTGCCTCATTTTATATAGATGCAACAAATTCAATCGGACAAAAATATAAAATTAAATTAAATTGTTAAGCTATAGTTAATACTTTTGGATAGCATATAAAGTATTTTGTTACAGGTTTTGATAAAGCTTTAAGGTTTAACTGGTCTGAAGCTTCAACAACATCTTCAATAGTTTTGTCTTTTTTAAGTATTCTAATGGGCTCACTAGCCTTATTATACGCTTGATTTTTGAGCTTTCCTTTAAAAATAAAGTACTCCAATTCTTTTTCGGTTAATTGCACTTGGTTGTTGAATTGTGCTTTGAGTGATGTGATAGTTTCTTGACTAGGTTTTTCTTCGGTAATAACAATTTTGAGTAAATCTCTATTAATAATCATACTACACAATGATTTGAGCACAAAATCGTCAGAAAATTGCCACTCTTTTATAGCGCTCATTACATCGTAATCGTCTAATAGTGCAAATTTTTTAAGTAAATCTGTAGTAAACATTTCCTTTTCTACTCTATTATCAATAAAATATTTTAAGGGTTTGCTACATTCTAAAAACACACCTTTTAAACTGAGTTCTTTGGCTCTTTTTAATATTTTTGTAAGAATAAGTTCGGCTACAACACTCGTTTTGTGTAAATAACATTGCCAATACATTAATCGGCGTGCCACTATAAATTTTTCTACAGAATAAATTCCTTTTTCTTCAATAACCAAAACATCATCTTGAACGGTCATCATTTGAATAAGTCTTTCGCTATTAATATTACCTTCTGCTACATCACTGTAAAAGCTATCTCTTTTTAAATAATCCATTCTATCCATATCCAACTGACTCGAAATGAGTTGGTACATAAATTTTCGATGGTATTCACCTTTAAATATTTTAATTGCCAAAGTTAGTTTTCCTGAAAACTGTCTATTCAATTCTTCCATAAACAGCAACGAAATGGCTTCGTGAGAAATATTTTCTACAATACTATGTTCCATAGCGTGAGAATAAGGTCCATGACCAATATCGTGCAAAAGTATCGCAATAAGCAATGCGTTTTCTTCTTCTTCCGAAATAGTAATCCCTTTAAATTTAAGGGTATGAATTGCACTTTGCATGATGTGCATACAACCTAAGGCATGATGAAATCGAGTGTGATTGGCTCCAGGATATACCAAAGAGGATAACCCCATTTGTGATATTCGTCGTAATCTTTGAAAAAAAGGATGTTGAATTAAATCGTAAATTAAACTATTAGGAATTGTAATAAATCCATAAATTGGATCGTTGAATATTTTAAGTTTATTAGTAGCAATCAAATTAATATGGTTTTATAAATACAAAGGTAATTTAATTTTTTTAATACGTTTTCTTAGAAATTACATGATACCGCTATTTTACACGTAACAAAAAGATAAAAACTAAGCTTCTCATAACCAATTTATTGAAAAATATTATGCAAAAATCTATAAAAAAGGTTTGCATTCGTAAAAAGTGTTTCTATATTTGCACCTCAATTAAGGCTTAGGGGAGATACTCAAGCGGCCAACGAGGGCAGACTGTAAATCTGCTGACTATGTCTTCGCAGGTTCGAATCCTGCTCTCCCCACAAAACCTTATTTCTTTCCTAAAATTTCAATCAAAGCTTTATCAATTGTTTTAAAAGTAAATCGAAACTCAGTGTTTTTGAGTTTTTGACACGTTACTTTTTCACTTTTTAAAATAAGTTCACTCATTTGGCCTAACATAAGTTTTAATATAAAAGCAGGAATAGCGGGTAAAATAAGTGGCTTTTTAACTAGATTTGCAATACATTGAGTTAATTTTTTATTGGTAACAGGCTCTTCTGCAACTCCATTTACCACACCTTCTAAGGCATTTTCTATACTATAATAGTAAACATTAACTAAATCTTGAACATGTATCCAAGACATATATTGATTTCCTGAGCCCAAATAACTACCGAAACCCCATGCAATAGGTTTTAGTATAGGTTGCAAAGCGCCACCTTTGCTTGATAAAACAACACCTGTTCTCACTTTTGTAACTTTCCCGAATATTGAAAATTTATCGGCGGTTGCCTCCCACTGTTTTACAACATCGGCTAGAAAACTAGATGCTGTATCTACATTGTTCTCGGAATATAGTGTAGAATAACTTTCGGGGTAAATAGCTGTTCCTGAAGCAGAAATAAAATGTTTTATTTTTGTATTACTTCGAGATAAGGCATCAAATAATAAATTTGAGCTATCAATTCTACTCGAAATAATTTCTTCTCGGTACTTTTTTGTCCATCGTTTTGCAATTGAAGCTCCTGCCAAATGGACTATAACATCTACGCCTTCCAAACAAGCGGTATCGATTTCTTTACAGGCAATATTCCAATAAAAACCTTTGTAGTGAGGCTCGTTTACACATTTTTGTTTTGAGGTGGTTAAATAATGTATTGTATGCCCACTTTGTACTAGTTGTTGTGATAATTCGGTGCCTATTAATCCTGTAGCTCCAGTTATTAATATTGTCATGCCCTTATTGTTTTAATTTTATGGTCCATTCAAAATCAAATACGGCTACTTGTTGCCCTTGTTCATTAACACCAATAGATTGCATCCAAAATGTTTGCCCTTCACCTGTTTGTAAAGTTTTTTGTATAGCGTTGTCTATGTTACTTCCATCGAAACAAGAAAATGTTATTTTACCTGTAGCTTTTTTTGTAAAAACCGACTTGTTTTGAGCCACAAGCATCGATATTGGTTTTTTACTTTCTTTTATTTTCATGATAACCAAAGCTCCCGTAGAAAGTTCGGCGGCCATAGCTTGTACTGCAAAATACATCGATTTGAAAGGGTTTTGATTTATCCACGAATGCTTTACTCTAACAGTACATGCAGTAGATGTAATCGATTGAACACGAACACCACACCAAAACGCAGATGGTAATTTATAGAATAAAAATAAGTTGAGTTTTCTTTCCATTTTTTTCATAACACACAATTTGTTGTAAAGATACAAATATTGTAAAGGCAAGTAAAACATTATCAATTGTTAATATTTTGTTAATTTTAAGTACTTTGTTTTGCATAATACCTGCTTTTAGAATTATCTTTGTATAAGAAATTAATAGTTTAAAGAAAGTATTATAGAACTTAAAATAAAACAATCATGACTTCCAACGAAAAAAACACCGCTACCTTTATACACTTAAGTATGCTTACCCAATATTTTATTCCATTTGGAAATTATATTTTTCCTGCTATTATTTGGGCATCAAAAAAAGAAAGTTCAAATTATATAAATCATCATGGCAAGCAAGCCTTAAATTTTCAATTAAGTATTTTTTTGTATAGCATTTTATTATTATTAGTATCTATTCCTACTCTATTGTATACTTTTTTCAAAAACAGTAACTTTTTTGAGTTAATATATAAACACAATAACTATTCTGAACGATTTAATCTTGAAAACATTTCAGGAGTTGTTGTACTAGCTTGTATTGCCTTACTCATATTTGCATTATTAAAAATTTTTGAATTTGTTTTAATACTTATAGGCGCTCTAAAAGCTTCTGAAGGAATAGAATATAAATACCCTATGACTATTAATTTCTTTAAATAAAATCATCAACAAGCAATCATCAATCATCAATCAAAAAACGAACAGTTTAATTAAATTTAAAAAACCATGAACATTGAAAATACCAAAGCGCAAATGCGAAAAGGAGTTCTTGAGTTTTGCATTCTATCGGTTCTAAAAGAAAAAGAAGCTTATACCTCTGAAATTTTAGATACGCTAAAAGCAGCCAAACTCCTTGTAGTAGAAGGTACTGTTTACCCTTTACTAACCCGATTAAAAAACGACGGGCTACTTACCTACAGATGGGAAGAATCTACCTCTGGGCCACCCAGAAAATACTACGGTCTTACCGAACTAGGCAAAACATTTTTAACAGAACTAAATGGTACTTGGAGAGAACTTTCTGATGCCGTAAACATAATAACCAACAACAAAAACTAATTATCATGAACAAAACAGTAAACATAAATATAGGTGGAATATTTTTCCATATCGATGAAGATGCTTACCAAAAGTTATCTAGATATTTTGATTCTATTAGAAAATCGCTTACCAACTCTGGTGGTAAAGACGAGATCATGAAAGATATAGAAATGCGTGTAGCAGAATTATTTACAGAAAAACAAAAGTCTGATAAACATGTAATTAACAACAAAGATGTTGATGAAGTAGTAGCCGTTATGGGGCAACCAGAAGATTATAGACTTGAAGAAGAAAACGAATCTAACGGAAGTTATACATCGTCTGCAAAAACTAAAAAACTATATCGCGACAAAGACAAAGCTACTATTGGTGGTGTTTGTACTGGTTTAGGTCATTATTTTGCAATAGATCCTATTTGGATAAAAATACTTTTAATCATTATTACTCTTGCTGGATTTGGATTTGGCATTATAGCATACATCGTTTTATGGGTAGTGATTCCTGAGGCAAAAACTACTTCAGAAAAACTAGAAATGACTGGCGAACCTGTAAATATTTCTTCTATTGAAAAAAAAGTAAAAGAAGAATTTGAAGCTGTTTCCGAAAAAATTAAAAATGTAGACTACGACAAAATTGGTAACCAATTAAAATCTACAACAACCAATGCAGGTGGTAAATTGGGCGATATTATCATTAAAATATTCAACATATTTGCCAAAATTATTGGTGCATTTATTACCATGATTGCTGGTTCATCGCTTATTGCCATATTTTTTGGTGCTGTATTTTTTATGTTCTCGTCTAGCTTACCAGAATCTATTATTATGAATCATATAGAAACGCCTATTAGCCTAGACACACCTTTATGGTTACAAGGTATATTATTCTTGCTTGTATGTGGTATTCCTGTATTTTTCTTACTTATTTTAGGTTTAAAACTTATGATAAACAACCTAAAATCTATTGGAACCGTCGCCAAACTAACTTTGCTAGCTACTTGGATTATTGCTACTTCATTTACAGTATACTTGGGTGTAAAAGAATCTATGATTATGAATTATTCTGGTAAAAACATCAAAAAAGAAATGCTTACCATAAAACCAAACGATACTTTGTTTGTAAAATTTAAAACCAACGATTTTTATTCTAAAGATGTTACTGAAAAAACAAGTTATGATTTTACACAAGATGAAACCAAAAAAAATGTAATCTATTCAAACAATGTATCACTCGAAGTACTTTCAACAGACGAAAAAACAGCCTATTTACAAATAGAAAAATATGCTGTAGGCACAACATCTTCTTTGGCAAACAATAGAGCCGAAAGCATGAAGTACAAGTTTAATTTTGATGGAAAAAAATTAATACTCGACAACTATTTTATATCAGAAATGATACACAAATCTAGAAATCAAGAAATAAAATTATATCTTTATTTACCTAAAGGAACCTTGGTTAAATTTGACAAAAGTGTTCAAGAATATGACGAATCTGATAATAATTATTTCAACCTCCATTTTAGTTCAGACAATTATATCTACAAAGCCGAAGAATCAAAACTTATATGCCTAAATTGCCCTGCAGATGAAAACGAGTACAATGATGTTGATGTAGAATATGGTATAGATGCAGACAGTTTAGACATCAATAGCGATAACCTAGACAATGCAGAAATAAAACTAAATAAAGACGGTATACTTGTAAAGGTAAACGAAACCAAAAACAGTACTAAAAATCAAGATAACCAAGAAACAAAATCAATCAAAATAGATAAAAACGGAGTTTCAATCAAATCTAAATAAACTAAGTTATGGCACGCACAATTTTTCATTTCACAAAGTATATAGTAGTAGTGTGGTTATTATTGATAATGACTTCATGTAAGTACACAATTGGCAATCAAATAGAAGGAAACGGTAAAGTAAAAACCGAAAATAGAGAAATAAATGATCCGTTTAGCAAAATAAAAGTAAGCCAAGGTATTCACGTAATTGTAGAACAAGCCAACAACACTTCTGTAACAATAAATGCCGATGAAAACTTACTACAGTATATTTCTACTCGAGTAGAACATGGTGTGCTTATAATTTCTACAAATAAAAGCTATGAAACTCAAAACGATATAGAAGTAAATGTAAAAATGCCTATTATAGATGGATTTGATACTTCTAGCGCTTCAAGTATTACCAATTTAGGCAAACTTAAAGGCAATAAACTTGAATTAAATAGTAGTAGCGGTAGCGAAATAACACTGGAATCTATAGAATTTGCACAAGTAAATGCCGATGCGTCTAGTGGAAGTGAAATTACACTAAAGGGTAAAACGTTCAACTACAGTGTAGATGCCTCTAGCGGAAGCTCTATAAACTCCGAAAACCTTTTAGCCAATACCATTATAGCAAAAGCTTCTAGCGGCAGTAGCCTAGATGTTCACCCATTGGTATCACTTACTGCCAAAGCCTCTAGCGGAAGTAGTATAAATTATGATGGATCGCCAAAAAATGTAACACAAGACTCCAGCTCGGGAGCCTCGATACAAAGCACAAGAAATTAAGTTTTTGTTTTTGTTTTAGTTGAAAACATCTCGGTTTTTCGAGATGTTTTTTTTAATTTTGCACAAAATTGCATAAAAATGAAAAAAATTATAAGCGTACTTTTTATACTACTTGTCAGTCTAAGTTTTGCTCAAAAAAAGGAGAAGATAAAAGGCTCTAAAATAGTTACTGTACAAAAAAAACAAATTGAAAACTTTGAATCTATAGAAGTATACGACAATCTAGAAATTTTTCTAGTAAAAGGCAACGAATGTGGTGTTGAAATAGAAGCCGATGATAATCTACATGAAGCTATTCAATTTACAATAAGTGGTACCAACCTGCGTATTTCTACATTAAAAGATATTACTGGAGCAAAAAAATTAAGTTTGCGCATTACTTACACAGATAATTTTAAAATGGTAACGGCTCGAAATGAAACGGTAATTTCTGCTTTGCAAGATGTAGAACTTGATACTATTATTTTTAGAGGTTTTGATAAAACTAAACTTTACATCAATGCCAAATCAAAAAATTTTGATGTAGAACTCGACGATAAATCGTCGGCAGAATTAAACTTAAAAGCTGATAATTCTAAAATTAGCCTTCAAAAATCTTCCAATTTAAAAGCCTTAATTGCTGCAAATAATTTAATTGTCGATTTATATCAAAAATCTGATGCAACTATAGAAGGCGATGTAGATGCACTGAAAGTTCGTTTGGATAATAATTCTAACTATGTTGGTAAAAATCTAGTTTCAAAAAATGCTTCAATCACAGCCGAAGGCTATACCACAGCAATAATAAACTGTAAATTAGCACTTACATTATACGCAACAGGAAAATCTCAAATTCAAATATATGGCGACCCTACTTTTGATTTAAAACAATTTTCAGACAGCGCTATTTTGCTAAAAAAACCGAGCAGATAATACTATTGTATAAAAATTTACAGTAAAAGAGGTTTTATAAAAGTTTATAAAACCTCTTTTCTATTTATATTGCAACAAAAATTAATCAATTAAAATGGTATGATAACACTCAATTTTAATCCGTTTCCTGTTCTTGAAAGCGAAAGATTACATTACCGCCGTTTAAATGAAAACGATTTGGACATTATTTTAAAACTGAGAGGTAATCCAGAATCTATGAAATATATTCCGAGACCGTTGTGCAAAAACCTAGAAGACGCAAAAGCACATTTAGACATGATAAACCAAAAAATCAATGCCAATGAAGCTATTAACTGGGCTGTAGTATTAAAAACAACACAAGAAGTAATTGGTTTTGTAGGGCATTATAGAATACAAATAGAAAATGCTCGATCGGAAATTGGCTACATGATTACGCCAGAACATTACAACATGGGGTATACTACAGAAATAGTAAATACCTTACTCGATTACGGATTTAATACTCTTGATTTACACAGCATTGAAGCTGTAATTGACCCAGAAAATACAGCTTCTGAACGAGTGCTACAAAAAAATAATTTTGTAAAAGAAGCACACCTTATTGAGAATGAATTTTTTGACGGAAAATATTTAGACACTGTAATCTATTCTTTACTAAAACGAAACTATACCAAATAAAAAAAGCCGATTTACACTGCTGTAAATCGGACTTTTTCAACCGATAAAATCGGTACTAACCAATAACTCTATCGTGATTGTTTTCTAAAGAATTAGAATACAAATTTAAATCCAAATGATAATGGAGTTGTTAATGTAGGATTAGATCCTCCCAAAGCTCCATTGTAACCAGACTCTACACTTGCAACGTGAGCAACTGAAAAATCAGTAACTGTAGTTTTATCTCCTGCTTTTGGAGTTAAAGTAGTTTGACTAAAATTAGCTAAATTGTAAGAAAACTCTACAGAGAAGTTTTTAGTAACAAAGAAATCTAAACCACCAGACATAGAAAGTCCGTATTGGCTTACTTTCAAATCACTTTCTTTTTCTTTACCAGTGATAATTGGAGCTGCTAATTGTCCGAAGAAATAAAAATTATTAGCTACACCCCAATATTTTCTTACTAAAGGTTGAACTACAATTAAGTTAGTGTTTGCATTAGTTCCAACTTTGTCTTCATTTTTAATTCCTATAGAACCAAAACCAAGACCTACAGCTGTAGTAGGAGCCACAAATGTTCCAACAATTGGTAAAATTGTTGTATTGGTTGCTTTAGCATCACCTTGTTTAGTTTGTGAATAACCTATTTGTGCTGTAGCAAACCAAGCACCTTGTAAACCTGCTTTTTTTTCTTGAGCGTTTGCAGTTAAAGATAATAATGCAATACCTGCTAATACGAATAATTTTTTCATTTTGTTTTTATGTTTAAAATTATAAGGCAAATTTATAGGCATCAATGCTCATAAAAACTGACTTTTGTCATAGTTTGAAATTTTTTTTGCGTGTATAATTAGCCCTTTGTTTTTACAGTTATTGTAGTACATTTGTGTTATGATTCAAAAAGCCATAAACATAGTAAATAAAAGAGCAAAATTTGATTATGAAATTATCGATAAGTACGACGCAGGTATTGTACTTACTGGTACAGAGATAAAATCGATACGTTTGGGTAAGGCCTCTATTGCAGAAAGCTTCTGCGAATTTCATAACAATGAATTATTTGTTATTAATTCTAATGTAGAAGAGTATTTGTATGGTACGCATTACAATCATAGGGCAAAAAGCGAAAGAAAACTCTTACTCAATAAAAAAGAATTGCGAAAACTTGAAAAAGATTCACAAAATAAAGGTTTAACTATAGTACCTCTGCGGTTGTATACCAACGAAAAAGGATTGGCAAAAATAGAAATTGCTTTGTGTAGAGGTAAGAAAAACTACGATAAACGTGAAACTATGAAAGAACGCGATACGCAAAGAGATTTAGACCGAATTAAAAAATCATATTAATATGAATGCTTTGCTTAAAAAAGCACGGTTAGAAAAAGGTTACACCACCAGAGCGTTGAGTGCTGTAACGCATATCGATAATGCTTTGTTATGCAAATATGAAAACGGAAAAAGAAATCCTACAAAAGAACAACTCAAAATTCTTGCTTCCACATTAGACCTAAACTACAATGAGTTATTACTATTATGGATAAAAAATAAAATTATAGAACAATTTGGTCTTGACTCTATAACCTTAAAAGCCATGCAAGAAATTCTAAAAGAGCATTCGCAAGAAGATACTAAAATTGATAGTATTTTATTGGAAATTGAAACCTTAAAAAACAAATTGCAGCAATTGAAATAATGTTTTCAATTACTGCAATGAATATCAAAATACTACAGTAATTTATGTAAATAAGATACCACATTACTTTCTATCCTATCTTCAATAGAAGTGGTATTCTGTGGTTTTTCAAATTTCTCTCCTATAATTTTTTCATAAAGTTCAATATATCTTTCAGATACAGAAAAAATATAGTCGTCGGTCATGTTTGGTATTTGTTGTCCTTCTTTTCCTTGAAAACCATTTTCAATAAGCCATTTTCGTACAAACTCTTTTGAAAGTTGTTTTTGTTCTTCTCCACGATCTTGTCTTTGTTGGTATCCATCGGCATAAAAATACCTTGAAGAATCTGGAGTATGAATTTCATCAATAAGAACTATTGTTCCGTCTTGTGTTTTTCCAAACTCATATTTTGTATCTACCAAAATTAAACCTCTTTGTTGAGCAATTTGTGTTCCTCTTTCAAACAATTTATAGGTATAATCTTCTAAAATTTTATAATCGTCTTCGCTAACAATATTTTTCGAAATTATTTCATTTCTCGAAATATCAGCATCATGAGCACCAAAATCTTCTTTGGTGGTTGGTGTTATTATAGGAAAAGGAAGTTTGTCGTTTTCTTTAAGACCTTCGGGTAACGATACCCCACACAGTTGTCTTTTTCCCAAAGCATATTCTCTATAAGCATGCCCCGATAAATAGCCACGTATTACCATTTCTACTTTAAAAGGAGTACACAATTTACCAATAGCTACATTTGGGTCTGGAGTTGCCAACAACCAATTGGGCACAATATCTGCTGTGAGTTGCATAAATTGGGTTGCAATTTGGTTTAATATTTGGCCTTTGTAAGGAATCCCTTTAGGTAATACTACATCAAATGCAGATAGCCTGTCGCTTGCAATCATAACAAGCCATTGGTTGTTTATATTATAAACATCGCGTACTTTTCCTTTGTAAACAGAAACTTGCTTAGGAAAATGAAAATTAGTTTGGGTAATTGTATTCATAAAGGTTGTTGTGTTGTTGTAGCAAAAGTAAGTTTCTTATGAGATATTTAAAAAGATAAATCATTTTAATTTTAAAATTTTTAATCACTTTTTAACTTAAATTTTATGGCTTTATTCTTACTTTTGAAAAAAATAGTTCATGAAAAAAATAGCTTTTATTTTAATAGGCTTGTATACACTAGCTACTACAAGTTGCAAATCGGGTTCAAATAGTAACAATAGCTTGACTATAAATCTTGAGCCCAAAAGTAATTCTACCGTACAAGGCACAGCTACTTTTATAGAAAAAAATGGCAAAGTATTGATGACTGCAAAACTTACAGGTTTAAAACCAGGAGTTCATGCTATACATTTACATGAAAAAGCCGATTGTTCATCGGCAGATGCAACTTCATCGGGCGGGCATTGGAATCCTACTTTTAAAAAACATGGAAAATGGGGCGATGCAGAACATCATAAAGGCGATATTGGAAATTTTACCGCAGATAGTAATGGTAAAGCTACCCTAACTTTTGAAACAAATGAATGGTGTTTGGGTTGTAATGATGCTACCAAAAATATTATTGAAAAAGCTGTTATTGTACACGATAAAGCAGACGATTTTACAACTCAGCCTACTGGAAATGCGGGAGCTAGAGTAGCATGTTCGGCAATAATTCGATAATATTTTATGATAAATCCTTCTGCTCATAGCTGGATACAAAAGTATTTGGCTTTAAGTTCGGAAAATTTAGATGTACCACAAAGTATAAAAGATTTTTATGTTACTTTACGAAAAAGCGGGTTTATTTATGGTCACATTCATGAACTCGCATTTTTAAAAAGTATTCAACTAACTGGTTGGAAACCAAATGAAATATCAAAAATAGCATTGCTTGATGCTCTTTTTGGGTTATATACTATACAAAGTATACAAAAATCAAAGGTTAATTTTGTTACTAGTTTACAGCAATTTTATTGTACAATAAGTTTGCAAAAAGGCAATTGGACAGAAGCTGATTTACATGCAAAATATTCTAAAATAAATCTTGAAACTGTTTTAAACGAGCGAGTAAAGACGAATGAAAATACTATAAGTCAAAAATTCTCTCACATTCTCACCAATGCACTACTGTTTGTAGATGTATTAGCGTATTACAAATTTTTAAATCAAAAAGAAATATCGCATAAGTATATTGTATCGCTTGAAGAATTGATTATGTCGGTGGTTACTTTGGCTCTTCAATCTAAAATCAATAAATCGCAATACGACGAACTATTGTATAAACTTTTTGAAACTTCTTTACGTTTTGGCAAACATGCAAAAGTAAATTTGCAAAACACTACCGACCTAAATATTGATTTATTAACCCATAAACTTGAAAAGTACTACTTATATGATTTGGCTGTAATGACGCTTTGGGCAGATCAAAAAATGGATGTTGAAGAACTACAATTTTTAGAAAACCTAGCTCAAGTTTTGCAACTTAAACCACGTTTTACCCAGCAAAGTATTTTATTTTCTAATGAGTTTATTGAAAC
Source organism: Flavobacterium croceum DSM 17960 (assembly GCF_002917885.1). GTDB lineage: Bacteria > Bacteroidota > Bacteroidia > Flavobacteriales > Flavobacteriaceae > Flavobacterium > Flavobacterium croceum. The sequence goes on from NZ_PQNY01000006.1 coordinate 111,660, forward strand.
ATATAAAAATGATATTCAATACTTTAAATTCACCAATCCAGTAAAACATTTTTATGAACAAGCGAGTCAAAATGTAGCTATATTAATCAATAGAAATCAAAAAAGACTTACAAAAGAACTCTTAGAAAGTAAAGAATTATTACAATTACTAGCCAAAAGCACCACAAAAGAGTTAGATGCTAAAGAAAAAAAGAAAGTAAAAAAACAGTTGCTCGATATTTGTAAAACTATACCTTCGCTTACTATTTTTTTACTTCCTGGTGGCGGATTTCTTCTACCACTATTGGTAAAATATATTCCGCAATTACTACCTTCTGCATTTAATGAAAATACAGAGGATACAAATTCTTAAAAATCTAGATGAAACACATCGTGTAAATCTTTATTGGAGCTTATATTCACGTCCAAATCGGTTACATACCCAGAGTTTAAACCATAAACCCAACCATGCAAACTTACCTCTTGCCCATTTTTCCATGCGTTTTGTACAATAGAGGTTTTTCCTAAATCGTGTACTTGTTCTATTACATTGAGTTCTACTAATCTGTTAAACTTCTTTTCATTATCTTCAATAGAATTAAGTTCTTCTAGATGAAGTCGGTATAAATCTTTTATATGTCTAATCCAATTATCGATTATACCAATAGATTTGTTTTCCATTGCAGCTTTTACACCTCCGCAACCATAATGCCCGCAAACAATTACATGTTTAATTTTTAATGCATTTACAGCATAGTCCAATACACTTAGCATATTCATATCTGAATGTATTACCAAATTGGCTATATTTCTATGTACAAAAACATCGCCTGGTTTACCGCCTACTATCTCATTGGCAGGCACTCTACTATCTGAACAACCAATCCATAGAATTTTTGGTTTTTGTTCTTTTGCTAAGTCATTAAAATAATTTGGGTCTATGGCGACTTGCTCTTCTACCCACTTTTTGTTGTTTTCTAAAAGTTGTTTGTATAAATCTGTCATTTATTCTTTTTTATACTAAGGCTATTTGTTGAGCTAATTTAGAATAAAAAAACCATCAAAAATAATTTCGATGGTTTTTTCGTTCAATTAATGTCTTAATTCGGCAACTGTAAATTTCGGATTTTGATCGTCTTTTATGTATTCTACATCTTGATAAAATGTAACTTCACCTGTTTCTATATTGTGCATAGCGCCAACAATACCTATTTCGCCTTTTTCTACCATTTGTTCTAAAATAAAACTGCGCTCGATTATGCTTTTTACACTGCGTTTTACATTGATTGTAGATACATTTTCTACAAAATCGCTATTCGAAGAATTTCGATTCTCTTTTATTGTTTTTTCTTGATAAACAGCAGGCTGCAGTTTTGACAGTAATTCTGTTAAATTTCCCATTTCTACATGATCACATGCTCCTTTTACAGCTCCACATTTACTGTGCCCTAATACAACTATAAGTTTAGATCCTGCTACTTTACACGCAAATTCCATACTCCCAATAATATCTGTATTGACAATATTTCCTGCTATTCGAACAGAAAATACATCACCCAAACCTTGATCAAAAATAAGTTCTGCCGAGGTTCTACTGTCTATACAACTTAAAATTATTGCAAATGGCCATTGTCCATCTCGTGTTTCATTTACTTGCTCTAGCAAATTTCTATGCGCTTTTAAATTGTTTACAAATCTATTATTACCTTCTTTTAATATTTCTAATGCTTTTCTGGGTGTAATAGATGCTTGTAATTCTTTATTTAATGTTTTCATATTACTCTATTTTTATTAGATATTGGTTGTAAATACGTGTTTTTCTTCTTCGCCAGTGTTTTCAAGATCGTATGCTTTTTTAAAGCCAACCAAAGTTACTTCTATATTTTCGTCTACTGATTTTATTTCTTTAAATTCTCTAATTAAATCCAATACATCGTGAGCTATATAAACTGTATCTGATGCATTGATTATTACTTTTGAATTTTCGGGTATTTGAGCAAGTGTTTCTTTTATTGCTGCTTTATTTAAAAACGAAACCTCTTGTGCTAAATCTATATGGATAATATCACCTTCGTGGTAATCTTGTTTTTTAAATTGATACGCTCGTTTCATATTTCCTTTTAATACAAAAATTACACTTATAAACATTCCTAGGGCTACTCCTTTTAGTAAATCTAAAAATACCACACCAATAAGGGTTGCAATAAATGGAATAAATTGGTATTTACCTTGTTCGTAAAAGTGTTTGATTGTTTTTGGGTTTGCCAATTTGTAGCCTACTAAGAGTAATACTGCAGCCAAAGTTGCCAAAGGAATTTTATTTAGTATTGTAGGTATTAACAATACACTTATAAGCAATAATACTCCATGAATTATAGATGACATTTTAGTTTTTGCTCCTGCAGCATTGTTAGCTGAAGTTCTTACAACGACAGATGTCATGGGTAAACCGCCCAAAATTGCGCTTACTATGTTGCCTATGCCTTGAGCTTTAAGTTCTACATTAGTATTGGTATATCTTTTTTGTGCGTCCATTCTATCTGCTGCTTCTACACACAAAAGAGTTTCTATAGAGGCTACTACTGCAATGGTTAAAGCTACAATCCAAACTTTAGTATTTAAAATTGAAGAAAAATCTGGTAGGGTAAGTATCTCTCCAAAATTTGATATTGAATTTAAAACAGGTAAGTTTACCAAATGCTCACTTTGTATAGCAAAAGGGTTTTTTGAAACTAAAAATACTTCATTTAAAAGTACGCTTAAAATAACAGCAATTAGAGCTGCGGGTATAAATTTTATTTTTTGTAAAGAAGGTATTTTATTCCAACTTATTAAAATTATGAGAGAAACTGTAGTTATTACTATAGGCCCTAAACTCCAAACCGACGGGAGTGCAATAACTTGTGTAATAATATTATCTTCTGTTGAAAAAAATAAAGATAAGTCGCCAAAATAATCTTTATCAATACCAAAAACATGAGGTATTTGCTTTAAAAAAATAATTACGCCTATACCAGCTAACATACCTTCGATTACATTATTTGGAAAATAATTTGATATCGTTCCTGCTTTTAAAAAACCTAATATCAACTGAATAACTCCTGCTAATAAAACGGCTAGAAGAAAAGTTTCAAAATTACCCAAATCTGATATGGCTGTAAGAACAATTGCCGTAAGACCCGCAGCTGGGCCCGATACGCTTAAATGCGATTGACTTAAAAAACCTACAACTATTCCTCCTACTATACCCGAAATAATACCAGAAAATAATGGAGCTCCACTTGCCAATGCAATACCCAAACACAAAGGTAATGCCACTAAAAATACCACCAAACCTGAGGCAAAATCAGACTTGAGGTGACCAAAAATATTTATCTTTTTTGTCATTTTAAAATAAAAGTTTGTTATACAAAATATGTGTTCGCTTTAAGAGCCAACATTTTAAATTATAAGTATTAACAAACTTCTGGAGGTGGTAAAAAGATATCTTGAGAATACAAGTTTTTTGTGCTTGTATTGCGGTCTATAAAAATTGTATTGATATTATTTATAGATGGTGTTGCATCAAAATATTCAAACACTATAATATGTGCTTTGACTACTTTTATATGCGAATGGCTTTCTTCTTCTTCGGTAAGGCTATAAGCGTTCGAAATATCAGAATCTTTATTGATTACCATAACTATTGTGGGTAAAGCAATAAAAGATAGAAACAGAAATAAAACGAACTGCGCTACTATTTTCATACTACAAAAATAACTTTTAAAAAAACATTTAAAAGTTATTGTAATTATTTTAACAAAAATTATAACCTATTTTAAGCAATCCAAGCATGAAACATCCAAATATTTTTTTCTTGTTCAGAAATTAAATCAGATATTAAAGTTGTAGTACCTTCATCGTCTATTTCTGATGCTAATTTTATGGTTTGTCTTTCAAGAATTAGTAATCCTTGTAAACATTGCAATATTAATTTTACGGCATCTTCATCTTCAAAAACATTTTCGCCTATAGGTAAAGTATTTTTACTTAAATAGCTCTCAAATGTATGAAAAGGAGTTTCTCCAAGAGTTAATATTCTCTCTGCAATCATGTCTATTTTAAGCTGAGCATCTGTATAGAGTTCTTCAAATTTAACATGTAATTCAAAAAATCTTCTTCCTTTTATATTCCAGTGAAGGCCTCTTAAATTTTGATAATATATTTGAAAATTTGCCAATAAATTGTTCAAACTATTTGCTAAAATAGTTGCTTGTTCTTGAGGTAATCCTATTGCGTTCATCTTATTTTGTTTTTCTATTTTGTAAAATTATTGGTTATGCTATTTTATTTTCTATAAATTTAATTGATAGTTTTTATATTTGCATAAAATTATACTATACCATGACAATTACACAACTACAATATGTATTGGCTGTTGCCGAATATAAAAACTTTACTCTAGCTGCCGAAAAATGTTTCGTTACGCAGCCCACCTTGAGTATGCAAATACAAAAAGTAGAAGACGAGCTTGATATTCAAATTTTTGATAGAAGTAAAAAACCGATACAACTTACAGATATTGGTATTAAAATAGTAAATCAGGCCAAAAACATTGTAAATGAAGCCGAAAGAATACAAGATATTGTAGACCAGCAAAAAGGTTTTATTGGTGGCGAATTTAGATTGGGTATTATTCCTACTATAATGCCTACTCTATTGCCCATGTTTTTGAATAATTTTATAAAAAAATATCCAAAGGTTAAACTCATTATAGAGGAATTAAATACAAACGATATTATTGAAAAATTAAACAACGGACATCTCGATGCCGCAATAGCAGCTACACCCCTAGAAGAAGAAAAAATCAAAGAAATTGTACTTTTTTATGAACCTTTTGTAGCTTATGTGCCAGAAAACAATAGTGTATTTGATAAAAAAGAAATCACTATAGACGATTTAAATTTAGATGAAATATTACTTCTGCAAGATGGTCATTGCTTTAAAGACAGTATTTTAAATTTATGTAAAAGTAACGGCAAAACAGAGCATCGCAATTATCAATTGGCAAGTGGTAGTTTTGAAACCTTAATTAAACTTGCCGATGAAGGCTTGGGTACTACACTATTACCTTATTTACATACACTCGAATTACCCGAAAAAGCCAAAGCAAAATTAAAGCAGTTTGCAGAACCTAAACCCGCTCGAGAAGTAAGCCTTATCTACCCAAAAAGCGAATTAAAAATTCATATAATTGATGCCTTACGAGCTACAATTGCAGGTGTTATAAAAGGAGCTATTGTGTTTAATAATGTAGAAATTATTAGTCCGAAACCCAATAAATAAAAAAAGGAACCTTGATTGGGTTCCTTTTAGTTTTATGAGTTTATACTAATTACACATTGCCTTAGTTCGGGTTTTTCTTTCACTATTTGTGATACCCAAACCATTAATTCTTCTATTTCAAAAGGCAACAAAACTTTGAATGCCTTTTCTAGTTCTTTACAAAAAAGTTTAGAATCGAAACTTACGCGTTCTAAAACCGATTTTGTATAGCTAAAAATCAATCTCGGCATAAAAACTAGATTATTGGTTAAACATATTTGTTAAGTAAGAACGTAATTTATTTTGCTTTATTGTATCAAAATTACATTTTTTAACGAACCAAAAGCCTAAAAATAAGTTAATATTTTATAGCGCGTAACATTTCTCTTTTACCGGGTGCTCCTGGCAATTTTTCAATTACAAAACCTGCTGTTTCCATAGCTCTTTTAATTACGCCTCGGCAAGCATAAGTTACCAAAATTCCGTTGGTTTTTAATGCCTTGTACATTTGCTTAAAAATCTGATCACTCCATAATTCGGGTTGTACATCATAGCCAAAAGCATCAAAGTAAATAATGTTGTAAAGATTTTCATCTAAAATATCTTGAAATTTTTTACACTGTTTTTTAATAGTAAATCTATCTGAAATAGTTTGCTCTTCTTCCCAATTACAAGTGTGCATCAACATAAATTTTTCGGTTTTTTCAGTTGCTTCTAATACTTCAACATAGTTTAGTTTTTTTACATGCTCAAGATCTACAGGATATGCTTCTATTGCAGTGTAATGAATTGATTTGTTGTTGTTTTCTGATTCTAAATAAGTAATAAAAGCGTTTAAACCTGTACCAAAACCTATTTCTAATATATGTGCTTTCTGCTGGTTATAGTAGTTTAAACCTGCATTAATAAACACGTGATAAGCTTCTTGAATGGCACCATTTTTTGAGTGATAAGTTTCATTAAGTTCTGGAACAAAAAGCGTAGAAGAACCGTCTTTTGTAATAAGTATTTCCTTTTTCAATGTTTATTATTTTACGATTTGAGAAAGTCTATAGAGAGCTATTTTTTGAATTAGTTGTTTAGGCAATTCTTCATGAAGAGAAAATTGTATAGCTCCTTTAGAATATTTATATGCTTTTAAATCATTTTCAAATTTAACAATGGGTTCGGCTGTAGGATAAAACCCAATATGATTTTTATAACCCGCATAATAAACTAAAATTTTATTTTGCTTAAAAGCGGGCATTTTATAAGAAATTGTTTCTGTAGCAAGAGGCAAAACTTCTTTTAAAACAAAATGAAGTTCGAGCAATTTTTGCTGAACTTCATTTGGAAATTGTTCTATATATTGTTTAATATCTCTATTCAATATTACTGTTTTATATATAGTTTTTTTATTTTGGGAATTGGGCCTCCACATTTTACTTCGTGACACGAAATACAAGCATCTATTCCTTTATTAAAATGCTCTTTTGCATTTTTTGGATCTTCATAAATTAATTCTTGGGCTTGAATAAACTTTTTAGCTTGTTCATTAAAAAATGCATCTTTATCGGTATCATCTGTCAATACTGCTTCGTGTATTTTTAAAAAATGCTGCGGAAATTTACCTATGGTATCGCCTTTTTTTATACGTTCTTTTAGTCTTTGATTGTCTACATACATTTGCTCCATAAGCGCTGCCATTTCAGACATTTCATACATCTCAAACTTTTGATTCTCGGTAGAGCAAGCTTCTTTTTTTTGTTTTTCGTCTGCCTTTTTTTGGCAAGAAAACAAAAGCAAAACCATACACAATGGTATTATCAATTTATTGAACATCTTTTATTTTTTAATTAATACACCGTCTGCTAGAAAAGAATATGTAATTTCTGGTTTGGTAATGCTGTCTATGCTCGCTTGCGATTTTCCTTCATCTTTGGCATAATGTTTCAACTCATCAACACTAATAATGTTTACAAAGGCTTTACCATTTGCAATAACCTCACTACCAGAAGCATTTTTGGGTACAAAAAATCCGTAATCTTTAAATTTTACAAAAGCAACTTCTTTGCCCGACAATTCTAAATTCATCCAACATCCTTTTTTTTGGCAAACCTCTTTTATCTTTGAGATTACTTTTACATTTAATGTGTCTGTAGAATCTTTAAGTGTTTTGTATTTTTCTAATAATTCAGCTCCTGTAATAGCTCCTTCTGCTGTAATAGAATCGCCAAATTTTGCATAAGAAACTTTTTCTTCTTTCGTATCTTGACCGTTGTTTTTACAACTTGTAAATGCAAGTGCAAGTACAGCTAGTAGCATTATTTTTTTCATGATAAGTAATATTTTAATTTTTAACAAATTTATAAATTTATGCTTTAATTTCCTAAATAATACAAGACCAGATTTGCCTTAAAAATCAATAAAAAACAATGAATACTATTTTAAATTGATTTTTTTGTAATTTAGCCGAAACTAAATATCACAAAATTATTAACTTTTTATTGTTTTATTCTTTTTATTAAAAGAAGTTAAAAATGGAATCAACAACTACATCCGACATTGAGATTATGCTTTCTTCTCAGTCTAAAATTAACGAAGTAGATTTTGAAAATCTAACTTTTGGAACCGTTTTTACAGATCATATGCTTGTATGTGATTTTAAAAATGGTGAGTGGCAAAAGCCTGTTATACAGCCTTATCAGCCATTTACTTTAGACCCATCTACTAAGGTTTTTCATTATGGGCAAGCCATATTTGAAGGTATGAAAGCCTATAAAGATGAACAAGGCGATGTTTGGATGTTTAGAGCCAATGAAAACTTTAATCGTTTTAATAAATCGGCAATACGTTTGGCTATGCCAGAAGTTCCCGAAGAAGTATTTATGGGTGGTTTAAGAAAACTACTTCACATTGAAAAAGATTGGGTTCGATATGGTATGGGTCGTTCTTTGTACATAAGACCTTACATGATTGCTACAGGCGAAGGCGTTATTGCTCAACCCTCTTCAGAATATAAATTTGTTATTATTTTATCTCCAGCAAAATCGTACTACAATCAAGAGGTAAAAGTAGTTATTGCCAATCATTACAGTAGAGCTGCCAATGGTGGTATAGGTGCTGCAAAAGCTGCTGGTAATTATGCTGGACAATTTTATCCTACAAAATTGGCTGTAGAAAAAGGGTTTCAACAAATAATTTGGACTGATGATGCTACGCATACCAAGCTAGAAGAAGCTGGTACTATGAATGTTTTTTTTAGAATTAATAATACTTTAATTACAGCGCCTACAAGCGAGAGAATATTAGATGGTGTTACGCGTAAAAGTTTGATTGATTTAGCAAAAAGAGAAGGTATTGATGTTGAAGTACGCTCTCTTTTGGTAGATGAATTGTTGAATGCTGCAAAAAACGGTACACTAAAAGAAATTTTTGGAGCAGGAACAGCTGCTGTAATTAACCCTATTGTTGGGTTTGCCTATGAAGATTTGTATTTTGATTTACCTAAAATAGAAAACTCAATGGCTATGGAATTGAAAGATAAATTGAATAAAATTCAATACAAATTGGCCGAAGATACTTTTGGTTGGACAGAAAAAATAGAATAGTAAAACAAAGGGATAATCTTAAAAAATTATCCCTTCTTTTTTGCTTTAAATTCTATTAAAATACATTGCTTTTACAATCCCGTCTGAAAGTCCAATTTTTGGTACAAATATTTGTTTGGCTCCACTAGATTTCATAGCGTGCAAATAAATTTTAGTCGCAGGAATAATAACATCGGCTCGGTCGGTATTTAAACCTAATTCTGCAATACGTTGTTCGTAGGTCATTGCTTCAAGTTTTTTATATTCTGAAGCTATGTATTTATAAGACAAAGGTTTATCTAAGTTTTTTTCAGACATTTTAAAAAGCTTATTGATATTTCCTCCAGAACCAATAAGTATAACATCGTCATAACCTTCTATTTGATGCTTAATCCAAGTTTCTATTTCGTTCCAAACTGTTTCATCAACCATATTATTAAGCAATCTTACTGTACCATTTTTAAACGATTTGGCTGCTACAATGTTTCCTTTTGAGAAAAGGGTAAATTCGGTACTACCACCACCCACATCTACAAAAAGATAATTTGCATTAGTATGCATTAAATTATGTAAATCGGACGATGCAATGATAGCCGCTTCAACTTTACCATCTATAATTTCTATATCTATAGAAGCTTTATCTTGAATAAGTTTCACAATCTCTTTGCCATTGTGAGCTTCACGCATTGCCGATGTGGCACAAGCTTTGTATTTTTGAACTTTATATACGTTCATTAGTAATCTAAAAGCATTCATAGCATCTACCATTCTATTGCCGTTTTCTTCAGAAATTTGACCTGTAGTAAATGCATCTTGCCCCAAGCGTATAGGAACTCTTATAAGTGCAGATTTGTTAAATTGTGTTTCTTTTCCTTTTTGTTCTATAATATTGGTAATAAGCAATCGCATGGCGTTTGAACCAATATCTATAGCTGCATATTTTTTTATTGTAATCATTTAATAATATAATTCATTTGCTAAAATATGTACAAACTATACATTTTAGCTATTTTTAGTGATTGTATTAAAATAGTTATATGTTTCTTGTTGAGCTCTAAAAATAGGTTCGTTGGCTTTTCGTTCTCTATATAGATTATCTAGCTTTTCCGAATGTAAACGTGCTTTTACATTACCTTTCCAACCTACTTCAAAGGTATCTATGAGTTGCTTTTTAATACTTTCGTCATAAATAGGGCACGTTACCTCTACTCTTCCATCTAAATTTCTTGTCATAAAATCGGCCGAAGAAATAAATACTTCAGTATCATTATTATTACAGAAAATAAATATTCGGGCGTGTTCTAAATAGTTATCAACAATACTTATGGCTTCTATATTCTCGCTCATTCCTTTAATTTTTGGAATTAATGAGCATATTCCTCTTATTTGCAATCGTATTTTAACACCTGCATTGCTTGCTTGGTATAGCTTATCTATCATTAAAAAATCTGATAAACTATTCATTTTTAAATCAATATAAGCAGGTTTACCTAATTGAGCATTAAAAATTTCACGGTCTATTAATTTTACAATTTTTGTACGCGTATAATGTGGAGAAACAATAAGATGTTTGTATGGATATAATCTATAGTTTATATCAAAAAAATCAAATACTTTAGACATATCTTTTAGTATTTTTTGATGGCTTGTAAATAGTGTAACATCTGTATAAAAACGCGCTGTAGATTCATTAAAATTACCTGTAGAAATAAATCCGTATCGCTTTATTTTACTATTTTCTATACGCTCTACATAACATATTTTACTGTGTACTTTAAGTCCTTTTACACCAAATATTAAATGCACACCTTCTGTTTGTAACTGTTCTGCATACGATATATTGCTTGCCTCATCAAAACGAGCTTGCAATTCGATTTGCACAGTAACTTTTTTACCATTTTTGGCCGCATTAATCAATGAACTAATAATTTGAGAATTGTTGGCAAGTCTATAAAGTGTAATTTTTATTGTTGTTACTTTGGGGTCTAATGCAGCTTCTCGTAAAAATTTAATGAGATATGCAAAAGTTTGGTAAGGCGCATAAACAAGATAATCTTTTTGGGCAATTTTATTTAAAATACTTCCGTCTAATGATAAATCTGGAACGGGCAAAGCTGTATTTTGCTTGTACAATAAATCATACCTGCCAAGGTTTGGAAAATCCATATAATCTCTACGATTGTGGTATCTTCCGCCTGGAATAATGCTATCGGAAGCATCGATTCCCATACGCGTTAGAAAAAATTCTAGTGTATCTTTTTCTATGGTTTTGTCATATACAAACCGAACAGGTTCGCCAACGCGTCTATCTTTTACCGAAGTTGCAATTTTTTGCATCATACTTTTACTCATATCTGAGTCGATATCGAGCTGAGCATCTCGAGTAATTTTTATCATGTGTGATGATATCGATTCATAGTCGAAAATATTAAAAATACTTTCGAGATTATATCGAATTACATCATCTAGAAGCATCACATATTGTTTGTCTTCTATAGAAGGTAATACTACTACTCTATTAATTGTTTTCGGAATTTCTATAAGCGCATAGCGTATGTCTTTTTTGGGTTTAACCAAACCTAAAAGTTTACTTTTTTCTTCGGGTTTCATTACCAACCGTATCGCTAAATAGCCTGCTGTATCTTTAAGTAAAGGAAATTCAGCAAGATCATTCAATATAATGGTAACCAACTCTGGGCTTACTTTTTGAATGAAAAAATTCTTGATAAACTCTACATGTTCTGGTAATACTTCGGTTTCTTCTACAATAATTATGTTTTCTTCTTTTAGTTTATTTTCTATAATTTGAAGAATTTTTAAGCTCTCTGCTTGTTGTTTTATTACAATCTCGGTAATCTCTTTTACCAATTGTTGGGCAGAAATGCCACCTAGCAGTTTTTCTCCCGATTGTCCAGATAAACTCAACCTTCTTACTGCTGCAAAACGAACCCTGAAAAATTCATCTAAATTATTGGAGAAAATACCTAAAAATCGTAATCGTTCCAACAATGGAACTGTTTCGTCTGCCGCTTCTTGAAGCACTCGAGCATTAAAAGCAAGCCAGCTTTTTTCGCGATCAATATATCTAAACTTGTTTTCTTGCATTATGATATTTCTTTTAAGAAAATAATTTTGGTGGTAACACCTTTTTGTAAACTATTCCATTCTTGTATTTTAAAATCTATTTGAACAAAACCCGACGTAGGCACATTATCTATAAATTCTGAACCATATTTATTTACAAAATCGGTAAAAGCTTCATTATGTCCAAAAATTACAACTGTACTTGCATTTTGAGGTAATGCTTTGATGTTTTCAACCAATTGATGTAAATTAAATGTATAATATTCGTCTTTAATAATAAGACTTTCTACAGGAATATCCCACACATTTAGCGCTATTTGAGCCGTTTGTAAAGCTCTAGTAGCGGTGCTTGATATAAAATAAAAGTCAGCATTTATATGCTTTTTTGATGCTAAAGCTACTTTTCTTGTTTGTAGTTTACCTTCTTCAAGAACAGTTCTTTGCTTATCGCTTACACCTAATTCCCAACTCGATTTGGCATGCCGAAATAGAATAATTTGTTTCATGGTTTATGATGATAAGCGTTCTATTTTCCAATTGTAATCTGGTTGTAATGTGAATCGTATTCTATCGTGAAGACGATTGGGTCTTCCTTGCCAAAATTCAACTTCGTGTGGTATTACCAAAAATCCACCCCAATATTTTGGACGCGGAATTTCTTTACCTTCAAATTCTTTTTCAAGTGCATGAAGTTTATCTTCCAAAAAAGCTCTATTGGGTATTACTTCGCTTTGGTTTGAAGCTATAGCACCTAATTTGCTCCCGTCTGGTCTAGACGCAAAATAATTGTCTGAGATGTTCTCGCTGGTTTTTTGTGCTATTCCTTTAATAATAACTTGACGCTCTATACTAGGCCAAAAAAAAGACAAGCATACTTTTGGATTTTGCAGTATTGATTTTCCTTTTTCAGAATTATAATTCGTATAAAAAACGAAGCCTTCTTCATTAAACTTTTTGAGTAGTACTACTCTACTTTTTGGAAAACCATCGAGCCCTACTGTAGATAAAGTCATTGCATTTACTTCATCAACACCGCCAAAATCTTCTGTTTCATAAAACCATTTATGAAATAAATTGATAGGGTCTTCGGGCAAATGTGATTCTAATAATTCACTTTTTTCGTAAGATTTTCTGTAATCACTTAGATCTTTCATTCTAGAATATTAACTTTTTCAAAGATAAAAAAAATCCGAAAGTAGTCTTTCGGATTTTTAAGTTTTTATTCGTTCATTGATATGAGAAACTCTTCATTATTGTTGGTTTTTTTAAACCTATCATTAATAAAATCCATAGCTTCTACGGGGTTCATATCGGCAAGGTATTTTCTCATAATCCACATTCTTTGAATCGTTTTTGCATCTAGAAGTAAATCGTCTCTTCTGGTACTCGAAGAAGTTAAATCTATTGCCGGGAAAATGCGTTTATTAGCAATTTTTCTATCCAATTGTAACTCCATATTACCTGTTCCTTTAAATTCTTCGAAGATAACTTCATCCATTTTTGAACCCGTTTCGGTAAGTGCTGTTGCTATAATACTCAATGAACCTCCGTTTTCTATGTTACGAGCTGCACCAAAAAAACGTTTTGGTTTTTGCAAAGCATTGGCGTCTACACCTCCACTAAGTACTTTACCAGAGGCTGGCTGTACAGTATTGTAAGCTCGTGCCAAACGAGTAATAGAATCTAGCAATATTACCACATCGTGACCGCATTCTACCAATCTTTTTGCTTTTTCAAGTACAATATTGGCTACTTTTACATGTCTGTCGGCTGGCTCATCAAATGTAGAGGCAATTACCTCGCCACGCACACTGCGCTGCATATCTGTAACCTCTTCTGGGCGTTCATCTATTAAGAGTACAATTAAATACACTTCTGGATGATTGGCTGCAATGGTATTGGCAATGTCTTTTAATAACATTGTTTTTCCTGTTTTGGGTTGCGCTACAATCATACCTCTTTGACCTTTTCCTATTGGCGAAAATAAATCGATGATACGTGTTGAAATAGAGGCATTTCTACCTGCAAGGTTGAATTTTTCTTCTGGAAAAAGCGGTGTTAAATGTTCAAATGATATTCTATCTCGTACAACTTGAGGGTCAAATCCATTAATTTTTAAAACTTTTACTAATGGGAAGAATTTTTCGGCTTCTTTTGGCGGACGTACAACTCCTTTTACAGTGTCTCCTGTTTTTAAACCAAATAGCCTTATTTGAGAGCCTGATAAATAAATATCATCTGGTGAGGCAAGGTAATTATAGTCTGACGAACGTAAAAATCCATATCCGTCTGGCATCATTTCTAGCACTCCTTCACATTCTATTATACCGTCAAATTCATAATCGGCATCACGGAAATTATTGGTTTTATTGTATTTATTGTTTTTGTTATTGCCGTTAGAATTGTTGTTCCCGTTTGTGTTATTGCTTTGCTGAGTGGCGTTTTGAGAAGTGTTGCTTGGCGGGTTTGAAGAGGCACTATTTTGATTTGTAAACTTATTTTTTTGTTTAATATGAACTTGCTTTTGTTCTTCGTTTACAGGAGTTTCTAAAGGTGTTGTAGCGCTTGGGGTTGTAGAAATTTCTTCAGAACTTATTGGAGTTTCTACATTTGTTGTAATAGTATTTGTACTTTCTTCTTGACCTTTGCGTTTGCGTTTTTGCTTTTCTTTGGTGCCTTCACTATTATTTTCGGTAGATGCTTCTACAATCGTTATAGGCTCTTCTTCTGCAAAGAGCGAAATCGCTTCGACTTTATTTTTGGATTTAGCTTTATTTGTCTTGGGTTTTTCGGTAAGAGTAACTTGAGACTCGCTATTTGATGTTTCTTGTTGATGTTTTAATATAAGCTCTATTAATTCATCTTTTTTAACACCAAAATACTTAATTTTTTTAGAAATTTTAGCAATGTCTTGTAGCTCTGTAAGCTTCATTGCTTTTAGAGAGGAAATATCAAACATGTAGTTTAAATAAATTTTTAGTTGTTTTCAACAAAATGTAAAATTTGTGATTTTTTTGTGGGAATTAATTCGTATAAACAGAAGTAGTTACGAATTTGGATTGCAATAATACAACATTTTTTTTATTTAACAATAGTGTATAACAAAAAGAAAAACTATTTTTGCTCGTTATTAAACACAAATTATGTTACAAAGAGTACAAACTGTATATATGGGTATTGCTATGCTGGTTTCGGCATTTTTACCTTTTGTATTTAAACTTTGGAAAGTAGGCAATGTAGATTTTTACTTTATGAGTAATATAATATATGCTGCTTTGTTTGGATTGAGTGCTACTTTGTCTTTATTAAGTATAATGACATATAAAAACCGAAAACAACAATTTGTATTGAACAGATTGAATATGATATTAAATTTAATTTTATTAGGATTATTTGTGTATCGCTCTCTAAATTTATCTGGAGAAACCCCTGAGGTTTCAGAGAAAGGTATTGGGATGTTTCTACCTATCATTTCTATCGTAATGCTAGTTTTGGCAAACAAAGCTATCAAGAAGGATGAAGATCTCGTAAAATCTGTAGATCGATTGCGATAAACCTTTTAACTTAGTTTATTAGTGCGTTAAAAATCCGAGTCTTCTCGGATTTTTTTGTTTTTTAGTATATCTAAATATTTATAACTAGCTTTGCCGCTTTAACACAAAAAATTTAGAATGAAAAAAATTGTTTTATTAGCCTCTGTTTTAGTAGCCTTAATAAGCTGTAATTCATTGGAAAAAGATGAATACTTAATTACAGGAACTGCAAAAGGTATTGCAAATGGTAAAAAAGTTTTGGTTCAAATTCAAGATGAAAATGGTATTCCAAAATCGATAGACACCGTAACCGTAAAAGATGGAAAGTTTGAAATAAAAGGAAAAACAAAAGAAGTAACAGTTGCTTATGTTAGTTTTCCTGATTTGAAAAATGATGGTTTTACTGTGATACTAGAGCCTGGAGAAATTGATGCAGAAGTTTACAAAGACAGCATTGATAAATCTAAAGTTACTGGAACTTATAATAATGACGAACTAACTAAAACTTTGAAAATTACCAATAAGATTGATGCAGAAATGCAAAAAATTGGTATGGAATTTCAAAACAAAAACATGCAACGTATTCAGCAAGCTCAACAAACAAGAGATACTGCTGTTATGAACCAATTAAATGCTGAGTTTTTACCTATCTTGAAAGATAAATACAAATTTTATTTTGATTATATCGAGAAAAATCCAAAATCGTATTTATCATTATTATATTTCAACAAATTATCTCCATTTGCTACTACAGAACCAGATAGAATAAAAAAATTATTCAACAATTTGGATCCAAGCATTAAAAACTCAACCATTGGAAAAAAACTAGGCGAAGCGATAAACAAAATGCCTTCAAAAAAATAATTATTTGCTGTAATAAGCTTCTAATAAATTAAGAGCGGCTGCAAAAGGTGATATTTCATTGTTTTGCAGCGCTTTTTTATTTTGTTCGAGTAATGCCATCACTTGTTTATGGTTGTAAAAATCTAATTTTAATTGTTCGTTTATCGTTTCCATCATCCAAAATTGGTTTTGATTTCTTCGATTCTCTTCAAAATAACCATTATCTTTAACTAGGTTTATATATTTAGTAATTGTTTCCCAAACATCTTCAATTCCTTTTTTTTCATAGGCGCTACACGTTGAAACCGTTGGAGTCCATTGAGATTTTTTGGTTGGAAATAAATGTAATGCCCTATTGAATTCAGTTTTAGCTAATTTGGCTTTTGCAACATTATCACCATCGGCTTTATTAATAATAATCGCATCGGCCATTTCCATTATACCGCGTTTTATTCCTTGTAATTCATCGCCAGCACCTGCAATTTTTAGTAATAAAAAGAAATCCACCATGCTGTGTACAGCAGTTTCGCTTTGCCCTACTCCTACCGTTTCTATTATTATTGTATCAAAACCTGCGGCTTCACATAAAATAATAGTTTCTCGTGTTTTTCGGGCTACACCACCAAGCGTATTGCCAGAAGCACTCGGTCTTATATAAGCATTTTCATCTTTTACCAACTCTTCCATTCTTGTTTTATCGCCTAATATACTACCATGAGAAATAGAACTGCTAGGATCTATAGCTAGCACAGCTACCTTTTTTCCTATTGATGTAAGGTATTTACCAAAAGCTTCTATAAAAGTACTTTTACCTACACCAGGAACTCCTGTAATTCCTATTCGTATAGATCGATTTGCTTTTGGTAAACAAGATTGAATAATACTATTGGCTTTTTCTTGATGAGCTGCTTGTGTACTTTCTACCAAGGTTATGGCTCTACTTAATGCTGTTTTGTTTCCTTCGAGTATTTGTGCTACTAATGTTTCGGGGGTAGGTTGTTGCTTTCTTTGATACAAAACTTTGTTCAGCGCTTCTTTTGATAGAGAATCTGGCTGTTCAATACCATTCAGTTCTTGTAAAGCTGTTTTATTTTTATCTTGATTCATTCTTCAAAGATTTATCCATTTCTATGATTTCCAAATTCTGAATTTTTCCACTGGCTAACTCAAATCGTAACATCGTGCGTACTTTATGAAAACCGTGAATACCCGCTGCTCCCGAATTTAAAAACAACATATTGTATTTTTTATCAAACTCGACTCTCAAAATATGCGAATGTCCACAAATTAAAAGTTTTGGCGGATTTGTATCTAATATTTTTTTTACTTCTGGGTTATAGTGTTTTGGATTTCCAGCAATATGTGTAATTAATACATCTACTCCTTCGCATACAAACCGATTGTATTCTTTAAATTCTAATCTAGCTTTATTATCGTCTATATTTCCATAAACGGCTTGCAATGGCTTGTATTTTTTAATGGTATCGGTTACTATTAAACTACCTATATCGCCTGCATGCCAAACCTCATCGCTCCATTGCACATGCTTTACAATTTTTTCATCGATATAACTGTGTGTGTCTGACAGCAGTAAAATTTTTTTCATCTATACATTAAATCTCTGACTAAAGTACAACGAATGTTTTATTTTTCAAACAAACCACTCCCCAATTCTTATTACATTTGCAAAAAAATTAGTACTTAGCCTTGAGATATTTTTTAGAATTTGCATACAAAGGAACTCGCTATCACGGGTGGCAATACCAACCCAACGCTTGCTCGGTTCAAGAAACTATAAATCATGCTCTTTCCACATCATTAAGAGAAAATATAGATGTACTGGGCGCCGGAAGAACCGATGCAGGCGTACATGCAAAACAAATGTTTGCGCATTTTGACACCGAAAAAGAAATAGTTGAACCTGTTTTTATAAAAAAACTCAACTCTTTTTTACCAAAAGATATTGCTGTTTTTAAGATTCATAAAGTAGCCGTTGATGCTCATGCTAGATTTGATGCTAACGCAAGAACTTATGAGTATTACATACATCAACAAAAAAATGCTTTTGAGTGTGATGATTCTTGGTTTTTTCCTTATCCATTACATTTAGAACTCATGAATAGCGCTTGTGCAATTTTAATGAAATATACTGATTTTGAATGTTTTTCAAAAACAAATACTGATGTAAATACGTTTAATTGTACTATTACTAAAGCATTTTGGATAAAAAAAGAAGAGCAACTCGTTTTTACCATTTCTGCCGATAGATTTTTAAGAAATATGGTTCGAGCTATTGTAGGTACTATGATAAATATCGGACAAGAAAAAGTATCTTTGCAACAGTTTAGAGCTATTATTGAAAGTAAAAACCGAAGCAAAGCTGGTTTTTCTGTTCCAGCTCACGGGTTATACCTTACACAAGTAACGTATCCGTATATTACTAATTTGAACACACAAAAGAATGAAAGCTAAAGCTTTTGACATACAACTCTTTAAAAGAATATTATCGTACACAAAACCTTACAAATTTAGGTTTTACGGTTCTATTGTTTTTGCTATAGGTCTCTCTATATTTGCTGCAGTACGCCCCTATCTTTTAAAACTTACGGTAGATGAGTACATTAAACCCAAAGACGAACAAGGCTTTTTGCTGTATATTGTACTTATGGGCATTGTGTTGGTGCTAGAAGGACTCTCTCAATACCTATTTGTATATTGGGCAAATTGGCTAGGGCAAGATATTATTAAAGACATTAGAATAAAACTTTTTGCTCATTTCTTAAGTTTTAGAATGAAATACTTTGATAATACTCCTGTAGGTCAATTGGTTACACGTTCTGTTTCTGATATAGAACAAATTGCGCGCATATTTAGTCAAGGTTTGTTTATGATTATAAGCGACTTACTCAAAATGATTGTGGTTTTGGTATTTATGCTTTTTATGAACTGGAAATTAACTCTTATTGTAGTTGCAGCAATGCCAATACTAGCATACTTTACTAGAGTTTTTCAACGAAAAATGCAAGTCGCTTTTGAAGAAGTTCGAAACCAAGTAGCAAACCTCAATACATTTGTACAAGAGCGTATTACAGGTATGAAAATTGTTCAACTTTTTAATCGAGAAGATGAAGAGTTCAAAAAATTTAAGCAAATCAATGAAAAGCACAATAAAGCATGGATTAAAACCATTCTTTACAACTCTATATTCTTTCCAGTTGCCGATATTATTTCGTCTTTAACACTAGGATTTGTTGTATTGTATGGTGGTTATAGTATTATTAACGGAAATCATTTTACATCGGTAGGCGATTTGTTTTCGTATACTATGTTTATAACTATGTTATTTAATCCATTAAGGCAAATTGCAGATAAGTTTAACGAGATGCAAATGGGAATGATTTCTGCCAATAGGGTTTTTGAAATTATCGATACTACTGTAGAAGTACAAAATCAAGGTACTCTAGAAGCAAGCAGACTTAAAGGTTCTATTGTATTTGATAAAGTCGTTTTTAGTTATATAGAAAATGAAAATGTACTTAAAGGCATATCATTTGAAGTAAATGCAGGAGAAACCATTGCTATAGTAGGCGCCACAGGAGCAGGAAAATCTACCATTATTAATTTACTCAATCGGTTTTACGAAATTAAATCGGGTAAAATTACTATAGACAATCAAGATATTAATGATTTTACTTTGTCTAGCCTACGCAAACAAATTGCGGTTGTATTGCAAGATGTGTTTTTGTTTGCCGATACTATATACAATAATATTACACTCAATAACCCAAATATTACTGAAAACCAAGTTATAGAAGCTGCCAAACAAATTGGTATTCATGATTTTATAATGAGCTTGCCAGAAGGCTATCAATATAATGTGAAAGAAAGAGGCATTATGCTATCTTCAGGACAAAGACAACTCATTGCTTTTTTACGAGCTTATCTAGGTAACCCGAGCATTCTTATACTTGACGAAGCGACCTCATCAATAGATACGTATTCTGAAGAATTAATACAGAAAGCAACTGAAACAATTACCAAAAATAGAACCTCAATCGTTATTGCACATCGCCTAGCTACTATTATGAATGCTACAAAAATTATTGTTATGGATAAAGGCAAAATTGTAGAAATGGGTAATCATAATCAATTAATTACAATAGAAAACGGATTTTATAAAAATTTATATGAAGCCCAATTTTCTACTGAAAAAATACAACCATGAATTTTTCAAAAATAACCAAAAAAGTAGCCTCATTTTCTGTAGAAGGAAAAACAAAAGAAGCTGCTCTGTGGCTTTTGCAAATATTTGACATTCAAGATGATTACTTTGCTGGCTTTGAATACCGCGAAAAAGCTAATCCCGATTTTATTTTAATGACTACCGAAGGAGAATTTGGAGAACCTCAAAAAATACGAATTCCAGAAAATACTTTCGAATTTCCGTTGCCACTTATGCTAAGTTTATTAGCTCACGAAATGGTACATGTACGACAAAAAACAAGACAACCTTATATACTCGATAGAAATGAACGTGAATGGCAAGCTTACTATCAAATGTTATTTAAAAATGTATTTCCATTAGTTCCCGATATTTCTCCCTATCATAAAAAAGCATTTGCAAACAAAGCCTTAGAATACTATAACCGAATGGAACCCAATGGTGCATTACAACAAAAATATGCAAATCAAAAACAAGAAGTAGAGCAGTTTTTAAAAACATTGGAAAACCAATAAACAGAAAGTTAAATTTTTTAAAAAATAATTACTTAATTTCGCACTGTAGAAAACAATAAATTCAAATGAAATACGATGTAATAATTTTAGGAAGCGGGCCAGGCGGATATGTTACTGCCATTCGTGCTTCGCAACTTGGTTTTAAAGTTGCAGTAATCGAAAAAGAAAATTTAGGTGGTATTTGTCTTAATTGGGGCTGCATACCTACCAAAGCCTTATTAAAATCGGCTCAGGTTTTTGATTACTTAAAACATGCTTCCGATTATGGATTGACTGTTACAAATTTTGATAAAGATTTTAATGCTGTAATTGCACGTTCCCGTTCTGTTGCCGACGGAATGAGTAAAGGCGTACAATTTTTAATGAAAAAAAACAAAATTGATGTTATAGATGGTTACGGAAAAGTAAAACCTGGCAAAAAAGTAGAAGTTACCAAAGATGGCTCTGTAACCGAATATTCGGCAGACCATATTATTATTGCTACGGGTGCTCGTTCTAGAGAATTACCAAATCTTCCACAAGATGGCGTTAAGGTAATTGGGTATAGACAAGCTATGACTTTGCCAACACAACCTAAAAAAATGATTGTAGTTGGTTCTGGCGCTATAGGTGTTGAGTTTGCTCATTTCTACAACGCTATGGGAACAGAAGTTACTATTGTTGAGTTTATGCCAAACATTGTACCTGTAGAAGATGAAGATGTTTCTAAACAAATGGAACGCTCTATGAAAAAAGCAGGCATTACTATTATGACCAATGCTTCTGTTGAAAAAGTAGACACTTCAGGCAATGGCGTAAAAGCATTTGTAAAAACTGCCAAAGGAGAAGAAATACTAGAAGCAGATGTATTGCTTTCGGCTGTAGGCATTAAAACAAATATAGAAAACATAGGACTGGAAGACGTAGGTATTGCTACCGATAGAGATAAAATATTGGTAAATAGTTACTACCAAACTAATGTACCAGGATACTATGCAATAGGCGATGTTACACCAGGTCAAGCTTTGGCGCATGTGGCATCTGCCGAAGGTATTTTGTGTGTAGAAAAAATTGCTGGTATGCATGTAGAACCATTAGACTATGGTAATATACCAGGTTGTACTTATGCTACACCAGAAATTGCATCGGTAGGTTTAACTGAAAAAGCAGCTAAAGAAAAAGGCTATGAAATAAAAGTAGGTAAATTTCCTTTTTCTGCATCGGGTAAAGCCAAGGCTGCTGGAGCATCAGACGGTTTTGTAAAAGTAATATTTGACGCAAAATACGGCGAATGGCTAGGTTGCCACATGATAGGCGCTGGAGTTACCGATATGATTGCAGAAGCTGTAGTGGCGAGAAAACTAGAAACTACAGGACATGAAATACTAAAAGCCGTACACCCACACCCTACCATGAGTGAAGCGGTTATGGAAGCTGTAGCAGATGCTTATGGCGAAGTAATACACTTATAAAATAGAAAAAACATACCAATATACCTCTAAGATTTTAAACATCTTAGAGGTTTTTTTATACCTTATTGTAATATCTTTTTTCTATAAAATCAATATCTTTTATAGAATTTTTTGTCCACTGCAGTCGGTAATATAAGAGTTCTTCTTCTGATAATTTCCAATTGATGTTCGATTGGCGTAATCTAGTAGTTATATCTTGAATAATGATTGCTGCCGAAACCGAAATATTTAAACTCTCAGTAAAACCTACCATCGGAATTTTAATAAAACCATCGGCTTGTGCCATCACTTCTTCAGACAATCCTTCTTTTTCTGTTCCAAAAAAAATAGCACTTCGTTTAGAAATATCAAACTCATGAAGCATACACGAATCGTTATGAGGCGTTGTGGCAATAATTTGATAATCTTGAGCTTTAAGGTTGTCTATAGCATCTTGAATACCTGCAAACCTATTAATATTAACCCATTTTTGAGCTCCCATAGCGATTTCTGTATCTATGCGCTTACCAAACTTTTGTTCTACTACATGAAGCTCTTGCACCCCAAATACCTCACAACTACGCATTACTGCACTGGTATTATGCAATTGATACACATCTTCCATAGCTATAGTAAAATGGGTTGTTCTATTTTGTAAAACTTCCAAAAAGCGAGATTTTCTGCTTTCTGTAAGAAAATTAGTTTCCAAATATTCTAAAAAATCAATATCAATCATAAATGAATCTTTTGCCAGTGAATTTTACACCATTTATAATACAACTTATCTTGTAAGTAGTAAATGTTTTTTTATATGCAATAAACCTTACACTTAATATAATAAACTTTACATTTAAAACAATAAACCTTACTTTGTTTATATTAAACAATAACTACTAAATATGTAAGGCTATTTTAGTAATATAAAACCTTACTTTATATCTATTTAAGCTTTTTTAGTATGATGAAATGGTAACTTTAAAGGCTTAAAAGTGCAAAAATACAATTTAGATATTTATAAAATAAACACAAACGAGTATCTTTGATATATGAAGAAAAAATTAGTAGTGCTTACTGGTGCGGGCATTTCTGCCGAGAGTGGCATCTCTACTTTTAGAGATGCTGGCGGACTTTGGGAAGGGCATGATATTATGGAAGTTGCCTCGCCTAACGGTTTTAAAAATAATCCAAAACTTGTATTAGAGTTTTACAATTTAAGAAGAAAACAACTGCATCAGGTACAACCTAATATTGGACATCGCACTTTGGTAGAATTGGAGACATATTTTGATGTGCATATAATTACTCAAAATGTAGATAACCTACACGAACAAGCAGGAAGCAGTAATGTACTGCACTTGCATGGCGAACTTTTTAAAGTGAGAAGCACTGCAAATCCAAATAGTATACTTGAATGGAAACATGATTTACTTTTGGGAGATACCGATAATGAAGGTTATCAACTTCGCCCACATATTGTATGGTTTGGCGAAGAAGTACCTGCTATTGAAGAGGCTGTAAACATAACGAGAGAAGCCGATTATTTTGTTATTATTGGTACATCAATGCAAGTATATCCTGCTGCTAGCTTAATACATCACACAAAACCTAATTGCCCTATTTTTTATATAGATCCTAGTCCGGCAACATTGTATGATGTTACAAATCCTCTAGAAATAATAAAAAATACAGCTTGCCATGGTGTACCTATTTTAAAAGAAAAATTGTTACACCTTTTCTTTTAAGTTCTCTACAAACTCATTTTTAAATTGAGTAATTAAATACTACTTTTGCACCTTAACAACACAACACATGCAATTGACAACTCTAAACGCAATTTCACCTATAGATGGGCGTTATCGTTCAAAAACAGAATCTTTAGCACAGTATTTTTCGGAAGAAGCTCTTATAAAATATCGTGTTTTGGTAGAAATAGAATATTTTATCGCTTTATGCGAATTGCCATTACCTCAACTAGCATCTATTGATGTATCTATTTTTGCAAAACTTAGGGCTTTGTATGAAAATTTTTCTACCGAAGATGCACTATGGATTAAACAAACCGAACAGACTACCAATCATGATGTAAAAGCGGTTGAATATTTTTTAAAAAATAAGTTTGAAACTTTAGGCTTAAATCAATATAAAGAATTTATTCATTTTGGTTTAACTTCTCAAGATATTAATAATACAGCCATTCCGCTTTCTACAAAAAATGCTTTTGAAAAATGCTATTTGCCAGCACTTATTGCTTTGGTTTCTAAACTTAAAGATTTGGTGGTAACATGGCAATATATACCTATGCTTGCTCGTACCCATGGGCAACCTGCTTCTCCTACCCGATTGGGTAAAGAAATTGAAGTATTTGTAGAGCGTATAGAAGAACAACTTAGATTGCTTTTTAATATACCTTTTGCTGCAAAATTTGGTGGTGCCACCGGAAATTTTAATGCGCATAAAATAGCTTACCCTACTATAGATTGGAAACAGTTTGGAACTCAATTTGTACAGCAAACCTTGGGTTTACACCATTCTTTTCCAACAACACAAATAGAACATTACGACCATTTTGCTGCCTTTTGCGATGCTTTAAAACGTATTAATACAATACTACTCGATTTGGATAGAGATATTTGGACGTATGTTTCTATGGATTATTTTAAACAAAAAATAAAAGAAGGCGAAATAGGCTCATCGGCTATGCCACATAAAGTAAACCCTATAGATTTTGAAAACAGCGAAGGAAATTTGGGTATTGCTAACGCTCTTTTTGAACATTTTGCATCGAAACTGCCTGTTTCGAGATTACAACGCGACCTTACCGATAGTACTGTATTGCGTAATATAGGTGTGCCTTTTGGACATACACTTATTGCTCTAGAATCTACATTAAAAGGATTGAATAAATTACTTTTAAACGAAACCAAACTGTCTGAAGAATTAGAAAACAATTGGGCGGTAGTTGCCGAAGCTATTCAAACTATTTTGCGCAGAGAAAATTATCCAAACCCTTACGAAGCTTTAAAAGATTTAACAAGAACAAATACTATAATTAATAAAAAAGCTATACACGAGTTTATTGAAACACTACAAGTATCTGATGAGGTAAAAAATGAATTGTTACAAATTACACCGAGTAATTACTTAGGTATTTAATCCTTTTTTCTTAAAATTAAATAGATAAGTAAAATAATTGCACCCAAAATTGCTATTGAAAAACTTAATATTCCTAAAGAGTCATTAGTATAGTTAATATAACAATCGTACAACATATATAGAAACAAAAAATAGGGAAGTCTGAGAATAACTCAGACTTTTTTTATATTAAAATATCACTTTCCAAATCAGATTTTTCTATAGTAAAACCATAATCTAACTTTGATACAAGCTCTATAACAAGCTTTTTATACCAATTTTCACTCTTAGGATGAATGTATATTTTTTCTATTAATTGATCGATATCAACATTAATTTTTAAACCGTCATTTATTTTGATTTCTCTTTCAGATAAATCAGAAATAATGCGAATTTCTCTTTCATATTGAAAACTTTTGCGTTTAAACATAAAAGGGAAAAACATATCGTCAAAAGGAATATATTCTTTTTTATAATCTATATAATTAACCTCTCCAATAAACTGTTTGTATTGCACTTCGGCTTCTAATGCTTTTTGCAGTCGACCAATGGTAGATTGAATAGCTAAACCTTCACTGTTTTGAGTGAATATTTGCCACATAGCAAACGATTCATATTCATTGATATGCCAACTACTCACTACAACTTTTTCGCGGTGCGACTTGTAGTAATTTAAAAATTCGGGGTTATTTTCTGATAATTTTTTAATCTCTTCAAAAGTAGGTTCGCTAAATGTCCCTTCATACTGATCTTCAAACTTATCAGATCGAGACATAAATAATTTTTTAGATAATAATAAATCTAAAAATTTTGACAAATCTAAATATTTCCAAACTATAGTATTAGGATCATTTGGTAATTTAATATTTTGATTTTCTACATACATTGTTAATCAAAAGATTGTAAAGAAACTAATTTGGCATAAGTGCCATTTTTTGCTAACAATTCTGTATGCGTACCTTGCTCTACAATTTCGCCTTTGTTCATTACTACAATTAAATCGGCTTTTTGAATCGTAGAAAGTCTGTGCGCTATAACTACAGAAGTTCTATTTTGCATCATATTTTCGAGTGCTACTTGTACGAGTTTTTCACTCTCGGTATCCAACGCAGATGTAGCTTCATCTAAAATCATAATAGGAGGATTTTTCAAAACAGCTCTAGCAATAGAAAGTCTTTGTTTTTGACCTCCAGATAGTTTTCCTCCTGCATCGCCTATATTTGTATCGATACCTTGCGGCAAATTATTTACAAACTCATGAGCATTTGCAATCTTTAAAGCATTTGCAATTTCTTCATCGGTAGCATTTGGTTTACCAATTAACAAATTATTTTTTATTGTATCGTTAAATAAAATAGAGTCTTGTGTTACAAGTCCCATTAAATTTCGTAACGACTTCAAAGTCATCTGCTTAACATCTACTCCATCGATTTTAATTTGTCCTTCGTTTACATCGTAAAAACGAGTGAGCAAATTAGCAATAGTACTTTTACCACTACCCGATTGACCTACAAGAGCAACTGTTTTTCCTTTTGGAACTTGCAAAGAAAAGTTTTTGAGTACATAGTCTTGCTCGTACTTAAAATTGATATTTTCTATTACTAATTCATTTTCAAATGTGTTCTTATCAATGGCGTTGTCAGCATCTACAATATCATTGTGTTGCTCGAGCAAAGTAAATACTCGTTCTGCAGCTGCCAAACCACTTTTTACTTGATAAGAAGCTTTTGAAATAGCTTTTGCAGGCGTTAAAATAGTATAGGCTAATCCAATATAACCAATAAAAGATGTAGCATCCAAACTGTGATCTACTAAAACCAAATAACCTCCGTAAACCAAGAGAATAGCAATTGTAATAATGCCCAAAAATTCGCTCATAGGCGAAGCTAAATTATTTTTATTAGCAATACTTGTACTCAACTTTAATAACCTATGTATAGAATCATTAAATTTTTGAATAAAAATAGGTTCTGCGTTAAAACTTTTAACCACTTTAAGACCTGTAAGTGTTTCATCTAAAGTAGATATAAAAATACCTTGTTCTTGTTGAGCTCTTACAGATTTTGATTTTAAACTCTTACCAATTTTTGAAATAATAAATCCAGAAATAGGGATAAAAACAAACACAAAAAGAGTAAGTTTGATGCTAATAATCATCATAGAAATTAGCGAAAAAAGTATAGTGAGAGGCTCTCTTACTATAAGCTCAAATATTTGAAAAAAAGAATTTTGTACCTCTCCTACATCACCGAGCATTTTTGTCATAACATCGCCTTTTCTTTGGTCTGAGTAGTACGATACAGGAAGGTTAATTATTTTATTGTATAATTGTTTTCTCATATCTGTTAGTACTCCATTTCTCAATATTGTAGATTGGTTTGAACCTAAATAATTAAAGAGATTTTTTAATAATGCTGTTATAATCACTATAGTTACTACAAAATACAAAGACGATTGTATACCATGTACTTGAGCAATAGAAGTTATTTTATAATTAAAATAATCTCCAAAATATGCACCTATTTTTGTAAATCCTTTGTAAATTGGCTTTTTATATACTTGATTTTCTTTACCAAACAGAACTTGAAGTGTAGGTATTAATGTAACCATTAATAGCGTAGAAAAAAGAGCATAAAAAACATTGAATATCGTGTTTAATATTACATTTTTTTTATACTTAGCTACATAGGGTAGTATTTTCTTTAAATTTTGATCCATTCGATTAATTTAATTTCATGTCAGAAATAATGCGCTGAATTTTAGCATCTAATAGCTCTTCTGTTTGAGGTGCGCTTGTTACCTCATCTAAAGAAGTATTTACACTAAAATAAAACTTTATTTTAGGCTCTGTTCCGCTTGGTCTAGCACAAATTTTAGAACCATCTTCGAGGTAATAGATTAATACATTCGATTTTGGTACTGTAATAGCAAATTCTTCATTATTCATAAAGTCTTTACCTATAGACGATTGATAATCTTCTACACAAACTACACGTTGCCCTGCAATTTCGGTTAAAGGATTTTGACGTAAATCAATCATCATTTGTTTTATTTCATTGGCTCCTT
This sequence comes from Flavobacterium croceum DSM 17960, assembly GCF_002917885.1. GTDB lineage: Bacteria > Bacteroidota > Bacteroidia > Flavobacteriales > Flavobacteriaceae > Flavobacterium > Flavobacterium croceum. Next base: position 140,337 of record NZ_PQNY01000006.1, read on the forward strand.
CTATACCTTTTTTGGTAATAGAAATTAAGTGTTCTTTGTAAAAACCATAATCTACATATAGATTAAGCAACTCTTTGTACAAACTACTACCCGATGCTTTGGCTTGAGCAGCAATTTCGCAAATTAACAAAGTAGCCGCTACAGCATCTTTATCACGAACAGCATCGCCCACCATAAAACCAAAACTTTCTTCTCCGCCACCAATAAATTTAAGGTCTGGAAAATCTTTTATAAACTTGGCTATCCATTTAAAACCTGTTAATCCAACTTTGCATTCTACATTGTAAGCACTAGCTAATTCAAGCATCATTGGTGTAGATACAATTGTAGAACCAATAAATTGTTTTCCGTTTATTTTTCCTGCTTGTTTCCATTGCTCTAGCAAGTAAGCTGTCATAATAACCATAGTTTGATTACCATTTAGCAAAATAAGTTTATTGTTGGTATCACGTACAGCTACACCAAGTCTATCAGAATCTGGATCGGTACCAATAACAAGATCTGCATTAATTTGGTTTGCCAAATTTAAAGCCATTGTAAGTGCTTCGGGCTCTTCGGGGTTTGGCGATTTTACTGTAGGGAAATCTCCATTGGGAACTTCTTGTTCTTTTACTATATTCAAATCGGTATATCCTGCTAATTGCAACACGTTTGGAATTGCTTTTATTGATGTACCATGCAAAGAAGTATATACTATTTTAAGATTTTGTTTGGCTTGCGCTGGTGTATTAAAACTTGCGTTTTCTACTGTAGATTTCCAGAAAGCGTTGTCTATATCTTTATCTATATATTCAATAAGATTTTTATTGGCATTAAAATGAATTTCATTATAATTTAATGCTTCTATAACCTGAATTATTTCGGCGTCTTGTGGTGGCACGAGTTGTCCTCCATCTTGCCAATATACCTTGTACCCATTATATTCAGGCGGATTGTGTGAAGCTGTAAGTACTATACCCGCATGACAATGTAAATATTTTAAAGCAAATGATAATTCGGGGGTTGGGCGCATTTCAGAAAATAAAAAAACTTTAATTCCGTTGGCAGAAAAAACATCTGCCACTACTTGAGCCAATGTATCGCTGTTATGACGGCAATCGTATGCAATTGCTACTTTGAGTTCTTCGTTTGGAAAAACTTGTTTCATATAATTGGCTATGCCTTGCGTATTTTTTCCTAAGGTATATTTATTTATTCTATTGGTACCTACACCCATTATACCTCGCATTCCGCCTGTACCAAATTCTAAATTTTTATAAAAACTTTCTTCCAATTCTTTTGGGTTGGAAGTTATCATGTTTTGAATAGTTTGTTGTGTTTGCGCATCAAATGTTGGGGTAAGCCATTCGTTTGCTTTTTTTAAGATATCTTCTTGAATATTCATAATATATATTTAATAACAAATTGTACAAATGAGATAGAAAACCCTTTTGTGTACAATAATTTTACAAATTGACTTCGGTAGCTATTTTATAACGTTCTTCATTGTTTTTGGTACGCAAAATAATTTCTCCTAAAAAGCCTGCTACAAATAGTTGCGAACCAATTATCATAGAAGTGATAGCAATATAAAATAATGGATTTTGAGTTACCAATATTGTATGGAAACCCGAATATAGTTTTATCATTTTAAAAAGGATAATAAATCCTGTAGATAAAAAACCTAATACAAACATAATTACTCCTAAGGCTCCAAAAAAGTGCATAGGTCTTTTTCCGTATTTAGATATAAACCAAATGGTTATTAAGTCTAAAAAACCATTTATAAATCGGTCTATACCAAATTTAGATTCTCCATACTTTCTTGCTTGGTGTTTTACTACTTTTTCACCTATTTTGCTAAATCCTGCATTTTTTGCTAATACTGGAATGTAACGGTGCATTTCGCCAGAAACCTCAATGTTTTTGATAACCAAATTCTTATAAGCCTTTAGCCCACAATTAAAATCGTTTAAGTATACTCCCGATGTTTTTCGGGCGGCCCAATTGAATAACTTTGAGGGTAAATTTTTAGTTACAACATGGTCGTAACGCTTTTTTTTCCAACCCGAAACCAAATCATAATTTTCTTGGGCTATCATATTAAAAAGTTGCGGAATTTCTTCGGGACTATCTTGCAAATCGGCATCCATAGTAATTACTATATCTCCTTTGGCTTTGGCAAAACCAGCATGCAATGCCTGTGATTTACCGTAGTTTCTAAAAAACTTAATTCCTTTAACGTTTGCGTCTTTTTGTGAAAGTTCTTGTATGGTTTCCCAAGAATGATCTGTACTGCCATCGTCTATAAAAATAATTTCATAACTGTAATTATTTTCATGCATAACCTTTAAAATCCATTGATGTAACTCGGGCAACGATTCTTTTTCGTTGAGTAAAGGAATTATAATTGATAAATTCATTAATATATTTCTTTGTTTCTAGATTTAAAGATTGCAGCTAATATTAAACCAAGAATGATTGCTCCAATAAGTGCTTGAAAGAAACCCATTACTTGACCTTTTAATGAAAATTGAGAGTTTTCTTTGATTTCTTGAACTACTTCGGCTATTTGTTCTTGTGGAGAATTGAATTTTTCTAACATTTCTACCTGAAAATCAACTAAATGTTCTGTGATTATTTCTCTAGCTTGGGTATCAAAATAATTGAAAAGAAAAATATTAAATAATGTAGATATGGATATTCCTATGAGAGCAGATACAAAATAGGCTGTAAAACCTTCTTTAAAACTTAATACACCACGTTGTTCTTTTTTACATTTTTGAAGTAAAACTATACCTATTACAATCCAAACTCCTATTAATCCAAACCCTATCCAAACATTGACGAATAGTTTTAGATTTATTATATACATAAGTAGCGTAACTAACACGGCAATTGCTCCAGAAATTAAACCAAAGTTAATTGCATTTTTTTTAATAATTGGAATCATAGTTTTTAGTTTTTAAAATAATCTACAAATATAGTAATTATTGAGATATGCCAAGACTTGTAACAAATAATAAAAAAAATGACCGTTTCGTTTGTTATTAAAAAAAATAGTGTAATTTTGCCAACTGATTATTTAAAAATAACCTAAGTAAAAGTTACAACCAGTTAATACCTTTACTAAAAGCATCAAGACTGGGTTGTTTCATAAAAATTTAAAAAGATTTACAAAATGAGAAAAGGAATTCATCCAGAAAATTACAGATTAGTCGCTTTTAAAGACATGTCAAACGACGATGTTTTTATCACTAAATCTACAGTAGAAACCAAAGAAACCATTGTTCACGAAGGAGTTGAATATCCTGTGTACAAAATGGAGATTTCGAGAACCTCTCACCCATTTTATACTGGTAAATCTAAACTTATCGATACAGCAGGACGTATTGATAAATTCAAAAACAAATACGCAAAATTCTCAAAATAAGAGTTACAAGTGTTCAAATTTTAAAGAGCCTTCCTACCAAAATTGGAAGGTTTTTTTATTGCTTATAAGTTTGTACTTTTACATTATTAATCACACCCAATAAACCACAGCAAAATGAACTACATTCTCTTTGATGGCCCATCTAGAAATGCTTTACTTCCGTTTACCTTTACAAGACCTGTTGCAGAGCTAAGAATAGGTATACTTACTATTCGAGAAAAATGGGAAAAACATTTAGGCTATACCACAACTACACTTACAGAAGAATATTTATCTGAAAAATATCCTATGGTAGAAGTCGAAGAAAATATCATGATTAATGCTTCTTATTTACCCAACGATGTTTTGGTGGCTACTATAAAAAGTTTAGAAAAAAATCAGGCAATTTTTAAAGACGATGAAGTTATAGCCTTTTACACATATAATACACAAGAAGAAGTAAATTTTGATGATTATGAAATTATTGATTTGGAAGAAGAATGCATTACAGTACAACATACTTGGGATATTTTTGCCAAAAATGATTTAGCATTACGAGAAGATTTTGAATTACTTACTCAAGATAGAGTTTCACAACCCATACCAAAATCTGTTAATGTTCTTTCTCCCGAAAATATTTTTATTGAAGAAGGAGCAAAACTAGAATTTGTTACACTTAATGCTTCTACCGGACCAATTTACATAGGTAAAAATGCTGAAATAATGGAAGGTTCTGTAATACGTGGTCCATTTGCACTTGGCGAAGAAGCACAGGTAAAACTAGCCACCAAAATATATGGCGCAACAACAGTTGGCCCTCATTGTCGTGTGGGTGGCGAAATAAACAATTCTGTTTTGTTTGCCTACTCAAACAAAGGGCATGATGGTTTTTTGGGTAATTCTGTTCTTGGAGAATGGTGTAATATTGGCGCCGATAGTAATAACTCTAATTTAAAAAACAATTACGAAGAAGTAAAACTTTGGAGTTACGAAACCGAAAATTTTGCTAAAACAGGTTTGCAATTCTGCGGATTAATGATGGGCGACCACAGTAAGTGTGGTATAAACACGATGTTTAACACAGGTACGGTAGTAGGTGTTTCTGCCAATATTTTTGGTAGCGGATTTCCTCGCAACTTTGTACCTAGTTTTTCATGGGGTGGCGCATCGGGTTTTTCAACTTATTTAACCCATAAAGCTTTTGAAACCGCTCGTATTGTAATGTCTAGACGTCATTTGGATTTTACAGAACAAGATGCAAAAATTCTAGAACACGTATTTGAAGAAACAAAAAAATACAGAAAGTAAAATTTTAAAAAAATCTTAAAGTTCCAATATCATTTACAAAAAAAGACAAAAACGAATACTTCATTTTTGTCTTTTTTTATCTTTTATTCATTAACTATTCAGATAACGTATAAGTTATATAATCAAGTACTTGATATTTTTGTTCGTCTGTTAAATTTGCTTTTTTGGCCATTCTATTTATAATAGGTTTCCATTCTTCTTGCTTAAAATCTTTTGGACTATAAGCTTTGTGGCATTTAGCACAATCATTTTCCATAATTTGTTTTCCACTAGCCAAAGCTTCTCCAGAATACTTTACTCCTCTTATGGGTTGATCTGCTATTTGTTTATTTTTTGATGCACAAGATGCAAGAAGAACCATACTCACTAAAAAAACTATTTTTTTCATTTATTTCAAGTTTTATAATAATTAGGTAAATATAAAAAAACAGCCTAAAAAAATTTAGACTGCTTGATATAATTTTTATTTTTTTGCTTACTTAACATCCATAAGCTCAACATCAAACACCAAAGTAGCATTTGGAGGAATTACACCACCAGCACCTTGTGCTCCATAACCTAAATAAGATGGTATTACAAAACGGGCTTTATCTCCTACTTGAAGCAATGCAATACCTTCGTCCCAACCTTCTATAACGTAGCCTTTTCCTAATGGGAACTCAATAGGTTTTTTACGAGTATATGAAGAGTCAAATACTTTTCCGTTGTCTAAAGCGCCTTGATAATGCACTGAAACTGTCTTTCCTGCTTCTGCTTTTTTGCCATTTCCTTTTTGGATAATTTTATAACGGAGTCCGCTTTCTGTTTTATCAAAACCAGCAGAAAGTTTTTCAACTGCCTCTTCTGCTTTTTGTTTTTCTTCTTCCATTCTTTTTAATCGAGAGCCTTCAAAAGTTCTAAAAGCTTCAATGGCATTCCATTTTTGAGCTTCATCACCTACTCTAATAATTTCTAAACTATCTATAACATCATTTTGAGCTACTGCATCTACCACGTCTTGCCCTTCAACTACATGACCAAAAACGGTATGTTTACCATCTAGCCATGGCGTAGGAACATGAGTAATAAAAAATTGTGAACCATTGGTACCTGGTCCAGCATTGGCCATAGAAAGAACTCCTGGTTTATCATGTTTTAATTCTGATACAAACTCGTCGTCAAATTTATATCCCGCATCGCCTGTACCCGTACCTAGAGGACATCCACCTTGTATCATAAAATCGGGAATAACTCTATGAAATTTAAGTCCATCATAGTATGGTTTTCCCATAGGTTTTGCAGTATTTTCCAATTGTCCTTCTGCCAAAGCAACAAAGTTACCCACAGTGCCTGGTGTTAAATCATGAGTTAATTTTACTAAAATAGAACCTTTTGTAGTATTAAATTTTGCGTAAATTCCGTTTTCCATTTGTATTTTAATTTAAAGGAGCAAAGGTAAAATATTATTGTGTAATAATTGTATAATTGTATTTTTGAAAATGAATTTAATAAAACTATCATGAATTCTATCTACAACCACAATTCTATAGCTCTTTTAATTGATAGAATTGAAAAAATTACGCCCGAAACCAAAGCCTTATGGGGAAAAATGAATGCTGCGCAAATGCTACAACATTGTAAATTGGCTACTGATGTTGCTTTTGGAAAACAAGACCTTAAAATAAATTTTTTAATGAAAATTTTAGGCAGATTGCTCAAAAAAAAGGTTTTTTATGGTGGTGGATTACAAAAAAATACTCCTACTGCAAAAGAATTCATTGTTAATTACAATGTCGATTTTGAGAAAGCAAAACAAGATTTAATCCATAATTTAAACCGATTTGCCAACGAAGGAATAGCATCTATCAAAGTAATGAACCATCCTTTTTGGGGAAAATTAACTTATGAAGACTGGGACGCTCTACTTTGGAAACATACCAACCATCATTTGGAACAATTTGGAGTCTAATGAAAAATTATATAGAAATAAACAGAAATACTTGGAACAATAAGGTTGCAGTACACGTAGATTCTAATTTTTATGACAATGAAAGTTTTATAAAAGGAAAATCAACTTTAAACAATATAGAACTCGAACTGTTAGGAAATGTAAAAGATAAATCTATCTTACATCTACAATGCCATTTTGGACAAGATACAATGTCTCTTGCAAGAATGGGAGCACAAGTAACAGGTATCGATTTATCTGACAAAGCTATAGCAAAAGCCCAAGAACTCAATTTACAACTAGGTTTAAACAGTCAATATATTTGTTGTGATGTATACGAAACAAGACAACATACAAATGAGTTATTTGATATTGTTTTTAGTAGTTATGGCACTATAGGTTGGCTGCCCGACTTAGATATATGGGCAAAAGTTATTTCAGATTCTTTAAAGCCAAATGGAATTTTTGTTTTTGCAGAATTTCATCCTGTAGTTTGGATGTTTGATAATGATTTTAAAGAAGTTTTTTATAGTTATTTTAATACTGAAGAAATCATTGAGGAAGAACAAGGTACTTATGCAGACCGAAATGCCAATATTGAGGCAAAAACCATAACTTGGAATCACTCACTAACAGAAGTATTAAATTCTTTGATTAACAATGGTTTGACAATAGAAATTTTTAATGAATATGATTACTCTCCCTACACTTGTTTTAATAATGTAGAAGAATTTGAAACAAATAAATTTAGAATAAAAAATTTAGGAAACAAAATCCCGATGGTTTATAGTTTAAGAGCAAGAAAAAAGTAATTTATATCTTTGCCTTATGAGAATAGATATTATTACGGTTTTACCCGAATTATTAAAAAGTCCGTTTGAGGCTTCTATTATGAAACGTGCTATAGAAAAAGGCATTGTAGAAGTGTATTTTCATAACCTAAGAGATTACACCACAGATAAACGCCGTACTATAGACGATTATCAGTTTGGAGGTGGCGCTGGCATGGTAATGATGATTGAGCCTATAGACAAATGTATTTCTAAATTAAAGCTAGAGCGCGATTATGACGACATTATCTATATGACTCCAGATGGAGAAACATTAAACCAAAAAATGGCTAATACTGTTTCTTTACAAAAAAATATTATTATTCTTTGCGGACATTATAAGGGTGTAGATCAGCGTGTTCGCGATCACTTTATTACACGGGAAGTTTCTATTGGAGATTATGTGCTAAGTGGTGGAGAAATTGGAGCCATTGTGTTTTGTGATGCTATTATAAGGCTTATTCCTGGTGTTTTGAGTGATGAAACCTCTGCTCTTACCGATAGTTTTCAAGATAATTTACTTTCGCCTCCTATATATACTAGACCCGCTAATTACAACGGTTGGGAAGTACCCGATGTTCTCTTGAGCGGTCATTTTGCTAATATTGAAAAATGGCGTGAAGAAAAAGCATACGAACATACCCTAAATAGAAGACCTGATCTTCTTGACGAGTCTTAAAGTCGAATGGCAAAAGTCTTAAAGTCTTTTTCTAAAAAACTTTCGACTTTTGACTTGCAACTTTCGACTTAATTTGTATCTTTGCACCCAATTTTGGATTAACCTCTGACGAAAACCGTGAATGTTAGTCTGATTATCAACAATTTAAAACATAAATCATGGCAGATTTAATTAAATTTGTACAAGACGAATTTGTAACAAAAAAAGATTTCCCAACTTTTGGAGCAGGTGATACAATCACTGTGTATTATGAAATTAAAGAGGGTGAAAAAACAAGAACTCAGTTTTTTAAAGGTGTTGTTATTCAACGTAAAGGAGCTGGTTTAACAGAAACTTTCACTATCCGTAAAATGAGTGGCGCTGTAGGTGTAGAACGTATCTTCCCTATCAATATGCCTGCATTACAAAAAATTGAAGTAAATCAATATGGTAAAGTTCGTAGAGCTCGTATCTATTACTTTAGAGAACTTACTGGTAAAAAAGCAAAAATCAAAGAAAGAAGAAGAAGATAATTCTCATTCTTTTTGTAAAAATAAAAGTCCCATGTTTGGGACTTTTTTTATTTTATGGCGTAATTATATTAATAGTATTACTCTTTTTTCTCCAGTTCTTCTTTTACCAGTATTACTTTTGCCTTAACTCCTGTTGCTAAATTCCATTTATTGGAAGTAACCAATTTTCCTTTATCATCAAAAACTACAAACTGAGCAGTATTTGGCCCTGATTCGCCTTGATTAAGCGCTTCAAACTCAACTTTATTAAAACCTGGTTGTAATACCAAAAATAGTTCTTTGTATTGTACATCAAGCAACAAACTTTCAATAACAACCTTATCATTTACCCAAATTCTAACCAAATCACCATCTGGCGCTTCGTGATCTCTACAGGCAATACGCACACTTTTTGTAGCCGTTCTAAACTCACCCAAATACGTTTCACTCATAAATTTTTGATTACTTTCTCCGTTGCCTCCTTTATTGTATTTTTCGGTATAAATTTCAGAAGGATTGCGCACATCATTGGGCGTAGTACTAGGTTGTATACCTACTTGAGGGGTGTTAAGGTATTTGTTGAATACTTCATTAGGGTCTTTAATGTACTGACTTTTGTATTCTATTTTTGCTTCTTGAGAAACTTTAGGTTTCTCTGCCAACATAGTAGCTCTTTTTTTACTAAACTTTTGAGGCATGGCTTCAATCGTTTGTTTTTTCTTTTTGGAAAACTCATATTGCGAATACCCAGCATGAGTTGCACTAAAAAACAAAATGGTAAGTAAAAAAAACTTTCTCATGTAATTTCAATAAAAAGTAAAAATAACCAATAATTGCAAAACTTATGCCAACTTAACCATAGATTAACATTTGATTATTTTTTAATATGAGTTTTATAATTGAAATTTGCAATCTCAAACTTATAGATATGAAGCACATCAAATTATTAGTCTTTATTTTGCTCGTAAACTTTTTTGCCAATGCACAAGAAAAGTTCACATTAAGCGGTACTATTTTAGATAAAAAAAGTAATGAAACACTCATTGGTGTAAATATTAGAATTGAAAATAAAAACAGTAATACAAACACCAATGAATACGGGTTTTATTCTATTACTTTACCAAAAGGAGAATACACTGTAAAATATTCTTATTTGGGTTACGAAACATTAACCGAAAAAATAGTTTTGGATAAAAATATAACAAATAATGTTTCATTAAAAGAAAACACACAAACATTACAAGAGGTAGTTATTACTGAAAAAAGTAAGGCTAACATTCGTAAACCCGAGATGAGTTTAAACAAACTCTCTATCGGTACTATTAAACAAATGCCTGTGGTATTGGGTGAGGTTGATATTATAAAATCGATATTAATGCTACCTGGTGTAACCAACGCTGGCGAAGGACAATCGGGATTTAATGTACGTGGTGGTGGTGCCGACCAAAATTTAATACAACTCGATGAAGCTACTATTTACAACTCATCGCATTTATTTGGGTTTTTCTCGGTTTTTAACCCCGATGCTATAAAAGATTTAAAATTATACAAAGGCGGTATTCCTGCACGTTTTGGTGGTAGAGCTTCGTCTGTGTTAGACATCTATCAAAAAGATGGTAATAGTAAAGACTTTCACATGAATGGAGGTATCGGACTAATTTCTAGTCGATTACTAGCCGAAGGGCCCGTTGTAAAAAATAAAAGTTCTTTTCTTATTGGTGGTAGAGCTTCTTATGCTCATTTATTTTTGAAATTATCTGATAATAAAAATTCAGCTTATTTTTATGATTTGAATACAAAATGGAATTATAAATTCAACAAAAACAATAGTTTATATCTTTCTGGATATTTTGGTAGAGATGTATTTGATATTGCACAAAGTTTTAGAAATACCTACGGAAATGCTACATTAAATTTACGATGGAATCATTTATTTTCAGATAAATTATTTTCAAATTTATCTGCTATTTATAGTGATTATTACTATGGCTTACAACTTGATTTTGTTGGGTTTAAGTGGGATTCGGGTATAAAAAACTATAACCTAAAATACGATTTTAAATATTATGTAAATGATAATATAAAAATGAATTTTGGTGCCAATGCTATTTACTACGATTTTAACCCTGGTGAAATAAAACCTTCATCTGAAAATTCATCGATAAATTACCGCCAACTAGATAAAAAATACGCCTTTGAACCTTCAGTATACGTTGGTGCAGAACAAAAAATATCTTCAAAATTTTCTACCGAATATGGCGTTAGATATTGTTCTTTTACTCGATTAGGTTCTTCAACTATCAATAATTATTTGAATGACAATCCCGTTGCATACGATGAAGATTTAAAAATTTATGAAAAAGCAACCCCTATTAGCACTACTTTTTATGGTAAAAATAAAAAAATAGCAAGCTATAATAATTTTGAACCTCGTTTTGCTATTGCTTACGAAATTAATGAAGATAATTCTATAAAAGCAAGCTACAACCGTATGGCACAATACCTTCAATTGGTTTCCAATACGGCTTCTCCTACTCCACTCGATGTTTGGACACCAAGTGATAAATACATTAAACCACAACTCGCAGACCAATATGCTTTGGGTTATTTTAAAAACTTTAAAGACGATAATTATTCTTTAGAATTAGAAACATTTTACAAGAAAATTAAAAACCGTATGGACTATATAGATGGTGCAGATTTAATTGCTAACGAAGCTATAGAACAAGTTATTTTAAACGGCGAAATGAGAGCTTATGGACTCGAAATATTACTGAAAAAAAACAACGGAAAATTAAACGGTTGGGTGGCTTATACATTATCTAAATCTGAACAAAGAACGCCTGGTAGAACAGCTTCTGAAGTTGGTATTAATAATTCTCAATGGTATCGTTCGGCATACGATAAACTTCACAACCTAGCCGTTACAGCATCTTATAAACTTAATACAAAATGGAATTTTGGTGCTAATTTTATTTTACAATCTGGGCAACCCGTTACCTATCCAAACGGGCAATACACTTATCAAGGTATAACGGTTCCTAGCTATGGTACTAGAAACGAAAATAGGCTTCCATTGTACCACCATTTGGATATTGCGGCAACTTTAACACCAAAACAAGACGCTTCAAAAAAATGGAAAGGCGAATGGGTATTTAGTATTTACAATCTATATGGCAGAAAAAATGCAGCAAGTATAAGTTTTAGACAAAACCAAGAAACAGCACAAAATGAAGCTTATAGACTCTCAATTTTTGGGTTGGTTCCTTCTGTAACATATAATTTTAAATTTTAACCTCAACAAATAAATATCTATATATGAAAAATATACTTTCCCTATTTTTGCTCTCAATATTATTGTGGAGTTGTGAAGATAAAGTAAATATCGATTTAGAAAATGCTTCTCCAAAGCTCGTTATAGATGCAAATATCCTTTGGAATAAAGGCACATCTGGCGCAACGCAATCTATAAAATTAAGTACTACAGGTAATTATTATAGTAATACAACTCCAAAAGTATCTGGCGCAATAGTAACTGTTACATCTGGTGCCAATGTATTTAATTTTTTGGAAGTAACCCCCAATTCTGGCGAATATGTTTGTACAAACTTTGTACCTGTTATAAATCAAAATTACACGCTTAATGTAAACTACCAAGGACAAAACTATACGGCTACCGAAAAACTTTTGGCTACGCCTACAATAACTCATGTAGAAAAAACAGTAGTTTCGGTTTTTGGTAAAGATGTCATACAACTCAAAGCCTTTTTTAATGATAATGGAAACGAAAATAATTTTTATTTAGTTGGCGTAAAAAATCCGCTATACCAAATTCCAGAATACGGAGTTCTTAAAGACGAATTTTTTCAAGGAAACGAAATGTTTGGTTTTTATGCCGATGAAAATTTAGTTACTGGGCTAGATATGAAATTTACAATACAAGGAATCTCAGAACGTTATTATAATTATATGAATAAATTGCTCAGTGTATCTGGAAATTCTGGAGGCAGTCCTTTTGCAACGCCACCAGCTTCAGTACGCGGTAATATTGTCAATCAAAACGATACCAATAACTATCCTTTAGGTTATTTCCATATATCAGAACAAGACACTAAAAACTATATTATTCCGTAAAACAAATCAAAATTTATGTCATCACACCACATCGTTAAAGACGACCAAGAGCCTGCATTAATAATTGCCAATGGTGATGCTTGTTCTTTACAATTAACGCACCAATTACTCGAATGGTCTCCGTATGTGGTTGTATTGGATGCTGCTGTAGAAAGAGTCTTGGAACTAGATATAAAAATTGATGTACTTTTAGGTGATTTTGATAAAAATTTCGACGCAAACTCGTATCGAGAAAAGCAATATCCTTTGGAAATTGTGTATACTCCAAACCAAGATAAAACAGATTTAGAAAAAGCTTTCGATTTTTTAATCGAAAAAGGACATAAAGCTGTTAATGTAATTTGGGCAACAGGCAAGCGTGCAGACCACACTATATCTAATCTTACCAATATTATTCGGTACAAAAATCAACTAAAAATAGTGATTCTAGACGACTATTCTAAAGTTTTTGTATTGCCCAAAAAATTTGAAAAATGGTATCCAAAAAACAGTATCATTTCGCTTATTCCTATTGGTGTTGTAAAAGGTATTGTTACAAAAAACTTAGCCTATCCACTAAAAAATGATGAGCTAATATTGGGCTACAAATCGGGCAACAGCAACCACGTTCTTGAAGAAGGTATAGTGAGTATAACACACCAAGAAGGCGATTTGATATTGATGGAATGTTGGGATGTAGCAACCAACTAAATACACAATCATGTTTGGAAATTTATAAATACATTTGTACTTATATACTTTCTAATTTTCTATTACTAAAACTATTTTCATTACCATGAAATTTCAAGTTGTATCTCAATTTAAACCTACTGGCGATCAGCCTCATGCTATAGAAAAATTAGCACAAGGAATACGCCAAGGAGAAAAATTTCAAACTTTACTTGGAGTTACAGGTTCTGGAAAAACATTTACAATTGCCAATGTTATTGAAAAAATTGAAAAACCAACGTTAATATTAGCTCATAATAAAACATTGGCTGCTCAATTGTATTCAGAATTTAAACAATTTTTTCCGAATAATTCTGTACAATATTTTGTTTCTTATTACGATTATTACCAACCCGAAGCTTTTATTCCCGTTACAGGAACTTATATAGAAAAAGACTTGTCTATAAACGACGAACTCGAAAAACTTAGACTTAGTACAACCTCTGCATTACTTTCTGGCAGAAGAGACATTGTAGTTATCTCATCTGTATCATGCTTATACGGTATAGGAAACCCTGTTGAGTTTCAAAAAAATGTAATTAGCATACAAAAAGATCAAATTATTTCGAGAACAAAACTTTTGCATCGTTTAGTGCAAAGTTTGTATGCACGTACCGAGGCCGAATTTACACCAGGAACCTTTAGAATAAAAGGAGATACTGTAGAAATATTTCCATCTTATGCCGATGATCCTTTTAGAGTACATTTTTTTGGAGATGAGATAGAAGATATCGAAGCATTTGAAGCAAGTAGTTCAAAAGTTATAGAAAAATACAATCAATTAAACATATACCCTGCCAATATGTTTGTAACATCTCCAGATATTTTACAATCTGCTATTTGGGAAATACAACAAGATTTGGTAAAACAAGTTGATTATTTTAAGGAAATAGGAAAACATTTGGAAGCAAAAAGATTGGAAGAGCGTACCAATTTTGATTTAGAAATGATACGAGAACTAGGCTATTGCTCAGGTATAGAAAACTACTCTCGCTATTTGGATAGACGCTTACCTGGTACACGACCATTTTGTCTTTTAGATTATTTTCCAAAAGATTATTTAATGGTAGTTGATGAAAGCCATGTAACACTCTCTCAAGTTCATGCTATGTATGGTGGTGATAGAAGTAGAAAGGAAAACTTGGTAGAATATGGATTTCGATTGCCTGCTGCTATGGATAATCGTCCGTTAAAATTTGAAGAATTTGAAGCCTTGCAAAATCAAGTCATATACGTTTCTGCAACGCCAGCCGATTATGAATTACAAAAAACAGAAGGTGTTTATATTGAACAAATTATACGACCAACGGGTTTATTAGACCCTATAATTGAAGTACGCCCAAGCCAAAATCAAATAGACGATTTAATAGAAGAAATTCAGCAACGTTGCGAACTCGACGAAAGGGTTTTGGTAACGACTCTTACCAAGCGAATGGCAGAAGAACTCACAAAGTATCTTACCAAAGTATCTATTCGATGTAGATACATACATTCTGATGTAGATACACTAGAACGTGTAGAAATTATGCAAGATTTGCGCAAAGGTTTGTTTGATGTGTTAATTGGTGTAAACTTGCTTAGAGAAGGTTTAGATTTACCCGAAGTTTCGCTTGTAGCTATACTCGATGCCGATAAAGAAGGTTTTTTGCGTAGCCACCGTTCTTTAACCCAAACAGTAGGTAGAGCCGCAAGAAATGTAAACGGAAAAGCTATTATGTATGCCGATAAAATTACAGCATCTATGCAAAAAACCATAGATGAAACCAATTACCGTAGAGAAAAACAAACGGCTTACAATACGGCAAACCATTTACAACCACAAGCTTTAAACAAATCGATAGAAAATCATTTAAGCAAAAGTCCAATTACTTCATACCATTATGACATTGACAAAAAAATAGCTGCAGAACCTACCGAAAATTATTTATCAAAACCTGAAATAGAGAAAAGAATAAAAGAAAAAAGAAAAGAAATGGAAAAAGCTGCCAAAGATTTAGACTTTATGCAAGCAGCAAAATTACGAGATGAAATTAAAGCGTTACAAGATAAAATATAGGCAGTCAATAGACTGCCTTTTTTTATTCATTATGCAAAAACGCTTGTCTGTTCAATAAAGTTTCTTCGGTCTCTACATGATTTTCATCGGGTACACAACAATCTACTGGGCAAACAGCAGCACATTGTGGTTCTTCATGAAAACCTTTACATTCGGTACATTTGCCTGGAACAATATAATAAATATCATCCGAAATTGGTTTTTGAGGCGCATTAGCATCTATTTCTGTCCCATCGGGTAGTATTACTTTTCCGCTTAACTTGGTTCCATCTTTATAGCGCCAATCGTCTGCCCCTTCATATATTGCAGTATTTGGACATTCTGGCTCGCACGCACCACAGTTTATACACTCATCAGTTATTACAATTGCCATTTTCTTTAATTTAAGAGTTTAAAAGATTATGAATTAAAATCATTTTCTTTGGCGTATGCCTAATTACTTTTACTTAATTTTGTGCAAAATTACAACCATTAGATTGGATAAACAAGATACAAATGTTACAAAACGACAAAAAAAATGCTTTTGTAGAACTAGGTAAATTTTTAAGCCTCTTTTCACACACCACACAAACCGATAAATCGAGCGTTTTATATAGCGATTTATTTTTTGATCGAATGCAATTTTTAATTGAAAATGCTGTATCATACAACGGTTGGTTTACCCAAGAACAAGTAATTTATGCGCTTTCATCTTGGGCTGAAAGTCTTACTGAAAACAATTTAAACAAATGGCTAGCAGAGTATCAATTTTCTACAAAAGAGCCAAAAAATGTAGGACTTGTGCTCGCTGGAAATATTCCTATGGTTGGGTTTCATGACTTTTTATGTGTTTTGATTTCTGGAAATACCGCTTTGGTAAAAACATCTTCAAACGATCAACATCTTATTAAACTTTGTGCAGACTATTTAATTACCGTTTTTCCTCCATTTGCACATAATATTGTATTTATTGAAAATAAATTGGAAAATTTTGATGCCGTAATTGCTACAGGAAGTAATAATACTGCCCGATATTTTGAGTATTATTTTCAGAATAAACCAAATATTATAAGAAAAAACAGAAATTCGGTAGCTGTATTAAACGGAAAAGAAACCCAAGAAGACTTAGAAAATTTAGGCGAAGATATTTTTAGATATTTTGGTTTAGGATGTAGAAATGTTTCAAAATTATTTGTGCCAAAAAACTACAATTTTGATGCTTTTTTTAATGCCATATACAAGTACAAAGATTGTATTGAATATCAAAAATATGCCAACAATTACGATTATAACAAAGCTGTTTTTTTAATGAGTTTGTACAAATTACTCGATAATGGATTTTTAACACTCAAAGAAGATAGTAGTTATTCGTCACCAATTTCTTCTGTTTTTTACGAATATTACGAAGATATTTCTGAAGTAGAAACCAAACTAGAACAAGAAAAAGAACAAATACAATGTATTGTTTCTAATAATCTTGTAAAAAATTCTATTACTTTTGGAACAACTCAAAAACCCAACCTGTGGGACTATGCAGACAATATAGATACTTTACATTTTTTACTGAAATTGTAATATACAAAAAAAATATTTAGTTCTACATAACAAGCATCATTTTTCGTTCATTTCTAGTGGTTTATCTTTGTTAAATAATTCAAAAAAACCGCTATGATAACAGCCGAAATACTTAAAGATTTTAAATCGGGCACTGATCTATTGCACTATTTAGAACAGCATAAAGCTGAAAACCCCTTGTTTGAAAAAGTATATGAAAATTATATTTACGAAAATGAGTTAAAAAAACTACAAGCTGAACTTGTAAACCTTCAAAAATGGGTTATCGAAAACAAGAAAAAAGTTGCCATAATATTTGAAGGTAGAGACGCATCGGGCAAAGGAGGAACAGTAAGACGCTTTGCCGAGCACTTAAACCCAAGAGCCATGCGCATTGTAGCGCTTAATAAACCTACCGAAATAGAAAAACATCAATGGTATTTTAATAGATATATTAAAGAATTACCCAACGCTGGCGAAATTGTATTTTTTGATCGCAGTTGGTACAATCGTGCTGTAGTAGAACCCGTTATGGGGTTTTGTACTCCAGATCAATATGATAGATTTATGGTTCAAGTACCAGAATTTGAACACATGCTTTACGAAAGTGGAACTATTATTATTAAATTTTGGTTTTCGGTATCCAAAGACGAACAGTTAAAACGCTTTGGAGGCCGATTGAAAAGTGAACTCAAAAAATGGAAATACTCTCCAGTAGATGAAAAAGGACAAGAACTTTGGGATACTTTTACATACTACAAAGACCAAATGTTTACAAGAACCCACCACTCTTTTAGTCCTTGGATTATTGTAAAATCTGACAATAAAAAACTAGCAAGATTAGAAAGTATAAAATATGTACTTTCTTTATTTGACTACGAAGGCAAAAACGAAGCAAAAACAAGTTTACTAGTAGATCCAAACGTAGTACATCGTTATTTTAGACTCATTAACCAAATTGACCAATAAACCACAAGTAGTATGACACTTACAGATAAAGAATTAAAATTAATAAATAGCAAAGATGGTTTAATGGCGCTATTAAATCAAGAAGAATTAGATGTAGAAAAAGCTACACGCTTGGTAAAATATGAAAATCGTTTGGCAAAACTACACGAAGAACTTATAAAACTTCAGAGTTGGGTTGTTAATAATAAGAAAAAAGTAGTTATTCTATTTGAAGGACGTGATGCTGCGGGAAAAGGCGGTGCAATTCGTAGAATTGTAGAACACTTAAATCCTCGCGAACACAGAGTAGTAGCCTTACCCAAACCAAACGAAATTGAAGCTGGTCAATGGTATTTTCAACGATATATAAATCATTTACCCAAAGAAGGCGAATTGGTTTTTTTTGACCGTAGTTGGTATAATCGAGCCGTAGTAGAACCCGTAAATGGTTTTTGTACGCAAGATGAGTACGAAATGTTTATGAATCAGGTAAACGAAGTAGAAAAAATGATTATTCAATCGGGAGTTATTTTACTAAAACTCTATTTTTCTATTAGTAAAGAAGAACAAGCTTATCGATTTAAAGACATACAAGAAAGTCCATTAAAAAAATGGAAATATTCTCCAGTAGATCAAAAAGCACTCGAATTGTGGGACGAGTATACCGCATACAAAGAAAAAATGTTCGAAAAAACAAGTACCGACTATGCGCCTTGGCAAATTATAAAAGCAAATAGAAAAACAAAGGCGAGAATTGAAGCGCTAGAATACATCTTACAAAATATTCCGTATACGGTAAAAAACGACGAAATTATTGTCCATCAAGAAATTGTTGAAGATGAAAATTAATTCATATTCAAACGAATAAAAAAACCGCCTTCATACAAAAGGCGGTTTTTGTTTAGTATTGCAATGTATCTCAAATGAAATACATATACTAAGCCAAAGCTTTGGCAAAATTATACTTGTTCTTTTTTAATAAGGTACACATAAACCCATGTCAGTGTAAAGGTTGGTATAATGTCTACACCAGGTATAAGCTCTTCAATAAAATCTATAGTACCCGCAATTTTACCTGTAGTACCTTTATACATACTAGCCAACAATAATGCCGAAATGGGTGCCCAAATTACATCAATAAACTCTCCCAAACCAGGTATAGCGTAACTCATCATACCTATCAAATCAAAAAAAATACCCAAAACCAATTTTACCATTTTATAGGATTTTTGTTGAGGTACAGTTTCTAATTGCAATTCTTTTGTCATTTTTATAAAATTATTTTGAGTCGAATATTACAAAACGTATGCCATTTTTTTACAATCATTTTATAAACAATATATTTGTACATCAAAACGTTTACTAAACATGATTATTGCCAAAAACATTCATAAACATTACAACGAACTTCACGTATTAAAAGGCGTTGATTTACATATTAAAAAAGGCGAAATTGTTTCTATTGTAGGGGCTTCAGGCGCAGGAAAAACTACTTTATTACAAATTTTGGGAACCTTAGATAGCCCTGACAAAAACTACAATTCTAGTTTAGAAATACAAGGCGTGTCTGTACTCGGCATGAAAGATAAGGTACTCTCAAAATTTAGAAACGAAAATTTAGGTTTTATTTTTCAATTTCATCAATTACTTCCAGAATTTACAGCACTAGAAAACGTTTGTATTCCAGCATATATTGCCCATAAAAATAAAAAAGAAACAGAACTAGAAGCAAAACAAATATTATCATTTTTAGGACTTGAAGCACGAATAAACCATAAACCTTCAGAACTTTCTGGCGGTGAACAACAACGTGTAGCTGTTGCGAGAGCCTTAATAAATAAACCTGCCGTTATTTTTGCCGACGAGCCATCTGGAAATTTAGATACCGCAAGTGCCGAAAATTTACATCAGTTGTTTTTTAAGTTACGAGATGAATTTGGACAAACCTTTGTAATTGTTACCCACAATGAACAATTGGCAAATATGGCCGATAGAAAATTGGTAATGAAAGACGGAAATATTCTATAATTTGATACCAAAACATGAACTAAAGTCTTTCTTAGACGAAAAAGTTGCACTCTACAACAATCCAAGTTTTATTACAACAGATCCTATACAAATTCCACATCTTTTTACAGTAAAAGAAGATATAGAAATAGCTGCTTTTTTAACAGCTACCATTGCTTGGGGTAATAGAACAATGATTATTAAGAATGCACACAAAATGATGTCTATAATGGGTAATGCTCCCTATGATTTTGTTATGAATTATTCTAAAAATGATTTAGAAAAGTTGGATAATTTTGTTCATCGCACTTTCAATTCCACCGATTTTGATTCATTTATAAGAGCACTACAAAATATGTACAAAAACCACAATGGCTTAGAACACGTATTTACACAACACCAAACTCAAAATTCACTACAACCAGCCATTACCGAATTTAAAAAATTATTTTTTCAAATAAACCACCATGTTCGAACCCAAAAACATATTTCCGACCCAAGTTTAAACTCTGCAGCCAAACGCATCAATATGTTTTTACGTTGGATGATTCGTAAAGACAATACAGGTGTCGATTTTGGTATTTGGCAAAGTATAGATAGTTCAAAATTGTCTTGTCCGCTCGATGTTCATTCTGGAAATGTTGCTCGTAAACTAGGTTTAATAACCCGAAAACAAAACGATGCTAAAACGCTCAACGAGTTAGATTACAATTTAAGAGCAATAGATCCAATTGATCCAGTAAAGTACGATTTTGCATTATTTGGATTAGGTGTTTTTGAAAAATTTTAGGCATAAAAAATAGATATCAATTTAGCAAATACAAGGCTAGATTATGACAAAATAAGTATCTAAAAACCAAAATTATTTCTAAATTTGTAGTGAAATAAAATATAACACAACACCAATGCTAATAATAGGAATTGCAGGCGGTACAGGTTCTGGTAAAACTACTGTAGTACATCAAATTATGAATGAATTACCCGAAACCGAAGTAGGGATAATCTCTCAAGACTCCTACTACCGTCAAAATGTAGGAATGAGTTTTGAAGAAAGAAGCAAAATAAATTTTGATCATCCTCGTGCTATAGATTTTGAACTGTTGGTACAACACTTAAAAGATTTAAAAGCTGGTAAAACTATAGAACAACCCGTATATTCTTTTGTAACACACAATCGTACCGATGATACTGTACTTACACACCCAAGAAAAGTAATGATTGTAGAAGGAATTCTTATACTAAGTAACCCCGAATTACGAGAAATGTTTGATATAAAAGTATTTGTTCATGCCGATTCAGATGAAAGATTAATTCGTCGATTAAAACGAGATATTGCCGAGCGCGGACGTGACATGGATGAGGTTTTAAACCGATATCAAACCACCCTAAAACCAATGCATCAACAATTTATAGAGCCCACAAAAGCTTTTGCCGATATTATTATACCTAACGACAAATACAACACTGTAGCTATAGATGTAGTAAGAGCCGTAATAAACCAACGTTTAGTTTAACTATGAACAAATACCTCCAAAACTTATTTCTTAAATACCCTTGGCTTAAAACATTGGCAAACAAATACGTTTTGGTATCACTATTTTTTGTGATTTGGATGGTATTTCTAGACAATTATTCGCTACTCAACCATCGAGAATTAGACAAAGTTATCAACAAACTAGAAGACAACAAAAGCTACTTTCAACAAGAAATTAAAAAAGACGAAAAAAGCATTAAAAAACTCCAAGATATTAATGAAATAGAACGTTTTGCTCGCGAAAAATACTTTATGAAACGCGATAGCGAAGACATTTATATTATTGATATTGAAGAAGACCGAATAAAAGATAGTTTATTAGAAGCAAATCAATAGGCAATTGCTATAGCCTATTCCCGCTGTACGCGCTACATGGTAGCTTGCTTCCATCGGGGCTAAATTAGTAAACTATAAACAAGATATAATAACCTTAATACATTAGAATTCGTGGCAACAAAAAAAATATTTCAGGAATTTAGTCCCGTTTCTTCAGCCCAATGGAAACAACAAATTCAATACGAATTAAAAGGTGCCGACTATAACGAAACCTTAGTTTGGGAAAGTCAAGAAGGTATTAAAGTAAGACCTTTTTATCACATAGACGAATTTGAAAAAAAGTATGCAATATCAAATCCTAAAGGTTTTGAAATTGTACAAAATATCTTTGTGCATGATGCAACAAAATCCAATCAAAAAGCGCTAAACGCATTACAGCGTGGCGCAGAATGTATACGGTTTACTCTAGAAAACCAAAATATAGATTGTGCTACATTGCTAAACAACCTACCAACATCGGCAACCTATATCTTTGTATTTCCGTTTTTATCGGTTTCATACTGTGAAAATTTGGCACAGCAAATAAATCAACAAAAACTTTGTGCTCGTTTTTGTATAGATCCAATAGGACAGCTGTGCAAAGACGGAAATTGGTTTGAAAACCTCGAACCCGATATGCAGAAACTAAAAGAAATTTCAACTAAAAATGCTATTCCATTTTTACAAATTTCTACAGCAATTTATCAAAATTCAGGTGCCAATATTATTCAACAATTGGCGTATAGTTTAGCACACATCAATGAATATTTTACAAGAGGTATTTCTGCCACACAGCCCATTACAATAGATGTTGCTGTAGGTACGCATTACTTTTTTGAAATTGCAAAAATAAGAGCACTACGACTACTCTATACAACACTTGCAAAAGAATACAACCAAAATTTAGATTGCAAAATTATTGCTACACCAAGCAAGCGTAACAAAACAATTTACGACTACAACGTAAATATGTTGCGTACAACTACCGAATGTATGAGTGCTATATTGGGTGGTGCCGATGCTGTAAGCAATCTTGCTTATGATGCAATCTACCATAAAGACAATGAATTTGGCGATAGAATATCTAGAAATCAATTGCTTATTTTAAAACACGAAAGCTACTTTGACAAAGTAAGCAACCCTGCCGATGGTTCTTATTATATTGAAACACTCACGCAGCAACTTGCCGAAAAAGCATTAGAATTATTTAAAGATATTGAGGCGAATGGCGGATTTATCACACAATTAATAGAAGGGACTATTCAAAGAAAAATTAATGAAAGTGCTCAAAAAGAGCAAGATTTGTTCGATTCGGGAAAAGAAGTCTTATTGGGTACAAACAAATATCCAAACAAAAATGACCGTATGAAAGACAATTTAGAATTGTATCCATTTGTAAAACAAAACCCACGAAAAACCTTAATTACACCTATTATAGAAAAACGATTGGCTGAAAAATTAGAACAAGAACGCTTAGCTGAAGAATCAGTAGAACAATAAGCTAATATGCCAATTAGTAGAATCATTATAAAGATTTTGACTTAAACCTTGAAAAATTCTCTAACTATGAGAAAAAACATACAACATTTAACATTGGATAATTCCAAAAACTTGGCTCAAGGCACTACCGAACTGAACCAAGTTGAACCTGAAACGTCAAGCCTAGAACAAAAGTTTACTACGGCAGAAGGTGTCGAAGTAAAATCTGAATATTCAGAAAAAGACATAAACAACTTAGAACACCTTAATTTTGGAGCTGGTTTTGCACCCAATCTTCGTGGCCCATATGCTACTATGTATGTGCGTCGCCCTTGGACAATTCGTCAATATGCAGGATTTTCAACTGCCGAAGAAAGTAACGCTTTTTATAGAAGAAATCTTGCTGCAGGACAAAAAGGACTCTCAGTTGCTTTTGATTTAGCTACACATCGTGGCTATGATTCTGACCATGAACGTGTTGTGGGCGATGTTGGAAAAGCAGGTGTCGCTATCGACTCTGTAGAAGATATGAAAGTACTTTTCGACCAAATTCCATTAGGTGAAATGTCGGTTTCAATGACTATGAATGGAGCCGTTTTACCAATTATGGCTTTTTATATTGTTGCTGCCGAAGAACAAGGTGTAATGCCTAACTTACTTTCTGGAACAATTCAAAACGATATTTTGAAGGAATTTATGGTGCGTAATACCTATATATATCCACCAACACCTTCTATGAAAATCATTGCTGATATTTTTGAATATACGAGCAAAAATATGCCGAAGTTTAATTCAATATCTATTTCTGGATACCACATGCAAGAAGCTGGTGCTACTGCTGATATTGAGTTGGCATACACTTTAGCCGATGGGTTGGAATACATTCGAACTGGTTTAGCTGCAGGAATGAAAATTGATGAGTTTGCACCAAGATTGTCATTTTTTTGGGCTATTGGTATGAACCACTTTATGGAAATTGCCAAAATGCGTGCAGGTAGAATGTTGTGGGCAAAATTAGTAAAACAATTCAATCCAAAAGACGAAAAATCATTAGCATTAAGAACACATTGTCAAACAAGTGGTTGGAGTTTAACAGAGCAAGATCCATTTAATAATGTGGCTCGTACGGCTATAGAAGCTGCCGCTGCCGCTTTTGGAGGGACTCAATCTTTACACACCAATGCTTTGGACGAAGCGATTGCTTTACCAACCGATTTTTCGGCACGAATTGCTAGAAATACTCAAATATTTTTACAAGAAGAAACTAAAATTTGCAAAACTGTAGATCCTTGGGCTGGTAGTTATTATGTAGAAAGCTTAACCGCTGAAATTGCAGAAAAAGCGTGGGCTTTAATCGAAGAAGTTGAAGAACTAGGCGGTATGACCAAAGCTATAGAAGCAGGTATACCAAAATTGCGTATTGAAGAAGCTGCTGCACGTAAACAAGCTCGTATAGATAGCGGGCAAGACATAATTGTTGGTGTAAACAAATACCGTTTGGAAAAAGAAGATCCACTGCATATATTAGAAGTTGATAACCAAACTGTTCGTAAACAACAAATTGAACGCTTAAATCAAATTAAAGAAACAAGAGATACAAGTAAAGTAACAGAATGTTTAAACAAATTGACAAATTGTGCCAAAACTGGTGCAGGAAACTTGTTAGAACTAGCTGTAGACGCTGCTCGAAATAGAGCTACTCTAGGTGAAATAAGTGATGCTCTTGAAGTTGTTTTTGGACGATATAAAGCACAAATAAGAAGTTTTAGTGGCGTGTATAGTAAAGAAATAAAAAACGACGAAAGTTTTGAAAAAGCAAAACAACTAGCCGATGCGTTTGCTCAAAAAGAAGGGCGTCGCCCAAGAATAATGATTGCCAAAATGGGGCAAGATGGTCACGATAGAGGTGCCAAAGTAGTGGCTACTGGCTATGCCGATGTAGGCTTTGATGTAGATATTGGGCCATTGTTTCAAACGCCTCAAGAAGCTGCTAAACAAGCCGTAGAAAACGATGTACATATTTTGGGTGTTTCATCTTTAGCTGCAGGACATAAAACACTTGTCCCTCAGGTTATAGAAGAGCTGAAAAAATATGGTCGTGAAGATATTATGGTTATTGTAGGTGGCGTGATTCCTGCCCAAGATTATCAATTTCTTTTTGATGCTGGTGCTGTTGCCATTTTTGGGCCAGGCACTAAAATTAGCGATGCCGCTATTAGTATTCTGGAAGTTTTATTACAAGATTAATATTTATGTTTATAAAGAAAGGAGTTTGTCTTTAAGGTAAACTCCTCTTTTATTTAAGTTGTTTTAACTTGTATTTCTTCTTTAATTTTTAAAATTTCTTCTTTTATTTTTCTACAATAAAAATACACCAACACTAATACAATAAAAAGCCCTACTATTATAAAAACTATTATAAAATAAATAGTCATTTCGTTGGAGTTTTTATTGATTTCACTTTGCTTTTCTGATAGTAAACTATTTATAGACTGACGCTCATTTTGTCGTAAAGAAGTTTGTGTATCTCTATATTTTTGTTCATAATATTGATATTCTTTTAGATTATTTAAAGCTAAATAATTTTCAGATAAACCTTTGTAAACTTCTTGATTGAGTACTAAATCATTCACATCTTTAGACACAATCAAAGCGTCTTTTAGCAAACTTATTGCCTGATGATAATTCCCTTTTGAAGTATATACTTGTGCTAAGCCTTTTTTTGCAAAAGCTACCAAGCTACTCGCCTTCACTTTTTGAGCGTCGTGTATGGCTTCATTAAAACTAATAATCGCTTGTTCATAATCAGACATAAGCATATAGCAATTACCCTTATTGTATTTTGCAATACTGAGTTTATTGAAATTGCTTTTTAAATCTTGTGATTGTTTTATTTCATCTATTCCTTTATTAAAAAACGCTATGGCTATATCACAACTTAACTTATCTTTATATATAAATCCTCTTACCATGTAGTTTATGCCTAAACTCACCTTTACAGAATTTTTATCGGGATATTGCAGACACAATTTTTCGGCTTCATCTAAATATTGAATAGCCTTATCGTAAATTTTAAGTTGGTGATATTGAATTCCAATTTTATTAATAATTTGAATTTGAAGTAATTTATCGTCACTCTGTGGTAGCAAATTACTAGCCTTAATTACATATTCTAAAGATTTTTGGTAATTTCTTTTTGATGAATACCCATCGGATATAAGCTTATATGCTTTTATTCTTGACTCTGTAGACAAATCAAGATTCTTTAGTATAGAATCTCCAACTTTTATAACTTTTTCAGGATTTTCATACATTAACAAAGCTGTTTTCTTTATCAAATCATCAATTTTCTTTTGATTTTGAGAAAAACAAATCAAATGAAATAGCATGAAAAATGTTAGATGTAGATACTTATTCTTCATACTCAATATTTTTTATAGTATTTGTTGCGGTATCTTCTTTTAATAAGTCGATAAAAGTTACAGGAGCAATACCTGTAATAGACTTAAAAACAGTCGCAAAACTACTATGAGAAGAAAAACCAGCATCTTCGGCAAGATAACTTATTTTATAATTCATATAATTAGCATCTGTTTTTAATTTTTCTACTATATAATTTACTCTAAGTTTATTAATATAAGTATTAAAATTAACGTTATAATGTTTATTTATTATCTCTGATAAATATTTAGTATTTGTATCAAACTGCGATGCCAAATTGGCCAATGACATTTCTTTATTGGTAAATTTTTTTGTTTGTTCAAACTTTTTGAGTTTATTAAGAATAATTTGTTCGGTTTCGGTGGGTATAAGAGATCTTTTTTGTGCTTCTTTTTTCTCTGTATATCTATTAACCATGTTATTTCGGGTAACCTCCAAATAATTTAATAGTTCTGTTACTCTCTTTTTTTCGGCAATTGTTTTGTTAAAATAGAAAAACACTACTATAAGCAACATTATAGAAACACCTATTGTTACCACTAATTTATTAATATTAGATTTATTTCTTTGTGCCGATAATTCTTCTTTTTCTTGAGATATCAAATTAAAAGCAGTATTAACAGCCTCTTGTTCTGTATTTTCAATTTGTGTTAATTTACTTAAATAAAGATTGTTATAATAAACATAATTTGCTTTATCATTTAAAACTAAATAATTCATTACCAAATTTTTGCTCGAAACTTGCTGTAAATATTGATTGTCTAGTTTTTCTGAAAGTGATAAAGACTTTTTAAGCATATCAATTGCTAATGCATACTTTTCTTCTCTAAAAAGATTATCTGCATAACCTATAAGGGCATAAGAATGCGAAAAATAATCCAAAGGTTTTTGGCTTGACAGCTCTATCAATTTTTGATAATAGGTATTACTTTCTTCTAGAGAATTATCTACTGACGTTTGCTTTGCTTTTATCTGCCAATATCTTTTTAACAATATAGTTTTATCAATAGTTTGTAAAGTATTAATTTGTCTATATAGCCTTAACAGCAACTCATATGTTTTATTACTGATTTTACTTTTTAATAAAACTTCAAGTTCAATTAATTCTATATACGTTTTATAGTAGTTTTTTTTATAAGTATCTACTATTTTAGCTTGGTATATTTTTGATAAATCTAAAAATGATTTGAATTCTTTATCTAAAAACAAATCTCTCATAATCAAAGCCTTTATTAAATTTAGCTCACAATTATTTTCAAAAGATAGTACGTCTTGGGTATGCTTAATTTTAAATAAATATTCTAAAGCATTTGTATAATCTGATTTAATAAAATAGACCTTGCCTATAAGAAGATTATTTTTTGCTTTTTCTTGATCAGAATCGGAACTTTTTAATAACAAAAAACCAATTTTAAGAGCCTCATTAGGGTTTGAAAGAGATAAATTTTCTGTATCAACAACAGCTAATTTTTGGTTAGAAGCCTGTTGAGCAGTTAATGACATAGAAATAAAAGCCATTAAAAAACAGCTTGTTCTTACTATATAATTTATTATCACTTGTTTCATTAAGACAAATGTATACATTATAATTAGAAAAGCTATTCGTTATGAATAGCTTTTAAATTTAATAATAATTTTAACTTTTTCTATCTTTTAAGTGAGAAATGGGCTTTAAAAGTTTTGGTTGTATTGAGTTCGAAGTATTCGACAGTAAACCAGTAATCGGTTGCAGGTAGAGGATTACCGTTGTACGTACCATCCCAACCTTGCGTATCAGGGCTAAGTTGTTTGATAAGCTTACCAAATCGGTCAAACAGGTAAATTTTAGCATACTGTCCTTGTAAACCATTGATATTCCAGTAGTCGTTAAACCCGTCACCATTTGGCGTAAAGTAATGCGGATAATCAATAGTTCGTACTTTTTGTATCAAGAAAGGATCACAACTTTCATTACCTTCTTTAACATCCCACACCGTAATAAAATGTTCACCTAGGCTTACATTTTCAAATATAGGACTAGTTTGTCTTGGGCCATCATCTAAGCTGTATTCATATTTTCCCCAACCATCAACATCTACGGTTATAGTTTGATTTTCGGTAAAAGCATTGGTTACGGTATAGCCTGTGCTACCTATTACAGTAGGCGTAGCAGGGCCAGATTGTATTACAGTAAATGCTTGTACAGAGGTATACGAACAACCTAAACCAGGTGTTGTAGTTGTCATTTCTACTTTGTAGTTGCGTACATCTCCAGTGGCACTTGCAGGGACATTATAAGTGCTGTTTGTTTCTCCAGGTATAGGTGCATTACCTTCGTACCATTTGTAAGTGTAGGTTGGTGTACCATGTAGATACGGTGTATCTTCAGTAAGGTTGTGTATTTGTAATTGTAGCGGTCTTAATACCATTAATGATCTATAATCTACACAAATTACATGCATACCATTGTCCGATTCGATAACAGGCTCTGGTAACTGCTCTACAACAAAGTTGGTAGAACCTACAACATAACATCCTGTGGTATTATTGGTTACACGTATCCAAATGGTTTCTGTTTGTGCCATATAAGCACTTAGATTGGTAATGCCATTGGTTGCTGCTATCGCATCAGCTTCTGTATGATAGAATGTTACTGTAAAATCTGTATCGGCTTGACCATTTAAAATACCAGGTATTAATGCTGCTAAATCGTGATTGTAATAGCCATCGTTTGGATAATTTACGGTATCGGTAGGGTCTAGCGTATCACATGTTTTCCAAGTAGCTGGAGGTGTTACTGTAGGGTTTGGATTAACAATAATACTGAATGTTTGTGTATAAGAACAGTTAAGCGGAGAAGCCGAAGATGTTGCTGTTACAGTTATCGTTTCAGGATTGGTTGTATTGGTATAAGCCGCTGGATTACTAATAACCCCACTAGCATTTGAAAACACAAATGTTGTATTAGCAAACGTAATACCCGTTGTATTCATTAATAAATCATCGGTATAAGATGTTAAGTCAAACACTGCAAAACCATCGGTATCATTATCACAAATTTGGAACTGCTTGTTGGCATACATTAGTGGTAATGGATATACTTTTACAGGTTGTTTTACAATGACATGACAGTATTGATTATT
This sequence comes from Flavobacterium croceum DSM 17960, assembly GCF_002917885.1. GTDB lineage: Bacteria > Bacteroidota > Bacteroidia > Flavobacteriales > Flavobacteriaceae > Flavobacterium > Flavobacterium croceum. The sequence goes on from NZ_PQNY01000006.1 coordinate 170,240, forward strand.
TGAATCTATAAACGAAGTAACAGGTGCTGGTTTCCATTGTACTCTAATGTACACATCTCCATTTACATTGGCTGCCGTTGGATTGGTTATTTCATTGGTTCCGTTTTCTGCATCAACAAGACTTGGATAGTAATGCAACTCGGTATTGGTATCACCATTTAGTATATAGTTGGCATTTACGGTTAAATTAAATATTTCAAAACCATCATTTGGACTGTTACTATCGCAAGAATGGATAAGATATTGAGGTGCAGATAAATTGGTGTTTGGTGTAGGTACAGGTAGTACAGTTAGGGTTAAAGTTCTACTGCTGATACATCCTGTAGTATTGTTGGTTGCTGTCCAAAAAATAGTTTGGTTGGCAGGCAATGTATTGGTAAACGGACTAGAAATAGGTTGTGTATGAGCCGCATCTGCATAAAGATTGATGGTATACCCAGCTATTGGTCCTATAAAACTCAATATATTAAAAGAAGTATAATTATCATTTGGTGTAGTATCGGTATCACATACTTTGTACAATGTTGGTGTAGTTAGTACCAAAGGTGCATGTACAATCAACTGGAAAGAACTTACGGTAAAGCATCCTGTACTATTGTTTTGTACACGTACCCAAATAGTATCACCATTATGCCCAAAATAATTTGTTATTTGAGATATTGGCAATATACCGTTTGGACTAGCACTCGCATTGATTTGGTTGTTATAATACGTTACCGTGTAGTTACTACTTGGCGTGTTTGCAGCCAAAATAGCAGGTGTTTGCAAAGACAAGTTAAAATAAGCATAACCATCTTGAGTATTTCCTATATAATCACAAACTTCTAAATTAGTGAGA
>NZ_PQNY01000007.1 GCF_002917885.1 Flavobacterium croceum DSM 17960
ACGTATTCTCATTTATTAGGAAATGTGAAATTTGACAACGGTGGGTTTCATCAAATAACGCTTGGGTTTAATTTGTTTTGCTCTCCTGATAAATATGATTGTAATTGTCCAGCAAACAACTAAAATATTAATCCCGTTTAAAAACGGGATTTTTTATACATTTACGACATGATTATAAAAACAGTAAACGGAAAATCGCCAAACATACCTAATGATTGCTATATCGCTGAAAATGCTACAATTGTTGGAGATGTTACATTTGGGAGTCAATGTAGTGTATGGTTTAACGCAGTAATACGAGGTGATGTACATTATATAAAAATTGGAAATAAAGTAAATATTCAAGACGGTGCTGTAATTCATGCCACCTACTTAAAACACCCAACACATATTGGGAACAATGTATCTATAGGTCATAATGCAATAGTGCATGGTTGTACAATACATGACAATGTTTTGATTGGTATGGGAGCCATTGTTATGGATAATTGTGTTGTAAACAGTAATTCTATTATAGCTGCAGGTTCGGTAGTTACGCAAAACACCATTGTAGAATCTGGTGCAATTTACGCAGGTATACCCGCAAAAAAAGTAAAAGACATCAATCAATCAGATTTTGCTGGAGAGATAGAACGAATATCAAACAACTATGTGATGTATTCTGGCTGGTTTAAAGAAGATGAATAAATTCTATTTTACAATATAGTTTCTTCCATGTATCAAAACTTCGGGATCTATAAGTATAATGCTAAAAACACCTAGCAGAATAATTAATTTAAGTAGAAAATGAAGTTTTATAAAATGCTCTTTTTTATCTGCTTGAAATAAAGCCAACAAAAACATGATAAGTAACAATATACTGCCGTAAAAATATATATCCATATAACCTACTTCAAATATTTCTACCAAAAAATAAACAGGAATTACAGTAAATAATGTTAGTACTAAAATCACATTTTTAGCAAAATTTTCACCAAACCGAACAGGTATCGTTTGGTAATTGTTGGCAATATCTCCTTGTATATTTTCTAAATCTTTTACAATTTCTCGAATGAGCAATATCAAATACAAAAAACTTGCATGCGCAAATATTTGAGCATAGAAATTTTTATAATGCATTAAGATAGCAAAAAAAGGAAGTATTGCCATAAAGGCTGCCGTAAGATTTCCAATGATAGGGTATTTTTTTAGCTTATGAGAATAAAACCAAATTAAAAAAATATAAGCCGAAAAAAATAGAACAGCACGCCAAGAGACCAACATAGCCAAAAAAACCACTACAAAATTGATAGAAAAATAAACTTGCAATTTAGTTTTTTGACTTACTAAACGATCTATTCTAGATTTATTAGGTCTATTTATTAAATCTTTTTTACTGTCGTAAAAATTGTTAATTATATACCCAGAAGCAATAGTTAAACTAGAGGCTAAAACCAAAATAAACAAATTAAAATCGAGCAACACGGTTAATGCTCTCATTTCTGGGGCAAGAATAAATATTGCCGATAAATATTGCGCAACAGCCACTATAAAAACATTGTAGCCACGCACAACCGAAAACATACTTAAAATTTTAAGTAAGATTATTTTGTTTTTTCTAGACAACATAAAAAGTAGAGTTTCAGTGTCGATTAAAACTGATAAACTACCTCAAGTTTATAATCTTTTAAAGATTGTTGTGCTTTTTCCAAATCTTGAGTGAAACCCAAAATATAGCCACCTCCACCAGAGCCACAAAGTTTCAAATAGTAATCGTCTGTGTCAATTCCTTTTTGCCAAACATGATGAAACTGTTCGGGAATCATAGGCTTGAAATTATGTAAAACAACCTTAGACAATTTTTTAGTATTGGAAAACAGCGATTTTTTATCACCCCCTAAGAAGTTTTCAACACAAGCATCGGTATATTTTACAAATTGTTCTTGTAACATTTTACGGAAGCCCTTATCTTTTAAATTTTCCATAAAAATATTTACCATTGGAGCCGTTTCTCCAACAATACCAGAATCAATAAGAAATACAGCACCTTTACCTTGCGTATTTTGAGAAGGTATACCAGTTGCTTCTATATTATCTTTAGAATTTATTAAAATAGGAATACTCAAATAGCTATTCAATGGGTCTAAACCAGAGCTTTTACCATGAAAAAAAGATTCCATTTCAGAAAAAATGGTTTTCAGTTGCAAAAGTTTTTCTCGAGTAAGATTTTCCAAAACAGTAATTTTGTTTTGAGCATATTTATCATAAATAGCTGCAACCAAAGCACCACTACTTCCTACTCCATAACCTTGCGGAATACTAGAGTCAAAATACATACCTTTTGAAACATCATCTTTGAGTTGCTCTAAATTAAATGTAACCAAATCAGGTTGATTTTGCTGTAATTGTTCTAGGTAATGAACAAATCTTTGCAAACTTTCATTCGATTTTTTTGCTTCTTCAGATGGGTTTTGATCTACTTTTAAAGCTCCATTATAAAAATTATAAGGAATAGACAAACCTTTGGAATCTTTAATGATTCCGTATTCTCCAAAAAGTAAAATTTTAGAATAAAAAAGTGGTCCTTTCATAATTACTTGGTATTAAGCTAAACGTTGTGCGCCAAAACCTATTTCATCGCAAATATAATGACCGTTTTGACAATAGCCAACTATTTCTGAATTAATAAATTGCAAAACAACTTCTTTATCTTTTTCAGGATATAACATGTGTACATTAGCACCTGCATCTAGAGTAAAACAAACTGGTATTTGTGTGGTTTCTCTAAATTGCCAAATGGCATTTATAATATGCAATGTATTGGGTTTCATTAATATAAAATAAGGCATCGAAGTCATCATCATAGCATGAAGAGTAAGGGCTTCACTCTCAACTATTTTAATAAATTCTTGTACATTACCATTTTGTAAACACAATTTTAATGCCGAAAGATTTTGATGCGCCTGAAAAAATCTAGTTTCTGCATAAGGATGATTGTGCATAAGGTTATGACCAACGGTACTTGATACTTGTTTTTCGCCTTTATCTACCAACAAAATAGTATCTTGATAGTTTTTAAAAACCTCATGCAAAGGGGTATTAAGAGGCACTCCATACAAATCGGAACTTTGAAAAACCTCTTGATGTCGCCCCCAAACCACAACACTATCTTTTATGCTACGGCAAGCACTACCCGAACCTAAGCGAGCTAAAAAAGATGCTTTTTGGTATAGAAACTCATCTACAATAGATGGATTGAGTAGTTTTTCCAATTGCATAATGCAAAAGGACAAAGCTGCCATTCCAGAAGCCGATGAGGCAATACCAGAGCTATGCGGAAATGTGTTTTGGGTATTAATGGTAAAATGAAAAGAAGTTAAATAAGGACAATACGTCAAAATACGCTGAAAAAATTGCTCAATTTTAGGTTTAAAATCATCTTTGGGTTTGCCGTCAAAAAACAAATCGAACGAAAAGGTATCTGAACTTGTTTTTGGCGAGTAATCGAGCTTTGTTATGGTTTTACAGTGTTGTAAAGTAAAACTTAACGAAGGGTTTGCGGGTAACTGTTCGCCACGTTTGCCCCAATATTTTACCAAAGCTATATTACTCGGCGCACTACAAGTAATACTGCCCGATTGTTGAGAAATACTAGATTTATATACAAATTGTTCAGTAATCATAATAAGTAGGTGTGTTACTATGCCAATAGTTTACTTTATAGCCCTGATAGAAGCGTAAATCCTTTGCGGAGCAAAGATTGCAGCGTATAGCAGGAAATGCCATTATAAATAAACCTATTGTTTCGCTTCTTAATAATAGCTACAAAGGTAGGAGTTTTTAAGGCTATTTTTGTACTTTTGAAAAAACGATTGTATGCAAAAATTTTTAAGACCTTTATTGATTGTGGTTACGTGTTTAACGATTGGTTATTTATCGGGAATGGTAACGCGGGAAAATATTCCAAATTGGTACGTACACTTAAAAAAACCTTCATTCAATCCGCCAAATTGGGTGTTTTTTCCTGTATGGACTGCGCTATACATTATGATGGGTATTGCCGCAGGAAGAGTATGGAATTTGTTTGAAAAACAACCCAAAGAAGTTAAATCGGCTTTGCAATATTTTATTATTCAGCTTGGTTTAAATTTTTTGTGGAGCTACATTTTTTTTGGTTTACACAATTTACTTTTAGCAAGTATAGAGGTAATTTTACTATGGTTGATGATATTTGAAACCTACAAAAAGTTTGATAAACTAGACAAACTAGCCGCTAAAATGTTGATACCTTATTTAGCTTGGGTTAGTTTTGCAAGTGTACTTACAGTGAGTGTTTGGTATTTAAATAGATAATGTTATTTCCATTTCATGGTTTCCATAATATGTCTAATATCTTTTTTAACATAATCGGCAGCTGGTAAAATAGAATCGAAATTTGGTTTTGCGTAAAAATACATCGAACCCGTTACAAAATGATGAATACTATCGGTGAGATAGAATTGTGCATTTGTTGCAGCATTGCCTCCAACTTGATAAAACATACCGTACACCTTTCTGTCCTGATTTACAAAAGGCTGCTCTACTATTTCGTCGGCTTTAATAACGTGCTCATAGGTAAGTTTTTGAGCGTCTTTTAACAATGTACTCAAGTTAGATTGTACTGGTTTGTAGGTTATGTAAACCGTAGCTTTCATAGCAGGGTAATGCAATGTGAAGCCGCAATTTTCTTTTGAGGCAATTTTTGCTTTATCATTCATTTCAAACTCAAAAGGGCAATTGTTTTTTGCTACCGCATATTTTGCCTTTGGGTATTCTAATCTCAAATAGGAAGAAGGCTTTGGGAGAACATCTTCTTTACAACCAATAAAAAAAAGGGTACTTAACGTACCCAAAACGGAAAATAAAATTTTTCTATTCATGTAGAGCATTGAAAAATGTACTGTTATGAACGCAAAAAGCAAGCTTTTATTTTAATCTCAAAAAATTAATACGACAAATCATCTTGCTGAGAGTGTAAATCATCAGAAGTATGGGTTTGTTCTACATTAATTCTTTGCGATCTAGCCTCTTGCTCTTTTCTAACATTTAAAAAAGTAAATTCTGTAACTTGAATTTCAGTAGTGTACTTTGTTGTACCGTCTTCGGTTTGCCATTGACGCGATTTTATTCTGCCCTCTACATAAATTTTATCGCCTTTAGAAAGATATTTTTCACAAATCTCGGCAGCTTTATTTCTTACCACCAAATTGTGCCATTCTGTAGAAGTAATTCTTTCATTTGTTTGCTTATTTATATATACTTCATTTGTGGCAAGCGGAAATCTTCCTATGCAATTACCTCCCTCAAAATAATGCATTTTAATGTCATCTCCAAGATGACCTATCAGCATAACTTTATTAATTGTCCCGTTCATGGTAAAAATTATTTTAAAACTCTCAAAGATACAATTATTTTTGAAAAAGATATTCATTAATTATTAAAAACAGAACATTTTAATCAAAAATTAAATTATTTGTCAAGAAAATAAATAATTGGAAAAATAGTCTTTAAAGTGTTTTTCTATAAATTTCCAAATGATTATCGGGAACGGGTATAAATGTAAATCACTCACTGAAACAGCGTTTTGTAAAGAAGCATCAACACGAACTTCAAAAAAATTAATATGTAAACTTTGATGTGAGAGTTTATGAATAATAGGTTCGTTATTTAATTGACAAACAGAATTTAAGTCATAACTGAAGAATTGTTGTTGAATATCTTTTATAATTTTGGCGCTATTTTCATTTTTATGATATTCCAAACAAGTAAATTCGTACAAATTATGCCAAATATCTTTTTGTGTGCGCTTGTTAAGTAATGTGTTTTTGTGAGCGTCTATAAATATTACATAATTTAAATAACGTTGCTTTATTTTGGTCTTTTTTAATTTAACAGGCAAGTCTTGCACCGCTTTTTTCTGCAAGGCATAGCAACTATCGTTTAAAGCACATACAGCACAATCTGGATTTTTCGGCACACATTGTAAAGCCCCAAACTCCATAATAGCCTGATTAAAAACATCTGGAGAAGCTTTATCTAGAAGTTCTTGAGCAAGCGCAGTAAACTCTTTTTTTGCTTTGGTTGATAAAATATCTGTATACAAACCAAAATAGCGAGACAAAACTCGATACACATTACCATCTACAACAGCCACCGGCTCTCTATAAGAAAACGAAGCAATAGCGGCCGCTGTGTAAGTGCCAACACCTTTTAGTTTTAATAAATCTTGATAGTTATTTGGAAAAACGCCATTAAAATCACGAACTATTACCTGCGCTGTTTTATGCATATTTCTAGCCCTAGAATAATACCCCAAACCTTGCCACAGTTTTAATATATCTTGTTCGGTGGCAGCAGCAAAATCGTTTATGGTTTTAAATGATGATACAAATTTATTGTAATAAGACAACCCCTGCGCTACACGTGTTTGTTGGAGTATAATTTCAGACAACCAAACATGATATGGATTGGTGGTTTCGCGCCAAGGCAAATCTCGTTTATGCTGCAAATACCATCGAATAATTGTTTTTGAAAAATCCATACAAAAAAATGAGCCTCAAAAATAAAAGTTTATATGATTAAATTTTAGTTAATTATAGTTGAAAAATTGTTTTTTTAATTTGTATATTTGCACTCTCAAAAAAATTAGACAAATTTTAAAAAAGAAAGAAAATGACGAAAGCAGATATCGTAGCTAAAATTTCGGAAAAAAAAGGATTGGAAAAAATAGATGTTCAGGCTGTTGTTGAGGCTTTTATGGACGAAGTTAAAAATTCTTTAGAATCTGGTGACAACGTATATTTAAGAGGCTTTGGAAGTTTTATCATTAAAACAAGAGCTGAAAAAACAGGTAGAAATATCTCTAAAAACACTACAATAAAAATTCCTGCACACAACATTCCTGCATTTAAACCTGCAAAAGTGTTCGTAGAAGGGGTAAAAACAAAAACTGAAGTAGCAGTTTAAAACTTATTTATTAATCACAAAAACTACATGTTATGCCAAGTGGTAAAAAAAGAAAAAGACATAAGGTAGCAACTCACAAACGTAAAAAAAGAGCGAGAGCTAACCGCCACAAAAAGAAAAAGTAGTTTAAAACTACTTTTTTCTTTTTAAACGTTCATTGAAAACGGATTACAATCAAATAAAAATAGTAAAAACACCTGTTTTATAGGGAAAAAAACTATGGAGAAATTTGATTGATAGAAATCCAACGGGTAAATCCTGTAAAAAATGTTTAATCCATCCTTACGTTAGCTACCAGTAGTTAGCTATCAGCAATTAGCCAAAGTTATTGAGCTAAAAGCTAAAAGCTAAAGGCTAAAAGCTTTTTGTTGGGATAAAAATTTACAACATGAATAAAGAATTAATCATCCGAAGTGGTGAAAATGCTGTAGATTTTGCCTTATTAAAAGATGGAAAACTCATTGAATTACATAAAGAAGAAGAAAAAAAATCGGGAGATTTTATCGTAGGTGATGTTTTTATTGCCAAGATAAGAAAACCTGTAGCTGGCTTAAATGCTGCTTTTGTAAATGTAGGCTTTGAAAAAGATGCCTTTTTACATTATCATGATTTAGGGCCGAATTTAACTTCTTATTTAAAATTCATAAAACTTGTAAGCGCAGGTAAAATAAAAGATTATTCACTCAAAAATTTTCCTTTTGAGCCAGAAATTGATAAAGATGGCTCTATTACAGATGTATTAAGTGCAAATCAATCGGTTTTAGTACAAGTGGTTAAAGAACCTATATCAACCAAAGGGCCTCGAATGAGTTCTGAACTCTCATTTGCAGGAAGATATTTGGTGCTTGTGCCTTTTTCAGACAGAGTTTCTGTTTCACAAAAAATTGAATCTAGAGAAGAAAAAGATCGATTAAAAAAGCTAGTACAAGCTGTAAAACCTAAAGGATTTGGGGTTATTGTACGTACAGTAGCCGAAGGTAAAAGTGTTACCGATTTAGAAAAAGATTTGCAGTCATTATTAAACAGATGGACTGCAATGTGTAAGAAATTACCAACTGCTCATCATCCGTCAAAAGTATTGAGCGAATTAAACAAAGCCTCTGCTATATTGCGAGACGTGTTTAACGATACTTTTACAAGTATACAAGTAGATGATGAAGAGTTGTACCAAGAAACAAAGGACTATCTAGCCGAAATAGCTCCTGAAAAACAAAATATTGTTAAGCTTTATAAGTCTAATGATGTTCCAATTTTTGAGAAATATAGTATAGAACGACAAATTAAAACTTCTTTTGGTAGAACTGTATCGATGAGCAAAGGCGCTTATCTTATTATAGAACATACAGAAGCATTGCATGTAATTGATGTAAATAGCGGTAATCGTTCTAACAAAGCTACGAGCCAAGAAGATACTGCACTAGAAGTAAACTTGATAGCCGCTGCCGAAATTGCTAGACAATTACGACTAAGAGATATGGGCGGCATTATTGTAGTGGATTTTATAGATATGCAAAATCCAGACAATAGAAAAGTTTTATACGATTTCTTGAAAGAAGAAATGAGCGATGATAAAGCAAAACACAAAATATTACCTCCAAGTAAATTTGGTTTAGTACAAATAACTAGACAAAGAGTACGCCCGGAAGTAAATATTGAAACTAGGGAAGAAAACCCTAACAACCATTTATCTGATGATATTGATGCACCTATATTAATTGTAGACAAAATACATCATGATGTGGAACGATTATTACAAGACCATAAAAAAGTTGTACTTAATGTACACCCTTTTGTGGCAGCATACCTTACTAAAGGTTTTCCATCATTACGCACGAAATGGCTACTCGAGCATAAAAAATGGGTGAAAATTATACCTCGTGACGCTTACACGTATCTTGAATATCATTTTTTTGATAAACAAGGAAAAAAAATATCAAATTAATTCTAGCGATAGAACTACAGCAAAAACAAACCGCCTTTCAAAATGATTGGCGGTTTTTTTTATGGTTTTATTCTCTTACAAACTCTACTTTACGCCTTATTTCATTACCCAACGCATCTACAACAACTATTGTATGTGTGCCTGTTGAAGCCTCTATTGCCATTTCGTGAAAGGTTTGTGTAATTCCTTTGTAAACATTGTCTACATACCAATAAAGTTTTGATTCTTTATTGGAACAAGCTACCTTAAAAATTACAGGTTGTATGGTACTACTAAAATTTTTTGTTAAATATATCTTACTATTTGTTTTAGGATAAATAAAGTCCATACTGTGTTGCGGTAAAACAATACAATCGGGTCTAAAAGGCGGTAATGGTTTGTAATCTATATGTAAACTTTTGTAATACCACTCCATAACAGGTGGTAGTACAAACCATTTTTTACTGATAATATTGTCTACACTTTCACAACTACTATTTACTTGGTATTGCTCGCTATAATCAAGGTGTACTAATTTGTGATACGGACAAACACTTGTTTTTTTTCCATTTCGAGTAATAAGTTGTTTTGTTTTTGGGCAATCATCTTGTGCCAAATGTCCACTTTGAGCGCATACTTCGGCATATTCTAAATCATTTAATGGTGTTTGAAACCATCCTGTTTTGGGCAATGTATTAAAAACATCAAACAATATTGGTGCTGCGCTTTCTATTCCAGTAAGTTGTGGTCTTCCTTCGCCAGAAGCATTACCTACCCATACTCCTACTACATACCTAGAATTGGTTCCGATAGCCCAAGCGTCTCTATTGCCAAAACTTGTTCCTGTTTTCCACGCAAGTTGTAAAGCAGAATCGTAAAATTTCCAAGCTTCATCTCCTTGTGGTCTATTAACTTCTTTCATAGCATTATAAGTAAGGTATATTGAGCCTGCTCCTACTATGTTTTTTTCGTTAGAATTATGTCCGTAATCTTGCTGAAATCCTTTTACAATATTTAATTCTGCGAATTCTTTAGTTCTATATTCATGTGTTTGATTGTAATAATTTAATGTTGATGTAAGATTGGCATACGTTCTACACAAATCCCAAAGATTACTTTCTGCTCCTCCTAAAATGAGTGAAAGACCATAATGATCGGGGTGTTTATTAATGTTTTTAAGTTTATATTGTTGAAGTGTTTCATAAAACTTGTAAACACCATGCTCTTGCAACATTAACACCGAAGGGATATTTAAAGAACGAGACAAAGCACGTTGCGCAGGTACAGCACCATCGTAAGTAAAATTGAAATTTTGAGGTGCATAACCCGATATTTGAGTAGGAATATCGGCCACAAGAGTATTGGGTAAAATTTCTCCTTCGTCGAGCATAGAGGCAAATAGTAAAGGTTTTAATACGCTACCTGTACTTCGTGGAGCTGTAATAATATCGACATCTTTATCATGAAGCAAATCGGTAGGTGCATTGCCAACATAACTTACAACATCTCTATTTTTTATATCAATAACCAAAATGGCTAAATTGTGTACTTCATTTTGCTTGTATTGATTGTAATAGTAACTCGCTATTTGGTTTACCCTGTTTTGCAAATTGACATCGATAGTCGTAGTAATTTTTTCACCTTGATGTGTTTTAGCTACTTTATGTAATAAATGTGATGCAATTTGAGGCAAATTATACGGTTTTTGTGGCAGAGGTTCTTGCATCGATAATTCTAAGGTTGTTTTATCTATAACATGCTCTTGATATAACTTTTGTAATAAGGCATTGCGCTTTTTAAGTAATATCTCTTGATTTTTACCCGGGTATATTAGGCGAGGAGCATTGGGTAAAACGGCAAGAGTTGCGCTTTCTGCCCAAGATAATTGATGTGGTTGTACCCCAAAATACCTCCACGATGCCATTTCTAAGCCCACAACATTTCCGCCAAAAGGAGCATGAGCAGCATACAACTCTATTATTTTATTTTTAGAATAACGAAATTCCAATCGAGTTGCTAAAACAATCTCAATAAACTTTTCAAAATAAGTTCGCTTTTGATTTTTTCTAGAAAGCCTTATTACTTGCTGCGTTAATGTACTTCCGCCTCTAACTACTCTCCCTGCCTTTTGGTTTTGGCGCAACGCTTTATATATCGCTACAGGATTAAACCCCCAATGATGAAAAAAATGCTCGTCTTCGTAATACACAATACATTTTTTAAATTTATCAGGAATACTATCATTGGCAGGGAAACGCCATTGCCCATCAGAAGCTATTTTAGCGGCTAATAAATCACCTTTACTACTTTCTATTACAGTAGCATAAGGCTCTTGAAAAAGAGTTCTTGGCAATGAAAAATAATAGAATAACAAAATCAAACATAGTGCAGTAGATTTTTTTTTGTTACGTAAAATCCATTGCCTGATGTTGTAAACTAAACGTTTTAATACGACTATCATATTTTTAATATACCGAATAGGTTAAACCCTATTCGGTATTTGTATTCAATTATTTTACAACTTCAACCCATTGTCCTTTTGTTCTCGCTAAGAAATCATGATCATACATAGCCTCACATTGTAAACCTGGTAAATAATATTTTCCAAGATAAGACGCATTGAGTAAAAGCTTGAATGTTCTAGTTTCGTTTGCTTTTAGTCCAAAATAGTAATTGGCTCTATCATCACGAATATCTATATAATCGGCAACATTTTCGGTAGCATTGCCAAACTCGGTATATCTTGTATTAACAATTTCAAATCCAGATGGCAAAATTTGAGTAAGTGCCACATTAGGCACAAATTCATTTTTATGATTTGTTAATGTTACTTCAGCTATAAACTCCGTTCCTTGTGCAATTTTAGTTACATCTATTTTAGTGCCTTTTCTGTCTTTAAAAATAATATTGGCCGCCAAGTTATACTGAATAGGTTGTTCTTTTCCAACTGGCAAAATACCACTATTTGTTATTCTAATGTATATTGTATTGCTTTTATTGTTTTTAATCGTTAAGGCATTGCTACCAGAAGATACGATCAAAGTTCTTTGTGCTAAAGCTTTGTTTGATGTTATAACATTTGGTTTTTTTGCATTAGTATAAGACACAGCAATGCCTTTTCCTCCATTAAATTTGGCAAATTTTGCCATAGCATTTAAAGCATACGCCGTTGTTTGTGTGCTCATCCAAGTATCGCTAGAAAGATTTCTTGCAAGTTTGGTTGCCATAGTAAATGCTTTTTGCTTTTGACCCAATAATAGTAAGGTTTCCAATGTCATTGCTCTATTTCTATCGGCAGAACCGTAATAATAATATACTTGTTCGTTGGTTTCGTCTATAGAAGACTTACTGAGTAATGCTAAACCTATATTATTTTGCTTAATAAGTGCATAGGTAGCTGCCAATCTAATTTTTGCCTCGTTGCCTATACCTTTTGTTTCCCGCAAACGGTTCATAGAAGGCAAGTCTGGGCTACCTGCCAAAGCTAAAGTATACAATCTATAGGCTTGAGCTAAATCGGTTTGGTATCGACCTTCAAAATGCCATTGTTTTGCCATTTTTTGTTGGTATCCAATCCATTTTTGTTTAAATCCAACAGGAATAACATAGCCTTTGGTTTCTGCTTCAATTAAAAAATGTCCTGCATAACTACTACCCCAATCATCGGCTTCATGTAGGCCTTGCCAATAGCTAAATCCGCCATTTGCCAATTGAAAGCCAGCTAATTTTTGAATACCTGCCGTTACATTTTTTTGAATTGTAGCTTTTTTTGAAGCATCTAAATCAATAACATCTGAAAGGTACAACTGCGGAAATACAGAAGATGTAGTTTGTTCTACACAACCATGAGGATATTGTATAAGATAGTCCAAACGTCTGCCAAAATCAATTGTTGGCATCGATGAAACTTCGAGCATTGCTTTATTACTTCCAACTACGCCAAATGTTGTCCAATTTATTGTTTTAGTGCTATTTGGTTCTAAAATCACATCTGTATACGTATGAGTAACAGGGTTTGGATTAAATACATCGACCTCTACATCATATACCGATTTTTCTTTGCCAGAGGTGGCTATAATTTGTATTTTTCCAATGCCTGAAATGTTGCCTACATTTAGATTAAAAAACGCCATTTTTTCATCGGGTGTTGGAAAAGAAAGTTTTTGAGTAGTATTTCCTATTACTCTAACGGCATTGTTTGTTTTTATTTGAAGCGTAACATTTTTTACATGATTTTCCATTGCAAATACTGTTACTGGTAATGTTACATTTTCTGAAGGCGATATTTTTCTAGGTAAAGAAGCCAAAACCATCAATGGACTGCGTACTGCTGTTGTTTTTTCTGCTGCTCCATAAGCATTTTTCTCTGCATTTGCCGCTACAACCATAGTCCGAACAGAACCTATATATTTTGGCAATTTAATAGTGTGTGTTTTACTTCCTCCATCTAGTTTAAAAGGACCTAAAAACATTACTACAGGTTTAAATCTATTTGCTTTTTTGGCTTTGCCTCCTCCTAAATCTTCATCACCACCAATACTAAATACTTGGTTAACTTTACCTCCATAGGCACCAATTACATCGTCGTAAATATCCCAAGTACGCACACCTAAGGCTTCGCGTGAGTAAAAACTTTCCCAAGCATTTGGAGTTTTAAAACGAGTTAAATCGAGTAAACCTTCATCAACTACAGCAATGGTATACGTCATGGCTTTGCCATTTTTTTCGGAAACTTTAATATTTACAGATTGTTCAGGCTTCAAAACGTTGGGCATTGTAATTTGAGGCTCAAGAACTGTACTTTTGTCTGTAACTTCGATAGGTACAATGCCATACATACGAATAGGAGAGTCGTTTTTTGTATTGGCATGAGGCTGTAATAAACTAATATTAATGTACACATTTGGTGCCATGTCGGCAGTGATTGGCAACTCTACTGTTGTTTCTCCTTTTTGTGTTTTTGTCCAAAGTGTTTTAACTACTTTTGACCCATTTTCTATAGAAATTAAAGCTCTGCCTCCTGCACTAGAAGGGAAGAAAATTTTTGCGGTTTGTCCTACACTATACTCTTTTTTATCGGTATTAAAACGTAGCATGGTTGCTTCTTGTCCATCTGTATTTCTTGAACGTGAAGACCAATATGGATAATCTATAAACACTTTTTGTCCTGCGGCATGACCTCCGTTGGAATCATAAACTCTTATCAAGTAACTTCCCCAATCGTCTTCGGGTACCGAAAAAGCCACGCTTCCTTTCCCTGAAGCATCGGTATTAATACGAAATAATTTGTAGGCTGTTGTAGCACTAGAACTATTGTAACTTGATAAGTTATCGTTTGAAGCATCCCACCACCAACGAGATTCCATCTTATAAACGCGCACTTCCAAATTTTTAACCGAAACGGGGGTGCCCGTTTCTGAAAGTGACACCACATCAAAACGATTCACTTTGCCTGTTTCTATAAGTCCGTACTTGTTAGGCTCTGGTGTTTTTAATCCCACATATACTTTATATGGCGAATAATTCATTGAAGCAACATCGGTACTTACATCGCCTCCTTGCTCGTAAACTTTAGTTATAAAAGCAGCTTTGAGCATACCAGGAGCTTGACCTTGTATATGCGGATTTATAGAAATTGAAGCCCTACCGTTTGCATCTACTTTTCCTGAAAACACATTTACTTCTTCAGTAGAAAAATTTCGAGTAGGATCGTCAAATACATAATTAGAATATCCTTTAAAGGTTGTAACTTGTTGAGAAAATTTTGCTTGAACTTCTGTTTTCAAATCTTTTGCTACTGCTCCATGTAACCACAAAACTTGTATGTTATTGCTATTATTTTTACCTGCCGAAAGTAATCCTTGGTTAAAACTATTTTTAATTTTTAAACGGTTTGGCTTAATGGTTTCAACCTTTATGCTTTTGTAAAAATGTGCGCCACCTACACTTACCATTGCTTCCCAATTACCTGTAGGTGATTCGGGTTGTGTAGGCACTGTAAATGTATAATGGTTTAAAGCATTTTTTACTTGAACGGTTTGGTATGTTGTTTTGCCACTAGGATCATTCAATCGGAACTTAATAGGATGGTTTTCTGGTATTTTATTACTATTATCGTTTAATATGAATGATAAATACATCGTGTCGCCAGGACGCCAAACACCTCTTTCTCCGTAAATATATCCTTTAATTCCTTTTTCGAGTGTAGCACCAGATACATCAAAGTTACTTACAGACAAAGACAACTCATCGTCCATTTTTACATAGGTAGTTTGTGTACCTTTATTTACAATAGCAAAATAGGTCATTTTTTCTAAATCGAAACTTGCCATTCCATCACCATCTGTAGAACCTTCGGCTATTTTTTGTTGTTGATAATTATACAATTCTACTTTTGCACCCGAAACAGGATTCGTCGAAATGATATCGCTTACAGCAATAGTTACCGATTTGTTGTTGCCTCTTTTTGCAATAACACCTAAGTCTGACGCAAGTACATTTGCCCCTACTCTAGTGTTATAATAATAGTAATCGGTACATGGATCTTGGCTTTGTCTCCACTCATAATCTTCTTCATAGTAATAATCGTAACCATAACCACTGTAATTTACATCGTCTTCGTTTTCTTCTTCGTCATCTGTATTTGTAGATGTTTCTTCATTGCCTGCTGTACATTTGTATAAAGAATATTTCTTTTTAAACGAAAACTCTACGCGGTATATAGCTCCTGGTTCTGGCTTTATTATTTTTGAAATATCTAATGCGTAAACATTCCACTTTGAATAATCTAAAAGGTTGTTTTGTTTGAGTTCTAGCGTAGATTTGGCAATTGGTTGGCTTACTTTTCTAAGATTTTGTGTGCCGTTTAAATCGTTGTCTTGTAAAAATTGTAATACATTGTTTTGATAAATTTTATAAATTTTAACGTCTACCGATTTTAAATTGGCAGCTTCAAAATTTATCTTCAAATTTGACGAGCTAGGTAAAATCGTTCCGTTTTTTAAAAATCGAACGGCTGGTTTTATCGCATCAAACTGAATTTTTTCGGAATAATTATTTTGCATTTTAGTGCCAAATTCATTTTGAATTCCTTGAAATATTTCTACATTTTTTAATCCAGAAAAAGACTGTCCTTCATCTGAATTTTCTACAGGTTGTACCACATCTTGCGGTTCGTATACAGCTACCGCTGCAGTATCTACGGCAACAGTTACCGAATCTACTACCGCAATTGTACTATCTACTACGGCTGTTTCTACTGGAGTTGCTTGTTGTATTTGTTGTTTGTCTTCAGGGCGTGTATTGTCAAAAAATACTTTAAGAACATTGCCCATAGTGGCAAATTTTAAATTATCGGTATTTTCTATATTGACTAGACCTTTAAAATCTTGATCTTTTTTTAGTCTATCTGAAAAATTGATAAGTAAAGATTGATTGTTCTCATCTCCAATTTTTACACTTAATACTTTAAAATCGTTTTTGCCCGGAATTTCAATGGTAGTTTCACCTTCCTGATCATCAATATCGGCAGCATCTCCATCCCATTTAAGTTCGACTTCGCTAGTAGCATCAAAGCGTTGAATACTATCTATCATAAACTTAAATTCTGTTTTTGTACTTGCAGCTTTATCAAAAATTATTTTTAAATCATCTCCGTTTTGTGTAGCTTCTATAAGTTTTTTTGCCTCATCAAAATCTAAATCATCTGCAGTTTTTAGCTTTCCATATTGATAATAATAGTCTTGACTATACGATTGCAAATCTTCTGTTGTAACGGTAAAGTCTTGTTTGATTGTTTTAAAAGAGAAGTTAAATTTTTGAAGCTCTTCTTTTGGAACATTTGTAATTTTAGTTAAATCTAAAGTGATTTGATATAACGTGTTTTGATCTAGCTTTTTTTTAGGAATAAAAGCTATGGTATTGTTGGATAATGCTATAACTTTTCCGCTTACACTAGGCGATATGTCAAAAATATCTTCATCTAATTCTTGATTGAGTTTCCAATCGTTTTTATTGAAAGCCAATTGAACTCTAATATCTGAATTTACAGACTGAAACCCCGAAGTAAAGCCCGAAATATAATCTTTAAATAAAGAAGCGTCAGAATCAAAATCGGCAGCCGATTTTTTAGAACAAGAATGCAATACAAATATTGCCAAGAACAAAATGAGTGACTTAAGGGTTTTCATAAATTTAGGAAAAAGAGTTTGATTTTACTTAAAACAACAGATGCAATAATTAAACCAATAACTGAATATTAATAAAAATTATTGTAGTAAATGTAGGATATTTTTTAACAAGAAATACTTGCATAAAAAATTAATTTTCAAACCATAACAAATACATAAAGGCTACCCTATTTGGGTAGCCTTTATGAAAATTTAAAATACTTATTAAAGTATTATTTTTTTACGATAAGGAATTCAGAACGTCTGTTTTTAGCATTTTGTTCTTTGGTACATCTATCGCATTTTTCAACAGGTTCTTTTTCTCCAAAACCTTGTCCAGAAATACGATCGGCAGAAATTCCTTTAGAAATAACATATTGTACAGAAGCTTTTGCTCTACGATCTGATAAGCCTAAGTTGTACTCGTCATCACCTATATTATCGGTGTGTGATTTTACAAAAATAACCATGTCTTTGTGATCGTTCATAACCTGAACTAATTTATCTAGCTCAAAAGCACCTTGTTGTGTAATATTACTCTTATCAAATTCAAAATAAATAGGTTGTAATACTACCTCTATTGGAGTAACAATTTCTTCTATTGGATTAAGTTTAGCATCTACAGAAGCTTTTGGTCCTTTGCTTTTTGCAATAGCAAATGTATTCCCCTCGAATTTGTCTTTTGAAGCTTGTACTGTATAGGCTTGGTCGCACTCTACTCTAAATGAAACGGCTCCTTTATCGTTTGAGGTTTCTGTAGCAATCACATTGTTTTTACTATCTAAAATAGAAACTTTTGCTCCTGCCAAAATTTCTCCTGTTTTAGAGTTCGTAACAATAGTTTCAACATCTACACCACAGATAGGAGTAGCTGTAAAAATATCATCGTTACCGTTACGGTTACTTGAAAAATATCCGAAGTTTTTAGAACCATTAAATGTAAAAGAGAAGTCGTCTTTTTCAGAGTTTACTGGTTTTCCTAGGTTTACTGCTTCTGAATTTTTGCTTAAATCAACACTAAACACATCGTAACCTCCAAGTCCTTGTTTTCCATTAGATGAGAAATAAAGTGTTTTGTTGTCTTCTGCAATAAAAGGGAAACTTTCATTACCTTCTGTATTTACATTACCACCCAAACAAACAGGTGTACCAAAACTTCCGTCGGCTTTTATTTCTACTTTCCAAATATCTACGCCTCCTTTTCCTCCAGGCATATCTGAAGAAAAATATAACGTTCTACCATCTTTACTTAAAGCTGGATTACTTGTAGAATATTCTGCACTATTAAATGGTAATGGTTTAATATCATTCCATGTTTCGCCATCGTTACTTGTAGCTTTGTAAAGGTTGTTTTTTCCTAATTTTAAATGAGCTGCTTTATTTTTAGTATAAAGGTTTTCTCTAAAACTATCACTCGAAAAATAGGCTGTTTTACCATCTGTGCTAAAAGTTATTGGCCCATCATGGTATTGAGAATTAAGTGAAGCTATTGCTGTAGGTTCAGAATAATTTCCACCATCTCCTAAGGTAGATTTATACAAATCTAGATAAGGTTCGTTGTTCCAGCCATAATTTTTCTTAGCTGCATTTCTAGCACTTGTAAAAAACAAATTATTGTCTTTTAATAAAGCTCCAAACTCCGATTTTTCAGAATTTATAGCTAAAGCGCTTACTGTATATTCTGGAGATTTTTTTAATAATTTCGGAATATAGTTTGGATTTTCTTTAAATGATTTTGCACGTAAATCGTTTGGATATGCTGCTGCAAATTTTGACATCACTTTATTCGATTCTTCATATTTGCCGTTTGCTTTAAGCATTTGTGAATAACGGAAATACGTTTCTGCATCTTGATTGGTTTCCATTGCTTTGGCATACCATTTTACAGCTTCTGTGGTATTAAACATATTATAGTAGCTGTCTGCCAATTGTTTATACACATATCCGTCTGCTTTGTCGTTTTCTACCAATTTTAAGTAGGCATTGGCAGCTTTTACATATTCGTATCTAGCAAATAGTTTATCTGCACTTTTTGTATCGTTGTTTTGCGCATAGATAGAAGAGCTAATTGCTGCAAAACTTAATGCTATATATAATTTTTTCATTGGACTACGTTAGTATTATATTAGAAATATCTTGATGATTGTGATACTTTTTTGTTGAAATTCAAATTGAAAAGCAACATAAACTCATGAGAAGCTGGAGTTGTAACTTTCAAATCGGAAGTAATATGGTCGTATGCATATCCAATTCTTAAGTTTGGAGATAAACCATAGCTTACCATAGCTCCAAATGAGTCTTCAAATCTATAAGTAGCTCCAATTTCAAATTTCTCATTGAAAAGGAAATTGGTAGAAAGATCAAACGAAGTTGGTGCATTGAATGCCGTTTTTACCATAGCAAAAGGTTTGAATTTTACACTTGGGCTCAAATCAAATACGTATCCACCTGTTAAAAAGTAATGCAATGTTTCGGTACCATATTGTCTTCCGTTAAAATCAAGATATTTAGATTTTAACATGTTTGGAATAGATAATGAAACATAATACTTATTGGTATAATAAAATAAACCTGTACCAACATTAAAAAGGGTTCTTTTTGGATTCATAGTTCCATTTGCAAACGCATCATCCCCTACATTTGGTAATGTAGGGTAGATGGTCATGAAATCTATTTTATGAAAAGTTGCACCTCCTTTTAATCCAAAAGCAAGTTTAGCTTCTTCACTTACTTTTAAAGTATATGAAAAGTCTGCATACACATTTGTTTCTTCTACAGGACCTATTTTATCATTTAAGGCAGATAATCCTAGACCTACGTTTTTACCAACAGGACTGTGTAGAAAAAAAGTACCCGTAGTTGGAGCGTCTTCAATTTCTACCCATTGTTTTCTATATAGTAATCCACCTGCCAAGTTTTCTTTAGACCCTGCATAAGCTGGATTTACTACACTTAGGTTATACATATATTGTGTATAATGTGGATCTTGCTGTGCATTAACATCAAAATATGTCACTAGACCAAAAGCTAATAGCAAAGTTAATTTTTTCATTTTCTTGAAATTTTTCATTTATAATTATATTGATGTTACTATTTTATCTCTCTATTGATATAAACCCAACCTGTTTTATTATCTCCGCTTTTTAGATTAATTACATAATAATAAGTACCATCTGGCAATTCATTATTGTTTTTGTCTAAACCTGTCCACTCGTCTATATAGTTGGTTTTAGAATATACAATTCTACCGTATCGATTATAAATTTGTAACTCTTGTACATCTAATCCTGTTAAATCAAATTTATCGTTTTTACCATCATTATTTGGAGAAATACCTTTTTGAATTTGACAGTTAATGCTAGCAACATTTATAGATTTAATTGTTACACAACCATCAACATTTGTTACTTTACAGAAGTATTCACCAACCGCTGTAACTGTTAATGTACTTGTTGTACCTAAGTTAGGGTTTGTAGTAGAATACCACAAATAGGTAGCGGATGATGATGTGAAATTTGTATCTATAAGTTTCAATACATAAGTTGAACCTTCACAAGAACCAAATATGGTGTAATCTGGAAGGTCATTGTAAACTGGAGATGCGCTAGCAGAAGTGCTAGTACAGCCTGTACTCGAGTTCGTTACTATAACAGAGTATGTACCTGCCACATTAGTAGTGAACGAGGAAACGTTTCCTGGATTTGTAACTCCTGCAGGAACAGTCCATACGTAAGTATAAGTACCTGCTGCTGGAGAAACATTTGCTGTTACAGTAGACGAGGTACCAAGACAAACTTCTGGAATTACTACTTGAACTGTAGGTAAAGCATTTACAGTTACAGTTCCTGTGGCTAGAGCACTTGTACAACCTGTAGAAGTATTCGTTATTGTTACGCTATAATTACCACCTACAGTTGTTGTAAATGAAGCCACACTTCCTGGATTTGTAACTCCTGTAGGTACGGTCCACACATAAGTATATGTTTGTGTTGTATCACTTGGAGTAGCTGTTACCGTAGTAGATGCTCCCGCACAAATTGTACTACTTGAAACAGAAACTGTTGGTGTTGGATTTACTGTTACTGTTCCACTTGCACTTGTACCTACACAATTTGTTGTAGTATTTGTGGCAACAACAGAATATGTACCTGCAAAACTTGTAGAGAATGATGCAACGTTACCTGGATCTGTAGCACCTGTAGGTACAGTCCAAATGTAACTATATGTTTGTGTTGTATCACTTGGAGTGGCTGTTACAGTTGCTGATTGTCCTTGACAAATTGTAGGACTGTTTACTGTAACTACTGGTAACGGATTTACTGTTACAACAGCAGTAACAGGTTGGCTTACACAAGATGTTTGAACATCTGTTATTTGAACTGTATAATTTCCTGCTACATTCGTAGTAAATGTAGAAACATTTCCTGGGTTTGTAACACCTGCAGGAACACTCCATGCATAAGTATATGTTGCTGTAGTGTTAGAAGGAGTGGCTGTTATAGTTGCTGTTCCATCTGCACAAATAACTTGATTATTTACTGAAACTACAGGTAATGGATTCACTGTTACGATTCCTGATATAGAACCAGTTACACATCCTGTAAATGTATCTGTAACAATAACTGAATAAGTACCCGCTACATTTGTAGTAAATGAAGAAACATTTCCAGGGTCTGTAAATCCTGTAGGAACACTCCATGCATAAGTATAAGTACTAGATCCATTAACTACTGCTTCAACTGTTGCTAACCCATCAGCACAAATTACACTGTTTCCAACTGTAACATTTGGTAAAGCATTTATTGTAACCGTAGCTGTAGCTGGTGTGCTTTGACAAGTAGTAGCTGTATTTGTTACAACAACAGAATATGTACCTGCAATTGTAGTAGTAAAAGAAGCTACACTACCTGGATTTGTTACACCTGTAGGAACTGTCCAAGCATAAGTATAAGTACCTGTAGAAGGGGTAACATTTGCTGTTAAAGTGGCTGTTTGACCATCACAAATGGTTTGACTGGCAACAGTAACAACTGGTGAAGTATTAAATGTAACCGTTTTAGTATCTTCAGAAGTGTTTAAACCACAAGTTATCACACATTTGTAAGTTCCTGATTGTGTTACAACTAGAGTACTAGAAGTTTGTCCGGTAAGAAGTGTTGTACCATTATACCACGCATAGCTATCTGCATTTTGATTACTTGATGTTATAGTATATGATGTTTGATTACATAAACTCACATCTGGTCCTAATTCTACACTACATACTATAGCGCAGTCCGTTGTTCCAGCTCCTGTTTGTCCATTATTAGTTTGAGTAAAATTGACAGTACCTGCTTGATTACTATAATTTGTAATAAGTATAACATAATACTCTCCTGCTTGAGCATTGGTGATAGTAAAGTTTTCTATAGGAGCTGCAGAGTAACTACAAGCCACAATATTACTTGGCGTTATTATGTTTCCATCTGGATAATCATTTAAACTATTACAAACTACAGAAAAATCATTAGAAGAAAATGGCCCCCAACAAATAAAGTCTACGTCAATACCATTTCCAGTTGAATTACTAGTTTGAGAAATTTGTAAACTTAATGGTCCTGTTTGATCTACTTGCATAAAATACCAAGCTGGATTTGGTGTAGTAAATAAACAACCTATAGAACCATAACTTGGTGCTCCTGTGATATTAGTATAATTTAATCCTGTTTCTCCACAGAAAGGCATTGAGTCTGCACAGGTTTGAGTAATGTAGAATGATTTTGGTCCATTCCAAGTACTATGGTCTGTAGACGAACAAATAGCTCTAACCCAATATTCGTATGAAGTACCTGGTGTTAAATTATTAGGGGTGTATGTAGGAGTACCATTTACAATAACACCTGTTGCAGAAGCAGAAGGCATTCCTGTTCCTGAAGGTTGTACAATAACCTCCCATTGTGTTGCTGTTCCATTTTCTGTCCAAGTTAATGTAGCAGAGGTTGAGTTTAATGGCGTTGCAACAAGATTTGTTGGTTTTGGACAGGTTGGAGGTGGTGCACAAGTAACACTTGCTACCCAACCTGCTGCATTTACAACACTATCTGAAGTAAATACAAAAGTTAAACATCCTGTAGGATTTGTAGCATCTATTTGTGGAGGTAAAGTTGTTCCTGTATAGTTACCTATTTGTGTAGCCGCAGCACTATTTCCGTCGTAAACTTTTAAAAAGTCAAAATTGTTTTCAAGAGCAAATGAAGTGAACGTTACTGTAACCACATCACCTGGGTTTGTTGGACATATTGTGTAAGTAATATTGGAACTATTTGCATAATTTGCATTAGCTCCACCTGGATCTGTAAATGTGCCACCACAAACTGGCGGTGCCGGTTGTGTAGTTGCAGTAGCTGCTTGAGACCATAATGACAAATCTGTTGAAGAACATACTGCTCTTACATAAAATTTATAACATGTATCTGGTGTAAGACCTGTGTATACAAATGGATTTGCAGAAGCTGTTTGCCAACCTGTTGTTGATGCGTCTGGAGCTGCTGCTGAACATGGTAAAGCAATTACTTGAAATTGTGTTGCTGTACTATTATTTGTCCAGCCTATAGTAGCTTGGTTTGAAGTTACTGCTGTTGCTGTAATAGCTGTTGGTTTAGGACAAGTTGGTGGAGCTGCACATGTAACACTTGCTACCCATCCTGCTGCATTTACACTACTATCTGAAGTAAATACAAAAGTCAAACATCCATTGGCAGCTGTAGAAGTAATATCTGGTGGCAATGTTGTACCTGTGTAATTTCCTATTTGAGGTGCAGTATTACTATTTCCGTTATAAACTTTTAAGAAGTCCCAATTATTCTCCAGTGCAAATGCTGAAAAAGACACAGTTACTACCTCTCCAGGGTTTGTTGGACATATTGTATATGTTATATTAGAACTATTAGCATAATTTGCTGTAGCTCCACCTGGATCTGTAAATGTACCTCCACAAACTGGTGGAGATGGTTGTGTAGTTGCAGTTGCTGCTTGAGACCACAACGACAAATCTGTTGAAGAACATACTGCTCTTACATAAAATTTATAACATGTATCTGGTGTAAGACCTGTATATACAAATGGACTCGCAGAAGCTGTTTGCCAACCTGTTGTTGATGCGTCTGGAGCTGCTGCTGAACATGGTAGAGCAATTACTTGAAATTGTGTTGCAGTACTATTGTTTGTCCAACTTATAGTTGCTTGATTCGATGTAACTGCTGTTGCAGTAATAGCTGTTGGTTTTGGGCATGTTGGTGGCGGAGCACATGTAACATTTGCTACCCATCCTGCTGCATTTACACTACTATCTGAAGTAAATACAAAAGTTAAACAACCATTAGCCGCTGTAGAAGTTATACTTGGAGGTAATGTTGTACCTGTGTAATTTCCTATTTGAGGTGCAGTATTACTATTTCCGTTATAAACTTTTAAGAAGTCCCAATTATTCTCCAATGCAAATGAAGTAAAAGTAACTGTAACTACATCTCCTGGGTTTTGAGGACAAATTACGGTAGTGACATTTGCACTATTAGCATAGTTTGCATTAGGTCCACCTGGGTCTGTAAAGTTTCCTCCACAACCTAATGGTGCTAATGTTGTTGTAAAAGAAAACGGACCAGCCCATGCACTATTACTATCAGTACATAATGAACGAACATAATAGCTATAAGCAGTGTTTGGTGTTAAACCATTTACAACGTAAGGTAATGCTCCATTATAAACAGTTCCCGTTCCTGTTGGTGCTGTAGTACCTTGTACAACTTCTATTTCCCAAGAGGTAGCACCATTGGGAGTCCAAGTTAAACTAGCACTATTATGAGTAAGTGCAGAAGTGGTTAAATTTGTAGGAGGTAAACATTGTGAAATTACTCGAGCATCATCAATAAACCATCTATCGCCAGAAAGCGTTGTTCCTGTTTGCGTAAACTGCATTACAAAAGCAATATAAATCTGACTACCTGGTGTATAACCTGCCGCAACAAGATCTACCGTTTTTTCTTCGTAAACATTATAAGTGGTAACCAAAGATGTCTCTGTCCATTCTTGAATTGTAGTATACGAAGCGGTGTTTGTTTGAGAAGGCGCCGTAGCTGGTGCAACTCGTATTTGAAGCTTAGCACCTGCGTCACCATTGTAACCTAAACGTGTCCAAAAACGTAATTGACCGTTTGTTGGTACTGTTACTAATGGAGTAGCAAGAAAATCTTCAGAGGTATTGTTTTGTCCAATATTTTCTCTGTCGATAAAAGCAGCTTGTGTACCTGCATAAGGAGTTGCGTTTACTGTCCAACGTTTGGCTAAACCAACACCGTTGTCAAAAACTGCCCAATTCCCTGTACCAAGAGTCCAGTTGGTTGCAGGTAATGCGTCTGGACCTGTTGTGTTTTCAAATCCCTCTAAAGCAAGTTGTGCAAAACTGCTTGCTATAGAGAATAAGAAAATCACTAGAAAAGTAATTTTTTTCATTAACACAGATTTTTAATTTATAGATTGTTTTGTAAGATTTTAATTTCCAAATTTAATAAAAATTCCAAAAGTCTTAACAAAATGTAAATATTTAACTAATTTATTTTACATCAAATTAAAAAAACGAGTATAAATAGTAGTGTTTTTGAAAATAATTACCTTTGTAAAAAATATTTTCATGTTAGAAAAACAAACTACAAATTTTGAAAAAACCGTTATTGTAGGTGTCGTCACTCAATTGCAAAGCGAAGACAAACTTCAAGAATACCTTGATGAATTGGAATTTCTAACTTTTACAGCTGGTGGAGAAGTGATAAAAAGGTTTTGGCAAAAACTAGACAAACCAAATCCAAAAACGTTTTTAGGCTCAGGAAAAATGGATGAAATTCATCATTTTGTAAAAGAATATGATGTAAATACTGTTATTTTTGATGATGAACTTTCTCCTTCTCAACAAAAAAATATTTCAAAAATTTTAGATTGCAAAGTTTTAGACAGAACAAACTTAATTTTAGATATTTTTGCACAACGTGCCGAAACTTCTTATGCAAGAACCCAAGTAGAACTTGCTCAATGTCAATATTTACTACCAAGATTATCTGGAATGTGGACGCACCTTGAACGCCAAAAAGGAGGTATTGGATTACGTGGCCCTGGAGAAACCGAGATAGAAACAGACAGACGTATTGTAAGAGATAGAATTTCACTGCTAAAAGAAAAAATAAAAACTATAGATAAACAAATGTCTATACAAAGAAGTAACCGAGGCGCTATGGTTCGTGTTGCTCTTGTAGGGTATACCAATGTAGGAAAATCTACTTTAATGAATGCCGTAGGCAAGAGCGATGTGTTTGTAGAAAACAAATTATTTGCTACCTTAGATACCACCGTTAGAAAAGTTGTTATAAAAAACTTGCCTTTTCTATTGTCTGACACCGTTGGATTTATTAGAAAATTACCTACACAACTTGTTGAGTCTTTTAAAAGCACTCTTGATGAAGTTCGCGAAGCCGATTTGCTTTTGCATGTTGTAGACATTTCGCATCCCGATTTTGAAGACCATATAGAATCTGTAAATCAAATTTTAAAGGATATTAAAAGTGATGACAAACCTACTATAATGGTGTTTAACAAAATAGACCGTTACCAACCTCAACATATAGATACAGATGACTTAATAACAGAACGCACTTCTAAACATTACACCCTTACAGAGTGGAAATCTACATGGATGAGTAAATTAGGAGCAAAAAATGCTCTTTTTATTTCGGCTACAGAAAAAAAAAATTTTGAAGAATTTAGAGAAAAAGTATACGAAGCCGTTCGGGAAATACACATTACTCGTTTTCCGTATAATAATTTTTTATATCCAGAATATAAAGATGTAGAAGAAAACGCAGAAGATTAGTTGATTTTTTTAAACATTAAAACCTCAAGCGTTACTACACTTGAGGTTTTTTTTGAGAAAATACTTTACATTATTGATTATTTTCTTTTTTTTCAGCTCCCATAAGCTCCATCAATTTCATACCTAATAGTCCATTTATTCCTCCGTCAGTACCATTGCTACCGCTAATAAGTATTTCTGGAATTACTTTTATATTGCCTTTACCTATTTCTTCGGTAATTTTGTACTTGGTAAAATTATCACCTCCCATTGCTGTAACTTGTAATTGATAAGCTTCGGCAGTAGATTTACCTATAGCCATAATTTTTTCGGCTTCGGCTAGACCTGTTTTAGAAATTTTTTCGGCTTCGGCACTTGCATTCATTTTTGTTGCTTCGGCTTGAGCTCCTGCTCGTGCTTTGGTTGCCTCTGCTTCTGCAATAGCTCTCATTTTTGTTGCTTCGGCTTCTGCATTTACACTCAATTTCAAACTTGTAGCATCACCTTCTGCTTTTTTAACAGTTGCATCGGCGGTACGTTGTGCTATTTCTACACTTTGGGCTGCACGAACAATTTCTTTTTGCATATCTGCAATGGCTGTTTCTTTTTCAACCCCTTGACGTTGCTCTTGTGCCATACGCTGAGTTTGGTAGGTTTTTTGCTCTTCTTCAGCAATTTTTCTATCTGTTAATGTTTTCATTAATGATTCTGGAGGAGTAATATCACCTATTAATGTATCAACAGCGTTTACATTATACTCATCTAAAACCGCTTTTATATGCACTTTGGCAGACTCTTGTCGCTCTTTTCTAGTACTTAAAAAGGAAATTACATCACTATCTTGCGCCGAGTTTCGGAAGTAATTTCCAATTGTTGGTTCCAAAACTTGCGAAACTAAATTATTCATGCTTCCAAATCGAGCAATCACTTTAGGGGCTTCATTTGCAGGTACATGTATTATTTGAGAAACATCTAAATTAAATGGGAAACCATCTTTGGAACGCACTGTAATAGTAGATAAATTTTTATCTAAATTATGCGATTCGCTTCGTGCATTTGCCCAATTAAGTACTAAATTGGTAGTAGGCACAAGTTCAAGTTTGGTCGAATATTTATTTAAAGCATATTTTCCTGGCCCTAGTGGTTCCATCCAAACACCTCTTTGTCCTTTTGAAACAATATTACCATGTTTAAAGCTTTCTCCTGTTACATCTTGCCCATCTTCTCCTATATATGAAATAACTACTCCAACATGACCTATAGGCACATCTGTCATTGGATTTTGTTCTATTTGAATAGCCCAAGTATTAATATAATACGATCCTGCTAGCATTACTTGTGGTTGTAAACCTCTATTTCCTCCATTTTCTAAAAAAGCATCAAAATCTTGAAAATTATTATGCCCTTCTACAAATTTTCCTGCTATTTGACCAATTGGAATTGGTTCTCCGTCTAGAGCTGTAGCAATACCGATCATGTTTTCGAATATTTTTACTTGATCTGTAATTACTATTTCAAATAAAAAAGTATTTATACGATATGATCCACTTGTAATAAATGCTGTTTGTCGTCCTTTTTGCCCGCCGTTGTTTAAAAATGCTGTGGCATCTTGATAATTGTCGCAATTAACTTTTCTAGCTAATATTCTCCCTGTTGGAATTTCTTTACCATCTTTACTTAAAACAAGCCCTATTTGCCCTTCGGGTATTATGGTAAAAGGTGTCATATCTACAGAGTATTGCCATATCCACATACCCCAATATAGACCAGGGGCGAGAGTTTGGGCTTGAAAACCTGCTTCTCCTTGTGTGGCTATAATTCTACCATCGGGCAATGATTTGTGTGCTCCAAAAAGAACAAATTTTTTGGTTACTAGCCCTATTCTATCTTCGGGTACTATAACCATTCCAAAGAAAACGCGTAATACAAATTTGTAAAAAATGATAGATAATACAATAAGTATTAACCACCAAAAACTTAGGATTCCCATTTTGATAATTTTTTAAAATATATAGACTGTTATGATTATTGGTTTAATTTAAAAGGTTCGTTTGTTTTCTTGTAATTCAAGTGAATAAAGAATCAAAATTAATTTTTGAATAAATTTCAGAAGTAGCTGTAACGAAAAAACAATTTAATATTAATTTCCAATAGTTCTTATTATACGATTTCTTTATAAGAATGTTACACGTTTATTGTAAAATATTTTTGAAAACTTGGTTTTTGAAAATAAAAAAAGAGGCCGAAGCCTCTTTGTGTATTTGAATTTAAAAAAGAAAAATATTTTATTATTTTTTCTTTCCTTTTGCACCTTTTTCTGCTTTGGCAGCTTCTTGAGCAGCTTTCATAGCAGCACGAGATATCTTCACTTGACAAACTACAGTATTGTCTGGGTGCATTAACTTGAAATTATTTGTAGGTAATTTTGTTACATACAATTTGTTACCCATTTCAAGGTCTGTAATATCTGCCTCTACAAAATCTGGAAGGTTTTTTGGAAGAGCTTTTACTTTAAGACGTCTTAGATTTAAACGTAAAGTACCCCCTGCCATAATACCTTTTGAGTTACCTACAATTTTAACAGGAACTTCCATAACAATTTCTTTATCATCTTTCAATTGAAAGAAATCTATGTGGTTTATTTTATCAGAAACTGGATCAAATTGAATGTCTTGTAAAATTGCATCCATTTTTGTACCATTTTCCAAATCAATTACAACAGTGTGAGCGTTTGGAGTGTACACCAAGTTTTTGAATGCTCTTTCATCTGCTGCAAAATGTACTGGTTGTGCTCCTCCGTAAACAACGCAAGGCACCATTCCAGCATCACGTAAGGCTTTTGTTGCTTTTTTGCCTACGCTTTCTCTTTCTTGTGCTTTAATCGTAATCGATTTCATTTAAAAATATTTATAGTTAATAATTACTACATTAAAAATTTGCCACTTATTGAATTGTTGTTTTGCACCATATGCATCACTTCGGCAAATAATGGGGCGCAAGATACAACTTTTATTTTATTTATTTGTTTTTTTAACGGAATTGAATCTGTAACAATTAATTCACTTAGTTTTGAGGCTTCAATTTTTTCGTAGGCATTCCCCGATAGTATCGCGTGAGTACAAATTGCTCTTACACTAAGAGCACCTCTTTCTATCATTAAGTCGGCTGCTTTAGCAAGAGTTCCGCCAGTATCTATCATATCGTCTACCAATATTACATTTTTGCCTTTTACGTCTCCTATAAGTTCCATAGTACCTACAACATTAGCCTCTTTTCTTTGTTTGTAGCATATTACCACATCAGAATTTAAAAATTTAGAATATGCGTAAGCTCTTTTAGATCCGCCCATATCTGGTGAAGCAATCATTAAATTGTCTAGCTTTAAACTTTCTATATATGGAAGAAAAATTGTAGAAGCAAAAAGATGATCTACAGGTTTTTCAAAAAACCCTTGAATTTGATCGGCATGTAAATCCATTGTCATGATTCTAGTAGCTCCTGCTGTTTCTAGTAATTTTGCAACTAATTTTGCTCCTATCGGTACGCGTGGTTTGTCTTTTCTATCTTGTCTTGCCCAACCAAAATAAGGAATAACAGGTGTTATATGACGAGCCGATGCTCTTTTTGCTGCATCTATCATCAATAAAAGTTCCATTAAATTATCTGCATTTGGAAATGTAGAGCACACAATAAATACACGTAATCCTCTAATAGATTCTTCATAAGAAGGCTGAAATTCGCCATCACTAAATTTAGAAAAACTTACTTTACCTAAAGGTATTCCATAAGCTTTGGCTATTTGTTCAGCGAGATAAGTACTTTCTGAACACGCAAATATTTTTGCTTCGGATTCGTTGTGATGCATTTAAACAGTTGTTTTGTAGTTAGTTAGTATTGAAGTTGTTTTGTTGGGCACAAATTTAAAAATTATTGACGGCTTGTATAGCATAATTTTGAGTATTTTTCTATGAAATGAGAAAAAAAGTTTTATTTTTGCACTCACATTTTAAGCATCCAAGCCCGGATGGCGGAATTGGTAGACGCGCACGACTCAAACTCGTGTACTTAGGTGTGTGGGTTCGATTCCCACTCCGGGTACTTTTACGGAAAAGCTGTCATTTTTGACAGCTTTTTTTTATCCGTACTTTCGAAACCCTTGTCATTCCTAGTCAAAATGCGAATCACTTCGTTGATTTCTGTGGTTCGACACTTCTCTTTTCCAAATATTAATTTTTCGGTGAATAATGAACCAAGTATCATTTTTTTTCCTTGGTTATCGCTTTCAAAGAACATATGGTCAAGGTTTTCAAGGAGCAGAAGACCTGTTTCAATGCTTTCTGAAATATCACCATTAATTTGCTGTAAAACTTCGATTTCTAGCTCTAATTGCATCTTTTCCGTATTGTATCGTTCAACCGTAATATTATACCTGTCAGATGGCATTTTGCCAGCTAAGAACATGTCATCAGCATTAGTG
Source organism: Flavobacterium croceum DSM 17960 (assembly GCF_002917885.1). Taxonomy (GTDB): domain Bacteria; phylum Bacteroidota; class Bacteroidia; order Flavobacteriales; family Flavobacteriaceae; genus Flavobacterium; species Flavobacterium croceum. The sequence continues at coordinate 31,425 of NZ_PQNY01000007.1, forward strand.
AGTTGCATTTGAATTTCGCTAAGCCTCGTTTTTTTTACTTTTAACTCATTGGCTTTATTACCGTTTAATTCGTTTGCAGAATCTTTTAAGATATCAACAAACAACGATTTGATATTTGAATTAATACTTAATTCGGTCAAAAGTTGACCAACAGTATTTTCAGCTTTCTCCTTTCTAATTCTGGTTTTGCATTGATGTCTACCATGGTAGTACCCATATCGTTCGTTTCTGCCTTTGGAATAACTCGCAGTTAGGTTCTGACCACAACATTCGCAAACAATGAAGTTACGCAATGGAAAATCATCCTCTTTCTCTGGTTTACGGAGATATTTCCACTTTTTGTTCTGAAAAACATCTTGCACCTTCAAAAATGTTTCCAAGTCTGTCAATGGAGCGTGCACTCCATCGACCAACTTAGCGGATTCGTTTTTGAACTCGTGAACTTCAATCTTTCCAGCATACAGAATGTTTTTTAGCATGAGATTGAATGAGCTTTTGCCTAATTGCATTCCTTGTTTATTTAGTCTTTTGCGGACAACTTCTGCTGGTTCAATACCCAATGATACGGCTCTGAAAGCTTCGGTAACATAATGCGCATTCTCATTAGGCACAAGTTTAGTACGCTTGATTTGCTGACCGTTCCGTTGAAGTCGATTTCCTTCACGATGACTTTTATAGCCGAATGGAGCACGATGTGCATAGTATCCCTCACATTTAGCTTGATAAGTTCCTAATGCAGTTCGGATAGAAATTTTATCCCGTTCAACCTCTCCAGCTGTTAGGTAAATTGAAAGTACCATTTTGTTATCACAATTCGCCATATCAAGGTACTGTTCCGATGAGTTAATTTCGATACCAGCCGAATCAAACTCTCTGATTTCCCTCAATGCTTGCTCCACATTTCTCGAAAATCTATCCCATCTGGTGACCAAAACCATGTTCACTGCTTTCTTGTTTGCTTTTACATACGTTTTCAATTCATTCCATCTGGGACGTTTGAAGTTTTTAGCAGAATGGTCTTCACGAAATACCTTTACAATATTGTAGCCTTTGTAAGTACAATATTTTTTTAGTGATTCTTCTTGGTAGTTCAAGCTGAATCCTTTTTCAGCTTGCTCGTCCGTGCTAACCCTACAGTATAGGATTACATTGATTTGATTGTTATTAGTTTTTGTCATTTGTGTTGTTTTTGTTGTTAATAATTTTATGGCATTCGTTTGCCAAAATGTACAGTACCCTTCTGATTGTTTCGACCTCTTGGTCATCAAAGTGCACACCGTTTCTGTTTAGTTTTTTTTTGCATTCGGTAATAGATAGCATTGTTCATCCTATCGCCTATCTTCATTTTTTTACTATGGCGGAAGAATTATTTTTTAGTCAAGTATGACCATTCCGAAGCGCACGACCATGGCGAATCAGACACAAGTTAAATGCAAAAAGCATAAAAACCCCTCGTTAGGCAGAAATGCCTTATAAATCAAAAAGAATGTTTGCTGAATCGACTTTTTAGGAACAAAGTGGTGAGTTATGTTATACGTCTTCACAGCCTTACTGTCCTCGTACGATTTTCGAGTAAAATGAGTTCTAGGAGCTACTTTTGTAGTTTATACCCTATGCCTCAATCTTTTACAAAGGTACGATTTTGTTTTGATGGATGCCAACATTTTAGAATCACTTTTTTTAAAATAAATCGTAACATTATGATATTCAAAACTATAAAAACCAACTTTTTTCTGCTATCCTCTGTAAAGCCTTCCGTTTACAAAAATCACCTCGACACCCATACTTTTCACGATGCGTTCAACTTCATTTCGGTAAAATTTTTCGAGGTTCGTCACTTAAAAAACATGCTTTGTTTTTTTCCAATTGGTGGGTAATTGTTATACTGTGTTTTTTCATATCAATCAATTTAAACTGTATTCATAGTCGATTCCGAACTTGTTTTTCTTCTTGTTGAAGTGGAGCATCAGATAAATGCTTCCATTTTCAACCATAAAGTTGAAGTATCGAACGTTACTAATGTGCTTATCGAAAATTTTTCCAAGCTTAACTTGGTCAACTTGCGTGTTTTCGGGTAAACGAAATTCAATCAATGTTTCAACGGGTGACGTACCTAAATAGCTCATATCACTATGCACATCAAACCGTTGACATTTGTATTGCCTCGCTATTTCCATATAGATTCTTGATAAGTTTACTCCGAACATACAATTACTTTTTTTCTGATTTTTGCTACGGTTGCTAATGAAACATCATAAAGCTTAACACATTCTCTGACACTAAATCCTTTCTTCAACCCTTCGACCACCTTTGGGTATTTGGAAATGAAAATAGCTTCTTCTTCCTTGCTGTTCTTTGGTCTACCACAGTGGATATTTTTCGCTTTGGCTTGATTCATACCAGACCGAATCCTCTCAATTAGATTTCTGCGCTCGTTCTTTGCGAATAGGCTAAGCATGTGGAGCATCATTTCTGTTTGGAAGCTGATTTCGCCTTGTTCGTTCAACGTTTCTGTGTTAAGGTCTTGGAGGTAAATGCTGATACCTTGTTGATGTAGCTCTTCAACTAGCTTTAATGTTTGAATCGTGGAGCGACCTAAACGAGATACCTCAGAACACAATACTTTTTTGAACTTTCCATCCTTTGCCTCAGCAAGAAGTTGTTGAACTCCTAATCTTTCGTGATTGTCTTTTGCGCCCGAAATTTTTTCTGAGATAACGCTGACAACTTCATAGTTGAATTTATCGGCAACTTTTTTGAGGTCGGATATCTGTCGATTGAAGTCTTGTTCGTCCGAACTCACTCTTGCAAAAATTGCTACTGGAATTTTACTCATAAGTGTTATAAAAAAAGGGTTAAACAATATCGAGGTCATTTTGCTGGGATTGAACCACCTTTTTTGTCCTCTTTGCTGTTATGCCAAAAGGTTTTCCTTTTTTCATAACAACTTTGCAAATATTCCAGGTATTTTTGGAATACGCAATAAATCGGACTAAAATCCTGGATTTCAATTAAATAAATATTTTAACCCGATATTTATCTATAAAACGAAATATGAAAAATCAATCTATAAAATTGGATTGCGGTCACGAAGTTGAAGTAATCGCAATTGATATAAGCAGAACCTACGGTGAAATTTTGGCTGGGTCACCGAGCTTTGAAGATAACGTTTATGTATACGAGAATCTGAAAGCACCAGAGCGTTGGGGAAAGCGTAAAACCGTGATGAATCAAGAGAGTTTTAACTTAGATTTGAAACACTTCAAGAAATACACCGTTTATCTTTGGCTTTCATCAAGCAAAAGTATTGATGACCCGTTTCAAAAATTCGATGGTTCTGAATTGGTAGTTGTTTGGGCATTAGATGACCTGTTCTCATTTTCAATCAATTCACTAATTGATGAAGGCATCAAAGAATTTAATTGGGAAACTTATGCTGTTAATACCCAAATTTGAAATATTACATTGGACTATATCCCTCGTCTTGAATCAAATCTAAAGTATTAGTATAAATTTCGTGATTTCGGATTTCTAAGCAATGTATACCGAAGCATGCTTTCTCATTATCGGATACACTATAAATTTCCTCTATTTCTGGATTGTTGTTCCCATCTTGCCATCTTAGGAATAAGATTAAATGTTTCGGAGTATTTGCGTTGTTTTGTACTTTGTCATAATAGACAACAAATCCCTTTGTAATATGACCCATATGGGGTTCAAAAACATCTGGTTCACCTAAATATACCTTTGCTTTTTTCAAAGAACCATCTATTAGTTCCATCTGAATTTCATGAAAAGATTTGGTGTTAGAGGATGCTATTGGTTGTTTTTCGAAATTTCCATTTTCCATGAAAATTGTTAGCTCATCAAAAGTAACGGTTGACTTCTCTTCATCGAAATGATAAACATTTTCAAAATCTCCATTAGAATTAAATACTTCTAGTGCCCAACCTTCTCCATCATCACCGTGACCAATTCTATAGCAATCAGAACATAATTCTGTTGAAATGACACCATTAAAAAATGTGCCTTCTGTTTCTTTTGAACCTTGAATAATGGTTACTTTGTTATCGTCAAAAACAAAATCACAAGTCGAATTACTTTCAATACTTTTAAAGCTTACCTTTAATTTCTTATTCTTTGTTCCAGAATTAATCAAAGGTTTGTTTTCTTTGTTTTGATTATTGCAACTACACGCAATTAGCAGTATTAAGAATACAAAATATTTTTTACACATCACTATTTAATTTTCTCTGATTTCTGTAAAAGGGTCAATACTGAATAACGATTGACTTACTATTTTCCCTGTTAAATCATAGTGTTTCAAATTACCACCAAATATTCCTTCGCACTTTATTTTTCCATTTTCGAAGTATGAAACAAATTTTTTGTTTACTAGATATTCTTTTGAACCACTATAAACAATTTTGTCAGCGTTACCATTAGCAAAATAGGTTTTTGTTTGTTTGTTACAAACACCATTATTTTGATTGCAATTAACAATTCTACTTGAACTACCTCCGCCAATAATTAAATCAACATTATTCTCATAAATTTCAATTTTTTTTGGTTTAGAATTCGAATAATACTCTGAGATTTTTACTTGCAGAATGTTTGAAAAATCATAATGATACGCTAAATATCTAATTTTAGTTGTTTTGTCAATCTTATGAATTTCCCAAATTTTATTAGGTTTCCCCATGTCATAACTGCCTTTTTTAACCAGAGTGTTACTGCTATATTCAAAATAATCACCATTAACAATGCCATTTGAGTAGTAATATAATTGTTCTATTTCACCGTCTACAGTTGTTTTACAAACTCCATTTTTACAACCATTTTCATAATTCGTTTCTCTTTTTTTATTCCGAAAATAATCAAACCATAACCCGTTTGGTTTACCGTTCAAAAAAACATGACTGTACCACTTTATTCCATTGTGCTCCTCGTACCATTCTCCGTTTGGAATTCCATTCCGAAATTCTTGATGAACATGACGGGTTTTATTTTGAATTGTTTCTGTTTCATCCCAAGCACCCTCTGCTAAACCATTTCTAAAATTGCCAGTTATTGTTTTATTAGAACTAGTGTATTTCCATTTACCATTAGGAATATTATTGGTGGTTTCACACAAGAATACATCTGGATTTGAGTTTACTTCAACCCAATTCACATTTTCCCAAGATACGTTTTCGGTAGTTTCTAAGTTCATTGAAGGTATTACCCAAAGTACTTCTAAATTGTTTTTTACCCATTTTAAATCCTTGTTTTTTTCACTATCAAACTGATAGCGTTCATTAACTTCATAGGTCAAATAATAATTGTTTTTATTGATTGAATTCGGTGTTAATTTAAAGACTGAATCTACAACGGATTCGTTGTCTTGGGAAAATCCCAAAAAACCAATTATCAATGAGATACCAGTCAATGTGTTTTTGAGTATATTTTTTATCATTTATTAATACTTTTAATTACTTACTTAACCTATCATAAACCTTCTTCAACATATATCCCTTCACCACATCGCCAAATTCCTTGTCATCCATCATTTTGGTGAAAACATCTTGGTACTGCTCCATGCGCTAATTCAATAATTCCTTAGCATTCACGTTAAGCAGTTTAGCGATTTTGTAGAGCAACTCAATACTCGGTTGTCGTTTATTGGTCACGTAACCGTTAACCATATTGTAAGACTTTCCGAGCTTTTCAGCCAACCAAACTTGCTTGATTCCTTTCTCTTTCAGAACTTCTTTTATCCGATTCATGCTCGTGAAATTTTGACACAAGGTAGGAAAAATATCTTAATTTATGAGATATTTATTTTTCAGCTCCAAAATCTGGGCGAGTGATTGAAACCCTTGATAAGAAAGGTTTTTGATTGATTGTCAGACACGTATTTGCTATAAGGGTCACATAGTTGATACGTGTTCGTCACGGATAAATTAGTACGTATTCCATCTGGAATTAGTACTTGTACTAATTTTTTTGGTCAAATTTTTCCCAGAAAATTTTTAATCGAATACCATCAAGTGGCGCAATGAGTATCCATACGGGGGGAGGGAGGTTAGGGCGGTAACGGAGCGAGGGGTGACCGTGGGGAGTGGTTATACCCCAGCACTTGACTTTTTTTTAAAATTCGTTATACTTATAAATACGGACAGTAAAGTCCCCAAATCCCACCATCCTTCTGGTCGCTCCAGAAGGTTGAGGCTGGTGGTCAAACATTGCCTTAAACAATAACGAAAGCCTCAATAGTTATGAGAATTGAAAAGAAAAACAGCTGGGCAAAAGCGACCAAAGATTACACGTACCTCCTATGTTTCACTACCAAAAGAATTGGTTAGTGATATCACACAATTACCACTCACGAAAACCCAAATCTCCCATTCCATCAAATTTGTTGGAATCCTCTACCGTGATTCAATTGAAGAACATTGGGATGCAACCCAACCAACACCCAAACCACAAGCCTATCTAACGAAAACCTTTGATGACAAATATTACCAATGGTTGAATGTTCTCATTGATACAGGTATTGTGATTCGTTCTGGAACTCCATCTCAAATGAATCATCTCTGTTATCAATATGTGGTTAATCCTAAGTATCATTCTAGTTTAGTATATCCTATAAGTAAAAAGTCATTCAATGTACTATGTAAGGAAAAATCTCCAGAACCCTTATTGACATTGGGATATAAGGATATTATTAAGAATGAGGATTTGGTTGATTTGACCTATTACAATTGGTTTAAAAAGGATTTTGAAACATTGACCATCGACTATGATTTGTTACAAGAAATTGCAATAAACCTTATCAACAACATCACAATTGATGAATTTATTGTTGACAGGGAGGTGTTGCCACATAGCGTAAAATTGAAGGGTGCTAACGGACGAGAAATATACCGAAACACTGAAAAACTAATTGCTAGTTTGAGTGAAGGTCAGTGCCTTGTCAAAGACAAAAGTTGTTTCAAAGTTGTTGTACCAGAAACTTTTCTGGCAGAGAAAAAAGCAACAATGCTTTTGTATTATACCAATAGCATAGAAAGATTGCGCAACAATTGTTTGAGCGTTAAGCGCAATACCACCAATAACAGATTGGATTCAAACTTCACTAACATGGTGTCAGAACTGGTTGACGAGATTTGCAGACAGAATAATTTGGTTCAAATTGACCTCTCGAACTCACAGTTTGCTTTACTAACAAATCTGCTTGAAAAGCATCTTGAAACGTACGATTTCAAGCTGTTTAAGCAACTAACATCAGTGGGTCAGCTATATGCTTACATAGCCAAAGAAATAGGTCTTAAAAACATTAAAAACGGAAAACAATTGTTGTTTGAAGTCTTGTTCAGTAGTCATAGAAACAATTCAACTTTCAAGAAAAAAATCAAAGAATTGTTCCCAAGTGTGGTTGGTTGGATTGACCAATATAAGAAGGAGCATGGTGATGCAAAGTTTTCAGTGATGCTCCAGCTTACAGAATCCGAACTGTTTGTGGATAGGATTTTGAAGCGCATTAAAAAAGCTAAAATGCTGTGTTTTTCGAAACACGATTCCATGATTGTGAGAAGCGAAGACCTTGACCAAGCTGTTCAAATCATGCAAGAAGAATTCGCCAAGGACGGATTGTTGTACCGACTTAAAGTGACATCACCCGAAATGGAATACTTTATCCAATCGGGTGACGGTAATGTGAACACAGAACAAGCTGACGAACAAAAGGAACTACTTAGAACAAGTTATTCGGGATATTTCACGTACATGTCGCCAACCTATACATTAACTCCAGCGCAGTTCCATGAGCTTACTGATAGAAAGTTTTTGGGTACTTTACCGATAACCGAGATTCTGGTTAAGGTTCAGTACTATGACAAAAACGGTTTCAACTATTTTTGGAGCGATTTACAAAGCTTTCACACCAATTATAATAAAACATATTAGGATTTTTCGAATTGCGGTTAAATGCCTGTAAACGTTGGCTAAGTGTTCTAGGTCATTGATTAAGCGGTTCGACAAAACGACCTTTGTGGGTACAAAAAAAGGCAACCTTTTGGGTTGCCTTTTTACTTGGTTCTTTTTTACTATTTGACAATAAGTTTAGAAACTTTACTTAAGCCACTGTTATTTATTGCTTTAACCATATAAACACCTGCATTTAAACCTGATGTTTGAATGATATTACCATTATCTTTAGAAACTAATTGTCCGTTAATGTTATAGATTTCTACAGAAGCTGTATCTTCAGAAATTACCACTTGTTGCCCTGAACTTACTGGATTTGGATACATTTTTAATGTTGCGTTACTAAAGCTATTTGTTGATAGTGGAGTACCTTTATACAAATATAAATTATCAAAATACACTACACCTAAATTTGAGGTAATTACAAACTGCGCTATATCGTTTCTGTTTGTGTTATTAGACCATGAACTTAATGGTACATCTATAGATAACCATTGCCCAGAAACCAATGCTGGCGTTGTACCTGTATTTAACGGAAGTTCTAAAGCCGAAACCTCTCCTGAGGTTCCTCCCCATTGTGAAAATTTAAGATTGAATACTTTTCCTACTAAATCGGCAGTATCTGTCCATATATCCATATGGAAATGTGTAAATGTTGATGCGTCTATATGATGACCAGCGCCACTAAAATCAATTCCAATAAAGTTAGTAAATGTAATTTTTTTAGTATCATTCCCAGCTACTTGAAGATCTGATATATTAGAATCATCCCAAGGAGCAGACCATGCATCAATTGGAATATTTGTATAAACATTACTAAACAAAGAGATTACATCTGTTGCATTGCGTGCAGGCGGATTTGGTGCTGCAACCCCTGGTCCATCAAAAATATAATTTACAGTATACGTTTTTGTAGCTGTTGCATTTTGTGAAGTTACCACTACAGTAGCACTACCTGGTATAGATGTTGCTTGTGTAATTACTTTTGTTGCTGAAGCATTTGTTGTTGTAGCAGTAGTAATTTGTGGTACTGTAGTTGTACCCTGAGGCACACTAAATGTATAGGTTGTTGTAGACGGACTAAATCCTGTTACTGTAGTTCCGTTTACTTTTAAATCACTTAATGTTGCATCTGAAGCTGGATTAACAGCTGTTTTCCAAAAATAGATGTTGTCTAGGTAAATTGTTGAGGGTGTTGTACCTCCTTGTCCATCAAATTTCATTTGAAATACAGAGTCCCAAGTCATTCCTGTAAAAGCAGATTTTGGTAAATCTACACTACTCCAACCTCCATTTACTAAAGGTACATTTACTAAAAACTCTGATGCTCCACTACCATTATTAATAGGAGAAACCTTAACATTAGTAGCTGTAGATGTCCAAATATCAATATGTAAATATTCCATAGCAGCCACATTGGTTGTAGCTACATCTGTGCCTTGATAGTTAAAATTTGAGTATACCATAATGGTATTTCCAGAGCCAGCAACTGCTTCAAAAGCTGTATTTACCGTGCCAGATTGCCCCCAACCTGGATTGTAATTGGTAGCAATATTGGTATACGCATTACTATATACCGAAATTACATTGGCCGCAAGTTGAGACGGCGTTGGCGCATTGGTAGTAGGTTGCGAAAAACCTAATACAGTTGCAAAGAGCAACATAATTTGTGTAATTTTTTTCATTGTATTAAAATTATTAAGTTAAACATTTATTTTTTGTGTAATTGTTTCGTTTTGCATTACTAATTTTGGTGTTCTATCTATTTTGAACAAACCCCAATGTTTTTCTGGCTCTAGGGGTTCTGGAGAACCTTTCCAATTTTCATCAAAAGCTTCAAAGAAAAAGGTTAAAATCTTTTCTTGAGTACTCCAAGTTATTAAGTCGTTGTAATATATTTTTTGATTTTCCTCACTCACATTTTCTGGGTGTATCCCTTTTCCATTAGAATTTGTTGCCCAACCTGCTTCGGTAATTACCACAGGAATATTAGGATATGTATTGGCTACAGCATAATAATTTTGTTTTGTATACTCTAGCGATTCGTGTATGTGCTTATATTCCCAAACAGGATAAGTATGTATGGAAATAAAATCTACAACTTCTGTCAAAGGCTTGAGTTTGGTAAGCCAAGGAACATAGTTTTCACAAAATGTAACAGGCTGTTTGGTATTTTGTTTCACCATTTTTACAAACTCTACTACTCTATCTACAGGCACATAGTGGTCTGTCCAGTCTACACAAGCTTCATTTCCTACTGATGTAGAAAAAATAATATCTGAATATGTATTTGCCCAATTGATAAGCTTTTCTATTTGGTTTTGGTTTTTAATTCTATTTTCTTGCAATTCTTCTTCAGAATATATACCTCCTCCCCAAGGACAACCAAAATTATTCATCTCGGCAACGATATAAGAACCGAGCATAATTTTAAAATCAAAATTTTCTTTCTGTATAACTTCTAATACGGTTTGAGCGTGTTTATCACAATCGTATAATCTTAAATACTTCCAACTACTACTTAAAATTTCTAAGTCTTCTTTTATTTCATGATAATTTGGATATACTCCTCCCGGCTGCTGACCTTCTCGAAATCCAGAATAACATATAGCATTGGCTGCGGGTATATTCAATGTATTAAATACGTTCATTATTAATATTTTAATTGCTCATTTTTATCCCATATACCCCAATATGCGCCTACCTCTCCTTCTGCGCCTACTTTCCAAGACTCATCAAATGATGAAAAATAAAATACATCAACATTATCTTGTTGTGACCAAAGTTGAGTTTGAATAAAATATTGTAAAGCATTTGTTTTGCTCGGAATAGCTTCTTTTAAATTCTCTCCTTGACTAGGCCAGCCTGTTTCTGTAATAATTACTTGTTTTCCGTTGGCTACAGCTTTGGTTTGATAATACATTTGTTTCATGTGTTGTATAGCATATTGATAAGGTGTGCCTTCCCAATAAGGATAACAATTACACAAAATGACATCGCAAAGAGCTGTTATATTTGGCCGTAGAGAAAATTCGTAGTACGCATCTACATAACCAACAGGTATATTGGGTAATGCGTTTTTTACATATTGAATACATTCTATTAACTCTTGTTCTGTCAAGTCTTTTCTATATAATACTTCGTTTCCTACAGCAGCAATATCTACATATCCTTTTTTTGCCAAATCGATAAGTGCATCGAGCTCTACTTTATTCTTTTCTTTATCGTTGCCTAACCAAGCTCCCACCAATGTTTTAATCCCTTCTTTTTTTGCCAGTTTGGGTATTAGTTCATTTCCTTGGGTACATGAAAAAGAACGAATCCATTGGGCATGGGGTTTTATTATATTTATTCTTCTTACAATTTGCTCTTGGGTAACTACATCGCCTGGTTTTTGCCCTTCTTCATATAAGCTAAAACAAAATCCGTGAACACCATTTTTTAAGATTTCTTGAAATAAAGTTCCGCATTCTAATTCTGGTATTTCAAACAAATCTTGTGAGAAATCATCATGAGAAATGGCAAATTTTTTGAAATATGATTCTAATCTAAAAGACATTTGTACTGCTTATTTTTAATTAATTTTGAGCTCTTCTTTTTTCAAGTTCTTTTTTAATTTCTATAGCACGTTCTTCAGAAAGATCGTAGTTCCACATTACGAGTATAGCTAATCCTGCTGTTACAGATGGAATTATTATGTCCCATATTCTTAAATTGTGCATTGTTTCTATAGATTGTACTTTTGCATTTTGGTCAAAACCAACGCCTTCTAGTACAAATCCGCCTATAGCAAGTGCTAGAGCTTGCCCTAATTTTACCATCCACCAATATACTGCACCAAAAGTTCCTTCTCTACGAGGTAAACCGTTTCTCAATTCATCTAAATCGCATACATCGGCGGTCATACTCATCATTAGGGTAAACAATCCACCTAGTCCAAATGCAATAAATGGAACAGGCATAAATATCATATAAGGATTTTCTGGATTAAAGCCCCACCATTTTAAAACATATCCTAGAATTGAAATAATGGTTGAAATAACAAAAGCATTCTTTTTACCAAACTTATTTGCTAAGAATGTTACTATAGGAATTACCAAAAAAGCAGTAGCCAAAGCACTTATAGTAGCAAACCATGCAGGTAAAGTTCCAGCTTGTTCATAACTGCCATTAAACATATAAAACACAATAATGAAAAAACTGAATGATGAAACCATTTGAAAACCATTAAAGACTAAAAATGTAGCTCCGCAAAGTCTCATAAATGGGTTATTCTTAGACATGTTTTTCATATCTTTCATTAAATGTTTCAAATTATTGAAAGCATTTTTAAGATTCAGTTTTGCTTGATTTTCAGGAGGTGTTGTGTTTTCTTCTTTACAAAATAAAGCAGGTAAAACACCCAATACTATACAAATTAAACCAACTACTATAGAGAGCTTTCGCACACCTTCTGCCTGATTTGCAAATAAATTTTTATCGGCAATAAGTACCCAAAACCAAGGCACAATCATCCAAGCTAATTGACTTATGGTTTGAGAAAATCCCATTAAACGTGTACGTTCTTTATAATCGCTAGTCATTTCATAGCCTAAGCCTATTAATGGTGTAGCAAAAATGGCATTAAACAAAATGAATAAAATAGAACAAATAAGAAAGTACCAAAAATTGAATACTGTTCCGTTTTTTTCATCCATTTGCCATTGAACAATAAAAAACAAACCACATAAAATAGCTCCCACAAAAATAAATGGTCTACGACGCCCCCATCTAGAGTGTGTGTTATCGGAAATAAAACCAATAATTGGATCAGATAAAGCATCTATAAACCTAGGAATTGCAGATAAGAGCCCTGCATATATAGGATCTATACCAAAAGCTGTAAGAAGAAAAAATGAAAACACGCCTAAAGCACCAGGAAATAAATTATTAACCAAATGCCCTGCTCCAAAAGCCATTTTTTGCACAAATGGAACTCTACCGTTATTTGTATTAGTATTCATGTTTTATTGTTTTGCGTTGAACACAATAGTTTGTATGCTTTGCGGGGCTAGTTCTACAACTTTAGAAAAACCATGTAGCTGTAACTGAACCTCTTGTTTATTTGATTCTTTGTTTAATACAATAACCACTACTGAACCATTTGGGTTTTCTAATGCGGTTACCTGCAAATTAGCAGTATTTGAAAATCCTATTCTGTGGGCATTAGGTTCTATAAACTTGCTAAAGTGTGCCATAATGTAATATAGTGGTGTGGTATAGACCTCATCTTTTTCGGCGTCTACAATAATGGGGGCAATACACCAATTTTTAAACCAGTTTGGCCCACCTTGTTTGTCTAAAACCATGTTCCAATCTACCCAACCGTTTACCCAATGGTTTAAACAACCTATTATATCTTCGGCGTAGCGGTATACGGGTACATATTTAGGATGCAAGTATTTTTCTTGTTCAGATGCCCAATCAAAACCCCAATCTGTAGCGTGAGGTTGCCAATACCAATTATCGTCTTTCCAAACGGGCACTTCGGCATCTATGCAAGCCTCTGTTTGGATTAAATATTTGTTTGGCGACTTGCTATGTGCATATTCTAGAGCTTCAGGAAAATAATCGTAGGTGCTTTCATACCAATGAACGGCTGTTCCTGCAAAATATTTTGATGTTTTTTCAGATTGAAACATAACATCTACCCATTTTTTTAAATCGGCTCTATTTTGGTCGTAACCCAAAATTTGAATGTCTTTATAGTGGTTTTTTTCTAAATGTGGCCCTAAATAATTTTGAACAAAATCTGTCATCTCTTCTGGAGAATACAACATACTTTCCCAATTGTTTCCGTTTCCGTTAGGCTCATTTTCTACCGTTAATCCCCAAAAATTGATATTATGTTTTTTATAAGCATCAAAGTATTTCTGAAAATACAAAGTCCACGTTTTGTAATATTCTTTTTTTAATTTTCCGCCAACCCAAGCATTGTTGTCTTTCATCCAAATAGGGGCTGTCCAAGGCGAGGCTATAAGTTTAAATCCATTTTTAGAATATTTTTGTGCTTCTTTTATGGTTGGGATAATTGTTTCTTCATCTCTTGCAATACTAAAATCTTTTAAATCAACATCGTTGGGTGTATTTGCGTAAGCGTAATGATTTAATGAAAAATCGCAAGAGTTGATATGAGTTCTACAAAGTGAGTATTTTGCACCTGATTCTGAAAAATATAATTCTAAAATTTTAGCTCTGTTTTGAGCACTTAACTTGGAAAGCAAATAGGTGGTCGATTCTGTAAAAGCTCCTCCAAACCCAACAATTTTTTGAAACTTAATTTGTGGTTCTAACCTAATTACAGCACTCGATTGTGTATTTTCTAAAACAAGTTCTTTTTTTTGTAACAATTTGCCTTGTGCAGAAGTTTCCCAAGCTGTTACTTCCCAACTTTTATTTTGAGCCATAGAAAATTGTATTGCTATATAAACTAAAATATGTACTCCTTTTAATTTCATTTATAGTTGTTTAAAAGTTGTTCTTCATTTATAAAAACATAAATTGCTTTTACTTTTCCAGTTCTTTTAAAAATTTCAGCACTTACATCTTTTGGCAATTCAAAATGTTCTTGTTTAGATTTTTCTCCAGAATTAAGAATTATTTCTAAACTGTTGGTATCTGATATTTTATAAATCACGGGGGTTTGACAAAAAGTAAATGCTACTGTTTGATTTTCTACATTAATTTTTTGAAGTTGATTGTTTACAGTATAGTAACTATACGTTTCTGCTGTTTTTAAAAATTCTTCTCTAGATAAGAAAAAAGGATTAAACAACAGTGTACCATTAGAAATATTGACTCCTAGTTCGCCCCAACGACAAATAATATCTTCTTTTACTTGACCTGTCATTCCGGGTTGTTGTGCTCCTTTTGTAGCAGGCGTATGCGAATAAGGGTCGGTAGGAAATGCACCGTAGAGTGTAGGCGATTTATGTACTCCAATTCCTTCGGCAATTTGATAATAATGGTTTATAAGTTGTTTTTGAATACTTGTATCGGCTTGGTTTACATAGGCATCTTTCACACACTCTTGTGTTGCTAACATAAGTTTGGAAACCATGTGCCAGTAAATAGAACCAAGCCCTTCGTAGCCATAAAAAGTTCCAGAACGACCTGTAAAGGCTTTATGATTAAATATTTGTTCGTACAAATCGAGCACCTTAACAATTTCTTTTTCAGTACAAGAAAAAGTAGACGTGTCTAATCGATACAATGCTTCTTTTAAATTGGAAGCATTTTTAAAGTTGGCATTAAAGTGTAATTTCCCCAATACATCTTCTTCTATAATCTCTAAATTGCCTATTGCTAACAATTCTTTTACTAAAAGAGAATCTTTAATATCTTCTTTGGAAAAAGTGTTTTTTGTTAAAAATGAAGGTAGTTTTTTATTCGGATACAAAATATAGCTGTTTTGGTCTTTTCTACACAAATTACTATTTCGTAAAGCATCTAAAACATGTAAAGCTTGTTGGGCATTTAAAAACTTCGAACTTAAAACAGCCACCTGCCCTTCGAGCATTTCATTGAGATAGGAAATCGAAATTTTAGTATTACTAAAAGAAGCTAAATTGTAAGCATGATAAAGTTTATCTTCTCGCTCGTTAGCTTGTATAGTATGATTTATAAAATCAAGCGCAACTGTACAAAAACGCTTTAATCCGCTTAGAGATATACTGCGTTTGGCACCCCAAAAACCATGTTCATAAATATGCCATCTATAAGAGCTTGCTGTTTCTCCAAGAGCATCTACTATCAATTTTCTATCTGTATCACTTATTTTGTTTGCAAGTAAATGTTGGTTATCTTCAAATATTTTACGAGTGCTTTTGTAAAAGTCAATTAATTCTTGAGATACTTTTATTTCTTCTAAAGTAGATTTTTCTAGAATTTCTAAGAAAAAAACTA
Organism: Flavobacterium croceum DSM 17960; assembly: GCF_002917885.1. GTDB lineage: Bacteria > Bacteroidota > Bacteroidia > Flavobacteriales > Flavobacteriaceae > Flavobacterium > Flavobacterium croceum. The sequence goes on from NZ_PQNY01000007.1 coordinate 47,337, forward strand.
CAAATCGTCTTAAATAACACAACGTAACTACCGATACGCCATTACCTACCAAAGCATTGTTTGCATCGTTCCACTCGGGCCTTTGCGTATTCATCCAAACACCTGCTTCGGGTATAAAATTGGATAACTTTGACAAGATAGTTGCTAGTATTTTTTCAATAAAATTTACTTGGTGTATTTGGTGCTTTTCATTTTGCAACAACAAAGCATCAGCACCAAATTCTAGTTTATTATGCTGTAATTTTTCGTCTAATTTGTAATCAAATTCAATGGTGTCTTTTGGATTTTTTACAATATCTGCGTAGCGCTTAATTTTGTAGGGAACATTGGCATAAACAAATGATTCTTGTGTAAATAAATTTTGTAACGCATTAGGATTGTAATTTTCAATAAATTCTAAAAATTTAAGCAAATAAATAATTTGATGATCGCCCCAATAACCTATGTATGCCCAAGGATCATCGGGTTCTATAATTTCCCAATCAAAGCCATCTTTGGTTACTCTATATGGGTTGTACCCTTCAAAAGTTGATGCGTTGAGAAATTTATATATCATGTTTTCAACAAAATCTGGGTAAGCGTAAGCTAATGCTTCCCAATTTTGAAAAATATCACGCCAGTTTCCTTGATAATCTAATATTTTACTACCATCTAATTCGTTTTGAGTATTGATAGAAAATTTATTCCAAGGTCGTGAAGGATCACCATGTCTTCTACTAAAATACAACGGCAGATATTCTTTGGCAAAGCGTTTAAAATCAATATTATTAGTGCTTAAATCTAATTCTTCTAAAATATCTTTTGAAAAGTTTTCGGGCAATTGATTGTAGTAGTTTTGCTTAAAATGTGCTGCCAATTTAGGATTAGCATTTTGTAAATAAGCAACAAAATCATCTTTGGTAATTTGGTAGTTTTTATCAAAAACACCGCCTCGCATACAGTTGAAAACTACATTAGCAAAATGGCGAGAATCTTTTAAAAAATCGCCTGTTTTTTGAATTCCATCGGCAGTATTAACCAAGTTTATTAAACTATTGGTGTTGTTTTTAATATCGGTTAAAACTGCATTTATTACCTGATATGGATTTTTTAATTCGTTACTGAGTTTAACTACTTTTGACTGATTTTGATTAACGTTTGCAACAATAAACCACTCTTTGGTTTCTGTTTTGATTTGTATATTTTTTACTAAAAAATAAGCTCCTTTTCCACCTTTATTTTCGTTTTCGGTATATATATTTTGGTTGGTTCTAAAATGTTCTAGTTGGTTTACAGAAAGTAATATTTTTGAATTTTCTAACCCAAAACTCCAAATGGTGTTGGCTTTAAGCGCCTCGCTAGGTTCAGCTCTATCTACAATTACAGCAGAAAGCGCATAAATACCTAAGCTTACTTCTTCTACTAGCTCACTACTTTTGTAGGCATCTACCAAATTACTATACAAGTTTTGTAAATCGCTACCAACACCTGCCGGAAGTATATTTTGTAATCCGTCTAAAACAACTAAATCGTAGGTTTTTGTACTCCAATTATCGAGTGTAGCTTTGCGTACAAATCCAAATTGTTCTGTATTGCTCCATTGGTATCTAAATGTAATTTGAAGTGTTTCATTTATTTCTTCAAAAATTATTTGATTGCCATACACACTTTTGTATAAATTTCTACAAATACTAAAAGTAGTTTGTTGGTTGGTCGAAAAAGGTTCCCAAATAAAAGATTCCTGATTGTAAATTCCTTTGATAATCGTTTTGCAACCTGTGTTTTCTACAGATTCGGTAATTTTATCTTCGGTGTAATACGGAAATAAAGCGTAGTCGGCATTTTTTCTTCCTGCAGAAAGTGCTCCATTACTCGATATAAACATCCAATGATTGGAAGGACTTAAAATAGTCATAAAAAAAGCTGGCATCTTATCATGGTTTGTAATTTGATAAAATGGAATGCCATCAAAATTTTTTATTTCTAATGTTGTTGCTTTATTTTCTTTTACTGGAATCATTTTTGAACCTTATACTATTGATAAACTTTTACGTAATCGATATACATTTTTTGAGGAAAAGGTGTTTGTGCTGTTGGAAACCCTACGTAATTTCCGCCAACAGCTACATTTAAAATAATGTAGAAAGAAGAATTATTGAAAACCCATTCTCCAGAAACATCAGATTTTTTTATTCTTTGATATAAATAATCATCTACAAAATAATCGATATGGTCTTCGTACCATTCTACGGCAAACAGATGATAATCTACATCAAAACGTGTGTTTGGAATACTATAAGGCGTTGTCATAGCATTGCCTCCCGAATAACCAGGCCCATGCAAAGAACCATTTATAATATGAGGTTGTTGCCCTCTTAATTCCATAATATCTATTTCTCCGCATTGAGGCCACCCTACGGTATTCACATTATCTGAAAGTAACCAGAATGCTGGCCAAATACCAGGTCCATAAGGTGTTTTAATTCGGGCTTCAAATCGACCTTGTTTTTGAGAGAACAATCCTTGCGTTTTAATACGTGCCGATGTAAAAGGAGCTCCATTGTATATTTCGCTTTTGGCAGTAATTACTAAATTTCCATTACCATCGGTAGCTACGTTTTCTGGTCTATTTGTATAGTATTGTAATTCGCTGTTTCCCCAGCCACTATTTCCAATATCATAAGTCCATTTGGTGGGATTAGGCTGGGTTCCAGAGGCATCGTTAAAATCGTCGCTCCATACTAATGACCAATTTTTTTGTTCTATTTTTTGCTTATCATCTACTTGACAAGAAGATGCTAAAAACAACAACGGTGTTATAGCAAAAAACTTTATTATAAATTTATAGTGAGTCATATTTTAAAATTATTACGAGTTATAAATTATTTGAAATAAATGTTATCCATATAGATATCGCCATTACCGTCAAATTTTAATTGAAAAACATTGGATAGGTCTACAGGTGAAAATGATGTAAGTGGTATATCTATGCTTTGCCAACCTCCCATAGAAGGAACTGTTAAAGTATATGGTGTTTCTACTGGGCCAGGGCTTATTAAATATATTTTTAAAGAAGTTGAATTTGCAGTGTAATAATCTACGTGTAAAAATGTTTTTGAAGAAACATTTTGATTACTACCCAACTGTATACCTTGATAGTTTAACCCTTGCATTTTAAATGTATTGTTTCCTCCAATACTAACTATTGATGTTTGTGTAGCTTGACCCCAATTTGGATTGAAGTTTGTACCCGCTACATTGGTATATGCATCACTAAAAATAGAAATTACATTGCTTGACGGGGTTGTAGGTGTAGGTGCAGCAACCGTTGGAACACTCGGAATTATACTTCCATCATTATAAAAATAAATATTATCTGTGTAGAAGTTGGTAATATTAGTTCCTTCAAAAATAATTTGTCCTAAATGGCTTCTCGATGCCAAACCTGTTAATGAACTAAATGGAATATCTAGACTTACCCAATTTTGTCCTTGTAGTGTTGGTGCTGTAAAAGTTCTAGTACTACTCGTATCGTTTCCGCCTCCATAAACACCGTCTGCCCCAAAATCTACAACTTGTACTTTAAATATTGCTCCACTTGCTAATGTACTTGGAATGTATAAGTCTAAATGTAAATGAGTACGCATTGTTGCGTCTATTACAGGAGAAGAAAATTGTACTCCTACAAAATTAAAGTTGGTATAGTTAAGAACATGATCGCCAGCAACTTCAAAATCTGCTGATTGAGTAGTTTGGTATGGCGCCCAATAACCATTGTAGTAATCTACAGGAACATTAGTATAAGCATCACTAAATAAAGATGTTACACTGCTAGGGCTACGAGTTGGTGTGGGCGCATGAACAAAACTACCAGGAGAATTTATAATTAAAGAACCTGTTGCGTTTATAGAACCTAATTTTCCTGTAATAGTGGCTGTACCTGCACCAATAGTATTTACAACACCTAGCGGGCTAACCGTTGCTACATTAGTATTTGATGAACTAAATGTAAAATAGTATGGCGTAACATTTACTGCTTGATTTGTACCATTTGGCATATTAAATATAGCGGTTAAACCATTTACAGTATTTGACACACCAATAAAAGAAGTAACTGTTTGGTTGGCGCCATTTAGTATTGTAGCTTGTGGGTGTGCAATGGTTCCTAGTTTTTCAAATTTAACCTCATCAATCCAAAAACTATATCCGTTGTTGTTTTCTGGGCCTTCAGATATAAAAAACATACCTTTTTCTGCGGTTAATTTTGATGGATCTGGAATTGGAATAATATATTTTTTCCAAGCTGTGCTTACTTGTAGCCCCGATATAGAAGCTTGATATTTATTTTCTCCAAAATCATTACCAAAACCTACCACATCAATAGTGGCTGTTTGAGAAGACTTTGCCCAAAATGTAAGCGCATCATAACCCGATAAATTTCTTGGCATGTTTGTAAAGTATGAACCTCCTGCATATGCCCCATTAGGGTCATTAGCATTGGGAACATCAAATCGCATAGATGCACTAGAGTTGTTATAGGTAACTGCATTATCTACTTGAAATGCTGTAGGTACAGAACCTCCAAAGGCAGCATAATTTAAACCTGAACTAAATGCATCTATAAAAACTTCTCCATTGGTTGGATAGGTTGCTGCATCTAAATTTTCTACATCTCTCTCGCATGATGTAAAAAATAGTAATGAGCTGGCTATATATATTATAAAACTATATTTTTTCATATGTATCTATTTATTGATTTTTTAAAGTGATGTGTAATCGTCTATTTCATTGTGTTTAAAACCAACTATTTTTTATGACAATTCAATCCTATTTTTATAAATTAAATTGGATATAAGTTCGTATTTCCCATTCTTTTCCGTTATCAAAACCAATTGCATTTGGATTGCTTACAAAATTTCCAGCCGCATCTATAGATAAAACAGGGCTATATCTTGGAGAATATTGATCTAGGGTTCTATAAGTACCTCGTATACCAATTTTTGTATTAGGAACAGAAATGAAATTTATTTTTCCTAATTGGGTTGATAAATCCAGCATTTGTTGCATAGGATAAGTTAAGTTAAAATCTCTATGATAATCAAATGGCCCCCAATCGTTAATTTTTAAGAAATAATTTAATTTTACTTTTTTGTAAATTACGCGTACGTCCATTCCAGAACGTTTAATGGTTCTAGCATCACTACCATTTGCCTGAGCCGTACCTCCATATAAATTGGCTATTAAACCAAAATTTTGATTTACTCTAGAGGCAATTTTAGCTTTTGCTTCCCATAAATCTTTTGCGGGTGCCGCTCCATTAAACGCATAGGTAGAGCGTCCATCTTTTTGAATACCAATAGCGGCATCTTGTGAAGTTGGTAAATGTCTATACACAAATCCTGCGCTTACTGCAAATGGAGCGTCTTCTGTATTATCATTATCCCAGTCGTACATCCACGTGGCAGGGGTAGGGTCGTAAGTAAATAATATTTCGCCTGCTACTTGCTCTCTATTTGCTCTTACTACAAATGGATCTTCTAGAATATTTCTTGGTCTTGCAGGTGCTGGAACATCTTTTGTAATAGGTCCTTCTATAGGTTTTTGCCATAAAAAGTTTGGTGCTATTTGAAGTTTTCCTACACTATAAGTAAATCCACTTAAAAAATTGTATTGATTTCCACTACCACTATCTTTAAGAGTCCAACCTGTAAATGTTTTGGTATAATCTGCTCCTCCATTGGCTACCAATCCCATTACAGCTCCTTGACCATACCAGTTGAATTTTCCACCTTGATAGGTAAGTTTTAGTTTTCCACCCCAAGTGTCTTTGGCATTTATTTTATCTTGATAGACATTGTAAGCTCCATTTTCTTCTCTCACCAATTGAAATTGTCTACCTTCGAGAGGTTGGCCTGCCCAAATACCACCTAAATCTATTGAAAAATCGCCAATTTTTCTATTTGTGTGTAAAGTAACTCTTCTTGTTTTAGGTTGTGGTACAGCAAATGAACTGTTAATATTACCTGACTGCTCTAAATCTTCATGATAAATACCTGTAATTTTAAATTTGGATAACTCTGTAGAATATTTTATTAAAACTGCTGGATTAGCTCCCCACCATAATTGCGGTCCATAAGCTACTTTTAAACCATGCAAGAATTTTTTTCCTTCTACTTCAATACCTGCTGGGGCATCACCATTATAAATATCAATATTCGATCCGTAATTAGCCTCTGGATACAATCCGAAGAAATCGCCTTCGTAACCCCAATGATAATGTCCTGTTCTATAAAAACCTGTTAGGTTAAAATATTTTTCATTCCAATTAAATTTGGAACGATATACTTGAATACGATTATTGTCTGAAATTACTTTTTGTCCATTATTGGTGTCTACTGTAATTTTTCTGCCTCTGTTTTCATAGAAAACCTCATCTATTGGGTTTTCAGCAACATTACCCAAAACATTGAATTCTACACTAGCACTTACATTACTTGCTGGTTTTACCTCTGCTCCAATATAAAAAGATTCCATGTGATCAAACCCTAGCTGATTGGGGTAATTTGTACTGTTTGCTACTGGAGTGTCGGGTGTTGTGATAAGTTTCCCTCCTGTATTGAAGGTGGTAAATTCTGCCGTAAGTCGGCTTAAAGATATTAGATTGTTATTCTCACTTTGCGAAGCAACTTTATCTACTTTTGATTTGAAAGCAGATTCGTTTAACGATATTGAACTAAAATGTGAATTTATAGAATTGGTCGATTGGTAGGGATTAAACTTGTGAACTTCTTTTAGTGTATAATAGGCTGCTCTTGGATACAAGGTGTAAAGTCCGTTATCTTCGGGGTTTCCTTTTGCGCAAATACCAAACCATTCCTCGTTCATATTGTTTTCACCTTTTTCATAATCAAACGAGTAACCTCCGTTAGACCATGAAGCATTTGTGTCGTGAATATCTAAATTGGATGTTAAACTATATTTCCACCAGCCATCGCTAAACTGAAATGTAAGTCCGCCAAGAGCATTTCCTGCTTTACCCATTCCAGCAGCATTTTGATAAATATCTTTCCAATTATTAAGTAAGTATTCTGCTTGTGCCATTTGATCTTCTTTACCTGTTTTGGCATTAAAAGCATCACTACCAAATTCTGTTAATAGCACAGGTTTGTTAAGTTTTGTTTTTATTTCTTCAAAAGCATTTGTAAAGTTTATACCTCTATACATATTGGCTCCAAACACATCTACATCTTTACATTCTTTGGCAATAATATCTATAAATTGCGTGTCGCCATTACACAAAGCAACAAGGTGGTTTGTATCTATTGCTTTGATTGACAATGCTGCTTTATTGAATAATGTGTACAGATAATGTGCCTCTTTGGTGGTTTTTCTGTCTTCAAAAGGTATGTTTTCTGTTTCTGCACCTTGCCAAAAAAGTCCGTAATTATTTTCATTTCCTAAAAGATACATTAGTAATCCTGGAGTATTTTTGGTTTCTTGCACCATTTCGTTTACTTCTTTTAGAAGTTGTTGTTGCACAGCTGGGTTGGCATAATTTGTATTTGCTTGCCAAACACCATTTACATTTACACCATATCTTCCGAACGAATGATTCAAGATAGTATAAATACCATATTTTTCATAAATGTATTTTATCCATTTAGGGGGTATACCTGTATATTGCCTTATGGTATTTACTCCCATGTTTTTTAAAAGGCTCATCTCATTATCGAGTGCTTTTGCAATTACAACATCAGATTGTTTCCACAAACTATAATTGTAATTGGTTCCAATAGGGAAATAATCCCAATTCATTCCATTAACAAAAAAATCTGCACCGTTTACTTCTAATTTGTAACCCGATGCGCTATTTTTTATGGATACTTTTTGCGATTGTGAAAATCCTAACATACTGAATAGGATAAATCCAACCATTGAGATATAATTTTTAAGCATATGACAAAAAATTTAATTTTTATTTGGTATATGCTAAAATATTCTAAAAAATAATTGGATATCAATAATCAACCTTTACAAAAATTATACACTTTTAAAATTAATTATATGCAAAAAGCAAAAGTGTTGTAAATACAGCTAGTGTATAGGTAATAATGAACCAAAATTTATTGTTTTTTGGGTACTAAGTTGTTTCGAAAACGTTTTATTGTAGAGGTAATGTTGAGGTAAAATAGCGTTTTAAATATCCTATTATATACTTAAAATATAATTTACCAACCCATCATCATGTAATAAATTTAATTTTTTACGCAAACGATATCGTTTTATTTCAACACTTCTAATAGAGATGTTTAACATAGGTGCTATTTCTTTTGATGACAAGTTTAAGCGTAAATAAGCACACAGTTTTAAATCGCTTGACGTAAGTGTAGGGTGAGCCGCTTTGATTTTCTTTAAAAAATCTTTATCTACACTATCAAATGCTTCTTTAAAAGTATTCCAAGTGTTATCTTTTGATATACTACTATTAATAGATGATATCACAGATTTTAAACTTTTGCCATCGTTTGTTTCTGCTGTTTTTTTAAGATCTTCTTTAATTATGGCAAGTAACTCGTCTTTTTTAATTAAAGATAATGTAGAGACGGCTAGCTCCTTGTTTTTTGCGTCTACATCTTGAGATAATTGCTCGTTTCGCAACTGCATTAATTGTTTTTCATTTTCTAAAGCGGCTATCTCTAGCAAACGATTGTTTTCTTCTATAAGTTTATCTTGTTGCTTATGGTAATAATTTTGATACATTTTATTTACATAATTTGCTAAAACAATAAATAGCAATAAGTAAATAATAATGGCTAGGTTTGTAGCATACCAAGGCTTATTAATTGTAAAACTATATGTTGCAATGTTTTCGGGATTTGAGTTGGCTACTTTGGCTCTTACTTTAAATATATAGTCGCCTGGCGAAAGATTTTTAAAAGAAACCGAAGTACGCGAGTTCCATTCGCTCCATTTTGATTGTAAGCCCTCCAAAATATATTGATACTCTACATTAATAAAGCTATTGTATTGCGGTACAGTATATTGAAATACAATATTGTTTTCATCTGAATCTAAAACTCCTTTTTTTACAATAGACTGATTTTTTTCTCTATTTTCTAGTTTATTAACTACAACACTACTTAATACTACTTTATGACTTTTTATTCTAAAGTCATTTAGATTTATTATAAAATATCCATCGGTTTTGCCAACCAAATACCTATTGTTTGAAATATGGCTTATGTTTTCATAGCCAACCATTGTATTTGTAATATTGGCAGGTATTGGAATTTTGTGGAATTTCAATCCTTTTGTAAAATTGCCCGAAGAGAAATAATAAATATAACTTTTTGTAAACAACCACATTTTATTATAATTATCTACAATTAGCTTTCCAGAAATATACTCTTCATTATCAAATATTTTACTTAACTCATTGTCTCGAACAAAAATGTTTTTTGTTTCATTAAGCTGAAAAAAACCTTGTTTACCTGCAAAATAAATAACATTATTAAACTTTGTCAATCCTATATTTTTACCTTTTGTAGGATTGGATAGTGTGTAAAGTTTTTTTACAGAATTAAAATCTGGATTCACTACAAGTTTTACAATACCTTTATATTCATGACAAACATAGATATTGTTTTTGCTATCTATTTCAAAATAACGAGAAGATATATTGTGCCCTAATAATTTATTGCGATACACCCATGTATTACCTTGTTTTTGAAGTATAGACAATCCATTGTAATTTCCTTGAACCAACAAATCTGGATGATTATCTATTTTATTAAACATCCATGTACCCGATTGTCTATACAAATGATTGACTGTGTTTCCAGAAACAACAAAAGTTCCTAAGTCATGACCACAAAATAATGTATTGTCATAAATCATTAAAGACCACACTTGACCTTTAGTTCCAGCAATCATTTGAAAATTACTTCCCGTACTTTGCTTTCTATAAAACAAACCTTGATTGGTGCCTAAATACAAATAATCTCCAAAAACAATAGAGGCATATACAGTACCTAGATAACCTCCATCGTCTTTAAAGCTTCGTATAGGTGATTGTAAATTAATACAATCAATCCCGTTATCCAAGCCCAACCACAAATTGTTATCTGTATCTTCTAGTAAAGAAAGAACGGTATTGTTGCTTATACCTAAATTTTGAATAATATGATGTCTTATTTTACCATTAGAATCAAGTATATAAATACCGTTTGATATAGTTCCTAAAGCATACCCGCCATCAGATAGTTTTTTGGCACTAAAAATAGAATTTAAGTTTATTTCATCTTCAGACACAAAATGATAAGGAGTAAGTAAACCTCCTTTAAGTTTAAAAACCCCTGCACGTTCTGTTTGCAATAGCATTCCGTCATCGCTTGGATAAATTTCTACGATTCTATTATTTTTAATAATTTGGTCATCACAAATTAAAACACTTTTGCCGTTTACAATTTCAAAAAGACCTTCGCCAACACCCTGAAAATAAATAGAATTATTGTTTTTATAACAGCGAAATATATATGGGTGATTGTTTATAAACTGAAAAGATTTACGTTGAGAATCATATATATAAATACGCTTAAATGATTGAAATAAAATCCATTTGTCTAGATAAATAATATTCCAAAAATGCTCGTCTTCTATAAGTTTAGTTTTTATTTTTTGAGATAGTGATGTGTATTGTAAGCGACCGCTTTCTTTACGCTCCCAAAAACCAAATTCCATATAACTACCTGTATAGATACGATTACCTATTACCTTAACAGATCTTATAATTGTTTCATTTGGAGATGGATAAAGCGTCCATTCGGCACCATTATACTCTAGCAATCCTTCGTTGTTGGCAAAATACATAAACTGATTTTGATCTTGTTCAATCATCCAGTTTTGATTACCTGCATGGTATACAGTAGAAGGGTATTTAATAATAGGTGGTAGTTCTTGCCCAAATAGTAAAAAGCTAAACAGCAATAAAAAACAACGGTAAATAAAAACAATAGCTTTTGCCTGCATTTTACAAATGGTTTGGTAGCTAAAGTAGTAAAATTTATTTAGTAATATGTAATTGTTTATGAGTACGCTTTATTGCGGCTTCATTTTTATAATCTATCCAGCTTTGTCCTTTTAGTTTTCGCATCAAATTATCAAAATGGCGCATAACAAACACATTGTAAGCAGCCCTAGAAAGATTGGACATTTTTCTAGGAAAAGCTCGCAAACTCATCGAAAATCCTGCGGTAACATATTTCATATAATGCCAATATCCTTCGGGCATATAGAGCATTTCGCCATGATTAAGCTCGCAAACAAAACCTTGTGCTTGTTTTAAGGCTGGAAATTTATTAAAATCGGGGTTATCAAAATCTATATCTTCTCTTGAAATTAACGAATGAGGAATTTTGTACATGTATTTGGTTTGACTTGGAGCAAACAAAACACAACGTTTTTTTCCATGAAAATGAAAGTGCAAAATATTAGAATAATCAATATCAAAATGCATAAAAACTCTCGAATTTTCACCACCAAAAAATAACATTGGAAGTTGTTTTACCAATCGCAAACCAATATTAGGCCATTTAAAATCTTGGACTAAAAGTGGCACTTCTTTCATTAAATTGTATAAAAATATACGATAATTTGTAGGTTCTTTCTGCAATAAGTCTATATACTCACCCATTTTCATAGTCGCGTGAGCTTCATTAAACCCATCTTTGTACGACACAGGCCTGTCATCATACAAAGGAACTGTTTTGTCTCCAGCTACCTCTTTTATATAGTTTAAATGCCACTTATTGTATGCTGGCCAATCGTGCGTAAGCTCTTCTATAACAAGAGGTTTTTGTTTTTTTACGTAATTATTGTAAAAATCTTCTTTGGAAATTGTTTTTACACGTTCAATTTCTGTAAGCTGTAAAGACATAATTTTCAGAATAAATTAATAATTTTCCTACAGCAAAATTAAGAAAGCTTTAGCAAATGGTAAAATCAATATTTCTAATAAAAAGTTAATTCTTTTTATAAAAAAACAATCAATTCAATACTATGCTTCTTTTCTTTAGTAATAAAACTTAATTTTTAATTCCCATTTACTGATAATGAAGCACTTCTTTGTTTTGTTCTCTATATTTTTTTACATAAACACTCTGTTTTTCATACTTTTACATCCAATATAATTTATCATGAAAAAAATAATTGTGATTTTGCTGTTTGCAACAAGCTGTGCATCGCTTACAAATGTGACTGAAGAACAAACTATTAATAAAACACTTAACAGTTGGCACTTGGCTACTGGACAGGCTCAATTTCAAACATATTTTGATTTTTTTACAGACGATGCCATTTTTATAGGAACAGATGCTACTGAAAATTGGAATAAAAATAACTTTATGGAATTTGCAAAACCTTATTTTGATAAGGGAAAAGCTTGGAATTTTAAAGCGTTAGAACGTCATGTTTATTTTTCAACCGACTTAAAAACAGCTTGGTTTGATGAGTTATTGCAAACACAAATGAAAATTTGTAGAGGTAGTGGCGTATTGGTTAAAACCAAACAAGGCTGGAAAATAAAACACTACGTACTTTCTATGACAATACCCAACGAAAACACCAATGAAGTATTAAAAATCAAAGCACCTATAGAAGATGCTTTAATAGAAAAATTACAAAAAAAGTAACTATTTTTTTAAATTTTCGAGCATTATTTTAGTCATACTATCCAAATCGTACTTATGTTTCCAACCCCAATCTTGTCTAGCGCAACTATCGTCTATTGATGCAGGCCAACTATCGGCAATTTTTTGTCTAAAATCAGGCTTGTAAGAGATTGTAAAATCAGGTATATAATTCTGGATACTTTTTGCAATTTCTGATGGGGTAAAACTTATTCCCGAAAGGTTGTATGACGATCGTATTTTTACCTGTTCTGATTCTGCTTGCATAATCTCTACTGTAGCCCTTATCGCATCTTCCATATACATCATAGGCAACTTACTTTCTGCCGATAAAAAACACTCAAAACTACCTTTTTCCAATGCTTTATGATAAATATCTACCGCATAATCTGTAGTTCCGCCACCTGGTTCGGTAGTGTAACTTATTAATCCTGGGTAACGAATACTTCTTACATCTACCCCGTATTGATGATGGTAATACTCACACCAACGCTCGCCCGTTTGTTTGGAAATTCCATATACTGTGGTGGGTTCCATTATGGTATATTGTGGCGTATGTTCTCGAGGAGTTGTAGGACCAAAAACAGCAATGCTTGAAGGCCAAAATATTTTTTTGATTTTGCCAACTTTTGCCAAATTAAGTACATGAAACAATGAATTCATATTTAAATCCCAAGCAAAAGCAGGATTTTTTTCGGCCGTTGCAGAGAGTAATGCTGCCATTAAATACACATCTGTAATTTCATATTGCTCTACCAAATGCTGTATTTGATTGTAATCTAGCGCATTTACTACTTCAAAAATACCATGATTTACAATATCGTTGTTTAATTTTCTAATATCGGAAGCAATAACATTATCGTTTCCATAAATTTTTCGTAGTGTAGTTGTGAGCTCAGTACCAATTTGTCCGCAAGCACCAATAATAAGAATTTTAGGGGTCATAGTCGTTTGTTTGTACTACAAAGATATATTTTTTTAGAAATTCAGACCTCTTTTTTACATTATTCGCAAAAAAACAGATTTTTAAAACAGATTGCAAATCGTTTGTTAAATAGATTTAGTCTTAAATTGTACTTTTGTATTTTTGAAAACCACAAAAAATAGATGGTGTATTAAACATATTGCTTTAATAAAAGAGTTGCTTACCTAACTCGGTTAAAAATCGATGCAAATATGCCATAACAACAATGTTAAAAACATGAAATTAATTACACTATTTTGTACTGCTTTACTGCTTTTAAATGTTTCTTGTAAAAATGAAGAAACAGAAATTACTGCTTTGCAAAAAATAGAAGCTCAAAAAGCAGAAACTATTTTTAAAAAAATAGAGCAAGGCTGGATTATTACTTTGGTACCACTAGATGCTACAGTGCAAGCAAAAGTAAACTCATGGATGGAATGGCGTAATTTTTTAAACGAAATCAATCAGAAGCCAAAAAGTACACTCGGTGCTTTTCAAAAAAAAGCCAAAGCATTAACGTTGAAATCTCAAGAACTCAACAATAATATTCCTACAGAATTTAACACTCTATCTATTAAAACAAGAATAACAGCGTTAATTACCAAAGTTAAAACGCTCGACTTATATATACATTTAAACCCTGTTCCCGATAAAAAAGTTACGGGTTTAATAGCCGAAATAAACGACCAAGTGGTGTCTTTACAACTTCAAATGGAAAATATTGTACAAAGAAATCAAATTCCAACAGAAGAAGGAGAATCAGATATTATTAAAATGAAAGATACCACAAGAGCTATTCATTAATATGAACATTCATTCTATTGAAAATCTATACCAAACCAGCCCAAAAACGCTTGCTTTGGTACAAGCATTGCAAAAACCAGAAAACAAAATAGCTGTAGAAGGGCTTCTTGGTTCTTCGCTCTCATTTGCATTACAAGCTGTTTTTAAAACTCTCGATTTGCCTTTGCTTATTTTATGTAATGACAAAGAAGAAGCTGCTTACTACTTAAATGATTTGGAACATCTTATAAACGACAAGGAAGTACTTTTTTATCCTGGTTCGTATAGACGTCCTTACCAAATAGAGGAAACAGACAATGCCAATGTTCTACTTAGAGCAGAAGTTTTAAATAGAATTAACTCTCGAAAAAAACCTGCGTTAATCGTATCTTATTACGAAGCTGTATTTGAAAAAGTAGTAACAAGAAAAGAACTCGAACGCAACACATTAAAAATTCAAGTACAAGAAAAAATTTCGCTCGATTTTATTAACGAAACACTTTTTGAATACAATTTTAAACGCGTAGATTTTGTTTCCGAACCTGGCGAATTTTCTGTGCGTGGAGGTATTGTTGATGTATTTTCTTTTTCGCACGACAAACCTTATCGTATAGAATTTTTTGGAAATGAAGTAGATAGCATTCGCAGTTTTGATGTAGAAACTCAATTATCTGTAGAGAGCCACAAAAAAGTAGCGATTATACCCAATGTTGAAAATAAGTTTCTGGAAGAAAACAGAGAGAGTTTTTTAGAATATATTTCAGATAAAACGGTTGTTTTTATTCAAAATTCTGAGCATTTAGTTGGACAACTTAACAAACTTTTTGACAAAGCTACCGAAGCTTTTCAGAAATTATCTACCGATATTAAGCATGCTACTCCCGAAGAACTTTTTGTAAATGGAAACCAATTTATAAAAACGGCTCGTCAATTTACGGTTGTAGAATTAGCAAAGCCTTTTTGTTTTTCTATCGAAAATACTTTTGAATACCATATTCAACCTCAACCTTCTTTTAATAAACAGTTTGATTTATTGCTTAACAACCTAAACGAAAATCATTTTCATGGCATAAAAAACATTCTATTTTGTTCCAATGAAAGTCAGGCACAACGTTTTGAAGCCATCTTTGAAGATATAGCTCAAGAACAACATGAAGCTATTTTAAAGCAATATAAAACGCTTGTGCTACCTCTTTATCAAGGCTTTATTGACGAAGAATTACAAATAGCATGCTATACAGATCATCAAATCTTTGAAAGATACCATAAATTTTCTATCAAAAATGGGTATTCAAAAAAGCAAACCATTACACTCAAAGAGCTTACACAACTAGCCGTTGGTGATTATGTAACCCACATAGATCATGGAATTGGAAAGTTTGGTGGTCTACAAAAAATAGATGTAGAAGGAAAAAAGCAAGAAGCTATTAAACTCATTTATGCAGACAACGATATTGTGTATGTAAGTATTCATTCGCTACACAAAATATCAAAATACAACGGCAAAGATGGTACTGCTCCAAAAATTTACAAACTAGGCTCTACAGCTTGGAAAACTTTAAAACAAAAAACAAAGGCTCGAGTTAAACACATTGCTTTCAACCTTATTCAACTTTATGCAAAACGTAGATTGGAAAAAGGGTTTGCTTGTGCTCCCGACAGTTATTTGCAAAAAGAATTAGAAAGCTCGTTTATTTACGAAGACACTCCAGACCAAATAACCGCTACCCAAGATGTAAAAGCAGATATGGAACTAGACAGACCTATGGATAGATTGGTTTGTGGTGATGTAGGATTTGGAAAAACAGAAGTAGCTATTAGAGCCGCTTTTAAAGCTGTAGACAATGGCAAACAAGTGGCTGTTTTAGTACCTACAACGATACTGGCATACCAACATTATAGAACTTTTTCTGAAAGGTTAAAAGAAATGCCTGTAACGGTAAATTATTTAAACCGTTTTAGAACTGCGAAACAAAAAGCCGAAACACTTAAAAATCTAACCGAAGGAAAGGTAGATATTATTATAGGAACACATCAATTGGTAAACAAAGATGTAAAGTTTAAAGACTTAGGATTACTTATTATAGATGAAGAACAAAAATTTGGGGTAAATGTAAAAGACAAACTCAAAACCATTTCTGCCAATGTAGATACACTTACACTTACGGCTACTCCTATACCCCGAACACTACAGTTTTCATTAATGTCAGCAAGAGACTTATCTGTAATTACAACACCTCCACCCAATAGATATCCTATAGAAACACAAGTCGTTCGATTTAATGAAGAAGTGATTCGAGATGCTATTTCTTATGAAATACAACGTGGCGGACAAGTATTTTTTATTAATAATCGAATAGAAAACATTAAAGAAGTCGCAGGAATGATTCAAAGGCTAGTACCTGGTGCAAAAGTAGGCATAGGGCACGGTCAAATGGATGGTAAAAAACTAGAAGAATTAATGCTTGCTTTTATAGAAGGTGATTTTGATGTACTTGTTGCTACTACTATTATAGAAAGCGGACTCGATGTACCCAATGCCAATACAATTTTTATAAATAATGCGAATAATTTTGGTCTATCAGATTTGCACCAAATGCGAGGAAGAGTGGGACGAAGCAACAAAAAAGCCTTTTGTTATTTCATTACTCCTCCCTACTCTGCCATGACAGACGATGCCCGAAAACGAATACAAGCCTTAGAGCAATACAACGATTTGGGCAGTGGTTTTAACATTGCTATGAAAGATTTAGAAATACGAGGAGCAGGCGATTTATTAGGAGGCGAACAAAGCGGATTTATCAATGAAATTGGCTTTGAAACCTATCAAAAAATAATGAATGAAGCTATAGAAGAACTCAAAGAAAATGAGTTTAAAGACTTGTATGAAACAGACACAGATATAGAAACTAGAGAATTTGTAAAAGAGTTTACTATAGATACTGATTTTGAATTACTTTTTCCAGACGAATATATAAACAATGTTACAGAGCGTCTTAATCTCTACAACGAATTAAGTCAAATTGAAAACGAAAACGATTTACAAAAATTCCAAGACAAATTAATCGACCGTTTTGGAACGATACCAAAACCTGCTTTAAATTTATTAAACAGCATTCGAATAAAATGGAAAGCCAAACAAATAGGTGTAGAAAAATTGGTACTTAAGCAGGATAAAATGATTGGGTATTTTATTGCCGATCAACAAAGTGATTTTTACCAATCGGCAAAATTTCATAAGGTATTACAATTTGTACAACAACATGGCAATTTGTGTAAAATGAAAGAAAAACAAACCAAAAACGGATTACGCCTTTTACTAACTTTTGACAATGTAAAAACTATAAATAAAGCTCTTGATTTGATTGATAAAATTTAAAAGGAAAATCAATTTTATTGTATTCTAAAATATGTATTAAAAGAGATTTGTGTTTACAACTACAAATCTCTTTTTTACTTTATTCAATTTCAACCAAAATTGGACAATGATCACTATGTTTTGCTTCGGGCAAAATAAGCGCTCTTTTTATATTAGGTTGCAATGTTTGTGTTGCCATGCAATAATCTATTCTCCAACCTTTATTATTAGCTCTCGCATTAGCACGATAACTCCACCAACTATAATGATGCGGTTCTTTATTTAAGTGTCTAAAGGTGTCTACCATTCCGTTTTTAATAAACTTATCGAGCCAAGCACGTTCTTCGGGTAAAAAACCAGAAACTTTGGCATTGCGTATTGGATCATGTATATCTATAGCTTGATGACAAATATTGTAATCTCCACAAATAACAAGATTAGGTATGCTCTTTTTTAAATGATTTATGTAGTCAAAAAAATCATCCATGTACTTAAACTTATGATCGAGTCTATCGATATTTGTACCACTAGGTAAGTATAAACTCATTACAGAAATACCATCAAAATCAACTCTTATATTTCGACCTTCAAAATCCATATAATCTATCCCTGTTCCAAAAACCACATTCTTCGGCTCAGATTTGCATAAAATAGCTACACCACTATATCCTTTTTTTTGTGCAGGAAAATAATATTGATACGCATACCCTGCCGCTTCTATTTCTAGTTTTGGTATTTGATCTTCAGTAGCTTTAATTTCTTGAAGACATATAATATCTGGATTTGCAACTTGCAACCAGTCTAAAAAACCTTTTGTAATTGCTGCTCTTATGCCATTTACATTGTAAGAAATAATTTTCATATTAAATGTTGTTTTAATGGTACATTGTTGCACCACATTGTTCGTGTCGCTTTGTTACTATTTACAATTTCTTGCTTTTCAAAAGTATTAAAACCTTTATCAAAAACCAATCAAAATGCATTTACAATTCAAATATATCGATACTCTATTCAATTTTCGGCTAGAATTGCTATATTTGTTTTTTAGTAATAATTTATACTATTTTTTTAAAGAATGGGTCTAGTCACTGCAAAAGAAGTTGCCAAAGTAATAAATACAGATAAATACGGCGTATTTGGTACGTTTTCTGGTTGGTTGCTTATGAAAGTGCTCAAAATATCTACTTTAAACAAAATTTATGATAGAAATAAACATTTAAGTGATATAGAATTTTTAAATGCTATTCTAGACGAGTTTCAAATAAAATTTGAAGTACCCGAAGAAGATTTAAAAAGACTACCCAAAGACGGCGCTTACATTACCATATCCAATCATCCTCTAGGCGGTATAGATGGCATATTATTACTAAAGTTAATGCTCGAAAGAGAACCAAATTTTAAGATAATAGCCAACTTTTTACTTCATCGTATAAACCCGATGAAGCCATATATAATGCCTGTTAATCCGTTTGAAAACCACAAAGATGCAAAATCTAGTGTGGTAGGTATTAAAGAAACATTAAAACATCTTAGTGAAGGAAAACCTCTCGGAATGTTCCCAGCTGGAGAAGTTTCTACCTACAAAGACGGAAAATTGGTTGTAGATAAACCTTGGGAAGAAGGAGCAATAAAAGTAATTAGAAAAGCACAAGTACCTGTGGTTCCTATTTATTTTCACGCAAAAAACAGTAAGCTTTTTTATTTACTTTCCAAAATAAACGACACATTACGCACAGCAAAATTACCAAGCGAATTACTGACGCAAAAAGACAGAGTTATCAAAGTGCGTATTGGAAAACCCATTTCGGTTGCAGAACAAAATGAACATGAAACGCTAAACAGTTATTGTGATTTTTTGCGCAAAAAAACATATATGCTTGCCAACTCGTTTGACAATCAAAGTAAATTGCTTTCTGTACCTTCATTAAAACTACCAAAAGAGCAAAAGCAAATAGTAAAACCCGCCAATCACGATAAAATACTCGAAGAAATTAGCAGTGTGAAAAATGGAGATTATAGATTGTTGCAAAGTAAAAATTACGAGGTTTACTTGGTTACAGCAGATAAAATACCCAACATACTACACGAAATTGGTCGCTTGCGTGAAATAACTTTTAGAGAAGTTGGAGAAGGCACAAACGAATCTATAGACTTAGACCAATTTGATCAATATTACCACCATATGTTTTTATGGGACGATGAAGCACAAGTTATTGCAGGGGCTTACAGAATGGGGCTTGGAAGTCAAATATACCAAAAGCATGGTATAGAAGGTTTTTATTTGAACGATTTGTTTAGGTTTGAACCCGAATTGTATTCTATGATGTCGCAATCTATAGAAATGGGTAGAGCTTTTATAATTAAAGAATATCAGCAAAAACCGATGCCATTATTTTTGTTATGGAAAGGTATTGTTCACACCACACTTCGCTATCCAGAACACAAATTTTTAATAGGCGGTGTAAGTATTAGTAATAAGTTTACAGAGTTCTCCAAATCGCTTATGATTGAGTTCATGAAATCGCATTATTACGACCCTTATGTGGCTCAATATGTACATCCAAAAAAAGAATTTAAAGTTAAGCTAAAAGACGCCGATAAAGATTTTGTGTTTAATGAAGCGGAAGCCGATTTAAATAAGTTTGATAAAATTATTGATGAGGTAGAACCAGGAACATTAAGACTTCCAGTTCTTATAAAAAAATACATCAAACAAAATGCCCGAGTAGTAGCTTTTAATGTAGATCCGCTTTTTAATAATGCTGTAGACGGTTTAATGTATATACGAATTTCAGATTTGCCCGAAAGCACAGTGAAGCCCGTTATGGAAGAGTTTCAGGCCGAATTGGAAAAGAAATATAAAGGTTAAAAAAATCAAAACACATATTTGAATATTCATTAACATAATTGGCTATTCATAACAGTCAAAAACCACCTATACCTTTCAAATTTATTTACAGAATTGAATTATTTTTGTATTAAAAAATAGTTTTGAGAAAATTCAGAATTAAAAAATATTCAATATCAATACAATGTTTACTAAGTAACGGGAGTTCGATATAAATTTACATACAAACTCAAGATAAAAAGTTTTAAAATTTCTATACCCTGAAATATGAAAAAGAACCTGAATTGTAATAACTTCTGATAAAATAAATTTGATTTACGAATGCGTTTTTTTCCACCTGAAATCATTTGATTTTCCCAGCTCAGAACAAATTCTTTACAAAACTCATCAATAGAACAAAAATCTGTGTGATTTTATCTTGCGAAAGCATAAGCAAAAGTTTAGTGTTTATTTGAAAATAAGCACTTTAAATATAATGACTTTTGCTTTTTTATGCAAATTATATTATAAAATTATATCGAACTCACGTTAATGAAGCAAATAATAATAACATTTTCAACATTTTTACTATACACAGCAACGCTAATTGCACAAAATGATACTATAAAACCACTTGTATTTCAAGGATATGGCGAAATATATTATAGCTACGATTTTTCTAACCCTCAAAATCACGAAAAACAAAATTTTATTTATAGCCATAAACGACATAATGAAATCAATCTAAATTTAGCATTTGCTAAAGTAGCATACAACAAAAATAATTTACGAGCTAATGCCACTTTAATGATTGGTAATTATGCTCAATACAACCTATTGACAGAGCCAACTTGGGCTCAATTTATTTATGAAGCCAATGTTGGATTTAAAATTTCTAGAAAACAAAATGTTTGGTTAGATGCAGGAATTATGCCTTCGCATATTGGTTTTGAGAGTGCTATAAGTGCAGATTGTTGGACATTAACAAGAAGTATTCTTGCCGAAAACTCTCCTTATTACGAAACAGGCATTAAAATTTCATACACCAATCAATCTGAAAAACTCAATGCTTCATTTTTGGTTTTAAATGGCTGGCAAAAAATAAAAAAACCAGATTATATTCAAAACCCATCATTTGGTGTGCAGCTAAATTACAAACCAAACACTAAATTAATATTGAATTATAGTAATTTTATAGGAACAGATAAAGCAGATAGTATTCATTCATGGCGATTATTTCATAATTTGTACGCAATTTACAAACCATCTAAAAAATTTGGTTTGATTGCTGGTTTTGATTTTGGCACAGACAAATTTAATACAACCGATTATGGTATTTGGTATTCTCCTGTATTCATTTTGCAATATAAACCAAAAGAAAAATACAACATTGCTTTACGCGGAGAATATTACAACGACAAAAAACAAATTTTAATTACAACCAATACTCCAAGCGGATTTAATACATTTGGAGTATCAACAAATTTTGATATGCAAATTAAAGAAAATCTACTTTGGAGAATTGAAGCAAAAGAATATTTATCTGAAGATAAAATTTTCAATAATCACAATGCTAATTTTACGTTATCAACTTCATTAGCAATCAAATTTCAGTAATTTTAAACTTAAAATATTGAATTAAAGAGAGTGCAACTAGTTGAATTTGTTGTCTGAATTTTCGGAGTTTTTTATAAAATATAATCGCTAACAAATGTTCTACAAAACGCTTTAATTTGATTTCTAGACTCTCTAAAACGTTCTTTACTTTCAGCTTCAGAACCTACAAATTTTGATGGATCTTCAAAATTTTTATGTACTATTTTTGATTTTACAGGAAAATAAGGACATTTTTCTTTCGCATTATCACAAACGGTTATTACAAAATCAAATTCTATATCTAAGTACTCATCTACATGATTTGAAGTTTGATTAGAAATATCTATACCATCTTCCAACATGGTTTGTATTGCCATTTTATTTACGCCATGTGTTTCAACTCCAGCGCTATAAACAACTGCTTTATCTTCTGCAAAATATTTTAAGTATCCTTCTGCAATTTGGCTTCTACAGCTATTTCCCGTACATAAAACTAATATCTTTTTCATCATAAATTTATTGTAACAACCAAATAGTATTTGTAATTGTAATAGAGATGCAAGAATAACGCTACTAGGCTTCAAGAAGTGGCAAACTTGTTTTTACATTACTATAAAAAACTTACGAAATAAAATGTGAATTTACCACATTTTTCCCATTCCTCGAAACCGCTGTTTGCAGTAGTTGTTTATTTTTCGTATTCGTTAGTTATAAATTCTAATACATCTTCAAAGTATTCATTTAAGTTTTCAAACGGATGTTCGCCTGGGTACCAATTTGCGAACTTCCAATATTTCCATTTTTCGTTTTCATTACTCGGAGGTAACAATAAAAAGTATTGTTCTTCATTTATTCCACCAACAATTATTGCATTTTCTAATTCAACTAATACATAAGCTTGAATGGTTGAATTATCAATGTTTTTCAAAAAATCTATTCTCTCAACATTTTCAAAGCTTGGTTCAATATCATTAGGCGCAGAGAATCCATTTGTAATCTTTAAAAATGTTCTGTAATCATCAGGAAATTTTACGCCAAGTTCAGTTTCCTTTTCAATTATTTGATTTTCAGTTGCTGCTATATTTCCGAGCCAATTATTCTTTATTTGTTGAGAAGTGAAATTAAAATTTTCATATTTAATTGCTTTTTTAGAAATTTCGATTAATATAGTATTCATATTATGAATTTTAGCACATTTTTTCTACAATTATTGCCAATAATAAATTTACGACGTTTTGTAACAAACATATTAACAACATGCTGTTTGACAACATGTTTTTGGTTTTTCTCCATAAACTGTAATGCTGTAAATACTATTTTTGTTTGATTTATAAAGATTTATTTCATCTTCGTTAAGGTAGTTTTTCAAAATATCGTCGGGTATAATGATAGGTTTTTCTTTTTGAATTGTAATGTTTGTAAACCCAGCATTTTGTATTATTTGCAAATAATCGGTTTTTTGTATAGCACTTGCCACGCAACCGGCATACATTTCAGCTGCATTTTTAATAGAATCTGGCAATTCTCCAGTAAGTACTATATCTGAAATACTAAAATGACCGCCTGATTTAAGTATACGAAAAACTTCTGAAAAAGCTTTGGGTTTATTCGGCACTAAATTCATAACGCAATTACTCACAACGACATCTACTACATTTGCAGTGATAGGAATGTTCTCGATATCTCCAAGTCTAAATTCAACATTGTTAAAATTTAATTTTTCTGCATTCTCACGAGCTTTTTGTATCATTGCTTCTGTAAAATCAACACCAATCACTTTTCCTGCCTCTCCTGTTTCATGGCGCGCTACAAAGCAATCGTTACCTGCACCACTGCCTAAATCTACTACTACATTACCCGTTTTTATTTTTGCAAACTGTGTTGGTAATCCGCACCCTAGTTTTAAATCTGCCTCAGGATTATAGCCAGCTAACTGGTCATAATCATCAGTCATTATATTGTATACTTCACTACTACAACCGCCACTTCCACAACAAGATGAAGCATTGGTTTCATTATCTTGTAAAGCAATTTCGGTATATTTTTGCTTTACCATTTCTTTAATTTGTTCGTTATTTTCCATGTGTATTTGTTTTAGCAACATTCTTTATTCGAAATTTTATTTGAAATAGTGTTAAAATAGTTTTGAAGCCTACTTATTGTTGTTTCATCTATACAATAACAAATAGTATTTCCTTCTATAGAACCTTTTATTAAACCTGCATTTTTAAGCTCTTTTAGATGCTGTGAAATGGTTGGCTGAGCAAGAGGTAGTTCGTTTACAATATCGTTACAAATGCAGGCATTTACTTTTACAATGTATTCTATAATTGCTATTCTTGCTGGATGACCCAATGCTTTGGCTATTAAAGCTATTTCGTTTTGCTTTTCAGTAAAATGTTCTGTTTTTGTTATTCCCATTACAATATGTTTATATTGCAATATTACGATATATATTTTAATTGTAAACAAAAAGCCAATATTATTTTTTCTTGATTATAAACTAGGCTTAACTTTTTGCTTTATTACAATGGCATTATTTAGTACAAAAGGCTTAGCAATCATATTTGATGGACGTTGAGGTAAACTAAACAGAGTATTGTTTAATAAATCGAACGAACTTTCTATTAAAGTCATGTCTAAATGTTCATCTACAGGAATAGAAAAAGCTATTTCTAACGGTTCTTGATTGCTTGGGTAATAACTAATTATTTTTTCGCTTGTCTTTGCTGAAATATTACTTTTAAAGTCAATGCTTTTTACACCGTTTGCTATAAGATTGCTTAGGTTTTTATTTTTACAGAAAATATCATACCTATTTACATTTCTGTTAGGAGTAATACGTATTGTATAAAGATGTTTTGACCCAGCAATGCTGTCTTTTTCAAAAGTAATAGTAGGTTTTGCAATAGGCTTTACAGTAGTTTGATTCATATAAGTATATTCTGAACCGTATTTACTATATAGTTTTTCGGTATTTAATAGTTTGGCTTGTTGAGGTTTATCGCCTAAATAGGCTTTTGTCCAAGTATCCAAGATATTGTCGTAGGTAGCGTAGTAAGCTTTATTCTGGTCTGCCAAATAAACATAATTAAGACTATTGGGTTTAGGCTGGCTATTGGTAAATTCTGATTTTGTATGAGCCTTTACAAGAAAAGAAATGCTTAACAAAGCAAACAATGTTGCCAACCATTTTTTTTGTATAAAGTTGCCTAATATAGGTAGTAGCAATGCAAATGTTAAAGCGGTTAATATTGTACTTGCAACCAAAAATTTTAAACCCAAGCCAATAGGCAACATTTGGATAAAAGGCACTAAAATAATTATTGAAGGAATAGAGCAAATAAGATTAAACACCATGTTGGGTTTTTGAGTAAAAATATAATATCCCAACATAAGTATACTGCCAATAACAGGTAAAATAAAATAGCTTCCGCCAGGCAATTTATAAGCTATAAATGCATTGATTATCAACCATAAAAATAACGGCGCAATAGTATACTGCTGTTCGGTATTTTTAATGTAATTTTTGCGGTATATATAAAAGCAAATACCAAGAGCACCACTTATAAAAGCATACAAATACTCATGCCCATTGTAAGTAAAGCCGTGTAGTATTTCTGTGTATTGAGGATATAAAAGTAATAGTAGTTTCCAACCTACAAACCCAAAGATTCCACAAGCAATAATTGCGATGAATAAAGGCACAAAACCCTTTATTAGTTCTGGAAATTTAACTAATTGTTTACCCAATCCAAAAATAATAACAATAAAAAACAGAGCTATAACGCCAAAAAGTAAAGGCAAATTGTAACTAAAAGGATAGTGTATAAATCGAAAAGGAACATTAAAGTAAACCTCATCTTCAGTAGTGTTTAAAGTACTTAGATTCTTATTTGATAAATGGTGTAATAAAGGCATTAAATAACTACCTTGATGAGCTAGAGTAGTTTTGCTTAGGTTTTGTGCATTATCTAAACTTGTATGATAGTAGTAATGACTGTCTATAAATGCAAAATTATAACCTTGTATATTGTTGTTTTCTCGAAATACAGTCAAATCTGTATCGTTGGGCAACATTTTGTAAATACTATACATCAAGGAATTGGAAACTGGAAATTTTACTTGAGCATCAGCAAAATTTTCAATCATTTTGGCGTTTCCTTTATTGGTTTCCAAGAGCATATAGCTTGGCCCCGAAGCGCCACGAGCTTCAAAATTTAGTATAACGCCAATGTTTTTTGCCCAAGGATGTTGTTGCGAAAACAAAGCGGCACCATTAAGTCCTATTTCTTCAGCATCAGAAAATAAAATAATAATGTCATTTTTATGTGGTGTTTTACTGTGTAAAAAAGCACGAATCTCTTCGAGTATAGTAGCAATACCACTTGCATCGTCGCTTGCTCCCAATGAGGCATTGTGTGGAGCACTATCGTAGTGTGAAAGCAATAATAATGCTTTAGAATTTTGAGTACCTTTTATTTTTGCAATAATATTTTTTGCTTTTACCAATGTTCCTTTTTCTGTCATTACAAAACCTTCTTGAATACTAGGTTGTAAGCCTAAATTAAGAAGTTCATTTTGTAAATAAACAACTACTTCGTCATGGTTTTTGGAGCCAACATAATGTGGTTTTTTTGCTATTTTATAAACAATATCCATGGCCCGTTGAGTCGAAAATTCTTTAAGAGGTAATTTATCTTCTTTATCATAATCTTGAGGCATCATAAAGTAAAATACTCCAAATAATAGGGCTATTATAATGATAAGAGCATAAACGGTTGTGTAGTTTTTTTTCATAAAAACATTATAGGTCTTTTCTTACCAGCATGAGATAGTCTGGGTCTAAATACATATAACCTTGCTCGTAAACAAAGTAGTAAGTATTTCCGCTTTTTGTTTTAAGTATGTTGGTGAAATACTCAAAATCAAAGCCTTTTGCACTCAATGCTGTTTTACTAATTTTGGTTTTATTATCCATGTTTGTGGCGGTTAATATACGATAATTTTTTCGTAACTTGTTGTTTACGTTGCGCATATAGTTGGTGCTGTCTTTATTTATTTTATTGTTAAATGAATTTCGACAGCCATCGTTACAAAATTTTTTATCTTCTCTACCAATAATTTTTTCTCCGCATTCTAAACAATTTTTACTCATGGCTTTTATTAAATGGGTTGTTACTTTTATGAATAATTAAGTTTCTTAACTATTTGTGTAAATATAATTAAAATGTTTTGATATTTAGCGTTTTGTTTTTGAGTTGATTACAACATAATTATTTTGAATTTATCTCAACCATAATCGACCACAAACGACTACAAACGGTTTTAATTGTTTATCTACCGACTAGCGATTGCTTTTCTTCAAACCTTTGCCATGTCGATAACAAACCGACACAAACATAGTTAATCATTTAATTTTTATAAACCATGAAAAACAGAGTACAACTAATTGGACACGTAGGGCAAGAACCAGAAGTAAAAACAATTGCTGGAGGCAAAAAAGTAGCACAAATATCGATAGCTACAAATGATTTTTATTACAAAGAAAATGGCGATAAAGTAGAACAAACCGAATGGCATCGTGTTACAGCTTGGGGTAAAACCGCAGACATAATTGAAAAATTTGTAAACAAAGGCAAAGAGGTAGCTATAGAAGGTAAACTCTCGTACAGAAGTTATGATGACAAAGAAGGAAATAAAAAGTACGTAACCGAAATAACTGCTCATGAAATACTTTTATTAGGGAAATAATTACACCAATATTTTACAAAATCAACTACTTTTTTCAAGCAGTTGATTTTGTACTTTTTATCAACACTATATCGTTGTAGTGATTATATCACTTTGGTTTTAGTATAAAAGTTCTTACTTTTAATAAGAAAATAGTTACACATAACACCTTTATTATGAGAAAGATATTATATACACTACTATTTATTGTTTTTATAAGTAATATCGCAACAGCACAAGTGGGTATCAACACTACAACGCCACTAAGTACTCTAGATATTAATGGTAATTTGAATGTTAAGGAAATAGGCATTGTAAATTCAAATGTAGCTGGTTCCGCAGTTTTTTATGGTGGTTCTCCAGGATCTGCTACTCCAATAGATGATGGAGTTTACATTTCACTCACTCCAACCTCTGGGAGCGATGAATTTATTTTGCCCAATGCTGTAAATGTTCCAGGTAGAATTTATATGTTACGCAATGTTTCTAATAGTATAAATGCTAAAATTTACTCTTTTGGAGGGCAGTTTTTTGCTAAAGATTCGAGTACAGCCACAACGAGCCCACTTAGTTTATCTGCAACTACAGTTACTAAAACAATTATTATTGTGAGTGATGGTCAAAACTGGACGTATTTTTTCTGATAACGCATCAAGAATTTAGTAGTTCTTGAAGTTTTTCAACAAAAACACCTACATGATAGCCATCTACCAATCCATGGTGCACATGGATGGAAACAGCCATTGTTTTTTTATTGTCAATATCAATTAATTTTCCCCATGAAATTTTAGGACAACTATCTGGATATGAAAAACCTCTAGCATGAGACAAAGCTGAAAAATCAACCCAAGGTAAAGCCGAAAAATGAATTAAGTTTTCAGGAAAATCCAATTTGGTAAATAAACCTGTTGTTTGCTCAATACGATTGATTTCATCTAAAACAATACTCTGAAAAAGCTGTAAATCTTTATCAAACTTCATATACGAAAAACCAAAAGTAGTATCGTTACGCATTACTGTTGCCGAAGCATCTATTGTATCAAACAAGTACACATCGTTGTTTAAAATGCGTAATTTAAAGTTTTCAACACTATTTACGGCGCATAGCGTTTGATATAAGTAGTATGTAAAAAAAGAAATAGACAGCGATTTTGCCTTATGGTAAGCTTGTGTAACATCTAAAGTAGTAGTAATGCCCCAAAAAGGCTCTTCCATTTTACTGAAAAATTCAAAATGTTCTTTTCTGTTCCAAATTTCTAAATCTATTTTGGTTTTAATTGACATGCAACAACGCTAGAATTTGATTGATATGTGAGAAAGATTTAAAATTTGGGTGTTGTATTTCAAAATCAATTTTTTCATATTCCCAAGTAGTGTGATATGGTATGTGTATAGCATATCCCCCTAAATTTAATACGGGCAAAACATCAGATTTTAGTGAATTTCCAATCATTAAAAAATCTTGAGGCTGTATATCTAGCCTGCCTAACATTTTTTCGTAATCAACTTCTGTTTTATCACTCATTACTTCTATATGATGAAAAAAAGCACCTAAGCCAGAGTCGTGTAATTTTCTATGTTGGTCTTTTAAGTCGCCCTTGGTAGCTACAATAAGCTTGTATTTTCCGTGTAAAGCGGTTAATACTTGCTCTATCTCGGGTAGTAATTCTACAGGTTTTAACAATAAGTCTTTGCCTATTTGAAGTATTTTTTGAGTAACTTTACCGCTTAATTGAAAATGCGTAAGTTCTAATGCAGCTTCTACCATTGATAGTGTAAATGCTTTAATGCCAAAACCATAAATAGGTAGATTTTTAACTTGATGGTTTAATATTAGTCCTAATATTTCTTGTTTTGAGGCATAATCTTGAAACAGTTCGCAAAAACGTTCTTGCGCTTCATCAAAATACGGTTCGTTGTGCCAAAGCGTATCATCGGCATCAAAGGCGATTACTTTTATATTCATAATTTTAAAAAATAAACCCTCGATTGCTCGAGGGTGTTTATGTTTTATCCTATTATTGCTCCGTTTGAAACACCCTCTGTATCTGGGTTTACAAAAACCAATTTACCTTCTGGCGTATTGGTTAGGAGCAACATACCTTCGCTTTCTACACCGCGCAAGGCTCTTGGTGCAAGGTTTACCAAAACAGTTACTTGTTTTCCAACAACTTCTTCGGGGGTGAAATGTTCGGCAATTCCAGAAACAATAGTTCTTACATCAATACCTGTATCTACTTTTAGAACTAAAAGTTTATTTGCTTTTGGCATTTTTTCGGCTTCAATAATAGTACCTATTCGTAAATCTACTTTGGCGAAATCTTCAAAAGTTATGGTTTCTTTTTGTGGTTCTGCTTTCATATTTGCTATTTTGTTGGCTTGTTTTGAAGCTTCTAGTTTATCTAATTGTTTTTGAATATCAGCATCTTCAATTTGTGCAAATAAAATCTCGGCTTCTCCTATTTGATGTCCTGCTTTGGTTACATTCCAATGCTCAAATTCTAAGTCCCAACTATTGGATTGTATATTTAAAATTTTACACAATTTAGCCGATGTAAATGGCAAAAACGGTTCGCACAATGTGGCTAATGCCGATGCAATTTGCAAAGCAACATACATTTGTGTTTTTACTCGCTGTTCATCGGTTTTAATCATTTTCCAAGGCTCTTCGTCTGCCAAATATTTATTTCCCAATCGAGCCACATTCATCATCTCACCTAGGGCTTCTCTAAATCTATAACGCTCTATAGAACTAGAAATTACAGCAGGATAAGCTTTTAATTCGGCTAAGGTTTGTTCGTCTACTTCCAAAAATTCGTTTGGTGTAGGCACAATTCCGTTGTAATATTTATGGGTTAAAACGACTACTCTATTGATAAAATTTCCAAAAATAGCTGCCAATTCATTATTATTTCTTGCTTGAAAATCTTTCCAAGTAAAATCGTTGTCTTTGGTTTCTGGAGCATTTGCTGTAAGCGCGTATCGTAGAGCGTCTTGTTTGTCTGGAAAATCTTGTAAATATTCATGCAACCAAACAGCCCAGTTTTTGGAAGTAGACAATTTGTTTCCTTCCAAATTTAAAAACTCATTAGCAGGTACATTATCGGGTAGAATGTAAGTACCTTCGGCTTTTAACATAGCTGGAAAAATTACACAGTGAAAAACAATATTGTCTTTCCCAATAAAATGTACAAGTTTGGTATCTTCTTTTTTCCAATAATCTTTCCAGTTTTTTCCCACTCTTTGCGCCCATTCTTTGGTAGAAGATATGTAGCCAATTGGTGCATCGAACCAAACATATAGTTTTTTTCCTTCGGCACCTTGTACTGGCACATCTATTCCCCAATCTAAATCACGAGTAACTGCTCTTGGTTCTAAACCACCATCAACCCACGATTTTACTTGTCCGTACACATTGGGTTTCCAATCATTTTTATGACCTTCTAGAATCCATTCTCTTAAAAAAGTATCATACTCGTTTAAGGGTAAAAACCAATGTTTTGTTGATTTTAATACAGGCTTTGAACCCGTAATGGTCGATTTTGGATTGATTAAGTCGGTTGCGTTTAATGTAGAACCACATTTTTCACATTGATCGCCATAGGCTTCTTCGTTACCACATTTTGGGCAAGTACCTATTACAAATCGATCGGCAAGAAATTGATGCGCTTCTTCGTCATACAATTGCTCTGTTGTTTCTTCAATAAATTTTCCAGCATCGTATAATTTTCTAAAAAATTCTGAAGCCGTATCATGATGTATTTGTGCCGAAGTTCTCGAATAATTATCAAAAGAAATACCAAAATCTTGAAACGATGTACGAATAATACCATCATATTTATCAATTACTTCTTGAGGAGTAATACCTTCTTTTCGCGCTTTCATAGAAATAGCAACACCGTGCTCATCACTACCACAAATAAAAGCTACATCTTTTCCTTGTAAACGTAAATAGCGAGCATATATATCTGAAGGGACATAAACCCCCGCCAAATGCCCAATGTGTATTGGCCCATTTGTGTAAGGTAGTGCCGCTGTAATAGTATATCTTTTTGGATTTTGTGTCATGTTTATTAAAATTATCTTGCAAAAATAAGTTGTTTTGTGTGGTTTTTTAGCATTTGATATTTAAAATAATAAAAATTATTTTTTTGAATAATACAGCATATATATAGCACTCTTTTTGTTGCTATAAGCAATACTTATAACCGCTTTTTGTATCAAACAAAACAAATAGATTCTATTTTTTATATTTGTAAACATTACAATCAAGAATGAAAATATATATTTGTTTACTCGTATTTCTTTGCTATAACCTTAATTTTTCTCAAAAGAAAATGATTTTTCCACCCAATTTGAAACAAGGCGATACTGTAGCCATAGTTGCTACAGCCCGAAAAAACATTGAAGACAATCTAGGCCCTGCAATATCATGGCTAAAAAAATGGGGGCTTAATGTGGTAATTGGTAAATCTATAGGGCTTGATTACCATCAGCTTGCTGGAACAGATGAGCAACGTGCTGCCGATTTACAAACACAATTGGATAACCCGAATATTAAAGCTATTTGGTGTGTTCGGGGTGGTTATGGCACTGTGCGGGTTATAGACCGACTTGATTTTACAAAGTTTAAACAAAACCCAAAATGGATAATCGGTTTTAGTGATGTTACAGTGTTGCATAGTCATTTGAATACTATGGGATACGCCTCTATTCATGCTATTATGCCGGTAAGTAGTAAAGCAAGCGAAGAAGCAAAAGAAACATTGCGAAAAGCACTTTTTGGAGAACCTATTTCTTATACATTACCTTGTGAACATTTAAACAAGTTTGGAGTAGCAAAAGGAGAATTAGTTGGAGGAAACTTGTCTATTTTATATAGCTTATTTGGTTCACCATCGGCTATAGATTGTAGCGATAAAATACTTTTTATAGAAGATTTAGACGAATATTTATATCATATAGATAGAATGATGATGAATTTGAAACGCAATGGTTGTTTGGAAAGTTTAAAAGGAATTATTGTAGGAGGAATGACCAAAATGAGAGATAACGAAGTGCCTTGGGGTAAAAATGCCGAGCAAATTATAGACGATATTACCAAAGAATATAACATTCCTGTAATTTACAATTTTCCTGCGGGTCATTTGGCAGATAATAGAGCTTTGATATTGGGAAAACAAGTTCGTATTGAAGTAAATAATTACGAAAGCAACGTAATTTTTGAATAAAAAAAGCGGCTAAATACGAGCCGCTTTTTAGGATAGTGTCTTATAAATTATCTATAATTTTATCTTTTGGATATTTTACTTTGTAACTTATTCTGAATTTTTTGGATTCGTTTGGTTCTAGTTTTACATCCCAATTAAATACTCCAATTTCTTCATTTATTTTTGCTTTACTGCTTTCTAAAACCTCTACTTCAATTTCTTTGTCTGTACTTAAAGGATATTGATCTTTAAGCAATAGAGTTACCGATTCTTTTTTGTTGTTACGAACTGTAATATCGTAAGTAAAGGTTTGTTCTTTGTAATTTGATAAAAATTTTATGCCCGATTTTTCGGCTACTTTTTCTCTTTTTATAGCAATTTTTTTGTCTCTTCCCATACTCAAACTTAAAGTATCTGTAGTTTGTGTAGGGTTTATATTTGTTTTTCCTACATACATTCCTTCAAAAATAATATTGGCTTCTCCTGGCAGCAAATTATATTTACCGTAGTCGTTTAATTCGGCAAGTAAAAAAGCTTCTTTATCTAGCTTTGGTACGGCATAATATTTATATTTTGCTGGCAGACTTATTTCTTTAAGAGCTACCGAATGCGCTTTACCATTTGATAAGATATCATAAGGAATATCAATATCAAAAGAAACATTAAGTTGGTTTTCGTTTATAGATGTGTAATTATTTATAGAAGCCGTTGGTTGTGATTTTAAATTCCCATTTCCTCTTATGCTATAAGCATTTGTAATTACCACTTCCTCAAGCTTTTCTTTTTTTATTTCATCATCAGAATAAGTATAAGGATTATTTAGTTTTAAATACCATTGCTGTAACAAAGGCGCTTGATTACTTTGATTTGGGTTTCCGCTCGATAAGGTAAGTTTTACTTTTTTCCAATCTACACCCGAATTTTGAAATACTCTAGCTTTATACATCATTTGTATAGGGTCTTTTACACTATTGGCTCTCAAATCGTAAAAAGGCGACCATGACGCTGTATTTGTAATATAGTTAAGGTCAAAATTTACCAAACCTGCTACATCATTCATCACTTGTACAATGAGTTTTCCCTGCGAATTTTGTTCTTCTTTTTGGGTATTTATTTCGAGTTTATTGTTTAATTTTTCTAATTTCTCAGCCCATTTTTGTTCTTTTTCGTTAAGCAAAGCCAGTTTTAAGTTCAACTCGGTTCTTTTGTTTTGGTAATAATCGGCAAGTTTAATAAGCTCTGCTACATTCATTCCGTTATTAGCACCTGCTACGGTTTGATTTTTATCTAAAAGCTCAACGGTTTTATTGGCAGAAACTTTTTCGGTTTGAATTTTTTGTATTTCTTTTTGAACAATATAAATGCTATCTCTCACTTTTTTTATCGCCGGATTGCTTTCGTCTATTTCATATTCTGAGATATAATTTTTTGTAAACTGTACCGAAAGTACAGTAACTGTACTTGGCGCCCCAATTTGTATTGTGTTTTCATTAAGATAATTGGCTACGTTTTTTATTACAATTTCGCTAGTACCTACAGGTAGGTTTACACTTGTGGTTTGCAAGAGTTCGGCAGCGTTAGTATATACAGTAACTGCTTTTACTTTGGCTGTAGAAAAAATAGGTTTTTGAGCAAAGCCACAAGCCATTATAAATAGAAATACAATGTGTTTTTTCATGTTTAGAAATATTAAATAGTTTATTTTTTATTGATAGATTACACCCAAACCGCCTGCTATTTTTACCGAAGTAAAATTGTTGGTGTCTATTTTTAAATCTTGATAAAGGATATTGTTTTTGATTTTTGATAAATCGAGTTCTATAGAAACATCTTGCTCTAGTGATTTTGTAAACAAAGAAATTGATAGCTGATTTTGGTTTTTTTCTAATGAAATTTCTACACTATATTCTCCTGTTTTTGGGTTGTATATTATGGGAGTTCCATAATTTATATACCCTTTTAAATCAGAATATTTTTTATCGATTAAAGGCAAATTGGTTGTTTTATCTAAAATTTTACCTTTTAGAACAAATTTAATAGTTTGATTTTTTGATGGTTGCTGTGCAATTTTACCTTTTACGAAATGTGTTTCGGTGGTTGGTGTTGTAGATTCTTGGTTTTGTGCCGAAATTCCTGAAACGGCAAGTAAAGATGCCGCAACAGCAGCATATTTAAGCGTTGTATTCTTTTTTGATTGTGCCACCAAATCGTATGTTTGTTCTAGTTGATACGGCAAAACTTGAGCACATATAGATTCGTTTTTGTGTGCCAAAATGTATTGTGAAATTTCTAAAGAAGAATTTTCTGTAAAATCAATAACATCTTTATTACATAACGAACAAAAATAGCCTTGAGGTATTTTTGACATATTTGTCAAATCGGCCTCACAAGGATTTGTAATTTCAATTTTAAACTTTTTCCCATAGGTTTACGCTTTTTAAATAAAGAGTACTAAAAAACTCAAAAGGTTGGAAAGAAGTTAAAAATTATCCAAAAAGTTCGCCTACTATTTCTTCTATTTTTGAAACTAAAACTACTTTAATAGCCGTGTTTTTTAAAGAAATTTTGTTGTATTTAGAAACATAAATGGTAGAAAAACCAAGTTTTTCTGCTTCTTGAATGCGTTGTTCTACTCGATTTACTGGTCTTATTTCGCCCGAAAGACCTACTTCGCCAGCAAAACACACATCTTTGCCAATAGCAATATCTTCGTTTGAAGAAAGTATAGCACCTACAACCGCCAAATCTATTGCGGGATCATCTACAGAAATGCCTCCTGTAACATTTAAAAAAACATCTTTTGTGCCCAATCTAAATCCTGCTCTTTTTTCTAAAACAGCCAATATCATGTTGAGTCTTTTGGCATTGTAACCTGTGGTACTGCGTTGTGGAGTACCATAAACAGCTGTAGATACCAAAGCTTGAATTTCAATCATTAAAGGGCGCATTCCTTCGAGTGTAGAAGCAATAGCCGTTCCAGATAGTTCTTCTTCTCGATGCGAAATAAGAATTTCTGAAGGGTTCGATACTTCGCGCAAACCAGAGCCTTGCATTTCGTAAATACCGAGTTCGGCTGTAGAGCCAAAGCGGTTTTTTAAAGCTCTTAATATTCTATACACATGGTTTCTATCGCCTTCAAACTGAAGTACTGTATCTACCATGTGCTCTAATATTTTTGGCCCTGCTATAGTTCCATCTTTAGTAATGTGACCTATTAGTAATACAGGCACATTGGTTTCTTTGGCAAATTTTATAAGTTCTGCCGTACATTCTCGTATTTGGGATATGCTTCCTGCGGTAGATTCTATATAATCTGTATGCAAGGTTTGAATAGAATCTATAATAACAATTTCGGGTTCTATTTCTTGTATTTGTCTAAAAATGTTTTGGGTTTTGGTTTCGGTAAGTATATAGCAACTATCACTATTTGGGTTTATACGTTCTGCCCTCATTTTTATTTGTTTCTGGCTTTCTTCGCCCGAAACATATAAGGTTTTATAGGGTAGTTGCAATGATATTTGGAGTAATAAAGTACTTTTCCCTATACCAGGTTCGCCACCAAGAAGTATCATCGAACCTGGAACAATACCGCCACCAAGTACTCTGTTAAGTTCTCCATCTTCTGTATTAAGACGAAGTTCTGCTGTAGCATCAATCTCTTTAATCTTTAACGGTTTGCTTGCTTTTGTGGTTTCAGATGTGGGTTTCCAAGCTTTTTTTTCTTCTTTTTGAATAAGTTCTTCTACTATGGTATTCCATTCTTTACACGCATTGCACTGACCTTGCCATTTAGCATATTGAGTACCACAATTTTGACAAAAAAAAGAAGTCTTTATTTTACTCATTTATTTTTTTATTTGTCCTTTTAGTTCATCTGCTTTTTCTAGCATCATGTCTTTGGTTAGGTCTCCAACTTCTGGAAGTGTAAAGGCTGTTTGGTAACTTTTTGCAGCTCGTTTAGCATCACCTAAGGCTTCGTAGTATCGAGCAAGATAATATTCGCCAAGCATTGTTTTTGGAAACATTTTGTTTGCCAATTGCGCTAACAATTCAAATTCGTTATTTGCTTTATTTTTTACAATAGCTGCTTCTATAGCTTGAAAATCGCTATAACGACCACTTACTTTAAAGCCTAAAGCTTTTTCGGAAGTTTCATATTTGTTTTTTAAGTAGTCTACATAACCACTCGTTAGGGTTACAATTTTTTCTTTATACTCGGCATTGGATATAGGTTGGTACGAAGAAAAAATATGATAAAGTGCATTTGGAATTGCGTGTAGTACTACAGAATAATGATTGGCGTTTTTAATTTCGTCAAATTTATAACTTACCGCAGGGTTTTTTAGCTCTTTGATGTTTGTGTCTAATGTTGCTATTTTTTCTTTGGTTTTGTTATTATCTCCATCGGCAACTGCCAAATAAAAAAAAGTTGGTCGTGGTATATTTGATAACCTAGACGCTACATTTTTCTCCATATCGAGAGTTAATTCTGGGCTAATGTTTATATAGGCATTAAATATAGGATTGTCTTTGTAAAGATAAAAATTAGAAAAAGCAGCCGTTACATCGTGTCCTGCAATAATTCTAAAAGGGAGTGTTTTGTATTTTGATTCAATGTAAGGTAATAGTTCACCGCCTAAAAACTCAAAAAATTGCGCACCTTTTCCGTGTGGCAAACCCGTTACTTCATCAATTTCACTGTCTTCATAGCGTTCGTCTTTTTGGTTTTGATAAACACCAACCACAATAAGTTCGGGTAAATCGTCCCAATAGTTGCTGTATCGAAGGGCACCATCAAAAGCGCTTTGCATATAGTCTCCATCGAGAACAATAAGTACTGGGTAAGCTTTGTTTTTGTCTTTTTTATAAGAAGAAGGCAATGTAATACTTATATCTCGAGTAGCGTTGAGTTTTTTAGAATAAATACTGTCCATTATTTTTTGAGAAAATCCTTCGCCAAAAAAGCAAAGTGCCACGAGTAACAAAATCTTTTTCATGTGTTTAAGTTTTTAGGTGTAATGATGTGTTCGTTCTCTTTTTCTGATTTACAAAAAACGAAATAAACAAAGCCGTATATTCTACATTTTCAAGTAGAATATAATAAGGGCAATATAGTAAATTTATTTTTTATTAAGAAGAGGTAATAAAATATAAGAAATTAGCCCAACACAAATAGTAAGTAACGTTTGTGATGTCCAAATAAGCCAACCAAATGCTGTACCTACATCGTTACTAATACCGTAGAGCATAAGTATTTTTGCAATAGAAAGAGGGTATGCCCCAAGACCACCATTTGTAAAACCAATGGCTAAACTTCCAAAAATAAAACCCATCACAACAACATCAAAACCTATGTTTTTGGTTTCGGGCAATGCAAAAATGGTAACATAAAACATAAGTAAATAAGAAAACCATATTAAAAATGAATGAAAAATATATTTCCATTTATCTTTCATTTTTAATATACTCATCATTCCCTCTACAAGCCCCGAAAGTTTTCTTTTGAGTTTTTGTATGATATTCCATTCGGCATAAATCCAAATAAGTATAAAGAGAATAAACAATACGACTCCCACAACAAGAAGGATTACAATATTTTGTAAAGAAATTTTTGAGAAAATAAAATTGTAAAGTTTGTTAAACTGTAGTGCAAACCCAAGTATTACAAACAAAAAGAAAACAATTAGGTCTACAATTCTCTCGGCTACTATAGTCCCAAATGCTTTGTCAAAAGGTACATCTTCGTATTTTTTAAGTAATGCTGCTCTAGAAATTTCGCCCGAACGAGGTATGGTTAAGTTTACCAAATACGACACGCAAACCGTCATTAAATCGTTTTTAAAATGGGTTTGGTAACCTAAATGATTTAGCGCATATTTCCATCGATACGCTCTAGACCAAAACCCAAACAAAGCAATAAAAAGAGATAGATAAATGTAAAAATAATCGGCTTTTTTAAAAATAGATTTTATATTTTGTAATTCTTGAGCCGTAAGTGTAGTGTATTGATAATAAATAATGCCTAAGCCCAAAAGCAAAGGTATTGACAAGCTAAAAAATTTCTTGATTTTGGAATTCACAATTAGGTTAAAGAATTGTCTTTTTCATTAGGAAAAACCAACCAAGGTTTGAATGATTTTGCTTTTTCAAAATCCATAATAGCATACGACATAATGATAATAATATCTCCTGCGTGTACTTTTCGGGCAGCAGGGCCATTAAGTGTAATTTCGCCTGAGTTTTTTGCTCCTTTTATAGCGTAAGTTTCAAAGCGCTCGCCATTGTTTACATTTACAATAGACACTTTTTCGCCTTCTATAAGGTTGGCGGCTTCCATAAGGGTTTCATCTATAGTAATACTGCCTATATAGTTGAGGTCTGCACCTGTAACTTTTACTCTGTGTATTTTAGATTTTACTACTTGTATTTGCATGTGGCAAAGGTAATTATTTTAGCGAAATAGTATCAATTAATCTAATTTTGTTTACAAAAACAGCTATGAATGCGCGGTAGTTTTTGTTTTTAGATTTTCTTTTACAAGTTTTTAAGTTGTCTTCAGAGGCTATTTCAAAATATTCTAATTCAAAAGTATTTTGTTTCTTTAATTGGTTTGTTACCCATTTGGAAACTTCTTGAGCAGATTTTGTGCCAAACATTTTTTTGGCCTGCATTAACGTTTTGTAAATTATACCTGCTTTGTTTTTTTCTTCTTCACTAAGCCTTTGGTTTCTAGAACTCATAGCTAGACCATTAGCTTCTCTGTAAATGGGGCAAGCTACTATGTTTACAGGTAAGTTTTGCTTTTGTACTAATTTTTTTACGATTTGGAGTTGCTGAAAATCTTTTTCTCCAAAATAGGCATGGTTGGGTTGTACTATTTCAAACAATTTTTTTACCACAGTACCCACACCATCAAAATGACCAGGTCTAAATTTGCCTTCCATTTCATGTTCTAAACCATCAAAAGAGAAGTGTTCCGAAACTGTGTTTCCTTCATAAATATCGTCTACGGTGGGTGCATAAACTAAAATTTTTTCGGAAACGGTTTTTATTTTTTCAAGATCTGCCTCTAATGTTTTTGGGTATTTTTTTAAATCTTCTGCATTATTAAACTGTGTTGGATTTACAAAAATGCTAATTACTGTAATCGAATTTTCGGCTACAGATTTTTCTAACAGTGATAAATGACCTTTATGTAAAGCGCCCATAGTTGGTACAAAACCAACACTGCTTTTTGGTGTTTTCAACGCCTCTATTTCTTCACGTAGTAATTCTTTTTTGTTAAAAACAAGCATGCTTTGCGGTATTAAAATGGGTACAAACATACTATTTTAGTAATTATCTGCATAAAATTTTGTAATTTTGCCTAATTTTTATTGAAAAAAACATAATACTTACCATATGGAAGATAAGAGGATATTATATGTATCATCTGAAGTAGTGCCTTATTTGGCAGAAAATGAAGTTTCGATGATGTCGTATGACGTGCCCAAAATGATAAACGATCAAGGCGGTCAAATACGAATTTTTATGCCTAGATATGGTAACATCAATGAGAGAAGACATCAGTTGCATGAAGTAATTAGATTGTCTGGAATGAATTTGGTGGTAAACGATGTAGATATGCCACTTATTATTAAAGTAGCTTCTATTCCAAAAGAGAGAATACAAGTATATTTTATTGATAACGACGAATATTTTAAAAGAAAAGCAACTTTTTCTGATGAAGAAGGCGCACTTTTTCCAGATAATGACGAAAGAGCCATATTTTTTGCCAAAGGCGTAGTGGAAACGGTTAAAAAACTCAATTGGGTTCCAGATATTATTCATGTACACGGATGGTTGGCTGCTTTGCTACCAGTTTATATGAAGCATTATTATAAAAACGATGCTTTGTTTTCTGAAACCAAAATTGTGAGTTCTATTTACAACCAATCTTTTGAAGGTGAATTGGATAAAAATTTTAGTTCAAAAATACAATTTGACGGTGTTCCACAAGATGCAATAGAAGCACTTTCTTCACCCACTTTTGAAAATTTAATGAAAGTTTCGGTAGCTCATTCCGATGGTGTAATCATAGCATCGCCAGAATTGTCATCAGGTTTAACAAAATTTATAGAAACTTCTGAAAAACCTTTTTTACCTTTCGCCCCTAAAGATGCTTTTGCAGAAGCATATACCAATTTCTATAAAAAATTGTTATAAAAATTATGAAGAAAATCTCAAAAATTGTTACGCCACTTTTTTTACTACTTTTTACTACCCTTTTATTGGTGTCTTGTGATAAAGATTTTAATGAACTAGGAACTGATTTTGTTGCAGATGATCATTACGGAATGTTAAACCAAAATTTTGATCTTGATATAAACAATAAAGCAACAGGAGCCGTTCAAACCAACAATTTACCAATTAACACATTAGGTTATTATAATGATCCTGTTTTTGGTAAAACTACTTCAAGCTTTGTTACAGAGCTATCATTGGGAACTACAAGTCTTGATTTTGTAAATATTAATACTATAGAAATTGATTCTGTTTATTTGTACGTGCCATATTTTTCTACACTTCAAAGTACAGATGCAACCACAGGAGATAGCCAATATACATTAAACAAAGACTCTATTCTTTCTAATAGTTCGGTAGAAAATGAATATACTAAAATAAGTTTAAAGGTTTACCGTAATAATTATGATTTGAGTCAAGTTGATGTTTCCGAAGGACTTCAAACCTTAAAAAAACATTATTCTGATGAATTGAATGATTTTACCAATGTAAATCAAGAATTGTTGTACTCTGACGATTCATTTGAATTTAAAAGAGATCAAATTAAAATAAAGAAAAATATAGGATTGTCTACAGAAGCTGTAAAAGAGCGTTTGGCACCAGGTATGTTTTTAGACTTAACACAAAATGACCCTGCCAAAAAAGCATTCTACAAACAACTACTTACTACAGGTAATCAATACGGGTATTTGGAAAACAATAATTTATTTAGAAAAAATTTATTTAGAGGATTGTTATTCAAAGCAGCAGCTTCTCCTTCAAGCCCCGAGGCAGGAACAGCAGCCAAAATGAATTTTGCACAAGGTAAAATTACTATAGTATACAAAGACGAAAAATCGAGTACAGATACTACCAAAGAACGTAAAACATTACTGTTAAATTTATCTGGAAACACCGTAAACTTTTTTGATAATCAAAATAGTTACACCGATAATGTGGCTACAGATGAGCTTTTGCTTAAAGGAGGAAATGGTTCTATATCTGTAATCTCACTATTTGGCGGAAATACAAACAGTACTTCGCCAGAACTAAATGCTATGCGTAGTAATAAATGGCTTATTAATGATGCAAGCATAACTTTTACTGTAAAATCGCCAAATACTTTGGCTCAAGTACCCAATAGAATTTATCTTTTTGATTTAAAAAACAAAAAACCAATTGTAGATTATACATACGACCAAACCACGAGCGTATTGACCTCAAAATACAATAAATACATACACGGAGGTATTCGTTATAAAGATGGAGATGATATTGTATACAAAATACGCCTTACCAACCATCTTAGAAACTTAGTAAAATATGCCGATTCTACCAATGTTAAACTTGGTTTGGTTGTTACAGAAGGTATAGGTAATACTACAAGTATGCAGTTTAAAAACCCTACACCAAATTACTTTGCAACAGGTCAAAGTTTAAAATACCTGCCTACAATGTCGGTAGCCAATCCATTGGGAGTAAAACTTTATGGTACAAACCCAAGTACCAATAATACAAAAAAAGTCAAATTTGAAGTTTGGTATACCAAACCTGAATAATTAAAATAAATATTTATGTGCGGAATAGTTGGATACATTGGGCACAGAGAAGCCTATCCTGTAATAATAAAAGGATTACAACGATTAGAATACAGAGGTTACGATAGTGCCGGAATAATGTTGTACGACAATTCCGAACTAAAAGTATCCAAAACCAAAGGTAAAGTATCAGATTTAGAGGCTCGTGCCCAAAATGAGATAACACTAAACGGCTCTATAGGTATTGGGCACACACGTTGGGCAACACATGGTGTACCAAACGATGTAAACTCACACCCACATT
The DNA here is from genome assembly GCF_002917885.1 of Flavobacterium croceum DSM 17960. GTDB lineage: Bacteria > Bacteroidota > Bacteroidia > Flavobacteriales > Flavobacteriaceae > Flavobacterium > Flavobacterium croceum. The sequence goes on from NZ_PQNY01000007.1 coordinate 90,577, forward strand.
TGTCAAATTCGGGGAACTTATGTATCATTCACAATGGTATTATAGAAAACTATGAACCTCTTAAAAAAGAACTTATCAATAGAGGTTATACTTTTAAATCTGATACAGATACAGAAGTGTTAGTAAATTTGATAGAAGAAATCAAGAAAAAAGAAAACATTAAACTTGGAAAAGCAGTTCAACTAGCATTAAACCAAGTGGTTGGGGCTTATGCTATTGTGGTTTTTGACAAAGAAAAACCCGATGAGTTAGTAGCAGCAAGACTAGGTTCGCCCTTGGCAATTGGTATAGGAGACGGAGAATTTTTTGTAGGTTCTGATGCTACACCATTTATAGAATATACCTCAAATGCTATTTATTTAGAAGATGAAGAAACAGCCGTAATACGATTACATAAGCCGTTAAAAATCAGAAAAATAAAAGACGACACTACAGTAGACCCTTATATACAAGAGCTTCAGCTAAATTTAGAGCAAATTGAAAAAGGAGGTTATGAGCATTTTATGCTTAAAGAAATCTATGAGCAACCCAATGTAATAAAAGATACTTATAGAGGAAGACTTTTGGCAAATACAGGTATTATTCAAATGAGTGGTGTAGAAGATAATATTGAAAAATTCACCAATGCCGATAGAATTCTCATTGTTGCTTGTGGAACTTCGTGGCATGCAGGCTTGGTTGCAGAATATATTATTGAAGAATTTTCTCGTATACCAGTTGAGGTAGAATATGCCTCTGAATTTAGATATAGAAATCCAATTATTACAAGTAAAGACGTTGTAATAGCCATTTCACAATCGGGAGAAACTGCAGATACACTCGCTGCGATTAAATTGGCAAAAGAAAAAGGAGCTTTTGTCTTTGGCGTTTGTAATGTAGTAGGTTCTTCTATTTCTAGAGAAACTCATGCAGGAGCATATACTCATGCAGGACCAGAAATAGGTGTGGCATCTACCAAAGCTTTTACTACCCAAATTACGGTATTAACCATGATTGCTTTGCGCTTAGCAAAAGTAAAAGGTACGCTTTCCAATTCAGATTACTTTAGATATTTACAAGAATTAGAAATAATTCCAGAAAAAGTTTTAGAAGCCTTAAACACAAACGATATTGCCAAAGAAATAGCAGAAAAATTTAAAGATTCACAGAATTGTTTGTATTTAGGCAGAGGCTACAACTTCCCAGTAGCACTAGAAGGGGCCTTAAAACTGAAAGAAATATCTTACATTCATGCAGAGGGTTATCCTGCCGCTGAAATGAAACACGGCCCTATTGCGTTAATAGACGAAAAAATGCCTGTTATTGTAATTGCACCAAAACAAGGGCACTATGACAAAGTGGTAAGCAATATTCAAGAGATAAAATCTAGAAGCGGTAAAATTATTGCGGTAGTTACCAAAGGAGATACTCAAGTTAAAGAATTAGCCGATTATGTAATTGAAATACCAGAAACATCAGACGCACTTTCTCCATTAATTACAACAATTCCATTACAGTTGTTATCATATTATATAGCTGTATTAAGAGGATGCAATGTAGATCAACCACGAAATTTAGCAAAATCGGTAACCGTAGAATAAATAAAAATTTATATTGAAAATTGACAAAAGCGAGATTTTTTCTCGCTTTTTTTATTAATATAAAAAATATTTGTACTTTGCCATTTCAAACCAAATAAATTTAAAACCTAATGAAGATTTATCATTTTATTTTGACATTGCTGTGTTGTGGCATTTCTATGGCGCAAACTACAATTTCAGGTTCGGTAAAAGATAGCAAAAACGAACCCGTTCCGGCGGCCAACATTAAAGTTGTTGGAGATGCAGCAGGAACAGTTTCCGATGGTAACGGAAAATTCTCTTTAAAAACTAATAAAAAACCGCCTTTTACAATACAGGTGTCTAGTATTGGATATGCTACTCAAAAAGTAGAAGTAGCATCGGCAAGTCAAAATGTTGTAGTTACTCTAGAAAGTAGCGACAATAAATTGGATGAAATTGTAATATCGGCTTCTAGAACTCCTGAAAGAATTTTAGAATCGCCAGTTACCATTGAAAGAATGGGACTTCAAGATATTAAAAAAACATCTTCAGCAAATTATTATGAAGGTTTAGAAAACTTAAAAGAAGTACACTTCAACACAAGTAGTATGTCTTTTAAATCTATCAATACGCGTGGTTTTTCGACTATTGCGAACACACGTTTTATGCAATTGGTAGATAACATGGACAACTCTTCGCCAGCACTTAATTTCCCATTAGGTAACTTGGTAGGTATTTCAGAGTTGGATATTCAAAGTGTAGAGCTACTTCCAGGTGCATCATCAGCATTGTATGGAGCAAATGCCTTCAACGGAATTTTATTTATGAATAGTAAAAGCCCTTTTACTAATCAAGGATTAAGTTTTTATGCAAAGTACGGTCAAACTACTCAAGAAGTTGCAGGAACCAATGATTATTGGGATTTCGGTATTCGCGCAGCACACGCATTTACAAAACATTTTGCGCTAAAAGGTAACTTTACTTTTATGAAAGCAAAAGAATGGATGGCAGATGATCAAACAGATGTTAATGGAGGAGCAATAGGTCATACAGCAAACAGAAATTACAATGGTATGAATGTTTATGGAGATGAAGCCTCTACATTTATAAATAACGTTGGTCAAGTTTCACGTACAGGATATGCAGAAAAATATTTAACAGACAACAATATACATGCTATAAAAGCAGATTTTGCCGCACACATTAAACCATGGGCAGATGATAAAGAAATTATATTACAGCACAAAATAGGTATGGGTAACACCATTTACCAAGGAGCTAGTAAATATATGCTTAAAAACTTTATCATGCAACAAACTCGTGCAGAGTTTAAAGGCAAAAATTTCTTTGTAAGAGGATATATGTCTACCGAAGACGCTGGGGATTCTTATGATATGCAATTTGCCGCTTTAAACATAAATAGAGCAGCAAAATCAGACACAGGATGGTTTACAGATTATGCAACTATGTTTTTACAATCTCAAATTTTTATGGGTGTAAATGCTACACAAGCAGATGCTTTGGCTAGAAATTGGGCAAATAACAATATAAATCCTACACCACTACCATTGGTAGCCAATGGACAACCTCAATTTCAACCAGGAACTCCACAGTTTGAAACAGCTTACAAGCAAGTTGTTAGTGATCCAGATTTAAGAACAGGAGCAAAATTCTTGGATAATTCTAAATTATACCATGCAGATGCAAACTATAATTTTAGAGATGAAATAAAATTTGCTGAAATTCAAATAGGAGGTTCTTATAGAAAATATATCATGAATTCACAAGGAACCATATTTACAGATTTTGACGGACCTTTAAAATACGATGAATACGGAGCGTATACTCAAATTCAGAAAAAAGTAATGGACGATCGTATCAAACTTACAGGTTCTGTACGTTATGACAAATCTAAAAACTTTGAAGGACAATTTTCTCCAAGAGTTTCTGTAGTGTACTCAGCAGGAGCAACAAAAAGTCATAATTTTAGAGTTTCTTTCCAAACAGGTTTCCGTAACCCTACAACACAAGATCAATATATTGGTTTAAATATAGGTGCTTTTGCACTTATAGGGTCTGCACCAGATAACTTAGGGAGATATACAGAAACACAAAATGTTAGTACAGCAGGTCAATTATTAAATGGCGGGCAAGCTACCGTAGATTTAAATGGGTACAATGCTTATGATAATGCTTTTACTTCTGCATCGGTAGCAAAATTTAGACAAACAGGTAATGTTGCCGATTTACAAAAATCTTCATTAGGTTATATTAAACCTGAGCAAGTAAAAGCTTTTGAAGTAGGTTACAAATCATCTATAAAAGGTTTTGGTGTAGATTTGAATGCTTATTATAATATTTATAACAATTTTTCTACAACGGCTAGAGTATATGCTCCTTATTATGGTAATGTTTCTACAGATGTTGCTACGGCAGCACAAGCATTGTCAAACGGAGACGCTCGTTTATTTCAAGTGTATTCAAACTCTGTAGCTACTGTAAACTCTCTAGGTCTTGGAGCTGGATTGTCTAAAAAAGTATACAAAAACTTTGAATTAGGTGCTAATTATAACTACGCTCAATTTGACTTTAATCAAGATGAAGATCCTTCTTTTATTTCTTACTTTAATACACCTAAACATAGAGTAAAAGCATCTTTAAGTAATACAAAATTATTTAAAAACTTTGGTTTTAATATAAACTGGAGATGGAGTGAACAATACAAATGGGAGTCTTCATTTGCAGACGGAATGATTCCTTCTATATCTGTATTTGATGCACAAGCATCGTATGCTTTACCAGCTTTAAAATCGGTATTAAAAGTTAGTGGAACAAACATAGGAGGCAAAGATTATCTTCAAGTAGTTGGAGCTGGTAGAATAGGACAACAATGGTTGGTATCTTGGACAATTAATCCATAATAAATAAAAAAATTGATTATGATAAAAAATATCAAATGGCTATTTATTGCTTCGTTAAGCTTAGTAGCATGTAATAATAATGAAGATGAAACAGTAGCAGATGTTCCTGTAACGGCAGGTTCGGCAAATTTTAGTAAATATGTTGCTTTAGGAAACTCTATTACGGCCGGTTTTACAGATGGTGCTTTGTTTAAAGCAGGACAACAAAACTCTTATGCTAAATTAATGGCAGATCAGTTTGCACTTGTGGGCGGTGGAGAGTTTAAAATACCTTATATGAATGACAACATTGGAGGTTTAATGTTTGGTACTACACAAATTCAATCTACAAGATTAATTTTTAATGGTTCAGCACCTGTAAACCTAGCTGCAACTCCAACAACTCAATTGCTACCAGTTTTAACAGGTGGATTTAACAACTTTGGGGTACCTGGAGCAAAAAGTTTTCATCTATTAGCACCTGGATATGGAAATCCAGCAGGATTAATGACTTCGCCTCAAACAGCAAATCCTTATTTTGTTCGTTTTGCTTCTAGCGCAACTACTTCTGTATTGCAAGATGCTATGGCACAACAACCTACATTCTTTTCATTATGGATAGGTAATAACGATGTATTAGGTTATGCTATGAGCGGAGGAGACGGTTCTAACCCAATCACTCCTGCCACTGGAGCACCAGGTGTTGGTTTTGACGGAACATACAATGCTCTTGTAAATACACTTACATCGGGTGGAGCAAAAGGAGTTGTAGCCAACATTCCTTACGTTTCTACAATACCTTTCTTTACTACGGTGCCATACAATCCTTTAACTTCTGCTGTGTTAGGTAATGGTAATACAACAGTAGGAGATGCTACTATTTCTCAATTAAACACTCAGTTATACGGGCCTTTAAAACAAGCATTAACCGCTTTTGGAGCAGGAGATAGAATAGAATTATTATCTACATCAAAAGCAAATCCAGTATTAATAAAAGATGAATCTCTAACAGATTTATCCGCTCAACTTACTGCTGCTTTTACACCAAGTATGGGTGCAGCTAATGCTGCTTTTTACGGAGCTGTATTTGGAAAAGCTAGACAAGCAAAAGCCACAGATTTAGTGCTATTAACAACTAAAAATGCTATTGGTGCAGCACCAACAGCTTCTGATTCTGGTTTAGGATTTGCGCCACCATCACCATTAAACAAGTTTGGTATAACTTATCCATTACAAGATAAACACATATTAATACCAACTGAAATTGCAGAACTAAAAACAGCTACCGATGCTTACAATGCTACTATTAAAGCAGCAGCAGATGCAAAGGTTTTAGCTTTTGTTGATGTAAATGCAGTAATGCAACAATTAGCAAACGGAGGGGTTCGTTTTGATAACTACCACATGACAGCATCTTTTGTTCAAGGAGGAGCATTTGGTTTAGATGGCGTACACTTAACGGCTAGAGCTAATGCTTATGTTGCTAATAAATTTTTAGAAGCTATTAATGCAACTTATGGTTCGACATTCAAGTTCTATAAGCCTCAAAGTTTTCCAATGAGTTATCCAGCTAATTTACCTTAGTAAATATTTATCTCAATGAATAGTAAAAGGATTGTCTCAAACAGACAATCCTTTTTACTTATATCTAATTTTATCATAAAATTGATATTTTCTATTTAAAATTTCGATTACTTATAGTAATTTTAGCCTTTAATAAACTCTATTATGATTAAAAAAATAATTACCGGATTTGCAGTATTAGTCTTGATGACTTCTTGTGTTTCCAAAAAAATATACAACGATTTAGAATCTAAGTATGCCGATTTAAAAAAAGAAAACCGCTCTCTATCAGACACTAATGAAGTATTATCTCAGTCTAAAAATGATTTAGAAAATCAAAATAAATTGCTCACAGATGAACTCAATAAAACAAAAGCAGAACGAGATAAATTACTACAAGACTACACGGCTACTCAAAAAAATCTGAAAACACTACAAGATTCTTACAATGCTTTAGAAAAAGACAGCAATGATGCCTTAGCAACCAATATAAATAAAAATAGAGAACTACTGGCGCAACTAGATGCAAAAGAAAAATCTATGAATGCAGAGCAAGAGCGATTAAATAAACTGAAAACCCAACTCGAAGCAAGCTCAAAAAGATTGGCAGAACTTGAAGCCTTACTAGATGCCAAAGATGCTAACATGAAAAAGCTAAAGGAAACACTAACCAAATCGCTAAAAGCATTTGATGGCAAAGGACTTACAGTTTTTGAAAAAGATGGCAAAGTATATATCTCAATGGAAAACAAATTACTTTTTCAAACAGGTAGCTGGGCTGTAAATGATGAAGGAAAAAAAGCAGTTATAGAAGTAGGAAAGGTACTGGCACAAAACCCTGACTTATCTGTATTAATAGAAGGTCATACAGATAACGATAAAATTCTTGGAACTATAGGCGGTGGTGTAGAAAACAACTGGGATCTTTCTACCAAAAGAGCCACAGCTATTGTAAATATTTTGGCCGAAAATAAAGGTGTAAACAAACAAAATCTTACCGCAGCAGGTAGAGGAGAATACGCACCTGTGGCAAGCAATGATACTGCCGAAGGAAAATCGAAAAACAGAAGAATTGAAATTATACTCACACCTAAGCTCGACGAAATTTCTAAAATGCTTAACGAATTATAATCACTAAACCCCTGAAAAGAACATACAGGGGTTTCTTACTAATATGAAATATACAACTCTACCCAACACAAAAATAGCTATATCAAAAGCTTGTTTAGGCACAATGACTTTTGGTAATCAAAATACAGAAAAAGAAGCTCATCTTCAATTGGATTACGCCTTAGAAAGAGGAATTAATTTTATCGATACAGCCGAAATGTATCCTATAGGCGGGAATGAAACTATTTTTGGAAACACTGAGCGCTATATAGGTTCTTGGGTATCCAAAAACAAATCGAAACGCGACAGTTTTGTATTGGCTACAAAAATAGCAGGGCCTAATAGAGGTATGGACTACATTAGAAAACCTTTGGATTTTTCTAAGAAAAGTATACACGAAGCAGTAAATCTCAGTCTTAAAAATCTTCAAACAGATTATATAGACTTATACCAAATGCATTGGCCAGAGCGTGTAATGAATATGTTTGGCAAAAGAGGTTTAACCGAAATAGATACGCATTGGAAAGAGAATTTTCTGGAAGTTCTCTATATTTTTGATGGATTGATAAAAGAAGGAAAGATAAAACACATTGGTGTTTCTAATGAAAACCCTTACGGCGTTATGAAATTTTTGAATGAAAGCGAAAAACACAATTTACCTAGAATTGTAAGCATTCAAAATCCATATTCTTTGCTAAACAGGTTGTTTGAAGTAGGCTTATCTGAACTTTGTTATCGAGAAAATGTAGGTTTACTCGCCTACTCGCCTTTAGCTTTTGGTTTTCTCTCTGGAAAATATTTAAAAGGTTATCCAGAAAACTCTAGAATGACATTATTTCCACATTTTACTCGATATACCAACGAAAATTGTTTTAAAGCGACACGTTTGTATTTAGAATTGGCAAATGCAGTAAATTTAACACCAACGCAATTAGCTATTGCATTTGTAAATCAGCAACAATTTGTAACAGCAACAATTATTGGTGCTACAACCATGCAACAGTTGGAAGAAAACATCAATGCTTTTACGATAAATTTAAGTTCTGAAATTATTTTAGAAATTAACAAAATTCAAGAACAAATACCCAATCCTGCACCGTAATTACTATGGCAGAGCACAACGAATTAGGTAAATACGGCGAAGAGTTAGCAAAAGATTTTCTACAAAAAAACGGCTATATCATTCTAGAAACTAATTGGATTTTTCAAAAAGCTGAAGTAGATATTATAGCACAAAAAGAAAATATTTTGATAGCTGTAGAAGTTAAAACTCGCTCGTCTATAGATTTTGGACTTCCACAAGATTTTGTAAAATCAAAAAAAATACAATTGGTAACCAAAGCCATCAACGAATACATTCAACAAAAAAATCTTGATCTAAGTGTACGATTTGATATTGTTTCAGTTTATAAAAACAACAATAAATATGATTTAGAGCACATTGAAGATGCTTTTTATTTTTTTTAGAAACAAATCTCTATATTTACATTAACTAACAAACTAACTAAACCATGAAAAGATTAACCGTTTTATGTTTTATTATACTGAGTTTTATAGCTTTTTCTCAAAACGAAATAGGGAAAAATGTTCAAAAACTAGATGCTAAACATACAAATTATAATTTGTATACATTATTTACAAATTCTAAAAAATCTCAAAATGCCACAGTAAACAAAGTAGTCGAGAATGCCACAACGGCAACTATTAACCCTGTAGTATTGCAACAAATACAAACGCTTCAACCCGAACATATTTTATTGGAAATTCCTTACAATAACACTCAAATTGAGGTTAAATTATATAAAGTAAATTTATTTACCAACGATTTTCAAATAGATACTAATATACGAACCAATATTTCATATAAAAAGGGAGTCTATTATAGAGGAATTATTAACAACGATTATACTTCGGTAGCAAGCTTTAATTTTTTTGAAAACGACTGCAACGGTATACTATCTGGAGATGTTTACAGCAATGTAGTTATAGGCAAATTAGACGTAAAAAATAACTCATCTGAATATATTATTTACGAAGATCATAATTTTAAAGTAACCCCAAATTTAAAATGCGCTACTAAAGATGACCAATCAAGTGTTTCTTCAGAAAATGATTTAGCAAATCATAAAAGCACAAATACTACAAGATGTGTTACCATGTATTTTGAAATAGATTACAATATATATCTGCAAAACGGTAGTGACACAACCAATACAACCAACTGGATGACATCTGTTTTTAATAACGTGCAAACGCTTTACAACAACGATACAATAAACATAGCATTAAAATCTATGTATATTTGGACTACACAAGATCCTTATGAAGGCGCAGGCACATCTTCTAGTGATTATTTATTTTTGTTTAATGCTACCCGACCTGTATTTAATGGTGATGTAGGACAACTCGTAGGTATAGATAGTGGCGGTTTAGGTGGTGTAGCAGTTACTATAAATGGGCTTTGTTCTACAAATAATTTTAGCTATTCTGATGTTGATATTAGTTACAACACAGTACCAACCTATTCATGGACAGTTCAAGTTATTACACACGAATTTGGCCATTTACTAGGTTCGCCTCACACCCATGCGTGTGTTTGGAACGGAAACAATACAGCAATAGACAATTGTGCGCCACAAGCTCTTGGCTCTAGTTGGGAGGGAGGAAGTTGTATGACATCTCCTCCTACTTTACCTACAAGTACTCAAAAAGGAACTATTATGAGCTATTGCCATTTATTATCATCTATTGGAATCAAATTTTCAAATGGCTTTGGAACACAACCTAAAAATAGAATAATCAGCAAAGTAAATACAGCAACATGTTTAAGTACAGATTGTATTAACACTTGTATTAATACTGTAGAAGATGTTTCGGTTGGTAATGTTACTTCGTCTACCGCGGTTATAAATTGGATAGATTCAAACTCAAGTTCTTGGCAAATAGCTGTATATCCTTACGGACAAAATGCTACTACTTGGAGCAATGCTAGTACAAATAGTTTCAATGCTGTGGGTTTAAATCCTAATACATACTATGTAGCTTCAGTAAGACCTCTTTGTTCAAATACTACAGCTATTCCTTACGCAAGAAACTTTGTTTTTGTTACACCAGGAGATTTTTGTGGAGGTTTAAATTTTTATGATACAGGCGGTGTAAATAATAATTATGCTGATATGGAAACGGTAACTCGCATCATGATACCTAATGTTCCTAACAATCTAATAAAAATTACTTTTACTGCTTTTGATTTTGAGCAAGACTATGATTATTTGTATTTATATGATGGAAACTCTGTAAGCGCTCCCGAAATAGGCTCTTTTACAGGAAATACAATTCCTGGAACGTATACATCTACAGCTCCAGATGGAAGCATGACACTTAAATATGTTACCGACCAAGCTGTAAATAACGCTGGTTTTGAAGCTTTTATAACTTGTACTCCAAATCTTTCAAATCAAAATTTTTCAGAATATATAGATTTTACATATTATCCAAATCCTGTAAAAAATACAATCACATTACACTCGGGTACAAAACCGTTTACAACTGTAACCATTTACAATATAACAGGGCAACTACTTTATACAAGTACCAAAAATCAATTGGATTCTCAAATAGACATATCTAGTTACGCCAGCGGAACTTATTTTTTCAAGGTTGATTTTGGTGAAAAACAAGTACATTTTAAAATAGTAAAAGAGTAACCTTGTATAGCTTCAAAAAACAAAAAAAGATTTCTAAATAGAAATCTTTTTTTGTTTTTCTTCATCTAGAAGTAAATCATTGAGTATAACAGATCTTGCTCGCTCTTTTAATGCTTTTTTAGCATCTTGATCGTGTAGAGCGGTTTCTATAAATGAATGAATTTTAACACGCATAACGCCCATACTTCCACTAAAAAAAGTATAAGACAAACGCTTTTTATTATCATAAAACGTAATAGGCACTATAGGTATTTGATGCTCTATAGCCAAACGAAAAGCGCCGTCTTTAAATTCATCCAAAATAACAGACTCATCAGGAACACCACCTTCAGGAAAAATACAAATGCTTAAGCCTTGCTTAAGCCTTCTTTGAGCTTGTTCATACACTTCATACCTGCTTTTTTGATTGGTGCGATCTACCAAAATACTGGTTCGTTTATAAAAAAAACCAAATAATGGAATGTTTGCCAATTCTTTTTTACCTACAAAAACAAATGGATTTTTAACTACGGCAAGCATCAGCATAATATCAGTCATACTTGTGTGATTGGCAATTAGCATGTAGCTTTTATGAATATCAAGCTCTTGTTCTTTTTGCACAACATAATAAAACCCCATACCATATAAAATGAATTTTGCCCATATTCTTGCTATTTTAAAAAAATAGGGATACCAACTTTCTTTTAAGATAGAAAGTAGTAAAAGAGGGAAAAACAAAACAATAGGAGCCGCTACAAGTATATAAAACCATATACGCCACAACAACCATAAAGGATATTTTAAAAATTTCATTACTATTTGGGTTAGATACATAAAAAAGACATTCAGATATGTCGTTTTCATTTTTTCAAAAGTAACGCTTTTTTAGCTAAAATAATATTTTCAAAGGTTACATCGGTCAATAGGTTTTAAACTCAAACCAAAATAAATTACCTTTGCAAAAAATAAAAACTATGGCAAAAATACTTACAGGTGTACAAAGCACTGGAACTCCTCATTTAGGAAACTTATTAGGAGCCATATTACCTGCAATAGAACTTTCTAAAAACCCTGAAAATCAATCGTTTTTATTTATTGCCGATTTACATTCGATAACTCAAATAAAAAACGGGGCAGAACTTCGCCAAAACACCTATAGCACAGCCGCAGTTTGGTTGGCTTGCGGACTAGATATAAACCAAGTTGTATTTTATCGCCAAAGCGATGTGGCGCAAACCGCAGAGCTATCGTGGTATTTAAGTTGTTTCTTTCCGTTTCAACGCCTTACTTTAGCGCATTCATTTAAAGATAAAGCCGATAGACTAGAAGATGTAAATGCTGGTTTATTTACTTATCCAATGCTTATGGCTGCCGATATTTTATTGTATGATGCCGAGATTGTACCCGTAGGAAAAGACCAATTGCAACATTTGGAAATAACTCGAGATGTAGCTTCAAGATTTAACCATCAAATGGGAGAAACCTTTGTATTGCCCGATGCTAAAGTACAAGAAGACACTATGTATATACCAGGTACTGATGGCCAAAAAATGAGTAAATCTCGTGGTAATATTATTAACATATTTTTGGAAGATAAACCTTTGCGCAAGCAAGTAATGAGTATAGAAACCGATAGCACACCACTAGAAGAACCCAAAAACCCAGATACTTGCAAAGTTTTTGCACTATACAAACTATTGGCAACCATACAGCAAACCGAAGAATTGAGAGCGAAATACTTAGCTGGAAATTATGGGTATGGTCATGCTAAACAAGAGTTGTTTGACTTAATAATAACCCGATTTAAAACCGAAAGAGAAAAATATAATTATTACATGAATAATTTAGCAGAGGTAGACGAAATTCTTAAACAAGGTGCTCAAAAAGCTTCTCTAATAGCCGATGGTGTTTTACAAAGAGTAAGACAAAAACTAGGCTACTAAATTTAGATTTTATATTGCCTCAAAGAGTTTTCCGGGTAATGGTTTTATTACGCCTTTGAGTTCCATAGTAAGTAATATAGATGATATTTTAAAGATAGGCATCTCACAATCAAGAGCAATTACATCGAGTAATTGCTTTCCGTTTTTTTGTAGATATTCATAGATTTTTTGTTCATCGCTACTCAACTCTACAAACAACTGTTTTTGAATAACTTTTTTATTCTCTACAACGGCGTCATGTTCCCAATTAAGAATATAAACCATGTCTGAAGCAGAAGTAATCAAATGTGCTTGTTGCGTTTTAATAAGCATATTACAACCTTGGCTGTATTTGTCTGTACTTCTTCCAGGTACTGCAAAAACATCTCTGTTGTAGTCGTTTGCTATCGCAGCGGTAATGAGTGAGCCACCTTTGTCGGCACTTTCTATTACTAAAGTAGCTTCGGCAATACCTGCTACAATACGATTTCTTTTTACAAAATTTTCTTTATCAGGATTAGTATTACTCCAAAATTCGGTAATAAAACCACCATTCTGTTCCATCTTAGAAACATACTTTTTGTGTGTTTTTGGATATATTTGATTAAGTCCGTGAGCCAATACACCAATTGTTTGCAATCCAAAATCCATGGCGCATTGATGAGCCCAAATATCTACACCATAGGCAAATCCTGAAACGATAATTGGTTTATAAGGTGCAATATCGGCAATGAAATTTTTACAAAAATCAATGCCATAACTTGTAATTTGCCGAGTACCTACAATGCTTATTATTTTTTGATTTTGCCAATCTATAGTGCCTGTATAAAACAATAAAACGGGGGCATCTATGCAGTGTTTTAATTTTTCGGGGTAGTCATCATCAAAAAAGTAACTTACTTGTATGTTTTCAGAGGTAATATATTCTAATTCTTTTTGAGCAAGATGAAAAACATGTTTGTTGGCAAGGTTTTTTATCAATATAGTACCAACACCATCAATTTTTTTTAATTGTTCTGCAGAACATTGAAATACTTCTTGGGCAGAACCACAGTGCGATATTAATTTCTTGGCCATAATATCGCCAATGCCTTCTATTTTTAATAATGCTAGGGTATAATATAATGCTTCTTGTTTCATGGTAGATAAAATTACTTGTGCAAAATAGGTTAAAAAAATCATTACTAAAAAAATATATAGTATATTTGGTTTCCAAATTATAACCTACATAAATCATTCGCCATGAAATTAGAGGAACACATCTCGCAATTGCTCTACAGATATCAATGTGTAACCATACCAGGGTTTGGTGCTTTTTTAACCGAAGTAAAATCGGCACAAGTACACCAAGAGTCTCATGCGTTTTATCCACCCAAAAAAGTAATTTCTTTTAATGCGTATTTAAAAAACAATGATGGCTTGTTGGCCAATTATATATCGTTGTCTGAAAGAATTTCTTATGAAGTAGCCATTGCAAAAATTGAAAATGAAGTATTCAATTGGAAACAAACTTTGTATCAAAAAGGCGTATTATACTTAAAAAACATAGGAGAAATATCTTTAAATAGCGAACAAAATTTAGTGTTTGAACCTTCGGAACAAGTAAATTATCAAACTGAATCTTTTGGTCTTACTTCTTATGTTTCACCTACTATACAACGAAAAGAAACTATTTATGTAGAAGAAGAAATACCTGCTGAATCTATTGTGCTTACTCCAGTACAAAAACCTATTGAAAAGCAAGAAGCACCTAGCACTTCAGTGTCAAATACAATCAATAGTAAAACTACAGTTACAGAAAACGTTACAGAAAAAGACGAATCAGACACGAATGCATGGCTTAAATACGCGGCCTTGTTTTTACTAGGAGGAGGACTTATCTACGCTAGTATTTATTATGGAAATAATTATTATAATACCAAAGCGCAACAAGAAACCGTAGCCGTAAAAAACAAAGTAAAGCAACAAGTAGATCAAAAAATACAAGAAGCTACATTTGCAGTAGAAAACCCTTTGCCAACAACTACGCTAGCAGTAGATAAAGATGCTACAGTAACTAATGCTGAGACCAAAACTGAGACCAAAACAAAATCTACTACTAATACAAAAGATAAACCTGTTTCTACACCATTAAATAATGCAAAAGAGTATTCGTATCATGTAGTAGCGGGTGCTTTTAAAAATGAGCAAAACGCCGAAAAAGAATTGCAAAATTTAATAAAAAAAGGATTTCCTGCTAGAAAATCAATCTCAAAACGCAATGGGTTATATCCTGTATTTTATGGTAGTTATTCTAGTCAATCAGAAGCCGAAAAAGCACTTTCTACCATAAAGAATACCGAAAACAAAGAGGCTTGGATTCTACATCAAACTTTGTAAAACACTTTATTTTTAAAGAAAATATTCATTAATATTAGAGCCTGCTTTAAATTAAATAAAATAAAATTTAAACAGGCTCTAATATTTTTTTTTAAAAATAAATATTGGTTTTTAAAAATCTATTATATTTGGGGAAAATTTAAGATTCAATGAATAAAATTACATTATTATTAATTTTCTCCTTAAGCCTACTTGGTTTTTCACAATCTGACAAGAAAAAAGTTGTGTTTGGAGAACAAATAGAAACATCTCCAAATGGATACATTAGATGTGCAACTGATGAATATGAAAGATATTTAAAGAAAATTTACCCTAAAAGAGCTACAACTGAAGAGTTTGAAACTTGGTTAGCACCATTAATTCAAAACTACAAGCACCTACAAACAGTTAGTTCGCAAAGTGGTGGTATCATTTACATACCTGTTGTTGTACACGTTATACACAATGGAGATGCTTACGGAACCAACGAAAACATTACTGATGAGCAAGTACAATCTCAAATTACAGTAATGACTCAAGATTACAGAAAAATGATTAATACACCTGGATATAATACGAATCCTGTTGGTGCTGACACTCAAATTGAATTTGTTTTAGCAAAAGTTGACCCAAATGGCAATCCAACAAACGGTATTGATCGAGTTAATTTATGTCAAAATTCTTGGTCTGATACAGATATAGACGGAATAGTAAAACCAAGTACTATTTGGGATCCTACACAATACATGAATATGTGGAGTGTAAACTTTTCAGACAGTACTTTATTAGGCTATGCGCAATTTCCAGATGCTTCTGGCCTAGCAGGGCTAAGTGCTTCTGGAGGTGCTGCTGACACTGACGGTGTAGTAGCTGGCTACAAGTATTTTGGAAGTTCAGATTTAAGTTCTGGGGCTTTTCAAGCACCTTTTGATAAAGGAAGAACTATGACACATGAAGTTGGTCACTTTTTAGGATTAAGACATATTTGGGGAGACTCATCTACATGCCCTAGCACAAATGTATCAACAAACAAAGATTACTGCGCAGATACTCCGGCAGCGGCAGCAGCTAATTTTAATTGCCCAACTGGAACAGATTCTTGTCCTAGTACTCCAGGAGTTGATATGATTGAGAATTATATGGATTACACCGATGATGCTTGTATGAATATCTTTACGCAAAATCAAAAAGATAGAATAACAGTAATAATGAATAATGCTCCGAGAAGAGCATCTTTGAAAACTTCAACAAAAGATGTAGCTATAGCTTTGTTTGCTAACGATGCCGAAGTAAAAATAGAAAATCTTTGTGAAGCAGTAAGCCCTAGCTGTGCTAATCCAAATGGTTCGCTACCAAACAAAATTATATCTTTGTATAATAGAGGTACTTCGAATTTGACTTCAGCTACAATTAGCTACAATATTAATGGAGGAACAAACTTAACTCAAAATTGGACTGGAAGTTTAGCTCCTAATAAGTTTGCATATGTAACTTTGGCAAATTCTAGTGCAAATGGAACTTTTAATGTTTCAATAACATCTGTAAATGGAACATCAGACCAAAGAGCAAGTAATAATACTGCATCAAAAGCCTTTAACTTTACAATTTCTCCTGTAGCTTATGCTAATGCAACAACTTTTACCTTTAATCTAGTTGGTGATAGATATGGAGCTGAAACTACTTGGAATCTAAAAAATCAAGCTGGAACTATATTATATTATGGTGGCCCTTACAACAATTTAAGTTCTAATGGTACTCAAAATTTAGTTACAAATCAATCTTGGGCTCTTAGTGCAAATGGATGTTATTATTTAACTGTAAATGACTCTTATGGCGATGGTATTGTAAGCGGTTATGGCAATGGTTATTATACTGTTACTGCGAATAGTGGTGCAAATGTTTTAGTAAACGTAACTGACTTTACAGGGCCCGGAGGTAATAGCCCTATTTCAAGAATTAGTTATTTTACAAATAACGCTAATTTAAGTACTGAAAATTTTGAGTTTGCAAGCAATATATATGTATATCCAAACCCTTCAAAAAATGAAATCAATATTTCAATACCTGATGGTTTAGACTTACCAAATAGTATATCAATTACCAATAGTTTAGGACAAACCATTTTAACAAACAAAGCATTAAATAACAATCTTACTATAAACACTTCTTCTTTAAGTAATGGTGTTTATTTTATTACTATGTTTAGTGACAAATACACTAAAACATTAAGATTTATTAAAGAATAAAAAAACTTATTATAATGAAAAAGGATTGGAGTTATTCAATCCTTTTTTTATTTAATTTTGTAGTTAATTTGAAAGAAAATAATATCTCCGTATTTACTTTAGGAACTTTTGACGGCGTACATTTAGGTCATCAAAAAATTATTCGTAAAATTGTAAATGATGCTCAAGATATAAATGCGAAAAGTGTTGTTTTTACTTTTTTTCCGCATCCAAAATCAGTGCTTACTTCATCAGAAATTATTAAAACAATAAATACTATTGATGAACGCATCGCTTTATTGAAAAAATTCGGAATTGACCTAGTTCATGTTCAAGAATTCACTCAAGAATTCTCAAACTTAGAAGCCGAAGATTTTGTAAAAACTTATTTAGTTGATACATTTCATGTAAAAAAAGCTATTATTGGTTATGATCATAAATTTGGAAAAAATAGATCAGCAACAATTCACGATTTGGAAAATTTTGGAAAAAAATACCATTTTGAAGTCGAACAAATATCGGTGGAAGAAACAAACCACTTAGCTGTAAGCTCAAGCAGAATAAGGCAAGCTATCTCAAATGGAAATATAGAAGAAGCTAATATGTTATTAGGTTATACTTATTTTTTCTCTGGAAAAGTTATTCAAGGCAATCAACTTGGTAGAACTATTGAGTTTCCAACGGCTAATATTTTTGTAGAGGAAAACTACAAACTGTTACCCAAACATGGTGTATATATAGTACAGAGTACAATTGAACAAAAAGTTTATTACGGACTCATGAATATTGGGGTAAAACCCACAGTAAATGGAGTGCAAGAAAGTATTGAGGTACATTTTTTAAATCTCGATAAAGATTTGTATCATTGTACACTTAAAATTGAAGTAATTTCTTTTATTAGAAATGAACAAAAATTTGAATCTATAGAAGCTTTAAAACAACAAATTAACGCTGACAAACAATACGCATTACGCTTTTTAAACAAATAGCCTAAAAGTTTTATATGATAACAACAAGACATAATTGGACCAAAGAAGAAATAATTGCTATATACAACAAACCCTTAATGGATTTGCTCTATGAAGCATCCACGATACACAGACAGCACCACGATCCAAATGTAGTGCAAGTATCTACATTGCTTTCTATAAAAACAGGAGCTTGCCCCGAAGATTGTGGGTATTGCCCTCAAGCTGCACGCTATCATACAAATATTGAAGGAAATGATTTAATGAGTGTTTCGCAAGTAAAAGCACAAGCTCTTAGAGCCAAAGCAAGCGGATCTTCGAGAGTTTGCATGGGTGCTGCATGGCGTAATGTAAAAGACGGCCCAGAGTTTGACGAAGTATTAGAAATGGTACGCACAATAAACAAACTCGACATGGAAGTTTGCTGTACACTCGGAATGCTTACCGAGAATCAAGCAAAAAGATTGGCAGAAGCTGGTTTATATGCTTACAATCACAACTTAGACACGTCTGAAGAATATTATAAAGAAGTTATTTCTACACGAGGTTATGAAGATCGTATCAAAACAATAGAAAATGTAAGAAAAACAAATGTTACCGTATGTAGCGGTGGTATTATTGGCATGGGCGAAAGTATAGAAGACCGTGCAGGTATGCTCGTTGCTCTTTCTACTTTGAATCCTCAGCCAGAATCTGTACCTATAAATGCTTTGGTTGCTGTAGAAGGAACTCCGCTAGAAGATGAAAAACCTGTAGAAATTTGGGAAATGATTCGTATGGTAGCAACCACCAGAATAGTAATGCCCGAAACACAAGTACGCCTTTCGGCAGGTAGAACCGAAATGAGTAGAGAAGGTCAAGCTATGTGCTTTTTTGCAGGAGCAAACTCTATTTTTGCAGGCGATAAGTTGCTTACAACACCAAATCCAGATGTAAATGAGGACATGAAAATGTTTGAAATTTTAGGATTAAAACCTCAAAAACCTTTCATAAAAATAATGCAACCCAAAACCGTAGAGGCTCAAGATTCTGCTTATTCATCTTTGGGAGAAAAACCAAAATGGACAAGACCAGAGCATACTATAGAACGAAATCTAGAAGCGATCAAAAAAAACAAGGAAGTTTTGTAAATATGTTTCGATAGTTTCAAACTGAAAACCATGTTAAAACAAAAAATAGCCATAACTGGTTTTGCATCTGTATCTGCCCTCGGAGAACATGAACCTGATATTTGGCAAAAATATCTTTCAAACCAATCAAATATTATTGCTGTTGATTTTGACAAGCAAGAATATTTAGTGGTTCGTTTTCCAAATGATGTAAAAGAAAATTTAGCTCGTTTTACGTTAGCAAACTCCAAATACAAAAACCTAGACAGCAGTGTTATTGCAGCTATGTATACTGCTGAAAAAGCTATAGCGCAAACAGGTTGGAAAAACACCGCAGAAATAGGTGTTAATATCGGTTCATCTCGAGGTGCGACTCATTTGTTTGAAAAATATCATGAAGATTTTTTAATAAATAAAACAGCTCAAACCCTTGTTTCCCCTACAACAACCTTAGGTAACATTGCTACTTGGGTGGCACATCATATAAAATCTGAATCGATTGCGATTTCACATTCTATAACTTGTTCAACTTCTTTACAAGCTATTGCTAATGCTGCTGCATGGTTACAATCGGGTATGAGTACTCAGTTTGTGGTAGGTGGTAGCGAGGCTCCTCTTACCGCTTTTACTTTAGCACAAATGCGTGCTTTAAAAATATACGCTCAAAAAAGCACTTCAATCTATCCGTGTCAGGCATTAAATTTTTCAAAAAAATACAATTCTATGGTTCTAGGCGAAGGGGCTGCAACAGCTTGCTTAGAATTAGGAGAAAAAGAAAATGCTCTAGCCTATATTACGGGTATTGGATATGCAACCGAAAGTTTAGAACACAATACATCTATATCTACCAATGGCATTTGTTTTCAAAAAGCGATGCGTATGGCTTTAAAAGGATTTAATCCTGCAAACGTAGACGCCATAGTAATGCATGCTCCTGGAACTATAAAAGGCGATTTGGCAGAGTATGAAGCGGTAAAATCTGTTTTTGGTAATACAATACCTTTTTTAACCTCAAATAAATGGAAAATTGGGCATACTTTTGGAGCTTCGGGAATTTTAAGTTTAGAACTTGCTTTGCTTATGATACGGAATAATACTTACATAAAAGTGCCATACATACAAAGTACTATTCCAAATAGAGATATAAAAAACGTTTTGATAAATGCTGTGGGATTTGGCGGAAATGCTGTATCTATTCTAATTTCAAAACACTAGACTAGTTCGTTTTTTCAAGTTCAATCACTTTGTCATACACACAATGACTTTCCCAACCTTTTCTTAATAAAGTATCACAAAATTTTTTTCGCTTTTTTAAATCATTTTTTTCAATAATGGTATCCCATATTTTTTGAGAAAGTTCTTCAAAAGTGTTGGTGTAATCAATATCTGTAATTTCTTTTAATGATTTTGCAATAAGATATTCTGAAATATTACGAGCTTTAAGCTCGGTTTTAATGCGAATTTTTCCCCATTTTTTTTGATGAAACTTACTTATTGTAAACAAACACGCAAATCGTTCTTCGTTTAAAAAATTATTTTCAAGCAAATGCACTACAACCTTATCTATTTCTGTAGCTGATGCACCTAGTATTTTTAACTTTTGAATTACTTCTTGATGACAACGCTCTTGGTAAGCACAATAATGCTCTAACTTACTTTGAAGTTGCTCTAAAGAATGTATAGAATTTATTTTATTCAAAACTTAAGTACTTGTAAGTGTTTTTTAGAAACAAAAGTATATAAAAAAGTCGTTTCACAATTTATGAAACGACTTTATAAAAATTATTTTAAACGCGTATTAAAACCCGTAATTTAAACCTAAACCAATTACTTGACGTGTTTGAAAACCTCTAAAAGCATTATCATCATAAATAGTTTGATATGCAAAATTGGTAGATAAATACTTGTTTATTTTCATAGAAATATTCAATGTATAATCTAAATCTACATTTTGTGGATCTTCTAAATAATTAGAATATAAATTCAGAATATTTTCGCAGGTGATGTTTTCTGCCAATTGAAATTTGTAATAACCACTTAATGCAGCACCAAATTCAAATCGAGTTGTTTTACCTTGTTCTACACCAAATGATGGACCAAACTCTGTAAAATGGCTATGTACTAATATTACTTTTGAAGTTGCTGGCGCAATATTCACTTTTAAATTATCGCTTTTTTTCCACAACATACATGGACCAAATTGCAAATAAGCCGGTGAAAAGAAATGCGAAGTTTTAACACCGCCTTCAAATCCAGAGTCAAACTGAGTTTTAAAGTTTACAAATCCAGAATAAAACCAATATCCCGATGCTTTTTTACCTATTAAGGAATTAAATTGTAAACGGTCGTCTGATTTTTGCAAATCTTGGTCTTTTATTTTTGTTAAACCATAACCAATAATAAGTTTATTATCCCAATTCCAATTGCTGTTTTTATAGTTGAAATCGTAGTTTACACCTATATTACCCGATACATTACTTTGTCCACCAGCAGTCCAGTTGTTAAACGTTGCTTGATTTGCTAAAAAAGTAAACAAACCTTTTTTTGTCCAACCATTTGGTTTTTCTTCTGAAGATTTAGCGATAGCCTCTTCATTTTTCTTTAAATTATCTTTTTCGTTTTGCTGAGCAGAAACAGTATAGAAGTTTAGTAGTACTAAAGCTCCAAGAATTATTTTTTTCATGTATTTGTTTTTAAAATTTGCGAGCGCAAAGGTATAAATTGGTTTATATAGATACTATAGTAAAAATGTAGAATTTAGACTACTTTTTTGTACAATGGAACCGCCGAACAAGCTTCGCCATACATAATACTTTTTGCTACTTTTTGAAGATGTTGTAATGCTATAATATAGGCTTCATTGGGCACAGCTTTTTTGGAACAACCTTTTAAAATAACTGGTTTATCTTGGTATAGTGTGTAATCTAATGTGGCTAACTTATCTTGATAGTATTGCACTAAAATATCTTTGCTTGTGCCTTCGCACACAAAACTAGCATACGGAATTACATACGATGCTACCAAAATTTTTGCCCATGCGGGCAAAATAGCTTCGGTGGTACAAGTTATCGCTACAAATTTATTTTGGTATTGCTCCCAATTGTGTTGTGATAACTTGGTTCTAAAATCTTTTTCTTTAAGAATAAAACCCTCTTCAAGCCAAATAGAAATGTCCATTTCAACAACAGAAGCCTTAGGAAAATAATCTTCTAAATCAAAAACCTCAAGTTTTGATTGCGCTACTTTGTTTACAATTTCCATGTTATTATGAATTGGTTTTTATAGCATTCCTAATTCTAGCTTTGCTTCTTCGCTCATTAAATCTTTACTCCACGGCGGATCGAAAGTAATTTCTACTTCGCAAGATTTAACCTCATTTATAGATTTAATTTTTTCTTCTACCTCTTGTGGTAAAGTTTCTGCAACTGGGCAATTAGGCGATGTAAGAGTCATGAGTATCTTTACGTCATTGTCTTCATTTATCATAACATCGTAAATAAGACCTAGCTCATAAATATCTACAGGTATTTCTGGGTCGTAAATGCCTTTTAGCACTTTTACCACATTTTCTCCTAGGTTTATTGTATCGTGAAATTCTTCCATTTTATTCGTATTTTACATCAATTAATTCATATATATCAAAATAATCTTCAAATTTCTCCACACCATATTCTGCATTTTTAAACAAATAAATGGGTGTTATTTTGGGGTCTAATAAAGCATTAAAATTAACTTCACTAACTACTACTTTGTTTTCAGCTCCATATGTGCTTAAAAAATATCCTTTTGTCTTATTTTCGTTTGAAAATTCAACGAATCCTGTTGATTTTTGAGAAACCAAGTCTCTTTGTTGGTCTGTAAATACATACAATACAGATTTGTTATAATCTATTGAAGATCGGTATGAAAATGAGCCAGGATATCTTGATTTTAAATATTTTTCGAATATTAGTTTTGCTTCATCATCGTTTCTGTTTATTTTAAAACTTGTTCTGTTTTTTTTGACACTATATTCGCCAGTTATTTTCTGAAAAGTATGATAAACCAAGCCCTCTAAAGCATTTTTGTACTGTTCATTTTCTAGAACAACGTCATAGTAAATTCTAGCGCATAGTTTTGTGGTATCGTTCGGATATTGTGCTGTACTGTATTGAATACCCTCAAAATGTTGTTTGACTATTGTAGTGTCTAAGAAAAAACATTTTTGTTGAAATAATATGTTTGGTTTTTGCTTGTACGTAAAAATAATTTTTTGAAATGAAGCAGGTGCTTTTTCAAATTTAAGTTGAGCAAACACACTAAGATTTACTAACAATACAATTAATGAGAATATGGCTTTTTTAAACATAATTTTATTTATTTTGACTAAATGCCAACGCATACATTTTTATTTGTTTTATCATAGAAACTAAACCATTCGCTCGCGTAGGCGACAAATGTTCTTTTAAACCTATTTCATCAATAAAATGAGTGTCTGCATCAAGTATTTTGGCCGCGCTTTGATTTGAAAAAACTCTTATTAATATTGCTATTATTCCTTTGGTTAAAATAGCATCGCTATCGGCTGTAAAAACAATATTCTCGTTTTGCTGTTCTGCATGCAACCATACTTTGGATTGGCAACCTTTTATTAAATTTTCTTCCGTTTTAAAGTTCTCATCAATAAGCGGAAGTGTTTTTCCTAAGTCGATTATATATTGATAGCGTTCTTCCCAATCTTCAAACATTGAAAACTCGTCTATTATTTCTTCTTGTATTGCTTTAATATCCATAATTATTCTTTATCGTTTTTAGATAAATCGACTACTTTATTTACAAAATCTTGTATTTCTACAGGTGGGTATCCATGATCGAAAGATGCGTTTTCATAATCTTTATCTTGATAATGAATGGTAATATTTGCAAATGCGGCTCCATCATACTGGCGTTTTTTGGTTGGTCCTTCATAACTGCTAAAGTTTTCCAAATCTATTTTTGAAAATAAATTAACCAATTCATTCCAATCGTTATCAGCTATTTTACGTGTTTCTCCTAGCCCTTCATCATTACGGTTTTTATTAATCGATATTTCTTGATTTTTAATGGTTATCTTTTGATAAAAACCTCGCGTAGTTGCTACATACGTTATGGTAGTATCTTGAATATCTTTTTGGCTACATCCTTTTAACATTATTAAAGAAAGTATTAGTGTGATAATTGTTTTCATATGCTAGGTATTTATGTGTTTGTTCATGTTTGATGCGGTATTGCTTATTTTTTCAAAATATTTATGCTTGCAATTGTGTTTTTAATAGCGATTGTAAATCATTACCTTTAGCTTAACATCATTTTTGCTTTTTTTAGGGCTACAACCAGCATATCAATTTCTTCTTTAGTATTATAAAAAGCAAAACTTGCTCTTACTGTACCTGGTATATTAAAAAAGTCCATAATAGGCTGTGTGCAGTGATGACCTGTGCGCACCGCTATACCCATCTTATCTATAATTGTGCCAATATCGTACGGATGTATTGCATCTATAATAAACGATAGTACAGAGGCTTTTTGTTGAGCCGTGCCAATAATTTTTAAACCTTCTATTTCTAGGAGCTTTGTTGTGGCATATTCTAATAAATCTTTTTCATAAGACGCTATAGCATCAAAACCTATGGTGTTTAAATATTCTATTGCTGTACCAAGAGCAATACCAGCCTCTATATTGGGTGTTCCTGCTTCAAATTTATGAGGCAGGTCGGCATAGGTGGTTTTGTTAAAAGTAACTGTAGCAATCATTTCGCCTCCACCTTGATAAGGGGGTAGTTTTTGGAGCCATTCTTCTTTTCCATACAGAATGCCAACTCCTGTAGGAGCACACATTTTATGACCCGAAAAAACATAAAAATCGCAATCAAGTTCTTGTACATCTGGTTTTAAATGAGGTACTGCTTGGGCTCCGTCTATCAAAACTGCTGCGCCAAATTGGTGTGCTTTGTCTATAATATATTTTATGGGATTTATAGTTCCAAGTGCATTAGAAATATGATTTACAGCTACTATTTTGGTTTTGTTGGATATTTGTTTTTCAAAATCGCTTAAAATAAGTTCTCCGTTTTCGTTAATAGGAATTACTTTAAGCAAAGCTCCTGTGCGCTCGCAAAGCATTTGCCAAGGCACAATATTACTGTGATGTTCTAAAGCTGAGATAAGTATTTCATCATCTTTTTGTAAATACTTTGTAAAACCATTTGCCACAGCATTAATACCATGTGTTGTACCTGCTGTAAAAATTACTTCATAATTATGTTTGGCATTGATATGTTTTTGCACAATGTTTCGTGCATTTTCATACGCATCGGTAGCCTTTTGACTTAATGTATGAACGCCTCTATGTATATTAGCGTTAATTTCTGTGTAATATTTTTGAATAGCATCTAGCACCACTTTGGGTTTTTGAGAAGTGGCTCCGTTATCAAAATAAACGAGGGGCTTGCCATTTACTTGCTGTGATAGCAAAGGAAAATCGGCTCTTATTTGGTCTATATCAAACATGTTATTTAGAAAAATTCTAAATACAAAGATAGTAATTTTAGTTTTTTACAAGCAATAGAACGTTAATAACTTTCGCCGCTACCACCGCCGCTAAATCCACCGCCACCAAACTCCATAGGTGATTCTTGTTTTAATGTGGTTGTAGTATCTATTTGGTGTAATAATAGTATATTTTTTAAAACATCAAAAGTCATCGGATTTATACTTTTATCGGGTAAGAAAGTAAATCCTTTTCTGTTATTTTTTATTTTTTGTATTAAAATGTAAGCTATAGAAAACAATACAACACCTGCAAGTATAAGTGCATATTCTGGTTCTAAAACAGCGTAGTAATATCTAATGGTGAGCACACTTAATGCAAAACAAAACACACTAATCCAAAGCATATAACGGTCTTTTGTTTTTAGAGCCCAATAAAAAATCATGATAGGAATCAAAAATGTAAGTACATAAAACAATATAGCAAAAGGAATGTCGCTATTGGGCTTTATTTCCAAATTCATAAAAGAAATCGCAACTTCTCTCACTGTATAATAATTAATAGAAACATAGGCTATTAAGACCGAAGAGTATTTAACTACGTGTAAAACATTTTGGTATAAATAACCCGATTCTTTCTTTGTAAAAACAAAGTATAGCCAAAGAAATAAAACGGAAACAAGTACTAGGAGTATCGGAAGCAAAAAAGGATTTAGTAATTTTTCTTCCAATACAAGGTATGATATAAAACTTACAACACCTAGCATTGTTAAAAATACACTCGGTGTATGCACATATCTTACAACACAAAAAATGCCAGATAAACTATAAACAAGTAATCCGAAAGCAACACTTTCTGTATATATACCAAATGAAAGGGCTGTAAATAAGTGTGCTCCCATTACGAATGAATCATCAAAACCAAATGCAAAGTAATTATTTCTATAAGCAATTTCTGATGCTCCATAACAAATTACAGCATACACAAAAAGCATTGCTTTATAAGACTCATTGCTTTCGGTAAAACCAGCAAAAATAAATAGAGATAGTATGCCAAATAGAGAAGAAAGCAAAAATAATCCTAACAGAAAAAACCCAATTCTTACCAAAATATTAGTATTTGTTTTAGTAATAACAAAATCTTGAACTGCTTTACTATATTGAATATCCGAAATGAGCATATTGCTTTTTAGCTCTTTTAAATCTTCTACCAAAAAAAGATTTTTTATCAGGTTGTAATTAAGCTTCGTCATGTTTGTGTGCATTAAATTTTTTAACAGCTTTTATAAAAAACACTATAGAAGCCAACAAATAAAAAGGCGTACAATACAATACTAACGCTGCCAAAAAATCTGTACTATACAAAATGGCTACGAGAATTTGGTTAAAGCCGATATAACCATATAATAGCGTAAATACATACAGTGCTATAGATTTGTATTGAAAACTTTTTTGGTAAAAATAATATGTGCTTGCAAGTAAAACTAAACAACACAACCACCAATATATATCGAAATTTAAACCACTTATACAAGCTACATTTATAATATGTACGGCAAACATTAAAAATACAAATCCAAAATGTAATTTAATTTTTGTTTTTACGGTAAAATACTCCCAAACCAATAAGATTATTCCAAATAAAATCGCAGAAAAAAGCACAGTCGTTTCATCTGTAAAACTTCCGTTAATAAATACATAAGAACTTAAACTTAAACCTACAAAAGTGGCAAAAGAACTTATACTGACTGTTAATGCGCTTGTGCTGTCAAAATAATACGCCATTATAACAGAAAAAATTCCTGCTAATAGACTAGAAACATTATAATTAGTATATTCTAATTTTAAATTATACTGAAAATAACCAATAAAAATGCACCCTAGCAAAGTAGTTAAAGTAACTAAGTAATCATACAAAGGATTTTTAAAGAAAAACTGTTCTTTTTGAAAACCATTAGCTTTTTTATAAGCAAAATAAAAACAAGCAACAGTACACACAAACAATGCAATTAATAATATTTGATGACCTATTGAATCTATGTTTTTATAAACTAAAACCCCTATCCCTGAAGTAAAAAATAAAACCGATACCGAAATTAGAAAAAGCAGTTCATTTCTTAGAGAAAACAGCCCCAATTTATTATAGCCGTCTATGGCATCTTTTTGTTTTTGAGTCAAAATATTTTTGGAAACAAAATACTGTAAAGCATATTCTTTAAAAAAACTCATACTTATCAACTTTAACCAAAGATAGAAATAAAATGCAAAATCTTGTATAAAACTTAGTATCTTGCTACAATTATATTAACGTATGTTTTTTATGAAAAAATTCTTAAAATACTTTGGCTTTGGGGTACTTATTTTTATTATTTATTTTGTAATTACCAGTTATCCAAAGCTAGATTTAATTTCTGGTTTTGCTTCAAAAAGCGTGGCATCGGCACATTTTATAGACAACAGACCTTTGAATCTTATAGAAAAAACAGACAATGACATTCCATTAGTAAAAAAAGCCTCAAACAGCATTGATGATAAAAATTTATGGGCAACTTCTTCTGTATTTGGACTCAAAGAAAGAAAAGCAATTTATAGAAAAGGCTTGGGTTGCACACTTATTGACGATACTTTTGATGTTAATGCACCTTATTTGGTTCCACATAGAGCCACAACAAAAACTTTATTATTTCCAAAAGGAAATGTAAAAAAAGATACTGTTTTTGCAAATATTGATTATAAAAAACTTCAAACAGCACTCAATAATGCGTTTGATGCCAAAGGAAAATCGACAAAAAAAACCCGTTCTGTTTTGGTAGTATATAACGATCATATTATTGCAGAAAAATATGCAGAAGGCTTTAACGAAAACTCCAAAATATTAGGTTGGTCTATGACAAAAAGCCTTACAGCCACCTTGTACGGTATATTACAACATCAAAATAAAATAAACATTACAAACCCTGTAAATTTAGCCGAATGGCAAAAAGACGAGCGTAAAAACATTACTTACAACGATTTACTACACATGAATTCTGGCTTAGAATGGGAAGAAGATTACACAAAAATTTCCGATGTAACACAAATGCTCTTTTTAGCCAAAAACATGGGGCAAGTACAAGCGGAAAAACCTAGCGTTGGAAAACCAAATCAAACATGGAACTATTCATCGGGAACAACCAATTTGCTTAGCTTATTATTAAGAAAACAATTCAAAACTCATCAAGAATATTTAGATTTTTGGTACAGTGCTTTACTAGACAAAATAGGCATGAACTCTGCTTTGGTAGAAGTTGATATGGCAGGCAATTATGTTGGATCGTCTTATGGCTGGGCAACCACTCGCGATTGGGCAAAGTTTGGATTACTCTATCTACATAAAGGAAACTGGTTTGGCGAACAAATTTTTTCTCCAGAGTGGGCAAAATATGTAGCAACACCTACACCTACTTCTGGCAATAGGTATGGTGCACATTTTTGGCTTAATGCTGGCGGAAAATTTCCAAATGTACCCAAAGAAATGTATTATTGTAGTGGATATCAAGGTCAAATGGTTGCTATTTTTCCAAATCATAATCTCGTTATCGTGCGAATGGGAACTAGCGAAGATTTTGATTTTGATACACTATTAAGCGAAATAATTAAAAGTATAAAACCAGAAAACACCAAATTGAAATGATGCAATGGGAAAAACTCTTGTCACTAAAAAGACAAGGAGATAAAAACAAAAGATTACGCATAAAGCAAGATGATTTAAGGCTTGGTTTTGATGTAGATTATGATCGTATCATTTTTTCGGCTGCTTTTAGAAGTTTGCAAGACAAAACACAAGTAATTCCTTTATCTAAAACCGATTTTGTACATACACGCCTTACCCACAGTTTGGAAGTTTCTGTTGTAGGGCGCTCTTTGGGTAGATTGGCCGGAAAAAAAATTCTTGAAAAATATTCCTATCTACAAGAAGAATATGGCTACCAAGCTACCGACTTTGGTACTATTGTAGCAGCAGCAGCACTAGCCCACGACATTGGTAATCCGCCTTTTGGTCATTCTGGAGAAAAAGCCATTGGTGAATATTTTTCTATTGGAAACGGACAAAAATTTAAAGATAATCTTACCCCAAAACAATGGCAAGACCTCATTGATTTTGAAGGAAATGCTAATGGTTTTTCTGTGCTTTCGGGCAGCAGACCTGGCGTAGAAGGTGGATTAAGGTTGTCTTATGCTACCTTGGGTGCTTTTATGAAATACCCAAAAGAAAGTTTGCCTAAAAAACCTACTACTGCCATTGCCGACAAAAAATATGGTTTTTTTCAAACAGATAAAGATTTTTTTATAGATGTTGCCCAAGAATTAGGACTCATTTATAACAAAACGGGAGAAGATATTGGTTACGAAAGACATCCATTGGCATATTTAGTAGAAGCCGCCGATGATATTTGTTATACCATTATTGATTTTGAAGATGGGATAAACTTAGGTTTGATTTCTGAAGATTTTGCATTAGAATATTTTATCAAATTAGTAAAAGGCACTATAGATACGCATAAATATAACTTGTTGCAAAACAAAGAAGACCGAATTAGTTATTTACGTGCCTTGGCTATTGGAAATTTAATACAAGATGCTGTTTCTATTTTTATAGAAAATGAAGAAGAAATAGTAAAAGGAAAATTTCCTTACGCCTTAATGGATAAGTCTCAATACAAAGCGCAAATGAAAGACATTATTACATTAAGCGTAGAAAAAATTTACCGAAGCCAAGAAGTTGTAGAAAAAGAAATAAAAGGATATCAGGTAATAAACACATTATTAGACGCTTTTATTACAGCCTACAATAATGAATATGAAAATAAAGCGACGAACTTTGATAATTTATTACTAAAAATACTTCCCGAAAAACATTTAGTAGAAAAAGAAAGTCTTTATGAACGATTATTACACATTTGTCATTTTGTATCGATGCTTACCGATGGAAAGGCTCTTATGTTTTATAAAATGATTAAAGAATAATTTATTTTACAAAAATTCTTGCAATACCTCAGCAATGCTTGTTACATCAATATCACATATTTGTTGTAGTTGAGCAATGGTTCCATGTTCTACAAAAAGGTCGGGAACACCCAAATTTTTTACTACAACTTTGTATTTATTTTTATGTGCAAACCTAGATATTTCTGAGCCAAACCCACCAATTATTACACCATCTTCTACTGTAACTACAGTGGTACAAGTAGTAAAAACATGGTGCAAAGTTTCTTCGTCTACTGGTTTTATAAATCCAAAATGATAATGTGCAATTTTTTCTTTTTCTGCTAATGAGTCAATAGCTAAATTAACATTATTAGCCATAACACCCGTAGATAGTACTGCTATATTTGTACCCTTTTTCAAACAAATAGCTTTTCCTATTTCTACAACTGCAAAATCATTTGCATTTACAGAAAAATGTGGTAAAAAACCTCTACCTCTAGGGTAACGTATGGCAATAGGTTGGCTTAAACCCAATGAAGCTGTATAAAGTATGTTTTGCAATGCTAATTCATCTTTGGGAGCAAAAACAATAAGGTTTGGAATACAATTTAAG
This sequence comes from Flavobacterium croceum DSM 17960, assembly GCF_002917885.1. GTDB lineage: Bacteria > Bacteroidota > Bacteroidia > Flavobacteriales > Flavobacteriaceae > Flavobacterium > Flavobacterium croceum. The sequence goes on from NZ_PQNY01000007.1 coordinate 122,047, forward strand.
TAAGCCAAATCAAAAACACCATGATGTGTCGCGCCGTCTTCTCCAACAAGCCCAGCTCTATCCAAACAAAATATTACAGGCAAATTTTGCAATGCTACATCATGTATAACTTGGTCGTATGCACGTTGCAGAAATGTAGAGTAAATAGCGCAAAACACAACCATGCCTTGTGTTGCCATTCCTGCCGAAAGAGTTACCGCATGTTGCTCGGCAATACCTACATCAAAAGCTCTTTCTGGAAAAGCATCCATAAACATTTTCATAGAGCTACCAGTAGGCATAGCGGGCGTTACACCTACAATTTTTACATTTATTTGTGCCAAACTCAACAATGTTTCTCCAAAAACATCCTGAAATTTCATTGGCAAATGGTTCTCTTCTTTTGGATATAATTTGCCCGTTAATGCATCAAACTTGCCTGGTGCATGGTAAACAACTTGATTTTCTTCGGCGAGTTGTAACCCTTTACCCTTGGTAGTTATTACGTGTAAAATTTTTGGCCCTTTTTTGTTTTTTAATAGTTCGAGTTCGGCAATCAAGCTTTCAATATCATGCCCGTTTATTGGCCCCGAATAATGAAATTTTAAGGCTGTAAATACATTATTTTCGGCGGCTTTATTTTGTTGTTTAATCTCTGTTAAATAATGTTTTAAAGCACCAACACTCGGGTCGATACCCATAGCATTATCATTAAGCACAATTAAAATATCTGTTTCTGTATCGCCTGCATGGTTAAGTGCTTCAAAAGCCATACCGCTAGCAATACTCGCATCGCCAATTACAGCGATATGTTGCTTGAATTCATTTTTTATTTTTGAGGCCAATGCCATACCTAATACCGCAGATATAGAGGTAGAAGAATGCCCTACGCCAAATGTATCGTAGATGCTTTCTGTTCTTTTTGGAAAACCAGATATGCCGTGCAGTTTTCTGTTGGTATAAAATACATCTTTTCTTTCGGTGAGTATTTTGTGTACATAAGCTTGATGCCCTACGTCCCAAACGAGTAAATCTTTAGGCGTATTAAAAACATAATGCAAGGCTATGGTAAGTTCTACTACACCTAGGCTTGCTCCAAGATGTCCTTCGTGTTCTGAAACAATTTTTATAATAAAATCTCTCAACTCTTGAGCCAAATGAGGCAATTGAGAAATATCGAGCTTTCTTAAATCGGAAGGACTGTTTATATTTTGTAGTAGACTGTTTTTCATTTGAAATAAAACACAAATTTACATTTTTAAAATCTAAATCAATAAGATGTGTTTTAATGCTTTGTTTTAATCTAAAAAAAATACCCCAAAAATAAATTTTGGGGCATTTTCAAATTAAAATTTAGAAACAATTATAATTAAGGCAATTATTCGTTTTCTAGTGCTAGTTTTCTAGCTGTTCTTCTATCTCTGAGCCAATATTTAACTCGTTTTACCAAATAAAACATTACGGGTACCATAACCAAAGTTAAGACTGTGGCGTAAGTCAATCCGAAAATAATTGTCCACGCCAATGGTCCCCAGAATACAACGTTGTCTCCACCCATAAAAAAGTGCGGATTAAAATCGGTAACCAAAGTAAAGAAATCAAAATTCAAACCTATTGCGAGCGGAATTAGTCCTAAAACTGCGGTTAAAGCTGTTAATAATACTGGGCGCAATCTTGACTTTCCTGATTCGATGATTACTTCTTTTATTTCTTCTAATGATAAATCGTCGTGGCTTTCTACTTGTTTTTCGGCTACTTTTTGATCGAGCAATAGCACAAAGAAATCCATTAATACAATTCCGTTTTTAACCACTATACCTGCCAAAGAGATAATACCCATCATGGTCATTAATATTACAAAATCCATGTTGGCAATTACATAACCGTAGAAAACTCCGCTAAAACTAAGCAAAACTGTAAATAAAATAACTAGAGTTTTGGATATCGAATTGAATTGTAACACAATAATTAACGTAATACCTGCCATTGCCAAAAAGAGTGCATAAAACAAGAATCCTTGATTTTTACCTTGCTCTTCTTGAACTCCAGAAAATGAATAGGTTACGGTTTTTGGTAATTTGTAACTTTTTAGTTCTGATTGAATTTGTTGCGTAATTTCATTTCCGTTAAAACCTGTTAATACATTAGAATAAACGGTCATGATACGCTTGTAATTTTTTCTCTTAATTTGGTTATACGTTGTCGTTTTATCGGTTTTAGAAATTGCTGAAACAGGCACTTGCATCATTTGTCCGTTATTCGGATTTCTAAAAGTAAGCGATTGATTGAAAAGAATGTTTTCGTTTTTACGTTGGTCGTCTTGCATACGCATTACAATATTGTAATCGTCATCGCCTTCTTTATAGGTTGAAATTTCTTGTCCATATACGGAACGACGCAATGTAAAACCAAGTTGTCCTGTAGAAACACCCATGCTACCCGCATTTACTCTATCTACTTTTACCTCAAGCTCTGGGCTTTCTCTATTTACATCGACACTCAACTTTTCAATTCCAGGAATGTTTTTCGAATTGATATAAGCAATCATTTTATCTGCTTCTTTTAGCATTACATCGTAATCCGTTCCTGTTAATTGAATACTAATAGGGTAACCCGCCGGTGGCCCATTAGCATCTTTTTCAACGGTAACTGTTGCACCTGGAATTCCTTTTACTTTGCCTCGAATTTCTTCCAAAATATCGGCTGTATTAATGCCTTGTCTAAATTTATATTCCGAAAAATTTACGGTTACTTTTCCTTTAAATGGAGTTTCTGAAGCCGAACCCGCATCTACATTTGGATTACCAGCTCCTACTCCTACTTGAGAAACAATAGACTCTGCAAGGAAATTTTTATTGGTTTTTGGATCTACATATTTTTGTAGAATATTGATAACTTGTTTTTCTACAAATAGTGTGGCTTTGTTTGTTTTTTCTATAGATGTACCTTGTGGGTATTCTATATAGGCAATTACTTGATTTGGAATATTTTCTGGAAAAAACAATACTTTTCGTGGGAATATTCCAACCAAAATGAAGGATAAAAATAACATTCCTATAATTCCTCCTAATGCATACCACGCTTTTTTGCCTGTTAATATTTTGGCTAAAAATACTTTGTATTTTTCTTCCATTCGAGGGAAAAAATTGTGCTGAAAATCTTGCGTCCACTGAAATATTTTTAAGCGATAAGCCCACATTAATACGAGCGATATTAATAGTATGTGACCAATACCTCTTATAAGTTTGTTATCAAACGTATATTTAGAACCCAAAACTGCAAATAAAACACCTACTACCAAAAACAATATTGTGTAACGTTTTATAGATTTTTTGGAAATATTTTTGTCTTCGATATCCATAGAACCACCTGTCATAGCAGCATTAATAACCATAGCTACAAACAAAGAAGCGGTAAGGGTAACTGTTAATGTTAGTGGAAAATATTTCATAAATTTACCCATAGTACCTGGCCATAAAGCAAAAGGTAAAAATGCCATAAGTGTTGTAGCTGTAGATGAGATTACAGGCCAAGCAATTTCTCCAATACCTATTTTGGAAGCTTTAACACGAGGCATTCCTTTTTTCATATTGGCAAAAACGTTGTCTACCACTACTATCCCGTCGTCTACTAGCATACCCAAGCCCATAACAAGTCCGAATAAAACCATTGTATTTAGGGTTAATCCCATAGCCGAAAGTATGGCAAAAGCAATCATCATAGATAATGGAATGGCTGCTCCAACAAACAACGAGTTTCGTAACCCCATAGTAAACATCAACACAATCATTACCAGTATAATACCAAAAATAATGTGGTTTGATAATTCGTCTACTTGATGTTCAACTCGTGAAGATTGATCGTTGGTTAATTCAATTTTTAAATTTTTTGGTAAATAAGTCTCTTTGGCCTTTTCTATGTGTTCTTTTACTTGTTCTATGGCAGAAATCATGTTTTGTCCTGCTCTTTTTTTCACATTAAGCATAACTACTTCTGTACCTTTTTCGCGGGCGTAAGTAGTTTTTTCTTTTTCTTTAAAACTTATTTTTGCGATATCTTTTAGATAAACAATTCCTCCAAATGATTTTATAACTACATTTTCAAGTTCTTTAGGATCTTTTATTTCTCCAACAATTCTAATATTATTTCTAGAACCTTGAGAAACTAGATTTCCTCCAGAAAGTGTCATATTTTCGTATTTAATAGCATTTTGAATTTCATCAAAAGTAACTTGAGCAGCAGTCATTTTGAATATATCTACAGCTATTTCAACTTCTTTATCATCTACACCCAAAATATCAACTTTTTTTACTTCAGATATTTCTTCTAAATCATCTTGAAGCAATTCTCCATATTTTTTTAGCTGTTGTGTAGTATAATTTCCTTGAAGATTTATATTTAGAATAGGCACTTCTTCAGAAATATTCAATTCAAAAACATTGGGTTCTACTTTGCTACCATTATCTAGATTTGGCCAATCGGTATCGGCTTTGGCATTGTCTACCTTATCTTTTATTTTTTGTTTGGCTTGCTCTATTGTAACCTTGTCTTCAAACTCTACGATAATCATACCATAATCTTGAAATGAACTTGAGGTTACTTTATCTACACCACTAATGTTTTTAAACTCTTTTTCTAAAGGTTTAATGACCAATTTTTCTACGTCTTCGGCTGAATTTCCAGGAAAAATAGAAGAAATATATACTTTGTTTTCAATAATTTCTGGAAAATCTTCTCTTGGCATAGTAATATAGGCTGTAATACCCAATATTACTATCATAAATGTGAGTATATATACTGTAACTCGATTGTCTACAGCCCAACTCGATATGCTAAATTCTTTAGTTTGATGACTCATATTTTTTTAGTTTATGAGGTTATTTGTTTATGGGTTTATAAGCAAATTATTTTAGCAATTGAGATTTATACAAACCATCAATCAGCAAGGTTACCTCTGTTATTTTTTCTCTAATTTCAATATATTTTTTCTCTTCGATGTATTCAAAGTCAAATGATAATATTACTTGGTTTAGTAATTCTAAAGCAGATCCAAAAGATATTTCTGTAAATCGAGCTTTATCTTTCATTGAACTTCTTCCAGAACCTTCAGCTAGGTTTGAAGCAATAGAAACCGAACATCTTCGCATTTGACTTGTCATTCCAAAAAGTTCATCTTTTGGAAAATGTTTTGTTATTTTAAAAATTTCTATCGCTAACTCTCTTGCTTTCTGCCATGCAATAAGTTTTTCAAAACTAAATGTTTTCATCTTTATACTTTTAAACTTATAAACACATCAACTTATAAACTAAAAATTCAATTTCATTCCTTCTGAAATGCCATTCATACCATCTGTTACAATAACATCGTTGGCAGATAAACCGCTTAGTATTTCGGTAACGTTGTCTGATGATTTACCAACTTTTACCAAAACTTTTTTGGCTGTTCCCGTTTTTCCATTGATGTTTACAACTGTAAATACAAATGTGTTATGCGAACCATCTTCTTGCACTACATTGGTAGGTACTACAATTGAATTTTTGCTTGTATAATCTATTATTTTTAGTTTAGCTACTTGGTTCGGGCGTAGTAAATTTTCAGGGTTTGGCACACTTACTTCTATACCAAAACTTCTATTGCTTGGATTGATAAAATTACCTACTTGACGTACTTTTCCTTTGTATGTTTTTCCTAATGATGCTAAAAATACATCTACCTCTGTACCAACTTTTAGTTTACCTATATATGTTTCTGGCACTGTGGTAGAAACATACATATTGCTTAAGTTTACAATACGCATTAATCCTTGTGGGCTTGGTGCTACAACTTGACCTTTTTCTACAAAAACTTCGTCAATAGTACCTGTAAATGGCGCACGAATAACTGTTTTCGCCAGTTGCGCTTTCATTTGTGCTACTCCTTTTTGAGCAGATACCATTTGCGTTTGCGCTTGAAGAAATTGTATTTCGGAACCAATTTTTTTATCCCAAAGATTTTTTTGCCTTTCAAACGATGTTTTTGCCAAAGCGTATTGGTTTTCCAAACTGGCTAATTGTTGGCTCATTCCTGCATCATCTACTCTACCAAGAATTTGACCTTTGGAAACTCTTTGTCCGGCTTTTACGGTAAGAGAAGTTAATGTACCACTAAACTCTGGCTGAATTAATATATTTTCTTTGGTATTTACATTACCTTGTACTTCCAAATAATGGTTAAACAATGTGTCTTTAAGTGTTGCTACAGAAACTAATGCTTCATCTTGTTTTACTTCGAGTGTGGCAAGCGCATCGTCTATTTTTGCTAAATCTGCCTGAATAAGCGCTTTTTTTGCCTGAAGTTCTTTGGTGTTTTTAGCTTTTATAAGTTCATCTATAGATTGATTATTTTCTTTACTTCCGCAAGAAAAAAGCAACAAAGATAAGGCTGTAATGGATACTATTTTTTTCATATTATGGGTTAGTTTTTGTTTATTATTTTTTCTAAAGTAGCTCTTTTGTTTATTACATCGAGCATGGCTTGCAAGTAGTTTTGCTGTGCTGTATATAGTTGCTCTTGTGCTTTGGTTAAATCAAAACTAGAAGCAAGTCCTTCTTTAAATTTTACTTGATTTTTAGTTTCGATGCGCTCTGCAAGTTTTAAGTTGTTTTTTGATGTAGTAAGTTGTTCTATACTAAATTCATAATCGCTTTTTGCTTTTTCAAATTGCAGTTTCAACCTTTGTTCTGTTTCTGTAAGTTGAGTTTTGGCTTGCTCTACAGCAATTTTGGCTTGCTGTGCACGAGCACTTCTACCAAAGCTACTAAAAATAGGAACGTTTAAACCTATACCTATATTGGAATAATTATTCCATTTTTGATCACCATTAAACATAGTAAATCTGCTACCAAAGGTATTTGCACCATAATTTATAGAAGCGCCCAATGATGGTAAAGCTTTACTTCTTTCTAGTTTTAACAAAAGCTCTTTACTTGTTTGAAGGTTTTTACCTATTTGATAGTCAATATTATTTTTTACATCAAAATCTTCTTTCAGCAAAGCTAAATCTAGATTTGTTGTGGTTAATGTATCGAGTTTATCAGTAAGTTTTAACTCGCTAGACAGGTCTATTCCCAAAATTAACTTGAGCATATCATTGGCAATATTCTTTTGTCTTTTTACATTTTCTAAACCGCTATTAATAGAAGCTAATGTAATTTGAAGCTGTTCTACATTTTCTTCTTCTATCAATCCGTTTTTGTAAATTTCTTTGGTATCAGAAAGTGTTTTTTCTAAGATTGCTTTGTTTTTTTGCAAAATTTGAATGCTTTCTTCTGCCAATAAAACATTTCCATAAGAGCTTATTACAATTTCTTTTAGCTCGTTGTTTGTTTTTATTTTGGCATTTTCCGAAATTTTTAAATACGTTTTAGCAGATTGCAATCCTACCAAATACGAACCATCAAAAATAAGTTGGCTTAGTGTAAGCTTACTATCCATAGTATTGTACTCTCCCATAGCTAGTTCTACCGGAACTCCTCCAAAACCAATTATCGATTTTTGAAGTCTAAATGCGTTTTGGTAAGCAACCGAACCATTAATTTGGGGTAAACCCATTGTTGTTGTTTCCCATTTTTTTTGTTTTGCCGCTTCTACATCTCTATTTGCATTTATAGCCGAATAGTTATTTTGTATAGCATACTCTATGGCTTCTTTTAGAGAAAAAGAATAACTCTTAAGCTCTTGGGCTTGAACCAAAGAAGCAAATAGCATTGCGGTTAATAAAATTTTCTGTTTCATTTGTTACATTTTGTTTTTTAGAGTTTGCTGATTTTTACAGCTTTTTGATTGATGATTATGTAGTAAGATTTAACAATTGTTTTTCGAGCTCTTCAATACCTTTTGGGGTTGCAATGGCTCTAGTATGATATTCTAAAGCTTTGCCTTCGAGTATAAAAGCTTCGCTTTCCAATACAGTATTTTCATTAATAGAAAATATCAAGGTGTAATAAAACTGAGTTGCAGCATCTACATCAGTATCAGGCCTATACAAACCTTGCAAGATACCTTTTCTTATGTTTTGAGAAAACATTGTATTACAATCTTCCATTTCATTGGCAATCATTTTCTCGTAAATTTCTGGATAATGTTTTTTTAATTGATATGCTGGTGAATGATCAAAAGATTGAAACATCTCTTTAAACATTTTTCGCATTTCAAAATTTTCTTCAATTGCGTTATAATTTTTAGCAATTACAGTATCCATAAGAGCATGAATTTTTCTATGCACAACTTCGGTTCCTTCTTCAACCAAAGCTTCTTTATTGCTAAAATATTTGTAAATTGTTTTTTTTGAAATACACATTTCACAAGCAATATCATCCATAGTAACACTCTTGAAACCTAATTTCAAGAACATATCGGTAGCCTTTTTGATGATTTTGTCTTTCATAATGATATTTACTTATATAACCTTAAATTTCTATACTTTTATTTTGGGTACAAAAATAAAAAGGAAACTTTAAATACCAAAAAAGTTTCCTTTGTTTTTTATTTTTTAACAATTTTTAGCTTTTGTTACAATAAATGAAGTAATTAGCATTAAAAACAGTAATTAAATAAAAACATCTATAAAATAGTTTAGATAGTTTGGATAATTCGCAATTTAAAATTGAAAAGTTTTAAATGAAAAATTACATTTTTTAAAAATATTTCATTTTTATAGATTGTTTTTTGAAAAAAAGTTTATCTTTGAGAACAATTAATTATTTTTTTAAAATGCAAACAGGAAAAGTAAAATTTTTCAATGAATCTAAAGGTTATGGATTCATTACAGATGACGAAACTGGAAATGACATTTTCGTTCATGCCACTGGTATAAACTCTGAGTCGCTTAACGAAGGTGACAAAGTATCTTATCAGGAAGAAGAAGGTAGAAAAGGTAAAGTAGCTGCTCAAGTAACAGTGATAGAATAATATATTTATTTTAAATTGCCTAATGACTCATGCTCTGGAAAATTCCAGAGCATTTTTTTTGAAAAATAAAATTATTTAGAATTAATATAAATAAATTTTGAGTGGCAACTTTTGCTTTTGATTATTGCTAATTAAATTAACCGCCGTATATTTGTGGCTAATTTTATATATATAAATTTTGAGTATGCAATCTAATCAACTAGATTATATCCCAATACTTATGCAAATTGGGCTTTCTGTGGGTTTTGTAGTAGGTACAATATTTATTTCCAACCTTTTAGGGCCAAAAAGACATTCTAAAAGTAAGGATAAAAATTTTGAATGTGGTATAGAATCTATAGGAAATGCGCGCATTCCATTTTCGATAAAATATTTTTTGGTCGCTATTTTATTTGTACTGTTTGATGTAGAAGTAATATTTCTATACCCTTGGGCAGTAAATTTTAGAGATTTAGGTGTAGAAGGATTAGTAAAAATGATAATTTTTATGGCACTTTTAATGATAGGGTTTCTTTATATCATTAAAAAACGTGCTTTAGAATGGGAATAAATTTGTAAAAATTTTTAATGACTAATTAAAAAATGAGTACAACAAAACCAAATATGGTAGCCCCTCCAGACGGTTATGCTGGCGAAGGATTTTTTGCTACAAAACTAAGCGATGTAGTAGGTTTGGCACGTGCAAACTCTTTATGGCCTTTGCCTTTTGCTACCTCATGTTGCGGTATTGAGTTTATGGCAACTATGGCTTCGCACTACGATTTAGCACGTTTTGGCATGGAGCGCAATAGCTTTTCTCCTAGACAAGCCGATATGCTACTAGTAATGGGAACTATTTCTAAAAAAATGGCTCCAATACTACGTCAAGTATACGAACAAATGGCAGAGCCAAAATGGGTTATTGCAGTAGGTGCTTGCGCTACTTCAGGTGGTATTTTCGATACTTATTCGGTATTACAAGGTATAGACAAGGTAATCCCTGTAGATGTATATGTGCCTGGTTGTCCGCCAAGACCCGAACAAATAGTAGACGGCGTTATGCAATTACAAGAATTGGTTAAAAACGAATCTGTTCGCAGAAGAAATTCGCCTGAATACAAAGAATTATTAGCTTCTTATAATATATAACATGGCTTTAGAAACGGCATACATACAAGAAAAATTATCTCAAAAGTTTGGCAACAATGTGCTGAATTTTGAAATGAAAAGAGATGTGTTTTCTTTTGAAGCTACTTCAGATTTTACCCATGAAGTAATACAATTTTTGAAAGAACAACCCGATTTGAACTTTCATTTTTTAACCGATTTATGTGGTGTTCATTTTCCAGATAATGATGAAAATCATCAATTTGAAGTAGTATACCTATTGCACAATTGGATTGAAAATACACGAATTCGAGTACGCACATTTCTTCCTGCTTCAAACCCAGAAATACAAACTATTACAGACTTATTTCTTACTGCAAATTGGATGGAGCGTGAAACTTTTGACTTTTTTGGAATTACTTTTAAAGGACATCCTCAATTGAAACGTATTTTAAATATGGATGAAATGGAATCTCATCCATTAAGAAAAGAATTCCCACTAGAAGATCAAGGAAGAACCGACAAAGATGACCGTTTCTTTGGTAGAATACCAACTACAACATTATAAAATATAATTTTTCACATTATACTAATGTCAGAACTATTATTACCACCAGAGCATCGATATGCTAAAATTATAGAAAAAACCAAAAATGAAGATGGTAGTGAGCTCTCTATTCTTAATTTAGGACCAACTCACCCAGCTACACATGGTATTTTCCAAAATATACTTCTTATGGATGGCGAACGCATTCTTGATGCCGAACCTACTATAGGATACATACACAGAGCATTTGAAAAAATTGCCGAAAACCGTGCTTTTTATCAAATAACACCACTCACAGACCGTATGAACTATTGTTCGTCGCCAATAAACAACATGGGGTGGTTAATGACTGTTGAAAAATTATTGAATATAGAAGTACCAAAACGTGCGCAATATTTGCGAGTTATCGTTATGGAATTGGCTCGTATTGCAGACCACATTATTTGTAATTCAATTTTAGGAGTTGATACTGGAGCCTATACAGGATTTTTATACGTATTTCAATATAGAGAAAAAATATATGAAATATACGAAGAAATTTGTGGCGCTAGACTAACAACCAATATGGGTAGAATAGGTGGATTTGAAAGAGAATGGAGCGATGAAGCTTTCAAAAAACTAAATACCTTTTTGGAAGAATTTCCAAAAGTTTGGAAAGAATTTGAAAATCTTTTCGAAAGAAACCGAATTTTTATTGACCGTACCGTAAATGTAGGTCCAATTTCTGTAGAAAAAGCTATGCAATATGGTCTTACAGGTCCAAATCTTAGAGCTGCAGGAATAGATTACGATGTGCGTAAAGCACAACCTTACTCATCATACGAAGACTTTGATTTTGATATACCAGTAGGAAAATCTGGAGATACTTACGACCGTTTTTGTGTAAGAAATGCCGAAGTTTGGGAAAGTTTACGCATCATTCGTCAGGCATTAGAAAAATTACCAGAAGGTTCATACCATGCCGATGTACCCGATTACTATCTTCCACCAAAAGAAGATGTATACCACAATATGGAAAGTCTTATTTATCATTTTAAAATAGTAATGGGAGAAGTACCTGTGCCTGTAGACGAAATTTATCATGCGGTAGAAGGCGCCAACGGCGAACTTGGTTTCTATTTAATTTCCGACGGAAGCCGTACTCCTTATAGACTACATTTTAGAAGACCTTGTTTTATTTATTATCAAGCTTATTCTGATATGATAAAAGGCGGAATGCTTTCTGATGCCATTGTAATATTATCTAGTTTAAATGTAATTGCAGGCGAATTGGACGCTTAGAGTTATGGAACACAATCAACATAAACACTACACTCAGGAAATTAATATTACGCCTCAATTGATGGAGCGTATTAACGAATTGATTAGTCATTATCCTGAAGGAAAACAAAAATCAGCACTTTTACCTGTTTTACACGAAGTACAAGATGCTCACGATAATTGGTTGAGTATTGAACTTCAAAATAAAGTAGCCGAAATACTTAGTATTAAACCAATTGAAGTGTATGAAGTGGTAACTTTTTATACCATGTTTAATCAACGTCCTATTGGTAAATATATGTTTGAATTTTGTCAAACATCTCCTTGTTGCCAACGCGGTGTAGAAGATTTAATGGATTACACCTGTGAGAAATTGGGAGTTAAAGTAGGGCAACCTACCCCAGATATGATGTTTGAAGTACGTGGCGTAGAATGTTTAGGTGCTTGCGGATATGCCCCAATGATGCAATTGGGAGATTTCTTTCAAGAGCATTTAACAAAAGAAAAAATCGATCAATTAATTGACGATTGTAAAGCGGGGAAAATAACTTTACACGATAAATAGTATCATGGGAAGAAAAATATTATTAGACAAAATAAATGTTCCAGGCATAAAAACTTATGAAGTATACCGCAGAGAAGGCGGTTATTCTTCTGTAGAAAAAGCCTTAAAATCACTCTCACCAGATGAAGTAGTAGAAGAGGTAAAAACTTCTGGACTTCGAGGTCGTGGTGGAGCAGGTTTCCCTGTAGGAATGAAATGGAGTTTTATTGATAAAAAATCAGGAAATCCAAGACATTTAGTTTGTAATGCAGACGAATCTGAACCAGGAACTTTCAAAGACAGATATTTAATGGAATACATTCCGCATCTATTAATAGAAGGAATGATTGTATCAAGCTATGCTCTAGGTGCTAACCTTTCGTACATTTATATTCGTGGAGAATATATGTGGGTATACAAAACCCTAGAAAGAGCAATTGCCGAAGCTAAAGCCGCAGGCTGGTTAGGAAAAAATATTTTAGGAACAGGCTACGACCTAGAAGTACATGTTCAAATAGGAGGCGGTGCTTACATTTGTGGCGAAGAAACCGCGCTCATTGAAAGCTTAGAAGGTAAACGTGGAAACCCAAGACTTAAACCACCTTTTCCTGCGGTAAAAGGTCTTTGGCAAAATCCAACCGTTGTAAATAATGTAGAATCTATATCGGCAGTACCGTGGATTATCAATAACTCTGGGGCTGATTATGCCGCCATAGGAAAAGAACGTTCTACAGGAACCAAACTCATTTCTGCATCTGGTAACATTAAAAAACCAGGTGTATATGAAATTGAACTAGGTTTATCTGTATATGAATTTATGAATTCTGATGAATACTGTGGCGGAATGGAAACCGATAGACCGCTAAAGGCATTGGTGCCTGGCGGAAGTTCTGTGCCAATTTTACCCGCTCATCTTATCTATAAAACAGCCAATGGCGATGACCGATTAATGACCTATGAAAGCCTTTCAGATGGTGGTTTTGCTACAGGTTCTATGCTAGGTTCTGGCGGATTTATTGTTTATGATGATAGAGCGTGTATTGTACGAAACACATGGAATTTTTCGCGTTTTTACCACCATGAATCGTGTGGACAATGTACACCATGTCGCGAAGGAACAGGTTGGTTGGAAAAAGTATTGTGGCGAATTGAAAATGGAGAAGGACGTGAAGAAGACATCGAATTACTTTGGAGCATTCAATCTAAAATTGAAGGAAACACAATTTGTCCATTAGGTGATGCAGCTTCTTGGCCTGTAGCTGCAGCAATACGTCATTTTAGAGATGAATTTGAATACCATATTCGTTTTCCAGAAAAAGTAAAAAATAGAAATCATTTTGTGACTGAACCTTTTGAAAAAGTAAAGCATTTAGTAGTAAAACAAGAGATATAAAATAGTTTCAGGTTTCAAGTTTTTTTAGTTTCAAGTTTTATAGCATGAAACATTAAACTTGAAACTAAAAAAACAAAAATAGATAATGAAAGTAACCATAGACGGTCAAGAAATTGAAGTAGCACCAGGAACGACCATTCTGCAAGCTGCTCGTATGATTGGTGGAGAATCAGTTCCGCCAGCCATGTGTTATTATTCGAAATTGGAAAAAACAGGTGGAAAATGCCGTTGTTGTTTGGTTGAAGTAACCAAAGGCAGTGATGCAGATCCACGTCCTATGCCAAAACTTGTTGCCTCATGTGTAACAGGCTGTATGGACGGCATGGAAGTAGCAAGCAAATCATCTGAAAGAGTAACCGAAGCTCGAAAAGCCGTTACCGAATTTTTACTTATAAATCACCCTTTGGATTGCCCTGTATGCGATCAAGCAGGCGAATGTGATTTACAAAACTTGAGTTTTGAACATGGCAAAGCGCAATCTAGGTTTATAGAAGATAAAAGAACTTTTGAGCCAGAAAATATAGGCGACAAAATACAACTTCACATGAACCGTTGTATACTTTGCCAACGCTGTGTACAAGTTGCCGAACAATTAACCGATTATAGAGTACACGGTGTATTAAATCGTGGCGACCACGCTCAAATTTCTACCTATGTTGCAGCGGCTATCGATAATGATTTTTCAGGAAATATGATAGATGTTTGCCCTGTGGGAGCATTGACCGATAAAACATTTCGTTTCAAATCGAGAGTATGGTTTAACAAACCTTTCAACGCACATAGAAATTGTGAGAACCCTGAGTGTTGTGGCAAGGCAACATTGTGGATGTTTGGAAATGAAATTCAACGTGTTACCGCAAGAAAAGACATTTATCATGAGGTAGAAGATTTTATTTGTAATACGTGCCGATTTGACAAAAAAGAAGTTACCGATTGGGTAATTGAAGGACCAAGAAAATTTGAAAAAGATTCGGTAATAAACCAAAATAATTACACACGCCCTATGGAAAAAGTAATTATGAATACCGAAAAAGGAATACTTGAAGGTAGAGAGCAAGACCGTAAAAAGATCAGTATGGCACAAATACCTTTTAACAATCAAAAAAAACAATAAGAAATGGATAGTGCGTTAATTATTGAAAAAAGCGTTGTTATAGTTGCTGTATTTGTCTTTACTATGATTATGGCAATGTATTCTACATGGGCAGAGCGTAAAGTAGCCGCCTATTTACAAGATCGTATAGGTCCAAACAGAGCAGGTTGGGGAGGATTATTACAACCACTTGCCGATGGTTTAAAACTATTTGCAAAAGAAGAATTTGAACCCAATACACCCAATAGAATTTTGTTTTTTACAGGGCCAGCCATAGCGATGAGTACAGCACTCATTACCAGCGCAGTAATACCTTGGGGAGACAAATTAGAATTATTTGGTAGAACCGTAATATTACAAGCTACAGATATAGATGTGTCTATTTTGTATGTTTTTGGTATTGTATCTATTGGAGTATATGGTATTATGATTGGTGGTTGGGCATCAAACAATAAATTCTCACTCATGGGAGCTGTTCGTGCTGCATCTCAAATGGTGTCATACGAAGTAGCTATGGGACTGTCTATCATTGCTTTATTAATGATGACAGGCACATTGAGTCTTAAAGAAATTGCACAACAACAATCTGGATTACATTGGAATGTATTTTACCAACCATTATCGTTTTTGATATTCTTAATTTGTGCCTTTGCAGAAACCAACAGAACACCTTTTGACTTAGCAGAATGTGAATCAGAGCTTATTGGCGGATATCATACAGAATATTCTTCTATGAAAATGGGATTTTACCTATTTGCAGAATATGCCAATATGTTTATTTCTGCTACCATAATATCAGTATTATTTTTTGGAGGATACAACTACCCTGGTATGTCTTGGGTAATAGAACATTGGGGTAACAATGCAGGAAATCTATTAGGAATGTTAGCATTATTTGTAAAATTATGCTTTTTTATATTCTTTTTTATGTGGGTACGTTGGACAATACCAAGATTTAGATACGATCAATTAATGCATTTAGGATGGAAAATATTAATTCCACTAGGTATTATAAATATCGTAATTACAGGAATTGTATTGTTAAGAAGTGAAATTTTTGCCTTTTTAGGATTTTAAATAATTACAGAACATGTCATCATTACAAACAATATCACTCTCGGGAAGTAAAAAAGAAGTTTCTAAAAAAGAAATGACTTTTTTAGAAAAATTATACCTGATTGCTATAATAAAAGGATTATGGATTACTATAAAACACTTTTTTAAGAAAAAAGCAACTATACAATATCCAGACCAAGTAAGACCTTTTAGCCCAGTATATCGCGGACGACACATGCTAAAAAGAGACAGTCAAGGAAGAGAAAATTGTACTGCTTGTGGGCTATGTGCTTTATCATGCCCTGCCGAAGCTATAACAATGAAAGCCGCAGAAAGAAAACCAGGTGAGGAGCATTTATACAGAGAAGAAAAATATGCCGAAATTTATGAAATAAACATGCTTCGTTGTATATTTTGTGGTCTTTGTGAAGAGGCTTGCCCTAAAGACGCCATTTATCTAACCATTTCAAAAGAATTGGTACCTGCTCAATACCATAGAGAAGACTTTATTTTTGGCAAAGACAAATTAGTAATGCCTTTAGAAATGGCAATTCGTAATACCCAACAAAACTCAGTAAACTAATGTCTACAGTATTAATAATTTTTTATATTCTATCGGCAATTACGCTATCTATGGCTTTTTTGGCCGTGTTTACACGAAACCCTATACATAGTGCTATCTATTTAGTTGTATGTATGATGAGTATAGGTGGGCATTTTTTATTATTTAACTCTCAGTTTTTAGCTATAGTACAAATTATAGTATACGCTGGTGCTATTATGGTACTTATACTATATACTATCATGCTCATGGATTTAAATAAAGAACACGAAGTACATAGACCAAGAGTTACTCGACTTGTAGCGATTATTTTGTTCTCACTTACGTGCATTATTTTAATATTAATATTTATCAATTCTGACCCTGTTGCAGGCACAATAGATAGATACGACAACTTTGGAGAAGATTTTCAATCGATTAAAAAGCTAGGAAAAGTATTGCTTAATGAGTATTTAGTACCATTTGAATATGCTTCTATACTACTACTTACAGCTATGATTGGAGCAGTATTATTGTCTAAAAAAGAAAAACCAGGGAAATAATATGAACAATATTTTAAATGAAATTGGTATAGAAAATTACATCTATCTTGCAGTAATTCTTTTTAGTATAGGTGTATTTGGTGTATTGTATAGAAGAAATGCCATTATAGTATTTATGTCTATAGAAATTATGCTTAATGCAGTAAACTTACTATTTGTAGCATTCTCTACATACCATCAAGATGCCGAAGGGCAAGTATTTGTATTTTTCTCTATGGCTGTAGCCGCCGCAGAAGTAGCAGTAGGATTGGCCATATTGGTTTCTGTATTTAGAAATATAGGCTCGATAGATATTGGTAAATTAAAAAATTTAAAAGGATAAATCCTAATGGAAAATAGTTTAGTTTTAGTATTACTACTTAGCCCTTTCATTGGGTTTTTAATAAATGTTTTCTTCGGAAAACAACTTGGCAAAACGGTTTCGGGAGCACTAGGCACATTGGCAGTAGTGGTTTCGTTTTTGGCAAGTATTTATTTCTTTGTTGAAATAAATCAAACAGGAAAACCAATTTCTATAAAGTTTTTCGATTGGATTTCGTTACATAATTTTAAGTTGGATATGGGTGTTTTACTAGACCAACTTTCATTACTATGGTTGTTATTTGTAACAGGTATTGGATCTTTAATCCATTTATACTCGATAAGCTATATGCACGATGACGAACATTTGAATAAGTTTTTTGCCTATTTAAATTTGTTTGTTTTCTTTATGATTACCCTTGTTGTAGGAAGCAACTTAGTAATCATGTTTATAGGCTGGGAAGGTGTTGGACTATGCTCTTATTTATTAATAGGATTTTGGTATAAAAATCAAGAGTATAACGATGCCGCAAAAAAAGCATTTATCATGAATCGTATTGGCGATTTAGGATTTCTAATAGGTATTTTTATATTGGGTAGCTTATTTTCTACATTAGATTTTTCAACATTAAAAACCTTAATTACTAGCGGAACTAATGCAAATGTAACTTTACTTTCTTTAGCAGCACTATCACTCTTTATTGGAGCAACCGGAAAATCGGCGCAAATACCGTTATATACATGGTTACCCGATGCAATGGCTGGGCCAACTCCTGTATCGGCATTAATACACGCAGCAACAATGGTTACAGCAGGTATTTTTATGATAACAAGAATGAACTTTTTGTTTGATTTAGTACCAAACATTCAGTTTATTATTGCTGTAGTAGGTGCTGTAACTGCTTTGGTAGCTGCTTCTATAGGATTAGTGCAAAACGATATCAAAAAAGTATTGGCATACTCTACAGTATCTCAACTCGGATTAATGTTTATGGCTTTAGGATTTGGCGCATACAACGTAGCTGTTTTCCACGTTATTACACACGCTTTCTTCAAAGCTTGTTTATTCTTAGGTTCGGGTTCGGTAATTCACGCTTTGCATCACGAACAAGATATGAGAAAAATGGGCGGCTTACGAAAAATTATGCCTATCACTTTCATAACCATGATGATTTCTACTTTAGCAATATCTGGAATACCTCCTTTTTCTGGATTCTTTTCAAAAGATGAAATACTCATGACGGCTTTTCACAACAATACAATACTTTGGGTTGTTGCGTCTGTAGCTTCAATAATGACTGCTTTCTATATGTTTAGATTAATGTATTTGACTTTTTATAAAGAGTATAGAGGTACAGAAGAACAAAAACATCATTTGCATGAAAGTCCTGCTCTATTAACATTTCCATTAATAGTTTTAGCAATTTTGGCAACTGTGGGTGGCTTGTTAAATTTACCAGGAAACAATTGGCTAAATCATTATTTAGCACCAATACTAAGTGCTACAGAACACAAAGAACATACCTTGGGTACTACAGAATATATGCTAATGGCTATAGCCGTTGCAGGAGGATTGGTAGGGATTTTTATGGCTTACTCAAAATACATCAAACAAAATTTCGTTCCAAAACCTGATGCAGAAATAAATGGCTTTGCAAAAACATTGTACAACAAATATTATGTAGACGAATTTTATATGAGCTTGATAGTAAAACCTATTAAATCACTTTCAAATTTCTTTAGAGAAACTCTCGAACCCGCACTTGGAAGTCTTGTATATGGTTTTGGTACAATGGCCAATAAAATGTCTGTTACAGGTAAAAAAATACATACAGGAAGCATTGGCTGGTACTTAACCATGTTTACTTTGGGTGTATGTTTAATACTTTGTTATTTATTCTTGTTTTAATACTTTTTACATAATGAATGTAACTACTATATTATTAATATTTTTATTAGGAGCTGTACTTACCTATGTTTCGGGAAATAAGTTGGCATCAAAAATTGCATTGGGTTTTAGTATTATGGCTGCACTTGCAAGCTTTTATTTACTCCAATTGTATTTAGCAAATCAAAATATAAGCTTTAATGGCGTTTGGCTACAATCGCCAAAAGTGTTTTTATCTTTACAAGCCGATGGTATTTCACTAGCGATGGTGTTACTTACCACTTGTCTTATGCCTGTTATAGTATTATCGTCTTTTGGCAATATATACAACAACGCCAAAAGTTTTTATAGTTTGGTGCTATTTATGGCTTTTGCCATGACAGGTACTTTCTTGGCTACAGATGGTTTGGTTTATTATGTATTTTGGGAACTAGCTTTAATTCCAATCTATTTTATTGCTCTTATTTGGGGTAATGGTAGTATAGAATCTAGAAAAAAAGCAATTCTTAAATTCTTTATCTACACGCTTGCAGGCTCATTATTTATGCTCATAGCTTTTGCTTATTTGTATACAAAAACAGGCTCTTTCTTGTGGAACGATTTAGTAAAACTTAACTTAACCAGCACAGAGCAAACATGGATATTTTTGGCTTTCTTTTTGGCTTATGCTATTAAAATTCCAATTATACCTTTTCATACATGGCAAGCAAAAGTATACCAAAAAGCACCTACAGTGGGTACAATGCTTTTATCTGGAATCATGCTAAAAATGGGATTGTATAGCGTAATTCGTTGGCAATTACCACTTGCCCCATTAGCTGCCAAAACCTATATGCCTTATGTACTTGCATTAAGTATAGCAGGTGTAATTTATGGTTCGATTGTAGCATTAAAACAAAAAGATTTAAAAAAGCTTTTGGCTTACTCATCTTTGGCTCACGTAGGACTTATTGCCGCTGGATGTTATACCCTAACGCAAGATGGTCTATCTGGAGCAATAGCACAAATGATAGCACACGGATTTGTAATAGTAGGACTATTTTTTGCTGCCGAAGTAATTTATAGAAGATACGATTCGTATAAAATAAAAGATTTAGGAGGCATTAGAAGTCAAACTCCCAAGTTTTCATCACTTTTTTTACTATTGGTTTTAGCATCTGTAGCTTTACCTGGAACTTATAATTTTGTGGGAGAATTTACAGTATTATTCAGCTTATATCAAATTAATATTTGGTACGCAGTATTTGGTGGTACTACAATTATTCTAGGAGCTTATTATATGCTAAAAATGTTCCAAAACGTAATGTTAGGAGAAACAAATACAAAAGCATTTGCAGATGTAAACTGGACAGAAACGTTTGTTTTTGTAGTCATTATAGCCTTTTTACTACTATATGGTTTATATCCTAAACCAATAACAGATTTGGTTACACCAAGTGTAAAAGAAATTTTAACAATAATAAATCGATAATTCTTCACTATAAATGGATACATTAATTGCAATAGCAGGATTGGGTATAGTAGTTTTACTTGCTGAAGTTATAAACCTCAGAAAATTTATCGTGCCTATTACTGTTGCAGGATTATTAGCAATACTAGCCTATTCTTGGAATAATTTTAATGGCACTGAGAGTTTTTATAATAATATGATTATTGTAAACAAGTTCTCATTGGCTTTTTCATCATTATTTATTGTGCTTTCTATATTTTTAATAGCTATGGGAGGCGATTTTTATAAAGAACACCCTACTAAATTTTCCGATTATATTTCAATAAAATTATTTATGCTTTCTGGAGCTGTAGCTATGGTTTCGTTTGGTAATATGGCTATGTTCTTTTTAGGAATAGAAGTGCTATCGATATCATTGTATATTTTGGCAGGAAGCGATAGGTTGAATGTTTTAAGTAATGAATCGGGTATGAAATATTTTCTATTAGGTTCGTTTGCTTCGGGTATTATATTATTTGGTATATGTTTAGTATATGGAGCTACAGGCTATTTTGATGTACCAAGTATTTATGGCTTATCACAAGGTGCTGGGTTACCTGTTTGGTTTCCTATAGGTGTTACAATGATTATAATAGGAATGTTGTTTAAAATTGCTGCTTTCCCATTTCATTTTTGGGCGCCAGATGTGTATGAGGGTGCACCTTCGCTAGTTACTGCCACTATGAGCACATTAGCAAAAGTAGTTGCTGTCGCTACATTGTATAAATTGGCAAGTAACTTAATGGTAGAACTCGACTATAAAACACAAATACTTATTGTTGTTATTTCGATACTAACAATGACTGTGGGTAACTTTATGGCACTCAAACAACATAATGTAAAAAGAATGCTTGCTTTTTCTGGTATTTCACATGCTGGATTTATGCTTATGGCATTATTAAGTATAAAAACTGTTGCTGCAAACCTATTCTATTATACAGCTGCTTATGCTTTGGCAGGTATTGCTGCTTTTGCTGTTATTATATATGTATCACGTAGTGGCAGAGATGAAAATATAAGTAGCTTTAATGGGCTAGGAAAGAAAAATCCGTTAATGGCTGCTGTATTAACAGCTTCATTACTATCTATGGCAGGTATACCTGTATTTGCAGGTTTCTTTGCAAAATTTATGTTGTTTAGTCAAACAATAGCTGCGGGCTATTTGGTAGTTGTTATTTTTGGAGTGGTAAATTCTATTGTAAGTATTGGCTATTATTTCAAACTTATATTGGCTATGTATACCAAAGAAGATAATACTACAGAAAACAACAAAGTATCTTTAATTTATTCAATAGTTGCTGTACTAGCAATAGTATTAAATATCATTATTGGAGTACACCCTAATCTACTTACTTCTTTACTATAAAGGAAATCAATTATATTGAAAATAAAAGAGACCTAGTTTAGGTCTCTTTTACTTTTATAATATGTACAGGGCAAGCCTTTTCGGCAAGTTCGCAATTTTCTACAATAGAATGGTCTGGCGATTTGAGCGTATGAAAACCTTTGTTGTTAATAGATTTTATTAAAACCGTTTTACCATCTTTTTTAGACATTCTAAATTGGGCAGGAGCCATTTCTACACAATAATTGCAGCCAATACATTTATCGCGTTGTAATGTTACTATTACCATTAGGCTTCTACTATTTTATACATTTTATCAGATAGTCTAATTCTAAAAGGAACCTTTAGTGTACAACTATCTCCTTTTGTAGCTTTATCTGAAACCTCATCATTCACAAACATATTGTCTATCACTAATTCTTGGGCACCAGTACTTGGACCTGTTATCAAAATCTTATCGCCTATTTTAATGTCGTAAGCTTCAATTTTGAACTCAGCAATATTCGATTTAGGGAAATAATGCATTCCTTTACCTACATATACTTTCTTTTGCGTAGCACTAGAACCAGGATTATCACTCCACTCGCCCAATTTTTGACCTAAGTAATACCCACTCCAAAAACCTCTATTGTAAACTGTAGACAATGCATTCATCCAAGTATTAATTTTATCTTTGGTAAATGTGCCTTCGTAGTAAGCGTCAATAGCTTCTCTATAGGTTTTAATTACCGTAGCCACATAATCGGCGGCACGACCACGTCCTTCAATTTTAAGAACTTTAATACCTGCATCGATTACTTGATCTAGAAAATCTAATGTACATAAGTCTTTTGGAGACATCATATACTCATTATCAATTTCTATTTCAAAACCACTTTCTTGATCAATTACTGTATATTTTTTGCGGCAATTT
Source organism: Flavobacterium croceum DSM 17960 (assembly GCF_002917885.1). Classification (GTDB taxonomy): domain Bacteria; phylum Bacteroidota; class Bacteroidia; order Flavobacteriales; family Flavobacteriaceae; genus Flavobacterium; species Flavobacterium croceum. The sequence continues at coordinate 144,994 of NZ_PQNY01000007.1, forward strand.
TGCTTACATGCACCTCGATTGGCAGACGAATTATGTGAGTGTAAACTCAAATAACACTTACCAGATACAGCCATGCATAAAGCACCATGACCAAATATTTCAATTTCTACTAGATTACCGCTTGGCCCTTTTATTTGTTCCTTTTCAATAAGCTCTGTAATGCTTTTTACCTGACGCAAACTAAGCTCTCTAGACAACACAATCGTATCTGCAAAAAGAGCATAAAATTTAACGGTTTCAATATTGGTTACATTAAGTTGAGTAGAAATATGCACTTCTATACCCATTGTTTTTGCTGCCATAATTACCGCTTGATCTGAAGCGATTACAGCCGTAATACCAGCTTCTTTAGCTTTTGCTAAAAGGGTTTTAACAATAGATAAGTCGTGGTCGTAAATAATGGTATTTAATGTTAAATAGGTTCTAACATTTTTTTCATTACATCTGCGAGCTATTTCTGGCAAATCGTCTAGAACAAAATTTATTGTAGCTCTAGCACGCATATTAAGTTGCTCTACGCCAAAATATACCGAGTCGCAACCATTGTCTAATGCTGCTTGTAGTGACTCAAAATTTCCAGCAGGAGCCATTAATTCTATTTTTCCTGAAGTTGTCATTGGTTATTTTAAAAATAAGATTAAAATTACTCTATTTAGAATAATTCTTTGCAAAGATAGAACAATTTGAATTTGATTGGTACAAAAAACAAACCATTAAAATGGATAAAATTAAAAGCTTAGCTCATAATTTAAATCCTTTTTAATGGTGGTTTATAATGTGACTTTGACGTTTAGCAGAATTCTGCGTAAGCATCTTTTAAGTTCTCAGCAATCATTTCTGCTGGACGACCTTCAATATGATGACGCTCTAGCATGTGAACTAATTCACCATTTTTAAACAAAGCCATACTTGGTGATGACGGCGGAAAAGGAAACATACTCGCTCTTGCTGCATCAACGGCCTCTTTGTCTACACCTGCAAAAACAGTAATAAGTTTAGAAGGTTTTTTATCGCCCGATAAACTCATAATAGCTCCTGGTCTAGCATTTCGAGCAGCACAACCACACACAGAATTTACAACTACAAATGTAGTTCCGTAAGCCTTAATCGCATTTTCTACCTCATCGGCAGTATATAAATTTACAAAACCAGCGTCTGTAAGTTCAGCACGCATTGGGTTTACCATTTCTTCTGGATACATATCTATTATAATTAGTATTAAATATCAATAATTCGATTTAAAAAATCGGTACAAAGATAATGAGAAAACCGTTCTTTAGAATAATTCTACGATAAAGATTCGTTATAATGTTATAAAGAAATTAATATTTGTAATTTTGACATTATAAACAACGTAAAATGAGTAAATCATTAGAAGAAGTACATGAATCTATAACGACCGAAGGTAAAAAAACAGGTTTTAGAAAGATACTTGCGTTTCTTGGGCCTGCGTACTTAATTAGTGTAGGCTATATGGACCCCGGGAATTGGGCAACCGATTTGGCTGGTGGAAGTCAATTTGGATATTCACTACTATGGGTTTTACTAATGAGTAATATTATGGCGTTGTTGTTGCAAAGTTTAAGTGCTCGTTTAGGTATTGTAACCCAACGTGATTTAGCTCAAGCTTCGCGCGAAACATACACGCCTTTTATTAATTATATACTCTATTTTTTGGCAGAAATTGCTATTGCAGCCTGCGATCTAGCAGAAGTATTGGGCATGGCAATTGGAATAAATTTACTGTTTGATATTCCATTACTTTATGGTGTGTTAATTACGGTTTTGGATACATTTTTATTATTATTTCTCATCAATAAAGGCATCCGAAAAATGGAAGCTTTTATTATTACGTTGGTAGCTATTATTGGTCTTTCGTTTGTTTTTGAAATGATTTTTGCCCAACCCGAATTACACAAAGTTATTGCAGGACTAGTACCTACTTTACCAAACCAAGATGCGCTCTATATTGCCATTGGTATTATTGGTGCAACCGTAATGCCACACAACTTGTATTTGCATTCATCGTTGGTGCAAACTCGTAAATTTAAGAGGGATAAAACAGGAATAAAGCAAGCTATAAAATATAACTTTATAGACTCTACAATTGCTTTAAATTTAGCTTTTTTTGTAAACGCAGCTATATTGATATTGGCTGCCGCAACATTCTATAAAAGTGGCATGTATGAAGTTGCAGAAATTCAAGATGCACATCAATTTTTGGCTCCGTTACTAGGTACAAAATGGGCTGCTATATTATTTGCCGTTGCCTTAATAGCAGCAGGACAAAGCTCTACCATTACTGGAACATTGGCTGGACAAATTGTAATGGAGGGTTATTTAAATTTAAGAATTCAACCGTGGGTAAGACGAATTATTACTCGCCTAATTGCTATTGTACCTGCTGTTGTCGTGATTTTAGTATATGGCGAAAGCGTAACGGGTAAAATGCTTGTTTTTAGTCAAGTACTATTAAGTTTGCAACTCGGTTTTGCCATAATTCCTTTAATTCATTTTGTAAGTGATAAATCGAAAATGAAAGGTTTTCACATCAATAAAACTACACAAATTTCGGCTTGGATTATTGCTTTGATTATTGTGTCGCTCAACATAAAATTGGTTTTTGATGAAATTGAAAACTGGATAAAAACAACACAAAACCCAATATATTTATGGGTTACTGTAGTACCTCTAGCCATTGGATTTTTAGTCTTATTGCTCTATATTGTATTTAAACCATTTGTTTCTAAATACAAAAACTATATAGACAATCATTCACCGCATCACACCAAATTAAAACTTGATTCATTAAAAAATTATACTAAAAAGCATATTGCAGTTTCGGTAGATTTTTCATCGGCCGATGAGAAAGCAATACAACACGCCGTAGATTTGGGAGGAATAAATGCGCATTATACATTAATTCATGTTGTTGAAAGTGTAGGCGCTATGTTTTATGGAAATAAAGTTGGAGACCATGAAACCGCTATTGATAAAGCTTTATTAGACAACTATTTTGAGGTATTAACAAGCAAAGGATATACTGTAACCACAAAATTGGGTTTTGGAAAACCCTCCAAAATAATCTCTACTATAGTTAATGAAGGAAACTATGATGTACTTATTATGGGAACACATGGGCACACAGGCATAAAAGACATACTTTTTGGCACTACGGTTAATATGGTTCGGCATAAAATAGCCATTCCTTTGCTTCTTGTAAAAGATTAATCGCAACCGCAATTATCAGTGCCACAACCTTTTTTTGGTTTTTTATTACCAAAAAACTTCTTTATTAAAAAAACAACAGAAACTGCTACTGCAATATATACTAAAATTTGTTGCATCATTATTTTAATAATTGATAAGCCGCAAGTGAACATAAATAGGCAAAACCACTCATAAAAGCCAACTGAATTAACGGCCATTTCCACGAGTTTGTTTCTCGTTTTACTATAGCCAATGTACTGATGCATTGCATAGCAAAAGCATAGTACAACAAAAGCGAAATACCTGTAGCAAAATCAAATACTGGAGCGCCATTTTCTCTTAATTCGTTTTTCATCTGACTTTTTATAGTCGCTTCTTCATCACTATGGCTACCCACGCTGTAAATAGTTGCTAGCGTTCCTACAAAAACTTCGCGTGCAGCAAACGAACTCACTACCGCAACGCCTATTTTCCAATCGTAACCTAAAGGTTTAATAATAGGTTCTATAGATTTACCAAGAATGCCTATATACGAGTGTTCCAGCTTATACTCATCTACCCTATCTGGTATAACAGAAGGATTAATAGGGTATTTACTAGTATATACTTTATCTTCAACAATTTTTTGAGCGTTTTTAAAATCGTTGCCTGGCCCATGCGAACCTAAAAACCAAAGCAATACCGATATGGCTAAGATTATTTTTCCTGCCCCAAAAACAAAAGATTTCGTTTTTTCTAAAACATTGATACCTACATTTTTTGCCATTGGCAATTTATAACTTGGCATTTCTACAACAAAATACGATTTGTGTTGCGATGCCATTATCTTGTTTAATACATAGGCCGATGCTATCGCCATAATAAAACCTATTAAATACAAACTCATTAAGGTTAAACCTTGCAAACTTAAAAAGCCAAAAAGTCTATTTTCGGGAATAATGAGTGCTATAAGTATGGCATATACGGGTAAACGAGCCGAACAAGTAATAAAAGGCGTTACCAAAATAGTAATGAGTCTTTCTTTCCAAGTTTCTATATTTCGGGTTCCCATAATGGCGGGTATAGCACAAGCGGTTCCCGATATAAGCGGTACAATACTTTTTCCTGAAAGCCCAAACGGACGCATAATTTTGTCCATTAAAAAAACCACACGGCTCATGTAGCCACTTTCTTCTAAAACCGAAATAAACAAAAACAAAAAAACAATTTGTGGAACAAATATAACAATGCCGCCAATGCCTGGTATAACGCCCTCGCTAAGTAAACTAGTAAACTCTCCCGAAGGTAAATTGTTTTTAGCATACGTGGCTAAATTGGCAAACCACTCATCTATATAGTCCATAGGTACACTACTCCAATCAAAAATAGATTGAAATATTAGCAATAAAATGCCAAAAAATATTACATAGCCCATTATTTTATGAGTAAGCAACGCATCTAATTTATACTGCCAACTTGTTGCTTTGGCTTTGTCTATTTTTTGAGCCATTTTTAGCGTATCATTGATAAATTGATAGCGCTTTATGGTTTCTTTTTGTTGTAGTTTTCTTAACTCTGAATGCGACTTGGTAAAACTATTTGGGATTTCTTTTCTATCTAAATTTAAAAAATTTACATCTTGTGTAATTACCAACCATAATTTATATAAAAGCTGATTTGGAAATGCCTTTTGTAATTTATCAAAATAAGCAACATCTATAGAAGACGCGTGCAAACAAGGTTCTGTAGATAGGTTTTTATAATTTAAAATTTGCTGTTTTATTTGATCTATGCCTATGTTCTTTCTAGAACTTACCAAAGCAATTTTGGTTTTTAAATGTTGTTCTAGTAACGGAATATCAAGTTCTATGCCCTTAAGCTTCATTCGGTCGCACATATTAATAACAAGTACAACAGGAATTTCTAAGTCTTTAATTTGGGTATATAATAATAAGTTGCGCTTTAAATTTTCTACTTCGGCAACAAGCACAACAACATCTGGAAAATGCTCGTCGTTTTTATTCATAAGCAATTCTATAACTAAATTTTCGTCTATAGAACTGGCATTCAAACTATATGTACCTGGTAAATCTAGTATTTCGGCTCTTGTAGTATCATTAATTTTACAAGTTCCTATTTTTTTATCTACCGTTATACCTGGATAATTGCCTACTTGCTGATGCAAACCTGTAAGTGCATTAAACACAGATGTTTTGCCCACATTGGGGTTACCAATTAATGCAACCTTGATAAGAGAATCTGCCATGTTTACAATTTTGCCAAAATATGTTTTGCGGTATCTTTGCGAATGGCAACATGCGCATCGTTTATACTAAAATAAAGCGGATCGCCAAAAGGAGCTATCTGTAGCAATGTTACTTCGCTATTGGGCAAACATCCCATTTCTATCAATTTCAATGGAATTTCATCCAACGAAACGTCTTCAATGATGCCTTTTTCGCCTTTTGCAAACGTATCTAATGTTTTTACCAAAGCTTTATTTAGATTGAATTAAAATACAAAGATACTTAAATAGAGATTTAAAAATATGATTTTTATCACATTTTTAAAACAAACGAAGTAAATAATTCTCAAAAAAGAATACGTACAGCAAACAATAAAAATACTATAACCGTGCTATAAACAATATGTTTTAGTTAAACAACGCTTTCAACTCGGTAGCATCGTGTGGATTTAATTTGCCTGCCAAAACCAAACTTAGTTGTTTTCTGCGAAGTGCAGCATCAAAACGTGTTTTTTCTTCTTCTGTTTCGGGTACAAGTTCGGGCACTTCTACAGGATTTCCAGTTTCATCAACCGCTACAAAAGTATATATAGCTTCATTGGCCTTGGTTTTTACGCCACTCTCGCGATCTTCAATCCAAACATCCAAATAAATTTCCATAGAAGATTTAAAAGCCCTCGAAACTTTTGCCTCAACAGTAACCACACTACCAAGCGGAACGGCTTTATTAAAAGCCACATGGTTTACAGAAGCCGTTACACATACTCTACGGGAGTGTCTTCGTGCGGCAATGCTTGCTGCTCTATCCATACGAGCCAAAAGTTCACCTCCAAAAAGGTTATTTAAAGGATTTGTTTCGCCTGGCAAAACAATATCGGTAAGGGTAGTAAGAGAATCTTTGGGCGTTTTTGCAATCATACTTCTATTTTTTTGGCAAAGGTAGTAAACATTTATAAGTTTACTTACAAAAAAGCACAGGCACACGAGCATACAAACTCGGCATTATATTCTTACTAAAAGGTTGTAATAATAGTTTTGTGCGTTTCTTTTTTTTAAAAGATGTACATCTTTTATATAATTCCTGTACATCTTTTACTTAATTTCCGTACATCTTTTACATGGTTTCTGTACATCTTTTTATTATTTTCTATATAGAAAAATAAATTCTTATTAGCTCAAACAATATTTATGTACTATAAAAAACAATAATCTGAGAATGGATATAGTATACAAGTAAAAAAGGGTAAGCATATATAGAACTTATGTTAAAGAAATTTTTATATTTGATACACCAACCAAAAAAAATGTTATGAAAAATAGTATCTTAAAAAACGGAATTATTTCGGGCATACTTGTCTCTATGTTTATGGTATGTATGACAATCTACATGAAATACAATCCTACTAGTGAACCCAGTATGATTGTTGGTTTTACAAGTATGATTTTGGCTTTTTCTTTTGTATTTATTGGAATTAAACAACAAAAACAGGCCAACAATGGGAGCATTTCATTTATAAAAGCATTTACAACAGGTTTTTTAATCGCTCTCATTGCTTCGGTAATGTATGTAATTGTATGGCTGTTTATTTACTACAATTTTTTTCCAAATTTTATCGAACATTACAGTCAAATGATGATTGATAAAGCAAAACCCGAAGATGTAGCAACCGTAACTGCAGAAATGAATCAGTACAAAGAATGGTACAAAAGTCCGGTAATGATTATTCTTTTAACATTTATGGAAATTCTACCTTTAGGCGTTCTTGTATCGTTACTTGGAGCTTTGCTGTTTAGTGTTATTTTAAAAAAGAAAAACTAAGTACTGCTTGTCTAGTTCTACAATGTAGTGCTTTTTGTTGTATACTAAAAACAATAGTCTCATACGAATTGTCTAGCATAACAATTTAAACGATAAGCATGTATTAGTGCTTAAAAGTTACATAAATAGATATTTAGAAAATAATGTGGTTTTATATGTAGAAACCACACGAAAGGATTCGTGTGTAGCGGGGTTTAATAAACTTGCATTTATTAATTTATAGCTACGTAATACTATTGATATACCTTATCTATACTTCTAGCATACACTAGGCATACATTAATGATACACTAAGCATATACTAGACATACATTGTAACTCATCTTTGCTTTTTTTGAAATACATGTTTATTTTATTTGAAAACTTTATCCCACAAACCGAAGATATTAACAGTACAATAGTATAAAAATAGTACGGTATTTTTAGGATGCCGTTGGTAAAGATTCGCAATTAATTCCAGATAAAATAATGCGCTACAAGAGTATAAAACCCCATGATTATTTCTCTTCAAAAAACCCAAAACAGGGAAATATGTTAAATTTTGATGTAGTTTATCGATTTTATTTTTTTGTTTACTAATATAGTTGTACTTATGTGTGTAAAACGTTAAAATATAATTGATTATGCACACCACGAAACAACTCTTTATTTGGTGTTTAAGCTGTATCGTTTCTTCTATGTCTGCTCAAAAAATAACTTGGGAAAAAAGCATGGGAGGCAAACACGCAGAATACCTTGCAGATGTTATACCCACAGCAGATTATGGGTTTCTACTTGCTGGAAGTTCTCTATCGGGGAAAACAGGCACTAAAGACCAAAACAACAAAGGAAATCTTGATTTTTGGCTTTGGAAAATGAATGAACACGGTGAACCCGAATGGCAAAAAAGTTATGGAGGTGAAGCCATGGATTTACTCAAAACCATTGCCCCTACTCCAGACGGTGGCTTTATTCTTGGTGGAGATTCTTTTTCTGATAAAGGAGCCGACAAAACGCAACCCGCATACGGACAAGCTGACTATTGGATACTCAAACTTGATGCCGCTGGAAACCTAGAATGGCAACGTACCATAGGTAGTGAAGGGCAAGAACAAATTAAAAAAATACTAGTAACCCCAGATGGTTATCTTATTGCCGGATCTTCTGCTTCTAGCAAAGCTTTTGATAAAACAGAAGAAAATTATGGTGCTCTAGACTATTGGGTTATTAAAACAGACCGTAAAGGCGCCATACAATGGCAAAAAACATTTGGCGGCAGTTACAATGATATTCTTGAAGATGCGATAGCATTACCCGACGGTGGTTTTATTCTTGGTGGCTATTCAAACTCTCCTTCTGATGGTACTAAAACAGCTACGCTAAATGGCATGGGCGATTTTTGGGTGCTTCGTATCGATAAAAAAGGAGAACTCCTATGGCAAAAATCTTATGGAGGCGCTCAAGACGACCATTTGACAGTACTTCTTCTTAAAACTAATGGCTCTCTATGGATGGGTGGTCATTCAAACTCTGAAACAGATAACGACAAAACTACAGCAAACAAACAAGGTACAGATATATGGCTTTTGCAAACAGATCTTGATGGTGTGGTACAATGGCAAGATACCTACAATATAGGAGCGTACGACCTTTTATCTTCTATTATAGACAATAAAGATGGTACCTATCTTTTAAGCGGTTTTGCTAAAGGAATTACTCAAAAAAAAGGCGCTAATCCGTTACTAGATTCTACTAAATATAAAAATGGCACTGCAGACTATGTTGCTCTAAAAATAAACGAAAAAGGAGACATCTTGTGGGATAAAAGTGTAGGCAGTGAAGGTGAAGAAGTTTTGGTAAAAACAGTATTGATGCGTGATGGTGCTTACTTAATGTGTGGCACAAGTAAAGCTCCTACAGTGCTTAGTATGGGCAAACAAACCGCTGCAGCTTCCAAAGATAGAAATACCGCTATAGGAAGTACCGATTTTTGGGTTGTAAAACTTAAAGACGAACAAAAACCTGATACTCCAAAAGTACTTATAGATGCTTACCCTAACCCCGCTTTGTCGTATACTAATATTGCTATAGGGTACGATTACACCTCGGGAACTGCTAGCGTTGTAGATTTATCGGGTAAAACTTTACAACGTTTTGATATTAATGGTAGCCGAACTATTCCTGTTGATTTATCTAACTATCCCGAAGGAATTTATATTGTAAACATTAAAACCAACGTACAAAACGATGGTGTGAAAATTATTAAATCTAATAACAAAAATTAAAGCCATGAGAAAAATTTTAGTAATAACAATATATACATTAATTAAATTTAATGTTGCTTTTGCACAGATTATAGATACCTCAAACAACTTCACGGTATCAAACCCTACATTAAACAATTTATATTTATTTAATGAAATAGAAACTATTTCTGCACATGGATTAGCAGATATTTCTTTTCCTGTATGTTCAATACCTACCATAGACGCCTCTGTAAATATTGACCTTACCTTGGCCTATCATCCTTATGGCATTCGTTTTGGAGGAATGGGAGGTGAAATAGGTGTGGGTTGGAGTTTATTTAAAGGAGGCTTTATATCTAGAAAAAGTATTTCTGGACCTCATTCACCTGATTACGAAGATTCTTCTACTAACAGTTATAAACAATCATATTCATTTAGCTTTTTAGGATATCGTGGGAAATTTAATATTAGAAGAAATAATGATGACTTTATTGTAACTATTACAGAAAACAAAAGTGGAGAATTAAAATTAAATGTTCAATATGACCCAGTAACAAATGTAATACATTCTTTCACATTTTATGATTCTAGTGGTAATCAATATTTATTTTCTGGATATAAAAGTAAAGAATGTGCAAATTATACTCCCCCATCTGGTATAAGAGGGTATTTTGCATATGATGAATTTATTCTTACAGAAATTAAAAATAAAAACGACCTTAGCCTTTGTGTATATAACTACCAAACTTTGCAAAAAGAAATTCCTAGTCCTTATTATCCTTGTTCTCTTAAAAATAAAATTTTAAGTTCTATAAATATAGTAGGCAAAGGAAAAATAGAGTTTACAAATGATACATTTGTTAGTAATCCGTTTCAAACAAAACTAAATGCAGTAAAAGTATTTGATTTTAATAACACTTTAATCTCAAAACATGATTTTTCTCAAATGCCTGGTAAATTATTTGTGTACAACAATAATGAATCATTAGCAGACAAATATGAGTTTAATTATAAAGAGTTATATCAAAATTCTTTTCAAGGCTATATACTTGGTTTTGATTATTTTGGATTTCAAAATGCATTTTGTGGACCTTGGTATGGAAGTCAAAAAGTATCGCCTGAAGTTTGCACTACAGGTGTACTACAAAAAATTAGTTATCCTACAGGAGGATGTAAAATATTTGACTATGAATCTAACGATTATTCATTTGACGAGGCAGGAGTAAGTTTAGGAGCAGATTTTTTGCCAGATTTTACTCCTTATGAAAGTGATGCTTTCTTTTCTGAATTATCACACAATTATAGCTATCAAACTATTTTTGATGGTCAAATTAACGGGTCATTAATTCTTAATAACATTCCGTCATTACATGGTTTGTTATTAGAGGCTGATATATCACCTTATACTATGGACGGTATACAAGAAGACAATAACAATTTATTATACCCTAAAATTGGTTTTTTTTCAGCTAGTAACTTAACTACTCCTGTTTGTACATTTGGTTCTACTTACTACCCTACAGAAGATTGTAACTTTACTGGGTTACGTGCCTCAGATATTAATACTTTAATCCCATTAACTCCGCCTTTTTTATTGAAAGTGCTAGCAGCAGATCCAGATATCTCAATACCATTTAGAATTAGAAAAAAAATTCCAAACCCTGTACTAAAAAAATGGGATTATGGCGCAGGTATTAGAGTTAAGAATATAGCTATTTTTGATAAAGAAGTTACTCCTATGTATTATACAACTTCAAACAATACTGTGAGAGAAGACAATATTCCAGTAAAAGAATTTCATTATGACTATAGAATGTTTAATGAACCTAATAGAAGTAGCGGGTGCAGACTTAACTTTATTATACAATTGTATTCTGCTTCAGATATAAATATGTTTGGTATAGATCCTTATCAACCAATAATAATCTATAAGAATATTACAGTCTCACAAAAACCAAATTTAGGTAAAGAAGAATATACCTACCTTGCTCCAGACTATTTTTTGCCTTATGGAACATCTGTTGTAGAAAATGATAGTTATATATCGACCCCTACTTATCCACCTCTACTTTGGGGACAAGTCTTACATAAAAAAACATATGATAGTTCTTATAAAATTAAACAAGAATTAACTAATGAATATTATTTTAGCAATTTGGAATATATCTCTATTAATCTTTCAAATCCCACTCCTAATGGGTTGTACATAATTAATTCTAGTTTACTTGCATGGGCAAAAATAAAAAAACAAACAGTAACTGATTACTTTTATAATAATGGTATAAGCCATTCAATAACTCAGGAAAAAGAGTATATATATGACACTGTAAATCGTTTACCTTATAAAGAAATTTTTAAAAACTCAAAAAATGAGATAATAACATCTACATTTATATACAATTCAATTGTAAAAAACTCTCTTTTTCCCGAATTTTCATCTGTAAGTAATAGTGACATTACACTAAGTAACAATTTAATAAATAAAAAATGCTCTGATGTTTTATTATTTAGCAAACAAGAAAAAAATGGAACGTTATTATCTACAAAAAAATACAATTATTCTTTATTTAATAATGCAATCTTACCATCTACAATACAATCTTCGAAGGGTAATAATAACCTCGAAACCAAAATTACATACAACAGCTATGACAACAAAGGTAATTTAACCCAATATACGCTAGAAAGTGGTATACCTGTAAGCATTATTTGGGGTTACAACCAAACACAACCCATTGCCAAAATAGAAAATGCAAGTTACAGCCAAGTGAGTAGTTATGTAAACAATTTGCAAACACTCTCCAATGGCAGCAACGAGGCATCGTTACTTACAGCTCTTGACGCCTTGCGTAGTAGTCTGCCCAATGCTATGGTTACTACATACACCTATATCCCGCTAGTAGGGGTAAGCACAATAACCGATCCAAAAGCAGACCGACAAACCTTTACTTACGATACCTTTGGACGATTACAATATGTAAAAGATAAAAACGGAAATATACTCAGCGAAAACCAATACCACTACAGACCTTAACCATTTAAAACCAAAGCCAAATGAATACATCATATACAGTATTGCCCGTTTTAAATAAACGCTTTTTTTATACATTTTTCTTTGTATGGGCATTTGTGTTACACCATTACGCACAAACCCAAAGCGAAAACTACATCAAAACCACTACCTACAAAGTAGCTACTACCAGTAGCCTTAGTACCCCAACTACGGCACAAGCTGTACAACAAATAACCTATTACGACGGACTAGGTCGCCCCATACAAACCATAGCAGGCAGGCAATCCAATACAGGCAAAGACATTGTTACACCTATCGAGTATGATGCCTTTGGAAGGCAAGCAAAAGAATACTTGCCTTATACAACCACATCGGCAACCCTTGCCTACAATGCCTCTGCTACTACCGATGTACAAAACTATACTCTCTACACAGGGCAAACACCCTATAGCGAAAAACTCTTTGAAGCCTCTCCGCTCAATAGAGTACTCAAACAAGCAGCTCCAGGAACAGTATGGAATTTAGGTAGCGGTCACGAAATAAAACTAGACTACCAAACCAATACCAGTATTGATACCGTAAAACGATTTAATGTAACAACCACATGGAATGCAACCAACAAGGTTTACGACATTAATATTATAGAAAACGGAACCTATGCTAACTACCAACTCTATAAAACCATTACCAAAGATGAAAACTGGACTTTGGGAAACAACAATACCATACAAGAGTTTAAAGACAAAGAAGGCAGAATAGTTTTAAAAAGAACCTTTAACAACAATACAGCCTACAACACCTATTATGTATACGACGATTATGGAAACCTAACCTATGTGTTACCCCCTTTGTTTACTACAATTTCAAGCGCAACACTCGATGGTTTATGCTACCAATACAAGTACGACTACCGCAACCGTTTGGTTGAAAAAAAACTACCTGGTAAACAATGGGAATATATAGTATACGACAAACTCGACCGTGTAGTGGCCACAGGGCCTACCTACTCCCCTTTTAGCGACCAACAAAACAATCTGCCAAACACCCCTATACAAGGTTGGATGATTACCAAATATGATGCTTTTAACAGGGTAGTTTACACAGGTTGGGAGCAAGAGACCACACCCTTTTCGGCAAGTTTACGTGCTACTAAACAAAGTACATATACTAACACTACAGTACTTAACGAAAGTAAAACCACCACAAATACTACCCTAAACAATGTAGCCTTGCGCTATACCAATACTGTAAGCCCTACCACTATGCAGGTGCTTACTGTACATTATTACGACGATTACGATTTTCCAAATGCCCCAACAAGTTTTGCCTCCATACAAGGGCAAAACGTATATTACAACAACACCGTAAAACCCAAAGGCTTACCTACAGGAAGTTGGGTACGAGTGCCCGAGAGCAGCACTACAACACCCATAAAAGGCACTACAAGCTATATGCTTTACGATGCCAAAGCACACATACTAAAAACCAGCACTACAAACTATATGGGTGGCTATACAGTGGTTGAAAACGGACTTGATGCTTTTACGGGTAGAGTAAATTTTACCGTTACCAAACACAAACGCATTACAAGCGATACCGAACTACTTACTCGCGATGACTTTAGTTACAGCCAACAAGAACGTCTACTTACACATACACACAAAATAGGCACCAACGGAACCCCAGAGTTGTTGGCATTTAACACCTACAACGAGCTAGGCAAGCTCATAAGCAAGCGTGTGGGAGGTACCGATACTACAGGAGCTACAGCCCTACAAAAAGTAGATTACACCTACAATATAAGAGGCTGGCTTACGGCAATAAACAACACACAAAGCCTACAAGATACACCAAACGATTTATTTGCTTTTAATATTAATTATGATACTGTACGAAACGAAGTAGGCTACACAGGTACACCGCTCTACAACGGCAATATAGCCGAAACCTATTGGCGTACACAAACCGACAATGTATTGCGCAAATACGGCTATCAATACGATAATTTAAACCGGCTTACCAACGCCATATACC